>NZ_ARQF01000021.1 GCF_000384815.1 Halodesulfovibrio aestuarii DSM 17919 = ATCC 29578
ACCATCGCCGATGATACTGCAGGGGAGCCTGTGGGAAAGTAGGTCGCTGCCAAGATTTATTTTAAGACCGCGTTTCAAATGAAACGCGGTCTTTTTTTTGTCTGATAGAGCGCTAAGAAGTGCTCTGTCTTTCAGGTTTACGAATAAGCGTAAAAGAAAGCCGGTTGTCGCATGACAACCGGCTTTCTTTATATATCCAAACCTATCTGTAATTATGTCTTAACCACATTTTGTGAATCCGCATTTAAGGGATACCCTTTCTCCTTTTACTTTGTGATTTTTGAACTGCTGAATATGTGGAAGAAACAAAGTATTGCTAAATTTCATTGCCCATAAACTGTGGGGGTGCTATTTTTTGACTAATAAGGTCAGTGTGTGGTTGCTGATTGGTTTGGGGCGTTCTGTAAGAATTTGATGTATTGCTTGGCGCCTTATTTGTAACAAACTCTAATCAAAGCTTATTATTGATCGTAAGGGCTAGCTATTCAACGCAGTTCGACAATTTGAATCGAAAACGTAATGTTTCCTTTAATGATCTACGTTTTGACCACATAACAAATTATAATCCCAAAGAGGCGAGCTATGTTTAAAGACATCATTGTGGGAATTTCGCTTACCGGAATTGATGATTGTGCGATGAAGCTGGCCACAGAGTTAGCGGAAAAATTTGAAGCAAATCTTTATCCTATCCACGTAGCAGGCATGGAACAAGGTTGGGGTAGTATTCAACATTTGGAGCACTCTGGGGAAACTGAGCGACTGAAAAAACAACTTGAAGAGCGCTATAGTCTCTCCCTTGAAAAACTTCCCAATTCTGAAGTGATGGTGGTTCCGGGAATTCCTCACAATGAATTACTTAGACTTGCCAGAAAGAAAAAAACCGATCTGATCGTCATGGGTCCCCATACCAAGGAATATGAAGAAAAACGCTCCCATATGTGGGGGATGGCTGGAAGTACTCTTGAAAGGGTAAGCCAGAAGGCGCGATGTCCTATTTTAATTATTCGTAAAGATGTGGTGTGCAAGGAGCCTTTGTTTGAAAGAATACTTGTCGCAACTGATTTCTCCAAGCAAGCAGAATGTGCAATAAACTACGGAGGGCAATTAGCCCGGCAATATAATGCACAAATTAGACTTGTTAATGTTACCGAAGAAGAGTCTCAAAACGCAGAATCAATGAAACGATTAAAAAGAGAATATGAGGCTCGACTGAGGGGAGTGAAGGAGTGCGGATATGAAGTGTGCAGTGGCGAAGCCGCCGTGGAAATATTACATATAGCTCAAGAAAGTAATACTGATCTGATAGTTATGGCGCACCATTCTAAAGAACAAGATCCTGAAAAAGCATTTTTAGGTTCGACGGTGACACAAGTAGCACTAAATGCTCCATGCCCGACCATGAGTGTAAATCATTATTTTGATCTGCGGTGTGGCCTTATGTACGATCAATCAGGACAAGTTATCGATGGATAGCTTCCAAAGGCTCGTTTCTCTCCGCTTATGTTTAGCCTAAAAAACTCCAGTTTCTGGAGTTTTTTAATGCGTCCCTCCGTGCCATCGAAATGTTTAATTTTTCCCATCCGGATAGAAGTTAACCTTCAATGAGGATGCTTTTTTTGATGTAAAATGGGTGGAACTGCCTTGCGAATAGCATATTGATATGATTAGGTGATCAGAGGGAGTGTATCTTATATGAAAACGAATTTTGTTCTATCTCATGCTATTAAGGAAGCAAGTGGGCCACTAGTGTTACCAGATGGTAAAACTATTTCGACCTTGGCGGTTCAATCCGTGGAAGTGTTTTCTAAGGCAGAAGGAGTTTCCTTTCTTGAAGTTGAAAAGGCTGCGTTGGAACAAAATATTTTGCCAGAAAGATATGTTCGGAATTTTTCATTAATTTCGATAAAGGAACAGCACAAGTTACTTTGCTCTAAAGTTTTTGTTGTAGGACTTGGAGGTTTAGGCGGGTATGTTGTGGAACAGTTAGCCCGACTTGGTGTGGGAACAATTGTCGGCGCTGATGGTGATTTTTTTGAACCAACAAATTTGAATCGTCAGCTGAACGCAACGGTTGAATCTTTAGGTGAAAAAAAAACCAAGCAGGCAGAACGGCGTGTTACTAGTGTGAATCCTGCGATCAACTTTATTGCTGTTGACCATTTTTTACACGGCGATGCACTTATTGATTATGCTCAGCACGTGGATATTGTTGTAGACTGTCTAGGGGGACTAGAGTCTCGGTTGGATATACAGCAAGCTGCATCGGTTTGTAATATACCTATGGTTACGGCTGCCGTTGCGGGGTTAAGTGGATACGTAGGAACGGTCATGCCGGGTAAAACAGGTCCCGCAGAATTGCTTGGCTCGGGTGATGGTGATGAAAATATTTTGGGTACCCCAGCTCCTGCAGTCGTTATGGCAGCCTCGATGCAGGCTAACGAGGTGTTAAAAACGTTGTGTTGGAATAATCCAAGTGAATCGTTTCTTTTTTATGACCTTAGGGACATGAATTTTCAAAATGTAGTGCTATAAGAAGCTGCATAATTCTGTGAATGGATATTGTATGTCAGAAAATGTTAAACGAGTTGACCAGATTGTTGCTGTTTCAAAAGTCACGTGGGTTGGGCTTATTGTCAACGTCTTGCTCTCTGGATTAAAGATAGCCGCAGGTATTATGGGTAACAGCAGGGCTGTTACTGCGGATGGCATTCACAGTCTCTCTGATCTGGTAACAGATATTTCGCTCCTGTTAGGTGTACGTATGTGGACTGCTCCACCAGACGATTCCCATCCGTATGGTCATCAACGTTACGAAACCTTGATTACTGCCGGAATTGGAATTTTGCTTGCTGCAGTTGCTATGGGAATAGTAGTTGATGCGTCAATGGCTTATTCGGAGCAACACGTCCACCATGCAAAGTTTGTGGCCCTATGGGCTGCGCTGGCTTCAATTGTTGTTAAAGAGATTTTATTCAGATGGACAGCATATTACGGGCGTTTGTATAAAGCTCCGTCTGTTGTCGCTAATGCATGGCATCACCGCAGTGATGCGCTTAGTTCTATTCCTGCCGCAATCTCAGTGCTTGTTGCACTTATATTTCCTGAATTGCATTGGCTAGACCTTGCGGGCTCCATAATTGTCGCATTTTTTATTATGCACGCAGCTTGGGAAGTGACGGTGCCCGCTGTAAACGAGCTTGTGGATAAAGGCGTCCCTAAAGATACTGTTGAAAGCCTTAAGAGGTTGGCATCCTCAGTTGCAGGTGTTCAGGATGTACATAAGGTGCGAACCCGCTATCAGGGGATTGCAGTTTTTGTAGACCTGCATATTTCGGTTGATGGCTCTATTTCTGTAGAGGAGGGACATGCCATCGCAGAGGAAGTGGAAAATCTGCTTCAGCAAAGTGAGTTTGACGTCGTTGATGCACTTGTACATGTTGATCCGCTAAAGCCTGCTGTACGAGAGAATTATCAACCTGGAAGAAGTAGGCTGGAAAATAATTAGTTATAATATAGCAAAAAAAGCCGAGGCGATTGCCTCGGCTTTTTTTTTTGAAATTAATTGCTGGAGCTGCCTGGACAGCTGCCACATCCGCCGGAAGGACAGTTAGGCTTTGATTGTGGAATAGGTTTCTTAGGCATAGGAACTTTTTCAAATTTGGCTCCACCGCCACGCATGAGTGTGCTTGGTAATCGGTTGGTGCCACTTCCAGGGATAGGACTTGGCGCGCATACCATTCGGATTGTATCAGTGCTTCCGCAAGCAGGGCAGGTTTCACCAGAGGTACAGTCAGAAGAGGCTATCTCTTCGAATACTTCATTGCATTTTTGACAGTTAAAATCATAAAGAGGCATGTGCGCTCTCCTATGTATATAAGTATTTGTATCGTAACCTGATAGGCAACGTCTGTTGAATATTTTTGAGTTGCAGTACGTGCTACATGATGCCCCGTTGTCGAGGGCTGTAGAAGAACTATCAAGGCATTGGGGCAAAATCAAGTGGCTAGCGCTTCTTCCTTGACCGGATGCCCAAGACGTTAGGCAAACTCCATTGCTTATTTTCCGTATTCCAGAAATCACCAATATAGCGTCCAGCCCATGTGCGGGAAAGTTCTGGTGTATTTAAAAACATGCTCGCTTCAGGCCCTCCTTCAACATACATTGCTGATACTAGCTGTAGTTGGGACTCAAGAAGACGTTTGGTAAATTTTCGTACAGTCATTGGTGTGCGGCAGTGGATAAAGACAATATTGCCGAAGATGTCCTTAGCAACAGCTGCAATAGATGTTTCTCTGGCTTTTTCAGGCCATAGTGGCGTTAGTGATGCTGAAAAGAGACGGTAGTTTTGTATTACAGTTGAATAGCTGGAGAGTAGTTTTCTATCCTGTTGCTGGTGTCTGTCTATAATGTCTACCGCAGGGAGACCCGGTTTTTTAGGATTGGCAACAAAAAATGAACCAAAGCTGTTGTGAATGAATCCATTGTTTATGTGTTCCTTATCGCGCATGTACCCGGTACTTTTGGAGTTATCCGGAAGATACATGGAGGCATTAATAAGCGCTGTAAGGTTGTAGTGTGCTGCCCATTGCTCCGGTGTGAAAGCATCTCCCTCTCTGGAGCGCATAAGCAGAATGAATTCATAGTCATCAGGAGAAATTCGGAGCGCCGTAATCGTAGCAGAAGTGAGTCCATTTGTTTCGACGGGAATTTCAGCCAAAGATAATCCTTTGGCAACTGTCGTCCAGTTGACCTCAGCTTTAAGCGGAAGTGTTGAGTTGCAAACCAGAATGAAGCTAGCTGCAACTATAAGTATGATGCGGCGGTAATGAATCATTAAAAATATTTTCGGTGTGGCGGTGACTGCAAAGAGTCAAGCCGGAAAGTTAGTTATTTTGCGTTGCGTTGGTGCTCCGCTTTAGAAAAGTAATAAAACAGAAGCCGGCAAGGGCAAAAAATGGCAGAGCAGGTAAAAAACCTTGCTGAAAAATTGCGACAAAAGCAATAGTAATGGAAGTATATGGTGCAAGCCAGTTAAGTATAAAAGTCATAATTTTTCCTGCTGTTCCTTCAGGAGAACGGAGAAGAACAAAGCTTGCAAGCGCCACAACAAGTACTAAATAAATAATCTGCCAAGAATACATAAAAAATATCTCTCCATTATGTTTGTTGTATTTTTATCTTATACATTTAATACGCCTAGGTTGAAAGTCTGTCTATATGAAACTAAATGACTATATTTAAATATTGACATATCAAGTTCTATTGATATATAAATAGCTATCGCATGAACAAAAGTGATACTGGGTTGATTAAATAGAAATGTTGAGGGTAGTTTTGTGAAAATTATTGATGCCATTAAAAGTCAGAGTAAGCCTTTTTATTCACTTGAATTTTTTCCACCGAAAGAGAAAAAGCAATGGGATTCTTTTTTCTCAACTGTGGAACGTTTAAAGGCGCTTAATCCATTGTTCGCTTCTGTTACATATGGTGCAGGAGGTTCCACACAAGATAACACTCTTGAAATTACGTCTCGGATGAAGCACGAGGCCGGTATCGAGCCGATGGCCCACCTTACTTGTGTTGGTGCTTCAAAGGAAAAAATTAACGGGTTTATTAATAAACTGCGGGAAGCAGATGTTCATAACGTGTTAGCTTTACGGGGTGATCGTCCTGCAGATGAAAAATTTAGTTGGACAGATCAGCAGCTTAGATATGCTTCTGATTTGGTAGGACTTGTGAGTAACGAGCATCCGGACTTTGGTATTTCTGTAGCCGGTTATCCTGCAGCGCATCCAGAGTCCCCGACTTTTGCTGATGACTTGCACTACACACGTGTTAAAATTGATGCCGGTAGTGATTTTGTCGTAACACAGTTGTTCTTTGATGTACGGGAATATTTCGACTTTGTATCACGCTTACGTAGTAATGGAATTAACAAGCCTGTTATTCCGGGTATTCTTCCAATACAATCACTTAGCTCTATTCGTCGTATTTTAAGCCTTTGTGGTGCAAACATTCCCGGACAGTTGTATCTTTCTTTGGAAGAAGCAAACGAGAAGGGTGGCGACGATGCTGTAAAAGAAACCGGATTAAAGTTTGCTGTGAACCAGATTCGACAACTTGTTGATGGAGGCGCTCCGGGCATTCATCTCTATACGCTCAACAAAGCTGATATGTGTCTGGAATTAGCAGACAGAGTAAAGTTATAAGATTTTTTTCTGCGGTGGGTATACCTATGCCCACCGCAGGGAAAGTTAATCAAAAGAGAGAACTAGCTCATCATATGACTTACGTTTTTTCTTCGGCAAAACTTCTGCATTTTTAGCATGATGTCCTACTGCCAGAAGCAGTGGAACCCAGTAGTTCTCTGGAATATTGAATTCTTTTTTTACACCATCGTGATCGAAACCGTCCATCGGATGAGTTTCCAACCCTCTAGCAGCGGCTGCATACATGAGTGACATTGCAAAGAATGCAGTGTTTTTTACCGCAAACGCCAGTTCAGAATCGTGCGATTTGCCGTAAAGCCGTTCGCATACACCATGGAACCAGTCTATTTGGTCTTCTTTTAATTCCCCGTCCTGCAATTTATGTTTTTTTACGAGTTTGAATGCCTCGTTGTCCTTATGCCATGCTTTTGTATCTGCGAGTATAATAAGTGTGACGGGTGCTTCACTTACCTTTAACTGGTTCATAGCCAGTTTTTGTAAGCGCATTTTTTCTTCTTTATCGCGGAGTACCATGATGTTCCAAGGCTGCAAGTTGAAGCTCGACGGTGAATGAGTTGCGTCCTCAACGAGCTCTCGGAGCAAGGCTTCCGGTACATCGCGTTCGGGATCAAAAAAGTTAATTGCCCGCCTGTGTTGTAGAATCTGCTTGAATGTTTTTTCCATAATAACTCCTGTAATAGGCTTAAGCCGAAGCATGATTTGTACTATGGTTCTACTGAGCTTGCTGGAATAGTATAACAATATAGTTATCATGCAAAGAATATTACCGGAGCGATACACTTTTTCTGGATGAGCGGCAGAGTCCGTTGATTGCTTAAAGGAGATGCACAGTGAAAGAACTGCGAATTCTTGTGGCATATGATGCCAGCCAAAGTGCCCGCGATGCCCTTACGTATTGTCGTGAATTAGTGGAACTTATCGCAGATAAATGCGGAGGGAAATACACCATTCTTGTTCTGACCATAGAACAATTACCTGCTTGTTCCTTGTTTTCCAGTATGGGGGCATGGAAAGAACAGTGCGCTAAGGCTCATAAAAAACAGCTTTTAGTGCATGAACAGATTGTTGATGAAGTAAAACAGTCAGGGCTTGATCCCTCATGCATTACGAACAAGTTTGTTACACTTGATGAGCGTGATGAACCTTTGGAAGATTCTGAGCGAAAGAGATTGATAGCAAAGGCTATTTTGAAAGAGTTGAAGCAAGGGCATTACAACACGCTCGTAATCGGGAGACGAGGAGTTACTCGCAGTGATGCATATTTGTTCGGTAGTGTGTCGCAGTATCTTTTGCAGGAAGCTAAAAAGTGCGTAATTTGGCTGTTATGTCGATAAAAAAAGCCCACAAACGAGTGGGCTTTTTATGAGTATTTATTGGGGCATAGCGATGACCCGCCATGGCAGATAGGTTTGTGATTTTTCATTTTCTGCATCAGCAATGTATCGAACGTTATCGATGGTTACGATGACAGGTTTGAATATAGGCTCCTGATTCGGAGTCAGGATCTTGTATGCAGGACTGTCGGTGGTGATAATCTGCACAATAGAATTGCAGACTTGATATCTATTCCATTGTACCCATGAAAGCATGGCAAGAAGAACTACAGTGGTAATAACCCCGGTGACCCCTAAGAAACCGCCAACACGCAACGTGCGGCGTAAGAACATAAATAGTAAAATGAAAGCAAGACCAAAAAGCATCCAGTCTTGTCCCACCATGAGCAGCATTTCATTCCATGACATTCGCTTATCCTCTTTACAAAATCATCCTGCTTAAACTCTATGTGCGGATATCTTTGTTTGCAAGATGTTGGAGTTAGTTTCTGTAGAGTAATTTATCTGTATCTAGATACGAGGTTACAGCTTTTTCAAACTTGTCGAGTAATCGTGTACGATATTTTACCTTATGAGTAACGGAGTAGAAGAAGCGGCTGATTGGGGGGCCCTTGATGTCAATTGGGAATACCTCTCCGTTATCCAGTTCTCTTTGAATGGCAAAAGGCGACATGCAGGAAATTGTATTAGGATTGTGCAGAATTCGTTTTATGGATTCCGTGTGATCTAATTCGAGAACCACATTGAGCTTACTCATTAACGGTCCCATATATTCTTCAAGGGCGTCGCGGACTCCGGCACCCAGTTCTCGGAGAATCCATTTTTTGTCGAGCAATTCTTCAATATCATAAGGGCCGTTCTTAGCAAGATTTTCATCAGTGGATACAATGATGAGGTCATCTTCGCAGAGGCGGGTGTAGATGAGTTGCTTGTTCGGGATTTCATTTTCTACCAAGCCAAGATCAATATCGCCGTTTTCTACCTTTTCTATGATAGCTTGCGGGCTGGAAAAGACCGTTTCGATGGTAACTTTCTTATATGAGTCTGAAACTTCAAAAAGAATTTGCGGTAGTATGTAATCGGCAATAGTGGACGAAGCGCCCACTTTTAGAATTCCTGTAAGCAAGTCTCCTTCAAATGAATGAAGTACGTTATGGAAATTTTCCATGACAGGTTCAAGATTTTGCAGCAGCAAGCGCCCATTGGAGTTCAGGCTTAGTCTGCGGTTGAGACGATCAAAAAGCTGAACTCCAAGTTCCTGTTCCAGGCCTTTAATGGCAACTGAAACGGCAGATTGAGTGAGAAAATGCTCTTTTGCCACAACAGAAATGTTAGGCGTTTTAGCAAGGGATAAAAAAAGTTCTAGCTGTCGAAAGTTCATGAGTCCTCCATACCAATTCCAAAGTACGGGGAATTGGTATGATAGTCAAAATAGTCTGCAAATTAATCCATAGATAAGGAGTAAGTGCCAATAATGAGCGTTTACTCATAAAGAAAAGAACATCATATACATTGAATTACGACGATATATTGTTCTAAAGAATTAATAATCCCTCTGGAGCAAGCTGTACTGCAGAGGGATCACACATACATTTGGTTATTATCCGATCTGTAGAAACGGTGTTAAAAGAGATTAGATAGAACCTCGGAGCAAACACTAGTTTCTTTTTTGAGATAATAAGGGCGTCAGACACCACTGTACGCCAATTTTGTCATAGTGCAACCCCCAAAAAAGTACGGGGGTAAGAAGGCAGACGCGGAAGATATGAAAAGTAAGCTTGTTATATTTTTATCTCAATTCTTACTGATCATATCTTGTAATAATTAGCGCAGAAGAACAGAGTAAAAACGTATAGAAATATTTGTTGAAGGAGCTGGTTAAAAATTCATGGGAAACCGCAATGCGCGCGAGTAATCGTCTTGACTGACCAAGCTGTTGGGATTAGCTATGCAGTACGAGTGTATGCTGAAATTACTGGATCCGCTTTGCATGCGTAGCATGTGGCGGGAAAATGTCTTTTACTATATATTATAAGGTCATAGAAAAACATGCATGATGACGTGTTACAACTGCGTGATGAATTAGTAGAAACTGCATTAGAAGCGTTGCTGGATTCTGGATACAAAGATGTTCGTACCTACGGGTTTGAAGGTTTTGATGAGCCGGAAGAAGTTAACGGTTTTATGCCGGAACTGCAGGCAACTAACAGAAAGAATGTTAAATTTATTTTTGATGTTGTTACTAAAGATTTTTTTGCTTTACCGGAAACATCGCAGCGTTTTAAAGCCTTTGCGGATTTTGCAGATGGTCACGATATTCAGTTTGTTGTCATCGTTCCGGAAGGTGAAGAAGGATTTGCAAGTGCTTTCATTGAAGATTTAGAAATATCTGATGAAAGTATTGAAATTTGGGAAGCCTAGAACCTGCGGTTGTCGAGTAGCTTTTGTTTGTTCGACAAGTTGTGTTTTTCAGCTGGGGGAGAGATGTCTGTAACTATTGGGATTAATGGGTTCGGCCGTATAGGCCGGTACCTTGCCCGTCTACTCTCCGGACATGAGAATTTGCGTCTTGTAACGGTTAATGATCTCATGTCCGCTGAAGATGCGACGCATCTATTACGATACGATTCTGTTCATGGTCGCTTTATGGACGCAAAAAGTGTTGAGGGCGGATTTTCGCTGAACAATTCTTTTGTGTCAGTCACCCAGAAAGCTTATGGAGAGTGGGACTGGAGCGGGTGTGACATTGTAATTGAGGCGGCAGGTTGTTTTGCAGCTCGCGAACATTGCCTGCAACATATAGCAAGCGGAGCTAAAAAGGTTCTTGTTGCCTGTCCAGCACCGGAGGCTGATGTAACAATTGTTATGGGGGTGA
This sequence comes from Halodesulfovibrio aestuarii DSM 17919 = ATCC 29578, assembly GCF_000384815.1. Taxonomy (NCBI): domain Bacteria; kingdom Pseudomonadati; phylum Thermodesulfobacteriota; class Desulfovibrionia; order Desulfovibrionales; family Desulfovibrionaceae; genus Halodesulfovibrio; species Halodesulfovibrio aestuarii. The sequence continues at coordinate 10,440 of NZ_ARQF01000021.1, forward strand.
ATGAGCAGGATTTGCGCTCTGATCATCATATCATTTCAAATGCATCATGTACTACCAACTGTCTTGCGCTCCCGTTGTATCATCTCCACAACCATTTTGGGGTAAGACACGGGTATATGACAACCATCCATCCGGTAACGCAACGTCAGAAGTTGCTGGATGATGATTACCCTGATCTTCGTCGCGCCCGTGCGTGTCATATGAATATGCTTCCTACTCCTGTTGGTACTGCAAAAACAGTGGCAGAAGTTATTCCGGACATGGAAGGAAGATTGCAGGGGATTGCTTTTCGTGTTCCTACATTAAGTGTAGCGATGATTGACTGTGTTTTCGAACTGGAAAAATCCGCTACAGTGGAAGACGTAAATAAAGTGCTGCGCGAGGCAGCAAATGAGCATCTTGGATATACTGAAGAACCGCTTGTTTCATGTGACTTTAATGGCTCTACGTTTGGTTCCATCGTGGATGGCCAGCTTACTGCTATACAGGATGGAACAATGCTTAAGCTGGTAGCGTGGTATGATAACGAAGCCAGTTTTTCTAATCAGCTTCTGCGGCTTACAGAAAAAGTTGCCGGAATGATTGAAGCTGAAAGAACATTGAGAAGCGAGATGGCGTCAGTTGTCTGATGATGTATTTAGTAATTTGTTGAAATAAAAAAATCTGCCTGAGAAGGCAGATTTTTTTTATTTCCGGCAGTGGGATTCGTTTCTTGCCTCTTGTTGGATGAAATGATTAGGTGATTTGTATGAATATAGTGTATCCGCCATCGCGATATGCCGGACTTGAGATTCTCTCTTGTGCCGGAGGACACAAGTTTCGGGAGCACCTGCATGATGCGTATGTGTTGTGGCTTAATTCAGAAACTGGTGAGCACTATACGGTGAACGGTGACAGTAAGTTTTTACAGACAGGTGCAGTCAGTTTGATTGAACCTGGAGTCCCTCATGCCAATCGCTCCTGTGATGAACGCAACAGTCATTTACGTAGTTTTTATTGTACAGAAGAATTTTTTCAGCAGCAGTATTTGCATATTTACGAGACCGAGTACACAGCCCCATTGGGAATCAGGCTTTTAGAACATGCAGGGCTTTGGCGAAGTTTTACTGCTTTGCATGAATATATGCTTGGTGTTCAGGATGATCTGAAGGTGGATGAGCTTGTGTTGAGTTCGTTTTCAGGTTTCTTTGAGCAATGCGGGGGGAGAAACCTCCAACCTGTGCGTGATACGTGTGACAGGCGGGTGGCTAAGGCTGCCGAATATTTCCATGCTCATCTTGATTTTCCTATCTTGCTGGAAGAACTGGCAGAAATGCTTGGTTGCACCAGTTTTCACCTTATCCGACTGTTTCGTTTGCAAACGGGGATGACCCCCCATGCGTATTTAACACAAATTCGTCTGGAAAAAGCGCGCAATCTTATCGACCATGGTGTTCCCTTTTCTGCTGTTGCGATGCAGATTGGCTTGTCAGACCAAAGTCATCTCACCCGGCAATTTAAAAAACGATACGGGGTAACTCCCGGACAATACAAAAAGCAACGGCAGCTTTTGTAGTATGTAATCATGTCAGTTTTATTCAAGACCGGTTTAATAGTGTCTGATATCTTTTTAATCACAGGTTCCCAGATCTGTTCAGCATTTTCCTGTAACCATATCGAGAGTGAGAGATAAAGATGGAGACTATTACTTGGAATGATTTTGAGAAAGTTGAATTGCGCGTGGGAAAAATCTTATCTGCAGAAGTATTTAAAGAGGCGCGCAAGCCTGCCTATGTAATGCACATCGATTTTGGAGAAGAAATCGGTCTGCGTAAGTCGAGTGCCCAGATTACGAAGCACTATACTCCTGAAGAATTGGTAGGGCGGCTCATTATGGCGGTAGTCAATTTCCCGAAAAAACAGATTGGCCCTATTATGTCTGAATGCCTTGTCACCGGTTTTGCAGACAGAGATGGTGAGATTGTTCTATGCGGCGTTGATAAGGATGTGCCACTTGGCGCAAAACTTTGCTAGGCGCTACATTGAAATAAAAAGAGGATAACGTGGTGTGCGTTATCCTCTTTTTTTTGGCTCTATTCTATAAGGGCTTTGTTGTTTCGTCTTTTTCTAAATGTACAACCATGACCGGTGTTCTGGATTTTGCAATAACGCCTTGTGCAACACTGCCTGCGAAAAAACTTCCAAGTTTGGAGTGGCCGTAGGTACCCATAACGATCATGTCCACTTCATGAGCGAATTGCAGAATAGTGTGCACAGGATGACCTGTTTGTACATGTACAGTTGTGGCAATATGTGCTGCTTCGAGCTCATATTTGTACTGTCGATAGGCGGATTCAATGCGTTCTTTTGCATGCTTTTTACTGACTCGAAGGACATCATCCTTAATCTTGAGCCAGGTGTTTTCATTATAGATTGTTGCGAAATCAAGGCCGGAAGCAAGAGTTACATTGCGTGCCCAATCCGGGATAACATGAAGAAGCATGAGATCCGCCTGATATATCTTTGCAATGGACAGCGCGTACCCTAAGGCATGCTTGGCCGGCCCGGAAAGATCCGTTGCGTACAGGATTTTTTGAATATGAGGCAGCATTGCTTACTCCGATACTCTTAAAGTTATTCTGAACGGACAATAAGTACCGGTGTAGGACTTTTGGCAATAACACCTTGTGCTACGCTTCCGACAAGTATCCCGCCAATTTTACTGTGCCCTTTGGTGCCCATGACAACGAGATCACAATTTTTTGCGTGCTCTATAATTTTTTTAACGGCGCTGCCGGAAGAAATTATCGGGGTAAGCTTGAGGGCGGCACACGCCTGTTCGCCACCTGCAAGTTCTTCACACTGCTTGCGCATAAGCTCTGTTACTGTTTCTTTTGCTTTGTCAGCTCCGGCTTCCAGTAGCGTCTTAAGTGTTTTGTCGTCGTATACGGCGGCAAAGTCGAACCCTGAATTCAAATATAGCTGTTCTTTCATGTCTGGTAACACATGAAGCAGGATGAGCTCGGCAGTATACTTTTCAGACAAACTGATGGCGTAACGCAGTGCGGCTCCTGCATCATCCGAAAGGTCTGTGGCAAGAAGAATTTTATTAATTTCTGGGAGCATTGTCGTCTCCTTATTGGGTTAGTCTTACAAAAATCTGTGCAAGCGTATTCTGCGCACATGCAGGTCTCCCACACAGCGGACGCATATTGGTTAGTGTACATCAATTGGCAAAAACGCCAATGATACGCTCGAGTCTGTTCGGGATAACGGCCAAGGCTTGCAAAAATACCGTTTTTACGGTTGAATCGCCCTCTTGAATTCATTCGGAGAGGAGAGCGTATGAAACTGCGAACGATGGTACTGAGCATGGCACTGGTGTTTGGTATGACGACTGTTGCCGTAGCAGAAGATATTGGTTCCGTGAGCACTGTATTTAAGATGCTCGGGGCTAACGATAAAATTGTTATTGAAGCGTTTGATGATCCGGATATTGACGGGGTTACCTGTTACTTGAGCCGTGCAAAGAAAGGTGGCGTCAGCGGAACACTAGGACTTGCAGAAGATACGTCAGATGCATCAGTTGATTGTGTTCAAATTGGCCCGATCAACATTCCGGCACGAGTGAAGGCTGGTAAAGAGGATGGTGAGGCTGTATTTAAAAAGCGCACCTCACTGCTTTTTAAAACAATGCAAGTTGTACGTTTCTACGATGCAAAGCGAAATGTACTGGTGTACCTCTCCTATAGTGACCGTGTTGTAGAAGGTTCGCCAAAAAACTCAATATCCACGGTTCCTGTACTTCCGTGGGGCGAATAGTATGTCTGGATATAAAGGAACATTCGCTGCAATTGATTTTGAAACTGCCGATGCAAAACGCGACAGCGCCTGTGCCGTTGCTGTTGTGCGTGTAGAGAATGGTGAGATCATCGATAGTCTGTACCGTCTGGTGCAGCCACCGCGAAGTAATTTTAGTCCGTTCTGCGTGCGTGTTCACAATATACGTTGGAAGGACGTAGAAAATGAGCCTGTCTTTGCTGATGTGTGGCCGCAATTTACGCCGTTGTTCAAAGGGGTAGATTTTGTGGCGGCGCATAATGCTTCCTTTGACCGCTCTGTCCTTTCTGCCTGTCTTGCCGCATCTGGTATGCCAGTAGTCGATGAGCGTTTTTTGTGCACTGTTAAATTAGCGCGGCAAGTCTGGCCGGATTTAGTGAATCATAAGTTGAATACCGTATCAGATCATTTGGGGATTACTCTCCAGCATCACCATGCCGGATCTGATGCTGAAGCCTGTGCCCGCATCGCCATTGAGGGGCTGCGTTTGAAACCTCAGTTTGCTGCTCCGAACATGCTGTAGCGTTAAACTTGCAGAAATTTCACTTTCCCTTTACACCCATTGCGGATTCTCCGTCACATTGAAGAATACCTTCGATGTGATTATACGCAGCAACTTCATTAGTGTTGTCTTGGTTTACCCCATGGTATAGTGGCGGCACTGTATTATTCTGCGGCTTATGATTGTAAGTCGCTTGGCGTTGGCTGCGCTTTACTGTACAAATGCACAGGTTTTATTATGAAAAAATATCGTGATCATTACTTCTTGCGGGCTAAAAAAGATAATTATCCCGCGAGATCAGTATATAAGCTGAAAGAAATTGATAAACGTTTTGCTATCTTTTCTAAAGGCATGAAGGTGCTTGATCTTGGAGCTGCTCCCGGATCCTGGTCTTTAGGTGCTGCTGAGAAAGTTGGTGCGGATGGCCTTGTTATCGGGGCTGATCTTCAAACCACAGAAACAGAATTTCCACCGAACGTTCGTTTTATGCAGGAGAATGTTTTTGAGCGTTCTCAGGAATTTGAAGACGTACTTGCCGAAATTATGCCGTTTGATGTTGTGATCAGCGATATGGCGCCTAAAACAACAGGCCACAAGTTTACAGATCAAGCTCGTTCTGCTGAGCTTTGTTACGAGGCTCTTAATGTGGCTTGTTACTGCCTGAAGCCCAACGGAAGCTTTGTTGTAAAGATCTTTATGGGGCCTGATGTGCAGGCATACGCGACTGCTATGCGTAAGTATTTCAAAAGTGTGAAGTCTTTTAAGCCAAAGAGTTCACGTGATGAGAGTAAGGAAATTTTTTATATCGGTCTTGGATTTAACGGTAAGAAATTCGAATACGAATACTAGTAGTTATTTCTAAATCGACTTCCTTTGATTTTAAGCACCCTGAATGGTTTAGGTGTATTTATTTTTTATTGTTCCAGTTGCAGTATGTTAGCTGCAACTACGTAAGGAGGAATCATGGCTGGACATAGTAAATGGGCTAACATTAAGCACCGTAAAGGTCGTCAGGATGCGGTACGTTCTAAGCAGTTCACTCGTGCTGCAAAAGAGATCATTATTGCTGCTAAAATAAGTGGTGATATTGCGAACAACCCGCGCCTTCGTTCTGCTATTGCTGCTGCTAAAGCTGTAAACCTGCCTAAAGATAAAATTGAGAACGCAATCAAAAAAGGTACCGGCGAACTTGCTGGTGGCGATATCTACGAGATCACCTATGAAGGATACGGTCCCGGCGGTGTGGCTATCCTTATCGAAGTTGCTTCAGATAATAAAAACCGTATCGTTGCTGAAATGCGTCATACCTTGAACAAAGGCAACGGTAACATGGGTGAAGCCGGTTCTGTTGCCTGGATGTTCGATAATAAGGGACAGATCATTATTAAGAAAGATGCTGTTACCGAGGAACAGGTAATGGAAATCGGTCTTGAAGCTGGTGCTGACGATATTATCGAGGAAACAGAAGAATGGGATATCCGTTGTGAGCCTACCGACATGGAAGCAGTTCGTACTGCTTTTGAAGAAGCCGGCATCGCAATTGAATCTGCTGAAATGGCAAAAATTCCTCAGAATACTATTGAGCTTGACGCTGACGGTGCAAGAAAAATGCTTCGCCTCATTGATCTTCTCGAAGAAAATGAGGACGTGCAGAACGTGTTCACCAACATGGACGTTTCTGACGACGTAATGGCTGAGCTTAACGCTGAATAAGTTGGCTGCTACGTAAAGACTTTTTTGCCTGTGGCGACGGAGTTTGTATTACTCCGGCGGGCAAGGGGGCAGCTCCTTGCATTCACGCGAGAGGTATTCTCTCGCGACTGCAATTAGATGAGAACATTTTTGTTTAAAGTATAATTAGACGTTACCGTGTTCGAGATTTTTTGCAGAAGATGAAAAAAGAAGGGAGGGAGTGTAAGCTCTCTCCTTTTTTATTGGTGTGTTTTAATTTGCAGTTGTACTATTCCGCAGTAGACGAGACAATGCAGAAACTTCATAGTGAGCATTTAGGATACATCATCATTTGACCGGTGGAGTTTGTTTTGACTGTAAATCGAGTGCTTGGCATTGACCCGGGGTCCCGCGTGATGGGCTGGGGGATAGTGGAAGAGATTTCCGGCGTAGCAAAGTTAGTAGACTGTGGTGCTATTCGCGCAACAGATAAGGATTTTGCGTGCCGTATGGGGCTTATTTTTAAAGAACTTAATGCTATTGTACAATTGCACAAACCCACCGTTGCGGCGGTGGAAAACGTATTTACAGCTAAAAACCCTGCGTCGGCATTAAAACTTGGGCAGGCTCGTGGGGTTGCTCTCGCTGCGTGCGCTGCAAACGATGTGAAAGTGTTCAGCTATGAACCGACCAAAATTAAGCAGACCATTGTGGGTGGCGGACGTGCTGCAAAAGAGCAGGTCGCTTTTATGGTGGCACAAATTTTAGGTGTGAAAAAGCCCAATTGGGCTCTGGATACGTCAGATGCTCTTGCTGCCGCGGTCTGCCATCTCAATACAAGCCGCTTTGCTAAGTATCTCTAGACCCGCTTCTAGATTCTAATTGCGTGCTTTCCCCAACATGCTGTGGTATTGAAACAAGTTGGGTTATACCTTTGATTATTCCCCTGTTTGCTTTTCTATACGTATGGAGTAGGCAGTCTACAGACTTGCAAAATATTTTTAACATCCTGTTGGCCTGCATCTGCCTGAGGTTCTGGCAAATAGATGTTTAAAAGGCAAAACCAGCTTTATTTATTGGAGCGTCTTGGGTAATAGTCTCTTGATAGCCGGAGACGTTCACGCGTTGTGATGTACAGCCTGTCGCTCCTGATTCACTTCATTCAAAAAAGTTTTTCAAAGCATATATCATGATCGCATATCTTGAAGGTAAAATTGCAGAGACAACGGAGCAGAGTGTCATCATCGTTACAGAGGGCGGTGTTGGGTACGAAGTCCGTTTGCCTGCCCATACGATGAATCGTGTCCCTGCCAAGGGTGGCGATATTGCAGTCTACGTCTACACGGTCGTTCGTGAAGATGCACTGGAATTGTACGGTTTTGAGTCATGGGACGAGCGCCAGATGTATACCACTTTGATTTCTATATCGAAAGTTGGTGGTAAAACAGCGCTGGGCATCTTATCTGTATATCGTCCGGATGATCTGCGCCGTATTGTTTTTGAGGAAGATATTAACGCCTTGACGCAGGTTTCCGGTATTGGCAAGAAAGGGGCACAGCATATTTTTCTTGAGTTAAAGTATAAGCTTAAAGTGGACGAAATGCCTGTTGTATCCGGTAAGGGTGAGGTTCCAGCAACCAGTGTGTACCGTGATGCTTTAGACGGCCTTGCCAACCTTGGTTACGGCGAAGATGAAGCCGCACCACTGCTGAAAACTATTTTGAAAAATGAGCCGGATCTTGACGTGGGTAGTGCTCTTCGAAGTGCGCTTAAAGCTCTTGCAAAGGGATAGGAATGGATACTGATCAGAATATCTGCATGGACGAATCCGTTCGTCCTTCCTCGCTTGATGACTTTATCGGTCAGGAGGAATTGCGCCAAAATTTGAAAGTATACATTCAAGCTGCAAAAACGCGTGGTCAGGCAATGGACCACACCATGTTTTACGGCAACCCCGGGCTGGGTAAGACAACGTTATCCCAGATTATGGCTGAAGAGCTTGGAGTGAACATAGTTTCCACTTCAGGACCTGTTCTCGAACGGAGTGGTGATCTGGCAGCCATTTTGACGAACTTGGGTCGTAATGACATTTTATTTGTTGATGAAATTCATCGGATGCCTATCAGCGTTGAGGAAGTGTTGTATCCGGCAATGGAAGACTTTAAGCTCGATCTTGTCATCGGTCAGGGACCTGGAGCCCGGACTGTAAAGATTGACTTGGAACCCTTCACTCTGGTAGGAGCCACAACCCGCATCGGATTATTATCATCACCGCTACGTGATCGTTTCGGTGTGATCTGTCGGTTAGAATTTTATACTCCGCAAGAACTCGCAACCATTGTTACCCGTACTGCACGTATCTTAGGCGTAGACATAGCATCAGACGGCGCGTTGGAAATAGGCCGCCGTTCTCGTGGTACGCCTCGTATTGCCAATAGACTTCTGCGTCGAGTGCGTGACTTTGCAACGGTACAGGGAAACAGAACTGTTGATGCAGATCTTGCAAGTAGCGCATTAAAGATGATGGATGTTGACGAGAGCGGATTGGATCAGATGGACAGAAAGTTGCTGAGTGTTCTTATTGAACATTATGGTGGCGGCCCTGTAGGTGCTAAGACTCTCGCAGTGGCTTGTTCTGAAGATGTAAAAACAATTGAAGATATTTATGAGCCGTATCTTATTCAGTGCGGTTTTATTAAGCGCACGCACCGTGGTCGTGTTGCTACGGCCAAAGCATATCGTCATTTGAATTTTCTGGCATAAGGCCGCGCCAATAAAACATAACCTAGGAGGAAATATGCCTCAGAAAACATGCAGGGTAGAACTTGTTGCTTCAACGCCAGATCCAATGGCTGTTATTTATGCAGCATTCAGACAGTGCTACCATGCAGGCTTTGTGGGTGATATGCATACCAAGCTTGTGGACGGGGAGATCTCTGCAGAAAAACAAGCTGCGTTCATCCGTAAGGTTATGGAGTCCGGTCATGCCAGTCCCATTGAACATGTGTCGTTTACTTTTGCGATAGAAGGTGTCTCGCGTGCTTTAACTCACCAGCTTGTGCGCCATCGTATTGCGTCTTTTTCTCAGCAGAGCCAGCGATATGTTGATGGAAGTAACTTCGATTACATCCTGCCACCTGCTTTTGCAAAAATCCCAGAGGCAAAAGCTCGCTTTGAAAAATTTTTAGAAGAAGTCGGTGATGCGTATCAGGATTTGAAAAAAATTCTCGAAGATAACGGGCGAGGTGCGAAAGCAAAGGAAGATGCCCGCTTTGTGTTGCCGCAAGCTGCAGAATCAAAAATTGTTGTCACTATGAACTGTCGAAGCCTCATTAATTTCTTTGAACACCGTTGTTGCACCCGTGCCCAATGGGAAATTAGAGCGATGGCAGATCAAATGCTGAAAATTTGTCGTGATGCGTTGCCGTGTGTCTTTGAAGATGCAGGTGCTCGCTGCGAGAAGTTGAAGTACTGCCCTGAAGGTGAGAAGTTCACCTGCGGTCGTTATCCGCTTCCATAACTAATCGGTTCACATCACGTGTAACTGCCTATATTGGCTAGTTGTATATTTGCTATTTACAATGTGGGCACAAAATTTACAAAACCGCGAAAGCTTGTTTTTTATAACAAGTTGTTAAATTTATTGTTTCGGTTTGTCTAAACCGTGTGAGTCGAGTGATATTGTGGCTTCCACATATTTTTTTACAAAAAGGCTAGAATAAAAAGTGCGTCAGATGATTGCCTTTTTCGATTATTAGCCTTAAAAGGCGAATTCTTCAGTTTTCGACAGTACTAATTGTTGAAAACTTTTCCACAGTGTTGTGGAAACTATAAAGTCTTCCGCGTCAACGCTTGTTGTCCGTGAGTCAAATAATTCTTCTGAAAATAGTGTTTTATTAAAAAAGATAGATAAATCGAGACATTGTTAAACTTAGCCAGATGATAGTGCCTGTGTAGAGACTAACAGGTATCACTGGTTTAACTCGAATTGCGGAATAGCATGAAAGAACGTAGGAACATCCCCATGATTGATATTTGGGGCCAAATCCGAGAAATTCTACAAGAAAGCCTTAATCCCGGCATTTTCAAAGTATGGATTTCACCACTACAGGCTGAAGTCGATGGCACTGCTATCCGACTGACAGCTTCCAATGATTTCGTGGCATCATGGGTGCGTGAGCGTCTTGTGAACGATATTGCGGAAGCAGCCACGTCTGTTATGAGTGAACGTCCAACTATTACTGTTGTAGCGGGTGCCGTTAAAGCTGTTGTAAAGCCGAAAGCTCAAGCTCAAACCGCTGCGCCTAAGCCTACACGTGCGCCTGAACCGCAGAGCGCATCTGCTCCTGTACTTTTTGGTGCTGATAACAGAAGGGTTGTACAACAGCAGCTTCCTGTTCAGCACACCTTGGTTTCTAAAGCCATTGACTGGCGATTTGATTTCGACAGCTTTGTAGTGGGACCAAGCAACGATCTTGCTTTTGCCGCATCACAAGGTATTACACGTGATTCTCTTTCTTGCAGCACACTCTTTTTGAGTTCCGCTCCGGGGCTTGGTAAAACACACCTCATGCAGGCGGTGGGTGGTCAGCTCTGTAAGCATAGCAATCGCGTTAATCCAAAAGTTGAATATCTCACCGCTGAAGAATTTGCTACCGGTCTAGTAACTTCTTTGAAGCATCGTGATACAGAACGGTTTAAGTCCCGCTATCGTGATGTTGATTTGTTGTTGCTCGAAGATGTTCACTTTCTTCAGGGTAAAGAACGCATGCAGGATGAAGTTCTTGCAACTATAAAATCTTTGCAGTCCCGCGGGTCCCGCGTAGTGCTGTCCAGTTCTTTTGCTCCACGTGACTTGAAGGATATTGATAATCAGCTTGTTTCCCGTTTCTGCTCTGGATTTCTTGCTGACATAGAAAAGCCGGATTTTGAAACCCGACGCAATATTCTTTGCAAAAAGGCTCGTCTTTATCAGGTAGATTTGCCAGAAAACGTGACTGATTTGCTTGCAGAAAACATTCATTCGGATGTACGTCAGATTGAGAGCTGCTTACACAACCTCATTCTGAAAGCACGTATCCTTAATGAACGAATTTCTATGGACATGGCTTGGGACGTCATAGGACATTACGCATCCCGTGAAGTCGTCATGAACATGGACTCCATTGTACGTTGTGTCTGTAGCTGTTTTGATCTTTCATATGATCAGCTTAACTCACGCAGCCGTAAGCGTGAGCTGGTAACAGCGCGCAACACCGTCTTCTATCTTGCTCGTAAGCATACTGATCTTTCTTTAAAGCAGATCGGTTTGCAGTTTAACCGTCGCCACTCAACAGTGTTGAAGGGTATTACTAATCTTGAACGGGAAATGAGCCGTAGCACACCGACAGGTCGTCAGGTGTCTAACACAGTGAAGATGATTGAAAAAAATGGACGAATTTCCGCCCTCTGAGAATAATCGGGGGACGTAATCTTGTTAGTGATAAGGCGCGTACCGCTCGATGCGGCACGCGCCTTATTTGTTTTTCAGGTGGGTACACGTTAAAGTGCCTTGCTTTACATCCCCATTGGCAATTGTACGTTCCTGATAGCAGAACTAGCGGGTTGGTAGAGGAAGAAAAGCTTTGCTTTTTAACAAAAATGTAATAGCTCTGCTTTGAGCAAGTTATTGTATTGTTAGTTTGGAGGAAATATGCACGAGAATAAAGCATATAAAGAAATTGCTCCCCGATTGCTTGGTCTTCGCGAAGCAGTGGATATGACGGTAGAAGAGCTTTCCGAAAAAATTGGAGTGAAGCCTGAAACCGTAAAGTTATATGAAGAGGGCGACACAGAAATTCCTGTCAGCTATCTGAAAGATGTAGCAACAGCCTGTGGTGTAGACCTTACGTCTCTTATCACAGGTCAGGAAGGCCACCTTCATGACTACACTCTTGTACGCAAGGGTGAAGGGCTCAGTGTTGAGCGCCGTGTTGACTATGACTATTTCAACCTCGCCGCACGGTTTACTAATAAAAAAATGGAACCGTTCCTTGTAACTGTTCCTGCAAAAGATTTAAACGAGCTTACTTGGAACGAGCATAGCGGGCAGGAATTCATTTATCTGCTTGAAGGCAAGTTGGAAGTATGGCTCGATCAGACACGCCATAAGCTGGAAGCCGGTGATTCTATCTACTTTGATTCACGCATTCCTCATGCCTTGCGTGGTCTAGACGGTGATTCAGCAACCTTTCTTGACGTGATTAGCTAGTCTCCTTCCGGTGCAGTAATTGAACTGCTGCACCCCGCAAGTGCTGAAGCACGCCGGAAGGGGACATGACACAGGGGATGTTGTCAAAAAGTTAGTACGTTAATACCGCTGTAGGCGGTGAATGGTGTCCCTAAGTGGGATAAGGATAGAGTGATGAAAAAGTTTTCCAGTTCCAGCTATGAAGAGTTTGTACACGAGTTTTCCCTAAGTGTTCCTGATAACTTCAACTTTGCATTTGATGTATTGGATCCCATTGCAAATGAGGAACCTGAGCGTCTTGCTATGGTGCATGTTGATGATGCAGGTTCGCGTAAAGATTACTCCTTTGCATGGTTTCAGGAACAATCCGCAAAACTTGCTGGTGCCTTAGAAACGCAGGGCCTCAAAAAGGGCGACAGAGTAATGCTTATTCTGTACCGCCGTGTTGAGTTCTGGGTTTCTATGCTTGCTTGCCATAGACTTGGGCTTGTACCAGTTCCGTCTCCCTCACAGTTGACTGTAAAAGATATTGATTTTCGTGTCCGCCGTGCCAATATTCGCGGTATGATTGTTGAAGATTCTGTGGCGGAACGTGTTGAAGCTGCGCGTGCTACCTGTCCATCTCTCACCTGTCTTGTGCAGGCCGGTGGTGACTCAGTAGTAGATGGCTGGCATGCCTATGATGAACTTGTTGAATCCGGTCCGTCTGAGTTTTCTCGTCCACAGGAGCCGGAACGTAATGCAGGTGGCAATGACCCGCTGCTCATTTTCTTCTCATCCGGTACAACCGGTATGCCGAAGATGGTTGAACATCTGCACACTTACCCATTGGGGCATTACGTAACTGGTGCTTACTGGCACGACTTGGAGCCGGGTGATCTTCACCTGACATTAGCTGATACAGGTTGGGGTAAAGCTGTATGGGGCAAATTTTACGGACAATGGATGGCAGGAGCCGCCGTGTTCGTATGGGATTTCCGTGGTAAGTTTGAGCCTGAAGAATTGCTTAAGCAGTTGGCAGAGCATAAAATAACCACCTTCTGCGCACCTCCGACCGTATATCGTTTCCTTATTCGACAGGATCTTGCCAAGTACGATTTGTCATCACTTCGTCATTGCACAACTGCAGGTGAATTGTTGAATGACAGCGTATTCCGCGAGTGGCAGAAAATGACCGGATTGCCAATTTATGAAGGGTACGGGCAAACAGAAACGACTCTGCAAATCCTTACTCTCCCTTGCATGGAAGCAAAACCGGGTTCCATCGGAAGACCTGCACCGGGCTGGGATGTTGTCTTGATGGATGCTGAAGGCAACGCCTGTAATCCGGGGCAGGAAGGTGAAATCTGTGTAAGAACTTCTGAAGGTGCTCCAGTCGGTTTATTCGCCGGCTACCTTGAAGATCCAGAAAAAACTGCGTCTGTAATGTTTGACGGCTACTACCACACTGGTGATAAAGCATGGATGGACGAAGACGGCTATTTCTGGTTTTTAGGTCGAGTGGATGACCTGATTAAATCATCAGGTTACCGAATCGGACCATTTGAAGTTGAATCAGCGCTAGTTGCGCATCCGGCTGTTGTCGAAGCAGCAGTGACCGGTGTGCCGGACAATCTGCGAGGCCAGCTGGTAAAAGCAACGATTGTGTTGGCCCCAGACTATACTGAGTCCGACGAACTGACAAAAGAGTTGCAGAACTATGTAAAAAAAGTCACTGCACCGTATAAATATCCGCGTATTATTAACTACGTAACGGAACTACCGAAGACTATCTCCGGAAAAATCCGACGAGTTGAAATTCGTGAGCAGGACGCTAAAGTTGACTAACTATAAGCTAGCCTGAGATAAAATAAAACGCTCCCTGAAGAAATTCAGGGAGCGTTTTATTTTATGCTAAGAATTTTGTTAGCCAGCGGTGCTGGTTATTAACTGATGTCTTTCATGCTGAGCGAAATTCGTTTGCGTGGTGCATCAACTTCAAGCACTTTTACGGTAACTTTTTGTTGCACACGTACGACTTCAGAAGGATCGCTTATGTAGCGGTCTGCCAGTTGTGAAATGTGGACAAGCCCATCCTGATGTACTCCGACGTCTACAAACGCACCGAATTTGGTCACGTTTGTTACGATTCCCGGCAGTATCATTCCTTCGTAAAGATCAGAAATTTTGTGCACATCTGCAAATTTAAATTCAGTAAACTCTTCTCGCGGGTCGCGTCCGGGGCGTGCGAGTTCTCGCATAATGTCATTGAGAGTCGGCAGACCAATTGTTTCTGTGACATAGTTTTGCAGTTGAACTTTAGATTTGAGATCAGATTTTCCGATAAGATCAGGAAGGCTTGAGGCCAAATCTTTCGCAATTTGTTCGACAACTTTGTACGATTCAGGGTGCACTGCAGATGCGTCTAACGGGTTTTTGGCGTCATGGATTCGCAAGAAACCGGCGCATTGCTGGTATGCTTTAGGGCCAAGTCGGGCAACTTTGAGAAGCTCTTTTCGGGATTTGAATGCACCATTTTCAGTACGATAGTTAACTATGTTCTGTGCCAAAACTGCACCGAGACCTGATACATGTGTGAGCAGTTCTTTGCTGGCTGTGTTCAGCTCTACGCCGACGCTGTTCACGCAGGAAGCAACAACATCGTCCAGTGCTTTTTTCAATTCTGTTTGGTTTACGTCATGCTGGTACTGCCCGACGCCAATGGATTTGGGATCAATTTTCACCAGTTCGGCAAGTGGATCCATGAGGCGACGGCCAATTGAGACTGCGCCTCGTACCGTAATGTCTTCATTGGGAAATTCTTCGCGGGCAACAGCGGATGCGGAATACACCGACGCCCCCGATTCATTGACCATATTGATAGTGACATCAGGAATATTCAGACTTCGGACAAAGGTTTCGGTCTCGCGTGAAGCTGTTCCGTTACCGATGGCAATAGTTTCAATGTTGAATTTTTTTACAAGTGTCCGTACACGTTCACCTGCCTGAGCTTCTTTTCCAGCACCTGACGTCGGATAGATAGTTTCGTTGTGTAGCAGATCCCCGTGCTCGGAAAGGCATACAAGCTTTGCTCCTGTACGGAAGCCCGGATCAAGAGCAAGTACACGCTTTTGCCCCAGTGGAGCTCCAAGCAGCAGCTCACGAAGGTTTGAGGCGAAAACAGATATTGCCTCAATGTCTGCACGAGTCTTCAATTCACTACGGATGTCATTTTCAAGAGAAGGAGCCAGCAGGCGTTTGTAGGCATCTTCACATGCAAGTTTCATTTGTTTGCCGCAGTCGTTGCGGGAGGCCACAAAATGATTAGTGAGGGCTGTTATCGCCAGCCCTTCGTCGGGTCTGATAGAAAGGCTTAATAAACCTTCCTGTTCTCCACGGAACATGGCTAGCAGACGATGACCCGGTGCTTTTGCAATGGGTTCTTCCCAATTGAGATAGTCCTTGTAGGTAGCAGCTTCATCTTCGCTTTTACCGCGAGCCAGTTTTGATGAGCATATACCTTTTACGGTAAAGATCTTGCGGAAGACGGTACGCGTGGGGGTGTCTTCACTAATACGCTCTGCTATGATGTCTCGTGCGCCTTTTAGGGCTGCTTCAGCGTCCGGAACATCTTTTTCTTCAGAAATATAGGCAGAAACAAGTGAGGCCAGCTTACAGTTGTCCTGTTCAAAAATAAGGTTTGCGAGAGGTTCCAGACCTCTTTCGCGTGCAGTCTGTGCTCTGGTTCGACGCTTTGGCTTATACGGCAGGTAAATATCTTCAAGCTCGGAGAGTGTGCCAGCTTTCTGTAACGCGTTCGAGAGTTCGCCTGTAAGCTGGTCACGTTCTGTAAGCGCTGATATGATGGATTCTCTACGCTTGTTGAGCGCTGTCAGCACGTCGTATTTGTCACGAATGTCTGCAATGGCAACTTCGTCTAGAGAGCCGGTAGCCTCTTTTCTATAGCGGGCAATAAAGGGAACTGTTGCACCTTCTGCTAATAAATTTAGTACGGAGGCAACGTTTTTTTCGATAAGCCCAAGCTCTTGAGCGATAATTTTTTGTGAGTTTGTCATTATAAATAATGCTCTCTTTCTTGTGTATGGTATGTTAGTTGTTACTTACACTATGTCAAAGCCGCATTGCCCATGTGGGAAAGGAGGAAGTTATGACGTTTACGTACAAAGATTTGCCATTAGTACTTCGTGAAACTGAGTTACTGACCCTTAAAGATGGCACGCAGTTGCGTTTTGAGTCAAATGGCGGAGCACAGGAAGTCTTCGTTAATGATGAATGGACTTCACGGGCATCTCTTTTTCAAGGGATGGATCACGAGTTGAAGACTACAGAGGAACAAGTTTATCTTATGTCGGAACCAGATGGGCTCCGAGTAGAACTGAAGTAGCTTGATAAGACAAGTGCGAAATCGTGTTCCGTTGTAGTGGTACACTGCAACAAAATGAAAGACCAAATTCTGAGTGGAATTTGGTCTTTTTTTTTAGACTACTGACTCGATTTAATACGAGATATCATATTAAAAAAAGTAGCTGTACAAGGACAGGGCAAAGATTGTGCTAGTGTAGCTGCTCTTTCCGAGCGCCCAAAGCAGTTCGAAGATAACCGCCAAGGAAGTTTCCAACTTCATCAGTGGCGCTGGATTTTACTCCGAGGTCTGTCAAATCTTTTGCGATTTGTACTTCCATGCGCTCTGATTCCATAAACATAAGGTATACGAGTGCGATGGTTGCATTGCTTTCTTCAGTGTTGTCACACATGTCGGCAAGCTGGTCTGTCTTAACTGTTTGCAGCATACGGTCTGCAAACATTTCAGCCCATTTTCTATAAATATTTTCCGGCAATGTTGGAATGTGTTGAGCAATCTCAGCAGAAGCATCTTTTTCAATATTAGGAAGAGTTACGTCCATAAATTCCCTAAGAGCCTCGGCGCGGCTGCTTATGGAGTTGTCAATGCGGCACATAACAGTTGCAATCAAATGGTCACGTATTGCAAGAATATCCATTTCAAATCCCTTTGTTTCTGGCGAAAAGACATAAAGGCATTTCCTAAAAATGCGCGTTCAACGTACAGAATTGTGGCTGTCGGGGCAATAGGAAGGCGAAAGAAAGATGCTGCACGGCAGTGAGTGGTAACTATAGCCACGCGTCATGGGATTAGAAAGAATCGTTTGTGTAGTGAAAAAACGCTGTCGAATAGTCAGCGGCGTATATATAAGTTAGCCCCTGTCCAGATATTCTAAACAGGGGCCTCGGGCTTTTTCCAAAGAGGATGTATGCTATTTATTTATAAAGCGGCTTGCGCTGCTTTGATCGCAGCTTCGTAATCCGGTTCATCGGTTACTTCCGGAACGATTTGGGAGTAAACAATCTTTTGGTCACGGTTGATGACGAATACTGAACGGGCGAGGAGACGCAGTTCTTTAATCGCAACGCCATACGCGAGGCCAAGTGAAAGGTCTTTGTGGTCAGATAGTACTTCAACAGATTCAATTCCTGAAGCACCGCACCAGCGAGCCTGTGCAAACGGAAGGTCTGTAGATACTGTCAGCACTTTAATATCTTCATGAAGATCTGCTGCTTCTTGATTGAAACGACGGGCTTCAACGTCGCATACTGGAGTATCAAGAGAAGGAACAGTTACCAGAAGAATTACTTTTCCTGTGTAATCTGCAAGGGTTTTTGGTGCTAATTCTGTAGTGAGCACGGAGAAGTCAGGTGCAGAATCGCCAACTTCAATTGGTGACCCTTGAAGTGTAAGGCCGTTTCCTTGGAAAGTGATGATACCAGAACGTTCAGACATAAGAATTCTCCTGACAATAAAGTTCATATTATAGCCCTGTTGGGCTGTTTTTGCGTTTGTTGAGTTTGTTCTACATAAAAAAAGAGATAATGGGAATAGTTATTATTAAGAAAATGTGTTTTTTATTCTTCAAAACTTTAAGTGGTCATCACTCGTTATACAGAAAAGGCTGCTGCTTTCACTTATTTTATTTGTAAGGCCAGGTGCATCGTTTTATCCAATCTCGTTATAAAAAAGGTCATGCAATAAAAAACTACATCTAATAGTTGGAAAAAACTAACTGCACGGATAGGATTACGGGTGAATTTTTGTAGAATAAGGAGAAGCGTCCATGACTAAAGTGGAAAAGCCCGATGTGCTTGTAATCGGTTCAGGACCAGCGGGGGGAGCTGTTGCGCGCATCTGTTCAGCCAAAGGTAAGCAGGTAGTGGTGGCTGATTATCAGCCTTTTGGTGGAACGTGTCCGCTGCGAGGATGTGAGCCTAAAAAATTTCTTTTTGATGTAACAAACGTAGCACTTCGCCGTAAACATATGACTGAAAGAGGATTGCACGGCTGTATTGCTGTTGATTGGAATAAGATGATGACAGCAATGGCAGAAATGCGCGATCCCATCCCCTCACTTGTGGAGCAATTCTACGAAAAGCAAGGTATCACAGGGGTTCATGGCAAGGCAAAATTTCTTTCTCCTGATACTGTTGTCATTAACAGAAAAAAGTATCAGCCGGAGAACATTGTTATAGCAACCGGAGCAACTCCTCGCGCTGTTGATTTCGAAGGGCACGAGTTAATGATATCTACTGATGAATTTTTTGAGATGAAAGAGCTTCCACCGCGTATAGTGTTCGTCGGTGGTGGGTTTATTGCGTTTGAGTTGGCACATATTGCTGCTATCGCTGGTTCGCAGGTAGATATTGTACTGCGAAGTGACCGTTTTTTACGACGATTTGATTCTTCTCTTGTGGATTGCATGCTTGAAGCAAGCCGGGATTTGGGGATACGGCTTCATACCATGATGCCCCCTAATTCTCTTAAACAAGAAGGTAATGATCTGATATTGAGCGCAGGAGAAGATGATATCGGTTTTAGGGCTGACTGTGTTGTGCTGGCGGCTGGACGGGTTGCGCATGTTGAAGAATTGGACCCAAAAAAAGGTCAGTTGGAGTTGAATAAAAAGGGTGGAATTTCCGTTAATGAGTTTATGCAAAGCACTACAAACTCACGCGTCTACGCAGCGGGTGATGTCGTTGGGAATAGCATGGAATTAACGCCGGTAGCATCAATGGAAGGTCTCGTGGTTGCTAGCAATATCCTCAATGGTAATAATGAAAACCCAGACTATTCCGTAGTACCGTATACGCTTTTTACACATCCGCCGCTAAGCTCTGTAGGCTTGCGTGAGGAAGAAATCAAAGCGAATAATATCCCGTACAAAGTTTTTGAAGGCAGTGCATCCGGATGGTCAGAATATCGCAGACTTGGTGAACAGTATCCTTCATATAAGATAGTCGTCTCCCGGACTGATGACACCATCCTCGGAGCAACTATTAACGGGCATAACTCTGAGGAGATAATTAACATCTTCGCCTTCGCTATGCGGACAAAAACAACTGTGGCTGAGTTGAACAAATGGCTCTGGGCGTATCCATCTTTCGGGTACACAATCAGGTATATGCTTAAATAGGTTGTGTCTGCGACGCTAACTAGTCGTTACTCAGAGAGCAAGAGCAAGAGAGGGCGGATAACGACGGTGTAGAAGCGCTGTAGACAAAAGTGAAAGAAAAAGAAAAGGCCGGAAAAACCGGCCTTTTTTTTAGAGAATTTGTTCAAGGAATTGCTTGAGTCGAGGATGCTTAGGGTTTGTGAAGAATTCTTCAGGCGTTCCCTGTTCGATGATTTCACCGTGATCCATAAATACAAGCCGATCTGCCACTTCACGTGCAAAACCCATTTCATGAGTTACGCAGACCATGGTCATGCCTTCTTTGGCAAGGTTTGTCATAACGTCGAGTACTTCGCCGATCATTTCAGGGTCGAGTGCAGAAGTAGGCTCATCGAAGAGCATTATTTTCGGATTCATGGCAAGGGCTCGAGCGATAGCAACGCGCTGCTGTTGACCACCGGACAACTTGGAAGGGAACACATGTGCCTTGTCAGATATACCAACTTTTTTAAGCAGTTCCAGAGAGATGGCCTCTGCTTCATTTTTTGGCATTTTTTTAAGGCGCATTGGAGCCATTGTCAGGTTACCCAGCACTGTTTTATGCGGGAACAGGTTAAAGCTCTGGAATACCATGCCCAGCTCTTGACGTACGGCGTTGATATTGCAATCCGGTGCAGTAATATCCTGACCGTCAACTATGATGTGGCCTTTGTTTATTTTTTCAAGGCGGTTGATGGAGCGTAGTAATGTTGATTTACCAGAACCAGATGGCCCGAGGATAACGACTTTTTCACCTGAAGCAATGTTCAGGCTTACATCATTAAGCGCTGTGAGCTGTCCAAAAAACTTGTAGACGTTTTCTACTTGGATGATTGGATTAGTCGTCATAGTAATTCAGCTTGTTTTCCATGATGCTTACTCCTTTTGAAAGAAGGAGAGTAATTATCAGGTAGATGAGAGCTACCATAAGGTAACATTCGAAATAGTTAAAAGTAACGGACGCATATTCTCTGCCTCTGCGCAGTAATTCGGAAACCGCGAGGATTGAGACAAGTGAGGAGTCTTTGAGCAAGGCAATGAATTCGTTGCCGACAGGTGGAAGAATAGTTCTCCAAGCCTGTGGAAGAATAACCATAAACATAGTCTCTGTCTTGTTAAAGCCAAGAGAACGCGCTGCCTCAGTCTGTCCACAATCTACCGCATCAATACCCGCACGGAATACTTCACCCATGTAAGCACCATAACATACGGACATGGCAATGATTGCAGCGGTGAGGTCTGGTAATTGAACAAATTCACCAATTGCATAATAGATGAAAAATAGTTGAACCAGAAGTGGAATACCGCGAATAATTTCTACATAGGTTGAGGCAATAAGGTTGATAATTTTATTTTCGGACAGTCTTCCCATGCCGGTTGCAAGCCCGATGGGAATAGTGAGCAGAATAGCACTGACTGTCACTTCAAAGGTAACCAGAATTCCATCTGGTAAAAATTTGAGAATATCCAGATATGGATCCGGATTTTTTACACAAAGGTAAATGATGGAACTAATCGCAAAAATAAGCGAAATGCTCCAGGCTGTAATAATGCTTTTGTCTTTGCCGGATGGAATAAGCATGCCGTCTGTAACGGCAATGCGTACTTCTTTTTTTTCTACGCTCATAATTGGTATCGCTGTTGGTTGCAGTAAAAAGAAAGGACTGGTGCTCTGTAAGTACCAGTCCCTTATTGTAAGTACAGAGACTTCTTATTGACCGATCCACTTTTTGCGAAGTTCGGCTTCAATGCCTTTAGCTTTTACTGCTGCGATACCTTTGTTGAGGAGGTCGAGGAGTTCTTTATTGCCTTTTTTAACTACGAAACCGTAGTACTCAGGCTTATCGGATTTAACGATGAATGCGAGTTTGAATTTACCAGCGTATTTAGGATTACGCAGCACGTAGTCCGCTGCGATTGCATCATCACAGATTACGCCGTCAATACGGCCGGTGTAGAGTGCTTCAATAGCAAAGCCGATTTCATCATATTCTTTAGTGTTAACACCTTCAGCACGTTTTGCCACAAACACACCGGTAGTACCAAGCTGGCCACCAAGCGTCTTGCCTTTGAGGTCGGTAAGTGAAGCGCCGGATGCGTCGATAGGAAGAATTACGGCCTGAGTTACTTCAAAGTAAGGGTCAGAGAAGTCAAATTTTTTCTGGCGTTCAGGAGTGATAGATACGGATGAAGAAATCATGTCATATTTTCTACCAACTAAGCCCGCAAAGATACCATCCCATGCAACACTTTTGTGTTCAACGGTGAGGCCGAGTTCTTTAGCTATAGCATCGCAGTAATCAACAGAATAGCCCACAATATTTTTGTTTTGATCAACAAATTCCATTGGCGGCCAAGTCGCGTCATGTGCAATCACGATTGTTTTTTGTGCGAAGGCGAAGGAAGCGGTCATTGCAACAACTACCAGCGCAAGAACTATTTTTTTCAGCATTGGGTTCTCCTGCTTTACAAAATTTTTGTTTGATAAACGTCCCGCTTATAATCTGGCGTTGTGAGCCTTAAATGTCAACAGATAATCGCTTGTATTATGTGAAAAAATACAAAAAAGTAATTTTATGTAGTACTTTTGAGTACTACGTCATGATGAAGGTTACAATAAACGGTACAAGCACTGTTAAAACCATGCCGCTAAAGACTGCTATGATGCCATAGCGTTCGCTTGTAAACTTTACAATTATCGGAAGGGTTGTATCCATTGCAGTTGCTCCTCCGGATGCAACAGGTGCAAGTTTACCAAAAAAACGGACAAGAAAAGGGGTGCATAAAAGTGTTATTATTTCGCGTATAATATTTGCAAGTAATGCAACAGAACCTAAAAGCGGGTCGCCTAGATTCGTTATAATAACAGTCGAAAGAGAATAGTAGCCAAAGCCAGCACCTACGGCGAGTACATCATGCATCGACATATCGGCAATAATACACCATGCGGCAATAGAACCGGCTGCAGTTCCTAGAAAAATAGCAAAAGGAACCAGAAGAACTTTCAGGTGCATCTCACGAAGAATAGTCCAGCAGTGAGAATCGAACCCGATAGACATCCCAACCAGAAATAGTAAGGCATAAAGCACGTAGGTTGAAAGAGCATCGTTAAGCAGCCATGTCGGCACAGAGTCCATGTGCCCCACAAAGCAACCTGCAATGAAGAAGGTCAGGATAATGAGGCTACCTTTCATCGAATTGTCCTTTCAGAATGAATTTATCTAGCAGAAAGACAGCGCTTGCACTTCCCAGCACGCAGCAGGCACTGATGCATGCAGCTTGTACGCCGATGGTGCCAAGCTGTGTAATTATGGTTTCATTTGAACCCGTTGTTACGCCAAGCATAAACAGGAGCGCGTAGATGGACCACATTGTGAGGCGGTTCACGTTGTCGACAATACATTTGTTGTGGCGAAAGAGGAAACCAAGCGGAATTCCTATCAGAATGCATAGGATGGTGATAAGCATAACGCCTCCCAGAAAAGTAGTTAGAGAAGTCTTTGAAGGAATTGCGGGTATACTTCTACAGAATTATTGTCAAATAACAAAGCACGATACTTTGTAGAGAATTGAGCCAGCTTGGTGTGATGAATATCACATCTTTTACGTGACCTTCGTCACATATTTATACTGTTAATGCGTTAGGATGAAATCATACTCTGAATTAAAGGAGCTTTTATATGCATAAAAATAGTATTCCAGAAAGTCGTAGTTTTAATCCTGACCGGATGCACGTGCAGCTGGTTCACGAATCGGAAAACGTTAAGGTCATGAACTTTAATTTGAAAGCTGGACAGGAAATGCCAGTGCATTCACATAATCTGGACGGCGAGCTTGTGATGGTTGTGCTCAGCGGTGAAGGACAGCTTCTTGGTGAGCATGGTGTGCTTGATTCTATAACAGCTGGTGACGTTCTGATTTGCGAAATAAAAGTGCCGCATGGTGTTCGGGCTTCAAAAGATATGAGTCTGGTTGTAACCATTGCACCTCCAATTTAAACAAAAATAAGAGTAAAATACTGTCTGCATAAGGTGCCTTTCGAGTATGCTCAATAGTGGAAAGGAGGCTCCTATGCAAAAGACTAGTATTTTAGAGAGTGGAATATTTAATCCCGATAGAGTGCATGAACGACTGATTCATGAATCTGCTGGTGCAAAGATTAAGAGCCTGCATTTACTCGCAGGACAGGAACTCCCGGTTAAGGCATATGGAACAGAAGGCGAAGCCATGTTAGTCGTACTAAGTGGCGAAGGGCTCTTGCTGGGTAAGCACGGTGTGCTTGACGCTCTGGTTCAAGGTGACGTGGTGATCGCTGATTTGCGTATACCTCATGGGTTGCGGGCAGAAAAGGATATGTGTGTTCTTGCAAGCTTTACACCTTTGCCTGAAAAAAAGGCTAAGAAATAAAACATTGGTTATGACTCGCAAATGATCGAAAATCGGCCCTGGTGATGATGCAGCGTTTGGTGAGGTTGCGCTTTATTGGAGTGAAATGTTGAACCGCATAACGAGTTCATTACGTAAAAATCGATAAAAAAAATGCTCTGCTTTAACTTCAAAGCAGAGCATTTTTTTATTTAGCAAATTGTACTTAGTTTTCAATCTGTGCTGTACGCAACTGAGAATACGCGTTGCGCAAGGCTATGTATGGTTCAATTGCGGTGCCTACAATATCTTCGTACACTGTGATTCGTTTGTCCAATGTATTGAACTGAGCCCCAGCAAAGAGAGCGTAGTTTAAGTAAACAGGATCTAACGAAGGAGGCAGGAAAGCTCCCCCGACAAGGCCTGCGGTATCACGAAAGTTGGACGCACCAAAGAATGGTAGAACAAGGTATGGCCCAGCAGGTATGCCCCAAGTTCCGAAGGTTTGGCCAAGATCTTCTTTTTCACCAGTGTGTGGAATAACAGGTTTTAGGTCTTTGGCAATGTCAATCATACCGCCAAAGCCGAATGCTGTGTTTACCACAAATCGAGAGAACTCAATGCCGGCAAGTGCAAATTTAGCCTGCAGAATTGCGTTAATAAATCTGCGAGGCATGCCAAACCAGTTTATAACGACGTTATCAAGTGTCTCGCGCGCAAATGTAGGAACTACAATACGGTATGCAGCGTGTGCGGGCTTACCAACGTCGATGTATAACCAATCGTTGATACTAAACCACATTCTGTTCCAGCCCTCGAGAGGGTCGGTTACGGCTACAGCCGAATTTTCTTCATCATACTCTGAGTCATCAAAATAGTCTGATGAGTCATCAAAAAATTCTGGTTCATCACTGAAAGGGTCATCATTGTCCGCAACAAGTGTGGATGATGAATAGAGCAGAGACGTAACAGGGGGGGAAAGAAATGTGTCGTTAGACATTGCTAACGGAATTTCTCCATCCGCATACGCTGGCTGTGTGTTAACAATGAGAAGAGCAAGAATAAGCCAAAAACAGTTTCGCATTATTACCTCAATTATTTGGTATCAACTGTTGCTTGCTGCTGACGTACTCGCTGGGCTTTTTCCTGAAGTTTTGCAATAAGCTCTTCAGGTGTACCTTTGCGTAAGAGTTCCTTGAACTGGATTCGGTAGTTTTTAACAAGGCTTACACCTTCAACTAATACGTCATAGACCATCCATTTGCCGTTTTCGTCTAGCATACGGTAATTTACTGGTACGTCTTCGTTTTTATAGTTAACGGAGGTACGAACTTCGACTTTTGTACCGCCTTTATTTGAACGACTACCCAAAATCGCAAGGTTTTGTCCGTCGTATTCTCTAACATGCTTAAAATACGTTACTTTGAGCAATTCAATGAAAGCATCTTTAAATTTTGCTTTTTGTGTCGGAGTGAACGAATGCCACTTTCTACCGACTGTACGCATAGAAAATTCTTCCATGCTAAAAATGTTAAGTATCATTTTCTCAAGGTCAGCTATAACGGCACTGTCTTCATTGACATTCTGAAGGCTTGCATTCTTGAGTGTATATGAGATTTCATTAACGGCATGACGTAATGCTTCTTCTGCGTCATGTTCCGCATCTGCAAATGCTGTACTTATAAGACACAAGATCAATATAAAAATGCAAGTTACAGATGATAAAAGTCTTTTGTAGGTTTTAGTCATAAAACCTCCCCCTGTATGTAATATAAGTAGCGTCGGTTTTGCTGAAAAGTATTTTAAATCTTAAATAGATAGTTCGTAAGTATATCAGGTGTGGAGTAAAAGTACATACGAAAAATTTATTAGATTAAACTCCACCGAAAACGTATTTACTAATGAGTTCTTCAATGTCGACAGCTGATTCTGTATCAGTGATTTCACTGCCGTCTTCTAACAAGTCCGGAGATCCGCCAGGCGTAAGCTTTATGTACTTATCCCCAATAAGTCCACTTGTCTTGATAGAAGCTATGATATCGTCACTGAGCTTAACGTTGTTTTGAATCGCAAGGGCTACAGTTGCAAGGTAGTCTTCTTGATCAAGTGATACGCCTGCTACTTTCCCGACAGGTACTCCGGCAATTTCTACCCCTGCGCCTGCGCGAAGTCCTGCTGCAGATTCAAATTTTGCGTATACCGTATATGTATTTGAAGAACCAAGCTGCATTTTTCCCAGCTTAATAGTCAAATATCCGACGCATAACAGGCATATTAAAACGAAAATGCCCACAGCGGTTTCTTTTGAGTATGATTTCATGGAGACTGCTCTTATACTTTATTTTTATAATATTCTACTACTTTTCTAGCCAGTTAGCTAATTCAGCTTTAATGTCTGCTCCAAGGTCGATTGAAGGCTGCTTAATGCTGTTTGGTTGTCTTCTAAGAAGCTGTCTTAGGTAAGGATCCTTACTGCTCTGTAATCCTTCAAGATTTCCGCAGTAAGCAGCCTGACCCTGATTGATGACGAGAACATTGTCGGCAATTTTGTGCAGACTTTCTAAATCATGACTTACCACTATAATAGACATAGAAGGAAAATGTTCCTTCATGCTGAGTAACAGCTGATCCATTTCTGCTGCGTTGATGGGATCAAGACCGGATGTCGGTTCGTCGCATAGTAAAATTTGGGGATCCATTACAATTGCTCGTGCAAGTCCCGCACGTTTTCTCATCCCGCCGGAAAGTTCGTTCGGGTAGTAGTCTATGTAGTCCGCAAGGCCGACTAAACCAAGTTTATGCAGCACAATTTTACGAATCGTTGCCTGCGGAAGTTTCGTATGTTCGGAAAGCGGCAGCCCGACATTCTGGCCAAGTGTGAGGGAACCAAGCAGGGCACCATCTTGAAAAAGTACTCCCATGCGGCGGCGAATTTTTCTGAACTGTTTTGTATCCAGTGCAAAAAAGTCGTATCCACCAATCTGGATACTGCCTTGCATCGGGCGGTTGAGGCCAAGGATGTGCCGGAGAAGAGTTGATTTCCCACAACCGGATCCACCAAGAATGATAGATATTTTCCCGGCAGGAAGCTCGCCGTTAATACCTTTGAGGACTTTGGTATCATTATACCCTCCCCAGAGGTCTTGTATTTCAATGTCCCATGTAGTCGTTGACATAGCAATATCCGCCCTGCGTTATAAGAGGAAGGAAGTGATTACGTAGTCACTTACCAGAATTAGTACACAGGAAAGTACAACAGCGGCGGTTGTTGAGTTAGAAACACTTTCAGGGCCGACACTGTCTGTTCGTTTGTGCGTATTATACCCTTGGTAGCAGCTGATTGTGGCAACAATGATTCCGAAGACAAATGCTTTTAAAAAGCCTTCGGTGATATCCGACATGACAACACTGGTGTCGATTCTGTAGAAGTATACACCGGAATTAATGCCGAGCATTGTAACACCAGTCAGATAGCCACCTAAAATGCCAATAACGTCGA
Source organism: Halodesulfovibrio aestuarii DSM 17919 = ATCC 29578 (assembly GCF_000384815.1). Taxonomy (NCBI): domain Bacteria; kingdom Pseudomonadati; phylum Thermodesulfobacteriota; class Desulfovibrionia; order Desulfovibrionales; family Desulfovibrionaceae; genus Halodesulfovibrio; species Halodesulfovibrio aestuarii. Next base: position 38,024 of record NZ_ARQF01000021.1, read on the forward strand.
AGAGTGCCGTAAGCAGCGGGAAGCATATAATGCTGGCTGCAATTCGTGGTGAAACAAGATAGGCCATCGGGTTGATGTCCATAACATCAAGTGCATCGATCTGGTCAGATATACGCATGACCCCGATTTCTGCTGCCATTGATGAGCCGGCACGACCGGTAACCATTATTGCAGTAAGAACTGGCCCTAGTTCGCGGATGAGTGTGAGAGATACCGCTGCTCCGAGCAATCCTTCAGAACCAAATTTGACCAGTGTATAGTATCCTTGAAGCCCTAGTACCATACCGGTAAATATTCCGATAAGCGAAATAACGAAAAGGGATTTAGACCCGATAAAATACACCTGACGAATAATTTTAGTCAGTTGCTTCGGGGAGGAGACGATGAGGCTGGCACCTTCTAAGAAAAAAAGAAAAATTTCCCCCAGACTATTGACGAAATCGATAGTTGAGCGGCCAAGCGCGGCTATCGGGTTAGTCTGGAAGCCTGTTTGCTGTTGCATGAATGCAGGCTCCTTATGGTCACAAATTGAATCGGGGGATGATAGAGAAGTTACTATCATCCCGTCAAGTGAAGCCTTGTGATTCTGCAGTAATAACTTGTTAACGCTGCTTTTTCTTTTTCAATAACGGATTGCTGTATCCTGCGACAGCAAGACGGCTTTTGAAGCCTGAGAGATCTGCAGGAGAACCGACAAAGTGTACATTTACGCGATACCATTGAGTGGAGTTGATAACTGCAGTGGCTAACGATGTTGTAAATCCTTTAGCCGCGATGGTCTTGCGAAGTGTGGATGCAGCCTCTTTATTAGTAGATGCGGCAACCTGATAAATGTATTCAAATTGAACAGCATTTTTTTCAAGTGCTGCTTGTTGGTTTTGTACAGATGGTTTGGATTCCGTAGTCTTTTTAGGTATTGGTACAACCTTTTGGGGAGCTACGTGAGCCGTTTTTTGATGCGTCGCAACAACGTGTGCTGTTTTAGGCTTGCGTGCAGTGGCCGGACTATTTGATGCTTCCTTGGCTTTTAACTGCTCAAAAAAGTTTAACTGCTCAGGTTTGATAACGCTCTCTTTTTGCTGTTCTGTAATGGGCTTGGCCTGTGCAGTGCTAAGAGGGCGCGTTGCGGATGAGTTGCTGGAACTTGCTGAAGTCTCCGAACCAATATTCTGTTCAATAGGCATAAGAGGAGCTTCTGCCACTTGCTGCTGCGAGGGCATAAGGTGCTTCAGTTCCGGCACTGCTTCTTCCGGCTGGTAGCCTCGGCCTACAAGCAGGCCAAAGATAAAGACCCAGACAAATCCGACAAGAATAATGACGTTCAGGCCAATAAGCTCAGGAAGACGCAGGGAAAAAGTGAAAAGCTTTTTCCCTGTGTCTTTATCTTTTGATGTAATCGGTGCAAAGCCCATTCAGGCAAACATCCTATAGTTAAATTACATAGATTCAGGTGCTTCAACACCCACAAGGCTAAGCCCGTTACGGATTACCTTGGAAACACTCTGGAGCAGGCAAAGGCGTGCTGCAATGATGTTTTCATCCTTAGCATTAAGGATTGGGTTGTTAGCGTAGAAGCTGTGCAATGCACTTGCGAGTTCCTGCACGTAGAAACTAATCTGGTGCGGAGCAAGCTGACGTGCTGCTGAATCAACAACATCTTCAAATTGATCGAGAAGCTTGATCAAGTCAAGTTCGCTGTCTTCTTTTATTGCAGAAAGGATTTCAGCGGTTGCTTTTTCAGGTACTGTAATGCCGCGTTCCGTGGCTTTTCGCAGAACAGAACAGATACGTGCATTTGCGTACTGTACATAGTACACAGGATTGTCCATAGATTTTTGTTTCACCAGCTCAAGGTCGAAGTCGAGGTGACTGTCGCTTTTGCGGGAAAGGAACATGAAGCGTGCAGCATCACAACCAACATCTTTAACAACTTCTTCCAGTGTGTCGAACTGACCTGCACGGGTGGACATAGCAATCTGTTCACCATTACGGAGCAAGTTGACAAGCTGAATGAGAATTACGTCAAAGCTTTCTTTTGGTTTGCCTAATGCTTCAACAGCTGCGCGCATACGCGGAACATACCCGTGGTGGTCTGCTCCCCAGATGTCTACGTTCAATTCAAAACCACGGTCATATTTATTGTCGTGGTATGCGATATCTGAAGCAAAGTAGGTGAGGGAGCCGTCGGACTTACGCAGAACGCGGTCTTTATCGTCACCGAATTCAGTGGTGCGGAACCAGAGAGCGCCGTCCTGTTCAAAAGCGAGACCGGCTTCTTTAAGGCGGTTGAATGTCTTTTCGACAGCACCGGCGCTAACGAGAGAACGCTCTGAGAACCAGTTCTGATGTTCAACACGGAATTCACCAAGGTCTTTCTTGATGCCGTCGAGAATCTGGTTGAGAGCATATTCGCGGCAGATTTCAAGAGCATCGTCTTTTTTCAGCAGATCCGGATGCAGTTCCAGAACTTCTTTTGCGATGTCTTTAATGTATTCGCCACGATAAAAATCTTCAGGATCAGGAAGGTCTTCACCTTCAAGCTGTCGGGCACGGAAGAGAACAGACTGGCCAAGGATAAGCATCTGACGGCCTGCGTCATTGATGTAGTATTCGGTGTACACGTCGTATCCGGCAAAACGCAGAAGGCGTGCAAGGCTGTCGCCGACAGCTGCACCGCGGCCATGGCCAATGTGCAGCGGACCGGTAGGGTTTGCAGAAACGTATTCAACCTGAACTTTTTTACCTTTACCTTGATCGACAGAGCCGAAGGCTTCTCCGCGTTCTTCGATAATAGCAATGGTGTTTCTCCAGAAATCAACGGAGAAAGTGATGTTCAAGAAGCCCGGGCCTGCAATCTCAACGTTGTCAATCATTGGATCTTCAATGAGTTTTTCAGCGATGAGAGAAGCAAGTTCGCGCGGGTTACGTTTTGCAGGTTTGGCCAGAACCATGGCAATGTTTGCCGCCATGTCACCGAACTTTTTCTCTTTTGGAGGTTCAATGGTTGTTCTGGCAGGCCATTCAAGATCAAGGTCAGCCACAATTGCTTGCAGAGCTGTGTATAAATGATTCTTCGCGCGCATGTCTTTCCATTCACGTATAAAGTTGAGTATATCAAATAAGCTAAAGCAAAGTGTGTCGCATGCTTTAGCGGGTCTAACGTATTGTCTCAGGAGATTCTCCAGAGGACGGGGTGTTTGGTGCCCCGATACTCCGCAAGGGGAGAAGCTCCATTTACCATAGTACGGTTGCGTCTGATATCGTTAATTATTCTTACAAGATGTGTGAAAATAATAAGCGACAAAAAAGGAACTAATCTTTCTAGCAAACTTTTCGATGGCTGAAAAGACGTGCTTGAGGGGTAACTCCGGCAGCGTATAGAATTTATTACGCTGCCGGTTACAGAATTATTTTGTTGTCTTAAACGTTTCAACAGCTTCAAGGCTGCCCAGATTCAGACTTTCCCATTCGGAAGAGTCTGCAACTGGTTTTAAAATCTGTCCGAGCATTTTGGAAAGAACACCTTTTGGACCAACTTCAACAAACTGACGAATGCCAGCGTTGAACTGGTTGGTAATGGTATCAATCCAAAATACTGAAGATGTCATCTGCTTTGGCATAATCTCTTCGAGATCAGTGGACTTAGTTGCAGGCTTGCCTGTAACGTTGCAGTATATTGGGTACTTAGGGTTGTTCCAGGAAAGCTTTGCAAAGTAGCTGGAAAGTTCTTTAGCAGCATCAGCCATGAGCGGGCTATGAAACGCACCGGAAACTTTCAAAGGAATCGCACGGCCTTTTTGTTCTTTGATCTTAACCCCGGCTTCCGCAATAGCTGTTTTGGTGCCGGAAAGAACAAACTGACCCGGTGTGTTGTAGTTAGCAATGCGAATCATTTCCCCTGTAGATTCTGCAACTTCTGCAACAACAGCCTCAACAGCTTCAAGCTTCATTTTCATTGCAGCAGCCATTGCGCCGCTGCCGCTTGGGTCAGCTTCTGCCATAAGGCGGCCACGTAAGGAGACAGCTTCAAGAACAGCTTCAACGGAAAGAGCCTCGGAAGCAGCAAGTGCGCTGAATTCACCTAAAGAATGACCAGCCATGCAAGTAGGACGTAATGAGCCGGAAGCTTCAATCCACAGGCCGATGTTTACGAGAGTAAGCGCAGGCTGCAAGTTACGGGTATCTGCCATGGCGGCTTCGTCGCCATCCCAGTATATTCCGCGGAGATCAATGCCGCTGATTTTTTCAGCTTTTTTCCATAAAGACATGACGTCTGCATTTGTTTCTGCAACATCACGTCCCATGTTCGGCTCCTGCGAGCCCTGTCCCGGAAAGAGAACAGCTATATCGGTGTTCATTGTCATAACTATGCTCACATTTTTGTTTGATTCATTTTTTATAAGTCGCTTGGTACAGCCTAATAGGCTATCTCAGTTTCTCTTGCAAGAGAAGACAAGGTACAGTACCACGTAGCCCGTAGTGAACACCACTAAGGCGGCACAGAACTTTTGTATATGTTATGTCGTTAGCAAGTAAGGATAGATACCGTGAAGAAAAATGATTCTCCAACTGTTGCTGATGTAGCCCGACTGCTTAAGCGAGAAGGTTTTACACCATCTGAGTCAGAACTCGAGGCCCTAACAGGGTACCTCAATCTTGTCATGAAGTGGAACAAGGTCATGAATCTTGTGGGACCATACTCATGGCAGGATGCTCTTACTATCCTTATTATCGACAGCTTACATCTTAACAAGTTTTTGCGTTCCTTGTCACTTCCATCAACACCAGTTACATGGGATTTTGGTGCAGGGGCCGGACTTCCCGGCATTCCGCTTCGGGCCTTGTGGCATGAGGGGGAATATTACCTTGTTGATGTGCGTGAAAAACGCACCATGTTTATGGAACAAACTGTGAAGCGGCTGGGAATCTCTAATACAACTGTATACAAGGGGCGTGTGGAAGACTTCATGGAAGAACATGAACCGGCAGACCTCATGCTCAGCCGAGCCTTTATGCCATGGAAAAAACTTCTCGATCTCGTAGGCCCAAAGATAAAGGATCAGGGGCGGATTGTTGTCCTCGCTCTTGAATCAGTGCCAAGCGACCTTACGGAAGGCTGGAACGTTGAAAAAGAAATTTCATATAAAGTTGGCAAGGATACCAGATTCTTTTGGTCGCTGGTCAAAGCGTAACCGTTGAGCTTGTGAGATGTTCTTATATCTCAGTGCGTAAAAGTTAAAAAAGGCTGTACCTTGTGAAAAGGACAGCCTTTTTATTTTGCAAAATGTAGTCGAGCATACGCCGTGAGGTTACGAAAGTAACGGGCTAAACTCGTAGGTAAAAGGTTTTGAAGAGTTCATAGAAGCCTTTTTTCAAAAAGGGTCTCTGGCCTGATTGGGCAAGCACTGCATGGGCGCCGAAATCTTTCGCAGACGTATTTTTTGTGAACTTACTTAGTGCCGGTTAAGGCGCCGAGCTGAGAATTTTTAAAGATAAGCTTGGTTGCGGTTTCGTCCGCTACTTCGGCTACATCCATAAGCGTTTCGAGGAACTCAAGCATTTCGAGACGGCGTTCTTCAGGAGAGCATTCAAAGTCTTCCTGCATGTGGCCGGATGTCATGTATTCTTCGAGTTCCTGAAGGTATTTTAAATGTAGGGCAGCCATGGTCTTCTCCTTGCTTTTATTTAGGCTGGGCACCTGTAGGGGCAGGTGAAACAGCGCGATAAGAATTAGTGTATTCTACTTATTTAATTTCAACGTGATGATAGGGGCTACCGCGAAGGATAGCATCTGCACGATAGAGTTGTTCGTAGAGAACGACACGTGCCATCTCGTGAGTAAAGGTCATGGGCGACAGACTGATTTTGTATTGGCATTTTTTCAGTACTTCTTGTGACAGTCCGAACGCACCGCCGATAATGAGTGTCGGGGTGCGGTTGTTGTCCATGCTGATTCGGTCAAGCATCTGGGAAAATTTTACAGAGGTGTATGTTTTTCCGTGCTCATCCATACAGATAGGTATATCTGTGGGGGCGAGGGCAGCGAGAATCCGTTTGCCTTCTTCGTTGTTACGTTCGAGCGGCTTCATTTTTGCGTTGCCGTCTTTAACGGTGATCTCTTGAAATTTATAACTGCGCTTCAAGCGGGTAATGTAGTGATCTGCTGCATCTGCCCAGAAGCGTTCTTTAATTTTGCCCACGGCAACAATTTTAAGCTGAATCATGTAGGTACTCCATCATTGGAGATATATTCGGGTTGATAATCCGTATTGGCTGCCTGTGTATCGTGTAATGGGCAGTTTCTCAATGAAAAGGATAGAGGTAGTTTTATGACTATATCAACATTTAGCATTTCCGAAGCAGTAGCAGCCCTTAAACAGGGTGAAGTTATTTGTTATCCCACCGAAACATTTTACGCTGTGGGTTGTAACGCGCTCGACCCGCTTGCAGTAGAATCTGTATACAAGGTTAAGAAGCGTTCAGACTCCATGCCGTTACCGGTACTTATCGGCAGCATGGAGCAATTACCGCTGGTAACAGAAGTAACGTCTGAAATCGTGCAGGCGCTGGCAAACCGCTTCTGGCCCGGTTCATTATCTATTCTTGTGACTGCATCTGACCGCATTTCCCCTGTACTTACCGGCGAAACAGGCAGGGTCGCAGTTCGTGTTACGCCGCATCCTGTAGCGCAGCAATTGTGTCTTGAGGCAGGAGTGCCGCTTGTTTCTACCAGTGCCAATCTGAGTGGGCGTCCGGCCGTGATTGCCGCATCAGAAATTGATCCTGAGCTCTTAGAGAATGTAGCTGGCGTGGTGAATCTTGAACCGGCTCCGGCTGGCGGGTTACCATCAACTCTTATCGAGATCGTAGGGCCCCGTGCAGTAAGCATTGTCCGCAATGGCGCTGTTTCCGGTATTGAGTTGCGCACATCAGGCCTTGCGGTTGTACCGCGTGTGGCTGGTGCGTAATTTTCTAGAGATATACTTAAGAATGGCAAAAAGCAAAGAACACTCTCTGGTCGTATACCATGCTGAGAGTAAAAAGTTTTTTGCACTATTATCGGCCTCTCTTGAGACTGGTTCAAATCTTTTGACAAAATGCAGGGTGTGATTTTTTTTGTGTATATTGGGAATGCTACGGTTACCAAAGTCTAGGAAGATTCTAAGATGATCTAAGATAAAGTGGCATCTTTTGTGCAAAACATTTCATATCCTTCTTTTTTTTAAAAGCGCCTCTCTAGTGGTCAGAGAGGTGCTTTTTTGTTGTACTTCCTAAACTTGTCACACAAGAATATACATATGATCATGTTATGTAAGAAAGGAGAGAGACTTATGAGTATAACGCACGATATACCGTGTCCTAATTGTTCTGCGCCTGTCACCATGTACCGTAATCCAGCACCGACAGTTGATATTGTTATTTATGATCCCATAAGAGGCGTTGTACTGATAGAGCGCGCCAACGAACCTCATGGATGGGCTTTGCCCGGCGGCTTTATTGATTATGGTGAAACCTGTGAGGCCGCTGCAATTCGTGAGGCAAAAGAAGAGACAAATCTGGATGTGGTTCTAACAGAACTCATTGGTGTGTATTCCGACCCAACGAGGGACCCAAGACACCACACTATGAGTGTTGCGTATAGTGCTGTGGCAAATGATGTTTCGATGTTAACCGCAGGGGATGATGCACAAAATGCACGGTTCTTTCCTCTGGAAGCCTTGCCGCACATAGTCTTTGACCACAATCTGATTGTGGCAGATTTTGCAAACCGTCTTAAAAGATTGAACAAGTAATAAGCCCGAAACGATAAATAATGTCCTGAAAAAAGTAGGTGCGCTATCTTCGTTACAGGTCGACATTTACACGGATGTCGGCCTTTCAATACGAAAACTAACGAGGAGTTTAGTGTGGGGGCAGACGTAGTATTTATTGCATCTGAAATGTTTCCTTTTTCTAAAACAGGTGGTCTTGGTGATGTGTTGGGTGCGTTACCTTTGGCTTTACATAATAAAGGAATTAACACAGCGGTTATAACTCCATTTTACGGCAGAATAGGTACCGCTGAGTACGATATTCGTCTTGCATGGTCAGATCTTCAGGTTGGGTATCCATGGGAGCCTATTACTGCTGATGTGTATCAAGCCGATTATAAAGGGATGCATGTCTATTTTATTCACCGTAGTGAATATTTCGACAGGCGTTTTTATTATTGTGATCATCGGGGAGATTTTTTTGATAATGCAGAGCGCTTTATCTTTTTTAACAGGGCTGCGCAAAGCTTGATGGAACGGTTTGAAAACGCACCGCAAATTATTCATGCGCACGATTGGCAGGCGGCGCTTTCGCCTGCCTATCTTCATTACTCACGTATGAGTGACCCGTTCTGGGAAGATACTCGCTCCGTCTTTACTATTCATAATTTAGCCTTTCAGGGGCGCTTTGCTTCCCGTTTGTTCGAGAATTGCGGGCTTCCTCCATCTGCATGGTCGATGCATGGAGTTGAGTTTTATGGTGATTTTAATTTTATGAAAGCGGGAATTTCGTATGCGGATAAAATCACAACTGTTTCTCCAAATTATTCTAAAGAGATATTAACGCGTCAGTTTGGTTGTGATCTGCACAATGTTTTGATGGGACGAAAAGACCGTTTGCATGGGATTTTGAACGGTGCTGATTATGGAGTTTGGAATCCGGAAGAGAATAAATATCTGCCTAAGACCTATACCAGCAATAATGTCAGGGGAAAACGTGCGTGTAAAAGTTGTTTGATAGAAGAACTTGGCCTCGATTCTGCGCTCAAGAAGCGTCCGATGTTTGGCTTTATCGGGCGGCTTCGTGAGCAGAAAGGGGTAAACATGCTGATAGATGTTATTCCTCAACTTATGGAAAAAAACGTAGGACTGGTTGTGCTTGGTGAAGGTGATCTGGAACGGGAAGCCACTCTTCTTAACTTCATGGAAACGTATCCCAAACATATGTGCACGATTGTGGATTACACGGAAGAGCTGGCACATAAAATACAAGCAGCTTCGGATATTTTCCTTATGCCTTCCACCTATGAACCGTGCGGGTTAACACAGTTGTATGCCTTGCGGTTTGGGACTGTGCCTGTTGCAAGTGCTGTTGGCGGATTGCATGATACTATTGTTTCGTGGCCGCATCCACATGCGACAGGATTCACCTTTGAGAATATAAACAGCGGAGCATTTATAGATTCGATTACAGATGCCATAGATGTATGGGAAAATAATCCTCGTGAGTTTCGTAGAATTATTGGACGAGCCATGGCAGAGGAATTCTCTTGGGACAGCTCTGCAGATGAGTATGCAGCTTTGTACAAAGAACTTGGTTTACGCATGTAACTGTAGAGAACCGTGGAGCATATAATGAGGGGTACTTTGAAAAGCGTTCCAGCATTTTTTGAGCCGTTCGATTTGCATTTATTCGGAGAAGGGACACATTGGCATTTATACCGGTTTCTTGGCGCGCACCCTGCCGAGATGGATGGTAAGAAAGGCTATCGTTTTGCGGTGTGGGCACCCAATGCACGCGAAGTACACGTGGCCGGTGACTTTAATAGATGGCATTTTAGAGAACTTCCCTTGTATCCCGTGGGAGTCTCGGGTGTCTGGGCTGCGTTCATTGCTGGCGTTGAGAAAGGAGAGCTATACAAATACAGTATTGTAGGTAGTGATGGGCGGGATGTATATAAAGCAGACCCTCTGGCTTTTTATTGTGAACTGCGCCCCGGTATTGCCTCCCGTACTTGGGATTTAGATAACCATACATGGACAGATGATGTATGGATGGAAGCCCGTCGTCAGCAGGGGCCTCCACTTGATAAGCCCATTTCCATTTATGAAGTACATCTTGGCTCCTGGTGTCGTGATCATGATCCGGAAAGCAACGGATTCCTTCGATATGGGAAACTTGCGGAACTGCTTATTGAGTACGTAAAAGACATGGGGTTTACCCATGTTGAATTACTCCCTGTAGCGGAGCATCCTCTTGATGAATCGTGGGGATATCAAACCAGTAATTATTTTGCTCCCACATCACGTCATGGCACGCCTGAAGAGTTTAAGGGTTTTGTTGATGCCTTACATAACGCAGGTATCGGCGTTTTTCTTGATTGGGTGCCAGCGCACTTCCCTAAAGATGACTGGTGTCTAGGGCGGTTTGACGGCAGTGCCCTTTACGAACATTTAGACCCACAGTTAGGCGAGCACCCCGACTGGGGAACGTACATATTTAATTACGGACGACATGAGGTTCGTAATTTTCTGTTCGCAAATGCTCTTTATTGGTTGCATGAATTTCATATAGACGGGCTTCGTATAGATGCCGTCGCTTCTATGCTGTATCTTGATTACTCCCGAAAGGAAGGGCAGTGGCGCCCGAATAAATACGGTGGGCGTGAAAATCTGGATGCCGTAGATTTTTTACGTGAACTTAATCGCGTTGCGCACGAGCAGTTTCCCGGTGTGGTCATGATCGCAGAAGAGTCTACTTCGTGGCCGGGCGTCTCTCGTCCCCTCTATACAGGCGGGCTCGGCTTTACCTTCAAATGGAATATGGGTTGGATGAGCGATAGTCTCAGCTACTTTTCAACAGATCCAATTTATCGAAGTTACAATCATAACAGTCTCACCTTCAGCATGCTCTATGCCTTTAGTGAGAACTTTGTACTCCCGCTTTCCCACGATGAAGTCGTACACGGAAAAGGAACGATACTTAGTAAAATGAGCGGTGATGTATGGCAAAAGCAAGCAAATCTTCGGCTTCTGTACTCGTATATGTGGGCTCATCCCGGTAAAAAAATGATTTTTATGGGCAGTGAGTTCGGGCAGTGGAACGAATGGAATCCTCGTGAAGAGCTTGATTGGTGTCTTTTACAGTTTCCGGCACATGATGGCATTCGTGCCCTCGTACGTGATCTGAATCATATGCTCACAACTGAAGAAGCCATGCATAAAGATGATTTTAGTTGGACCGGTTTCAAATGGGTCGATTTTTCTGATTATGGTGCATCCATCATCAGTTTTGTTCGTATGGGTGGTGATGGTGCGCCTTTGTTCTGGATATTTAATTTTACACCTGTAGTGCGGAACCATTATCGTGTTGCCAGTCCCAAAAGTGGCGTTTGGAAAGAAGTGCTTAATAGCGACAGTATGTATTATGGTGGATCCAACGTAGGAAATATTGCACCGATCGAAACATGCCCTGACGATTTTGGTGGCGAAGGCTATATAGAACTGACGCTTCCGCCGCTCGGTGCATTGTGTCTGAAGTATCAAGGGGGGAGATAGCTGGAGATGCCTGTAGCTTTTTTCACCTCAGAAGTTCTTGCACCTATTTTTTTGTACGAGTACAGGTGATAAGTTCGTAAGGCGATAAATTTCCCTATTCGGGGTCAAAGGGGGGGTAACCTCCTTTGCGGGTTGTAGCGCGGCGCTCTGCCCGACGGAGGCATTACCGATAAAAAAACAGGTGAGAAAGCAATGGAACCGAAAATTATTGTTCACGGTGGTGCATGGACAATTCCGGACGATCGAAAGCAGGCTCACCGTGACGGATGCCGCAATGCTGTTGAAGCGGCCTATCCACTGTTGTTGAAAGGAGTGAGCGCCCTTGACGCTGTTCAGACTGCGATTAATGTTCTGGAACAGGACGATACGTTTGATGCAGGCCGCGGGGCGGTCTTGAATGCTGACGGACAGATAGAGCTTGATGCATCCATTATGGATGGCAAGGATTTAAATTTTGGCGCAGTTGCCGGTGTACGTCGTTTTATGACGCCGGTAGATATCGCTCGCAAAGTTCTGGAAACAGAATTTTGTTTTTTAATCGGTGAAGGTGCTGAGCGTTTTGCCCGAGAACAGGGACTTGCAGAATGCGATCCGCGTGATCTGTTTGTTGAACGGGAACTGCAGCTGTACGAAAAACTTCGCAGTCAGGACGGGTATTCAACGCATGATGCCTTTGCTCCGAGGCCGAAAGGAACCGTGGGCGCAGTTGCGATCGATAAAGACGGCAACATTGCAGCATCAACGTCTACAGGCGGTACGCCCTATAAGCTACCGGGGCGTGTCGGAGATTCTCCAATCTGCGGAGCTGGAGTCTATGCAGATAACGAACTTGGCGGGGCCTCATGTACAGGTTTTGGAGAGGGGATTATTCGCACGCTTATGTGTTCTAAAGCATGTGAATATCTAAGTCAGCGTGATGCCTCTGCTGCGGCGGTTGAAGTGATCAATATGTTGTATCGACGTGTGCAGGGCCATGCGGGAATTATCCTGTTGGATAAAGAGGGCAACTACGGAGTGTATCACAATACAGATCATATGGCGCATGCGTATGTGTTACCAGACGGTACAATTCATACCACAGTGCATATGAATTCGTAGGAATATGCGTGCTTGCACTATGTAACAAATTGCCGACGAAGCGTGTAGTTATGATTTTTAAATAATAAGAATATTTTTAGCATACCAGTAACCGCCGGCTTACTAAGGCTAATATACTACTTCGCGTACTTTTTTATAAAAAAAAAACGGATGTTCTAGTGATAGAACATCCGTTTTTTTTTGAAAATCTGCTTGGGAGCTTAGACGCCCAAAGCTTCGCGGATTGCTTCGATACCGTGTTCTTCTACATAGCGTGCTACGCGCTGTTTCTTTTTAGCCGTTTCGTTGTAATGGGCAAGGAAACGATCAAGCAGGTCGAGAGCATCCTCTGTGGTAAGTTTGTCAGCAAGAGTATCGGCGATGCGTGGACGGGAACCGGAATTACCACCGATTACCATGGTCCAGCCGCTTTTGCTGCCAATGAAACCAATGTCGCGGATATGGCTTTCGGAACAGCTGATAGGGCAACCGGAAACGCCAACTTTGATTTTAGCAGCAGTTTTGAGTGTACCGATTTTTTCGTTAAGAGCTTTACCAAGTCCTAAGGCATCGCTCTGTCCCATTTTACACCAGTCAGTACCGGGGCAAGCTTGAATATAGTGACCACCAACGCGGAATGGTACTTCTTCAGCAGCATTAGCCATGTCTTCTTCGTTAAGACCTATGAGAGCAATGCGCTGACCGGAAGTAATTTTAAGAAGAGGTACATCGTACTTGTCTGCTACGTCTGCGAGTTGGCGAAGTTCGTCTGCTGTTACAACACCGGATGGTGGAGTGAGACGGATCTGGTATGTTTCTTTATCGCGCTGAATAAGTGCGCTTGCAGGTAATGTTGCCATGTTTGACTCCAATCTATGATGGTACGTGCATAAGTTTACGTTTTGTTTGTAGTAAGGGACTCAAATAGCAAAACAGTTTTGTTTTGTACAAGGGAGAAATAGATAATGAATTTTGTCACGATCTAAAGCTAATAATAACAGTATGTTATTTGCATTGTGTTTTGGGGTGCAGCATTATTTTGAAAAGATTGTACCGTTTATAGTACGAAATGGCGCGGAGTCGGGGATTTATTTTTTGAGTTGTAGGCTCGACTAGTCGCAGTCAAGAGAACCAACAAAATACAAAAAAAGGCATCGCAATTGCTACTCGTGGAATAAATGTAGACAGACTATCTTGCAGCTTTCAAAAAGGAAAAAAGGCGTTGCACGTATTTTCCGGAGAGGACTTCAGGAATGGTGAACATGAGTACTGTATGGTCTGGCAGGGTGCCTGTCAGGTTTAAGTAGACCTGTGATGATAGATGTTCGAGCGGTGTATGGAGAATATCTTCCCATGTCTTTGCCTCTAACTCCGGAGTAATGCCGGAGAGACGACAGCGTAGAGGCCGGTATTCATACAGAAGGCACGTGCCGTTTTGTAGAAGTGGGCAGCGTATGGCTGTCTTGTACAGACAGAACGTGCCGGAAAGCCCTTCGGCATTTTCTTTTTCGTATCGTACGGCATCAGCGGCGTGTTTGATGATATCGGTACGGACAGTACTTGCAATGGAGGTGTTAAGATGTGTTGCGAGTGCCAGTGATTCTATAAGCGTGAGAGGCACACATGTGTAACAACACGTATTGTCCAATTTGCCGCACACCGAGTCTGCATGATGCAACTGTAGTTGATCATCAATGGTTTCTTGCAGATGATGGTAGTCTGCTAAAAAAGGCGCAAGTGATTCAGCGGTATCCTCACCAAACTCAAGAGTAGGTGTTTTTACTTTAAGCGGGGCATTTTGTGCTCCATATTTTCGTATGGTACGCCACTGCTTAAAATTCGTTGGTTCAGCCCGCAGTTTGTTCAGCATTTTTGCTGCACGTTTGTGTCCTAACCCTCTGCGAAGAAGGTAGGCATTAAATACCGTTCCCGTACGCCCGATTCCGTGTCTGCAATGAATGTAAGCATGTTTGCCAAGGAACAATTGCTCATCAAGCCAATCGAGGGCTTTGTCGAGTTGTTCCAGTTCCGGTGCTTCTTCGTCTTCAATAGGAAGAAAATAGACCTCAAATCCAGCGTCTTCTTCCAGTCCGGGCAAATCTTTCATTTCTGCGCACAGGTTAAGAATACAGGATATTTTTTGTTCTTTGATTGCTGCAAAATGTCGTTTTGTGCTGGGCGCAGGGCCAAGCGCAAGACGTGAGGAAACCCAGTGCACCGGAAAAGTTGAATGATCGGACGCACTGGGAGGCGCCGTATACGTGACGGCTTGCAGCATGCAGGAGGCGATGTGCGAAGCGCTGGAACGTATGCGAGCAAAAATCGGGCGCGGGTCAATCAATAGGTAAGGCTCCCTAAGTCACGTGTAAATTCTTTTTCAAGGGAATCAAGGTCACTTGTCTCTTCAAGACGCATGTCGAGCATACGGGTTTTGGCAAGAAGCAAACCGAGCAAGGCAAGACGCTGCTGAATGATATGCTCTTCTTCCATTCCGTGACGCGCGTTGAGCATGTCCCCTTTGCGTTCAATGGAAAAGTTGTTCTTTGAAAGAATACGCTCAATAAAATCTAACCGTAAGGTACGCTGATGAGATTTGCCACCACCACCCATAAATCGGAAGCGGATATAGTTCTGCCTGTCTTTGTCACCGCACATGCAATCCACGACTGAAAAGTGGTAGCCGAAGCGCATCATCGCATGCATGTATTTGTCCGAAATAATAGCGTAGCTTGCCAGCAGCGGGGAGTCTTTTGATATGATTCCTGCGCTGACTTTGTCAAAGTGTTCCCAGTCAAAGTGCGGGAGTGCGTCATGCCATGTGACCAGTTCAGAAGAAAGACCGAACCAGAATGCCCACATAGGAACGGATGCAATGTCGCTTTGTTCTACTTCCTTTTTGCCGGCGGCTGAATGGAAGAGCCCCTTATCAAGGTTCAGTACATACATACTGAGCGGCAGATGTGTTTGAAGTTTGCGCGAGCCGGAAAGTCCCCTGCTGGATTTGTCTACAAGAGAGAACATTTCCTCTACGCCTTTTTCATGCACGAACCGTACAAGATCATGGAGAGACTTACAGTATTCCGGGGCAAACGACTCAGACTCTGGATCGAGCAACGTCAACCGTGCAATGCGTGGCAGAACTTTGCCAAGGCGAGGGATGACTCCTTGTTGGGGTGCTTCGTTTTCTTGATTGCATTCCGGAAGGATGCCGTCGAAGACAGAGCCTGTAGTACCATCTACTGTTACAAGCTGGTCGTTGGTATACCGTGAACATGCATCTGCGACACCACAAAGTACTGGGACGTTAAATTCGCGCGCAACGGAGGCAAAATGGCTCGCAGCACTGCCGCGCTCTGCGATCACACCGTTCAGTCGATGGATAACCCGGGTCAGTACCGGCCCCAGTCCCCGTGTCACAAGAATTGTTCCGTGCGGCAGTTCTGTAATGTCCTGACAGTTTGCGACAACGCGCACTTTTCCGCTGGCAATTCCCATTGAGGCACATTCATGGTTAGTATCAAGTGCGCGTAAATCGTGCGCTGGGCACTCAGTCGGTTGTGTTCGTCTGCTCTGCGGTATCGGTCTGCTTTGTACAATAAAAATTCTGCTGCGGTGGTCTACAACCCATTCAACATCCTGCGGTTCTCCAAAAAAAGCTTCTAGCTGCTGCGCCTGTGCGGCAATGCGTTTGAGTGTAGGTGTAGGCACAACACTGTGCGACGGTTTCTCCATAATGCGTGGCTTGGCTGCCTTGCTGATGAAGGTTGTCTGGGCTGTGATAGAGCCGGAAACTAACTTTTCGCCAATACCCGAAGTTGCATATACTGCAATTGCAGGTTCATTCAAATGAGCTGCATGTTCAGCAGGTGCGGTTGAGTAGGCAACGCCGGAGCATACAGCATCTACCATTGGCATAATAAGAACCGCCATCGATGTTTCTGTGTCGGCAAGACCGTTCATAATACGGTACGCAATAGCACGGGGAGTGTACTTGGAAGCTACAACTTCTTTCCATGCCTGAATAATATTGGCTGGTGCCACATCAAGGATGGATGAATATTGTCCGGCAAAGGAGGCTACTCCGTCTTCTGCAACGGCACTGGAACGTACAGCAAGTTTGACGCCGTTTTTACCAAGTTCGAGAGCAGCAATTTCAATCTCATTGGCAATAGGGTCAGGCATATCTGCCTGTAGAATAAGCTCCTGCATTTCATATGCAAGTTCATCCAGTGTAACGGCATCTGTAAGGGAAATGACACTCAGGCGCTTATCCAGTTCTTCCCGCAGGTCGTTCGCCTCTATAAAATAGTGGTACGCATGGGCAGAGATAACGCGTGCTGGAAGAAGGTTGATGTCTCTTTCGAAGCTGATGCGTGCAAGGTTTGCCGCCTTGCCACCTGCAGCTTCGAGCATTTTGGTTGCTTCGGGGAGGGTGAAAACAAACGGTGGCTCAATCCGTGGATTTTCTACACTTACTCCCATGCGAACATAGAAGTTGAGTTTTGTCGCGTAGTCTTGCAAGTCCATGTATTTCACAGGACTCATAATCTGTAGTTGTTCGATAAGGCTACGGATATCGCGTCCGAGTTCTTCAGTTAGCCATACCACGCGTGTCCAGTCTGCTTGCTCGCGACCATAGTGGATTTCTTCCAGATCAGCTATGTGCTCCAGACAGCGTTCGTCGAGTTTAAGGAGTTCTTTGAAGGCATTGTATTTTGTGCGCAAAAGTGTGCCCGGAGCAAATGCCCGGAATGTCCAGTGCTTAAACAGCTCTGTGATAAACATAATCCCTCTGAACTCTGTGTAAGTTAAAAATCAAGCCGAGATATAGGAGTAAGGGCACAACTATACGTACAGTGTGCCGGAAATATTTGATTAGAGAACGGGCAAAGTTGAAAAACTCTGTAGAGATAATAAGAGCTGTTCAAGGCATGATGGAGCTGGTTGGGAGCATCCAGAATGTTTGCCCGTTCTACAGAACGTACCCACGTTGCTTATACAATTGCAGCGAGTACTTCCTGTACTTTATTTTCCAGTTCCTCTTTATCAATTGGCTTTACACAGTATTCGTTAGCACCAAGTTTGAGAGATTCACGAGCGGTTTCCAACGTTGGATACCCTGTAAGCATGATGACCTGTGTTTCGGGTGAGCGTGCTTTGAGCTCTGCCAGAACTTCTACTCCGGTCATTTTGCGTAGCTTAATGTCTAGAATTGCGAGGTCTGGTGTATCATTCTGGGCAAAGGTCAGGGCTTCATCTTCGTCGGTAAAAACCTGAACGGAATGTCCCTTGCGCTCTAAAATTCGCTTGATAAGAATGCCTGCGTCGATAACATCATCAAGCACCATGATTTTTGCCATAGCTATTTCCTTGTATCATAAGGTAAGCGTAGGCAGCAGGGTGTTTCCTGCTGCTCAAACTGAATTCCGACGCGCTATGACGATCGCACAAATACACAGTCCGTTGACAGCATATCTTGAATAGCGTGGTCTACGCGTTGCATGTTTCAGCTATATTATTCGTATCCAATTTCATCTAATGGGAGAACAACTTTAAAGGTTGTTCCCGGTCCCCAGTTTTCTGTGCGGGTAGCACCATCTTCCAATAATTGTTTAGGAGCCGGACTGATAGCAAAAATTCGTCCGCCATGATCCTTAATAATGCCAAATGATACAGAAAGACCTAGTCCCGTTCCTTTTCCCACAGGCTTTGTGCTGAAGAATGGGTCAAAAATAGAGTCGATGTCATTTGTTGCTATGCCTGAACCGGAATCCGTAAACCATGCAGAGATGGTTCCTTTATTAATATCCAGTTCTGTGCGGATATTGATCACACCGTTATGTCCTATTGCTTCAATAGCATTAGACATAAGGTTCATCCAGACCTGTTTTAATTGCTCAGGATTTCCGTAAATAATAGGAAGTCTGTCGTCCAGATGCGGAATAATTTTTACATTATCAAGCTTAAAAGCATGCCGTACAAGTTGAACAACTTCCATGATGGAGTTGTTGAAGCACATTTCTTTCTTTTCACTTTTTGTCTGGCGTGAAAAATTAAGCAGGTCTGCGACAATCTTACGGCAGAACTTAGCTTGTTTTTCAACTATGACCAAATCTTTATGTACCTGCTCGTCTTCAGGAAAATCTTCCTGCAAAAGCTGTGAGTATCCGAGGATAATCCCGAGAGGCGTATTAATTTCGTGAGCAACACCGCCTGCAAGTTTGCCAATAGATTCAAGTTTTTGTGAATGTATGAGTTGGTTCTGGTAGTCTTTTACATTGGTAATGTCGCGGGCTGTACCGAGTACCCCGATGGATTCTTTATGTTCATCATGAACAGGTACTTTTAATACGTTAAACCACTTACGGGAACCGTCTTCCAGAACGATGCGCACCTCGCGGTTAACGGGCTTGCTAGTGCTGATTATCTGCTGTGTTTCTTGAAGAGTATTGGCAGTATTCAGGAGCGATTGAATTTCATACTCTTTTTTGCCAACAATTTTTTCTTTGGGTTTCTTTACAAATGATGCAAATGCCTGATTGACGGAAATGTATGTGCCGTTCTTGTCTATTAAGGACAACTGATCAGGACTGGATTCAAAGATTGTCCGTAAAATCTCCTGCTGCTGGGTCAAATCGTTTTTTGCTTCTTCCAGTTCTGCAATGTGGCCTCGCAATGAAAGAGACATAACGTCAAACGTTTCTGCAAGCTCATGAATTTCGTCACCGGAATTTTTAGCAAAAACAGGGCACTCTTCGCAGTTGTTCAAATCCCGTGCAGACTTGTTACTGCAGTAGTTAGTGCACAGCGTTTCACCAAATTGCCAGCATCTTTGCTCAGTGTTTCCGTACGCAGGGCAGTCCTCTTGGTCGCACTTGTAGATTTCCCAGCAGTTTCTGTTGAGACCGGATGTCTGATTAAGCTTTAGCTCTCCACGTACAATGCTTTCGGCATATTGTCCGAGCATACCGAGCCGGTAAGTAATCTTGTGAGCGAACTGTGTTGAGATGGCAAGGCTGATGATAAGGGTGATGCCGGTAACAATAGAGATGGTGAAAATGAGTCCATTAACTACGCTTTGCACCTGACTTCTGGATAGCCCCAGACGTGCCTGCCCGATAACGAGTCCACCTGCTGTTACTGGTACTGCAAAGTCATAAAATTTATCAGAACCTGTATCGACAAGTTTGATGGAGGGCTTTGCATCATCGGTAATGACGTTGGCGTGTTTTAAATCAATCGGAAAACCGTTTGTGAACGTGTGGGCCAGAATTTGGCTATTGCTGTTTATGAGAAATGCATACGCAACATCTTTATCGACAGTGCGCAGTTCATCCACCATTTCCTTCATCTGTAAAAGATCGCCGGAAAGCATGGAGCTGGTTGTCCGTAGCGCAATGTTATCTGCCAGAACTTGTCCGCGCCGTTTAGTTTCGTGAACGAGCGAGTTTGCTGCGATCTGGGTAACCACAACAGCAAGCATAAGTGAAAGGGAAATGATGATTATACTCATTCCCGCGTTAAGTTTAGTACGAAAACGCATCCTGCTTAATCTATTTAGCATGGGTCACCCGCTGCGCTGGTAGTAAAGGTATGGACGGAAATGTTGATGTGATTTTGTCAGCTTCAACTTTCTGAATAAGAGTACGAACAGCATCATAGTCGGAATCTGTGGCCGGAATGATACCGCTTGTACGTGCGTTTGTAAGAATTGCGGCTTCTGTAGGGTTGTCCATGGATAGCTTGAACATAGCCTCAGCAATCTTTGAAACAATCTCTTTATCCATGCCTCTTCTGGCAGAATATACCCACCCCGGGTATTCTGGAGTCACTGCCAGTACACGAATGTCCTGCAAGTTTATTTTATCTTTTACGGTGTCGAGTGCGCCTTCACGAACAGAAGCAACATCACATTTTCCGGCGTAGACCGCGAGTGCGGCTTTTTCCTGTTTGCCACCGGGGCCGGGGGCAAATGCAATTTCACTGAAGTCATGGGCGTGTATGCCGTGATCTAAAAAGTATCCAAGCGCATAAAGATAGCCCCCAGCAGAGTGAGGATCTACCGCCATCCAGCGTTTTCCGATTACGTCTTTAAGTGTTTGAATAGCTTTGTTCTGTGCGTGTACAATAATTTGACCGCGGAATGTGGGACGCCCGTCCGGTTCCTTTATGCGCGCAAACGCGGTTGAGCCCATCTGAGCTAGCTGGACGTAGACAACGGGGTTAGAGAACGAAATATCAATTTCACCACTCTGCACCATGCGGACATGCTCTGCGAAAGTGTCAGGAAAGACCTGACGCATGGGCAATCCTGTTTCTTTTGTAAGGTATTGGATGAGTGGATTGTGACGGGCGTAAGAAACTTCGTGTGAATATTGAGGTAAATAAGCGTAGGTTATTGCAGGTTCCGGAACTGGAACTTTAACAGATTCCCGTTTTGAAAAATCGACTTTGACAACGGGTACGTCTTCACCACACCCTTGTAATAATACGGAGGTGCAGACTAGGAATGCTAAAAAAAATACACGCAACGATTGATGTTTCAAGTGACAACCCCATAACAGAACAGAACTCTATTCGTTTTTTGATAAGGATGGTTATCCTGCTGTCGCGGTGTCTTCTTGTGGTTGTTGCATTGCTTCAGTCACCGGAGCAGATGTGTTAAGCTCGTCCCATGATTTGATTTGGTTGATAAGCTCAGCATCTTCTTCGCGCATAGCTTCGATATTGCGAAGGAAAGGAATATATTTACGTGTCTTATACAATGTATAACGTAAAGCAATATAGCTGGTAAGAAGCACAAATGCATATCCCAAAGACACCGTGGTAGAAGATATAAAATCTGTACTTAGGTTTGTAAGGCTGAACTTGTCAAAGTCAACAGAGAGCATAGGAAAGCTCACAATGTCAACACCGGTGAAGCGGGTCTGCATCCAGCCAAGAGCAAAAGGAACTGGCCATAAGGAAACCGCGAAAAAAGCGGCTTGCGCGAAGAATACTTTACCGAAGTATTCGTTTGCCCAAGTATTGGCGGCCTTAAAGTTAGCTTTGTCTTTTTGCTTGATGGCTTCAATAGAGAGGTTGTGCATGCGTACCATCTTCGCGTTGAGCTTTGCATAGTAGGCTCTGTTAACATGATAAATGAAGATGGAAGAAATTTCTCCTGCAAAAACGCACCAGAGACCTAACACGATAGAACCCATCCAAACTGCCATCTCCGGATTACTGATCCAGCGGTAGGGGGCAATAAAGAAGGGATCGAGTGCGAAAAAAATACTCTGCATATCCATGCGTTACCTCTCAAAAAAAAAATGTATCAATCTGCAATAGTGCAGATTGTTGTTTATGTCAGGGATGGAGCATAGTTGCTCCATCCCTGAAAGATGCTGTGTGCGTGGGCTAGAATGGAGGGAGAAGGCTCATTCCAAGGAAGCCTTTAGATGCGTAACGGATACCAACGTAGAAGGCGAGGAAGATGAAGAGGCGTTTGAGCCATACTTCCGGGATGTACTTGGAGGTACGTGGGCCGATAAAGGAACCTACGAGTACACCAAGGAGTTCTACGCCGATGAGAGGCCAGAATACTGGGGTGTCTTTAACTACCATGTAAGTGAAGATAGAGGTGGTCATACCGACGAGTACTGCCAGTGCAGAAGTACCAGCAACGAGGTACATAGGAAGACCGGCAACACTTGTAAGGAATGGTACCAGAAGGAAGCCGCCGCCTACACCGAGGAAGGAAGCAAGACCAGCGATAACAAAACCGCCACATACAGGTACGAGTGGGTTAAAGGAGAATTCAACACCGTAGAAGGTGAATACGCATTTGGTTGGAGAGAAAGAAACTACTTTTACACCAAGTGCGGAAGTATCTACAGCAGAGCCGGAGCGTTCTTCTTTAATAGTGGATTCAAAAGCGCGTGCTGCTTCTTTAGCCTGTTTTTTGTTAGCCTGACCACGCGGGGTGGTTTCGTAAAGAAGGTAGCAGCCCAAGAAGAGTACGAAGAGGCCGAAGTAGCCGATGTACGCTTTAAGGGAGATCTGGCCTGCAGTGAGCCAAGGAATAAGGTAAGAACCTAAAATGGAGCCGGTTGCGAGGGAAAGACCCAACGGCAGTACAAGGCGACCCATTTTGTAGTAGTTGAAAGAAGACATGCCGGCTGAAGTACCAACAAGCCACTGGTTAGAAACACGGATGGAGTCTGTTACCAGTTTGTTGAGAACAGGAGACTGTTTTTTAAAGCTGGATGCGTAGTTACCGAATCCGAAGATGGTAATATGACCAACACCAGCCATGATGCCGCCGAATGCGCCAACAGTGGAGAAAATCCAACCAACCCAGATCGCCCATAAGAAGCCGATCACGAGGTTAACAGATGGTGCGCCCGGAATGCCTAAGAAGCCGGTAGCAGCAGAATTATTGATTTCGCCAATGCCAGTACCTTTTGGGGTAGCGTTAATTGCATCAGAAAGACGGTCAGCCAGTGCTGGCTGAGAAAAAACAAGCAGAATAGCTGCGGCGAGTAGGGTAAGGCTTACCCAGTTACGTCTGTTGGAAAACACGTGTACCTCCTCACGTAAATTGCGTTCCATAGGAGGAGCGGTATGTGCGTACCGCTCCGGTATATGACAAAAGATTATTTAGATTTCTTGAAGATGATGAGTGGACAGTTTTTGCATACGTCCTGACCAGGGAAGCCGTCGCCAGGTTTGGTGATGGAAGAACTGCCAAGCTCTTCGATACGTTCGAGAAGACGCTCGTATGTCGCGATCATCTTTTCGCCCGGAATCATAACGTTGATTTCACCGCGTTCTGTTTTACCTGCGTTGTAGCTACCGGAGCATGCAGGAACCATGTTGAATTCATTAGCAACATGAGAGAATACGGAGCCACCACATGCAGAAGAGTTCATGGTAATTGCAGGGCGGAGCGGATGAGTATCTGTAGCTGCCATGTAATCAACAGCAAGGTGGTATGCCTGCATGTTATCTACATAGAAATGAACAACGTCTGGAGTCTCAGTTGCGTTGGCAAGCGGCATAACAGCCATACCAACCATACCTTCAGGCATCTGGGACTTTGTTTCTACAAAACGCTTTGCCTGTTCAGGATTGCGAGTGTATTTTGCGTGGCTTTTTACTTCTGCTTCATCAAGACCTTTCCAGCCGAAGCTGTAATGAGCATTGGAGCAGGAGAGCATTTCTTTAGTGGCGTATACATTCTGGCCTTTCATGCGTGCTGCAATTTCCCACTGACAGAAAGTCATTGGCTTAACCGGCACATGTACTTCGTTTTCTTCGAGGTACTTGTCTGCTTCTGCCTGATCGTAGAAATATTTAATTGCGATCGGGTAGTGGTAAAGGCGCATTTCGCGCATCAAAGTTGCTTGCATTTCTTTAAAATCTACGGACATGATTCTTCTCCCGTTTTTTTATGTGAAGATCCAGTCAGTTCACCAAATGTTGGTGTACGAGCTCATTGCTTTCTGAAGCTGGAATTATCAATGAGGCATATAGCCAGCAATAAAAACTGAAATAAAGAATTAAGTCACATTAATTCACAAGCAAAGTGCTTATTTTGGGAGTATTACGGTAAAACTTTGTGAATTAAATCACAAATAAATATAAAATTAACATTAAATCAGATAATTAGATTGTATTATTGATATATGAATATATGTTTATAGGAATGCTTTTGAGGTGTTTTTCCACGTAAAGTGCATGCTAACTTTTGTACAAGGAGTCTGGGTTGTTCGCTTTTTCGTAGCAGTGCAATCCCCCCAATACAGTTCCTCATTTGCTGTTTTATCTATATTAATAGGGGGATTAAGTCTGACGCGTGAGGCAAATTATTTTTTGGGTACCTTGGTTAATGGCGTTGACGGGCCACTCGGAGGCCGTTTGCTTTGGGAGCCTTCCGGTGGATAGTCAAGGCTGTCTCTAAGTTCTGCCAGCCGTTCTTCGGCAAAATCAGGGAAAGGCAATTGATCCTTTGAGCGCCACTCTTGAACTTCGGCTTCAGCTTGTTGGCCTTGTTCTTTGTTAATGCCTTCGTCACGACAGGTATAGATAGTTTGTGAAGGGAAGGCGAAGCCGCTACCGGATTCATTTATGATGTCTTCTATGCGCAACAGAATATCTTCTTGAATAGCAAGAAATGTGTTCTGGTCCTGACAGTAAAAGTAAGCGAATATAAGAATGTCTTTGGAAAACGCACCGTAACCGGTAAACCGGACGCGGGCAGGGTCAGGTGAAATCATTGGGTGGCTTAAGAGCAGTTCACGCAGCTTGACTAGCACCCAGCGCATTTGTTCTGGTGTAGTTTCGTAACGTAATTGAAGAACTGTCTTGAACAATCGTTGGTCGCGTAATTGAAAATTATCTAAATGCATTTCAGAGAAGTCTGCATTTGGTACAGTAATAACTGTTCGCTCCAAAGAACGGATGCGTGTCGAAATTAACCCGATGTGTTCTACCGTACCAAGTTGATCACCATAACGACAGAAATCACCTACTTTGACCGGTTTATTAAAAAGCAGAATCAGACTGCCTATGATGTTTGCAAAAGTCTGTTTAGCAGCCAACGCAACAGCCAGACCTCCAACACCGAATCCAGCCAGCAGCGGGAGCATATCAATACCAAGTCGCTGACCTCCTTTTATAATAATCATGGCACCGATCAGAGCACCGACGACTCGTGACCCTAGCCTGAGTATGGTTGCATTGATACTCTGAGGGGGAATTTGCGGTGAGGAGATTATTGTTTCCGCTATAGCTTTGCAGAAGGCAAAGGCTGCCCAAGCGGAAACTATGATCATGAGTGACTTGCCACCGCCAAAGACGACAGTAAGAACATCACCTGTAAGGTTGATATCTTCATCCAAAAAAACAACAAACACGTGTATGGTGATCATTATTATGATGGGAACCAAAAGGCGCAGCCAGTTCTTGAGCGGTTTTTCTTTTGATTTTGCAGGCAGCCAGATGAATTTGAAGGAAGTATAGGTTACAAAAAATATTATTGTCAGGCAGAGCGCTAAGGCTACCCACTGCCAAAGAGTCTGCTCTCCATAAAGTTTTTTAAATGACTCTGGCAGACTGCTGATTATGCCGCTCAGGAAATGAGCCTGAGGGACCAGAATGCCGGGTGTTGATATGTAGAATTTGTAAAACCCCTTACTTTGCTTGGAGGGCAGATAGTCTTCGGGAGATGCTCCTGCAAGATAGTTCGGACGGTATGGATGATTCTTGATCTGTGCATAGAAGTCCTTAAGGCGAGCCACAGTCTCTGCGCTAAAAAGAAATTGCCCTTGTTTTGCACCTTCGCTAATTTCTACAATTTCAATTTCGGTATTCGGAAATCGCCAGTGATACTGGTATGCTTTTCCAGAACTTTCTTTATGCAAGGCTAGTTGTGCTGCCACCATAACAGCATCAGGGATGAAATCTTCCGGTGGAAGCGGCATGCGGTCGATTATCTCTTTTAGTAATAATACTGATTCAATCCCGACGTCCTTACGGTGCTCTTCAGGAACTTTACGCAAATCTAATGTGGCAATGGCTCGTTCAAAAAGATCTTCCGCCGCCTCCTGCGCCTTGAGAATCTCTTTTTTTGACATTGAAGAATGCGATGATCTGACCTGCATTATGGTGTTGAAGGCGCGGTTAACACTGCTCAGGAAGCCGTCTAACGTTGCTCGAGGACTTGACGTGTCAACGGGGCGTAAGCGGAAGCGTGCTCGTCTTTCAAAGCTGTACGCCGTGTTCTTGCCGTTGATGATCTCTTCATAGATACCTGCGGTTGCATTGGTTTTGTAAGGAGCTTCCTTTATTCTTTTGTAATATTGGTCAAGGTGTTGAACTGTATCTGCAGAGAAGAGGAATTCACCTTCTTGTGGTCCGTTTTCAATCCGGACTATTTTTATTTTCGTGTCAGGAATTGTCCATCGCGTGATGTCTTTTTTTGAAACTTCTGTGGTGTCAGGTATCATGTCGTATGGGGGAAGGTCGAGACGGTCGAGGATTTCCTTTAGCATTATGATGCGTTCAATTTGAACCGCTGTTGCCGAGTCATTAGGCGTAGTGGAAAAATCCAGTGTGTCGACGGCGCGGCGGAATGCCCGGTATGTTTCCGCACGATCTGTTTTTTCTCTCCAGCCTTTGATAGCCGTGTTCATGTTGTCTATAAAACTATGCAGAGTGGCCCTAGGGCTTGAGGTGTTCGGTGGGGATAGCGGGTGATTGTTTGCCTTTACTGCAGTGGCCAGGGGCAGTGGCAATCCAATAAAGAGACTTAGAAGGAAAAAATATTGAAGTGCGTTCAGTATTCTGGACGTAGGCCTGTCAGTTACTAGCATCATCCACTCCGTTTACTTGTAGGGAACAACCATCGCATTGATGGGCACATTGATGGGCAAATGAACCTATCGAAAGAAGTGACTATAGCACGTTGGTGAGTAAAGTGCATCGCTTCGGGCGGAGAGGGAGGAACTAATATTTACTGTGTTTTGTTTTGTTATACTAATAATTTCAATTTGTTGTGTTGTGTTACTCCTGATTTTGATATGAATTTTTTATAGTTTTATTTTCTTCTGTACTCCGTATCTCCAGTGGATTATCCGCCCGCTGTTCAGGAAGATTCGTCCGGCTTGCTCCCTTCTTTAGATACGCTGTCAGAACGAAACGGTATCACTATCTCAAAACTGCTCCCTGTACGTTCAGAACTATTAACAGAGATTTCCCAACCATGTTCTTCTACGATTTTCCTGACCGTACAAAGCCCCATTCCCACTCCATCAGAACGAGAAGAAAAAAAGGGATCAAAAATATAGCTTATAATCTCTGGGCTTATCCCTATGCCATTATCCTCAATTTTTAGTATACACCCCTCGTTAAGAGGAGTCGCAGTAATTGCTATGCGACAATCTTCTTTTCTGAACATAACAGCATTCACCAGCAACTCTTGCAACATGCGGACAATGAGATTTTTATCTGCCTTAATCATCAGGGCGGCAACATCCACATTCATTGTTGCAACGTCTGCAAAAACGATATCCTTGGAAGCAAGCTTCTTTTCCGTTGCAGTATATGCTTCATCTACAACCGTTTTCAACAACACATCCTCTTTGACTCCACGCGAGAGTGAAGCGAAGTCGGAAACAGACGATACCAGTGCTTCCAGTCGGGAAGCCTCTATTCGAATGGTATCCAGATGAGGGACAATATCTTCACCGGCCACAAGTTCCCTGACCGCAATATGCACAAATCCCGCAATACTCATGGTTCTGTTACGAATTTGATGTGCAATAGACATTGCAAGTTGTAGTAGGCGCTTACGATTTGTCTCTATTGTCTTTAAATCTCGAAAAGAACGTAATGCAGTGGTAACAGTGACAAACAGCTTTTGGGCTGTCAGTTCTGTTTTTTGCTTGTAGTCATTAATGTCAAGTTCAGAAATAACTTTATTTTCAGGAGCTTGTCCTGGTTGCCCTGTGCGCAAGATAATACGGGTAAAAGGATTATTTAAATCCTCACGGATACGTTTGGCGACATCTAAACCGGCATGGTTATCTTCCATTACGACGTCTAAAAGTACTACGGCAATATCTTTAGTATCCCGCAACAATTCTAGAGACTCCTTGCCGCTATAGGCACTGATCAAATCAAGTTTACGTCCCTCAAAGGTAAAATCATTAAGAACCAGACGGGTAACGGTATGAACTTCTTCCTCATCATCAACAATAAGGATTCGCCACCGTTGCGGTTCTTTAGTCGCTGGTTCAAGATCTTCTTCATCAGCAAATAATAGATCTTCATCGACTACCACAGGCCACACCCCCTTTCAGGTTTAACCCTTTGTTCCCGAATCGGATGATATTGGAAACGTGATAATGAATTTGGCACCCTGACCGACTTCACTGTGACACTCAATAACTCCACCGAGCTTACGCGTTACAAGATTCCACACAATATGCATGCCGAGTCCAGAACCGCCACTCCCCATTTTTGTTGTAAAGAATGGTTCAAAAATCCGCTGCTTTTGCTCCGGTGTCATGCCTTTTCCGTTATCTTGATAGTCAATGCATATGTCTCCATTTGTACGACTCAAGAGAATTTTCACAACACCATTTTCCATTTCTTCAAAGCCATGTATCAATGAGTTGTTTATTAAATTAGACATAATCTGCATAATTACACCGGGATATGTCTTAACTATAGTTTCTTTAGCTTCTTCTGCGGCATGTAGTTCAATGGTGTGCGATGAATGTTTCCAACGTGGGCGTAAGCTTGCCAGTACCTTGCCCAGATACTCGTACAATGTGACTTCGCGTAACACTTCAGAAGTCTGATCCACAGCGACCTGCTTAAAGTTTTGCACCAAACTGGCAGCCCGACTTAGATTAGTGACGGCAGCGGCTAAACCTTCATCGGCAACCTGCATAAACTTTTCAAGCGTTGAACGTTTAAAACTTCCTGCCTTATATTCATTTTCAAGTGTGGCAAGGCGTTCTTGCAGGTAGGTTGTACTCGTCAAACCGATACCCAGCGGGGTGTTAATTTCATGAGCAATACCAGCCACCAACCCGCCGAGTGATGCTAGTTTTTCCGCTTCAATCAGCTGTTTATGTGCGGTTCGCAAATTCGTTAAAGATGTTTCCAGCTCTGCCGTACGTCGCTGTACCCGATCTTCCAATTCCTGATTTAGCGCGGCCAGTTCGGCCTGTGTATTTTTGAGATTTGTAACGTCGGTTATGAACCCTTCCACCACAGGCTCCTCTTCAGACTCTTTTACATAGCGCCCCCGCTCTAATACATTGCGTACTTTGCCGGAGGAAGACTGCAGACGATATTCAATAGAAAAATTATCACTGTGTTCAAGCTGTTCATCAATAGTCTTTCTGGCATTTTCTCTGTCTTCATTAACAATAAGTGATGAGAAAGAAACGCCTTCATCTTTCAGCAATTCTTCAGGGGAATAGCCTACAAGTTCCTTGCTTCCGTCACTTACGAAGCGCATAAGCCAATTGGAACCGAACACGCTTCTGTACGCCATCCCGGGCATATTTTTCAACAGAACAGAGAATTGCCTGCGACTTTTTCGCAACTCCTTTTCAACAATTCTTCGTCGTGCAATATGCATCATCTGAAGAAGGACAATAAGAAAAAGGACGCCGATTATGATTCCAACGATAATAATATATTTTCTGTAGACCGTAAAAAATGAAACGGGTCGTTCCAAGATAATACTCCCCTTAGGCAAGGAGTCTTCAGCAATATTCCATCGTTGCAGTTCTGGATAGCGAAACATGAACTTGTTTGCGCCAGCACGAATAACAGGAATACTGTTAACATCTGTTCCAGCCAGAATGCGCTTTGCCATCTTGGCCGCAGACTCTCCCTGAAAGTAGCCGCTGATCACATCTCCACCAATAACGCCCTTGCGTAAGTTGAACGCCAAAAGGCAGTACACCGGAATCGATAGACCTTCCGTAAGCAGGTCGCCGGCTTTTTCAAATGTTAAGAACTGTCCCCCGTTATCCCTGAAGTAGACCCCGAGCAGAACCGCGGTATCATCCCCTAGCGAGAGCAGCCTTTGATGCAAACGATCAATTGGTTCTTTAATATTGTGTTCAATGATTACACGTGATTCAAGATCCATAAGCTCTTTAAGAATGTACCTTCTCCAACTGTTACCTGTTTTTAAGTGGTCATTAATCACGAATATTTTTTTTATATTAGGATGGTTACGGAGCATTTGTTCCACGGTGGTTCGGGGTGAAGGCGCTTCCTCGATTCCGGTAAAAGATGAAACAGCCTTCAACATGTACGGCTCTAAATCCGCTACACCACAAAAGACCACGGGAATATCCGGCCATAAATCGTCACGATGAAAGCGCAAGAAGTCAAAAGCATAATTGTCTGAAGAAATTATGACGCTAAAAGAAATGCCCTTATAGCGTTCTGCAAGCAGCTTTTTGTAAGCAATAAAATATTCACGTGAGAATACCAGCTTGGCGTCCATATTTTCAATATGGAGTATCAAGTTGTTCTTTTCAGGCTCCAACACATTCTCAACGGCACGGGTCAGATTTTTTACCCATGTCATACGTTGGTGATATGAGTTTAACAGCAGAACATGCCGTGGTTCATTCTGCGCATGCAACGATGAAGGCAACATAACCAAAACAGTCCAGATCATTCCTAACAAAATCACGCTAACAGAGAGTTGGCATCGTTTCATTCCATTCTCCCTTACAATCTACGGTTCAGGCTATTACCAATGTACGTTATACACACAGGCATTACATTATTATAAAAATGAACCATCTTTCATTCTTCGCAAAATCGAATAGTAACATCTGATTCTACAATAAAAATATGTACACCAAATTACGTCGCAAAATCATACTATTCACTGTGATATAAAGAGGCGCGAGGGTAGAGTGGGATTGTACTTTTTCAGGGGGATTTCGTTAGAATTAATAGCATGGATATACTCTTCAGTAATCTTTGAGATAGCCGACTATGTTCGTTGTGGTTTGTGGGGGATAAGTGACAGCTTGAGGGCTGGGGGTGCTTTCAGGGGGTAGGTTTGCTGAACCGATGGGGATCCGTTCTGAAACTGGCTACTTGATGAGTGCGCTGAGAATTTTCTTTGGGCGGCTTTTTAATTAGCTGAAGAGGTTTGTTTTGTTCTGCGAACATGCTAACTTACTGTTATGGAACTTTGTGATGGACATCCGCAGCCAGCTTTTGGGCGAAAAGCTTTATACAGGCTTATTATTCGGAGACTTAACTTGATGACTTTTTTCAGATTATCATGGGGCACAGATGGGAGCACAAAGTGGAAATTGATGGCGTTCCTCAGGGGATAATGTAGTTGCTCAGCACGTATCCTTTTGGGAACAAAATTTGTGACGAACGCTGATTAATTTCACCAAAAAATAAAAAAAGCCCTGCAAGGCAGGGCTGAATATGCGTGGCGGAAGCGTATAGGAGTCGAACCTACCTAGGACATCACTGCCCTACACCGGTTTTGAAGACCGGACGCCACACCGGTGACGAAACGCTTCCATTAGCTAAGGTCTTTAACACTGGGCGTTCTAGCAAGAAACCTTCTTAGGTGCAAGATTAAGATGCTTTTAGTACAAAGTTCAATGTAAATTTAGAAAAAGAGCGTTTCTACCATTGTCAAATCGCGTTCTAGTAATTAGAAATATAAATTCGAGTAAGAAAATACATTTGAGCAAGTAAATTAATCCGATTCTAACTTCGGAGGGTAAAATACCTTGAACCAGTTTTCCCGGAACTTGATTCTCTGGGCTGTCATCTCTCTACTTATGGTAGTATTGTTTAACATGTTCAGCCAGCCTCAAAGCTCGCAGACAAAAGTCAGCTATACAAAATTTTTGGAGCTGGTGGATCGAGGCGACATTGCTGAAGTCTCAATCCAAGGACAAAAGCTTCTCGCTAAAGAACATGGCGGTACCGTTGTAAATACCTATGCGCCTGAAGATCCTAAGCTTGTAGATCGACTCGTAGGAAAAGGCATTGTTGTTAATGCTGAACCTGCAGAAGATTCCCCTTGGTACATGACCTTACTTGTATCTTGGTTCCCTATGTTACTTCTTATTGGTGTATGGATTTTCTTTATGCGCCAAATGCAAGGTGGCGGGGGAAAGGCCATGTCTTTCGGACGCTCCCGTGCAAGACTTATCTCACAAGAGCAGACAAAAGTTACTTTTGCTGATGTCGCCGGTGTAGATGAAGCTAAAGAAGAACTTAGCGAAGTCGTAGATTTTCTTTCCAACCCTAAGCGTTTTACCCGCCTTGGTGGACGTATCCCGAAAGGTGTTCTGCTTGTGGGCCCTCCGGGTACCGGTAAAACACTGCTTGCGCGTGCTGTTGCAGGTGAAGCAGGAGTTCCGTTTTTCTCCATTTCCGGTTCTGACTTTGTAGAAATGTTTGTAGGTGTTGGTGCTTCCCGCGTACGTGACCTGTTTGTTCAGGGTAAAAAGAATGCACCATGTCTTATTTTTATTGATGAAATTGACGCAGTAGGTCGTCAGCGTGGCGCAGGTTTGGGGGGCGGTCATGATGAACGTGAACAGACCCTTAACCAGTTGCTTGTAGAAATGGATGGTTTTGAGTCCAATGAAGGTGTTATCCTCATTGCCGCGACTAACCGTCCTGATGTGCTTGACCCTGCACTGCTTCGTCCGGGTCGTTTTGACCGTCAGGTAACAGTGCCTGTGCCGGACGTAAAAGGCCGCAAACGTATTTTGGAAGTGCATGCACGCCGTTCTCCGCTTGCTGCTGATGTGAATATGGAAACCATAGCGAAAGGCACTCCGGGCTTCTCCGGTGCTGATCTGGAAAACCTTGTTAACGAAGCGGCTCTTCAAGCTGCCAAAGAGAACAAAGACCAGATTAACATGTTCGATTTCGAACAGGCCAAAGATAAGCTCATTATGGGTAAAGAACGTCGCAGCATGGTTATGAGCGAAGATGAGAAGAAAATCACTGCGTTCCACGAAGGTGGTCATGCTCTGTGTGCGAAACTTCTTCCTAAAGCTGATCCTGTTCATAAAGTATCCATTATCCCTCGCGGACGTGCTCTTGGTGTGACCATGCAGCTTCCGGGTGAGGATAGGTATGGATATTCCCGCAGCTTCCTTGAAACCAATCTTGTGGTTCTTCTTGGTGGTCGAGTAGCCGAAGAAATTATTTTCGATGACATTACAACCGGTGCAGGCAACGATATCGAACGTGCTACTAAAATGGCTCGTAAGATGGTCTGCGAATGGGGTATGTCCGAAGCAATCGGCCCGCTCAATATCGGCGAACAGGGCGAAGAAGTTTTCATCGGCCGCGAATGGGCCCAGTCCCGTAACTTCAGTGATGAAACTGCACGCCTTGTGGACGCAGAGGTAAAACGTATTGTGGAAACCGCACGTTCTACCGCCCGTGAGCTTATCGAAGGCAATCTTGATGTTCTTCATAGAATTGCTGAATCATTGCTTGAGCGTGAAACAATCACCGGTGCAGATATTGATCTTCTGATTGAAGGCAAGGAACTTCCTCCTCAGGAAGACATGAATGGCAAGAATGTCGCTCCGGCAGAACATCCAGAGGATGCTCCGGATGCGTTTGCTAAGGCAGCAGCTGCATACAGAGAACAGCAACCTGACTCTACTGAGGATTCTGGTGAATTTATTCTAGGAACTGAAGAGCAGGAGCAGGAAGAAACTGCAACGGCTGCGGAACCGGAAGAGAAAAAAGCGCCGGAAGCAGCAACTGAATCTTCTGAAGAGAAAAAATAATAATGAACACCCCATTTTCCTGGGAAGTACGAGGGGGCAGGTCTATAGGCCCTGCCCCTTTTTGTATTTTCGGTATTGTGAATGTGACACCGGATTCGTTTCATGATGGTGGAGAGTATAATTCTGTTGCGGCGGGTATTGCCCATGCTCGAATGCAGGCCGCGGCAGGAGCTCATGTTCTGGATATAGGCGGAGAGTCTTCCCGTCCTTTTGCAGACCCTGTTTCTCTTGAAGAGGAGATCCGGCGCGTTCTCCCTATCGTTGAAGGTGTGCTTGAAGACTGTTCAGATGATGCGTTACCGTGGGCGGTTTCTGTGGATACCTATAAAGCTGGAACAGCCGCAGCAGTACTTGAAGCTGGAGCACATATTATCAACGATATTTCTGCCTTTGAATTTGAACCTGAGTTAAAGGACGTTGTTGCTCAGTACAAGCCTGGCTATGTTCTTATGCACAGTCAGGGAAAACCAGACAGCATGCAGGTCGCTCCAACGTATAATAACGTGATTGATGATATACTAGCTTTCTTTGACCGGAAGTTGAAAGAATTGACTGATGCAGGGTTGCCTGAATCTCGTATTATGATCGACCCAGGGGTCGGCTTTGGGAAAACGTTAGAGCATAACCTGACTATTTTACAGAATATTGACCGATTCAAGAGACTTGGATTACCGGTTATGGCCGGTATTTCAAACAAATCCATGTTTGAAAAAGTTTGCGGAGCGCCTATTGGTGAACGTGAAAACTGTACACAGGCGACAACGGCAATTCTTGCGTATCGAGGCGTTGAAGTGCACAGAGTACACAACGTAGCTAAAACGCATGAAACGCTTTTACTTGCAGAAGCACTGCGTAGCTAGAGGTAGGAATATAGCGTGATTTCAGTGGAGACATTGGAATATTTAAGCATAACATGGCGTGATGCTTTTGATATCGCTCTCGTAACTTTCTTGTTCTATCAAGTGATGATAGTAATTAGAGGTACACGGGCGGTATCATCAATCTATGGCCTGTTGCTGCTTATCGCTGTCTTTGCTTTTTCAGAATATTTTGGTTTTTATACTCTGCATTGGATATTACAGCAGTTTCTTGGTTCCTTCTTTCTTGTTGTTGTTATCCTCTTTCAGGATGATATCAGGCGCGGACTTTCTAATATGGGAGCACGCAGCTTTTTTAAAAAGGTTGAAGTTGCAGACTCGTTTCTTGATGAAATCGTCGGCGCTGCCATGAATATGGGTAAGCGTCGTGTCGGTGCACTGATAGTGCTAGAGCATCATGTTCCTTTGGGAGATGTGGTTCAACGCGGTGTAGTGATAGATTCTGCTGTGTCAAAAGAATTACTGGTAACAATTTTTCAGGTGAAGACGCCACTCCACGACGGTGCCGTTATTCTTCGTCGTGGTCGTATAGCTGCTGCAGGCTGTATCCTCCCTCTTGCCGTTGGCGAACAAGACAGGCCGGAATACGGAACACGGCATAGAGCAGGGATTGGCATAACAGAACAAACTGATGCTGTTGCTGTGGTTGTTTCTGAAGAACGTGGTGATGTCACTGTTGCTGTGAACGGAAGGTTAACAAGCAATCTTGATAGGACTCGTCTAAAACGTGTATTGCGCAACCTGTTGGGACGGTAATTAATGGGTGTGAGTTGGCGTCACTTACTTTTGGCTTTTGTTATGGCTTCCTGTTTATGGGTAGTTATTTCTGGCCGTGAGCAAGTTGAAATTTGGGGCAAAGCATCTGTAGAATTAAAAGGGATGCCCAATGACTTGACGTTACTCAGTGGCCTACCTCCGGAAATCGAAATTCGAGTTCGTGGACCAAAAGGTTTGATGCGAACGATCACAGATAAACAGTTGACCTATGTTTTAGATCTTTCCAAGGTGCGTCCGGGGTTGAATGTTTTACCGGTTCAATCCGGTGGCATCCGGCTCGGGAAAGCATTTGATGTAGTCGAGGTCCGTCCGTCGCGCCTTACCTTGGAAGTTGATAAGCTTATTAAAAAGAAATTACCGGTAGTGCCGCGCTGGACAGGAGAGCTCCCTACTGACTTGTTTGTGGAGTCTGCCTCTGTGAAACCGCAATATGTTACGGTGCAGGGACCCGATTCTGAACTTGTGACACTTAGTGGTGTTGAAGCCGTCACTCCGGCACCTGTCATCAAAGGACCTGGAAGTGTGACACTCGAAGGTACTGTTTCCTTATCACTACGGGCTAAGGCCACTCCTCCACTTGTCGAGGTGACGTATATTTTGGGGATGCTCTACCAAAAAAGAACTATTATACGGAATGTGATCGTGATCCCTAGAGCTGGGTTGGACATTTCGTTAAACCGTACTGCTGTAAAGCTGATGATAGAAGTGCCTGATTCTATGAAAGACAATAGCGCTCTTATCGATACAATCAGGGTCATTCTGGAACTACCGGAAGATATTACTCCCGGAGAACATCAGCTTCCTTACCGTCTGGAATTACCGGATAAGATAAAGGTTACCAGCACAGAGCCTGAGACCTTAAC
Source organism: Halodesulfovibrio aestuarii DSM 17919 = ATCC 29578 (assembly GCF_000384815.1). Classification (NCBI taxonomy): domain Bacteria; kingdom Pseudomonadati; phylum Thermodesulfobacteriota; class Desulfovibrionia; order Desulfovibrionales; family Desulfovibrionaceae; genus Halodesulfovibrio; species Halodesulfovibrio aestuarii. The sequence continues at coordinate 74,251 of NZ_ARQF01000021.1, forward strand.
CGTTACTGTTTCGAAGAAATAAAATAATACGACAGTGCCTCTCAACCTCCTCCTTTCGTTGATATGTACGCAGTTCTGCGTTACTTGAATGTAATCAGAACGTTGTGACAATGAGCTTTTTCTGGTTATCGCCATAGATGACATGCGTACACAGTGTGTAATTACAAGTTGAATTAAATAAAAAACTGGAGCTTCCATGGGAAGACGTTTGTTTGGAACGGATGGCATGCGTGGTACTGTGAATCAGTACCCAATGGTTCCGGAAGTCGCTATGCGCTTGGGACTTGCTGCAGGAACTGCTTTCCGAACTGAAACTGGACGAAATAGAGTAGTTATCGGTAAGGATACCCGCCTTTCCGGATATGTTTTTGAAAATGCACTTACAGCAGGTTTTTGTGCTGCAGGTATGGATGTATACCTAGTAGGTCCTATGGCAACTCCTGCCATCGCATTTCTTACAAGAAATATGCGCGCGACCATGGGCGTAGTTATTTCTGCATCGCACAATCCGTACCATGATAACGGAATTAAATTTTTCAATGATCGCGGCTATAAAATTGCTGACTCCGTTGAGGATTCCATTACAGAAATGGTACTTAACCCCGATCATCAGTGGGACTATCCTGCTCCGGATAAGGTCGGTCGTGCTAAACGAATTGAAGATGCAGTAGGCCGTTATATTGTTTATTTGAAGAATAGTTTTCCTACAGATCTTTCTTTGGAAGGTCTGCGCATTGTTCTTGATTGCTCTAACGGGGCAAATTATAAAGTTGCACCGTTGGTTCTTGAAGAGTTAGGTGCCGAAGTAGTACCTATTGGTGTGAATCCAAACGGGGTTAACATCAATAAGGGCTGTGGTTCTCTCTACCCTGAAGTTATGGCGCAAAAGGTTCGTGAAGGGCACGCCGATATCGGGCTTGCTCTTGATGGTGATGCTGACAGACTGATAGTTTGTGATGAGCACGGAACAGTGCTTGATGGCGACCAGATTATGGCAATTTGCGCTAAGGATATGATGTCATCCGGTGCTCTTGTTAATAATACTCTTGTTTCCACTGTGATGAGTAACATGGCATTGGAAGTATTTATGCGTGAGAACGGCGGCCATTTACTGCGGACTCCTGTTGGTGATCGCCATGTTGTGGAAGCTATGCGTAAGACGCAGGCAACTATGGGAGGCGAGCAGTCTGGTCATTTGGTCTTTATGGACTACGGCACAACGGGCGATGGTTTGCTCGCAGGGCTTCAGCTGCTTCGCATTATGCGCCAACAAGATAAGCCTCTTTCTAATCTTGCCGGTCTGCTTGAACTGTATCCTCAAGAGTTAATTAATGTTCGTGTTGAACGTAAAATTCCTTTTGAAGAATGTCCGGCTTTGCTTGAAGATGTACAAAAAGCAGAGAAAGAACTGGGTGACAAGGGGCGTGTGTTATTACGTTATTCAGGCACAGAGTCTTTATGTCGGGTGATGGTCGAAGGTGAAGATGATGAGCAGGTTAAACGCCTTGCTTCGTATCTTGCTGAGTCTGCACAAAAGAATTTAGTATAGTTGGAATTAGTTATGAATATTCGCAAAGTAGTTGTCCCTGTTGCCGGTTGGGGAACCCGTTCTCTTCCTGCGTCCAAGAATATCCCAAAAGAAATGTTGCCTATCTATAATAAGCCTGTTGTGCAGTACATTGTGGAAGAGGCTATTAGTTCAGGTCTTGCTGATGTTATTTTTGTTACCAACCGCGAAAAGAAAGTTATTGAAGATCACTTTGATAAAAACCTTCAACTCGAAAGTTTATTAAAACGTGCGGGAAAAGATGAGTTGCTTCGTGTTGTGCAAGAAGTGGCATGCATGGCGAACATTATTTCTATTCGCCAGAAGGAACAACTCGGATTGGGACATGCCGTATTATGCGCAAAAGATCTCATTAATGAAGACGCATTTGGTGTAATGCTTGGCGATGATCTTATATTTGGAATGGAGCCGGGATTAAAGCAGCTTATTCAGGTTGCAGCAGCAGAGCGTTTACCTGTTGTCGGCGTAATGGAAGTTGAAGCAGATAAAGTAGATCGTTACGGCATTGTTGCCGGTGATGAAATTTCTCCGGGTACATACCGGGTAACAGATCTTGTTGAAAAGCCGGCGATTCAGGATGCTCCATCACGTCTGGCAATTGTAGGGCGTTACGTACTAACTCCGGACATTTTTCCTGCTCTTGAAGATACTAAAGCAGGTGCAGGCGGAGAAATTCAGTTAACAGATGCGTTACGTACTATTGCTAAAGAGCGCGGCCTGTTGGCTGTAAAAATGCGCGGTATGCGTTTTGATGCTGGTGACTGGGCAGAATATCTTACTGCTAACATCTATTTTGCCTTGCAGGATGACGCTATTCGTGATGATCTTATCAAGCACTTAAAGCCACTTTTGCCTTAAGGAATGTGGTCGAGTAAGAATTCAAAAAGGTGGTCGTATGATCGCCTTTTTTACTTTCAGGAAAATATACAATGCTAGCGATTTCTCTTTTAACTCCTCCGTATGCGACGTTGAGCTATGCCACTCCGGCGTGGCTTGATGTTTCTGCATGGAAATGCGGGCAGCGTGTGATCGTTCCGTTAGGTAAGGGGGGGATGCTTCGGGCTGGAATTGTTGTTTCTGTAGATGATGACAGCTCTGTGAAGGAAGGCGTTGTCTTGAAAGAATGCCTATGGCCTGCTGAACGTGAGCCGTTGTTGCGACCAGAGTATCTTGGGATGGTCAAGCAGCTTGCCCTGCGGCATATGGTTACAGAGGGCGAAGTGCTTGGCGGATTATTACCGGCTGGTCTCCGAACCTCAAAGATTCGATTGCGGATATTAGACGGGGGAAAACCTAGAACTGTTTCTATGCGTGATCTTGCTGGCATGTCAGCTGAAGAACGTTCTAGAGTAGGTGCGTTGTGGGCTGGTAATGCTGTGGAGATACTGGATAGTACTTTTGATGCGGAAGAACAGGAACTATGTACCTTGCTTGTTGATCCTCCATGGTCAGTACGTCCATCTGCAAAACGTCAGATTGAAGTTCTGGAGTATTTGCATGATAAGGGGATGCTCTCTCGAACCCGCTTGTTGCAAGAGCTTGGCTCAGGCATTTCTGCTGCGTTGAACACGCTCGCCGAACGGGGGCTGGTGCGCATTGGTCCTCGAGAAGGGGGAACGTGCGAAAGTTGTGAGGATGAATCTAACGAGTGTTCGTTTGATTTTGGTGAGGGTTTTACCTTATTGCCAGAACAACAGGTTGCATTTGATGACTTCAGCGCGTTACTGCATGACGAAACTCCAAAGTCTGCTTTATTATATGGCATTACAGGAAGCGGTAAGACTGTTGTGTATCTGGAACTGGCCGCGGAAGCTTTGGCAAAAGGGCTGTCTGTAATGCTTCTTGCACCGGAAGTTGCGCTGGCCTGTAAATTGGATAGTGCCGTCCGGAAACGTTTCTCGTCTCAGGAATGTTTCTTTTATAACGGGTATCAATCTCCGACAGAACGTGAGAAGACATTCCGGTTATTGGCAAAACGGACGACTCCTTGTGTTATTGTGGGTACTCGTTCTGCACTTTTTTTACCTTCACCGAGATTAGGATTGATTGTTCTGGATGAAGAGCATGACACTTCATTTAAACAGGATGAGGGGCTTGTATATCAGGCCAAAGAGGTTGCGCATTATCGTGTGCAGCAGAGTAACGGATTGTTATTGCTAGGTTCTGCAACGCCTGATGTAAAAACATTTCATGCTGTACAGCAGCAAGCTGTTTCAATGGGGGTAATGAAGGAACGAGCCGGTGAGGGCAAGCTTCCTGAAGTTTCACTGTTGAATATTAAAAACATGAAGCGTTCAGACGGAATTCTTGCTGCAGAATGCAAAAAGCAGATTAGAGAAACCGTAGAACGTGGCGAGCAGGTTGTTATTTTATTGAACCGTCGAGGGTATGCTCCCCTGATGTATTGTCTTGATTGCGGACATGTCGCACGGTGCCCGCACTGTGAAGTCGGACTTACGTATCATAAGGGACGTGAACGTCTGATTTGCCATTACTGCGGGTATTCAGTTTCGTATCCTGTTGTGTGCTCTAAATGTAAAGGACTTCACTATCTTCCCATGGGGGAAGGGACAGAAAAGCTTGAAGAAAATCTGATAGAAATTCTTCCGCCTGATACAAAAATTTTACGTCTGGATAGAGATTCAACACGTCGTCCCGGAAAAATGCAGCGTATTCTTGATGCATTTGCAAATCAGGAGGCGCAGGTTCTGGTCGGAACACAGATGTTGTCTAAAGGGCATCATTTCCCGAATGTAACACTTGCTGTTGTAGCTGATGGCGACCTCGGGCTGAATCTTCCCGACTATCGTGCTGCGGAACGTACATTTCAGTTGCTTGTTCAAGCTTCAGGGCGTGCAGGCCGTGGTGAGAAAGCGGGCCGTGTACTTATCCAGACGCGGGACCCCGGGCACTACTGTTGGCAGTTTGTCGGTAGTGCAGATTATGATGGATTTTATGCAGAGGAAATCGAGCGAAGACGTAAACGGAAATACCCCCCATTCGTAAAATTAGCGCTTATCCGAGCCAGCTATCCGTTGGACTGGAATAAAGGAATGGAGTGGGTTGAAACGTTAACTGAAGTCGCAAGAGCTCTTGGTAAAGAACATGATGTGCGAGTGTTGGGGCATACTCCATCACCACTCCCAGTTTTGCGCGGTAGAAAGCGTTTCCAGTGGACGTTAAAGTCTGATGACTGGATAAGCATACGTACGCTGTATTATGCGATGCGTAATGCGGTACCGCGCGGTTCAAAGCTTAGGCTTTCTTTGGATATAGATCCTGTGAATATGTTGTGAGGAGCTAAGTATGATCTATGTTGTATCTGCCTGTGCTGCATGTCCTTTTTATCTTTCAGATAATGGCGGCAACTGTAGCGGGCGTTTCCCGGAATTAAAACAGGTGGATGTTGATCCCGAATCAACAAAACCGGAATGGTGTCCTGTAAGCAGTTCTGCACTACGCGTAACAGAAGCTGCATCAAATAATTCCGGTTTTCCGGCGATTCCGGTTACCGAGTGCAATGATTGCCCGTTCTATTTTCAGAATGAAAAGCGTCGTTGTAATATCGCGAACCCCAAGGGACGCCCGATCTTAGCAGAATGCGAGCGCCCTGTTTGGTGTGTGTTGCGTAAAGAAATGGTTCTTATTAAAGGGAAGTAATAGAAATAAAGAAAGGTACTTGTAAAAAAGCGGGGGAGTAGATTCCCCGCTTTTTTACATGGCGTTGCACGCTGTAAGACAGGGCCTGTTCGAGGGAAAAGAACTGATTATGTGTTACAGTATACTTATTTTATTACATAAAATAGCTTAGGCGCAGTGCGGTGAGTTAACATAAATATCTAAAAAATGTTGCCAAGTGCGAGTGTTACTATTATAGACCCTGTAATTTAATTTTTTGAGTGAGTGGCAGTAATGGCAGAGGGGCCCTGCGACTTGCTCTTTTTGTATGCCTTGAGGGGAAACACTGTTCAGGTTTTCTATCTATTTGAAAAAACTGAACAGGGTGCTGAACAGGCACTTACAGGCATGCCAACCACGAATTCGAGGGGAAAATAATGAAGCGACATTTCCTGTCTATTGTTGCGTCCTGCGTATTGTTGTTAGCTGTTGCAACTTCAGCTTCTGCAGCGGGATTTGCATTGTATGAATGGAGTGCCCGAGGCAACGCGCTTGGCGGTACTCTTGTTGGTCGTGCAGATGATCCTTCTGCTGTAGCGTATAACCCTGCCGGTATTACACAACTTGAAGGAACTCAACTCGCAGTTGGTGTTTCTCTTGCTTCTCCGTATTCAGAGGTGGTTACAACAGCTCCTTCTGGAGCAACCACAACAACGGATAGTGAAAGTGCAATATTTGCTATTCCGCATTTCTACGTTACGCACAAAATTAACGACAAATGGGCTATCGGTTTTGGTGAATTTTCACGTTTTGGTCTTGGCTTTTTGTATGACAAAGATGAATTTCCAGGTGCGTCCAATGTTTACGATGCTAAGATTCAGACTATCTCATTGAACCCGAACGTTGCATACAAAATTACTGATCGTCTTTCAGCGGCAGTCGGTATTGAATATGTGTATGTTGATGTAGCTATTAAGAAAAATTATTTGCTTGGAACGTCTAAGCTTAATGGTAGTGGCGATGGTATTGCGATGACTGCAGGCCTTCACTACAAGTTGGATAACTGGCGTTTTGGTGTGGGCTACCATAGTCAGGCTAAGGTTGATGCCTCTGGTGATACTAAGATTTCGGGGGCAAATCCTGCGCTTGTAGCAGCATATGGTGCGTTACCTGACGGTAAGTACGATACAAAAGCCTCAATCGTGCTTCCGGATATGATCAGCTTTGGTATTACGTACTATCCGATTGAAGAGCTGAGTATTGAATTTGCCGCTATAAACACTCGTTGGTCTACCTACAGGAACTTTGACCTCACTCTGGATACTCCGGTAGGTGACAAAGTAATTGAGCAGCCAAAAGACTGGAATGATGTATGGCGTCTTAGCCTTGGTGCTGAATATGCTATTAATGACAACTGGACTATTCGTGGAAGCTATTCCTATGATGAAGCACCAGAAGATGCTAAATACGTTGACTACATGATTCCTGCTGCAGATCGTCACCTTTTCGGTGCTGGTGTTGGGTACAAAATTGATAACTGGACTATCGACCTTGCATATACCTACATTCTTGCAGAGGGTGTGGATTACGATGACTCTGTTGCCAGTGGTGTTACCGATGGTAAATCAAAAAATGGTGTAACGCATATGGGCGCTCTCACTGTTGGATACGCATTTTAGCTGCGATAGAAAGATAGTTACTGTTCGCTATCTATAGTTGCAATGATGACCGGCTCGGGGTAATTCCTGAGCCGGTTTTGTTTTTATAAAGAGGTAACCGAATATGCATATTGTACTGTTTGAACCGGAAATTCCGCCAAATACCGGCAACATAGCCAGATTGTGTGCGGCGACTGCAACTGATCTGCATTTGATTGAACCACTCGGCTTCAGCCTTGAAGATAAATATTTAAAACGGGCAGGGCTGGATTACTGGCCTTATGTGTCTGTTTTTGTATGGCCTGACTGGGAAGCGTATATTGAAGCTGCCGGGCATAACCATAGGCATGTTATGGCAAGTTCTAAACGGGGTGTGGCTGTACATGAAGTGGCGTATGATTCGAATGACGCCCTCGTGTTTGGTCCTGAAACTCGAGGATTGCCTAATGATTTGATGGATAAGTATACGGATCATGTACGTATTCCGATGTGGGGTAAGGTGCGTAGCCTTAACCTTTCAACAGCCGTAGGCATTGTTCTGTATCAGGCGTATGCTGCAACTGGAGTTTTAAACGGAAAGTAGGTGTGTATGGAACTTTTCTGGATACCGCTGGCTGCGTTCGTTATTGATGCTATATTTGCTGATCCGAGTTTTTTCCCGCACCCTGTACAGCTGATAGGTCGCTTTCTGGATAAATTGGAAAAAAAAGCGCGTAAAAATTTTTCTAACAGGTTGGGCGGTGTATTATCACTGTTAATCTTGTTACTTTTAGTATTCATAATTGTGAATACTTGTATCAGTATTCCATATGCTGGATGGGTTTTCGCCCTGTACTTTGCATGGTCTGGCCTTGCCCTCGGCAGCTTGCTGAATGAAGGAACAAAGGCTGTGCAGGCTGTCTCTTCCGGTTCTCTTAAAGAAGGCCGCAAGGCTGTCTCCATGCTTGTGAGCCGTGATGTTTCTGAGTGTTCTGAAGACGAGTTGTATAAAACACTTGCAGAGACCCTTTCCGAAAATTTTAATGATGGTATTATTGCCCCGTTTTTCTGGCTTGTTCTATCTGGTCCGGTTGGATTGTGGTTGTATAAGGCTACTTCAACTATGGATTCCATGTGGGGGTATAAGAATGAAAAATGGATTGATCTTGGATGGGCAGGCGCGAAGTTTGATGACCTGCTTGCATACTTACCTGCACGTTTTTCCGCAATGTTTCTTCAGAGTACAGCGAATTTGGCAGGCCTTGGCTCAGGAAGAGGTGTGTGGAACAGTGTTGCACAGGATGCGGCAAAAATGGAAAGTCCTAATGCAGGATGGCCAATGGCAATGGTCGCCCATCTATATGGTAATCCCATGGGGGGACGTGCCGTTTATTTTGGAAAAGAAAAACAAAAGCCTGTTCTTGGTTCCGGTAACACTGTTTGGGACAAGCATTCGTTAGTGCAGTTGATTAAGCATATTCGTCTTGCAGCTATTTTTGGTTGCGGGCTGCTCTGGCTGGTGGTTTCTCTTCTGCGCTTAGTTTTTTAGCTGCCAAGTTCTAGGTAACTAATAGAAATATAAAAAGGCTGTCCATGTTATGGGCAGCCTTTTTGATTGTATAGTCACAGTAGCAAACGGGGGGCAGGTTAAACAGCCTCTCCGGCAGCATTACCGGAAGCCCACGCCCAGTGAAGATTAAACCCCCCAAGGTCGCCTAGAACATCAAGCACTTCGCCCGTGAAGTATAGTCCTGTACAGAGTTTGCTCTCCATAGTTTTCGATGACACTGTGTTGGTATCGACACCACCGCCTGTTGCTTCAGCTTTTTTTATGCCCTCAGTTCCTGTGGGAATGACAGTAAATGCATGGATACAGGATCGCAGTTCCTGCATATCCTTTTTACTAAGTTGGGCAACTTGCTTCTCACCTAGTTCTTTTGGGATAAGGGCTGAGGCGAGACGTTCTGGAAAGTTGCGGTTAAGAACAGTTTTCAGCAATGGTTTTGGGCCGGCTTCTTCCAGAATATCATTAATGGATGTGTGGGGAAGAAAATCAATTTCTATTGCGTCCCCTTTTTTCCAATGTGCAGAAATTTGTAACACCACAGGGCCGCTGATTCCCTTGTGCGTAAAAAGCATGTTTTCTGTGTACTGTTTTTTATTGCAACGGATGGACACGGGCAGGGCAATGCCGGATAGGTTTTTGAGCTTCCAATTGGAAGGCATCATTAGTGGGACCAACGCCGGAAATGTCGGGATGATTTTGTGCCCGAACTGGCGCGCGAGCTTGTAGCCTGCATCGGTTGCGCCAACCTGAGGCCATGCGCTGCCGCCGAGGGCGACAATAAGTGACGGCGCATAATGTTGTGAGCTTGTTAACTGTACGTCAAAAAGGTCATCGTTTTTTTGTACATTTGTAATTTGTTCGGAAAAAATAAAGCGCACATTGTGTTCAAGACAATCGTTGTAAAGCGCTTCTGTAATATCTGCAGCACTGCGGGAGCAGAAAAGCTGGCTGTGTTCGCGCTCTTCCCACGGAATATTATGGAGAGAGAGGTATTCAACCATATGCCAGGGAGTAAAGCGCGCAAGTGCAGATTTGCAAAAATGTTTGTTTTTACAATGGTAGTTGGCAGCGCTTAAGTCTATATTAGTAAAGTTACATTTGCCACCACCAGCAATCAGAATTTTACGTCCGGCTTTGCGAGCATGGTCAACGACCAGAACTTTGCGGCCTCTTTTGGCAGCTGTGAGTGCAGCCCAGAGGCCGGAAGCGCCTGCTCCTAAGATTATTACGTCATGTTGATTCATGCGTGCTCCTGAAAATATGTGTTGTTACTGCTTACATGAAGCCAAAGGGACGTATACTGTTATGGTGTAATTGTCACGTTATCCTCTGAGGTGAGCACTATGCCGATTTATGAAAACACACTGTATCCGGCTCCGTTTTTTTTACCCGGTGGACATGCACAAACGTTATATCCTGCTTTATTCAGAACATTGGATTTACCCGCGTGTACTGTCCAACGGATTACTACGCCTGATAATGATTTTTTAGATGTAGATTTTCACTATGCAATTTTGGGATACCCCAGAAAACGTCTTGTAATCGTTTCTCACGGTCTGGAAGGCAATTCTAAACGTTCATATGTGAAAGGAATGGTTCGTGCCTTTGTGCGGGCAGGGTGGGATGCTGCTGCATGGAATTTTAGAGGATGTAGTGGCGCTCCTAACAGAACGCCTTATATGTACCATAGCGGTTCAACCGAAGACTTGCAGTGTGTTGTGAATTTTTGTGCAGGAAAGGGGTATGAGGAAATTGTTCTTGTGGGATTTAGCATGGGTGGAAATCAGATTCTAAAATATCTGGGAGATCCTGTTAGCAAAGTGCATTCAAGTATTCAGGCGGCAGTTGCCTTTTCTGTGCCATGTGACTTGATTGGCGCAGCAAAGGCTATGGATAGGCCTTCTAATTCCATCTACTTAAAAAACTTTATGCGCACGTTAAAAGATAAAATTGCGCAGAAGCATGAAGTGTTTCCGGAGTTGGTGGACATAACTAACTTGAATGATTTGAAAACATTTAAAGATTTTGATGAAGAATATACTGCACCGTGGTACGGGTTTAAAAATGCAATGGAATATTGGAAGGAAAGCTCAAGTGTGCAGTTCTTAGACAAGGTGCGTGTTCCGACACTAATGGTCAGTGCCCGAAACGACCCGTTCTTATGGCCGACTTGTTATCCAACGGGGCAGGCGCATAGGAGTAAGTCCCTGTATCTTGAAACTCCGGCTGATGGGGGACACATCGGGTTTGTAAGGATCGCGGATGATGATTACTATTGGTCTGAAATTCGTGCCGTAGAGTTCGTAGGCCAAGTTATGGGGCTGACATAGTAGGGGGAGTTTTTTCTTGAAAGAATAGGGAGTAACCCCTTGTGATTGCCCGAATGTAGAAACGCAACCTATAAGGTGTGAGCTATCCCTTTGCAACGGTTTGCCATAGCATAAAGAAAGCCGCGAAACGATCTGAACAACAGATTGCTTCACGGCTCTTTTTTATTGCTGGAAAAGTTGAATAGGGACGTTGTTACAACACGTCACTACTCTTTTTTCGAGAGGCTTATTGGTTTTCAGCTGCTTTCTTTTTGCGACCTGCAAGGCGATGACGGTTCTGGCCGGAAAGAATGTTTTTACGCAGACGAATGGATTCCGGAGTTACTTCTACACACTCATCTTCAGTAATGAAGTGGATAGCGCGTTCAAGAGTCATAGGACGAACTGGAGTAAGGGTTACTGCATCGTCTTTACCGGAAGCACGAACGTTCGTAAGTTTTTTACCTTTACAAGGGTTAACGTCGAGGTCGTTGTCACGGTTATGTTCGCCGATAATCATTCCTTCGTATACAGGAATGCCTGCATCGATGAAAATTTCACCACGTGGCTCTAAGTTAAAGAGTGCGTACGCAACGGACTGACCGGAACGGTCACAAACAAGAGAGCCTGTGTGACGGGTCGGGAATTCTCCACGGTATTCTTCGTAACCATCGAAGAGTGAGTTCATAATACCGGTACCTTTGGTGTCGGTAAGGAACTCATCACGGTAGCCGATGAGACCACGGGAAGGAATGGTGAATTCCATACGAACACGGCCTGTACCGTTGTTCACGAGGTTGGTCATGCGGCCTTTACGTGCGGAAAGTTTTTCAGTCACGATACCCATGAATACGTCATCACAGTCGATGAACAGTTTTTCCATTGGTTCGGAAAGCACGCCGTCAATTTCTTTGAAAATAACTTCAGGACGACCGATGGTGAGTTCGAAGCCTTCGCGACGCATTTGTTCAACGAGGATAGCCATCTGGAATTCACCACGGCCTTTAACGATGAAGCTGTCACGTTCGTCACTGTCTTCAACACGGATAGCTACGTTGAGCATGGTCTCGCGGGTCAGACGTTCACGAATTTTACTGGACTGAACGTGTTTGCCTTCAGTGCCTGCAAGTGGAGAAGAGTTGATGCTGAAACGCATAGAAACGGTTGGTTCGTCAACGTTGATGCGTTTGAGTGCTTTCGGTGCTTCTTTAGTACAGATAGTATCACCGATTTTTACATCTTCGATGCCGGAGATAACTACGATATCACCCGGAGAAGCTTCGCTTGCTTCAGCAAGTTTCAAGCCTTGGTAGGTTTGAATTTTAGAAACGCGAAGGCTGCGCGGGTTGTTGTCAGCACCGATACATGCCAGCTGATCATTGCTGTGAATGGTGCCGTGGAACACTCGACCTACTGCAAGACGACCAAGGTAGTCGGAGTAGGACAGGTCAGCTACAAGCATCTGGAAAGGCTGTTCAGGGTCATAGACCGGACCGGGAACTTCAGAAAGAATAACTTCAAACAGTGGGGTGAGGTCTTTCTGCTCTTCTTCAGGTGAGTTCATTGCAACGCCATCGCGGCCGACAGCGTAAAGAACTGGAAATTCGAGCTGATCGTCGTTTGCTTCAAGATCAATGAACAGGTCGTATACTTCGTCGAGCACTTCATCAATACGTGCGTCAGGACGGTCAATTTTGTTGATAACAACAATAACTTTGAGACCTGCCTCAAGAGTTTTCTTGAGTACGAAACGGGTCTGCGGAAGCGGGCCTTCCGATGCGTCAACGAGCAGAATAGCACCGTCAGCCATCGTGAGGGAACGTTCAACTTCACCACCAAAGTCGGCGTGACCAGGGGTGTCGATGATGTTAATTTTTGTTCCCTGCCAGGAGACAGCACAGTTTTTTGCAGCAATGGTAATACCACGCTCGCGTTCTAGATCCATGCTATCCATTACACGGTCATCAACTTCCTGGTTGGCACGGAAGATGCCACCCTGTTTAAACATAGCGTCAACAAGAGTTGTTTTGCCGTGGTCAACGTGTGCGATAATCGCAACGTTACGAATTGCATCGTTATGAGTGGTCTGAGTCACAAATAATTCCTTATATAATGCAAAAGTTCTTTTTTTGCTGCTGGTTGTGGCTGCAGGAAAACTTTTGCGGTTATGCGTTGTGTCGGAGGCATATACCTAAGCGCGAGAAAGGGCAAGCATTCAGGTGCTTGTTTTGCAGTTAATGTAACATGAGGGACGACTGAAGGCACGATAAATAGAGCACCGTGAGCTCTCTTGTAAAAAAAGAACTCACGGTGTTTTTATGTCAAAAAGATATCAATCTAATGAAATGCGGTTACGTTCCGATAAGGGGGTTGAGGCATCAGAAGTTCCCTTTGCACACGGTGTTGTCGGAAGTATTTAGGGTGGGGACAACTCGTGTTAGCACTGTTTGGCGATAATTGCCTGCAGCAGAGCAGAGAGGTTAGCACCGGCTTTGTTTGCTGTTCGGATAATTTCATCAAGTGGAACATCTTTCATGCAGTCGGGAAGGTTTTTGTTTGTCAGGCAGGACACTCCAAGAACTTTTAACCCGAGATGGCGCGCAGCAATGACTTCCATGACGGTAGACATACCTACTGCATCAGCGCCAAGGCGTTTGAACATACGGGTTTCAGCAGGTGTTTCCATCTGTGGCCCATGAACTCCTGCATAGATTCCTCGCTCGAGTCGAATGCCGAGCTTGGCAGCCTCTTCCATTGCACAGCTGATGAGCTGCGGGTCATATGCCTGACTCATGTCAGGAAAGCGTGGCCCCCATTCCTCAATATTGTGACCGGAAAGAGGTGTGCGTCCTGTAAAGTTGATGTGGTCTGTAATTGCCATGAGAGTGCCGGCATCCCATTGGGGAACAAGGCAGCCTGCGGCGTTGGTAGCAATGTATGTATCAATGCCAAGCGTGGCCATGACGCGGACACCCATACTTACTTCAGCGGGAGAATATCCTTCGTACAGGTGATTTCTTCCCTGTTGAATTACTACAGGAACATCGGCAAGGGTACCGAAAACAAATTGTCCTGCATGTGATTCCACTGTTGAATGTGGAAAATCAATGATGTCGTTGTAAGAAATGGTCTCGGTTACAGTAACCGCATTTACAAAATCACCAAGTCCAGTGCCGAGTGCAATGCCGATTTTGGGAGAAAGATCATTTTTAACAAGCTCTTTGATTGACTGTACGGCGTTATGTACTTTATTCAAACTTTGCATAACCTGCTATACCTATTGATTGATTGTAGGGAAACATGCCCCGTAATGGGTTTGACGGAGCATGATGCAGTCACATGTTGTGATAAAATATACGAACCCGTCTTTTACATAGGTTTAATATATGGATATTGCAACTCTTCTCGGGGTTATTGTTGGTTTTGCTCTTGTTACTGGCGCAATTTTTATGGGGGGGAGTGTTGGCGATTTTATTAACGTGCCGGGTGCGATGATTGTATTTGGTGGCTCCGGTGCTGCCATTTTTGTATCCTTTCCGTTAGAGGAAGTAGCGTTTGCTGTTGCGAGCGTTGTAAAGGTGTTTGCTTCCCGCCGTACCAAGGTTCCGGAAGTGGTTAACACAATGGTTCGTATCGCAGAAATCAGCCGTCGTGAGGGCTTGGTTGCTCTGGAAAATATTAAAACCGAAAGTCCTCTGCTTAAAAAAGCATGTCAGTTAATTTCTGATAATGCTGATCCAGATATTATTCATGACACATTAAAAATTGAGATTCTGTCTATGAAACGAAGACAGAATATCGCGATTGCTGTTTTTAACCGACTTGGAGCAGTTGCTCCGGCTTTCGGGATGATCGGTACGCTTATTGGTCTGGTTCAGATGCTTGCTCATCTGGACGATCCCTCCAGTATTGGGCCTGCAATGGCTGTTGCTTTGCTAACAACATTTTATGGTGCTCTGCTTGCTAACCTTCTGTTCCTGCCTATGGCGGGTAAGCTGAAGGCAAGAACTCTTCAGGAAGAAGTTCAACTTAATATTATTTTTGAAGGCGCCAAGTGTATTTTAGAAAATAACAACCCGCGCCTGGTGTATGAAAAATTAAGTTCATTCATCTCTCCGGAGGACAGAAAAAATGTTCGAAGATAGAGACGACTATGCGTTACAAGATGATATTGGTGACGACTCCGAAGCGGATACTTGGCTTACAACATTTGCAGATATGGTTACATTGTTGCTAGCTTTCTTTGTATTGCTTTTTTCCATGTCTGTTATTGACGAGAAACAGTTTACAGATTCTTTCTTAACCGTTCGCCAAGTGTTTGGTGGTGATGATCAAAACCTGCTTACTTCCCCTGTACGGCAGGATGATACGGCAATTTTAGAGTCCGTCCGTTTACAAAAGCAGCTCATTGAAGCACAACGTAAAGTATACTCAGACATGCGAACCTACCTGAACCAGAAAGGTATGGAAGGGCAGATTGGTTCTGTGTTTGATGAAGGCGTAATTACTCTGCGGCTTCCCTCGGCTGCCATGTTTGAAAATGGCAAGGTGACAATAAGCCCTGATGGCTATAAAATATTAGAAGAAATGCGCCAGTTGTTTTTGAAGAACAAGGATCAGGTCATCAATATCAAAGGATACACTGATGATGTGCAGCCTAGTCCTTCCAGCCGATATAGAGATAACTGGGAAATATCAGCATTGCGTGCAGTCAATGTTCTGCGTTACTATATTGAACATGGTATTGAGCCTCAGCGATTAACCGCAACGGGGCTTAGTGATCTTGATCCGCTTATGCCTAACATTAATGAAGCGAACAGAGCGCAGAACCGAAGAGTTGAATTTGTTTTTGAAAGACGGGTGGGCAAGTAGCCATGAGTAAACTTGATTTTACTATGCCAACAGGCAACGAGCGTCGCAGGGCCTTTCGAGCAAAGGCATATGGTATTGCGGTTACCTTTGAAGAGCAAAATGTGACTTGCGATATTCTGGACGTCAGTGTAACAGGGTTCGCGATAAAAAATGAGTCAGTATTCTTAAAAGAGGGCACTGAGTACTCTGTTTCTATTCTTGTTGCGGGGAAGGCCTACCTTTCCGATCTTACTTGCAGAGTAGTCAGAATACTTGATAATGGTATAATTGGCTGCGATTTCCGCACTCTTGATCGCAGACAGGAAGCACGGCTTGACAGGCTCGTGCTTGAATTACAAAAGCGAATGATCGCCAAGAAAAGAGAAAAATCTGCAGCTGATTAGGCTGCAAAAATCGAGGGTAATACGTGCAGAATACAAACCACAAGGTGCTGGTGGCGAACAGAGGGGAAATTGCCATCCGTATCATGCAGGCTTGTCAAAAGCTTGGATTAGGTTTTGTCTGTGTTTACACTGCAGAAGATAGTGCTTCAGGTCATGTTCGCATGGCTAAAGAGCATGGAGGCGAAAAAAGTCTCTACCGCGTTTCTTCCTATCAGGATGCAAACGAACTGTTAGCTGTGGCTGATGAATCAGGTGCGACTGCTATTCATCCGGGCTATGGCTTTTTTGCAGAGGACTATCGTTTTGCACGCCGTGTAACGCAGCGTGAAAAAAAACTTATTTTTATTGGCCCTTCATGGAGAATTATCCGCGAGTTGGGCGATAAAATTAATACAAAACGCCTTGCGCGAAGCTTGGAAGTACCAACCGTACCGGGCTCAGACCGTCCAGTGTACGATGAACTTGAAGCAGAAAAGATTGCTCGTCAGCTTTTCGAGTTTCAGGAAGAGCAGGGTATTGAACACCCTATGGTACTGGTAAAAGCATCCGCAGGTGGCGGCGGTATGGGTATTGAAGAGGTGTATGATATAGATCTCTTTAAATCTGTATATCGTCGTATCCGCAGCTATTCTCTTCGTCAGTTCAGTGACGAGGGTGTGCTTATCGAACAGCGCATCAAAGACTTCAACCACTTGGAAGTACAGATTGTGTCTGACCGTACTGGTAAAAATCCAGTACATTTCGGCACGCGTAACTGCTCCATCCAATCTACCGGTCTTCAAAAGCGCCTTGAAATTGCGCCGGGTTTTGACCCAAGCTCCATTAACTACACATTCGACGCCCAGAAAGTTCTGGACGATATTACCGAATACTCACTCGCTATGGCGCGCAAGGTAGGCTATGATAACGTAGGAACCTGGGAATGGATTGTGACCCGCGATGGTCGTCCGTTCCTCATGGAAGTTAACACCCGTATTCAGGTTGAAAACGGTGTGTCTGCCATGATTTCCCGCGTTAAAGGCGAAGCCGGTGTTGATCTTATTGCAGAGCAGATTCGAGTAGGTTTAGGGGAACCTCTTGGGTACGGTCAGGATGACATCACCTTTGATGGTGTTGGCATTGAATACCGCCTTATTGCAGAAAATCCGGAGATCAAATTTACTCCATGGGTTGGCTGTATTGAGGATTTTGGTTGGGATGAACATGACTGGCTTGAGATGCATTCCCATGTCCCTACGGATATTGCGTATGACATTCCAACCGAGTTTGACCCTAACCTTGCCCTTGCAATTATCTGGGGTAAAGACCTGTCTGAGGTAAAAAATAACGGTAAGAAATTCTTGGATGAATTGCGTCTCACAGGCCGTAATCTGAGTGGTGAATCACTCAAGTCCAACGTTAATTTCCTGCGTACTAAAACTGACGTAATTTTGAAGTTTTAGCACTGCTGCCGGAATACTCAGTAAAGCATTATCAACCCCGCCTAGCGGCGCGGGGGAGACTATATGGATACCGAAAAGAGAACACAGCATTTAACCGAACGTCTTACGTACATAAAAGACATCTTCGGTGATAAGCAGCAGGAAAATATCCGTCTGCTTGAAACAAAACTTGAAGAGTTCATTCAGCGTGAGAACAGCTTGTCTGCAGAAGACAAGTTTGCTGCTCTCACGACGCTTGAAGATCTTTTTGGTTTTGTAGAACGTAATCTTGAAAATGAACTTACCGCGATGGATAAGGTGCGCATTGTACGGCACTCGCAGCGTATCTGCCTTCGTGATATTTTAGAAAACGTATACGATAACTATACAGAAATCGGTGGTAAAGACGAAAACAGCATTGATCCTTCAATGCTTATTGCCCGTGCGTACATTACTCGTCGTAGTGGCAAACGTGTGTACCACCAGCCTGTTATGGTTATTGGCCAGGAAAAAGGGCACGGCGAAGAATTTCGTAACGGTGGCTCTGTAAAACCTTGGGGTAACGCAAAAGCGTTGCACTACATGAAGGTTGCAGAAACCGAGAATATTCCTGTGCACACTTTTGTTTTTACTCCGGGATCTTACCCGATTGAAGACTCTCCGGGCGCAGCACAGCAGATCGCAAAGAACTTGTATGAAATGGCAGCACTCAGTGTGCCTGTTGTTGCGATCTTCTCTGAAGGTGGTTCCGGTGGTGCAGAAGCTATCGGCCTTGCTGATAGCCGTCTGATGCTTTCACACGGGTACTACTCTGTTATTTCACCGGAAGGTGCGGCAGCTATTGAAGGCCGTCTTCGTGGTGGAGATCGTGCAGGTGCTGACCTTGTTGAAAAATGTGCACATCAGCTGAAAATTACTGCTGATGATAACGTGCGCATGGGCTACATCGACCATAAGATTCAGGAACCGGCACTTGGTGCCCGTCCTTACCATTACGAATTCTTCCGCAGTTTGCGCCAGGAAGTTATCCGCGCAACTGATGAAGTTATTTTGAACGTAAAGGGTTTTTCTCCTTTCCGTGCTATGGCGCTTCGTCGTCGTAAGGGTAAGTCTATTGAAGATCTTGATCTTGAAAATATCCATGTACGCTGGAGCTTGAGCAAGAAAGCTCGTGCTCGTCTTATCGCCAAGCGTCATGCGAAGTTTAATAAACTCTCTAAATCTGCTTTCATTGACCGCCGCCCTGTTCATCGTCGTGTGGCTGCATGGTTCGTAGAAAAAGGTTGGGATACCTATTCCTACTTTAAATACGATCTGTGGCGTTCACATCAGAAAAAATTGATGTATGCGGTGGAAGAAGTAGATGCGGAAGCCCGTGTCCTGATGGACAAGGTGAAAGGGCCTTGGAAAAAGCTTACGAAAGCTATTCCTGCCAGCACTTCCAAAGCCGACAAAGAGAAAGAGCTTACTATGCTTTCTCAGTGGGATGAGGAAGATCAGGGCAAAGGACAGTGGAGCTACATTTCTCCACGAGCCAAAGAAGACCGTGCGATCACATGCCCGAATGCGGAGACCCATGGTTGTCAGGACCTTTGGGCACCAGACCTCTTTGGCGAGTATGCCGGCGTGTGTAACAGCTGTGGCCACCATTTCCCGATGGAATACCAGTGGTACATGCACAACATCTTTGATCCGGGTTCCATTTTTGAGTTTAATACTGAAGTTGAATCTGCTAACCCGCTTGGTTTTGAAGGCTTTGACCTGAAACTTGAGCAGGCTAAAAATAAAACCGGCCTTAAATCTTCCTGTACAACCTTTGAGGCACGCATTGACAACGTGAAAGTTGTTGTTGCTACTCTTATTGCACCGTTCCGCGGTGGTACTGTTGGTGCAGCCGAAGGTGAAAAGTTTATTCAGGCTGCAGAACGTGCGAAGAAAAAACGCTTCCCGTTCATAAGTTATGTTCACGGTACTGCAGGTATTCGTATTCAGGAAGGTGTTAACGGTGTAATTCAGATGCCTCGTTGTACAATGGCTGTTCGCCGTTACCTCGATGCTGGTGGTCTCTACCTTGTTCTGTACGACACCAACTCTTACGCTGGTCCGCTTGCAAGTTTCCTTGGTTGTTCACCTTACCAGTTCGCAATCCGTTCTTCTAATATTGGTTTTGCGGGTCCTGGTGTAATTAAAGAAACAACCGGTGTGGATATTCCACCAGATTACCATCGTGCCCAGAAGGCTCTCAGCCGTGGTCATATTCAGGGTATCTGGGATCGTCGTGATGCGCGACACAATTTATCTCAGGCGCTTATGACTATGGGCGGCCGTAACCTTTACTACAGATAGTGGAGGCTTTATATGCTCGACATTTCTAAACTTCTTGAAGAAATTAAAGCTTCTCCATACGAAGAATTGGTTATTACCGCTCCTCATACCGGTGTAGTCTCCTTTGGTTCCATCAAAGAAGGCGACCGCGTTATTGGTGCAACCGGTACTTGGAATGAAATTCCCGGTACTTCACTTGCGACCTTGCAGCGTGAGCGTAACGATAAAATTATCCGTGCAACCCAGAAAGGTGTTGTAAAAAAAATCTACACAGAGCTTGAAGGCACCTTTGTAGAAGCGGGTACAGAACTTGTGCGCCTGCGTCACTTCCTCTCTAAAGAAGAAGTTCTCAGCATCATTCTTAAAAAAGCATTGTTCTTGTTTGAAGCTCCAGAACGGGCAAAGTACTACTTTGCTCCGGACGTGGACAGCAAGATTAAAAGTTCCGGTTCCCAGAGTGTAACTGTACATGATGGTATGGAACTGTTCATTATGTCCCGTATGAAACGTGAAGCACCGCTTAACTATTCTGGACCGGACGGCGTAATTTACTCTGTTTACTTCCAGCATAATGAAAACATTGATGCAGGTGCAGCTCTTATTGGGGTGTGTCCGCCGGATCAACTTGCTCTTATTGAGGATGTCGTTGTCCGCGTGCAGACTGAATGGACTGAACAGGAGTAAGTATGGGTAAAGTTCTGCAGGTTCGAGTTTGGGCGTCTACGTATTCAGAAGATGAAGTCAGGGATGCATGGCCTCGGTTATACGAGCTTGCGTTTCCTAAAGAACAGCAACGCTATGTGGCAAAAACCGGTGTGGTTGAGATGATCGAGACACTGGTGGATGCATGTCGCTTTGCAGACTGGTCTGATGAGTTGAAGGCGTACGCCAAAGAGCCGCTCGATGCTATTTTTGCGCTCCGTCAGGAACTCGAAGAAGCGTTGAGTGAATGGAATCCGCAGAAAGCAAACCAGCTTACGGATAAAATAGAAGATGCATTATCAGATCTTGAAAAAGATTTACCGAACGAGTAAGAATCGTGGATAAAGTAATTTTTAAGGAGCCCAATAATGCTGAATAAAGTGATGATCATCGGTCGTCTTGGTGCAGACCCGGAGTTGCGTTACGCGGGTAATGGTACGCCTATCGCTAACTTTAACGTAGCGACAGACGAATCCTACACAGACCGTGAAGGCAACAAACAGGATCGTACTGAATGGCACCGCGTGGTTGTCTTCCAGCGTGTGGCTGAAAACTGCGCTAACTACCTTGGCAAAGGAAGCCTTGTGTACGTTGAGGGCAGCCTTCAGACCCGCCAGTGGCAGGATCAGCAGGGTCAGACCCGGTATACTACGGAAATTAAAGCACAGCGTGTTCAGTTCCTCGATCGTAAGGGCGATTCTATGCAGCAGGGCGGCGAACGCCGTTCCTTCCAGCAGAACAATGCTCCACGTCCGCAGCAGAACAATAATTTCCAGCCGCAACAGCAACAGTATAATTCCGGTAATGAAGACCTTGGTCCCGCATTCCCATCTGAAGCTAGTGGAATGGACGATGTACCCTTCTAGGTAATCGTTGTTTCATTTATATATTTACCCGAAGGCGTTTTTCGCCTTCGGGTTTTTTAGTCTGAGGAGACAGAAAGGATACCCATGTTTGATAGAGCGTTACTTTTTGATTGGGGTGGTACGTTGATGCAGACCATGCCGATTTATCTAGGGGAAAAACGTGGCTGGTCAACCGTTCCTGCGGTGGACGGTGCTGTAGATGCTGTCAGGACAGTGAGTAAAAGCTGGCGTGTCGCTTTGGCGACGAATGCATCAGAATCTGGTGATGAAGCAATGCTTGATGCCTTTGCGCCATTAGGTATTCGAGAATGTTTTTCTGCAGTATATAGTTATGGCGGAGCGGGGCATCCCAAACCGTGGGCAGAGTTTTGGCGTTATGTCTTAGATAACCTCAAACTTCCACCGGAACGGGTTGTGATGGTTGGTGATAGCTATATGGACGACATATGGGGAGCGACAGAAGTTGGCATGAATGGTATCTGGTTTAACCAGCATTCGGATGAACGCAAAGAAAAAAAGCGAATCCGTACAATCCATTCATATGCAGAATTAAACGCCGCACTAGTCTCTCTGGGATTTTCCTAGGATGAATGTACCTGATTGATGTTGCTGCGCATGTTGCATCGATACTAAAAAAGCCAACGAATTAATTTCGTTGGCTTTTTTTTTAGGGAATTCACACAATCTGACCGAGAGAGTGAATTAAATTTTTTCTAAGCGCTCTATGGCGCCATATTTCACGCTCGTCACTGGTCGCGAGATCGCTGCGGAGTTTTGCACGCAATTCATCTTTTTGTTCTTGCGTCAGGTGAAGCATTCGTATGTCGCCTAAGAGTTCCAACGGGTCAGTATATTGCGCAGGGGCAGGTTGTACTGAGGAATCGTGGTAGAGAAACACTATATTTGCTTTTGGTGCTTTTGCAAATTGTGTCAGGAAGGCTAACATGAACAATCTCCTTTTATCCGGAATCCGGAAAGCTATTAGCAGTATTGTTTAACCGGGCGCGCAATCGCTATAAATCCGCCCGAAGTAATAAAAAAAAGCCTCTCAAATGAGAGGCTGAACGTGTGTACACAGCCTCATGGTTTCCGCGTAACGCGGTTGGCTTAGCACCTTGCACTACTGTGGTAGTACAGGTTGCCGGACAGTCAATGGGCCAATTCCCTCGTGTCCTCTACATGAGTTATTTACTTAGTATGATCTAACTTTGTATAAAGTCAAGCAGGAAATGTGCAAAAATCAATATTGTTATGATTAAAGATAGTTACGTATTAGACATGTATCGTGTATTCATAAAAACAGATTGTTATTTTCATAAAGAATAACATTATTGTGTTTTTCGATAAATTGGTAGGAAAACCATAAGTAGTATTTCAACCCTTGATAAGGTACGAAACATAGATTGTTGTATGAGCAGGTAGTACTCACAATATGTGAGGCTATTTTTGGGTATTTATGTAAGGAGCTAACGCGTATATGGCGTTTCTAACAGGCAGACAGCATATGGGGCTTGCTGCAGTTATTATGGCTGTCAGCATCTTCCTGTCGCGATTTATGGGGTTGATCCGGGATAAAGTGATTTCTTTTTATTACGGTGCATCCATAGAGTCTGATATTTATTTTGCCTCGTTTGTTATTCCGGATTTCTTGAACTACCTGCTGGCTGGCGGGTATTTTTCCATTACACTTATTCCGTTGCTTGCAGAATATTTCAGCAAAAGTGACGATGAAGGCTGGACATTCCTTTCTTCCGTGTTGTTCTGGGTTTGTGCAGTCATTACTGCCGGTACCTGTGTGGCGTGGATTGGCGCTCCGTATCTAGCTAAAATTGCGGCACCGGGGTTTGATGCTCCTTCGCTTGCGCGGCTTACGTACTTTTTACGCATTATTTTACCGGCACAAATATTTTTTCTTCTGGGATCATGTTTTTCCGGTGTGCTGTATATGCGCAAGCAGTTTCTGGTGCCGGCTCTTGTTCCTCTTGTCTACAACGCAAGCATCATCATTGGTGGTCTTTTCATGATCGACAAGGGCATGGAAGGGTTCTGTTGGGGCGTGCTCTTCGGCGCAGCAACAGGTAGTTTTATGCTGCCATATTTAGCAGTCCGCAGCGGCGGTTTGAAATGGCGTTTTGCGTTGCGGCATCCGGGATTGAAAAAATTCGTGCTGCTGGCGTTGCCGCTTATGATTGGACAATCTATTGTTGTGCTTGATGAGCAGTTTGTCCGTATCTTCGGTTCCCTTACTGGTGACGGCTCTGTGAGTTTGTTGAATTATTCCCGTCGCATTATGCTTGTACCTGTTGGTGTTGTTGCGCAAGCCGCAGGTGTGGCGTCCTATCCGTTTCTTGCAGCACTTGTTGCAAAGGGGGATACGCATGAATTTAATGCTACGCTTAGTAAGGCGTTGCGGAATACCATGCTTTTTATTGTGCCCCTTTCGTTCTGGATGATCAGTGCTTCCGAGCCTACGCTCCGGCTTATTTTTCAGCAGGGAAGCTTTGGCGCAAAGGAAACACTCGGCGCAACTCCGCTTTTACAGATCATGCTTGCCTCTGTGGCTTTCTGGGGAGTACAGCAGATGATAGGGCGCGCTTTCTATGCGCATAAAGATACAATTACCCCCGCTGTGGTGGGGACTATAATGTCTCTCTTTGCTGTGCCTGTTTACTGGTTTCTCGGAAAAACTATAGGAGTAATGGGTGTGGCTCTGGCAGGAACCATGTCTGTAGTTCTTTACACAATGGCTCTTTCCGTGGTCTGGACGCGTAAGTTTGGCAGTGATGCATTCAAGGGCGTAATCCGCATGTTTCTGCTGTCAGCGGTGCTGTGTGCTCCAGCAATGATGATGTCAACATACGCAGTGCACCATATTCCTCTTTTATTGGAAGGACGTCCGCTAACAGGAGCGTTTGTATCGCTGGCCGTGAGCGGAATTCTTTTCTGTCTGTTGTATGCATGCACATCATGGTTGTTTGCGCCTAAGGCTATTGAACCGATTGTCGCTTTTGTACGCAGACGTTTTTTGCGCTGAGCGTAATGTTCAAATAACTGTCGCTTAACGTTTGTATAAAAAAGGGCAAGTACTGTGTACTTGCCCTTTTCGTTATTGCTCAAGGCCGCCTTCGGGATCACCGAAGAATGTATCGGTGATGTCTGTCTCTTCGGTTTCTATCGTGGCTAACTTTTCATCAAGCCATTGGCGGAGTGCCTGCGCGGTGTGGTAGTTCATTACGATGCGTGAATGAACGTCTCGTATGAGAGTCTTTTCATCTGTCTGAGTAATGAGTTCCGGTCCTAACGTACCGTCTGGATTAATGGCGCGTTCCGAGAAAGAAGGGAGCTTGTCGGATTCTGTATAGAAGTTCATTTCTATTTCACCCTGCGAGTTCACGCCGCCCCACACTCCGTGTGTGTACTGCTGCTTAATACCTTCGCGGATGTCATATTCGAAACGAATTTTGGATGGAAGTTTGAAACTGCGGGGCATAGTCTTCTCCTGCACATGGGTGTTTTATATTACAGCTAAATCCGGTAACTGTAAGTGTAATCGCATAGTAAGATGGAACATAACATACACAGGTGCAGTATAGTTAGCAAAGGCTTCTCCTGTCTGTTGGGCTTGACTGATTTGCTGTTATACAGCACAGTCTCTGCTCACGAAATCAACCATCCCGGGAGAGGATTATGGCTGAATATACAAGCGAAAATCTCGACGCTAAACCGTATTTTGATATTGAATTGTTGCTGCAGCTGAGTCAGGAGACTCGAATTGACGGCGAGTTGATGGATAAGATGGCTGCTTTATGGGAAAAGTGGCTTGGCCATCTCACCGTAAAGAAAATCAAAGTAGGAAAAATCCAGTACCTCGCCGTTTGGCTGGATGAAGAAGCAGAAAAAGACACTGATGGTGCATGGGATGCTTCCCCGTCTGATGCTTACATGATTACCAATCTCGCTCAGGCGTTTATCATGAGCAGCGTCTACTCTATTCTTCCTGATGTTGAAACCGCAGGCTGTGCTCCGGCACCAAAACCTACTGATGGGCTTGTTGCTGCTATGGAAGACCTCGGCTGTCCATACAATTCCAACGCTTCCGCACTGTCCCGTCGTTATGCTGTGCTTACATTTTATCCGTTTAAGGGTGCATGTGACATCTGTTACCTGCAACCTGACTGCCCTAAGGGGAACGGACAAGATCAGGGCAGTGGCAGCTTTACCATCCCTGGTTTCGAATCCGACCCTCAGTAACAGTTCTAAATTTTACGAACTTGAATTAACCTGCAGCTGCACTTGCAACTGCGGGTTTTTTTGTACCCATTCAAGCAGTTGCGCTGTGGATATCGATGCATCATCTAGAGATGCTGCAGTAATTGATTCAGGGACTTCTTCAATAGCGTTTTCCAGTTTTTCTGCGGAGATTGTGATACCTTTTTCCAGTATCTGTAATCCCTTTTCTTCCATTATAGCGTTGAACAACAGTAAGGTGACAGTTCCTTCTGTTATGTTTTGAACCGGTTCTGTGTTCTGGTATGTAATGCTTCTGCGCATTCCGGAAATAGGGCTGTTGCGGCACATTGTGATGCCTGCAACGCCCGGTGCCACAGCACCAAGCGCAATACGCGCATGGGCAGGAATGGTTGCCGTGTTTACGTCATCAACAGGCTTTCCATTAATGAAAATTGTTTTGACGTGTGAATCTATGTATCCTTCATCGAAACCGAGTCGCTGTATCAAAAAGTTCATCATGGTATCGCCGATGTCCGCGGGGATATCTGAAGGCGATTGTGTAAGATATCGCCACGTGGCACGAGCACGGTCTGTCTTGTCAATTGTAAGGGTAACTTTCGTCATCATTGCACCTTTGAAGTAAACAGGTTCATTTAATGGCGGGAATTTTCAGATAAAATATGATGATATTCTTCACCGTAAATTTTAAGCATCACCATGACAAAACTCAGGATAAGAGGACCATATAGAATGCCGAGCATGCCAAATGTTTTCAATCCGCCGAGGATCGAAAGGAAAATGAAAAATACGGATACACCGGAGCTGTCACGCATAAAGTATGGGCGTAAGAAGCTATCAATTGCGGCAACAGGGATTGCTCCCCAAAGCACCATAAACAAGGCTGGTTGCCAACCGGACGTGATAAGCAGATAGACACTTGCCGGAATCCAGACAATTCCCGTACCGGCGATAGGAATAAGTGAGCAGAAGCTCATGACTGTTCCCCAGAACAGCGGCGTGATACCGACAAAGGCAAGTCCTATTCCGCCGACAATCCCTTGAATAATTGCTACGAGCAGACCTCCTACGAGCACAGAGCGGGATGTGGATCGCAATGTGTGCAGCAACGCGTCTTCCTGAGATTCACGCATTGGCCAAAGATATTTGAGGCCTGCAATCATTTTGCTTCCGTCTTTAAGTAAGAAAAAGACGATCAGCAGCATAAGAAGGAACTTAGCTACGAAGTTAAGGGTATCTCCCAGAGCCGAAGTGCCGAAAGATACTAGTTGCTGTCCGACTGTTTTAGAAATGGTTGCAAGATATGACTTTATGGCTGCTTCGTTTATGTCAAAAAAAGGTACTTGTTCATGGAACCATTGCAAAATTGGGTTGTGCTGAATGTCAAAAAGGAATGACTCAGACTGCGATTGTTGAAGCCAGGTTGTCACCGCATGTACGCTGTCTACAGCTTGCGGGATAAGGCTTGCGATAAAGAATGTTAGCGGTATGGCTATGCATAAAACAAGCAGCAGCATCGTAATGGAAGAAGCCCAGATTGCACGGTCATTAACCAAATTCAGGATACGCTTGTATACAGGGTAACAGCAGGCTGCAACCACAATAGAGATAATGATTGTATGTAAAAATGGCGCAGCGATGAGGTACACAAGATATAAGGAGAATATGAGAAGGATAAGTGTGAAGTATCGGAACAAATTGTTACGTGGGAATTTTAGTATAGGTCCTGTGTGTTCAGAGGAGGATTCTTGGGTATTTTTTTTTATTTCTTCAGTCATAAGCGGAGTATTTATCCATATATAGGTTCAATACGCAATGGCAGGATGCCTGCGTGCTTTAATACAAATTGTACCTCATTGTAGCCGTAATAGATTTTAACCGCCAATAAAAAAGTGGTTTATTCTTTGATACCTCTTTGTAAAAAAGACAGATTATGTATCAGCTACTGCAGGAAGTAACATGAGGTTTCGGCGATAGTCACAGAAGTCTCCCCATGCCCTGTCTTCCAACTCTTCAATGGCACCAACATTTTTTTGGAAGAGAGCAATTGCCAGCCGGTCAATAATTCGAATTTGTTTCCGTGCATCGTCAATATTGATGGCAGGAGGAAGGTCTCCGGAAAGCATGAGCGTTTCCATGTTGAATCGCTGAAGTTTTTTTGCGAACTCGTTTGCGTCAAAAATGGCTTTATATAGACGGCGTCTGCGCTTTTCCAGATATTCTATGGGCGCTGTCTTCGTGTGGCGGTGCTTTGCGGGAATAGACGTCAGAACCTCGACCCACGTGGAAAGCATTGAGCGAAATAGCGGATCATGCGGTAGGGTCGTCATAAAAAAATGTAAGAGAGCTGTGTGTAAAAAAGGTGAGTCCGGGATATTGGCTGTACGCAGATAGCTACGGGTTTCCATAGACAGAGAATCCGTCAGTGCAGGTGATGAAGCCGTCAGGATTGAAACTGTTTTATCCTTAAGGTGCAATCTGGCAATGAAGTCAGTCCACATCCATTCCGGTACCGGTAATGAACATACATATTCTGCTTCATGTAGAATTATGCGCGGTGATTCTGTAACAAGACGGGACTTGAGGCTTGCTACATCCTTACAGGAAAGCGGCGTCCCCAATGTGGGCTCCAGTGTGTGAAGCAAGGTTTCGTCTGGAAAAATGATATATTCAAAAAAAGGCTCAATATCTGGATTGTCACTATCGATAATGAGCTGTTCAAGTTCGGATAGAGTGCAGACGCCAAGGACTGTTTCAGCATATTCCTTGACGTCTGCTGTGAAGTTTTGTCCCACATTTAACCAAGTGTTAAGTATGGAGTAGATCGTTTCGATAGTGGTGAGCATAAAGTGCAATCAGCGCGGCAGGAGCATTAGCTGTTTTGTTTTTTTACATCATCCCAGAGCGCATCTTTTTCTTCAAAAGAAAGGTCTGGGAAAATCAGGCCGCGTTCCCGAGCGAGTGCTTCCATTTTTTCGAATCGGTCAAGAAATTTTAAATTGGTCTTATCAAGCGCAGTATTCGCTTTAATGCCTTTACGTCTGCCAAGTTCTACCAGAGTAAAAAGCACATCTCCGAATTCAGATTCAATAGCTTCAGCATCGCCAGATTCAATAGCCGCAGCAAATTCTTTCCATTCTGCTTCGTATTGTTTTTCTACGTCGGCATCCTTATTCCAGGTGAATCCAACACGGGCTGCTTTGGAGTTGAGACGGTACGCTTTAAGCAAGGATGGAAGTCCCTTAGGGAGACTGTCGAAGGTGCCTTTAGGCGCATCTTCATCATTTCCTTTCTTTTCTGTGCGTTTAATTTTTTCCCAGTTAGCCCAGATCTCTTCAACGTTCTGTACGCCCATTTCGCCAAATACGTGCGGATGACGACGGATCATTTTCGCAGCGTTTTCCTGCATGGAATCTGCAAGGCTAAAACCTTCTTTTTCGTACATGCTGCTGATGAAGAGAATAAGGAACATAACATCGCCCATTTCTTCGCGCACATCTACATTTTTACCGCTGCGAATGGCATCTACGAGTTCGTAGGTTTCTTCCAGCAGGTAATCACACAAGGTTTGTGGAGTCTGTTCCTTATCCCAAGGACACCCGTTTTCACCGAGGAGCTCGTCAATTACGTTCCGCAGGGCAAGCAGGGATTCAGTAGTACTTTTATTCATTGTTTTGCTCTTCGTTTTCTCTGGTATGGTTATTACATTGGATACACATAAAAAAGCCCTTGGCTATGCAAGGGCAGTTAATCGTAAAGTTGTAGTTATAACGTAGCGGGAATAAACTGCCGTAGCATATCTGTGATGATGCGCAGATGGGGTACAAAAAGAGAAGTCTGCACGACTTCAATTTTAGGAAAGAAGTTTAGCAAAAATGCAAGAATGATACAGCAGAGCAGCAACCCCTTAGCGCAACCGAGCATGCCTCCTAAGATGTAATCAAGCCATGCAGCACCGGCAGCGCCTATGATTTTACGGAGTAGCGCAGAAATGATGGCTACAAGGAGTAGTACTCCGAAGAAAATAAAAGCGTAAGACGCAACTGCGGCCCATTTAGGGTTGATAACAGATTTAAGATGGATTGTGAGCTGTTCATAATAATTATTGGCTAAAATGAAACCGCCAACTACGCCAGCAATGGATGTTACTTCCAGGATGAGACCTCTAAAAAAGCCCCGGATACAGAAAAATCCAGTAATGACAATAAATATTAAATCAAGATAGTTCATGCATGACCTACAAAAAGGGTAATCGGTTTTGAGTCTTTGCGAGTAGTAGCATAAAAAAGTACGGTGGAAAAGGTAGCGTTTTACACAATTACATTTGCGTTTGTGGGTAACTATGAGTAGTTTTTGTCAAAATAAATTATACGACTTTGTTGTTTGCGTGCTATTTGGGGGAAATAAAATACCATGACGATTTCTAGCCTTAATATTGGGCAGACTCTCTCTGGTGATGTGCAACTTGCTAACGGGAGAAGGCTGTTTTCATCTGGACATATTATTACAGAACAAACGTTGCGTGTGCTCAAAATTTGGGGTGTACGGGATGTGCCATTATGTGATTTTTCAAATGAGGAACTAAAAGGGCAGCGAGATAATGAATTTGCCAATATACATATTGATAGCTGCACATCTGCAATGCAAATCCTATTTCGTGATGCCGACACCACCTTATTCCCAATTTCTTGTTTGTTAAAAGAATGCATCATCCTTGCAAATAGAGATAAACACCAGTGCGACGGTTTTTTCCCCTATTTGCGTTCTTCTTTTACCGCAAATTTGCAGTCCTCCAGCAGTGATGATTATATATCGCATGTATGTATAGATAGTATCTTTGCAGAGTATGACAGTATTCCAGAAGATTTTTTCGTATTCACGAAGATGTTGAATGATGTTTATCTTACTTCTGAAGCGGTTGTCTCTGCAATAGATAAGAATAAGAGAATTAAAAATAAGATACTTAAGATATGCGATTCTTTAATTCATGTTCAAGGTTGTGATGTGGCATCGGTATATGGCTGCACTTCTTTTTTGGGAAACAGAACTGTATTATATTTAGCACTTGTGCTAGTGTATATACACCATGTCAAAGAGTATTATAACTCTGATGTGTTGATGCATCATGGTCGATGTGCAATTACAACAGGGATTGCAGCACGCTGTATTGCTGCTGCTGTAGGCGTATACGGAAGAGAGTGTTTTTTTTCCAACGGAATATTACGTGATATTGGCTACATGTTTTATAGTCGTCATTTTGCATCGGCATATGAAAAAGTACGACAAAAGGTTTTATGTAGCGACGCGGATATTTGTGCTGTTGAAGAACAGTATATGGGGATGAACCATGCAGAAGTTGGTGGACGTATTTTAAAAAAACTTGGTTTTCCTGCCTCTATCGAAAAAAGTGTGCAGCAGCACCATACACCATTCAATGAAATTAATACAAAAGAATACGCCGTAATGCATGTTGCAGAGATTGTCGCAAGGGCACTTACATTTGATCCTGCTTATGATGTCCCTCATTCCGCAGTTGATTGTAATGCTTTTAAAATGTTGAATATTACAGAAGTTACTCTTTCTGAACTTGTGAAGAACATCTATCTTAAGTCGAAAGAAATTGTACGGTTGGCATATGAAGAATAGAACCGCATCTGCTGGTGAAGAGTGTCTTGAAAATCGGGTTGTCCGATTAGAAGATCAGGCTCGATTTACACTGGATGCTTTGGAACTTGCTGCGTCGCTTGGTGATTTTAAAGTGAGCATAAGCTCGCTGCATGACCCCACTCTGTTACTGCATGAGGTAGTCTCGCGTGTGGCAACAATTACCTCTTTTACTGCTTCAGCTGTGTATCTTGTTGATGAAGGCATTTCGGATTTTTATTTAGCCTATTCAGATCAACAGGAGTGGAATGACAAAATAGAGTCTGCCATAGCATCATTTATTGATAGTGGTATGTTTGCCTTTGCTCTTAGAGAAGGGCGTCCTGTGGTTGTGCACTCGGTTGAGTTGCAGCGCAGAGTATTGCTTCATGTTTTGGAAACATCTTCCCGTGTGCGGGGAATGTTTGTCGGGGTCTTCCCTGACGGTGCAAAAAACCTTACCGCAATCGAAATGGCATTGCTCTCGATTGTGTGTAAAAATTGTGCATCCGCTGTTGAAGTTTTCGAACTCTATAAATGCTTTAGGAGCGGCGGCGAAGATGTAGTTGCCTTTTCAGAGTCTCTTCCTGTGGGATTTCTTGATATAGATGAAAGCGGGCGTATTCTTTTTGCAAATAAGGTTGCCGGAAAATTGTTGGATAGTGTTGCCACTCCGGAAAAAAGACATTTTATTGATTTTCTTGTGGCTGAAGAGCGTGATCGTATAGAATCACTGCTCATCAGTTGTCTTGCTTTTTGTATGCCGAGACAGGAATATCAGGCTGAAGCACTCGCAAAGCCGCAAAGCACTATGCGTACACACACGGTACTTGATTCTGTGAATGGGCAGAAGGTTGTGAGTCTCCATATTACCCCGTTAGTAAGAAATGGCGGAATGGTGCTGCGGGGGATTCTAGCTCCAGCGGACGAAACGCCTACAGGGGAAGAACAAATAGAGGGAATGTCGTTGTAAGAAGGCACGGTCCATAAAGGCTACGATATTGCAAAGAACCTCTATGTTGTGTTCTGTCACTATTTTTTTTATTGTTTATTCTGGATGTGTAAACAAAGGAATATAGCATGCAGGTAGAAATAAAATGTTTTGCCACACTTTCTGATTTCACACCAAAAGGTGGTTTTCTGGCTGTAGACGATGGTTCAACCGTCAAACAGGTTATAGATCTCCTTGGTATTAAAGCGGAAGATGTAAAGATTATGTTCATCAACGGAAAGCATGAATCGTTGGAAAGCGTGCTGAAGGAAGGAGACCGTCTTGGTCTTTTCCCCGCTGTCGGTGGTGGCTAGCGCGGATTATTGTAAAAAAAGTGTGCCCTTAGTTACTGTGTAGCTAAGGGCGTTTTTATTTACCATTCTTCAGAACCGGCATTTTTTAGATCAACAGCGATGCAGCGTAACAGACCATAATCATATTTACCTTGCAGCGCCGTGTGCGCTCCTTTTATGCCTGTTCCTGTACCGATAGCTGCGGCAACTTCTGCGCGCACAGATTCTATTTCCTCAGCGGTAAACTGCGCTGTGACCGCGGCAAGTTCAATCTTACCCAGCTCAACAGCCCGGGCAATATGACCATAAATGGTACCCTCGACGAGGTTTCGTTCAGCGGCAACTTGATGGATATCTCCATGTTTTTTGAACAGGTCGATAGATTTTTGAACAGTATCAGTAATCGTTTTCCCGGCTTCTTTCTTTTTTTGTTTTTCAATAGCCCGTTGCGGCAGTGGCGGAAGTGATTCAGGTCTGCCGTGTTCTGCTTCAAAGTTAAGAAGTACGGCCAGCATAAGATCACCATACATGGCAAGTTTAGTTTGCCCGATACCGTGTATGTTGCACAGATCGTCTTTTTTATTCGGTCGGTAGGCCACAAGTTCCAGAAGCGTCTTATCTGGCAGCACGGAGTACGGTGGAATGTTTTGTTCGCGCGATATCCGTGTACGTTCCAGTTTGAGCAGATCAAGCAGCAGATTTGCATCAGGAAGACGCAATGCGTCCTGCATAGCTGCGTCAGTCTCTTTTTTGCTGACATGCTTAACAGCTGTTACAGAGAGGGAGTCTCGACGTAGAGAAACGGTTTTTTCACCGCGTAGAATAAGCCAGCTAGTGTCGTTGAGTCTTAGGCTGCCGTTTTCCGGATCAGACTCAAGCATCTGTAAGGCTACAAGTTGCCTGAATACGCCTTTCCACGTCTCTTTTCCTAGCTCTTTGCCGCAGGCGAATGTCTTTATGTGGTTGTGCTCATGTTCAGAAACACGTTTTGTCAGATTGCCGGTTAAGATATCTGTAAGGTGTGTCGCACCGAAACGCTGGCCGGTTCTATAGACGCAGGACAGAGCTTTTTGCGCTGCAATGGTGCCGTCCCAAGTTTCAACAGGGTACAGGCAGGTATCGCAGTTGCCGCATTTTTCATCACGGTGTTCTCCAAAGTAGGAGAGAATAACATTGCGGCGGCATTCGGTGGTTTCTACGAAGCCGAGTAGAGAGCTAAATTTGTGTTGTTCTATGATGGCGCGGTTCGTTGATGAACGTGAAATCATCCGGCGTGCAAGTACGATATCTTGCAAGTTGTACAGAAGTAGCGCGTCTGCCGGAAGGCCGTCACGGCCTGCACGACCAGTTTCCTGATGATATGCTTCAAGACTTTTCGGTAATCCGAGATGAACCACAAAACGTACGTTCGGCTTGTTCACGCCCATTCCGAATGCAATGGTTGCAACCATGATGACGTTTTCTTCCATCATGAACTTTGACTGGTTGTGGTTGCGCTGGATGGCGCTCATACCTGCATGATATGGTAGAGCATTGAACCCTGCTTCTGTAAGCTTTGTAGCAATATCTTCGACTTTTTTTCGAGACTGACAATAGACAATGCCGGATTCATCTTTGTAGCTGCTGCGGATAAAGCTGAAAAGTTGATCAAGCCCGCGTTCGCGATTTTGGATGGAATAGGTGATATTAGGACGGTCAAATCCAGTCGCGAATACAGGAGCCTGCTGGAGGTGCAGCTGTTCTGCAATGTCTTTGCGGGTAGGGTCATCAGCTGTCGCTGTGAGAGCGATGAGCGGAACATGTGGAAAGCGTTCGCGCAGAATAGAAAGACGCGTGTATTCCGGTCTGAAATCATGCCCCCATTGGGAAACACAGTGTGCTTCATCAATGGTAAACAAAGCTGGCTGAATGTTATCGAGCAGCGCAAGAAATACGGGAGTAACAAGGCGTTCTGGAGCAACATACAACATGTCCAATTTGCCGTTGCGTAGTTCCTGCTCAACCATGCTTTGTTCTTGCGGACTTTGGCTAGAATTGAGAAAGGCTGCCCGTACACCCATTTGCACAAGTTCATTAACTTGGTCCTGCATAAGCGCGATCAGTGGGGAAACGATAATTCCTGTGCCGGTACGAACGATGGATGGCAGCTGGTAGCACAGTGACTTACCGCTTCCTGTAGGCATGATAACAAGTGCATCACCACCGTCGATCATGTGGTTGATGATTTCTTCCTGTTTACCTCTGAAATCTCTAAATCCGTACGTAGTCCGGAGAATGTCTAATGGAGTCTGGTTCATTGTTCCCTCTTGTGTGCGGGAAGATAGCGTATGAACGTTTGGTTAGCAAAGCATTTGAGGAAAGCTGGCTGCTTGTCTACAGTTTGCTGTTATCTTGTCACGTGACTATTTTTTATCGGCCCATGAATAATTCAGAAACCATCCTGTAGAGCACATAAATGAATGTTTCGGGCAGTCTTCAAGGGTCAGATAGTCGGGGGATTCCGGAAGTTCAGCTTTGGTGATAATTTTTCCACGGCACCGGCAGCCGAGTGAGTAAGGAGGGAGCAGGGAAATAAGATCCGGGTGCGACGCCGGAATAATTTTCCCGCTTAGTTTTTCACATGTAATGCAGGCTTCCTGGTCCGCTGGAATATCACCAACACGGTCAACTGTAATTTGCAGATATAACTCTTTGTTTTCAAACAAACGTCGCATGTTTTGCAAATGGGCAGATCTCCACGCCATTACGTTATCCATAAAGACATTGATGTCTTCGGAAGACGCATCGTGTTCTTCCATAAGCAACCAGATAACCTCACCGGAAAGGCGGGAGAACAAGGGATGAATATTGGAAAGAGTTTTGTCGTCGGTTTGCATAATGAAGATCCCTTAAAAAGATTGAGGCGGTGAATGTTATTCACCGCCTCAATTGATGATATGATCAGTGGACGCTTTGGGCTACCAAAAGTAGCGATGAGAGTCCAGCATGGTGCCAGCGTGATGCTGACCTTTTTGTAACCTCCTCGGACTTATTCGGTGAAAGCCAGCGGGATAATATCTTGAACGTGTGCGGCTGTATGTACTTTAATTTTCTTGAGTAAGTCAGCCGGAACATCCTCAAGGTCTTTTTCGTTCTGTTTCGGAATGCAAACCTGATGCAAACCTCGGGCGACTCCGGCAAGAATTTTTTCTTTGATGCCGCCAACAGGAAGAACTCTTCCGCGCAGTGTAATCTCGCCTGTCATACACAGATCATGATTTACAGGCTTGCCAGTAAGAGCAGAGATAAGTGCAATAAGCAGGGTAACACCGGCTGAAGGGCCATCTTTAGGTGTTGCACCGGCAGGAACATGAATATGGATGTCATGCTTATCAAGGAAGTCGGCATCAATATTTAGTTCTTCTGCGTTTGCTCGGGCATAGCTGAGAGCTGCCTGAGCAGATTCTTTCATAACATCGCCAAGCTGACCTGTAAGTGTCAGTTTTCCTTTACCCTTCATAAGGGTAACCTCGATGTTGAGAATTACGCCACCGTATGGAGTCCATGCAAGTCCCTGCGCAACACCGGGAATCATTTCAGTATCTTTTTCTTCATCGATGAAGCGTGGGATACCGAGCAGCTTCTGGAGTGTTTTAGCTGTCACCTTGTATGGACCTGCGGTGCCTTCTGCCTTTTGACGGGCAAGTTTGCGGCACACTGAGCCAATTTCGCGTTCAAGGTTACGCAAGCCTGCTTCGCGCGTGTATTCTTCAATAATTTTAGAGAGGACACTGTCCGGAATAGAAACTTCATCTTTCTTCAAGCCGTTTTCTTCTGCCTGACGAGGCAGCAGGTAGCGACGAGCAATGCGTGTTTTTTCCTGCATGGTGTATCCGGGGATCTGGATAATTTCCATGCGGTCACGTAACGGACCCGGAATCGTGTCCAGCTGGTTTGCGGTGCAGATAAACATAACTTTGGACAGATCAAACGGTACGTTTAAGTAGTGATCTGAGAAATTGTTGTTCTGTTCTGGATCAAGCACTTCCAGTAATGCGGAAGAAGGATCGCCTCTGAAGTCGGAGCCAAGCTTGTCAATTTCATCCAGCATGATAACAGGGTTGCGTGTACCCATAAGTTTCATGGTCTGAATGATACGACCCGGCATAGCGCCAACGTAGGTGCGGCGGTGGCCTCGGATTTCTGCTTCATCGCGCATACCGCCAAGGGAAATACGCTGGAATTTGCGACCAAGAGAACGGGCAATGGAACGTCCAAGAGACGTTTTACCAACCCCCGGAGGGCCCGCAAAGCAAAGGATAGGTCCTTTTGATTTTGGATTAAGCTTGCGTACAGAAAGGTATTCAAGGATACGGTCTTTAACCTTTTCAAGGCCGTAGTGGTCTTCGTCCAAAATCTCCTGCGCCTTGAGGATATCAAGGCGGTCGCGGGAAAGTTTTTTCCAAGGCAACTCTGAGAGCCACTCAAGGTAGTTGCGCACAACGCTTGCTTCGGAAGACTCTGGATGCATACTGGTAAGACGGCGTAACTGTTTAGTAGCTTCTTTACGAACATCCTTAGGAAGCCCTGCTTTATTCAGTGCTTCTGCTAGTTCTTCAGCTTCTTCTTCAACGCCTTCTCCCTCGCCGAGCTCCGTGCGGATAGCTTTAAGCTGCTCGCGCAGGTAGTAGTCACGTTGGGCTTTGTCCATGCCTTCACGAGCCATAGACTGAATGCGTGCCTGTACATTGGCAACCTCAGATTCTTTCTGGAGTTGCTTATTTACGCGCTCAAGGCGT
The DNA here is from genome assembly GCF_000384815.1 of Halodesulfovibrio aestuarii DSM 17919 = ATCC 29578. Taxonomy (NCBI): domain Bacteria; kingdom Pseudomonadati; phylum Thermodesulfobacteriota; class Desulfovibrionia; order Desulfovibrionales; family Desulfovibrionaceae; genus Halodesulfovibrio; species Halodesulfovibrio aestuarii. The sequence continues at coordinate 111,471 of NZ_ARQF01000021.1, forward strand.
TCAATCGGGTCATTGCATTCGAGAATCGCTTGTGCGTCTGGTACTTTTAGACGCAGATTCGCTGCAATCAAATCTGCAAGGCGACCCGGATCATGCACTGTGTTGAGAACAGACATGATCTCGGATGTTGCTACACCGCGTAAAGAAAGAATTTCCTCACTTTGTTCGCGGACTGCACGCATCATCGCTTCTGTCTCAACGGAAACTTCTTCGATTTCAATCTCTTCAAGCCCGTTTACTTCAGCCATCAGGTACGGATCTGTGCTGGTGAAGTGTTCAATTTTTGCACGGCTTACACCTTGCACGAGCACCTTCAGGCGGCCGTCAGGCATTTTCAGCATGCGCATGATCATTACAACGGTACCAGTTGTGTGCAAATCTTCTGGTGAGGGATCTTCTGTGCCTTCTTCTTTCTGTGTTGTAATCATCATGTAGCGGCTGCCGTTAAGGGCGGCGTCTACAGCCTGAATTGATTTTTCGCGCCCGACAAAGAGCGGAAGAATCATGTAGTTGAATACAACTATATCGCGGACCGGAAGTACTGGAAGTTCTGCAGGAAATTCCGGTAATGTTCCGTCAGCTTCGTGTTCTAACACGCCGGAAAGAACTTCTTCTTCGGTTATGATCGGTGTGCTGTTCATCATATCTTCGGTCATCGGTGCCCTCCAAGCTGGGCAGAAACGGTGTTATATATTTCTCTGCCATAGCCACGGCAGTAAAATCCAATTAATGCATGGTAAACCTTGAAAGTGGTTCCCGTAAATTTGTATCACATAGCGAAACATTGGCAACGTGGCTGTTAACTGGACCTTGCCAGAGTTCTTTTTCAAATTGCTGCAGTGTTGCAATATCACCTTCTGCAACAAGCTCTACACTTCCATCAGGACGATTGCGTACCCAACCGCGTAGCCCGAACAAAGATGCTGTGTGGTGTGTCCAGTATCGGAATCCTACCCCTTGCACTTTCCCCGTTACTATATAGCGCTGTCTGGCCATGATACGCCTCCTTTGGAAGTTGTTACATGTGTCCCTCATCTTTTAGGCTGTAGTAGGTGTCGGCAGTAATAATAAGGTGGTCGAGTAGTCTGATACCTAAGATGCGCCCAGCCTGAGCAATATGCCGTGTTATCTCTATATCCGGAGAAGATGGTGTAAGGTTTCCACCCGGATGGTTGTGGACAATTACTAATGAGCTGGCTTTGCGTTGTAATGCCTGCTCCATGAGTTCTCTGGGGTAGATCATGGTGGTATTAACTGTCCCTGTTGAAATTCTTTCCCAGGAGAGAAGTCTGTTCTGGTTATCTAAGAAGGCAGCCCAGAATTCTTCTTTTTCTTTTCGACCTAATCTGGTTCGCGCCATCTCTGCTACTTCAGCAGGGCTTGAAAGCTGTTTCTTCTCTGTAATGCCGGATTCCATGTATCGGGAGAAAAGTTCCCGCAGCAGTTTCCAATGGCTTATAAGAGAGTCTCCAAAGCCTTTGAGTTGGCGCAGGTCTTCATCCTGCGCATCAAGTACGCCTCGTAGTGTTCCAAAACGGTTTAATAATTCTTTTGCAAGTGGCTTTGTATCGGAACGTAAAATTACCGTACCAAGTACCAGCTCCAGAATTTCGTAATCCGCTAGCGACTGCTCGTCTTTATGTAATTTTTCGCGCAGACGTTTTCTGTGTCCATGATAGTGAGCTTTTTCTGTCATAATAAACAGGAATTGCGACGTGGCAAGCGGTAACAGGTGAATTTTAATTATATTTCAACAAAAAAAGGGCATCAGGTAGAAAAAAAGAGACCGAAAACGGAAAAGGGGGTGTAAAAAGTCTATTTTTGCGGGGCAAAAAGAGCAAGAAGGCCGGCAACTAATATTTCCATTGCCTGCTCTGGCTTGCGTTCACCAGTTTTAATCCCCATTTCAGCTTCAAGAGCCAAATCCCATATCTTCGAAAGTCGTACAGGTCCAAGATTCGTGGCAAGTCGCTTTTTCTGTTGGATAACGCCGGATGGTAACCGTACAGTTTCTCCGGCATACAGTTGCCATAATATACGAGCTTCGCGCAGGAGCATGGCAAGGAAAGAGAAGATCATAGCGTCACCTGCGGCCTGACTGGATATCACCTTTTTCCAAACTTTATCTGGCATCTTTCCTGACTGCAGTGCGTTAATGAACGCGAATATGTCCATTTCAGTATCGTTTGAAATATCGGTAAGATGCTCAACCGTGATAGTTCGTGAGTCTCCAGCCGCAAGCGCGAGTTTGTCTAACTCATTTTTTGCTGCGGACGCATCCTGCGGCAGAACTTGTGACAGAGCGTGTACGGTCTTGGGCTCAATTGTTATTGTATTTTTAGCTGCCCACTGTTCAATAAAGCCGCGCATGGCACGTTCCGTGAGCCCCGCAGATTGCCAAATCCATGCCTTTGTTTCTGCAAGGTTCCAACATGGAAGTTTTTTAACAGCAGCAGGAATCTTGGGTTTACCTCTGTCGTACGGTGCTTCAAGACAAATTATAACCCATGCCAGCGGATTGAATTGTCCTAAGTTTGTGCTTAATTTGCGCCATGTATCAATGGGCAGATTTTGTGCGTTACGAATTATGAGCACCTTGGGTGAGGCAAAGAGCCCTTGCAGAGTAAGATTTTCCCAGAAGGCGGGCGGTAAACCTTCATCACTCCAGTATACATGTTTTCCCCACGTCCCTTCGGGGGCCGGGTTCTCTTGCAACAGGGTGTCGATGTAGTTTTTCGTCAGCTGAATGTCCGGGCAGACACAAATGGAAAATCCGGGTCTTGGCATGGTTTGTCCTGTTTTCTCTTCTTCAAAATAGGGCAGCAAGCACTACTAGTAGTCTTTGCTCTGGATAGAAATGATATTAATGGGATAGTGCAACGCTATCAACATAAGAGGCTCGAAGTCATAACTCCGAGCCTCTTTATATACAATGGTATTGCGTTGGTCTACGGTCTTAATTGCAATGTTAGAATGTATTGCGCATTTTATCGACCATTTTATGGACGAGTAGGTTTGTAATTTGAGTACCTGCAAGACGTGCGTCAGATACGGGATAAGATCTGGAAAGTCCTGTATTGCCTGATGTCCATACTAGTTCGTTCTTGCTATCGTATACTACTGCACTAAACCTAAGAGAGACTGTATACTCAAGAGTTTCGTCCTTAGTTCCAAGCACACGACTGCGAATGGTGAATTTTTCAATATTAATGACCATGCTGTAATCAGCAGATTCTGAACCAGTCATAATCGCAATATTTCTGTTAGTAATTTCGTCATACATGCTGGAACGGACAATCTGGTTAATCCACGGGTAGATTGTAGCGTTTTTAACTTCTCTAATGCGCATTGTAGAGGAACCGTTGCCCAAGATGCTTGGCTGATTGTTAGTCAGGGAGTATCCGCAACCCGTGAGGGAAAGAGATGCAAGGAGACAAAGCACAGCAAGAATGCGGGAAGCAGAGGATAATGTAGGAAGCGTCATACCAAGGTTCCTGTGTTATTGTTTGTGTCGAAAAAAGAAAATACCATTGGCCAACTCCACATAAGGAAAGTGATACCAACACGATAGTTGATATCAGATGAAGTGTGATTACGTCTAGCTTCGGATGCACTTTACGGGTAAATAGATGTCGTAAAAGTTAGTTACGGTATAAAAGAAGTTATGTTTTAAAAAGTGGATTGGAGTCTATATGCAAATTTGGGTAGATGCGGATGCGTGCCCTAAGGTCATTAAAGAGGTTTTATTCAAAGTTGCTGTACGGCGTAAAGTCAAAACAACGCTTGTCGCCAATAGCCATGTTTCTGTCCCTTCTTCACCTCATGTCGATTTTATCCGTGTAGGGGCAGGATTTGATGTGGCGGATGATGAGATTGTGAAACTTGCGAGTATGGGAGATCTTGTTGTTACAGCTGACGTTCCACTTGCAGATAAAATTGTGGAGAAGGGGGCAACCGCATTGAACCCTCGAGGTCAACTGTACACAGAAGACAATATTAAAGGTTTGCTTCGTATGCGTCATCTTATGGAAGAACTTCGAAGCGGCGGTATGGTCTCTGGCGGCCCAGCCCCACTTGGTGCGCGTGATAAGCAGGAATTTACTAACCAGCTTGATAAATTTGTAACGCGTAGGCTGAAAGAAGAAGAGTAGACATTTATTTTTAGAATGATCATGAAGCTGCGTCACATGGGAGATTCCGGTGTTGCAGCTTCCTCTTATAAAAAATTTAAAAGGCTCCTGAATATGTATTCAGGAGCCTTTTGTCTATTCAGAGGATGGGGGTTCGTCTTTCTTGCGTTTTTTCTTCGAAAAGGGATGGGATAGTAACTTTTTCGTTTGTACTGTGACGGAAGACATTTTCTTACCGGATTTTTGTACACCCCGTTTAACTTTTACATCTGCATTGCTCATAGCGGTTCCAGCCTTTTTACCAACGAAGAGTATTCCATTTACTGTTGATGAGGCAGCAACGCTTACCCCGTTTGTTGCTGAACTTGCGACGGAAGAGGCAGCAGAGGCCACACTGGAAATACCTCCGGTTACTGTAGTTGCAGTAGCTGAAAGTCCCTTGCCAGCACCTTCTGCCGCTGCGGCTGCACCTTTCGTAGCTGTTGTTGCAGCAACTGAAACGCCTTTTGTTGCTGCGGAGGTTGCTGTTACAACCCCGCTTGCAACGCTACCGACTGCACTTCTGGAAGTCTGTTTGAGCACTTTTCCTGCATTTGATGCTCCTGTCATAACTTTTTCAGTGGTGCCGGAAACCCTTTCACGTGTTGTACGAAGTTTTTCCTTTTTTCCTTTTATAGGTTCAGATGTGCTATCTGAACAATTTTTAGTTGCACTGTCTAAGTCAGACTGAGAAGAAGAGGCGATACCACGGACAGCATCCCAGGCTTTTGCCATACTGCGTTTTACTGTTTTGGATGCTCCGGAAATAAGTGATTGAGCAACTGTCGAAATAGTATCTCCGGATGTTCGCATGAACATGGCCGCAGCTTCCCGTGTGGCAGACCTGCGCTGTTCTTTTTTGCTGAGTAAGTCTTTGTCGGTATAAATGCTCATATAATTACGGGCGATAATACCGCAGCGCATGGTGAGGAGAGCATTCATTGAGCCATCAAGGATAGAGGCCGTAACAACAGATGCAACAGCCTGTGCGCCCGGAATACTTCCCATAACAGAGGTCGCTACGAGCGGACCGACTATTTGTTGCGTGTATTCTTCCACAACAATATCTTCTATCGCACCAGCAAAGAAGGCCGTTGCAGCAACGTTTTTATAGAGTGATATGAGGTCGCCCATGTGCGGACGCTGTGCATACAGTTTCGTAATTTTGTAGATAAGGTGTGTAATAAGGGCGAACACAATAAGTGTGTCCAATTTCCCGTTTTGTGCCGTTGCTGTACCGACGAAGACTCGTTTAGAGGTTTCTTCAATAAGACGATTTGCTTCAGTTTTAAGCGCAGTAATACTATCTTCAATTTCTTGTTCTGTTTTGCATGAACATCGCTGATTTTTGAGAAAGAGATTTTGTTGCAAACGGTCAATATACGCATGACGATACTCTTGGATTTGCTCTTCTGTCGGGTCTTGAGGAATAATAAGCGGTTTCGGAAAGACAAATAAGGAAAGGCCGAAATAGGTGAGTACCCCGAAGCACAGGGTAGAGAGTGACCAGAACACTACAGAAACATACGCAGGATTAATGTAAGCAACCACGTCTGCAATTGTGCGAATACCGGAAAGCAATAACGAAGCAAAAGCTATGGAAATAATAGCGCAAAAAATGAAGAGAATAATTTTGATTTTTGAATGCATTGGTGGAATCCAAAATGTCCATGCTGTAAAGCACGGGATGAAATTGTGCGTTCTATTTCTAATACCTCGCGCATTGCTTTCAGAAAGTGAAGTACTTTTTTGTCCCTGAAGACTGGGGTGATTCGTACGCGAACAAGAGTTCTTCCTAGTACGCTATTTTATGCGCACCCCATCCTTTATCTTATTTTCAATGTGGTGAAAACTTTCTGAAATGAACAATAAAAAAGAGCTACCCTATACAGTTAGGGCAGCCCTTTTTATATTCAGAAAGAGTCGTAGTTCGCCAGAGGTTCGCCGGAAAAACGCCGAGCCGAAGGCAATATAGACTAGTTTGCTACGATGTTGACAAGCTTGCCGGGAACAACGATCACTTTGCGGATAGTTTTTCCTTCGATGTGCTTCATAACGTTTGTGTCGTTTTTAGCGAGTGCTTCGACTTCGTCTTTGCTTGCAGATGCAGGCACTTCAAGGCGAGCACGAACTTTACCGTTGACCTGTACAACAACGGTAAGCACATCTTTGACCATTGCTTCTTCGCTGTATGTTGGCCACAGAGCGTGTACGAGACGTTCGCTGTGTCCAAGCTGTTCCCAAATTTCTTCACAAAGGTGTGGGGTGAATGGGGACATCAGGTTGATAACGGTACTGATTGCAGAGGAGAGAACTTTGCGACCTTTTTCGTCATCTTTTAGCACGTCTTTAGCGAGGTAGAGCTCGTTCACCAGTTCCATGATTGCTGCAATAGCGGTGTTGAACTGGAAGCGCTGTTCGATGTCATCGCCAGCTTTTTTAACGGTTTCATGCTCTTTAAGACGGATAGCTTTTGCTTCTTTGCAAGTGCAGTCATCAGCAGTGGAAGAACAAGGGGTAACCGCAATCAGTTCGCCTTCGAGTTCTTCAATGAGACGCCAGATACGGTTTACAAAACGGAAAGAGCCATCGATACCCGTTTCAGACCATTCGAAGTCACGTTCAGGTGGCGCTGCAAAGAGACAGAAAAGACGAACCGTGTCCGCACCGTAGCGTGCGATCATTTCGGTCGGGTCAACAACGTTACCTTTAGACTTGGACATCTTGGAGCCATCCATGAGTACCATGCCCTGAGTGAGCAGGTTCGCAAATGGTTCGTCAAAATCTAAGTAGCCGCAGTCACGCAGAGCTTTTGTAAAGAAGCGTGCGTAGAGCAGGTGAAGAATTGCGTGTTCAACACCACCGATGTACTGATCAACTGGTGCCCAGTAGTTAAGAGCTTCCGGAGTAAACGGAGCTTCGTGATTCTGCGCGTCAGTGTAACGTGCAAAGTACCATGAGGATTCGACAAACGTATCCATGGTGTCAGTTTCGCGACGTGCAGGTTTGCCGCATTTAGGGCAGGTGCAGTCTACAAACTCAGGAGTGTCTGGAAGCGGAGATCGACCATCTGTATGAGTCTGTACGTTCAGTGGCAGTTCAATAGGAAGATTTTCTTCTTTTTCAGGAACAATGCCACACTCGTCACAGTATACAACAGGGATTGGAGCACCCCAGTAGCGCTGACGGGAGATGTTCCAGTCGCGCAGGCGGTAGTTGACTGTTTTTTCGCCACAGTTGTTTTCCTGCAGCCAAACAGCAACTTTTTCTTTGCCCTCTTCGTTAGTCAGGCCGGTGAATTCGCCGGAGTTTATCATCATGCCCGGTGTAGAAACTGCTTCGGTCATAGTGGCCGGATCAAGTTCTTCACCTTCTGGTTGAATAACTACGTGAAGAGGCAGGTCGTATTTACGGGCAAATTCAAAGTCACGCTGATCATGTGCCGGCACTGCCATAACAGCACCTGTGCCGTAATCGACAAGGACGAAGTTCGCAACGTATACAGGAACCTTTGCGCCGTTTACCGGGTTGATGCAGTAGGCACCAGTGAAGATGCCTTCTTTTTCGAGATTGTCAGAAGTACGCTCAATGCGATCCATATTGGTGATTCGTTTTACGAATGCGCGTACGTCATCAGCATGCTCTGTACCTTCAATAAGTTTTTCCACCATTGGGTGTTCTGGTGCGAGGCTCATGAAGGAAACACCGAATACGGTATCCGGACGGGTTGTGAAGACTGGGATAATTTCTTCGGAATTTTCAACTTTAAACTGGATTTCAGCACCGATAGATTTACCGATCCAGTTTTCCTGCATGGAGATAACGCGATCCGGCCAGCCACCTTTAAGCTTTTCAAGGTCGGCAAGCAGTTCTTCTGCGTAGTCTGTGATTTTAAGGAACCACTGTGCGAGGTCACGTTGTTCTACAACAGAGTCGCAACGCCAGCAAAGGCCGTCTTCAACCTGCTCGTTAGCAAGAACAGTGTTACAAGTAGGGCACCAGTTCTGAGCCTGACGCTTACGGTAGAGCAAACCCTTTTCAAGGAATTTGAGGAAGAATAACTGTTCCCAGCGGTAGTATTCTTTATCGCAGGTGGCAAGCTCTCGACGCCAATCGAAAGAGTAACCGAGGCGTGAAAGCTGGTTACGCATATTGTCGATGTTGGAGTGAGTCCACTTTGCAGGGTGGATGTTGTTTTTGATAGCGGCGTTTTCTGCAGGAAGACCGAAAGCATCCCAGCCCATAGGATGCATTACGTTTTTGCCTTTCATACGCATAAAACGTGCTACGACGTCACCTAGGGAGTAGTTGCGAACATGACCCATGTGAATGTTGCCCGAAGGGTACGGGAACATCTCCAGCACATAGTGTTTAGGTTTGTCCGATGTGTGATCGGTGTGAAAATCGCCGTTGGTAGCCCAAGTTTGCTGCCACTTAGTTTCTATGGCTTGCGGATCATATTTCATTGCCGACAGTTCCTTTGATCTTTCGCTCATTAAAAAGGTCTGTTGCTGATGATGTGGCTTAGAGAGATGGCTTCTGCGGCAAGGACTTTGCCCTGCATCCGCAAGGGGGATGCCCTCTTAACCTCGTCTACAAAAGGTTCCAGCGTGAAATTGTGCATGGGGGCCTTTATGTATGTAAACAACAGATTTTGATTCTTATAAAATATATTTAGTTACGCAGATATTTTTTTGTCCGTTTGGAACAATTTAAAGAGTCTGGAACTTCATATTTATTTTTAATGCCTTGCAATACAAAACTACCTGTCCTTCGGCAAGAGAAGGAAGAGCTGTTTTACGCAAAAATGTTATTTTTAACAGGAGATGCCCGGACTTCTTGAAAAAGGAGTCCGGGCATAAAAAACGCTATATATGAAGGCGACTGAAAAAAAGATACATAAGGAAGCCTACGTCGTAATTATCGGGGAGAAGCCTCGTGTAATTGCGGTCGAGAGTTTTTACTCTTGCAGGTCTAGGGCAGAGCCAGCCGTTGGAGACGTTCTTATGTATATTTTAATTTCTTAGTACTTAAGTTCCAGTGTGCCTTCTTCTAAAGCTTTTGCAGCAGCGTCTAGTAGACCGTTAACAAAAGGACGAGAACGGTCATCACCATACTGCTTTGCAAGTTCGATAGCTTCGTTAATTGCAACTTTGGGTGGAATATCTTCACGGTAGAGCATTTCAAAAACTGCAAGGCGAAGCAGAGTGATTTCAATTTTACCAATACGTTCCACTTTCCAGTGGCGGGAAAATTGAGAGATCACATCATCGAGAGCGCGGTAGTTGCTCCATACGCCTTCGATAAGTTCCCAAGTGAAGCCTTCCGGCTGGCACTGGGCTTCCGGCTTGTCAGCATTGTCAGGGGAAGTCATGTAGGCTTCCTGCAAAGCTTCAATAGTCATAGCCGGAGAGAAGTTTAAGCCGTACAAAAATTGGAAAGCTTGTGCACGTGCCAACTTGCGTGGTATTTTCTTTGGTTTATTAGCCATATATTACAATTGCTCCAGAACACGGTATGTTTCAAGCATGGCGGAAGCGGCTTCAACGCCTTTGTTACCACCTTTGGAGCCTGCGCGTTCAATTGCTTGTTCGAGGGAATCACAGGTGAGCAGACCGAAACCGACAGGAATGCCGGAATCAAGGCTTACCTGAGCAAGGCCCTTTGCACATTCATTACATACGAAATCAAAATGAGGAGTGGCGCCGCGAATAACTGCGCCGAGTGCTACTATGCCATCATATTTACCGCTTGCAGCCAGCTTTTTAGCAGCGATTGGCATTTCAAATGCTCCCGGAAGCTTAACAATAGTCATATTTTCGCGGTCACCGCCATTACGGGCGAGGTAATCTACTGCGCCACCAACAAGACGATCAACAACAAAGTCGTTGAAACGGGTTGCGATGATTGCAATTTTAAGACCTTTAGCGTCGAACTGACCTTCGATAGTTTCAATATGCAGCATGGTATAATCTCCTTCTTGAGACCTACTTTTACTCCAGCAGCAAAAGTGGGTCGATAAGTATAGAACAAGCTCCCTAGCCCTGAAAAGAACTATTTTTAGGGCTAGGGAGCATATTGTTAATTTGAACGATGGTTATTACTTGGAATCATTAAGATGTTCAAGCATGTGTCCCATTTTTTCTTTTTTGGTGCGCAGGTAGTCTTCGTTGAATTCGCAGGCGTTCATTTCAATCGGAACACGTTCTACAACTTCAATTCCGTATCCTTCAATACCAACAATCTTTTTAGGGTTATTGGTCATCATGCGCATCTGGCGTACGCCGAGGTCAACCAGCATCTGTGCGCCGATACCGTAGTCACGAAGATCAGCTTTAAAGCCGAGTTTCTCGTTTGCTTCTACGGTGTCGTAGCCCTGATCCTGAAGGTTGTATGCTTTAATTTTGTTGGCAAGTCCGATACCGCGTCCTTCCTGACGCATGTACAGAATGATTCCCTGATCTTCTGCCTGAACTTTACACATTGCGTTTGCAAGCTGGTCGCCGCAATCACAACGCATGGAACCAAGTACGTCACCAGTGAGGCATTCACTATGTACACGAACGAGTACTGGCTTACTGGAGTCAATTGGTCCTTTAACAAGAGCAAGATGAGTTTCCGGCTCAAGTTCGTTTTCGTATGCGATGACTTTGAATTCACCATACTTGGTAGGCAGTTCTGCTTCTGCAACGCGTTTGACGGACAGTTCGTCAGGGCGCATGCGGTGGCGGATCAAATCACGGATGGTTGCGATTTTCATATCATGCTTTTTAGCAAATTCAACGAGATCTGGCATGCGTGCCATTTCGCCGTCATCTTTCATGATTTCGCAAATTACTGCTGCACCTTTTAGGCCGCCAAGTTTTGCAAGGTCCACAGAACCTTCTGTTTGGCCAGCACGAACAAGAACGCCGCCTTTCTGGGCGCGTAGTGGAAAAATATGACCCGGTGTGACAATGTCATCCGGTTGTACGTCGTTTGCAATAGCTGCAAGGATAGTTGTTGCACGGTCTTTAGCGGAGATCCCAGTGGTTACGCCAGTACGCGCTTCAATGGAAACGGTAAAGTTGGTGCCGAATTTGGAACCGTTGCGCTGGGTCATCATAGGTAAGTCAAGCTTGTCCACCCATTCCGGGGCAAGTGCAAGACAAATAAGTCCGCGACCATGTGTTGCCATAAAGTTGATAACTTCTGGTGTTACATGCTCAGCAGCAATAGTAAGGTCACCTTCGTTCTCGCGGTCTTCGTCGTCTACGAGAATAAGCATCCGACCTTTTTTGATCTCTTCAATGGCCTCTTCGGCCGTACACATAGGCATTGTCGCACCTCGTTGTATGTTCTTAAACTGCATGTCCCACGAAGCAGATTAATGAATGCGAAAATTAGAATCCATTCTTTCTGAGAAACTCTTCAGTAATAGAGCTGGGAGCAGATTTCTCCTGCGTCGCATTGGGCTGCCATGCTCCAAGCATACGCTGAACGTATTTTCCAATAACGTCCGTCTCTATATTAACACTGTAGCCCGGATTCCACTGAGCTATTGTGGTAATTTTTTGAGTTTCGGGGATTATGTTTACTTCTAGAAAACTGTTTCCACAAGCATTAACTGTAAGGCTGATTCCGTCCAGAGTCACAGAGCCTTTAGGAATAACCTGTGTCTCGAACTCCTGCGGGAAAGTAATCCTGTAGATTTTGGAAAGCCCTGCCGGACGAACAGAATCTACAGTGCCGATACAGTCAACGTGTCCACTTACAATGTGTCCGCCGAGACGGTCTCCCATTGCAAGAGCGCGCTCAAGGTTTACTTTGCTGCCGGATTTGAGTTTACCAAGGTTGGTAAGCCCCATTGTCTCAGCAGATGCATAAACAGTAAACCAGTCTGCGCCGAAATCTTCAACAGTAAGACACACACCGTTAGTCGCGATGGATTCACCGAGTACGTAGTCGGTTAATTCGCAGCGTGGCTTAATTGTAAGGCGAGTTTCTTTGCCCATATTCTGAACAGAGCGGACTTCGCCTTGCCCAAGAATGATTCCTGTGAACATGCTAAATTTCCTGTCGACGTAATGTTAGTATAACATCCTCGCCGCTAAGTTCCGTTTTGATAATTCGCAAGCGGAGCGCTTCGTCCATGGTTGCAATGGTTTTACCAGAAAAAATATCGGGTGCGCTGTGATCTCCGACAATTTTTGGAGCCATATGCAACTGAAATTCGTTAACAAGATTGTTCTCAAGAAGCGATAGTGCCAATTTTCCCCCGCCTTCGCAAAGGGTGTAGAGGCAGTTTTTTTCCTGACGCAGCCAGATAAGTCCTGCTGCAATATCAAGCTTGCCTTCGTGCTCCGGCAAACTGGTAACTAAACACCCGAGTGATGTTAGTCTGCTTGCAGCATCAGATAAGGCTGATTTTTCATTTGTCCAGAAAATAACTTGCTCAGGGCGCTCTTTCAAAAGTGTAAATTGTGCAGGATCTTCGGGAAGGTGCTTGGTAACAATTACAGCAAGCGGTTGCCGCTCAACACCTTCGAGACGACAGGTAAGTTGTGGATTATCTGCGTAGAAGGTGCCACCACCCACAATTACTGCATCAACTTTTTTTCTGAGTTCATGAACCCGTTTGCGGGATTCTTCACCGCTGATCCACTGGGAGTGACCTGTCCGTGTGGCAATTTTGCCGTCTAAAGTGGAGGCAAGCTTTAGTGTCGTGAACGGGTACGGGGTTTGAATCCAGGTGAGAAAATCGGAGACGAGGGTACGGCATTCTTCTTCAAGCATCCCTGTTTCAACAGAAACTCCGTTTTCCCGTAAAAACTCTGCGCCGCCTTTTGCTTTCGGATTCGGATCCTGCAAGCCGATAATTACACGTTTAATTCCGGCTTCCAAAATAGCTTTCGAGCACGGTGGTGTTTTGCCGTAGTGGTTGCATGGCTCAAGTGTAACATACATTGAGCAATTCTCTGGGGAAATGCCTTTCGCAGCCGCATCGTTGAGGCATTCTATTTCAGCATGTGGTTTGCCACAGGCAGTATGGTAGCCTTCGGCAACAATCTGTCCATGCTGAACAAGTACAGCACCGACTGTTGGATTGGGGGCTGCTGCACCGCGTCCTTTTTCAGCAAGAGCAATTGCCCAGCGCATAAAATGAGCATTAGGATGCTGCATCTGCGCCTCGAACTACGTGGTCGATTTTAATAAACGGTACCCCGGCTTCTTCAACCATGCCTGTGGCAAGTTCATCATTGTAGCCCTCAACATAGTAAACAGCTTTAACACCACAGTTCAGGAGCATTTTGGTGCAGATGAGGCAAGGCATTGTGGTGCAGTAAATTTCTGCTCCGGCAAGTGATACTCCGTGAACAGCAGCTTGAATGATGACATTTTGCTCTGCATGGAGTCCCCGGCACATTTCATGACGTTGACCGGAAGGGATGCCAAGTTCTGCGCGAAGACATCCAATATCAAGACAGTGGGATGTGTTTGCAGGGGCACCATTGTAGCCTGTTGCAAGGATGCGCTTGTCCTTAACTGCGATTGCACCGACTTTGCGGCGAGTACATGTGGAGCGCTCGGCAACCATATAGGTGATGTCCATGAAATATTGAGGCCAAGGAAGTCGCTGTTGCATTGGTATTAACTCCAACAGGGGGTGTTTCTGATAAGATAGTATCTAAAAATTTTTCAGTGACAGATACGATAGTGGTGTCACATGCCGCAGTCAAGGCACCATATATAATTTAAAAATACACCCGAAGTATAAAGGCTGATAAATTGAAAAGTTGGACAAAAAAAAGGCCGGGGAGGCAATCCCCGGCCTTGTGCTTTTTACCAAGCAAAAAGCGGGAATTGGCGCGCAAACGCCGTGACCTGCTTGTGGATGTCAGCAAGGTATGTATCGTTGTCGATGTGCTTGAGCGCATCAATCATCCATGCTGCTACTTTCTGCATGTCTGCTTCTTTCATGCCGCGGCTGGTAAGTGCCGGAGTACCGATACGGATACCGGAAGTCACAAACGGGCTGCGAGTTTCAAAAGGCACAGTGTTTTTGTTGGTAGTAATGCCAGCTTTATCAAGCGCAAGCTGTGCATCTTTACCAGTGATGTCTTTATTGGTGAGGTCGATAAGAAGAAGGTGGTTATCTGTACCGCCGGAAACAAGGTCAAAGCCTTCATCAAGAAGAGATTGGCCAAGAGTCTTAGCGTTAGCAAGAACCTGCTTCTGATAAACCTTGTACTCAGGACGTAATGCTTCGCCGAAAGCAACAGCTTTAGCAGCAATTACATGCATGAGTGGTCCACCCTGGATTCCAGGGAAGATCTGGCTGTTTAACTTTTTCCCCAGATCTTCAGTGGAAAGAATCATACCGCCGCGTGGACCGCGAAGGGTTTTATGGGTGGTGGTTGTCGTTACGTGCGCATGTGGAACAGGAGAGTTATGCAAGCCAGCTGCAACTAAGCCTGCAATGTGTGCCATATCCACAAAAAGCTTTGCACCTACTTCGTCTGCAATTGCACGGAACTTCGCAAAATCAATTTCTCTAGGGTATGCACTCGCGCCTGCGATGATAACCGCCGGCTTGTGTTCTTTTGCAAGTTCGAGAACGTTATCATAGTCAATACGACCAGTTTCGCGGTTTACACCGTACGCTTTAACGTCAAAGAACCTGCCGGAGAAGTTCACAGGACTGCCGTGTGTAAGATGTCCCCCGTGAGAGAGATCCATACCAAGTACAGTATCGCCTGCGTTGGCGATGGCATAGTAAGCTGCCATGTTAGCCTGACTGCCGGAATGCGGCTGCACGTTAACATATTCTGCACCAAAAATTTCTTTTGCACGTTCGATAGCGATGGTTTCAGTTACGTCAACGTACTCGCAACCACCGTAGTAACGTTTGCCCGGGTATCCTTCAGCGTACTTGTGAGTGAGTACGGAGCCCTGAGTTTGACGTACAGCTGTTGATACGAAGTTTTCTGATGCGATTAATTCAAGCCCACCGGTCTGACGATCGATTTCCTGAAAAATGGAACGGCCTACTTCGGGATCTTGGATAAAAACTTCATCCATGAGTGATGCCCCTTACTATTTAAATGAGGAAGAAAAAGGGCGTACATAGCTACAAGCTGCATACGCCCCCACATTTACCCGTTGAAACGCTTGAACAGCACACTTGCGTTGGTGCCGCCAAAGCCGAAGTTGTTGCTGAGCACGTACTCAGCTTGATACTTCTCTGAACCATTCCCCATGTAGTTCAGATCGCATTCAGGGTCAGGTGTATCATGGTTTGCTGTGCCCGGAACAAGACCTTTGTCAAGTGTCAGGCAGGAGAAAACTCCTTCCATACCACCAGCAGCACCTAAAAGGTGTCCAGTCTGAGACTTGTTCGCAGAAATACGCAGTTTGTACGCATGATCACCAAAGACTTTTTTCATCGCGCCGGTTTCTGCCTTATCATTAAGAGAAGTAGAAGTTCCGTGTGCGTTGATACAGTCCACAGCATCAGTCGTGATACCAGCTTCTTCAATAGCGTCGATCATTGACTGAGCCATTCCTTCGGAATCTTCACGTGGTGCTGTCATATGGTAAGCATCACCGGTAGAACCGAAGCCCACAACTTCTGCGTAAATTTTTGCACCGCGGGCCTTTGCAGAATCATATGATTCAAGCAAGAGAAGGCCAGAGCCTTCAGCAATGATAAAGCCGGAGCGTTCTCCGTCAAATGGACGGGAGGCTTTTGTAGGCTCATCGTTACGGTTGCTGCAAAGCGCTTTAAGTGCTGTAAAGCCGGACACTCCCATAGGGGTGATAGTGGATTCTGCACCACCGGTGATGATTGCATCACAACGTCCGCTTTTGATATCTTCGTATGCATGGCCGATTGCGTGGGTACCGGATGCACAAGCACTGGTAAATACAAGGTTTGGACCCTTTGCACCAGTAAAAATAGAAACTTGCCCCGGTGCCATGTTAGAAATCAGCATTGGGATCCAGAATGGGCTGATTTTGTTCGGTCCTGCGTTTGTGAGTTTGCTATGGAAAGTTTCGATGGTGTTAAGACCACCAAGACCTACACCAAGCATAACTCCAACGCGTTTAGCATTTTCGTCTGTGATTTCGTATTTGGAGTTTTCCATGAGCTGTTTTGCACATGCAACCGCAAACTGTACGAAACGATCCATGCGGCGGGCCTGTTTTGCAGGGATATGGTCGGCCGCATTAAAATCTTTAACTTCGCCTGCAATCTGTGAAGTAAACTCGCTTGCATCAAACTGGGTGATTGGGCCGATACCGGATTCACCGGCAATCAGCTTTTCCCAGCTTGTGTCAACATCGTTCCCAAGTGGGTTAATGGTGGCAACGCCAGTTACTACTACTCTTTTTTCAGTCATATGCTTCATTCCTGGGAAAAGTGCGCTGTATAAGAGATTAATTCACCCCGCTTTTCTTTTTCGGTGCGCTGACAGCACTACCTCATTTATGTGCCATCAAAATAAGCGGGTAAGGCGTCTTATGCAGTAATGCACAAGACGCCTGTATATAAAACGCTGTAACAGTGCGGACTACTGCTGTTTTGTGATGTAGTCGTATGCATCCTGAACTTTCAAGATTTTCTGTGCATCGTCGTCGTCGATTTCAACGCCGAACTCTTCTTCCATAGCCATGATGAGTTCGGTGAGGTCGAGGGAGTCAGCGCCGAGGTCTTCTACGAAAGAAGCATCGTTTTTAACTTCTTCTTCAGACACGCCGAGCTGGTCAATGATGATCTGTTTTACTTTTGCTTCTGCAGACATGGATTCCTCCAATGGATTGTTTCTTTTTTTGTTATTTTGCCTTCCCGAAAGAAAGCAGTAAAGTTTTTAGGGGTGCTAGCCCCTAGCAGTACATACCGCCGTTAACGGCAATAACTTGCCCGGTGATGTAGCCGGCACCATCTGATGCGAGGAAAGCTACTGTATTTGCAATGTCCTCTACGTCGCCCATGCGTTTAAGAGGGATTGCCTTTTCGTATTCACTGCGCACGTTTTCTGGAAGAGCGTTAGTCATATCGGTGTTGATAAAACCAGGGGCAACAGCATTTACGGTGATATTACGTGCACCGAGTTCTTTTGCCATAGATTTTGTCATACCGATGATTCCCGCCTTAGCAGAACAGTAGTTAGCCTGACCTGCGTTGCCCATCTGACCTACTACGGAAGTAAGGTTGATGATACGGCCGCAACGCTGTTTGCTCATGATTTTTGCTGCCTCTCTACAAGCAACAAAAGCCCCGCGCAGGTTTACGTTAATGACACGATCAAAGTCTTCATTCTTCATGCGGAGGAGAAGACCATCTTTAGTGATGCCTGCGTTGTTTACTAGAACATCAAGCTTCACTTTGTCTTTAATTTCTTCTTTAAAGAATGCAGCAATCTCTTCAGGGTTGCCAACATCTAATTTGAACGCTTTTGCTTTACCACCAGCAGCTTCAATGGAAGCTGCAACGTTTTGAGCCTCTTCCGGCTTAGAAACGTATGTGAGGTAAACCTGAAATCCGGCTTTACCAAGCTGCTCAGCGATTGACTTGCCAATCCCGCGCGAGCCGCCGGTAACCAGTGCTGTTGAAAGTAATTCCATATTTATTCGCTTCTGGTTAGGTGTTAAAAGCAATGCCTTATACCCTAAAGAGAGTATAACTTCAATTCCCAAAACTGCCTGTGTAACATACAAGAATAGTTAGTTTTTAGAAAGAGAGGGCACTAAATAAGATATCTAGGTTCTCAGCAGTGCTGCGCCCCAGGTAAATCCACCGCCGAATGTAGTCAGCAGAATGTTCTTACCAGGTTCAAGTGTGCCGGCTGCTTTGGCTTCTCCCAGTGCGATTGGAATGGAGGCTGCGGATGTGTTACCCATTTTGTTTACGTTAACATACACCCGTTCACTATCAATAGTGAGTTTCTTGCCGACTGCTTCGATGATTCGCATATTGGCCTGATGCGGAATGAGAATATCAATGTCGTCTGGAGAAAGGCCGTTGCGTTCCATAAGAGTGTTGCACACGCCTACCATGCTGCGTACCGCATGTTTAAAAACTTCGCGTCCTTGCATCATAACAAAGTGCTCTTCGGGAACGGGCTGACCAACTTTGTACGGGTGGGATGAGCCCCCCCCGCGGATTGTCAGCAGGTCGCATAAAGAGCCATCAGAGGAAAGTTCGATATCTACAATAGTTGTAGAGTCTTCAGTAGGAGTGGCGGAGATGACTACCGCGCCAGCGCCGTCGCCGAAAAGAACGCAGGTATTGCGATCTTCCCAGTTAGTACGGGACGACATTGTCTCGCCACCACAGAGAAGAATGTTGGAATCTTCTTCTGTATGGGCGAGAGAGCTAGCCAGTTTTAATCCGTACACGAAGCCGGAACAGGCTGCGCTCAGGTCAAGTGCCATAAGGCCTTTTAAGCCAAGCTTGTCTTCCATGATACATGCTGTGTTAGGACAGTAAGCATCTGGAGTACAGGTCGCCACAAGAATATGGGATAACTCTTCCCGGTTCATTTTCGCATCGGCGAGTGCAGCTTCAGCTGCCTGAGTAGTAAGGTCGGAAGTTGACTGACCTTCTGCCACAATGTGGCGCTGCTCGATCCCCGTGCGAGTTCTGATCCATTCGTCGCTTGTGTCGACCATCTTTTCGAGGTCGAAGTTGGTTAGAACCTTTTCAGGAACATATGCTCCAAAACCCCGGATGTAACATTTCTTTTTCATTACAGTTTCCGGAAAGCTACAAAGCGGCACAGTAGCACTGCACCGCCTCAGCTTTAGTTCTTAATAGCTCTGCCAAAGCTCGTCAGCTCTTCATTAGCGCTGATAGCTTCGACTAGGCGCTCATTTGTTTTTTTGCGTACGAAAGTAGATGCCATTTTTACGGCGTTGAAGATAGCTTTATCATTCGATGCGCCGTGACATACAATCGCGATCCCCTTGAGACCCAGAACTGGTGCGCCACCATATTCGGCGTAGTCTACTATTTTTGCAAACTTTTTAAACGCTTTTTTAGCCAGTAATGTGCCTATCTTGGCAATTGTACTTGACATTAGCTGTCGTTTTAATAGCCGGCCCATAGAAGTACTAAGCCCTTCGCTGAGTTTCAAGGCTACGTTGCCTACAAAACCGTCGCAGACCACAACATCGACTTGACCAGTGAATAGGTCACGTCCCTCAACGTTTCCAAGGAAGTTGATATCGTTGGCCAGCTTGAACAAGTCGTAGGCTTCTTTTACCTGTGTGTTTCCTTTGCCTTCCTCTTCACCGATGGAAAGAAGACCGATTCGTGGAGAATCATACTCCAGAAGATCTTTGGCAAAGGCATTGGCCATAAGGCCAAACTGGAACAGATGCTGAGGCTTACAATCTACGTTGGCTCCTACATCAAGAAGAACGATAGGGTGCTTCTCTGTAGGCATTACGCTCGCAAGGGCAGGGCGTTCAACGCCGGCAATGCGTCCAATAATAAACATTCCGCATGCGACAGTAGCGCCGGAGTTTCCAGCGCTGACTATGCCATCAGCCTTACCTTCTTTGACAAGGCGGCATGCGATTTGAATTGACGCATTTTTTTTACGGCGAAGAATATCGGAAGGCTTTTCGTCCATCCCTGCCACCTCGTCGGTGTGCACTACTTCATAGGCTACCCCTTTAAGGGGTAGCCTATCGAGTTCGGCATTGATTAGCTTTTCGTTACCGACAAGAATAACCTTTATACCGAAGGTGCGAGCAGCCTTAATAGCACCTGGGACATTAACGGACGGACCAATATCTCCGCCCATTGCATCCACGGCTATAACAGGAATGCTATGCATCGTCCTTACTGATCTGGCGACCGTTGTAAGTGCCACAAGCTGCGCAAACGCGGTGTGGGAGTGCTGCTTCGCCGCACTCGCAGTATACTACGGAAGGTACAGCCACACGGTGGTGGGAGCGACGCATGCCCTTGCGGGACTTGGATTTTCTTTTCTGTGCTACAGCCATGACAGACCTCTCTTTAATCTGCTTTCGAACGAATTCCGAAAGACGTAATCGTTATTTATTCACTTTAAGGTTTCTAAGAACCGCAAAGCGTGGATCGAGTGTTGAATCTTCACACTCGCATTTTCCAGTATTTAAATCTTTGCCGCACTCAGCACAAAGACCCTTACAGTCTTCCTTGCATAAAGGCTTAACTGGAAGGGCAATGACAAATTCTTCCCAAAGAACGCCTGCAACCTCAATTTCGATTCCAGTACTTTCATTGGCGATGCGAACATTAGGTTCGGTATCGTCCGAACTTAGCTCTTCGTCAAGTATGAATACTTCATCAAAATTTTGATTGATGCTAATGGTTGCGTCTTGAGTGCAACGGTTGCAAGGCAGATTAACAGCACCTGTCATGCTGCCGTGCAGAATACATCCCTGTTCTTGAGGGATGAGAAATAAACGGGCTGCAAGCTCTTCCTTTATAGTGTAGGGAAGAGCGAATTCATCAATGGGACCTTGCCATATGGATTGGTCGTTGATGATTATTTCCTTGCCTTCTGGAGGCAGATCCTTGATTGCTAGCCAAAGTTGTTTCATATTGATGTCCTCTTGCGGAAGGGGATTTCTACATGCGAGAGTGTTTGTTTGTCAAGAAAAGGGTTGCCTTTTTTGTACCGAGGGTATAATACACCCATCTCTTTGCTTGCGCATTTGTAGTAGGTCTTTTAGATGAGTTCTGCTTGCGTGACAATCAAAGTAATAAATTTTTTTCTTTAATATACGGAGAATCGCCATGGCTAAAGAATGTGCTATTTGCGGTAAAGGCCCACAGGTCGGTAACAATGTTTCTCACTCACACATCAAAACTAAACGTCGCTTTCTGCCTAACCTCCAGCGTGTACGTCATCAGTTCCCTAATGGTCAGGTAAGAGCTATCAACGTTTGTACCCGTTGTCTGCGCTCTGGCGCTGTTGTGAAGCCTGTAGCAACTAAGAGTGCTTAAGCTTTTTCGGCGATCCAGAATGGACAAGAAAAGAAAAAATCTCACCAGAAATGGTGAGATTTTTTTTTCTCAAAATTTATTTCATAATAAAAACTCTCACTTCCACATCACTTCCACATCGATACGCTGTTTTTCGCATTAGTTTCTTTACTAATTAGCGTAGATAGTGAACTCTACTTTTCGAAGATTCTATCTGTTTAATATATTTTTGTAGTGCGTTGCTGTGTGCAACATAATAGCATTTTTCCAGTTGGAAAGTTATTTGTTTCCATGGGTTACCGCAAATGGTGGTGATTTGCCGGGAAAATCCTGTATACTGGGGATATTGCACTATCGAGGTGGGGGACGTGACCATAAAGGGCTTGTCATTTCATTTAGAGTGACTAGTTTCTTAGAGGTACGGATAGATTGCTTAGAATTTGAAGGGCACAACAATATGTTTGGAAGATTATTTTTACTGTTTACTCTCATCCCGATTCTTGAACTATATATGCTAGTTTCAGTAGGCTCCGTCATTGGCGGCTTACCTACGATCGGGATCGTAATTATTACTGGTATCGCCGGTGCATGGCTTGCCCGAATGGAAGGGTTTAATACCATGCAGAAAGTGCGGCAGTCTTTAAATGAAGGCGCTATGCCAGCAGATGAAATGGTAGAAGGCTTGTTAATTCTTATTGCAGGATTGCTGTTGCTTACCCCGGGCTTTGTTACCGATTTCGCAGGGCTGGCATTGTTGCTTCCGTTAACGCGAAAGCCTTTTGCCCGTTGGTTACGTAAACAATTTAGTGAAGCGGCAGTGCGTGGGGGATCACAGAACCACGCAGGATTTACGTACTACACATGGCACTCTTCCGGAGGCCAGCAAAAAGATGAACAAACCGTGTACAGCAAAATTAAAAATGATGCACAGCATCAGGCTCCGCGGCAGGCAATCGTGATTGATTGTGAACCTGTCGATGATGAGCAAAAGTAGTTTTTAGTCAACGAAAAGCGCTCTTCACATTTTATGTGAAGAGCGCTTTTTTTTGTTTAGAATGAGCACAGATTAATTTTTAGGTACAACATGTTCCGGTGTGATCGGGATTGCCATTGCTGCCTCTTGTTTCACCTTGGAATCAGCAGACGTAGCTGTTGTGCTGTTGTCATTCAGTGGCTCATCAAGCGGTGCAGGCTCTTCTTCATTGTCAGTCTGCGGAGTTTCTAGCGAAGGCTTGGATGGGGCTGGAGTCACCTTTGGCTCTTCCTCAACAGGCTGCTGTGTTTCAGGTGAGACTGATTCCGGTTGCGGTTCAACAGGCTGCGGAGCAATGTATCGGCTCGCTTTCTTTTCCTGAACCGCGAGGACAAACCCTTGACCAAGATGTGGAACAACAGGGGGTAGGGTTCCAACCAGTTCTAGAGACTCAGGCTTAGTGAGCCAATTATTCCAGTCTGTAGCATGCATAATGAGCACGACATTTTTCTTGGAGTTCAGGATGGTTGTCAGTGAATGTAGATCAAACACATGCGTGATCGGAGAGGTTACAAAGTATGCAAACGGTGCAGGATCAGCATTGTAAACAACAGGTTCAAAATCTTTTTCCGCGTATTCTTCCATAGTCATGGAAATGTCTTTAGTGGAGATTAAACCGCTAATTGCAGGGGCTGACATAATAAACAGTGGCTGTATAAGCAGCGTTGCTGTCAGTGTCAGACCGATTACGCCGGCTCTGCTATTGAGTGGGGAACGGATCCAGAAAATACCGGCAGCAGCCAGCATAATTGCAGAAATGTACATCCAGCCTTGGATTTCAAACGGGATAAGCGTCGAAAAGTTAACAAGGCCGATAAGTCCTGCACCTGCACCAAGGAATACAAGGGCAAGGAATCTGTAAAAGACTTTACTGCGTAACGGTGAGAAGTTTTTAATAGCGCGTGCTGCAAGAATGGCAATCTGTGGCAGAAGTACAAGAAGCCAGACAGGCGTCATGTAGTCCAGAATACAATAGAGAGCACATGTCAGCAGAGCAGAAAGCCATAGGTAGGCTACGCCAACGTTTTCAGGATTTCGGGTCGCCAGAATGTTTTTATAGAATGTAATGCTGAATACTTTTGTCCATGGAAGCACTAGAATAACAATGAGCCACGGCAGCAGCATAAATGGCAACATGGCAAGCATATGCCACCAGTACGGTAAGTGCGTCAGGACTCCTTTGAACGGTGCTGCCAGAATGTTCGGGACAAGATTGAGCAGGTACTCCGGCTGAACTGCAAAATAAACATAGGCAAACCAGCTGAAAACAATTGTGAGGTAGATGCCGAAGCCGCCTGCAACATCCCATTCTCCAAATCTGGTAGGACGCTTGCGCCAGCAACTAATGAACATGATGCTGAACAGCGGAAGGAACAATCCGGGGAAGCCTCCGGTAAGTGTGGCTGCTGCTGCACAGATGAATCCGGCAATGAGCCAGAAGAAAGAGCGCTGGCGTTTCCAGCCCATAACAAATGCTGCATGGGAAAAAGTTACCAAGGCTGCGAAGAGCGTTTCCAAGCCATTAAGCTGCATAGTGACTGCTGGCAGAAAGGCTGCCATTGTCAGCAATCCTGCTGTCAGGCTTGTTTTTTTCCCGATGCCAACAGCACGGGCAAAAAGGTATGTTGAGAGTACAAACAGAATGCTGCTGAGCACAGTGCAGGCTTTTACCGCAAAGGTAATAGTAATGTCCGGAATTAACGCAACGGCACTTGAGAACCAGAAGTAGAGCGGCATTGCTGCGCTGTATGGTTTCCCATCCAGCATAGGGGTAAGCCAGTTTGCGGCTGTAAGGGTGTCTTTTACAACGGCAGCAGCCTGTGTCTCCTGCAATGGCCACAGGTCTCTGAAGAAGATTGCTATGCCGCCTTGCAGTGCTGCAAAAATAAAAAGCGTGAGCCAGGGCAGAAGGGCAAGACTGTTAAGAAACTTGCTTTCCGGTGCAACGTCAGGAAGCGGTTCTTTTGGCTTTTTTTCTTTCTTTGCTTTCGATTGAGGAGGAACCTCAGCTGAAGCGGTATCGTGCGAGAGCGTGGCGGTTGCAGAACTCGTAGATTCTGTTTCAGGCCGGATGGCTTCTACGCGTGTACCACCAAAACGACTGCTTACTTTGGATGCTGCTGCGGGAACAAATACTTCGTCATCGGTGTCGGATGTATCATTCTTTGTCGTCCCGTCTTCGGCCGTATCTCTTGCGTCGTCTGGTTCAATATCATCTACCTTTGAAGCGTGAGCTTCTTCAGCATCGTTGGATTTGTTTTCATATTCAAAACTTGTTGGTGGCTCAATATGTTCTGGCGAAGAAGATTGGGTGTCAGCTACTTTTTTAGAGGAGTCATCTTCTGGTGCAGGTGGTTCTTCTGAAAGAATATTCTGTGAAACAACCTCGTCTACAGTTTCTTCCTGTTCAAAAGGGGCTTCTGTCGTGTCCTTTTGCGTAGTTGCTGTAGGTCCCTCTTCAGTACCTTTTGGTTTTTCTTGTGACTTTGTAGAGTCAGAAAAGTCGCTCATGATATATCCTGTATGGTTGAGTAGCTTCAAAAAAACTAGGTTGTGCATTCAAAGTTAGCATAAAATAAACTTGATTGGATGAGAAACTCAAGAAAATACTAGGGTTAAAATGCATACGGGAAAAAGTCGAACACGTATTTAATTTACATATACAGATAACATGTTGTGCTCACAGGAAAAAGTTTTGTGTTCATCTTTTCCTTGTAAAATAAAAATTGGTTGCGTAGAACGTGTCTTCTTAAATCAATAAAAATTGATTTTACCAATTCTATTTTTATTGATTTAACTAAAGTAGCAAAAATTGATACAAGGTGTGCCGTGTAGAGTGCTTGCGTACAACAGTGCAGAATCACAACAATTGGCTTGTAGTTATATCGGGGCTTGAGTATTGGTTTCGCAACATATATTACCACGTCCTGTTTTCGTACGACTTTATTGTATTGTGTACGGTTACAGGGGATTACCTTAGGAGAAGAGAATGTTGTCTCGGTTAAAAAAACGTTGGAGCGAACCTTTCGGGTATCGTGATGTTCTAAATATTGGTCTTCCACTTGTTGTCAGTCTCGGTTCAACAACAGCAATGGAATTTACTGACAGGGTTTTTTTAAGTAATTATTCACTGATTTCTATTGCTGCTGCGTTACCGGCAGCTATGGTGAATTTGGTGTTTTTGTTATTCGCACTTGGTATTTCTGCCTATAGCTCTGTGTTTATTGCGCAATACTATGGCGCATGTAAGTATGATAAAATTGGCTCCATTGTCTGGCAGGCAATTTATTTTTGCTGCTTTGCATGGGTGTTTCTTGCAGCTCTGGCTTTGCTTGCTGAGCCATTTTTTACTTTTATTGGGCATGGGCCGGAAGTACAAAAAGAAGAAATTATTTACTTTTCCATACTTACAATCGGCTCAGGGTTTGCTTTGATCGCAAATGCAATAGGCTGTTTTTTCACTGGATTGGGACAAACGCGTCCGAATATGGTGGTAAATATAATCGCAGTGGTCATAAACATACCGCTTGATTATATGTTGATTAACGGGGTGTGGATTTTTCCGGAAATGGGCATTGCGGGTGCCGCATTGGCAACAGTTTCTTCATGGGCAATGCAGCTTGTGATGTATGCTCTGTTGGTTTTTAAGCCTAAAAACGAGACTGTTTATAATGTGATAAGCTCATGGCGTTTCGATAAGGCTCTTTTTGGACAAATGATGCGCTATGGTGTCCCAAGCGGCGTAAACAATTTTTTTGATGTGTTTGCTTTTACAGTCTTTGTTATGGTTATTGGCCGATTGGGTGAGACAGAGCTTGCGGCATCAAATATTGTGTTGTCTATCAATTCACTGGCGTTTTTACCTGTTATAGGTCTCCATATTGCAGCCTCTATTCTGGTAGGACAGGCCATGGGACGCCATGATGTTGAACAGGCGACAGTGGCTACGCATAGTGTTCTGCATATGGCCTTACTCTGGATGGGGACTTTTGGTGCAATCTTTTTGTTGTTCCCATATCAGCTGACATCGTTTTTTAAACCGGCTGATATTTCTGCCGAGCAGTTTTTCCTTATTCAATCAATGTGTCAGGTCTTGTTGGCGTATGTAGCTTTTTTCTGCATTCAGGATGCGATTGCGTTAATATTCTTCGGAGCCTTGAAAGGTGCAGGAGACACAATGTACGTAATGTGGACAATCGCATTGTGTGCCACGTTTGGGCTCGGCGTACCTATTTTTATTAGCCGTTTTGTCTTTGATGCAGGATTGCATACCCTCTGGGTAATGTTGATAGTCTATGTTTGTATTCTTGCTCTTGCTGCTTACACTCGATTCCGTTCTGGTAAGTGGAAAGAAATCCAGTTGATAGAAAGCGAAGCAACCTCCTGTTGATATTAGCTGAACGGTTGGGTGTCCCCAACCGTTCAGCTTACTAAAAACTATGTAAGTTTGGCAGTTACAGATTCTTTTTTTCCCTTCAAGCCGTTTGTCCTGCCTTTTCGGGAATCTACTTTGAGTGTGAGGTAGATTCTGTCGCAGTCCTGCTCAAGCTCCTTGTAACATGCGGAGACTGTCTGCATCACGTCCTCCCATTCTCCCTCGACCGTAGTACCCATTGGCCCGAAATCGTAGGCAAGGCCGCTTTGTTTTATGACGGTAACGACTCGCGCAACATAGGGGCTCATGCTGACGCCTTTGTCCATCGGAAAGATTGAAAGTTCTGCTATCACAGACATGGCATATCCTTTTGAGTAAAGTTAACGTACGCTTGTAATGATACGCTTGCTCGTCATATCCTTCAACATTCATCAGAATGGAAATGCAAGCAAACTCTAGACAAGTGGTGTAACTCATCATACATGACCACTTTATTTATAAGTGTGTTCAGCATCTTTTTTGCAATGCACAATAACCTTATTACTAGGTAACTACATGCTTTTACATATTGCGTATCTTTTGGCTGGCGGCCTCCTTTTATGGAAAGGGGCAGACTGGGTTGTGGATGCAGCCTCTGCCATCGCCCGTCGTTTCGGGATATCAGAACTCGTTATCGGATTGACCATTGTGGCAATGGGCACCAGTTTACCGGAGTTTTTGGTAACACTGACCGCAGCGTTGAAAGGAATTCCATCCATTTCATTCGCGAATATTGTCGGTTCTAACATTTTCAATCTCGGCATCATTCTTGGTGCCGTTGCGATGATTAAAAGTGTGTCCGGCAGTAAGTCGTTACTCCTTCGTGATATTCCGATTTTATTCGGTGTGGAATTGTTTGTACGAGTTATGGTGTCCGGTGGGCTGTTGGGTAGGTGGTCCGGTCTCATTTTAACAGGCGTATTTGTTGGCTACCTTGTTTGGATGTATCATCGCTGCAAACAGCCTACAGATCCTGAAGGCAGGGGGTTATGTGATGCGACAAGTGATAGCGAAGTAGCAACTTGGAAAGATTACATGCTGCTACCTGTTGGTCTTATTGCTGTAAGTTTTGGTAGTCAGTTTGTGGTTGATGGAGCTTCTGGCGTCGCACGCATTTTTGGTTTGAGCGAATGGCTTATTGGTATGACTATTGTTGCAGCAGGCACTTCGCTTCCGGAATTGGTGACTTGTCTCTCTGCCTCTGTGAAGGGAAAGAGCGATATGATTTTGGGTAACCTTGTCGGCAGTGACTTTTTTAATTTTGCCGGTGTACTCGGAATTACCTCTATTATTCAACCTATCGCGGTAAAACAGAGTGAATTGCTTAATATGAGCTTTGCGGTAGGTGTCGTCGGGTTGCTATGGCTGCTTATTCGAACTCAGGGAAAGGTTTCCCGCAATGAGGGAATGCTACTCTTCGCCGTGGGTATTGGCCGATGGGGGCTGGAGATATGGCGGGCTGCAATGTAATTCATAACTAAAAAGCGGGCGAATCTATATGATTCGCCCGCTTTTTTATGACTTTTTTTAAGGAAGGACTACAGCAGACCAAGCGGCTCGAGAACGTTTTCAATGAGATCGTCGGGTTCTTTCCAGCCGTGGAGGATAAAGTGGAGTGATGCCAGCATGTGTGGCTCAAGTTCAATGAAATCCGGTCCGATTTGTTCGCGCCCCTGTTCTGCATCAAGCCCGAGATTATGGGCGAGGTGCAGCAACTCGGTCATCAGATAGAAGACTTTTCCTTGTTCGCGCAGGGAATTCCGGACTTCGTCAATGCGGATTGCTGACTGAGGAATAACAATAATGCTGCCGGTATGTTCACAAAGTTTTTGTAGTTCAGCCTGAGACGAAATTGTTTCAGGAGCTTGCACGGACATTTTTAGTCTGGAAGCAAGGAGATCTGCTAATTGGCGGCGTTTACTTCCTGAGAATCCGATAAGAAAGATAATACCGTCTTGGGTTGAAAAGGTGTCGAGCTCAGTTTTTTTACCAAAAGTCATGGTTGCGTTCGCATCCGCAACTTCGGCTTTATCCTGAATAAAGTGGTCCGTACCGTTAATAACTGCCATTTTGCTTTCTCCGGTTCTGGGTGTCCATTTGTGTATGTATAATTCAGCAGCACATATTCACAGCAGAAACGGCTACAACCAGTTTACGGAAAGCTTTTTGCGCATTGGAATCCGTGGATAGGTGAATTTCGGGTAGCCGAGCATGTGACCACCACAGCAAATGTGGTTTTCTTGTAAGCCTAACAATTCTCTTAGCGGCATATAATCGTTGGCACAATAGGTAAAAAATCCTGCAAAACAGGCGCCTACACCTCTGGAGTGCGCAGCAAGTTCAAGGTAGGAGAGTGCAATAGCACTGTCTGTGTCATGCCATGTTTTGGCTTTATCCATATAAGAGACAGCAAGATGCGGAGCACCTCGCAAAATTAAGTCCTGCCCCTTTTTCCATCCGGCAATCAAGCCTGCCACGCTGTATTTTTTAGCGAGGTCAGGGTCGTTTTTTCGGATATACATCATCCAGTCAATAGTCATTTCTGCCAGTCTTCGCACCGTCTCAGGTGATTCAACCATGATCCATTGTACAGGCTGTTTGTGGCTTGCTGATGGTGCGTAGTTTGTAAGTGATGCAATATCCTGTAGCGTTTCGTGAGAAACCGGTTTGGATTTAAAAGCCCTGATAGAACGTCGGGAGCGGAGGAACTGGTCTGCCTGCTCTGTAGAAATCGTAAGTGATGCATCAATGGGAACGAAGTTCTTGTTTGGCATTGGTTCCAGTTTAACACAGTCCGCCGGACAGACTGCTACACAGTGCCCGCATTGAAGACATGCCGCTTCAGTGCCGATACGCATTTTGGGAATGCCTGTTTCTTTATCTTTGATAAGGAGCTTGTTCGGGCAAACCTCGGCACATATGAGGCATTTTTTACACTTGGTTTCATCTACAGAATAAAAAGACACGGATTTTCCTCGTTTGCTTTAAATATACAGCTTCGCATTTTTCGACGCACAAAAATAAAGTGTATTGGGGTGAATACACGTAATACCGGCGTCGGTTAACCGGTGACACGGTAGCGTTAAGAGAGTGCTACAGTGAGCACGGTTGGGAGCGAAAGAAAGAGTGTTGCACGCGAAGCAGATAGGTTGATTGAACACTTTTTTTATTCTGTAAAGAAAAAATATAGCAACACTCTTTTCCTTTATTTGTATTTTATTGATACTAGGTTTTTTTTTTGAATAATTTCAAGGAGATTTATGGAATTTAAAAAATCCTGACTTTCTCCACCTCTAAAGCACTTGCGTGTTCGAGCTTTTCCTAGCAGTGTATGCGACAGCTGATATTGTGGGCTGTTTATATAGATAGCGCCCGATTTTACTGTGGAGATTTTTGTGAAAATGAAAAAAAATATATTGTTGACTCTTTTGCTCGCAAGCATTTTGTCCGGTTGCAGCACTCCAAATCTGGTTCGCTCGAAAGCGCCTTCTGGATTGTCTATGGAAGCTGAAACAATGGGCAGGGCAAATCCCGGATACATTCAATGGCTTGAAAAGCAAGCGATGCTTACAACTTCAGGAAAATTATCAACGGTTGTTTCCGGTACAAATTTGTTTTGGCTAGGTCCGTATGAAAAGCCGCGTGTTGAGATGATGCTTAACATTGCTCCTGTATGGTTGACCTTTGATGCCACCCGAACTCTCCCTGCAGGATCCAGTTCTGTCCTTTCTGCACTCCAAAGCGAGAGATACCTGCGGACAATGCAGGACCTCGGCATACGGGGTATTCATATTAAATCCATGCGGGAAAGCGGGCTTATATGGGGAAGCCCTTCAAAACAACGTCAGCTCGGTGATGATACCGTGAGCTATCTATTTTCTAGAGGATTCGGTGACGAAAAAGGTTTTGATGCTTTTTTACAGAAAGCGAATAAGCAAGGGATGATAGTTGGTGATACCGTAGTCCCGTTTGCAACAGGACGCGGCGCTGACTACTTTTTGAGTGTCCGGGGGGTGGATACATACAAGGGATTATATTGTATGGTCGAGGTGCCGCGTGAGTTCTGGAAGAACCTTCCTGAAATAACTACACGTAGTCGTGCAGTTCTGGTGGACGATGTCTCGTTGCGCGCATTACGTAGTGCACGCATTCTGCCACCGCCTCTTGTGCGTGATTCTCTTGATCTCTCGTTAACTCCATTGAATTGGTATGCCACAGGAGTAGTACACGGGCTGGACGGAAACGGTCGTCGTTTTGTTTATCTTGGGTATGGCTCAGAAGCGCGTCCGATCTTAAACTGGAATGATCCTTCCAAGTCTGCACGTCGTCTTATTTCCGGTTCGCTTATTCAGGAGATCGGTATGCTTCATGCCGCAATGACAAGCGTGCATGTTTCCCCGTTGTATGGAGTAGAACCGACATATCCGAATGCCGATATATCCGGATTTGGTGTGGGTGAT
The DNA here is from genome assembly GCF_000384815.1 of Halodesulfovibrio aestuarii DSM 17919 = ATCC 29578. Classification (NCBI taxonomy): domain Bacteria; kingdom Pseudomonadati; phylum Thermodesulfobacteriota; class Desulfovibrionia; order Desulfovibrionales; family Desulfovibrionaceae; genus Halodesulfovibrio; species Halodesulfovibrio aestuarii. Next base: position 142,510 of record NZ_ARQF01000021.1, read on the forward strand.
ACTGCTGTGCAGGCAGCCAGAGAGATTGCGCAGGAAGTCCGGCGTTATGGTGGTTGGACATTCTTGCAGGACAACCTTCCGCTTCCGGATGTTAAAGCAGCAATGGAGCGTGGTGTTGATTTTACGGTGAACCATTCGTTTTCAACCGGGGCTCTATATGCCTATGCCACCGGCGACACGTCTATGCTCACTCAAAGCCTCTATACTGTGCTGCAGATGGGGATTAATCAAAAAAGGTTTATTAACTGTATTCAGCCGGAACAGTATATAGACTTTTCACTCCCTTTTATGTTCAATCCTAATCAAAAACAGAACTCTGAAATCAGAAGCAAATACTTAGATAATATTCGAGAAAAACTCACTGCGACTGGCGGGGATGTTTTCTTTTCCGGTCGTAAACTTTATCTGACACCGGCAGCATATGTGGCAAATATTCAAGGCATCCGTGATTACCGGAACCTTACAGAAAAACAACGGCAAGCAATAAGCGATGGTTTAACGTTACTTGGACATACTCAGGCAATGCAGCCGGGGATATTTATGCTCTCTGCTGATGAACTGCTGGGTGTATTTCCACTGCCGGCAGGGATACTTGATTATACAACTGAAGAAGATGCCTTACGCCAGAATGTTTCCGGTGCGTATGATCTGACATCTCGCGGAGGGAATAATATTCTCACTGAGATAGGGCTTCCAAAGGCGCCGACTGCTTTTGATAACATCGACACAGAAGTACATATGGCAGAATCCTTTGTCGGTAATATGCGTCGGATTATTAAATTGCGTAATGCGTTAGGAATGCAGAACGCAACATTAATGCAGATTCCGAAGGTAAAGAATAAGGGCGTGTTGATTCAAGTTTTCCAGTTACCTTCAAACAATAGTCTGAGTGCTACAGCAGCAGTGAATGTCATTAATTTTGGAGATTCGCCAGCATCGGAAGAGTTCTCTTTATTAAAAACTTTGGCCAGTGGAAACGTCGGGCTTGAAGATCTGCTGACTGGTGAAAACGTGAGCGCTGCACATAATGCTTTTTCTGTGTCAGTTCCACCGCGGACTGCACGAACTTATGTTGTTCGCAGTATAAAGTAAGAACGTTCAGTTATTGGAAAAGGGGCTTTTTGATAAGCATAATGGACTGTTGGCTGCTTATGTTTCATAGTTTCTTGATGTGACGCTAGCGCACTGCGACTTTTATTTATTCACAAAAAAAAATGTGATTCCCTAGGGAATCACATTTTTTTTGTTTGTTACAAACAGCAGTCTTCGAGTGTTTTTTTCTGTTCTTCAAACCATGCTGTAAAGGCTTCGCGTGCACGCTGTGCGTAGAGTGCTTTGCGATCCTTTTTGCGGGCTTTGCGATTCAATGCCGGTGTGAGGCCGAATTGAACATTTGCAGGCTGGAAGTTTTTCTGCTCTGTGCGTAGGTGAGTAAGCAGACCACCGAGGCAGCTTTCTGCCGGAGGTTCTGCAAGCGGCAGTTGTTTCGCTTTTGCGGCTAGCAAGGTGCCAACCCACAGACCGCATGCCGCAGACTCTACATATCCTTCCACACCAGTAATCTGACCTGCAAGATAGATTTTGGGATGAGTTTTAAGTGCAAGTTCGTTGGTCAGAGTTTTGGGCGCATTCACATACGTGTTGCGGTGGACACTGCCGTAGCGGATAAATTCTGCATTTTCCAGACCCGGAATCATGCGGAAGATTCGATCCTGTTCTTTGTACTTGAGTTTTGTCTGGCAACCTACAAGGTTGAACATGGACTTGTTCAAGTTTTCAGTACGTAATTGAACCAACGCAAAAGGACGTTCGCCTGTGCGCGGGTCTGTAAAACCTACCGGTTTGAAAGAACCGAAAGCAAGAGTCATTTCGCCGCGTTCTGCAAGCGCTTCAATCGGCATGCAGCCTTCAAAATGTATTTCTTTTTCGAAATCTTTTGTCGGGGCTTTTTCGCCTGCAATAAGTGCTTCGCGAAGCGCATGATACTCTTCTTCGTTTAATGCGCAGTTGAGATAGTCATCATCATCCGGATTGTAGCGGGAACCCCAGAAGGCAATATCCATATTAATGGAATCCGCTGCGATGATTGGAGCAATTGCATCATAGAAGTACAGATGTGTTGCATCAACGGCTTTTGCAAGGGATTCACTGAGTGCGTCACTGGCCAGTGGCCCTGCAGCAAGGACAACTGCATCGAAATCTGCAAGTTCTTCAGCTTCAAGGGATGTAATTTCTTTATGTACGAGGGTGATATTTTCATCCTCGTTGATTGCTTTGGTGATGTAGTCACTAAACAGTTCACGGTTTACAGCCAACGCTTTACCGGCAGGAACATGCGTAGCTTCTGCTGCTTCGAGCACAAGGCTGTCGAGTTCACGCATCTCCTGTTTCAGAACGCCTACAGCAGCGTCTGGCTGGTCGGAGCGGAAGGAGTTGGAACAAACAAGTTCTGCAAGTCCTTCATAGCTATGTGCAGGAGAGTATTTCTCCGGTTTCATTTCAAATATAGTAACAGCGACTCCGGCTCGGGAAAGCTTGCGGGCACATTCACAGCCGGCAAGACCACCGCCGATAATAGCAATATTGGATAGTTCTGACACAGAAGCCTCCTATGGGAATGTGCGTCAAATAGACCATTGGCTTCACTTTAGCAACTGTTTTAGAAAGGGCGAAAGTGCTGTGCATGCACCTTCGCCCCTATATATAATGTTATGATTACGTTCTTCCGCAGTGTGATATGTCGAATGTCAGGATGTTTCCTGTGGAACTGCCCAGCGAATTAATCCCAATGACCGAGGGTCAATGAGTAGCGGGTTTGTCGGGATAATACGGATTGTATAACCGAACCTGCCGGGTTTTGTCGGTGAGACTTTCCCTTCAAAATGTTGCCAGCCTTCAGGGTCAGTGTCGCCTATCGGAGTAAGCTTACGGATGTTACGGGAGGCAAATTCTCCGTTCTGTTGTACTTGTCCAAAGTAAGCTTCGGTAGAAATGCTGTCACAAGGAATGCCGTTAAGTTTAACATCAACACTTATACGGATGGATTCTCCTACAAAGGTTTCATCCATAATTTCTATGTTGGCGTTGCGCAAATCAATACCACCCCATTTCGTCATGATATCATTACGCCATTCTGCAAGTTCCCGTGCCGGCTGGAAATCATATCGGGCCAAGTTATTGTAGTTGTCGTATGCCGGTTTGTAGGCTTTACGGACGTAGTCCATGACCATGCGGTGTGAGTTGAACTCAGGTCCCAGTGTGGTGAGTGCTTTTTTCATGCGGTGAATCCACTGTCGGGGAAGACCACCGCGTCCACGATCGTAAAATTCAGGAATAATTTCAAATTCAAGTACATTGAAGAGCGTGCGGAGCTCAACATAGTCCTGATAGTCAGGATCGGAATACTCTTCGCCTTTGCCGATAGCCCATCCAATACTGTTGTCCGGTATAAATGCTTCGTCCCACCAGCCGTCAAGAGTACTGAAGGTGAGTACGCCGTTGAAAATTGCCTTCATTCCGCTGGTTCCACATGCTTCATAAGGTCTTCGTGGTGTGTTGAGCCATATGTCACAGCCTCCCAGCATATATTTGGCGATATCTATGTCATAGTCTTCCAAAAAGACCATGTGGAAGCGGTAGTCTAAGCTACGACAGGTGGATACGACTTCTTTTATGTATTTTTTGCCTTCGCTGTCCGCGGGATGCGCTTTACCTGCAAAAACGAACTGAATAGGTCGATCGACATCTTTAAACAAACGAAGCAGTCTGTCCTTTTCACGCATTATAAGGTTTGCGCGTTTGTAGGTTGCAAAGCGTCTGGCGAAGCCTATTGTAAGTGCTTGCGGGTTCAGGATTTCGTCTGCATTTTGAATGTCCTGTTTACGTGCACCGTACGCCTGTAGTTGCTTGCGAAGACGATGACGGGCAAAGTCTACAAGGCGTGCGCGAAGCCGCTCATGAGTACGCCATAATTCAGCATCGGAAATGTTGGCTGCGCGGCTCCATATTGTCTTACAATCCGGATCTTCCCGCCAGTTTGTTCCTAAATATCTATCATAAACTTCGCGCATATCATCAGCCGTCCATGTTGGGGCATGGATACCGTTTGTAAGCGCAGAAATCGGAATGTCATCATGCGGGTAGAGCGGCCAGAGTGATTTCCACATTTTTCGGGAAACGTGTTTATGTAGTTTGGATACTCCGTTGTTGAAACGGGACAGCTTGAGAGCAAGGACGGTCATGCAGAATTCTTCCTGATCATCGAACGGATTTTCGCGTCCGAAGGAAAGAAAAACTTTGAAGGCCAATCCCAAATCGCGCGCGTATTCTCTGAAATACTTCTCCATAAGTTCCGGGCTGAACCTGTCGTTTCCCGCAGGAACAGGTGTATGTGTTGTGAAGATAGAACTTGAAGCAACTATTTCTGATGCCGATTCAAAGGAAAGTCCTTTCTGCATATATGAGCGGATACGTTCAACGCCGGCAAAGGCAGAATGTCCTTCGTTCATATGGATTACTTTAGGATGATAGCCGCAGACTTCGAGCACTTTCATGCCGCCGATTCCGAGCAGGATTTCCTGCCAAAGACGCATCTCTTTATCACCACCATACAGGCTTGCGGTTATGGCGCGATGCTCGGGCCGGTTCTCAGCCATTTCGGTATCCATCAGTAACAGAGTAATGCGGCCAACTTGTGCTTTCCATATTTGTGCTCGAAGTTTTCGCCGGCCAAGGGGAATAGCAATCTGTATCTGTTTGCCGTTTTCATCTTCCATAGGAAGAATTGGAATCTGATTGAAGTCGAGGTCTGGATAGGATTCCTGTTGCCAACCGTCCGGTGTGAGGTACTGGTGATAGTAGCCGTGTTTGTAAAGCAGACCGACGCCTACCAATGGAATATTTAAATCTGACGCAGACTTAAGATGATCGCCCGCAAGAATTCCTAACCCGCCAGAGTAAATTGGCATACAGCTGGCTATACCGAATTCGAAACTGAAATATGCAACTACAGGATTCTCCGGTGATGCCTCCTCAATGATAGGTGATGGCCGTTCTTCAAAATATTCTTTGAGCGTATCGACTGTAATCTTGAGTTGCGATTGGAAAAATGGGTCGCTCGCAACTGTTTTTAAACGCTGCGGGTCTACCTGCTGAAGGAACAGTAGCGGGTTATGACTTGTTGTAGCCCATAATTGCTGGTCTATCTGTTTAAAGACATTGTCGGTATGCCCACACCATGTGAAACGGAAGTTATAGGCGAGTTTCCATAATTCTTCCAAACCTTCTGGCAGCTTTGGAATTACGTTGAATATTTTTAACGGCTGCATGCTGTTTCTCCTGCGTACAATTAGAGCATTCAAACCTTGTTATGCCATAGAGTTGCTTTTTTCGCAGCGTTTTTGATGATTAATCAAAGTGTATCAGTAACGGTTGTAGGGCTAATTAGCTGGACTTTTTTTATTTACTGCTAATATCATCTGTACTTATACCGTGAATGATGGAAACGTATCTTCGTTTCTTTACTCTCTGGCTTGTCTGGAATATTGGTTATGTTTGTTTGAACAAATACCCGAAAAGTTTTCTGGAGTTATCCGTGAGTGATCAGGAATCGTTACAGAATACAATGAGTTTGCAGTTGAACGTTCGTTTTTTACGTAATTCAGCTGCTGAATTATATGGTTCTGGTGTTGATATAAACGGCGCGTGTGGTCTGGCATATGCGACCCCGTGTTCTGCGGGCCTCGATTTGCGAGCCTGCTTTGAGGAAGAAGAAATTATGATTCCTGCCGGTGGTCGTTATGCTATCCCTGCCGGTATTGCCATTGACCCGCAGTGCAACACCGTGGCTGGATTTATTTATTCCCGCAGCGGTCTAGGTACAAAAAAAGGGTTAACCGTTAGTCAGGGTGTCGGAGTTGTTGATCCTGATTATCGTGGCGAAATTTTTATTTCTTTATTGAATACTTCCGGAGAAGATCGTGTGATTGCACGTGGTGAACGTGTCGCGCAGTTGGTTTTTCAGCCATTTTTCCGTGCTCAGATCTCCGTAGTGGATTCACTGGAGGACACTGAGCGTGGAGAAGGTGGTTTCGGACATACCGGAACTATGTAACACAACTTTATAACCCGCAGTGAGCGGTAAAAAGCGGATGATAGAATGAGTACTAGTTTTGATGCGTTGAAACATCGTGAAGAAAAGCTTTTATGCCGCACCTACGGGCGTTATCCACTTGCTATTAAGCGAGGCGAAGGCGCTCGTTTGTATGATTTCGATGGCAAAGAGTATATTGACCTGTTAGCCGGAATTGCCGTGACCAATGTAGGCCATTGTCGACCGGAACTGGCAGATGTGATGGCGGAGCAGGCTCGAAAGCTCGTACACGTGAGCAACCTGTTTTATCAGGAAGAGCAGCTTGAACTTGCAGAAAAAATTCTTGCAACATGTCATTTAGATAAAGCATTTTTCTGTAACTCCGGTGCGGAAGCGAACGAAGCCGCAATCAAAATTTGCCGACGATATACACAGCGGGTTAAAGGGCGTGATGCAGGTGAGATAATTACTTTTACCGGTGCGTTTCATGGTAGAACTCTCGCAACGGTAGCGGCAACTGGACAGGAAAAATTTGCTGATGGATTTGCTCCAATCCCTCAAGGCTTTAAGCAAGTTGCCTGGGGTGATCTGGAAGCGTTTGAAGAAGCCATCACTGACTCTACCGCTGGCGTTCTTGTTGAAGTTGTTCAGGGCGAGGGCGGAGTTCGGCCAATGACTGCCGAGTTTGCAAAAGGTGTTGAACGCATTTGCCGTGAGAAGGGTATTCTTTTTATGGTGGATGAGATTCAGACAGGGCTGTGCCGTACGGGTAAGTTCTGGGCGCATCAGCTGTTTGGACTCAAGCCGGATGTAATGAGTTGCGCAAAGGCGTTAGCCAATGGCCTTCCAATGGGCGCAATGCTGTGTACAGATGAAGTTGCAAAGGGGTTTGAACTGGGAAGCCATGCAACAACGTTTGGTGCCGGTGCCGTTCTCTCTGCTGTTGCGGCAAAAGTTATTGATATTATGGTGGACGAGAAACTTGCAGAGCGCGCTCATGAGCTTGGAGAATATGCCATGAACGCGTTTCGTGAGATAGGTAAGCGCCATCCGGGTACTATTGATGAAGTGCGCGGGTATGGTCTTATGATAGGTATTGTCCTTGCTGAAGATGGTAAGGCAATATGGGAAGCACTTATTGAAAAAGGCTTCATTTTAAACCTTACACAAGGAACTGTTTTGCGCCTTGTGCCACCACTGGTAATTTCTAAAGAAGATATTGATGTTTTTGCCGAAGTTTTAGAAGAGCTTCTCTCTCAAAAATAACAGCAATACCTTTTTTCCATTACTGCAAATCCCTGTCTTGATAGAGACAGGGATTTTTTTTTGATTCTTTATATTTTTTTTTGGAAGGAAAATTTGTAACAGTCCAATTTGTATGAATTGTTGTGTTGTTGCCGCAATTGTCGACAAATTTGTTGTTGATAACTTGCTAAAATAGCACGTCTGTTTTGAAAAACAAGGATAAAATAACAAATTTGTAAAACTAGCAAGCAGTGCTGTTTTGGGATGTATTTTGTCTTTAGCTGGTATTGTAAGAAAGGAGAAATCTTTTGAATAATCAGGAGAAGAAAGCTTTATACACTTTTTCATACAACATGTTATAATACAAAAGAAATAGTTATAATGATTGTGTAAGCAGATAGCTTAAAAAATAAAGTTTTTTACAAGAAACTTAGGTGAGTTGACAAAAAATAAAATACTCATGTAATAAGATTGGGAGGTTAGGAAGAGTTGCGTTCAAGGGGGAATTGGGTGTTATTTTTGTGAATTTTCCAGAATAGTACCCAATATTGTCCGCATCATAAAAAATCCTTCTTCTTTTAAACGTCTTCTCCTTCTTTTTATAAATAACAAAAATGGAAACAGAGCACTTTTGTGTTCGATATAGGATGTATTCATCATGGCGATGATTGAAATTAAAGATATCAACAAATGGTATGGCGACTTCCACGTACTTAAAAACGTGAGTGAAAAAGTTGAACAGGGTGAGGTGCTTGTTATTTGTGGCCCTTCAGGATCTGGTAAATCAACTTTTATTCGTTGTATCAACCGCCTTGAAGAAATCCAGAAAGGCGAGATTTTGCTTGAAGGACATTCTATCCATGCAGATGATGTTAACGTAAACGATTTGCGTACTGAAGTGGGTATGGTTTTTCAGCAGTTCAACCTGTATCCGCACCTGAGCGTTCTTGAAAACGTAACACTTGCACCGATTAAAGTTCGCAAGATGCCTAAAGGACAGGCTGAAGAACTTGCTATGAAATTGCTTGAGCGTGTCGGAATTCACGATCAGGCAAGCAAATTTCCTATTGAATTATCAGGTGGTCAGCAGCAGCGTGTAGCAATTGCCCGCGCACTTGCCATGAAACCTAAAGTCATGCTGTTTGACGAGCCTACTTCTGCTCTTGATCCTGAAATGATCAACGAAGTGCTTAACGCTATGAAAGACCTTGCGCGTGAAGGAATGACGATGCTCTGCGTAACTCATGAAATGGGCTTTGCCCGTGAAGTTGCTGATCGAGTAATCTTTATGGATGCCGGTGAGATTGTGGAAGAAGGGACGCCGGAACATTTCTTCAGAAATCCGCAGCATGAGCGAACAAAGGCTTTCCTGAAGGAAATCCTCTAGAATAATACGAGTTTGTGATTTTTACAAATTCTGGACCAGCTAAATAGGAGTAAGTATATGAAACGTTTTGTGCTGATGGCGTTGACACTATGTCTCGTACTGGCCTGCACTACTGCTTTTGCGGGTAGAATTGACGACATAAAAGCACGTGGTGCTTTGGTTTGTGGCGTTAAAGATTCCGTAGTTCCTTTTGGTTACGTTGATCAGGCATCCAGCCAGCTTGTCGGCTTTGATGTAGATATCTGTCGCGCAATTGCAAAAGATCTTGGTGTAGAATTACAGCTTAAGACTGTTACTTCCTCCACACGTATCCCGATGGTTGTAAACGGACAGGTTGATATTGCCGCTGCAACCATGACTCATAAGCATGCTCGTGATGAAGTTATTGACTTCTCCCTCACGTATTTTATGGACGGTCAAAAACTGCTTGTAGCAAAAGATTCCGGCATCAAATCTGCTGCTGATCTTGCTGGTAAAAAAGTTGCAACCGTAAAAGGTTCCACTTCTGAAAAAAATATTAAAACTGCTCAGCCTAAAGCACGCGTACTCTCTTTTGACGAGTACCCGCAGGCATTCCTTGCTCTTAAACAGGGTAAAGCTGTTGCCGTAACTACTGACTCCACCATTCTTCTTGGTTTGAAAAACTCTGCTCCAGAGCCTGCTAATTGGGCAATTGTTGGTGATTACATTGCTGCTGAACCTTATGGTCTTGGTATTGCGGAAAATGATTCCGACTTCCGTGATTTCATTAACAAAACCTTAAACGATCTGTGGCGTTCTGGTGAGTACCAGAAAATTTACAATAAATGGTTCGGCAAAGACTCAAACTACTACCTGCCTCTTACTTGGCAGATGGAATTGTGGCCATAAGCTTTAACTAACCGATAAAGAGCGCAATGGCTTCATTGCGCTCTTTATTTTACTGTTTCGAGGCTGTTTTGAATTATACGTTCGATTGGAATAAAGTTCTTTCCGGAGAACATCTGGATTGGATTATAAGTGGGGTAGGCGTTACTCTGCAGATTTCTGCGGTTTCGCTTGTCATTGCCCTGCTGCTCGGTACCACCATTGCTGTAATGCGTATGACGAAAGTTAAACCACTTATTTGGTTTAGTGCTTCGTTTACAGAATTTTTCCGTAATACTCCGCTTCTTGTACAAATATTTTTTTGGTACTTCGGCGCTGATAGTTTACTTCCGCGTTTTGTTCTGGATTGGCTCTATGAACAGGATTTTGAGTTTTGTGCCGGTGTTATTGCCTTATCTGTTTACACCGCATCCTTTATTGCAGAAGAAATTCGTGCCGGAGTAAACTCCATTCCTAAAAATCAGCTTGAAGCATCCCGTGCGTGTGGCCTCTCTTTTGTGCAGGCAATGCGGTATGTTATCTTGCCTCAGGCGTTTAGGATTATTGTTCCGCCAATGATTTCGCAGGCACTCAACCTTCTTAAAAACTCTTCCCTTTGTATGACTATTGGTGTTGCAGAACTGACCTACATGGCTCGACAGATTGAATCGTATACCTTCCGTGGTTTCGAAGCGTTTACAGTTAGTACGCTTATTTATCTGTGTATCTCGCTGATAGTTTCTTTCTCCATTAACTTCTACAACAAACGCTACTTGCGTGCTGTTAGCTACTAGGAGAATAACTTATGCAATGGGATATTGTAATAGATAACTTTCCGTACCTTCTTTGGGGCGCGTACCCGAAAGGGCCACTTGGCGGCCTTGCGCTGAGTATTCTACTTTCGCTTGGCGGTATCTTCGGTGCATTCTGGATTGGGCTTGCTGCCGGATTGATGCGTCTTTCTAAACGGTGGTTCATAAAACTGCCATCCGTTATTTACATTGAGATTATCCGTGGTGTTCCGCTGCTAATGCTCATTTTCTGGTTTTATTTCCTTGCACCGATTTTGCTTGGAAAAACGCTGCCGGAAGCAGAGTCTGCTTTGGTTGCATTTATCGTATTTACAGGTGCATATATTGGTGAGATCGTACGTGCAGGTGTTATTGCATTGCCGAAGGGACAGATGGAAGCATCTCGCGCAAGCGGCCTTACGCATTTGCAGGCTATGCGCTATGTTATTTTGCCTCAGGCTCTTAGAAATATGATCCCGTCTTTTGTTAACCAGTTTGTTTCTTTGACAAAAGATACTTCGTTGGCATATGTTATTGGTGTTGTCGAACTCACGCGTGCCGCAGTTCAGGTCAATAACCGTACTCTTTCTGCTCCGATGGAGATCTACCTTACCATCCTTGTCATGTACTTCGTGATTTGTTACGTCCTAACTGCCTTGAGTCGAAAACTCGAAAAGAAAATGGCTCGATATCAGGCAAGAGGATAATTAATTTATGGCAGATCTTGTCAGACTGGAAATACGTGTTCCTGAGCATATGCAAGATATGGCAACTATTGCTATGGTTCAGCAGCTCAATTATGGCTGGGAGGAAGAGAATCTTCCCACCGGCGAAGTTCTTTATCGTGTTCACATTGAGAATCCGGCATTTTGTGAAGAGTTTTTAACAGCTCTCTACAGTGCTGTGCCGGAAGCTGATGTAACCCGTACAGATGTCCCTAATCAGGATTGGATGAAAGCGTGGCGTGACTTCTTTACACCAGTGAAAATTGGTGAACATTTCAAGGTTATTGCTCCTTGGATGTGTGAAAAAGAGCCGCTTGAAGGCCGTACTCCTATTGTGATTGAACCGAAAACAGCATTCGGAACAGGACATCATCCAACCACTGCGCTATGTCTTGCATCTGTTTCTAAGCTTGCGTCTGAAGGACGTATTCATGAAGGACAGAAGTTCCTTGATCTTGGAACAGGCTCCGGCATTCTCGGTATTGGTTGTGTAAAACTTGGGCTTTCTGGTGTCGGTGTTGACATTGATATGCTCGCCATTGAAAACACAGAAGAAAACAAGATTCTTAACAATGTTTCTTCTGAGTCGTTTGAAGTGTATCAGGGCTCTGCTGATGCCGTGTGCGGTGACTTTGATGTTGTACTTGCCAATATTCTGGCGCGTCCTTTGATGGAAATGGCAGTGGAAATCTTTAAGCTCGTGAAGCCGGGCGGGTGTCTTGTTCTTTCAGGCTTGCTTGAAATTCAGGCAGATCAGGTTGAAGCTGTTTATAGAGATTTAGGGCTTCCGGAAGCACGCCGAATTGTTGAAGGCGAATGGGCGGCACTTATTTGGGAATAAGTTTCGAGTAGGCACAGCTAGTGTCTTTCGAACCCGTATTTATATACTGACAAAAAAAGCCTCATTGCTATGCAATGAGGCTTTTTTTGTGTCCAGTAACTGAACCTGCTTATTCGTTAAACGCTTTTTTTAGTGCATCTTCCATTTGGCCTGTGGTGAACAGGTCGCGCAGGATTATCGGTGAATATGCGTTTGTCCCCTTAGGAAAAATCGCAACTACCGGAATGGAGCTTGAGCCAAGTGACTCTAAAAATTTCTGTTTATCAGTGTTCTCCTGAGTGAGATCAACTTGTATGAAGGTAACATCAAATTCTTTTTCCCAACGGGCACGGTTTGCTGGAGTGAGTACTGTTTGTTCCAGTACCTTACAGTTCGGGCACCAGTCTGCTGTGAAGTCAATAATGAGACGTTTGTCTTGTAACTCTGAAAAGAAGCTCTTTGGGGTAAACGCTTGCCATTCTTTTGCCTGTGGCTTTTCTTTAAAAACAACAAAGACTGCAAGGGCAACACACAGCACGCAGGTTAATCGTACTAGTGTGTTGCGTTTTTTTGAAAATGATAATCCGGAGAAACGTCCCCATGCCCATGCGCTCACTGCGGTTACCCATAATACAATAAGCATGTCCGGCAGGATTTTAGTCGGGAGAATGTATAGCAGGTAGACAACGGTGCCCATGAGGAAAAAGCCTACTATGTGCGACAGGGTGCCAGACCATGCCCCGGGGCGTGGGAAGCGACCAATAAGTTCAGGGACTAAAGCCAGCGCAAAATATGGTAGTGCCATCCCTATTCCAATGGAAAGGAATATGAGAATAAGCACGCTGATTGGTTGTAAAAAAGCCCATCCCAAGACGCCACCAAGAAATGGTCCGCTGCACGGAGTTGCAAGCAGGGTAGCAAGCAAGCCCGTTGAAAAGGCACTCCATCTGTCATTACCGTTCTCTGTTCCGCGTCCCGCCAGACTGAACATTGGCAGAGGAAAGATGTCAAAAATGGAGAGCGCTAAAGCGAATATGAGAATTGTTAACCCAATAAGCAGGCTTTCATTCTGGAAGAGTTGGCCCCATGCAAGTCCAAAGCTTGTAAGCATGATGGTGAGTAAGGAGAACCACGTAAGGATGCCTAGCGCAAAGAACAGGTTGTGTTCCCGGAATACGCGTCTTCGATGAACTTTGTCAGCAACCTGTGCAGCTGCGACAAGTGTAGCTAGTTTTAAGCTGACAACCGGTAATACACACGGCATAAAATTAAGAATAAGACCTGCGAGTAAGCCGAAAAGAATAGCTTTACTCAGTGTGGAAACTTCTAACGCTTGCAGAAAGTAGCGTGGAGTAAAATTGTATTCATAAGCCGTTGTCACGTTGTTTTGTTGTATAGAGGGGACTGCGGACTTAGGCGGTTGAGGTAAACTTATAGAAGGCGAGTTGCTATTCAACTTGGAAGTAAAGGAAGAATTCGGAGAACCGGATGTTGTCGGGAGTTGGACTCCGAGTTCTTCAGCAAGCTTTGCGTTACCGTTAGTTGATGAAGATATTTTATGCGTTGCTGCATCGGGTGCATCTGGTGTGATAGCGGAGTATTTTTTCCACCATACCTGTGATTCAGCATGAGCCAGCGTTGCACCTTTCCAGTTTACAGGGATGGTTTCACGAACAGGCGTGCATCGAACATCTGAGCACAGCAGTAGAGACGCGGTGATGTCTGCATTTGTTATTGTTTCATCTGGAATCGTGATGAAAAAATCTTCTGCACCTTTGTATAGATATGTTGTCTTGTCTTTTAAAATAGGGTCGGGTGCTTTGATTCCGTCTGGGTAGCGTACTGAATTGCCCGGCATTGAAGGAGACACAGAAATTGAGGTAGGCTTACCGGTTTCGCCCTGCTTGCGCGAATAAAAATGGTATTCAGAATCTGGAGCGATGTGGAGTTTAATGATGGTGGCGTTGTTTTGGCTTGTCGAAATGAAGGGCTTAGCGGAGAAATGCACAGGTATATCGGCCGCCATACCAATCGTGGTTGTAAAAAGAACAATAAGAAAAAATATAAGAATAGAATAATGTTGAGTTGTCTGTTTCATACTCATGTTATGATTGATTTTGTATCGTTTGGCTAGCATGTTTGAGAAATTCAAACATGCTAGCCAAAAAAGTGTTGCACAAGTTATTCAATGCAAATCATATCGTATTCATCGCCTGTTAAGCAGACGCTTGAACCTTCTGTAACTTCGAATGTGTTTTCGACGCCAACCATGCCGATGCCGGGGATCCCTATTTTAGGTTCCAGCGCAATGACATTGCCTTTTTCAAGCGGTTCATCAAAGCCTGTGGCTATGACTGGATGTTCATCAATACCAAGTCCGATACCGTGCCCTAGGAATTTAACTTTATTCGCACCAAGTGCCATAAAACCATCTTCAAATCCGGCTTTTTCTGCCATTTTTAGTGATTTTTTATAGAGCTCGGATGGAATGCTGCCGGGGCGTAATTCATCGGCGATAGTGTTCTGGATTTCAATACATGTTTCTTGAGCATTACGTACTACATCAGGAATGCTTTTCTTTGCACCAGCCCAGTACACTTGCGTTTTGTCGGTGTGGTATCCTTCAAGTGCAAAGCCGATATCAACAGCAAGTGGGGAGTTGCTGCGCCATACTTTTCCTGCATACCCCATAAACGGAGCGGCAGGGTGTTCACCAATTAATCCTAGAGGGCCGTTAAAGTGGCTCGGGTAGTTGCCGGATTCGCCTGCGGCAATGTGCCCGAGGAACACATCTTCACCAAATGTATTCATACGCAACATTCCGCAATGACCTTTAGCGAAGAAAATTTCCCATGAAATATGGGCTATTTCACGTTCCGTCATACCTACATGAATTTTTTTCGGCAGATCGTGATATATTGCCTGATGGTGGCGAGCCCCGCACAGACGGAGTTTTGCTAATTCCCATTCAGTTTTGACAGAACGACCGGCAGTGAGGATTCGGTCACACGGGATAAAAGAAATATGCGGCAGTTTTTTGCGGAGCATCTCACCTACCTGCCATGTAACACCGGCAAAATCGACGGCAACGTCAGCGGCCTCTGCAGGCAAAAGCGGGGTGCCCACGTCGCTCAGGATCTTTTCGATGTCACTGAACGAACGGAACGCGTGAATCTCCTTAATGGAACTTTCAAGGCGACATCGCTCTACCCCGTGTCTGGCCAACAGAACAGGCGTTCCTTCTTTAGGGAGCCAGAATACCCCGTTCGCCAGTGTGCCTGTGAGATGGTACAGTTGAATGCGGGAAAAGATAAGCATGCCAGAAACGTCCGGCATGAAACGATCTAAAAGATTGCGGCAGCGTGCATGACGAAGTGCAAGCTCTTCCGCAGGAATTTTTTCAATAACTGGTAGAATCTTAGTCATAATCGCTCCTTGAATTGCCAGTCGGTTATATGCCAATCTGAACGAGTGAGCAATGAGCTTATGAACTGCTGGTGTTCGCAGCGAATACAGTATACAGAACTCACAGGCTGCGGTAGTTACATTTAAATATTATAGTACATGTGGGGCGTAAAATGACCATAACATACTGTGGTGTTTTTTGCTGACGCCGTGCCTCAAGGCGGACTTTGTTTGTCTTGCAACATTTTCTGAGAGGAAATTATGATTTTTGATGAAGCCATGCGCGATGCGCTTGACAATGCAAAAGTTATTGCGATTATCGGTGCTAAAGATAAAGCAGGGCAGCCTGTTAATATGGTTGGCACATATCTTATAGATCAGGGATATACTGTTGTTCCTGTGCATCCTATTCGTCAGAATGTATGGGGATTAACCACATATAAGTCTATTGCGGATATCCCTGTGCCTGTTGATATTGTAAACGTATTTCGTGCATCACAGTATTGTTCTGCCCATGCTGATGAAGTGCTTGCCTTAGGGGATAAGCCGAAGATGTTTTGGATGCAGTCTGGTATCAGAAGTCCGGAAGCCGGAAAAAAACTTGCTGCCAATGGGATTGCTGTAGTTGAAGACAAATGCATTATGGTCGAACACAGCAGGCTCGGGTTGGAGAATAAATAGATGAAAGAAGCGTTTGATTGCCAGATGTGCGGACACTGTTGTGAAGGCGAAGGCGGCATTATTGTCAGCCCTACAGACCTTACCCGCATTACCGATCACTTAAAAATGTCTGCTGAAGAATTTACCGAAAAATATGGTGAAATCAAAGACGGCAAACTGCGTATTCGTGTCGGTGATGATAATTTTTGCATTTTCTTTGTGCAGGGCAAAGGCTGTGGTGTGCATATCGCCAAGCCGGACATTTGCCGTGCATGGCCATATTTCCGCGGCAACGTGATTGATTCTGAGTCTTGGGAAATGGCTAAAGACTTTTGCCCGGGTATCCGAAGAGATGTAAGCCACGACGAATTTGCAAAGCAGGGGAGAGCGTATTTGCGCGAACATAACTTGCTTGCCAGTGATAAAAAATGTGAGGCTCGTGCTCTTATTCTTGATGACGAATAGGGTTACACCGTTTCACTGTGCGCTGTGATTTTTCTGAAAAGGCTGGATGTTCATAGGGGATGCCCTTATGAAACCGGCCTTTTTTTATATATAATGTTAGAGTATCGTGTAGCTCGTGCAAATATTGATTGTTATGTATGATGCTTGCCCGTAGTAAACGTGGTCAAGCATGTTGCCTGAATTTGAACTTCACTGTGGTTATAGGGCGAATTGATTTTTGTATAATCTGCTCAATCTATTGTTTTTTTTGATATAGTTTACACTGGTGGTTGTAATCTGCAAAAAATATTAGCAGGTTCTCTTACCTGTTGTTTTTAGTTTGTTTTCTATGGAGGAACCGTGACGTTACGCGAATGCTATAAGTTACTGAATGTACCCAACGGAGCATCGGAAGATGCAGTAAAGCAAGCATACCGTAAGCGTGCGTTTGAATTACATCCGGACTTGCATCCGGATGATCCTAATGCGTCACGTAAGTTTCAGCAGCTTAATGAGGCATATGTAATTCTTACATCTGCTGCTAAAACTGCTGGTCCTTCCCGGTCAACGGAATCCTCCGGCAAGGCTCGCTCTGCTGCTAGTGGTTATCGTTCTGAGCGTGCTTCTCGCGATGGTACCGTGCGTGACCGTGCGCGTGCTGCGTATCGGAAAGCAAAGTCTAATTTTGATGCTCAGAAAAACAAAAACGCAGCCAGTGGTGATACGTATAACAAGAAGCGTCCAGAGTTTGATGATTCTTTTTGGAGTCAGGAACAGCGTAGCTATTCAAAAGAATCTGTACTGAATGAAATTTTAAATGATCCGTTTGCAAAGCGTGTTTTTGAGGATATCTACCGCGAAATAAAGCGTGATGGAGGCAAATCCATCATCATGCCTAAAAAACGTAAATTCTCCATGCATTGGGGTGATCGTGATTTTTCTGTAGATATGACAGGCGGGGTAAAGGGATGGTTGCAAAAGCAGCTTGATGATAATCAAGTTATGCACCTGCCCATGCAGAATCTGCGCCCGGGGGCTAAAGTTCGCCTGACTCTTTCCCAGGGGCTTGGTGGTGATACAAGGCAACTGGAAATTACCTTGCCGAATGATTTTCGCGCGGGTCATCCCATTCGTCTACGTAAGCTGGGACGAAAAATCGGTGGATGGGTGGGGGATTTATATCTGACCATTCATGGCCGTATGTGATTTGTGTATATGGGAAACCAATAAAAAATCCTGTCGAAGGTTCTTCGGCAGGATTTTTTTATTGGCTGAGTTGAGCTAGAATTCTCTATCGAGCAGCAGGTGCGAAAAGTACCCGATAACAGCGGCAAGATAGAATGGCAGTGTCACGACCCATGTTTCTCGGAAAAAAATCCACGGTAGTGCAATGAGTGGGACAGGGACGAGAAGCATGGCCCACCAAGTGTGTGTCCAGCCCCTGTGTTTTCCTAAAGCCGGTAGCATGGCAAATAACCCGAGTATGGCTGCCCATTGGTAATAATGATTAACGATGAGCAAAACATCTGTAATGGCCATAATGGAGTAGAAAAAATTCTGCCCTTTCGATTCCGTGTCTGTGTCAGGAAAAAGGGATGCCATTACTGCAATGGAAAATAGTGCAGAGAGAAGCCAGGCATCGTAGGGAAGATATGAAAAGTGAACTGCGGCTGCAATTGTGCCGCCTCCTAATACTGCGCCACCTGTGAGGTGTGCTTTATATCCGGGCATAGTATTTCCTTATGAATATGCAAAATTTATCGAACAATGTACTGAAATTATATCGAGTGGTAAAGACTGTGGTAAGACCAGAAGTGTAAAATGTGTACATCTGTTATAGGTTATCCATCTGTTATAGAAGTTTTTTTAGTGTTTGAAATCATGGCGAAGCTGTTGCTTATGGGCATAATACAAACAGTGTAGAGCAGGACGGGCACGCTGCCTGTTTGCACATAAAGTGCCGGGGGGACGCCCTCGGCCAATGGAAACACTCCGAGCCTTCGGGCAGGTAAACGGGGAAAAAGAGTGAAACATCGTTTCATTTTTTTTCCCCGTTTTAACGTTCTTGCAATGGTAAAGAGTTTTGTTTGATATTTGAGTGATCACTCAAATGTTTTATGGGCAGATGATTGAATGTTCAAATCAGCACAAATTTTCAATAATTACACGTTTTCAAGTAAAATAACGCATTTATTGTGATGATAGAATCATATTCCGCTGTTTTTTTTGATTTTATTTGCATTAAATTAATTCGGAAAAATCGAACAGACGGGTTGCCAATGTTTGTTAGCAGAGTTAGTCTATAACTATAAATAGAGTGATGTTTCTAGAGCTACTTTGTTGTGATTTGGTACCCACAATATGAACCGCTCGAAGATGAAATTGTTGATATGTGAGACATTACATAGCGCTACAGTCTGAAAAACATACACGGGTTTTTGTCGCTTATGGGTTAAAGCTGCAAAAGAGGCTCGAAGTTTTTTTTGGGTAATATGCTGAAGTAACTACTTTTTGTGTTTGGCGTTTGTCTCATTCTTTGTTGCATAGCAGTCGGGGTCTGTATTGCTTCCGAGTTCTTCTATTTCTTGTATCACTCTTTGCTGAACTGGTGTTTAGGCATGTTTTTTATGCCAATTTGCTGCCTTTTTCAGTTAACATTTGGAGGAGCCATGGAAACCATCCCTCTTAACTCTCCGGATAAAGAATTCATCCGTGAAGTTCAGGAGAGAAGTGGACAGAATGTGCTAACGTGCTACCAATGTGGCAATTGCACAGCTGGTTGTCCTTATAACTTTGCGTACGACATCTCTGTGAGTCGTGTAATGCGTCTCGTACAGCTTGGTCAGCGCGAAGCCGTTCTTAAGAGTCATTCTATTTGGCTGTGTGCAAGCTGTCAGTCCTGTACAACTCGCTGTCCTAACAACATTGATGTCGCTAAAATTATGGATGTTCTGCGTCACATGGCACGTGAGGCAGGTTACGCAACAGAGCGTAATATAAAAGCATTTGGCGATGCATTCCTTGAGTCCGTCGAAAAGCATGGTCGAGTGTATGAACTTGGCGTAACCGCATCATACGTTTGCAAAACAGGCAGATTCTGGACAGACATAGATCTTGCTCCGGCGATGCTTCCCAAAAATAAGCTTTCGATTAAGCCGCATGAAATTCGTGGTAAAGAGCACGTTTCTGAAATCTTCAAACGTTTCAGAGAACGCGATATCGCCAAGGAGAACCGCTAATGTCAATTTCTGTAGGATACTACCCGGGGTGTTCCGGTAGTGGCACGTCTGTAGAATACGACAAGTCCACTCGTGCAGTCTGTAAAAAGCTCGGTATCGAGCTTAACGACATCGATGATTGGAGCTGTTGCGGATCCACTCCGGCTCATACCGTAAATCATACTCTTTCTGCTGCTCTTTCTGCTCGTAACCTTGTCCTCGCAGCTAAACAGGGGCAGGAAGAAGTGGTAACACCTTGCCCTAGTTGTCTTGCTAACCTTCGCACAGCTTCACGCAAAATCGAAGATGAGACCTACCGTCCTAAGGTGGAAGCTCTTCTTGACGAATCTTGCGAAAAAGCCGCTACAGTAGCGTCTACTTTGCAGCTTATTGTGGAAAAAGTTGGTATGGACGCTATTAAAAAAGCTGTTGTTAAACCGCTTAAAGACCTTAACGTCGCTTGCTACTACGGCTGTATCATGAACCGTCCGCCGGAACTTATGCAGTTTGATGATTCTGAAAATCCAATGGCGATGGACAATATCATGGAAGCGTGTGGCGCAACTGTACTGCCTTTCCCTCTTAAAGTTGAGTGTTGCGGTGCTGCAGGCGGTATGCCTAGAAAAGATCTTGTAACCGAACTTTCAGGACGTCTGCTTGATGTTGCAGCATCTCTGAATACCGAGATTATTGTAACAGCCTGTCCGTTGTGTCAGATGAACCTTGACCTTCGTCAGGGGCAGGTGAACCGTGCAAACGGCACCAGTTATGATATCCCGGTTGTGTACTTTACACAGCTGCTCGGTTTGGCTCTTGGTCTTTCTGCTGAAGAGGTTGGCTTGTCCAAGCTCGTAGTAGACCCGACACCTCGTCTGCGTTTTGCTGGCGTTTTATAGCAAGGAGAGAGTATGCGTATAGGCGTATTTGTCTGCCATTGCGGCAGTAACATCGCGGCTACTGTTGACTGTCCGGCTGTAGCGGAGCAAGCCAAAAAGCTACAGGACGTAGTGTTCACTACTGACACTATGTATACCTGTTCCGAGCCGGGGCAGAATGAAATTATTGAAGCTATAAAAGAGCACAAGCTTGACGGCGTTGTTGTAGCATCTTGTTCTCCACGTATGCACGAAGCAACTTTCCGCCGTGCTCTTGAGCGTGCAGGTCTTAACCGCTACATGCTCGAAATGGCAAATATCCGTGAACATGTTTCCTGGATTGGTAAAAACAAGGAACGTAACACGGTTAAAGCTTTTGAGCTCGTTTCAATTGCTGTTGCTAAGCTGCGTAATGACCAGCCGCTTTATGCTAACAAGTTCGACGTTACTAAACGTGTTCTTGTTATTGGTGGCGGTGTTGCCGGTATTCAGGCTGCACTCGACTGTGCAGATGCTGGCTATCAGGTTGTGATGGTAGAGCGTGAGCAATCCATCGGCGGCAAGATGGCAAAAATCGATAAAACCTTCCCAACCGTTGACTGTTCCTCCTGTATCTTAGGTCCAAAGATGGTAGACGTTTCGCAGCATGAAAACATCACGCTGTATGCAATGTCTGAAGTGGAAAAAATTGAAGGTTATGTTGGTAACTTTGATGTGCAGGTGCGCAAAAAAGCTACTTACGTAAACTGGGATAACTGTACCGGTTGTGGTGCATGTATGGAAAAATGCCCAAGCAAGAAAAACGTTGATAAATTCAACGAAGGCATCTCCACTTGTACCTCTATCAACATTCCTTTCCCGCAGGCTATTCCTAAGAAAGCTGCAATTAATCCTGAAGGCTGCCTGATGCTTCAGAAGGGCAAGTGTGGCGTGTGTGCCAAGATCTGTCCTACTAAATGTATCGACTTTGAGCAGAAGGATGAAATTGTAACGGAAAAAGTTGGCGCGGTTATCGCGGCTACTGGTTATGACATGTTCGACCATTCTGTATACAAACAGTATGGCGCAGGTCAGTATCCGGACGTTATTACCTCCCTGCAGTATGAGCGTCTTATGAACGCATCCGGTCCTACCGGTGGACACATTAAACGTCCATCTGATGGTAAAGAACCGAAAAAAGTTGTGTTCGTACAGTGTGTAGGTTCTCGTGATCCTGCCGTTGGCCGTCCATACTGTTCTGGTTTCTGTTGCATGTACACTGCAAAGCAGGCGATTCTCACTAAAGATCACATCCCAGATTCTGATTCTTATGTGTTCTACATGGATATTCGTTCCCCTGGTAAAGGATATGACGAATTTACCCGTAGAGCTCAGGAGCAGTATGGAGTGCAGTATCTTCGTGGTCGCGTATCCATGATCTACCCTAAAGGAGATCGATACATCGTACGTGGTTCAGATACTCTCGCTGGCACGCAGGTTGAAGTTGAAGCCGATCTCGTGGTTCTGGCTGTTGGTGCAGAAAGTGCTAAAAATGCACCTGCACTTGCTGAAAAAATGCGTATTTCCTATGACTCCTACGGATTCTTTATGGAAGCTCACCCTAAACTGAAACCAGTTGAAACAAACACCGCCGGTGTTTACCTCGCAGGTTCCTGCTTAGGACCAAGAGATATTCCAACATCCGTTGGTCAGGGTAGTGCGGCAGCAGCTAAAGTAATGACCCTGTTCTCTAAAGATAAGCTTGAAAGTGACCCTCAGGTCTCCCGCGTTAACACTTCCCGTTGCGTAGGCTGCATGAAGTGTGCTGCCACTTGTCCGTTCGGTGCTATCAAAGAAGTAACCGACCGTGCAGGTAATGTGAAAGCTGAAGTTATTGAAACAGTATGTCAGGGCTGCGGTATTTGTACCGTTACCTGTCCTCAGGGTGCTATTCAGTTGCAGCACTTTACAGACAACCAGATTCTCGCGGAGGTTAACGCCTTATGTCAGGCTCAAGTGGACTTTTAGCAGAAGGCCAAGATCTTCGTATCGTTGGCTTTCTGTGTAACTGGTGCTCTTACGGTGGTGCAGATACCGCAGGTGTTGCACGTTTTGAACAGCCTACAGATTTACGCGTAATCCGCGTACCTTGTTCCGGTCGTATTGATCCGCTGTTCATTGCACGTGCACTCATGAGTGGTGCAGATGGCGTACTTGTATCTGGTTGTCACCCTCGTGACTGCCACTATGCAGAAGGTAACTTTTACGCTCGCCGCCGCTTTGAAATGCTCAAGCAGTTCCTGTCCGTTACCGGTATTGATCCAGAACGCTTCCATTACACATGGGTTTCTGCATCCGAAGGCCAACGCTGGCAGGATGTTGTTACCTCCTTTACAGAACGTATTCACAAGCTCGGCCCGGCACCAAAAATGTCCGGTGGCACCGGTTATGATGAAGAGTGTCTGAAAGAAATCGCGGCTGCTGTCTCCTGTGGCGAACAGTGTCCGTGTCATAAGGAGAAAGCGTAATGCAGGCTCTTGCAGAACTTAAAGAACAAATCCGTCAGGCATTGCCTGATTTGGATGTAGTTATTGGCTGGCAGCAGGGGTTCGATGCATTGCATACTCGCCCCCTCTTTATCCGCTCTGAAGAAGATATTGATAAGCTCGTTGTTAACGAATTCTGCGTAGTGAACCCCGCTTCTTACCTTCGTGAATTACGCGGTGGTAAAAAGGTTGGCCTTGTGCTGAAGGGCTGTGACTCCCGTTCCGTTATCGAGCTTCTTCAGGAAGATCTTCTTAAAGAAGAAGATCTTACTATCTTTGGCTTCGGCTGTAACGGTATACTGAACCATACAAAGCTTCAGGCTCGTTTCGGTGAACTTGGTTTCATTCAGTCCATTGAAAATGACGGTGCTAACGTAACTGTTGTTGTCGGTGACAATAAAGAGACTGTTCCGTTTACTGAATTGTGTGCTGATAAATGCTTAACATGCGTTTATCCGAATACCTTGCAGTGCTCTCATTTTGTAGGCGAAGAATCCACTAAGAAACCGGAATCTGAAAAGAATAAGGCTCTCGAAGAATTTGAGAAGCTTTCTCTGGAAGAGCGATTTGCTTTCTGGCAGGACCAGATGCGCCGTTGCATTCGCTGTTATGCATGTCGTAACGCATGCCCTATGTGCGTATGTAAAGATCACTGTATCGCGAACTCTCGCGAACCAAAATGGTTGAGCGAAGAAGTGGATGTGCAGAACAACTTCATGTTCCAGCTTATTCACGTAATGCACTTAACAGGTCGTTGCGTAGAATGCGGTGAATGTGAGCGCGCTTGTCCAATGGATATTCCGATTATGCTGTTAAGACGCAAAATGGCTGGCGTTATTCGCGATGTTTTCGCTTACAACGCAGGGACCAATGCGGAAGATACTCCTCCGCTTATGTGTTTTAAAGTGGAAGAACCAACTATCGAGGAGCGGCACTAGTCATGGCTTGCAAATTTATCTCAAACGAAGATATCACATTGTGGCTTGAGGCTCTTGCTAAAGACCACGTAGTGTTTGTTCCGGTGGATGACTGCGGTTCTGTGACCTTCCGTCCACTTGCAGAAGGCCGTAAGCCGGTTCTTGACCGTGTGCCTGTGCGTTCACCAAAAGAAGCAGTTTTTCCTCAAAATGAAACCCTGCTTCTCTACAAATACGAAAAAGACTTGGAAGATCCAGAGCACTCCACTGTTCGCATTAAAGAAACTCTGCCCAAAGAACGTGCAGTAGTTTTTGGTACGCGTCCATGTGGAGCACGTGGAATGACAGTCTTTGACCGCGTGTTCGATAATGAGCGCATTCGTGACCCGTACTATGCAACGCGTCGTGAAAATACATTATTCATTACACTGGCATGTAACAAGGTCGAGTCTACTTGCTTCTGTCACGAAGTTGGTAGCGGCCCTGCAGACACTGCTGGTTCTGACGTACTCCTTACTCCTGTACAAGGCGGCTACACCGCTGAAGCTGTTACCGAACGTGGTGGACAGATGCTTGAAGCAAGTGTCTTTGCAGACGGCGGTAATAAATGCGCGGAAGCCGAAGAAGTTAAGAAAGCTACTCGCGAAATGCTTGGTGAAGCACATGACTACTCCGATGCACCAGAAAAGCTTCTTGCTGTGTTTGATGATGACGAATTCTGGGAAGAACAGGCTGCCGGCTGTATCAGCTGCGGCGCATGTACATACCTTTGTCCTACTTGCTATTGCTTCAACATTACTGATGAAGCAACCGGTACTACCGGTAAACGCTTGCGTACATGGGATACCTGCATGAGCTTCCAGTACACTTTGGAAGGTAGCGGACATAACCCGCGTTCTACCAAAGCTAAGCGTCTGAAAAACCGCGTGAACCACAAATTCTCTTATTACCCTGATACATACGAGAAGAATATTGCCTGCTGTGGTTGTGGTCGTTGCATTAAAAGCTGTCCTGCTTCTGTGGATATTCGTGCTATTGTTAAAGCAGCACAGGCTCGCGGCGCCAAGAAGGAGTCTAAATAATGAAAGCTAATCCAGTTCTGCCGGATATGGCTACCATCATGGAAGTTGTGGAAGAAACATCCAACATTAAAACCTTCCGTGTGCGTTTTAATGATGAAAATGTTATGAAGAATTTCACTTTTGAACCGGGACAGGTAGGTCAGCTATCTGTTTTCGGTATCGGTGAATCCACCTTTGTAATCAACTCTTCCCCGACTCGTATGGATTACCTTCAGTTCTCCGTAATGCGTGTCGGTGAAGTGACTTCACGTATTCATCAGCTTAAGGTTGGTGACTCTGTAGGTGTTCGCGCACCTCTTGGTAACGCATTTCCTACAGAGGAAATGAAAGGTCAGGATGTAACATTCATCGGTGGCGGTATCGGCATGGCTCCTCTTCGTACGCTCCTCGTGTACATGCTGGATAACCGTGACGATTACGGCAAGATCACTCTTCTTTATGGTGCTCGCTCTCCTCAGGATTTGAGCTATCAGGAAGACATTGCAGAGTGGATTGAGCGTGATGACATTGATGTAGTACTCACCGTGGATAACCCGGATGAAGAGTGGGGCAAGAAGCCGTACGAGAAAGCCGGCCTTATCCCGAATGTACTGAAAGAGATCAATCCTGATAATAAAGGCTACGCGGTTACCTGTGGCCCTCCAATCATGATCAAGTTTACTCTGATGGCTCTTAATGAGCTTGGTTTTAAAGATGATAAGATTCTTACTACCCTCGAAAAACGTATGAAATGCGGTGTTGGCCTCTGTGGTCGTTGTAACATCGGTGATAAATATGTTTGTGTAGACGGTCCTGTGTTCAAGTATTCAGAACTTCAGGAACTTCCTAACGAGCTGTAGTTGTTATTGTTATAGATTGATGAAGCCCCCGACACACTCTGTGTATCGGGGGCTTTTTTCTTCTATCGGCGGGCAAAGGGGAAACTTCATCCTGAAAAAAGGTCAGGAGAATGCTATGCCTTGGTTAACCACAAGACAGTAACATAGGGGTAAGGAGTGTTCTTTTTGCGGGTGCACGGCAGAGCTTTTGCCCTTGAAGACCAGCAAAAGGTATCATCGTGCCAGAGAAAAAATGACAAAAAAAGCCCGCTGCATATGCAGCGGGCTTTTTTTGTATTCAAATGAATTCTACAGGGAAGCACCGACCATTCTTAGAAGACGTGCCAGCTGGTTGGTAAAGCCTGCTTCGTTGTCATACCAGACAAGAACTTTGACCATGTTACCATCCATAACACTGGTGCAGAGGCTGTCTACAACGCCGCCATGAGTATCTCCAATATAGTCAACGGAGACAAGCGGTTCGTCGGAGTAACCCAGATGGGCCTTCATGGAGCCTTCAGCTGCTGCTTTAAGGGCTGCGTTAACCTCTTCTGCCGTGGTGTCTTTTTCGACAGTGCAGGTGAGGTCAATCAGAGAACCGTCAGGAATTGGCACACGGATAGCCATACCGTCGAGTTTGCCTTTAAGTTCAGGAAGTACCAATCCAACAGCTTTTGCTGCGCCTGTGGTTGTCGGAATCATGGACATTCCAGCCGCGCGGGCGCGACGCAGGTCTTTATGTGAACCATCAAGGATTCGCTGACCCATGGTATAGCCATGAATGGTTGTCATGAGGCCATGCTTGATGCCGAAAGCATCATTGATAACCTTAGCTGCCGGAGCAAGACAGTTTGTGGAGCAGGATGCGTTAGAAAGAACATGATGTTTTTCAGCATCGTAGGTGTTGTCATTTACACCCATAACGATGGTCGCATCCACGCCGTTGCCCGGTGCAGAAATGATAGATTTTTTAGCACCGCATGCAATATGCTCGGCAAGACCGTCACGGTCTTTAATGGTACCGGTGGTTTCTACGGCGATCTCAACTCCAAGTTCGCCCCATTTCCATTCGCCGCGTGCGCAACGGGTAACAATAATCTGTTTACCGTTTACCTTAAAGCCTTCTTCGTTTGCTTCAACTTCTCCGGCAAAGGTTCCGTGAACGGAATCATATTTGAAAAGATGAGCAAGAGACTCATTGTCTGCGCGTGCGTTAATAGCAGCAATTTCTAATTCAGGATCGTCTACGAGGAGACGAACTAGATAGCGACCAATGCGACCAAAACCGTTGATACCAAGCTTTACAGCCATGAAAAGCTCCCTAGCAGTAGTTAGTTAAATCTTGTTAGAGCAGCCCAGTACGTTTTTAATTTTGTGCTGAACCATATCTTTTACAGCCTGACGGGCTGGCTTTAAGTACTGGCGAGGATCAAAATGAGATGGGTTTTCTGCAAAATGCTTACGAATAACAGCTGTCATTGCAAGACGGATGTCTGTATCGATGTTAATCTTACAAACGCCGTAGGTTGCAGCTTTACGCAGCAGTTCTTCCGGTACACCTTTCGCAGCACCGATGTCTCCACCGTACTTGTTTGCCATTTCAACAAACTCCTGTGGCACGGAAGAAGAACCGTGGAGTACAATAGGGTACTCAGGGAGCATGTTGGTGATTTTTTCAAGGCGATCAAAGTCCAGACGAGCTTCGCCGGTGAATTTGTATGCGCCGTGACTGGTTCCGATAGCAATAGCAAGAGAGTCACAACCTGTGCGCTCTACAAATTCTACTGCCTGATCAGGATCAGTGTAAATGGATTTGTCAGACTGAACGTCATCTTCAATGCCTGCAAGACGGCCAAGTTCTGCTTCAACAACAACGCCACGTTCGTGAGCGTATTCAACTACCTGTTTGGTAACTGCAATGTTTTCTTCAAAGTCGAGGTGGGAACCATCATACATTACTGAAGAGAAGCCGCCGTCAATGCACTGCTTACAAATTTCAAAGTCCTGACCATGGTCAAGGTGCAAAGCAAGTGGGTGATCTGTTTCTACAAGTGCAGCTTCGATGAGCTTTTTAATGTAGACCTGACCTGCATATTTGCGTGCGCCTGCGGAAACCTGCAGAATAAGAGGAGCTTTTTCTTCCTGAGCTGCCTCCATGATACCCTGAATGATTTCCATGTTGTTTACATTGAACGCACCGATTGCGTAGCCTTCCTTGTATGCGCGAGCAAACATCTCTTTAGTACCGATAAGTGGCATAAATGACCTCCTCAAAAATATTATGTAGTCATGATGTTACGTATAACAAACCGTAATTCCATGATTACTGATAAAAAAACACATAAACTGAACCGTGCCACTTTGCTACATAAAGATGTGTTCGACCATGGGCGCGTATGGGTCGGGCGGTAAGTTAACCGTTTACACTGTTAGCGCATTAAAACGCCATTATGAAGTTGAAAGGGCAGGGGGTAGACTAAGTCAGATCTAGGTATGTACAAGTTGTCGTGTGGATAAATATCCGTATTGGCGACAACCATGTGTACTTTACATGTGGTGCTCTTAAAAGCAAAGTGAACAAACTGCAATAGCTAGCTGTACTTTTCTTAAAATAATTTTGTGAACAATCGTAAAATCTACTGTTGTCTACTTCTCTTGTTGTCAATTCTTTTTATTGATCGTGCCGCACTGCCGGTATAACCGCGCAGTGCGGCACGGGATACGCGGGGTAAGCTAATTCATGACTTCTGTTACTTCGTGAAAAGTCATTTTATTGATCCATGTTTAGAACGGATAAAGCGGACATAGTAACTTCATCTGTAAAATCAAATTTTAGCGGAGTCAGAGTTACGTATCCTTCTGATAATAGATCACGGTCTGTACCCGATGCAACATCTTCTGGTGGGATTTTACCATCCAGCCACCAGTAGCTGCTTCCGCGCGGGTCTGTGTTGTGTACATACCAGTCTTTCCAAGTAGCACTGGTTTGCGGGCAAACACGCAATCCTTTTGTTTCTTTTATTGGCATATCAGGAAAGTTAACATTTACGACACAACGCGTGGGTAATGCATTCCAAGGCAGGTTTTCTGCCAGTTGTACTGCAAACTCTGCTTGTTCTGATAAATCTTCCGGTCTGAAATTGTCATAGGATACTGCCATTGAGGGGTAGCCCATGCTGGCGCCTTCAGTTGCAGCGGAAACCGTACCGGAATACAGAATGTCCGGTCCTACGTTGGCTCCTGCGTTTATTCCAGAGATGACAAGATCGATTTTTTCATCAATAAGACTGGACAATCCCAGTTTGACGCAATCTACAGGAGTCCCGTAGACTCCTTTACCGCGAAATCCGTTTTCCTTGAATTCCTTGATGCGGAGCGGCAAGGCAAGTGTTACAGCATGTCCCACAGCGGATTGTTCCGTAACAGGTGCTACGCAGTGGACTGTATGCCCTGCGTTAATCAATGCTTTATATATGGTTCGTAACCCCGGTGCCTGAATGCCGTCATCGTTTGTAAGTGCAATAATCATGGGGACCCCTGGTAGTTGCTTGAGTTTGCAAATATCAAATGGTTTGACAACGTCCTGAAAAAACAGGAATCATAGTAATGTTGATAACACAAATTTTACCTGTGGTATTTAGGGGTTAGTTGTGTTGTTATCGTAATTCGCATGTTCTGGGTCTTGAGAACAGATCGCTTTTAACGGGCAGGGAGTCTTTCTCCTGTGACTCGTTAAAAGATATGCTTTGCTTTTTACACCATAGTTTCAACCTCATAAAAGGTAAATATATCGATGGTGCTTCAATAGTCCGTTACGACATGTTAGCAGCTACGAAGTTAGATTTTCTTCTGGCGGCTATTTTAGAAACGTAGTTTTCATTTCTTCAGGGTATAAGATGGACCTAAAAAAAATACAATTTATTCGCGATATTTCCAATAATGACGAAGTGCTTTCTATTTTTGCAATTACACAGGCGACACTAGCTCAGGCACGGAATGGCCCTTATTGGAGACTTGAATTATCTGATATGACGGGATCTATCGGAGCAAAGGCATGGAGTCCGCTTGCGCAGCAGTTTCCTGAAATTGCAGCAGGACAGATGTTGGCAGTAAAAGGTCGTGCCAGCACATACCGTGATATTCTGGATGTGAATATTGAGCACATGCGGATACTTTCTCCAGATGATATTGCAGAGCTGGATATGGGCGATTTTGTTGCCGCATCAGAACAGCATCCCGACGATATGTACACAGATTTGCTTGCACTATGTGCGTCTGTTTTCACGTATACCCCATGGTTGACATTTGTTGAATCTGCTCTTGCTGATGAAGAAATTTCTATCCGTTTCAAAAGTGCAATCGGTGCAAAAAATGTTCACCATGCATATTTAGGTGGTTTACTTGAGCATACTCTATCTGTGGCGCAGCTATGCATGAAACTTTGTGACCAGTATCCGGAACTTGATCGTCAGGTGCTCCTTGCCGGTGCCATTTTCCATGACATCGGGAAAGCATGGGAATTGAGTGCGGGATTAGTGAAAGATTATACTGACGAAGGCCGACTTATCGGGCATATCAATATAGGGTTGGAGAAAGTGGAACCGTATCTTGCTGTCTCCGGTCTGCCTGTGGAATTACAGATGCATTTTAAGCACTTGATCCTTGGGCATCATGGTCAGCGTGAATGGGGCTCTCCTGTACTTCCTGCTACTGCAGAAGCGCTTGTGCTGCATTATGCTGATAATATCGATGCAAAGCTTGCGCAGCTTCGTGGATTGTTTAGTGATTTTGAATATGGCGATACGGGGTGGACTCCATATCAAAATACATTGGGGCGCTTTATTTTTAAACCGAAGATGACGCCTCCTGACCCTCGTCAGTTTTTTGGTGAAAATCCTTTGCCAACGTCTCCGGAGGGAGACGTTCCGCCGCCTGAATTTTCAGCAGGGATACCATCAGACGATGACTTTTAATTTCCCTTTGCACTTATTATAAAAAAATAACTCACTAAGTCATACTAATAGCTGGTTGCGGGTAGAGGGCAGTCCCCCTTGCTCGCCGGATCGGCAGCCGTTCTCGAAAGATGAGAGAGTACGGAGAAAGATAGTGATACGACTCACTGATGACATAACAAGGATACGATATGTTTATTTCTTTGGAAGGAATGGAAGGTTCCGGTAAAAGTACTGTTTTAAAAAAGCTGCACAAATGGCTTGAATCTGAAGGGTATGATGTCGTGCTTACCCGTGAGCCGGGAGGTAGTGAGCTTGGAAAAACGCTTCGTGCTTTGCTGCTTGATGCAGAGAATACAGATATTACTAGCGAAGCAGAATTGTTTTTATATCTTGCTGACAGAGCGCAGCATGTGTCGCAGGTGATTAAGCCTGCTCTTGAATCAGGTAAGGTCGTTCTTTGTGACCGTTACGCAGACTCTACTGTCGTGTATCAGGGGTATGGCCGCGGGCTTGATCCGAACCTGTTACATTCATTTAATGAAGTTGCGACTACAGGGTTATGGCCTGATTTGACTCTGCTTTTTGATGTAGAACCTGAGATCGGGTTACGTCGTGCACTTTCCCGTAATATAGAAAAAGGACTTTCTCGGGCAGAAGGCCGTTTTGAGGCTGAAGCTATGGAATTCCATACGCGTGTGCGCGAAGGGTACTTAACTTGGGCTGCGTTGAACAATAAACGTTTTGCTGTTGTAGATGCTTCTGTGACTCCTGAAGAAGTGTTTAAACAGGTTGTTGAGCGCATGCGCACCACTATTGCAATGATGAAAACAAAAAATATTGATTAAACAACTGTTGTTGTGTCATCGATAAAGACGGGCAACAGTAGGCAGAAGAGAACGTATGCTACGAGCTAAAAATTCTTTAGGGGTTATTTTTTTCCCCGCATATGACTGGGCGATTAGCGCAACTCATCCTGAGAGGGAAGAGCGTCTTTTGTACACGCAGGATCAACTGCGTGAGGAAGGGCTTTTTGATATTGAGGGAATTTCGGAATACAAGCCACTCGTGGCTTCGTTGGAAGATGTGGAGCGCACACACTTTTGTTTCCCGAATGTGGAAAGCGTGTGCACTAAATCGCACTTGATTTCTGCCGGTGGTGCGATTCGTGCCGCCCAGCTGGTTATGGAAGGCGAAAAGGACAAAGCGTTTGCGCTGGTTCGTCCTCCCGGGCACCATGCAATGAAGTCCGTACATGGCTCACGTGGATTCTGCACTATCAATATAGAAGCCGTGATGATTGAGTACATTCGTGAAACGTATGGTCCCCTTAAAATTGCTGTTGTCGATACCGACTGCCATCATGGTGATGGTACACAGGATGTGTATTGGAACGATAAGAATGTACTTTTTATTTCCATGCATCAGGATGGCAGAACGTTGTATCCGGGGAGCGGTTTTCCTGATGAGCGCGGTGGTGTGAATGCATATGGAAAAACGTTGAATATCCCGTTGCCGCCTAATACGTCGGATGAAGGTTTTTTATATACAATTGAGAATGTTGTGCTTCCTGTGCTGGATGACTTTAAACCGGATATTATTATTAACTCAGCAGGGCAGGATAATCATTATTCAGATCCGATTACCAATATGAATTTTTCAGCACGTGGGTATGCACGGCTGAATGAATTACTTAATCCGCAGATTGCAGTGCTGGAAGGTGGGTATGCGATTCAAGGCGCGTTGCCATATGTAAACCTTGGGATCTGTCTCGCTATGGCTGGTATTGATTACGAGCATGTGGCAGAGCCGGATTTTAATCCAAAGCGTTACGCACAAACAGAACAGGTGACAGAATATATTAAAAAGTTATCTGAAGCTTTACTGGCAGGGTATTTTTCGTCATCTACACCTGATATTGATGCGTTAATTAACGATGCCGGTTATGAGCGTGACGGCGATTTTATCGTCCGCGCTAAAGATATTTATTATGATACGGATGGTATCACTGAAAGCCAGATAGAATCAGTAGTGCTGTGCCCGGATTGTTCCGGAACATTGCGGCTTGAAACATGGTCATCTGTAAATCCGTTAAGCCTTGGAGTTGAGGTGCCTGTTGGAGCCTGTGACCGTTGTCTCAATATAGGAAGACAAGTTTTGGAGCAGGCGCGAACAAATGAAAAGTATCGATATGTGCAAAGTATTAACCGCAGGGAAAAGGAGTACGTGCGGTATGGATTTTAAAAAAAATCGTTACGGCGCGGGGGTGCTTCTCCTCGCCGTTTGCTTTTGCTTGAGCTGCAATTTATTTGTGTATGCTAATGAGTTTGTGCCTGAAGATATGCAGGAACAACTGAGGAAAAGCGATGCTCTCTACCTGTCATTGCAGGATGCGTATAAGCATAAAAAGTGGAGTAAGGTTATAAAATTATTTGATGAATATACAAAATCGTTTGTCCAACCTGAGCAGAAAAATCTAAGCCACACTTCTTTTATGGTAGATAAAGAGGAGAAGCGGAAAAAAAAACGTGAGCTTGATCAGTACAACTCGTTCTGCATGAAATTGCATAAAGAGTATGTAACAGCTCATGGCTTAGCTGCAATTGCCTATGTGCACGGCAGAAAGTTTGTAGCCGCGCATGATGTCTTGAGACCGGTGCAGGATTACGCCGATGAATATGCGATTGTTCCTACAGCTCGTGGCATCATAGCCTATGTAATGAAGGACTATAATGCAGCTGAACCATTCCTGAAAACTGCGCATGTTCTTGATTCAACATTAGTTGACCCTGTGTACTATCTCTATAAGATTGCTTTGAAAAAAGGCGAACCCGGTACTGCATATTTTTGGCTGGAAAAAGCAGCCGCGTTAGAACCTGATCGGTTGGATCTGATAATGGCGCAGGCAAGACTGTTACAGAAACTTGGTCAATCGTCTGCTGCAGAGATTATGTATTCAAGACTTATTGAGTTAGATTCGAACAATTCCGTTGCCTATAATAATCGAGGCTATTGTAGAATTGCTTTAGGAAAAATTGATGCAGCATTTAATGATTTTAGTAGTGCTTTATCTATTAACGGTATGTATACCGAAGCACTGTTGAATCGCGCGGCCTTGTGGCGTACCACAAATAATTTTTTGGAAGCGTTGAAAGACTTGAATACAGGGTTACAGGTAGCGCCTAGCGATGCGCGGTTGCTCGTTTCAAGAATGCAGACGTTGTGCGATATGGGGAACTTTGCACTTGCAAAGGCGGACATGGAACAGATTCTTGTCTTTTCAGATTCCATATCTGCAGTAAACGAAGTTGGGTGGTTTTTAGCAACCTGCCCCTCTGACGCCGTTCGAGATGGGAAACGTGCAGTCAAATTATTGTTGCCGCTTGTCGAAAAAAGTAAAAGACATCCGCGGGTGTTAGATTCCTTGGCTGCTGCGTATGCAGCATCTGATCAATTTGATAAGGCTGTTGTAACACAGCAGGAAGCGTTAGCTCGCGGAATTGAATATCGTTTGCCTAATTTTCAGCTTACGAAATATGAAAAACGCCTAGCGTTGTATAATGAAAACAGACCTTTTAAAACTAGTTTGGATTAAATTATGACTAACCCAATTAATACTTTTTGGACATTACGTCTGGCAGATCTTAAACAGGCTCTTGAGAAGAACAATTTTGATGTATTTATGGCAGACTCTGTTGCGGATGCAAAAAAAGTTTTTGATGAGCAGATAATGCCTTCTCTTGAAGGAGTAAAAACTGTGTCTTTTGGTGGCTCTGCTACATTAATGGATACAGGCATTGTGGAAGCCGTGCGTGCTGATGCATCATTAGAGGTTATGGATACGTTTGATAAGTCTTTGTCAAATGAAGCGAAATACGAACTCCGTCGTCAGGCTTTGCTGGCTGATCTTTTTCTTACAGGCACAAACGCAGTGACTGAGTGTGGCAAGCTTGTAAACCTTGATATGATTGGCAACCGTGTAGCGGCATTAAATTTTGGCCCTAAACATGTTGTGTTGTTTATCAGTAGAAACAAACTGGTGGAAACAGTAGACGATGCCATGTTCCGTATTAAGGACTATGTAGCGCCAATCAATACAATGCGACTGGATATGAAAACTCCTTGTAAAAAAACGGGGCAGTGTATGGATTGTTCCAGCCCGCAGCGCATTTGTAATATCTGGACAATTACCGAAAAGTCCTTCCCTGCAAAGCGTATTAAAATTGTTCTGATTAACGAAGACGCTGGTTTCTAACAGTTGGTTTAGAATTCGGCTGCTAAAGCACTCCGGATGATAAGAGCAGTGTGTCTTTTAACTTACTGTGGGCGCACTGCTTATTTTCTCATACCCTGCCATACTGTGCTAAGCATAAAAGTATGGCTTCGACTGTACGGGGGGCACCTGTACATACTTAGAGTGCCGTATGGTGCTAAGCCCTGCGGACATACGCCCAGATACTGTATCGTTGCATTAAGATATTCAGTAAGTTTTGTTGAGGATGCTGGATGTTAGCGCTGTTTACAATAATGAGACTTTGGTCGGAACACGCTTATAGGATACCAAGGGAGGAGTGGTATTTTCTAAAAAGGCGTGTGGGGCACATTCTTTTGTTGTAGCGTTGTTGCCATATTGTGGCTTGCAGCGCTCATAGTATAAGAAGGGAACTTCTTATCGCCGACCTGTACGGGAAACCGTATTCGAACATTCTTGTCCAGCGAATGGTTCCAACACTTGATGACTGATAATTTTCATCTTACGGACGGAGCACCATGTTTCTGAACGAGCATTTGAGCAAGAAGTTGTTTGGCGAGGCTGGAATTACTACCCCAGAGGGAACTCTTTTAACACCTGATTCTATAGTTGTTCCTGATCATATGAGTCCACCGTGGTACCTTAAAGCACAGGTTCTGACTGGCGGACGCGGGAAAGCCGGTGGTATTTTGCGGGCGGATAGTCCGGAAGAATTTTACCGAAAGGCTGAAAAAATTTTTACCATGGAAATCAAAGGCAATACGGTTCCCTTCATTCGGGTGGAGCAGGCAACCGATATTGCAAAAGAATGCTACCTTTCTTTTGTGCTCTCGCGTGAGCGCAAAGACCTTCTCTTCACAGTAAGCTCAGCAGGCGGGATTGAAGTTGAAACTTCTACGCAGGCAGCTAAGCCGCTTATTCAGCGGGTTCATCTTCTTTCCGGTTTGAAAGACCATCACTTGCGAGCCGCATTTTTTGAACTTGGTGTAGGCAAAGAGCATTATTCCGGATTCTGTGATCTCGTCAAAAAACTATACGGTGTTGTAGCTAAGTATGGCCTGCTTATGGCAGAAATAAATCCGCTCGTCATTACAGTACAGGGGGAGTGGGTGGCTCTTGATGGCAAGGTTGAACTTGATGACAATGTGGTAGATCTGTATCCAGATAGTCTGGGAGACTACTATACTCCGGAGCATCATTCCCGCGAAGAAAACATCGCCCGTGAAGCAGGACTGAGTTATGTCCAGCTCAAAGGCTGGGTAGGGATTCTCGTTAACGGTGCCGGACTTGCTATGGCAACGATGGATTTGTTGAACTTCAAGGGATTAACCGCAGCAAATTTTATGGACTTGGGGGGCGCAGCAGACAGGGAGCGTATTAAGCGTGCTCTTGATCTTTTATTCGGGAATGATGATGTGAAGGTGGTTTTTATTAACCTCTTCGGCGGCATTGTTTCCTGTAAAGAGGTCGGCACCGCGTTACTTGCAGTTCTCGGAGGAAAATCTGCACCGAAACCTATTGTTATACGTATGGCGGGATTTGAGTCAGAAGAAGGTCGCGCATTGATGCAGGAGTCCTCCGTAGAAAATGTCTATATTGCCAGTGAAATGAATGATGCACTTGAGAAATTGCATACGTTAAAACCTGCTGATGCACCCACTGTTGAATTTACTTTGGAAGAAGAATTGATGCCGCCGTTGATGCCCCCGTTTACTCGAACTGAAGTTGATAACATTCTGGGATTAAATGAAAATTCTCAAATTCTTGTTCAGGGTATTACAGGTAAAGTTGCGCAACGTCATGTTGCGCTGATGCAGGAGTACGGGACTAATATTGTAGCTGGCGTCACACCTTTCAAAGGTGGGCAGGAGGTGATGGGGGTACCCGTGTATAACTCGGTGCATGAAGCAAAAAAACATCATCGTATTGATGCTTCAATTATCTTTGTACCTGCTGCGTTTGCTGCCGATGCGGTTGCTGAGTCAGCAACTGAAGAGATTCCATGGGTTATCTGTATTACTGAAGGGATTGCGCAGGCCAGCATGTTGTCTGCATTGAAAGATGTGGCTGGCACCAGAACGCGGGTCATCGGCCCTAACACTCCGGGGGTTATTGTTCCGGGACAGTGCAAAATTGGTATTATGCCAGCGAACGTTTTTACTGCTGGCAATGTAGCTATTTTTTCTCGATCAGGTACTCTGACATATGAAGCTGCAGATAGACTTTCGCAGGCCGGAATTGGTCAATCCATTTGTGTAGGGATTGGCGGTGACTCTTTTATTGGAACAAGTTTTACTGATCTTTTCAAACTGGTACGTAATGACGATAATACGCATGCAGTACTTATTTTGGGTGAAGTCGGCGGAACAGCGGAAGAAGAGCTTGCCCGCTATGTGATGATGACTGGTTTTGAAAAGCCGGTTGTATCCTTTATTGCAGCCCGAACTGCCCCTCCCGGAAAACGTCTTGGTCATGCCGGAGCTATACTGGATGAAAAGTCCGGCGGTATTGAAGGAAAACTACAAGCCATGCGTGATGCAGGTTTTGTTATCAGTCCTGATCTTGGACAGCTTCCAAAGCTGGTTAAGGAGATTTTAGACGGTAGCGCAAAATAGATAGAGCATATTTGCCCGTTTTTGTGCGTATCTATGCGTTTTTTTAAAGTCATTATGAAGACAGAATTAGCTTGTAAAGGTGAATAAAAAAAGAGGGAACCATATGGTTCCCTCTTTTTTTATCGCTTATTTTTGCTGGGCTAAATATCGAACAGCATTTCAAGATCATCTCTGGTGAGTGACTTCCATGCTTCCTTACCGGGAATAATAGAATCAGCCACACCTTTTTTCATGTCCTGAAGTTTGAGGATTTTTTCTTCAACAGTATTCTGACAAATCATTTTGTATGAGAATACCTGAGATTTCTGACCAATACGGTGAGCACGGTCAGTTGCCTGATCTTCAACAGCAGGGTTCCACCAAGGATCGTAGTGAATAACGTAGTCGGCACTTGTCAGGTTAAGACCAGTACCGCCTGCTTTCAGAGAGATAAGGAAGATAGGAATATCCGGTGAATCGTTAAACCTGTCTACCTGATCAAAACGGTCTTTGGATGTACCATCAAGGTACGCGTACGGAATATCTGCAATCTGCAACCATGAACGGATAATGTGCAGCATGGATACAAACTGTGAAAAGACCAGTACCTTATGACCTTCTGCAACAATGTCAGTAATCATGTCCTTGAATGCATCAAACTTACCGGAAGGCAGGTTTGTGGTAAATCCAGGCATGTTGAGATTGAGAAGGCGTGGGTGACAACATATCTGACGAAGTTTAAGAAGCGCATCCAGAATCGACATCTGGCTTTTTGCAAGGCCTCTTTCGTCCACGTCAGACATAACCTGTTCTTTAAGCTTGGCAGCCAAGGCGCCATAAAGCTCTGCCTGTTCTTCAGCAAGTGCACAGTACTGAACGTTTTCAATTTTAGGCGGCAGGTCTTTTGCCACTTCTGCCTTTGTACGGCGTAAAATAAATGGTTTTACGCGGGTACGCAGTTGGTCGATTGTTTCTTCGTCCCCGTCTTTGATCGGCTTTACAATGCCACGCTGGAAGGCGTGTTGTGAGCCAAGGAAGCCCGGCATTAAGAACTCAAAGAGTGACCACAGCTCGAACAGGTTGTTTTCAATCGGGGTACCGGAGAGACAGAGTCTCTGCTTGGCGTTGATCTTACGAACAGAACGGGCTGTAATTGTGTTCGGGTTCTTAATGTTTTGTGCTTCATCAAGAATGATAGAGTTGAACTCATAATTCTGTAATTCTTCAAGATCTCTGCGAAGTAAGGCGTATGTTGTTACAACCAAATCTGAGTCGTTGATTTGTTTGAACATGTTCTCACGACGGGTACCGTAGATAATAAGGCGTTTAAGTTCAGGAACGAACTTTGATGCCTCACGGTCCCAGTTGGGAAGAACAGATGTTGGTACAACAATAAGGTTAGGGCCGGTATCACCACGTTCTACCATGTGTTGAATAAAGGAAAGAGTCTGAATGGTTTTACCAAGCCCCATTTCGTCAGCAAGGATGCCGCCGAAACCATATTCGCGCAGGAAGTTAAGGTAACTGAGCCCCTGTTGCTGGTATCCTCGAAGTGTAGCCTGCAGACCTGCCGGTGGAGCAACTGTAGAAATTTCCTTAAAGGTGTGAATTTTCTCACGCAGTGTGTCCCAGAAACCATCTGTTTCAACTTCCGGAAGATCATCAAGCAGGTTGTCCAATACTGGCGCTTCATATTGTTCAAACCGCTGCTGTGGTGGTTGTTCAGGATCAAGCCCCATCGCACGCAGTTTGTGTGCAACTTTTTCAAGCCATGATTCAGGGAGACTGGTGTAAGACCCGTCTTTCAACTGAACATAGCGTTTACCCTGTGACCAAGCCTTCCAAATAAGATCAATCGGAACTTTCTGACCGTCGTAATCAACTTCGATATCAAGAGAGAACCATTTTTCATCTTCATTGGATTCCACTGTGGCATTAATAACCGGAGTGGCAAGACGAACCTTGTACTTGGAGAGCGCTTTTTCACCGAAGACCCGGTACTGCTCAATAAGTTTAGGATACGCATCCAAAAGGAATGTAATGGCTTCTTCTGGTTCCAGAAACCAGATACGGTTGTTACGAGGCTGGAAGTTCATTTCAAGCAGTTTTTCTGCGAGCGATGCCTCTTCGTCTTGCATGCGACGAATAAGGTAGGTTGTGCCCTCGAAAGGATAGCTGCCTGTCATAAATTCAGGGTTAGGGCCTGGAAGCAGGAATTCACCATGAATTGTCTCATAAAAGTTCTGGATTTCCAAAGTAAGCAGTGAGCCTTCTTCGTCAAGAAAAAGCTTCGGATTGTATGTGCCAGGAACAAAAATAGGTTCCATATGCTCCAGAAACTTTTCCGGCTCGTGTAGATCAGATGTCGGGAACTGCGTCCAGACTCGATCAAGAAATTCAGGAATATCGTCACGGCTGACATAAGGAGGATGCTGCACAAGATCCTGAACAAGTACGGAGTCCAGTGTCGTATGAACAGGGTGGAAGCCCTTTTTCCAGCAGACCCACAACGGCATTTGCCCGTGAAACGATACGTCCTCTTCAGTGATCGATAAAGGTTGCTTACCGCTTCCCTCGATCATTACTGCAAAAGTGAGCCCTGCATCTTCAAGGTTCGGTTTGAGCTTAAGCTGCATGGTTGTTGTTTCAATACGGCATGGCTTATCTGTGTCCTGCCAGAACAAGTAATACTCGTTTTTAACAGTCCATAGAAACCATGTAAGCAGCCCGTCGGGAATCTCAACACGATGCCCGAAGTAGTCGTTGTATTTACCGACTTGTTCCAGCAATTCAGCAAGACCGGGAGTCTGTTCATGCCAGTCCGGATGGTCAAGAAGTTGCTGGATTGTTATTTCGTTATGTACGCTGGACAGGCCGGATTTGTTCTGCCTCGCACGGAAGAACGAAACCTGCAGTCTGCCCGGTTCAGGGTGAAAACGGTAAAGAAGGTAATGTCTACCGGCCTCAGGTTCGAGTTCGGTGCTAAAGTAGGATCTGAAGTTTTGTCTCCAGTCAGAACGCGGCTTTGCTGGTGCAGCTTCTGTTGTCTCCCCCTCTTCAAGTGAAGGGATAAACTTAAGAGCAGCAGCGCCGACGTGACGGCACGCACCGGAAAATGCCTCAGGACAGTTACAGATGAAGTTTGTGGAATTCTCATGGAAATCCAACGAGATTTTCGGAGAATAGATCTGAAAATCTTCACCTTGAACTGTACCGGAGATATCCCAGTACCCGTCCCCTTTTTTAACACTAATCTTTTGGACTCCACCGGAGTCTAAAAGATATTGGGAACCTTCGATAATATATTCTGGAATGGTATTTGATACCAATTCATGAAGCAATTTTTTTGCGGAAGCCTCATCCATCTACATATGCTCCTTGTGGAGTATGGAACATCCCTAAAGGGGTGCCCTGCTATGTTACCCTATAGCAAGAGGGGCATAAGGTTGTTCAAAATTCAATCAGTTTTCAATAGGGTAGAAGTTTGTTAGCGTGACTTTTACCGTCTGAAATGTTTCGTCCCGTATCTACTCAGGATACTCTATCTGATGATTTTGGCAATAGTGAGGATGCTATGTATTGCGGTTTGCAAAATAGAGTGCTTTTATGCGTACTGTTATGTTTTCTCTTTTTAACAGGTTGCAGTTCTCCTGCTGAAAAAAAGCACTCTGCATCCAACTCGACGACGTCTGCTGGCAAGCAATCCGCACGAGCCGTTGGCGACAATACAACAAATATTCAGAAACCGGAATACGGTGGGCGCATTATTTTAGGCTCAATAGGCGATATAACAAATATGATCCCTATGCTGAGTTCCGATGCTGGCTCTCATGAAGTTGCTTCTCACATTTATGTGTCCCCTCTAAAGTATGATAAAGACTTGAATATTGTTCCATATGCAGCGGAATCATTTGAAGTTTTAGATGAAGGGAAAAAAATACGTATCACGATGCGTAAAGATGTTATGTGGGAAGACGGTGTACCACTTACTGCGGAAGATGTAGAATTTACATACAAATTATATATCGATCCGAATACTCCTACAGCGTATGCACAAGATTATCTTTTAGTAAAAAAGTTTACTCTTATAGATAAATACACCTTTGAAGCAACATACGAAAAGCCACTTGCCCGTATTTTGTTAAGTTGGATGCTTGATATCCTGCCTAAACACCTGCTTGAAGGTAAGGATATTTCTAACTCTCCGCTCTCTGAAAAGCCCATTGGTGCAGGCCCGTTTAAGTTTAAACAGTGGGACAGGGGAGAAAAAGTTGTTCTTGAAGCAAGTGACACATATTTTCTCGGACGGCCATATCTGGACGAAATTGTGTACCGGGTTATTCCTGATATATCGACAATGTTTCTTGAGTTGAAATCCGGCAATATTGATATGATGACGCTAACGCCTCAACAGTACTTGTATCAGACGAATAGTGAGTTTTTTAAAGAGAATTTTGCAAAGTACAGATATCTCTCTTTCGGGTATTCTTTTATGGGATTCAATTTTAGAAACCAGCTGTTTAAAGATGCACGTGTTCGAAAAGCAATTTCTTATGCAATTGATAAGGAAGGGTTGGTAAAAGGCGTTCTGTTCGGTCAGGGTAAGCCTACGGTCGGACCGTACAAGCCGGGGACATGGGCCTATAATACAAAGATAGAAGATTATGGATATCATCCTGAAAAAGCATTAGAATTGTTGAAGGAAGCTGGTTGGACTAAGAATAAAAATGGTGTCCTTGAGAGGGATGGCATACCGTTTATGTTCACCATTCTTACCAACCAAGGGAATGAAGAACGAATAAAAACTGCTACGATCATTCAAAGTCAGTTGAAAGATATTGGTATTCAGGTCACTATTAGAACTGTTGAGTGGGCGGCATTTCTCAAAGAATTTTTGAATAAGGGACGCTTTGACGCACTTATTTTGGGGTGGAATATTCTTCAGGATCCGGATATTTCAATGGTTTGGCACTCTTCACAGGCTGAAGAGGGTGGTTTGAACTTTATTAAATATATTAATCCGGAACTGGATAAATGGCTTGAAGTTGGTCGTAACACACTTGATATGAACGTGCGGAAGAAAGCATATGACCGTGTGCAGGAAATTTTGCATACGGATCAGCCTTACTGCTTCTTGTTCGTTTCATATTCATTACCGATCATTAGCAAGCGATTTAAAGGAATTGAGCCTGCACCAGCAGGTATTACGCATAATTTAGACCGATGGTGGGTTCCTAAAAGCCAGAGGCGTTACGAGGTTGCAAACTAATCCATGATCAGGATTCAGGAAATTTTAGATAAAGTAACAGAGCTGCGCCCAGATGCGGATGTGGCTTTGATTCAGAAAGCGTACGTGTTTTCTGCTGCTGCGCATGCTGGCCAGACTCGTCTTTCCGGTGAGCCGTATTTGTCGCATCCGCTTT
Source organism: Halodesulfovibrio aestuarii DSM 17919 = ATCC 29578 (assembly GCF_000384815.1). Lineage (NCBI taxonomy): Bacteria > Pseudomonadati > Thermodesulfobacteriota > Desulfovibrionia > Desulfovibrionales > Desulfovibrionaceae > Halodesulfovibrio > Halodesulfovibrio aestuarii. The sequence goes on from NZ_ARQF01000021.1 coordinate 185,580, forward strand.
CAGTCGCTTACGAGCTTGCCTGTATGCGCATGGATGATGTTTCCATTGCTGCGGGGTTACTGCATGATACGGTAGAGGATACGTCTGCTACAATTGAAGGTATTGATGCACAGTTTGGTGAGGAAGTTGCAGATGTTGTCGATGGCGTAACTAAAATTAGCTTGATGACGTTTGAAAGCAAGGAAGCGGCTCAGGCGGAAAATATCCGCAAAATGATTCTTGCAATGGCGGAAGATATACGCGTTCTTATTGTTAAGCTCGCGGACAGAGTGCACAATATGCGCACTCTGGACTTCCAGAAGACTCATAAGCAAAAACTCATTTCGCAAGAAACTATGGATATATATGTCCCTCTTGCGAACCGTCTCGGCCTGCACCGTATTAAACTGGAACTGGAAGATTTAAGTTTCCGGTACCTGCGTCCGGAAGTATTTAACTCCATCACTGAATGGCTGGAAGAAAATAGAAGGTCCGGACAGGATTACATTCAGAGCGTTATCCAGCTGCTTTCGTCAATGATGGGGGATAACAATATCAAGGCCCAGATTAAGGGGCGCATTAAATACCGTTATTCCATCTATCGTAAGATGGAACAACAGAACCTTACCCTTGACCAAGTTCACGATATTATTGCCTTCCGTGTTATTGTTAAGGATGTGCGTGACTGCTATGCGGTGCTTGGGCTGGTTCATGCCATGTGGAAGCCTGTTCATGGTAGATTTAAAGATTACATCTCCATGCCTAAGGCAAACATGTATCAGAGTCTTCATACTACAGTTATGGGGCCGGAAGGCGAGCGCATTGAAATTCAGATTCGTACTGAAGAAATGGATCAGATGGCTGAATTCGGTGTTGCTTCTCACTGGCTGTATAAAGAAGGTGGCGGCGGACGGTTAAAAGCCCGCGATGTTCAGCAGTTTACATGGCTTCGTGAGTTGCTTGACTGGCAGAAAATGGAAACGGACTCAAAAGAGTTTATGCGCTCTCTGAAGTTCGATCTATTTAAAGACGAAGTTTATGTATTTACCCCCGGGGGGGATGTAAAAGAACTACCTGAGGAAGCAAGTCCGGTTGATTTTGCGTACATGATTCACACTCAGGTTGGTGATAAATGTTCCGGTGCAAAGGTTAACGGCAAACTTGTTCCGCTCTCTACTCCGTTGAAAAATGGTGATACCGTTGAAATTATTACAGACCAACACAGGCATCCCAGCCGCGATTGGTTGCGTTTTGTAAAGACAGCAAAAGCACGTACCCGTATTAATCACTTTATTCGTACCGAAGAGCGCACCCGTTCCATCAGCCTTGGTAAAGAGATGTTGGAAAAACTGGGACGCCGTATGGATATCAACGTTCAGAAGGCTCTTAAAGAGGGCGCCTTTGAAGCTGTTGCGGAAGAATTTAACCTGAAGGAAGTAGATGAACTACTTTCACATGTCGGGTATGCGCGCCTTACTCCCCGAAAAGTCCTTCAGCGCTTGCAGCCGAAAGAAATTTCGGAGCCGGAAGAAAAAGAAACTGTATCCCAGCCGGAAGTAAGAGGGGAACAGACTCATGCGAATAGTGTGGGTATTAAAGGGGTTGATGATGTACTGGTACGTTTTGCGCGCTGCTGTACTCCTGTTCCGGGCGAGGCGATTGTCGGCTTTATTAGTCGCGGACGCGGGGTAACAGTTCACACGTCAGACTGTCCTAATGTACAGAATCTTGAGGCAGAGCGTCTTATTTCTGTGTACTGGGATGGAACGGAAGACAAACCGTATCCTGCACGTATAAAAATGATTTCTAAGAACATCATGGGCATGATGGCGAAGGTTAGTGACCTGCTGATGCAGGAAAAAGTGAACCTTGATGCTGGCATGTTCCATTCAATGGTCGATGGAATGTCAGAAATGGAGTTTACTGTAGAGGTGCGTGACGTTGCACATCTGTACAGAACAATTGATAAACTCCGTGCATTGGACGGAATGGTAGAAGTATCTAGACTTTCTTCTTCAGATTAATTTGCTTTTGCCGATATGAATTGTAGCCGCGGGCTGTTTGCGACTACACTTGTTACTCTGCAATGCATGTAGTTTTGTATAAAATGCAAAAGCCGCGATACCTAAAAATGGTTTCGTGGCTTTTTTATTCTTGTTACTGGATTCATTGCTGTTGCAGACAGTGAAAAGCTCTATACGGATTTGTTCTTTTTTATGTAAGCCATACTTGCATGGCTGTAGTCGGCACTGCACTAAAGTGTGCTAATAGCTCATTTTGCCTTCCAATAGAGATTAGTTGCCTATTGTAAAATAATTAGAATTCTCTATGGTGTTCTAAGGCAGGCTTTTAGCGATATGCAGTATGTTGCTGGAAGAATGTGCATACTGTACAGGTTCGTTGAAAATATGAACAGGAGATTCTGTTGATTAGGGTTGTAGTAGTAGATGACTCCGCTTTTATGCGGAAAGCGCTGACAACAATGCTGGAAAAGGATCCAGATATCAAAGTTGTTGCAACAGCACGTAACGGTGCTGAGGGACTTACTGTTATCAGACAGCATAATCCTGATGTTGTAACGCTTGATATTGAGATGCCTCAAATGGACGGCCTTACGGCGCTTCGCCATATTATGATGGAGATGCCTCGCCCTGTTTTGATGATTAGCTCCCTTACTATGGAAGGTGCAGAGTCAACTCTCAAAGCTATGGAGCTTGGGGCAGTTGATTTTATTCCAAAGCAGATGTCCAGGGTTTCTCTTGAGATCGTTAAGATTGAAAAAGATCTTCAACAAAAAGTAAAATATATATCACGCCGGAAAATTCGTGCTCCGCGTACAAGTCGACCATCGCTTGCTGTTAAAGCTACACCGCGTGTCGCACCGCCAGTTATGCGAGGGAGACCAAAGCGTGATGTTGTTGCCATAGGAGTTTCTACCGGTGGTCCTCCGGCGGTACAGAAGGTGTTATCAAAACTTCCTGCTAACTTTCCTGCTGCAATTCTAATTGCACAACATATGCCGGCAGCGTTTACCGGCCCTTTTGCAAAACGTTTGGATAGTGTTTGCAAGATTAATGTGAAGGAAGCTTCAGGAGCTGAGCCCATTGTGCCCGGAACTGCATATATTGCACCGGGGGGAAAGCATATAGTATTGCAGCAGCGTGGCTCAAGAATGGAAGTTGTGGTGAAAGAAGAGCCTGCTGATGCATTGTACAAGCCATCTGCAAACGTGCTGATTGAGTCTGTTGCTAAAGCACAGGGGCGTCGGGCTGTGGGGGCAATTTTTACAGGGATGGGGAATGATGGCTTACTTGGTATTCGTGAATTGAAAAGCAGAGGTGGGTACATCTTAGCCCAGAATGATGCCTCTTGTGTTGTTTACGGAATGCCCAAAGCCATTGTGGACGCTAAGCTGACCGATGAGATTGTGGATATTGACGATATGGCGTCAGCTCTGATGGCAAGCATCTACAAATAATGTATGCGGAATTTCCGCCAACTAAGAAGGTAAATGTATGTCTGAATGTGACAAAATTTTAAATCAGTTACGCTCTGATGAATCCGAGGTCGTTCGCGATGCTGCCTTTATTGCAGGTGCAGAGAAGATAGAGTGTGCGGTTCCGGAATTGATTCGTCATATGCAGGAAGGTAACCTCGGTGTACAGGAAGCTGCCGAACGTGCTCTTCGCGTGATTCGTGGCGAAAAAACTGTTCAGGCGGTTATTCCGCTGCTTGTTTCAGAAGAAGCTCCGGTGCGAAACGCCGCAATGGATATCTTGCGAGAAATTGCAGAAGACGATCTGGAAAGTGTAATGGGCCAGTTGGATAGCTCTAATCCGGATCTTCGCATTTTTATCTCAGATATTTTGGGTTCATCCAATAGTCTATTTTCAGTTGCTCCGTTGTGTGATGCTTTGCTTAACGATCAGGAAGTAAATGTTCGTTATCAAGCCGCAGTGAGCTTGGGTGAACTTGGTTTTTCTGATGCCGCAGACAGCTTGATTCAGGCACTTGAAGATGAGGAGTGGGTTCAGTTTTCAGTAATTGAAGCACTTACTAAGATCGGTGCCGCTCAGACATCCGGAGCATTAGTCAGAGCGCTTGGAAAGTCTACTCCGCTTGTTGCTTCCATGATTGTTGAAGCTCTTGGGGAAATGGGGGACTTGAAGATTGTTCCGCTGCTTATTGATCAGATGAAGACAGCCCCGTCTCCATTACAGAACAAAATTTGCAAAGCAGTTGTGCAGCTTTTGGGTGACAAGACTCTTGAATTGCTTCCGGCTGATAAGCGAGACCAGTTTAATAAAGCGCTGCTGGTAGCTCTTGAGGATGAGGATGAGGAGATTCAGCTCGCAGCATTACGTGGTCTTTCAACAGCAAAAGGAGACGAAGCTACACGGAAGGTGATGAGTACCGTAGCCACTTTCAATATTGATCGTGATACCGACAAGCTTATTGCTGCCGTTGAGTGTCTTGCACATATCGGTTGTAACGACGCGATGCTGGATGTGTTTCTTGAAGATAATGAACTTTCCTTGCGTGTTGCAGCGGAAGCAGTTTCCCGTATGTCAGAAAATGAGATGAAGAAAGCTGTTCCGACTATTCTTTCCATCTTTAATGACAAAGGGCTTTTCGTTCAGCGTGATCTTATTACTGTGCTTGTTAAAGCTGCCGATGCTTCAGAAGAAAAGTTTTTTCAGAATTTGTTGAAAGAGCATACTGATGAAGTGATTCTTAAAAAGGCATTGTACTTCCTTGGAGAAAATTCAAGCTCGTTGAAGTGTGCTGAAATGATTTTCGAAAAGTTGTCTCATGAATCCTTTGAAGTGAAAGATGCAGCGTTAGAAGCTGCCATTGCCATGAATAATGAGATGCTCTGGATTCGCTTTGTTTCCAGTGTGGAAAGTGAGAATGCCACAGACCGTATGATGGCTGTATATGCTTTGGGTAAATCAAAGAATGATGTGTATGTTGAATTGCTTAAAGAGGCGCTTTCCGACCCTGTTGTAGATGTCCGGCTTGTAGCGCTCGAAGGTTTGCTTGCTTTAAGCTCTCAATCTACCGTTTTTGCAGAACAGGTGCAAAGTCTGCTTCATGATAGCAATAGAGACATTCGCCTTGCTGTTGTGGATATGATTGGTAAGACACAGTCCGAAGCCTATCTGCATTACCTTATTGAAGCTCTGGATGATGAAGATGATTGGGTTGCGATACGCGCAATAGAGCATCTTGGTGAGTTACAGAACGATGAGGTTGTAGAACCGTTATTAGGTGTTTTTGCGGCAAGAAGCGTTTTGGTTCAGCATAGGGTAATAAAAACGCTTGGTAACATGGGGACAGAACGTTGTTTTGGAGCCTTGTTAACTATGATGAGGCACGAAGATCCGGAGATTTGCGAGGCAGCTGAACAGGCAGCGGATCAGATTAGAAGCAGGTAGCTAGGGGGACCATGTGTCATCACTTTTTTCAAGAACGACAAGTTTTCAGCGCGAACTTCACGCCAGTGATGAAGAATTTCGTCAAATTAGAGATCATATCTATGAGTTGTGTGGAATCCATATTGCTGACAACCGAAAGTATCTGGTCGAAAATAGACTGGCAGCGCGTCTTAAGGCTTTGAATCTCAAAAGCTTTGGCGAATATTATTACTATTTGCGGTATGATAAAAATCGTCGGGACGAGTTGAATCGTCTTTATGAAGTTATCACTACGAATGAGACCAGTTTTTATAGAAATCCGCCACAGCTTAAAGTTTTCCAAGAGGTTGTACTCAAAGACATGTTGGATGCTCTAAGGGCAAAGCGTAGCCGAAGGCTCCGTATTTGGTCTGCAGGTTGCTCTTCCGGTGAAGAACCGTACACTTTGGGCATAATTTTGCATGAGGTTCTTAAAACAGAAATTGCTTCCTGGGATATTAAAATTACAGCAAGTGATATTTCTACTGCAGTTCTTGATACCGCAAGGAGTGGAATTTATTCCGATTATGCGCTACGAACTACTCCTCCTGAAATAATTCGTAAATATTTCAAGAAGGAAGGGCGGGAATATCATCTTACAGAAAATGTAAAGAAACTCGTTCGATTCGATCAGTTGAACCTTAATGATAGGTTACAGATTAAACGTATTGAACGGTCTCAAATTATTTTCTGTAGAAACGTAATTATCTATTTTGATGATGAAATGAAGACTCGGGTTATAAGTTCATTCTATGACAACCTCCAACCTGGTGGAGCGTTATTGATTGGACACTCTGAGTCGTTGCATAATATATCCAGAGCCTTTAGACCTGAACATCATAAGGGTGCAATCGTCTACCGCAAAGATAGTTAATCTGAAGTATGGAGACACCCTTTGGAGGAGTATAGTTTGAACGCCAAAGTTCTGGCTATCGCCAACCAAAAAGGCGGCGTAGGTAAAACTACCACCACTGTCACCCTCGGTGCAGCGTTGGCACGTATGAATAAAAGAGTGTTAATTATGGATCTTGACCCTCATGCGTGTGCTTCTGTCCATTTGCGTTTTTTTCCGGATACGGTGCAACGTACGACGTATGACTTGTTTACAGCACCGCGAAAGGTTTGGCCGTTGTTGTGGAAGCAGTTAATCAGCAGGAAGGATGGACAGTATTTTGACACTGCTCCGGCTTCTATCAGGCTTTCTGAACTAGAGGTTGACTTAAAGGAAAAGCACGGAAAGGGGAGTCTGCTCAAGGCTGCACTGGAAGAAATTCGTGATCAGTACGATTATATTCTTCTGGACTGTCCGCCCCAGCTTGGAATGCTTCAGGTAAACGCGATCGTTGCTTGTGATTTGTTGATTATTCCTATTCAAACAGATTTTTTAGCATTACATGGACTGAAATTGCTTTTTGATACACTGCGTACCCTTAATAAGGTGTTGCCAGCGCCTGTTACGTATAGAGCCTTGGCTACAATGTACGACAAGCGGGCGGGGGCCTGTCGCAGAGTTCTGGATTTGCTTGGTAGAAAGATGGGGGATTTAATGTTTTCCACTGTAATTGGGGTGGATACTCGTTTTAGGGACGCAAGTGCTCTTGGAAAGAGCGTGTATGAAATTGACGCATCTTGTCGTGGAGCACGTGGATATGAGCTTTTGGCAAAAGAGGTGGAAAGCTTATGGTAAAAACTCCTGAAGAATATTTTGAAGATCATTTATTTGATGTTGTGCAGGCTGAACCTGCAAATAGCTTTACTGCAGCAGAGGCGGCATTTATGTCCAAGTATCTTGGAGTAAATGAGACGGAGGCCTTAGAGCGGCTCGGGTTGAATAAGTCCGTTGAGCCTGAGTGTGTACTTAGTGCAGTTGGTTCAGACTATGAATCTACTGCAGACGTGAACTCGTTTTCTACCGTAACACTGACAGCTCCTGCCGGACAACCCGTTCAAAAGTTGAATGCGCCTTCAACCCTTAATGTTGATAATGCAGACTCCTTGCCTGCTGAAAAAAAAGCTCCGGTTTCTGAGATTGCAGTTGCCGAACCTGTTCGGAATGATGTTGCAGATGATGCCAGTGCATCCTTCACAGACGATAGTTTTGGTGCTGACACACAGGCTCCTGTTACTGAAGAGGAAAATTGGCTTGGTACGGGCATTGAGAGAGAGCCTGATTTGCTTGAGCAACTTCGTAATGAGACTGAATTACAAATGGTCAGTTTTTTCCTTGGAAAACAAGAATTTACTGTGCCAATCAGTGCTGTTCAAGAAGTTATCAGATGTTTGCCGGCAACCAAACTTCCAGTTGCACCCCCCTTTGTTACCGGAGTTATTAATTTACGGGGGATAGTAACGCCGATTATTCAGTTGCGGGAATTACTTGGCATTGCTGGTTCAGAAGAAGAAGGGCAGTCTGATAGATTTATCGTGGTTTGTAAGCGGCACGGACTTCAGTTCGGGCTTGTTATTGATACCGTACATACTATGTATAGAGTTCCGCAAGAATCCATCGACTGGGCTGTTGAATCTCATCTTGGAATAGCGGTTCAGTATATATTTGGTTTAATGAAATCTGATGATATGCTTATTGGTATTATTTCGGTGGATAATATTGTTGAAGCCATCCTTGAAGGATAGAGAGCGCTAAAAATGAGTAAACAAATTCTGATTGTAGACGATTCAAAGACCGTTCGAAATCTTGTAGCCTTTATTATGAAAAATGAAGGTTTCAAGGTCACTTCTGCAGAAGATGGTCTTGATGGTCTGGAAAAGCTTTATTCCTGTGGAAGTGTTGATTTGATCATTACAGATATTAACATGCCGCATATGGACGGTTTTACGTTTATTGAAAATGTACGCAAGCAGGATGCATATCGCGATTTGCCTATAGTTGTTCTATCTACCGAAGGGCAAGAACAGGACATTAAGCTTGGAATGAGCCTTGGAGCAAACCTGTACATGGTAAAACCGGCACAGCCAGAAAAAATGGTTCGAAATGTTCGCATGCTGCTGGGCTAGCGAACAATCGTGATATTTTTAGCTACTGTAAGTGGTTCTTGCAGTAGCTTTTCTGTGTCATAAATGTGCTTTGTATGTCACCGGTTTGTTTTTTCGTTATGTTTTCTAATTATCTGCAGAATATTACCGATATAATACTATACAGAGAGCAGGTAGTTGTTGGGCTTGCCTGCACTAAGCGTTTTTCACTACATCCATTTGGGGACAAAGTATGAGCCAGGATTTTTTAGATCCGGAAATTTTTGCCGATTTTATTATTGAAGCAAAAGAACATCTGGAGACTATCGAGCCGAACTTACTGGAACTTGAAAAAGAACCGGAAGATATCTCGTTATTGAATGAAATCTTTAGGCCGATGCACTCATTAAAAGGTGCATCCGGTTTTCTTGGTCTCAATAAAATGAATACGCTTGCGCACCGTGCTGAGAACATTATGGATGAGTTGCGCAAGGGGGATATGGAAGCTACTCCTGCCATAATGGATGTAATTCTTGAAGCAACTGATGCTCTGCGCAAGATTCTCGATAATCTCGAGAATGAAGGTGAGGAGGGGGACGTGGCGACCGACCCGATTATTCAGACTCTGGATGCGTTGCTTGCAGGTGAAGAGCCTACTCCAGCAACTTCGTCTGTGAATGTGGCTAATGAGCCTGAGCAGGATGTTGCAGTTGAAGATACTCCTCTTGAGGCTGTGCAGGAAGAAAGCTCTATTGAGTTTGATCAAGATGAACTTGAGGTCAGTACCCGAGCCGTCGTGGATATCCCTGAAGGCGAGCCGTATGCGTTAACGTCTTTTGGTGAAGGCCACTTACGCGACTTTATTGAAGAGGCCGCAGAGAATACAGCAGATTTAAGTAATGGCCTTCTTGAACTTGAACAGAATCCAGAAGACAACGATGCTCTTGTAAATGACCTGTTTCGCTTTTTCCATAATCTTAAGGGGAACAGCGGCATTATTGGATTTCAAGAATTAAACAGTCTTACGCACGAAGCAGAAACTCTCCTTAATCGAACCCGTAAAGGTGAGCTTCCTGTGACTCAGGGGCTTATTGATACGTTGCTACGCTGCGTTGATGTTATTGATATTCTTGTAAACAGAATCGATATTGAAACCGGCCAGGTTCCAACGTTTGATCTTTCCGAAATTTTATCTGTATTGCGTCACGCAGTCGAGCATGGTGAGTTCCCAGAAGTTGTTAAGAACACACCTGTCCCAGCTTCTGAGGAAGAATCCGTAGAATGCGTGGAAGAAGTTCCTGAGTATGATAAAGAAGATATGGATATTTTTATCGTGACGATAACTCAGCAGCGTGTCGCAGTCGATCTTGCTGTTAAGGCGTTGGAAAAGGACTCCACGCAAGAAGACTATATTAACAGTCTCTACAGAAGCCTTGTTACAACACAAAATTCGTGCAGCTATATGCAGTACGATAAACCGCGAGTACAGGCAGAGCGTACCGCGGGACTTGTAGATTCCGGTCGTAATGCTGATATGGATTTTGCACTTATGCTTGATCTGTTGCTTCAGGAAATCGAAATTCTGAATGATATGGTCGATGCAGAGTTGGCAGTTTTTAATCTATCTATTGATATAGAAGCTGAATTAAAAGGTGTAGGTGAACCTTCGTCTGGCCCGCAGGATGAATTGGAGATCAGTCTAGAATTGCCGGAATCCGGCAGTGCAGATGCTCCTGTTTCTTTTGTCGCCAATGCTCTTGTGGAAGAGCCTGAGGCGATTAGAGAAGCGTCTAAACCTGTTTCAAAGCCTGCTGCAACTCCAAAAGAAACGCCAAAACAAAAGCAAAATCCAGAGCCGAAACCAAAAGTTAAAGCAGCTCCAGAGACCGCATCTGCTCCAGCTAAGGCGAAAGAGAAGGCTCCTGTAAAACAGCAAAAGCCAAAATCATCCAGTACGATCCGTGTTGATCATGAAAAACTTGATCATTTAATGAACCTAATTGGTGAGTTGATCATTAACCGAAACCGTTACACGATGCTGGCCCGTAATCTTGAAGATGGGAACGATGTAGACATTCAGGAAGTTGCCCAGTCTTTGACTGAAACAACTTACGCAATGGCACGTATTTCAGATGATCTTCAAGATACTATTATGAAGGTTCGCATGGTGCCAGTGTCTTCTGTGTTCTCCCGTTTTCCTCGTCTGGTTCGAGACCTTTCCCGTAAGAGCGGGAAAGAAGTAGACTTGATCATGGAAGGCGAAGAAACAGAATTGGATAAAAGCGTTGTGGAAGTCATCGGAGATCCACTAGTCCACCTTATTCGAAACGCAATGGATCACGGTGTCGAGTCTGAAGAAGATCGTTTAAAGGCTGGTAAGCAGGGCAAAGGTACTGTTCACCTCCGTGCATATTATCGTGGTAACTCCGTAGCCATTGAAATTGAAGATGATGGTAAAGGTATTGATCCGGAAAAAATGCGCGAAGTTGCGATCAAAAAGGGTATCATTAGTCCTGATGAAGCAAAAGTTCTTGATGATCGTGAAGCAATGGAGCTTATTTTTGCGCCGGGATTCTCTTCTGCTGAGACCATTACAGACATTTCTGGGCGAGGCGTTGGTATGGACGTTGTCCGTACTAACATTAAAAACCTTAAAGGAAGCGTTGCTATCCATTCTGAGCTCGGAAAAGGAACTCGCTTTACCTTGACCCTGCCGCTTACTCTGGCGATTATTGATGCTCTTATGGTTAATGTTGCTGGTGAAGCGTTTGCAATTCCGTTGGATGCTGTTTCTGAAACAACCAAAATTGAATCAGCGCGTCTTACTGATGTGAACGGGCGTAAAGCTGTAACCTTGCGTGGTGAAGTGCTTGGACTTGTCTATATGTCAGACTTGTTAGACTTACCGCGTTCTGAAGAAGCAGATGTACTTTCTGTTGTTGTGATCCATGATAACGATAGACGACTGGGGATTGTTGTAGACAAACTTCATGAGCGTCAGGAAATTGTTATTAAGCCGTTGGGTGAATACCTTGGAGATATTAAAGGTATTTCCGGCGCAACCATTATGGGTGACGGTTCTGTAATTCTGATTCTTGATCCGCACGAAATTTACCTGATGGCAACATCTAAAGCTTTGTAACGTTAACGAGCTATAATAAATATTGTAAGAGAGCCTCTTGAAGAGGCTCTCTTTTTTATTACGGGAAAAAGAATTGCAAGGAACCCGTCGGGATAGTATTTGCTTTGCATGTCAGATAGGTACCTAGTTCCAGATGCAACACAGTATCGTGTTGAAGATATCATTAAGAAGAGCCAGTTTATCGTTACTCTGGCGCATACGCCGTCTGTGGAGGAAGCGAAAGCATTTGTGGCTGCTGTAAAAGCTGAGTTCCCTGATGCTACACACAATTGCTGGGCGTATCAGGCCGGGCCTCCCGGAACAACGGCTATGGTCGGTATGAGTGATGATGGTGAACCGCACGGTACAGCAGGGAAGCCTATGCTCAATATGCTGCTGCACGCAGATGTAGGAGAAATTGCAGCTGTCGTTACCCGATATTTTGGTGGAACCAAATTAGGTACTGGCGGACTTGTTCGTGCTTATTCCGGCATGGTAAAGCTTGGTTTGGAAACACTGCCAACCCGTGAAAAGATTACACCAGTGCGGTTTGAAGTCATAATTGATTACAGTGCTGTTACGTTGTTCAAGCGTATGTTGCCAGACTATGAAATCAAAGTGTTGGAAGAATCTTTTGGAGCTGATGCGGCTTTTATAGTTGAAATGCCGAAAGAGCATGCTGAGAGATTTTCAGCCGCAGTTGTTGAGCTTACCAACGGTAATGCTTTGATAGACGATATTACAGACGTATGATTTTGAATAAAAAAAAGCCCTTGCTCGTATGAGCAAGGGCTTTTTTTTATTCAAAATTATCCAGTATACGCGTCTTGATCGACAATCCAGTACAGCTTGCCATTGTGAGGTTGTACACGTTGCGCAGGTAATGTTCTGTCGCTTAAAAGGTTGAGTGCCTTTGTAAGAACTTCGTGTTTTTCTTTTCCCTGAATAAGGAAAACGCAAGCTCGTGCGTTGTTTAGTACTGGTAGAGTTAGAGTAACACGCCATGCTTCCATTTCACGAATATACTGATCTGTGACCAGCCTGTTGGTAATTTCTATACCATCATATCCGGGAAACAAAGATGCTGTATGGCCATCTGATCCCATTCCTAGGAGCATAAAATCAAATCTTGGAATCTCTCCTTCACTAAGCTGAAAATGCCTGCGTAGTAGACTTTCGTATTCGTCAGCAGCGTCCTGCGAATTGATTTCGCCTTTCATTCTATAGAAATGGGTTGCCGATACCTTATGCAACAGCTCTTCTTTTGCAAGTCGATAGTTAGACTGCTGATCATCCGGCCCTACACATCGTTCATCAACCCAGTAGAAGTTAACTTTTTCCCATGGAATACCAGAACAAAACTGTGATAGCGCAAGTGTTTCAAAAAAGAGTGTAGGTGTTCGGCCACCGGAAAGTGCAACATTATATTCTCCACGTTGTGCGATAGCATCGTGACAGCGTTCAACAAATATTTTTGCAGCATGGCGGGCAAGGGCTTGCGGTGATTCTGTAACAGAAAGAGTCAGGTCAATTGTCTTAGTCATAGTGCCTCCGTATTGCTCAGCAATGGCGCGGCTAAGATGGGCACCGCAACCATTGAACGTGTGTTATACGGCATGGTTGCATACTTTGTTTACGATTAAAACGGTTTTATTGTTCTAATGTGTCTTTTCGGGGCAGGAAAGTTGTTCTTAAGAATTTTGAACTGAAAAAATTCATCGGGTTTTGGGCTATTACGTCAGGAATGATGTGGTACCATCGATACCCAAGTTCCTTAAAGTATGTCGCAGCAAGGTGTCGGTGCCCAGTTTCTTTGGCTGCAAGCAGGGCAGCATCGCGCTGACACCGTGAGGTGGAAACTAGCTTGAGGATACGCGGAGTGAATCCTCTGCGTGAGAAGATAGCTTTGATTCTTTTGAACTCTCTAAAGCGGGAAAAGGCGTCTGCTTGGCATAAAATAACACCCCATCCCAAAAGTGCAGAAAGAGTAAAAAGGACAATTGCGTAGAGCGGAACCCCGTCATTCAGGATAAAATGTGCCTCAATGTAAAGTGTTGTAGCTACAAACAACAATGTTAGCGCGGTTGCGTGTGGAAAAGGTGCAACTTTAATGTATCGAATGATAGTTGTGTATAATGGGGTTCGCACTGTTGTAGTTCCTGTGTCATGCTTACATGTAATTTACTAGTGGAAAAAACTTGTTAAGATATATTGTAATATAAGTCATGTGGTAGGAAGCAATAATTGAAAGATAATGAAGAAGTTACATAAACAAAGAAAATTGTATAACTGAGTACATTCTATACAGCATTCTTTGTGTTGCATTATAGTAAGATAAAAATCCTATTATGATAGGTTAAGGGGCAGCACATGAAACAAGTTAATGCTAGATTAGATATTATTGAAAAAATTAAGACTGAATATAACGCAACGGGTGCAATACATATTGATTCTGAAGATATAAAGCTCAACAAAGATGGAAAGGATGCATTGTATAAGAGTGCTGAAACATTAGCGGAAAGATTAGGTATGCATAGCCATAGTCTACAACAGCATCTTTATAATAATATATATTATATTGAACCAGCAGGGCCTCTTGTTGTGGCCATATCTTTACCAGAGCAAAAAATTGAAATGTTTGCGCAGATGCCTCAATCAATGTGGTCGTTTAAATTAAACAACAGGTTCGTAAACTAAAAAAATATCCCTCATACATATTGGGTAGTACCTGAACGTAATATGTATTGGCGGGCTGTTCAAGCGCGGAGATAGTATGCGATTATCAATGAGACAATACTATTTAGCAAAAAAATTGCAAACACAGCGGTTTGGGGAAATAGCCGTTCCTGTTGATCCTGAGCAGATTCTTTTGCACCATGAGGCTACAGCCGTAGTTCGGTCCGCAGCAGATCGGGTGGTAAGTGAATCGGCAGTAACGCGAGAAGAAATTATTTCCCGTTTGTTTGATAATGTGTTCAGGCTGGAACCGTCAGACACGTTAATGTTACTTATTGAGTTGCCAAGGTATGATATTGAATTTTACGTGGAGTTACCAAGCGCGTTGTGGAACTTTCGATGACACTTTTTTTGTGCGGAGAAACAGAGACTTTACGAATGTGGTTCCCTACGGTAGAAGCAGACCTCTTGGAGGTCTAAGATGGTTACAGATCATATACATGAATTGGAAGTTGAAGAGAGCGAAGAGTACATAAGCCGATCAGAAAAGAAGCGTCGCAGCACAGCTATCCAGAAAATTGGTGAAGAGTTGGCGTCTTTTCCGATCAGCGCAATTCGTTCGTTTAACCTTCCTCCTGCGTTACTGCAGGAATACGAAGAACTGCATAAGATTACGAAACACGAAGCTAAGCGCCGTAAAATGCAATATATCGGTAAAATGCTTCGTGAGGTTGACATAGAGCCAATTAGAGCACGTATTGAGGAAGTACAAGAGGGCAAGGCTGCTGTTGCTGCTGACTTTCATCACTTGGAACGTTTGCGTGAACGTTTAATTCAAGGCGACAAAGAGGCAATGGACGCAGTGCTTGAATTGTACCCGGATGTGGATATTCAAAAACTGCGTCAGCTTGTACGTAATACAAAAAAAGAGATGGAAAAGCAGAAGCCTTTGAAATCTTCTAAGTTATTATTTCGTTATCTGCGTGAGCTCGAACAAGGCTAACAACGTTTTTTGTACACAGATTGTTGTGCATAAAAATACCCCGAAAGTAGTTCTTTCGGGGTATTTTTTTGTATAGTCACTTGAATTGCGGAGTGTGATGGAATCTCTCTGTTATGGGT
This sequence comes from Halodesulfovibrio aestuarii DSM 17919 = ATCC 29578, assembly GCF_000384815.1. Lineage (NCBI taxonomy): Bacteria > Pseudomonadati > Thermodesulfobacteriota > Desulfovibrionia > Desulfovibrionales > Desulfovibrionaceae > Halodesulfovibrio > Halodesulfovibrio aestuarii. Next base: position 200,907 of record NZ_ARQF01000021.1, read on the forward strand.
GTTGAACTGCCTGAAATGCCTGATAGCTGTATTTGGCTACAGAAATGATTTCAGATAATGCCGGATAGCTGTCCAGCCAGTTTACCTTTTTCTGTCTCGAGGGATGCCGCCGGGCAGGGGCACCTACAATTCTCTTATATAAAAGCTTTGCTTTTTCTTCGTGGCCCTGCTCATAGAGTTTTTTGCATATTCCTTTGGCAGCCTGTTGAGGAGCTCTTGTAAACATGCAGGCGCGTGAAATTTGTTGATGCAGATGTACTCCGGGGCTTAACTTCTCACCATGCAAATAGGCAGAAGCTGCGTTACCAAAATCCCCTTCCTGCAGAAGTGACTTTGCAGTGGCGTACAGAGGGTTGTCTTTTTGATGAGCCTCACAGAGTGGTTTGAGAGCATTCGCTGCTCCTTCGTAATCATGCTGTGCCATGAAAATTTCACCTGCAGTATTAAGCTCTTGTATGTATTGCTCGGTGTCTCTTTTACCTTTCCATGCCTTAGCACGCCCGACGTAGGCTGCGCCGTGTCTGGGATTAAGGGCAATGGCTTGGGAAAACGTTTCGATCGCGCTGTCCCAGTGGTGATTTTTCAGTAGTTTTTTCCCGCGTTCGCAAATGGTTTCTGCTGTGTCTGGCTCGGGTTTCAGTATTACTTGAGCTTCGTTGCTGCTCTGTGGTTGAGCTGCTGCTGGAATAGCCACACCATACGTATTGCGTACCGCATGAATTACCTGCTGTACCAGTCCATCCATAGTATACGGACGGGCTAAAAATGATGAGTACCCAAGAGTGAGGGTTCGCATCACAAAATCTTTGGTCGGGGAAGTAGAAACGGCAAGAACTGGAATAGATATTTGTGCTCGAATACTTTTAAGCTTATCTATTAAATACTGAGCATCGCCGTCTTTCATTTGAGCGCCGCAGATTATTATGTCAAATGATTCTATTTCACCTGACTGAGCCTTGGATAGTGAGCGGAATGTTCCAGAGACAGAGTCTACTATTAGTGCACTGCGAACTCCAATGCGAAACAGCATTTTTCTGTCTAATGCGGCTTCTGCACTGTTTCCGTTGATGATGAGTGCATGTTCAGGTTTTTTGGGTGTGCTCATGTAGCGCCTCTATGGTGTGCCTTAACAACGTAGGTTTAATGGGTCTGTGCTGGGGAAACGTACTGAAGAAATTAGTCGTGAATCGCCTGTTTTTCAGTGATGGACTCGTCAAATTCGTCAGAGGACGTAGCATGGGCATGCAGGGGAATTACTTTGCCCATTGTTCTCTCTCTCTGTTGTGTCTGGCGAGACGGGTGAACATTGTATTGTTTGCCGCAGCGCCAGCATATTTTTTTTGTGTTGCCATGAGGCAGTCGCACAAGCATCCCTTCGTCTTTGCAACATTCTGCGCAAAATGGACCGTGCCGAACACTGCCAGTCTTTAACCAATAGTAATTCCCGTCAAAAATAAGGTTCTTGGAAAAATGAAGAATGTCATCATATTCTTTGACCTGAATTTTGAGCGAGGATACTTGGTCGCAAAGCGAAATATATTTGGATTGAAGTTCCTTCAATAGATGCTTTGCTTCGCGGTTTTTTCCTTTCAAAAAAAGTTCGCTAACTTCTTTGAATTTAGAGTAGTCGAGCATTAACTGCCCCTTATGCAAGTTGTATGTTGTCTTACAACTGCTATCGGTCTGTAAGGAGAAATCTTTAAAAAACGGGAGTAGTTAAGCATTAGACTCTTATTAGATTTATCCTTCTGTACAATTAGTAAAGGCTCGAAGTCAACGAAGATGCTTGATATGCAAAGAAAAAGTAAGTTTGTCGAGGTATGCTGGATATGAAAAGGCCGCACAGTGAGGTGCGGCCTTTTTTTCTATGTGGTGGCTAGTGACTTGTGAATTTGCGTTCGAATTCTACAAACTCTGTTTCAAGGTCCCACTGTTTGCTTGCTTTTGGACTTTCTGTCAGAAATTTCTGGCATAGGCCCGTTTTTTTGTTGGTTAAAGAGTCGCTGCATTCATCGCTCATGATGTATGGGCTTACACTTTTCCATAAGCTTTTCCCTGGAAGCAGACTGTATTCAAGGCTGTTACGAATCAGTGTTTTCAGGTCGGTATAAGAAAGGTTGTAGTTATGTGCGGCGTGTACATATTCGTTGGTAATATCAATACGTGTTATCCCGCCATTTTCGGTTACAAGAACAACCGGTACTTTGTATTTTTGTAAAACCGGAAATGGGTTGTCCGATACCGAAATGGAACGCTCGACTTCTTCACAGGTAAAGGCAATTTCGACTGGGATTTTTTTGTCAGACAATTTTTTTAGTAATTCAAATGAATTATTTTCAAACATGATTGCAGAGCCATGGCTGATGCGTGTGGCACCTCCTGTGGTAACCGCCGTGCGTATTCTATCCTTAAACTTTGTTGGTTGAATCATGCCGAAGTCAAGATAGCCAGCAGTGATGATGGTCTTTACATTCGAAAATTCTGCCATGTTCTTCAGCGCCTGTATCATTTCAAGCTGCAGTTTATAGTCTCGTAGTGCAACCGGATGCTCTTCATCACCGGTAAGGGCAACGCCAACAAATCGAGAATCAGCAACCGCTGTTTTAAACGCGTAGATAAGTTTGGCAAAAACGACAGAAGGCGTTTGCGTGCGGTCAACACTGGCAATCATGCGAACCATAACAGCCTTTGTGGTGTCATTTTTTATATATTTTTCTGCGCCTGTCATAAATGATGTGAGGTGGTCTTTTTCTGTTTTAACAGATGTCATAGCCGGGATAGAAGAGAGTGCAGTGTACATTTCATCCAGAGTGCCTTTCCATTCTATCTTGGCCGCGTCACGTTCAAGTTCTGATGGTGTCCATGGCATCAGTACTTCAAGATAGCTGAGGTGCTGATATGCTGCGTTTTTTATGACCGCACCAAGAAGGTACCCGAACTGGTCAGGAGTGAGGGCGTTCAGAGAAGTGACTTTTTGTTTTGTATTAAGCGAAGAGGAAGAAAGTTCTTTAATGGCGTTCTGGTAGTTCTTTTCTGTTTCAAAGAATTTCTTAGCCGGTGACGTGCCCGGAGGGCATACCCCGTTCAGAGGAGGGACAGCAAAGTAACTGGGCAGAGTAATGCAATAGTTTTCTTTTTCTGCAAGCAATAGGTACTCTTCAGGGTAAATTGATTCTTTTAATCTGACGCGAAGGTCGCCGCCCTTTGGCATACCGGATACAAAACCACGCAACGTCAGTGGATTTGTACGAATCGTTTCATAAAATGCTTGTGTACTTTTTTCGTTTGCAGAGCTTGATTGCTTTGCAAATACAGGAGAGGTTGTCAGTAGAAGCAGGAATGTCAGTGCAGAAGCAAGAATGTTTTGAGCAGAATTCATAAAAAACTCCTGAGAGCAAAAGGTGCTGGCAAGTGGTTACAACATCATCATTTTGGAAATGATCATACGTGAGTTGTTTTCTGTTTGCTGATATTGTTCTTTAGACATTCCCGCGCCAAGAGCAATGGCACGTCGTCTATCTTTATTAATAAAGTCATATCCTCGATAGCCACCGTTGTTAATAATAAGTGGGGCTCCGGTCATGTCTGCCACTTTAGCAATATGGCCGTTAGTTAATGCGTGTTCGGCTCGGGTGGTAATTTCAAGGTAAACGTTTTTTTCTGCTGCAAGTACTGCTTCCTGTTCTGTAATAAGGCCGGGGTGAGCAAGGTAGTCTGCACCGCCTTCAATTGCAGCGAGATTAGTTCCTTCATCCACAATATCGGCAAGCGTTTGTCCATGTACGCATATAATTTGTGCTCCCAATTCTCGTGCTTCTGTGATGGTATCCGGAATGAGTTGAGGAGGGATATGCGTAAGCTCAACACCGGCATATAAATCAATGCCGGAATATAAAGAGTAGGTGCGGATCATGGGGAGAAGGCTTTCCAGCACTTGCCGCATGTTGGTTGCATCTACATGCTCGGTAAAAGCAATAGCACGATACCCTGCTGCCTTGGCAAACCGCATGGCTGCTGCGGGTGTCTGCTTTCCCATACTAAGCGAAGTATGAACATGAAGGTCAATCATTATCTAAGATCCTGTTGTTTGAATGCGTTTGGGAGTTGGGTATAGTGTGCAATAAACGCAACACGTTATTCTATACGGGGATGCAGGGCTCTTTGTCCATAAAGAGCTTACCCACAATTGTATATGCAATTACAGCAGGAGGTCGATTAATAGTATAGGTGCTTGAGACGGTATATGGTCTAATTATAATTTTGATAAAATTTCCTTGCGCATACATAGTGAATGGTATAGAAGAAAATTTATTAATGAGAATAATTACTATTTAGATAAGGAGCATATAGATGAGTAAGCTTAAGGGCACAAAAACAGAGAAAAATATCCTAACAGCATTCGCTGGTGAATCTCAGGCTCGCAACCGGTATGATTATTTTGCAGGTGTCGCAAATAAAGAAGGGTATGTTCAGATTTCTAAAATTTTTGAGGAAACTGCATTACAAGAAAAAGCTCATGCCAAGCGCCTGTTCAAATTTTTGGAAGGAAGTGAAGTTGAAATCACTGCGGCATTTCCTGCCGGTATTATAGCAGATACTGTAACTAACCTTAAAGAATCTGCTGCAGGCGAACGTCATGAGTACATGGAAATGTACCCTGAATTTGCAGAGATCGCTGCGCAGGAAGGGTTTCCTGTCGTTGCAGCTACTATGAAGTCCATTGCAATTGCAGAGAAACATCACGAGCAGCGTTACCTTGCTATGATGAACTCTATTGAGAATGGTGATATTTTTAAAAAAGCAAAGCCTGCTGCTTGGCGTTGTATTAACTGTGGCTATGTTCATGAAGGGTTAGCAGCTCCCGAAGTTTGCCCGGCCTGTAATCATCCGCAAAAATATTTTGAAGTGCGTCTCGAAAAATTCTTTATGCCATAATGGCTTGAGAGTTATATGAGTGCGCGCCATGCGTGCTATTTTAAAAAAGTAATAAAAAAGGTGAGTGGGATATGTACCACTCACCTTTTTTATTACTTTTTTGAACCGCCTGTTGCGATTCGGTCTTCAACAGCTTTCAGCAGCTCTTTTTTAAGATCCGGACGTTGCCGGACTGTTAAATATGCTTCAATAAAAATTTCTGATTCCTCTATGTTGGCATCATAATGCCTACAAAAGAGACTATGCAACACCGCATGGTTCGTGCGCTTTGTCGTTAAGAAACGCCATGGGTAGAAGCTGTCAAAGTCAAAAAAATGCAGGTCATATGTGTTGCCGTTTGGACGGACAGAAATATTTTTGTCAGTATCTTCTGTGTAGATTCCAAGATTATGCAATTCTGCCATTTTTTTCCCGAATAGGATAAAAAATGCATTACGTTGTTCTTGTGTGAAGTCATGAAGCATTTCACGGAAGTCATAGAAGTAGATATCTGTTTCTTTAAGTTTGCGCGTAAAGAGAACAGATTCTGTACCCGGATGAAACCTGTCGCCGGACAATAGCGCTAACGGTTCTGTTGTTGGGATGTTGTTTTGCATCAGGTAGCACATTGTGCTGAAGTTGCGACGGGCTTCAGAAAAAAAGAAGCAATGCAGCAGGGTATGTTTGTAATCGTTTCGGGTGTAGATTTTCGGGAAAATCTCAATACCATCGACAACGAATGAAATATCGTGAAGTGCTTCACGCTTTTTATTTTTTGAATGAAATTTTTTTGGGAGTGCTGAAGAGCGAATTTTCGACCATTGAGTCTTAAGTTCTTCAATAAATGCGTCAGAAATCTGTGGCGCAACACGCCAGACGTTCGTGTCGTCTGCAATTGCTCTTCCGTTGAAAAGCGCATTTATATTTTTGAGCGTTGTGGCTAATGGAGAGTCTGGTCTACTCATGTGTGTTCACCTGTTATGTCTGTAATCTATAATGGTTGTGGGGTCATACCACAAACAAGTATGAAAGGGTAGGTTGGCTTTTGTTGATAAAAAACAAGATGTTATTGTGTTTTTGTAAAGTTAGCGTATAGGCGGTGTTGTGACGTTGATTAGTATTATGCCTATAACCATGAGCAGAATTGGTGGAATGATGCGCGGGCTAAGATGCACGTGGAAAAATATGCGATCTACAATGAAGCTGCCTACAATGCCGCCTACCCCCCACAGTGCGTATGCAACTGACAGGTGAAAATATGAAAGGGCAGGTTTGAGCATTAAAAATGCGCAGATTACAAGGACAATAGAAAGAATTCCCCAGCGTTTTAAAGAGAATCCCCGAGAGCGTTTGATGGCCCAGTTAGCTGCAATGTCTAAAACAACTGAGCTGAGAATCCAGAATAGAGCATTAGTCATTAGAGTGCCTCACTACTTGATGCAGCCATATAAGGCCTGTAAGCACACAGCCAATGCCGATAAGTTTGAGAGGTGGCATTGGCTCATTGAACAACAAAAAACTTGTCATTGCCACTAACGCCAGTCCGACACCTTCCCAGCATGTGTACGCAATCCCCAGAGGGATACGCAGTACCGCTTTTGATAAGAGGAAATAGGACAGAGCGATAAAGGTGCTGGTGGCCAATAGGCCGGCTTGCCCGTAGTGAACATCATCAAATGCTTTAAGTGATGTTGTTCCAGCCGTTTCACTGAGAATTGCTGCCAATAAGAATAGCCAGTATCGAAGCATAATTCCTCCTGACGTTTGTGTCTGTGCAGGAATAGCCTTTTTTTTGGGATGATAGTTCATTGAGATAATCCAGAACGATGAGATATGAGATGTAGAGGGAGCCGAGGCGTCAACGAGGTATGAAATATCTGTAGGAAGCGACTATTATCCGATGCTTGGCAAAGGTAAATGAAAATAATGCATAAAAAAGCGCCCTATAAGGTAGAGCGCTTTTTGCTACATTCTATATTTGGTGTCCGGCTGCATTTTTTTTAGCAGGTCAGTAAGAGACTCGTCATCTCTTTTAGGGTCAGTAACTTGTGCGACACGCCTTGAGTCTTCCAGCGTCTTTTGACTGTCCTGTGCGGAACGCATCATTTGCGCTGCACCGTCTGTTGCTGGATCGTGTGGCTGCGGGGAATGTCCGGTTGCCGTGTCAGTTGTTTCCAAAACTGTTCTAGACACAAGAATTGGTATTCCTGCGCGCAGGGCAAGTGCCACGGCATCAGATGGTCTACAGTCTATCCGACTGCGCCTGCCGCCCATATCAACATCTAATTCAGCAAAGTATGTTCCGTTTTCAACGCGAACTATGTCTACCCCAAGTAGCTGAGCACCTAGTTCCTCTATGCTGTGGAGCATAAGGTCATGTGTCAGGGGGCGTGGAACTTCCACTTGATTCAGGAAGATGGAAATGGCCATTGCCTCCATTGCACCTATCCAGATATTCAGCATTCTCTCGCCTGCTAGATCTTTCAGAATAAGTATCGGGGCTCGGGTTTTTTTATCAAGCGAAAGTCCGGCGACTTCCATTCTTACCATGTGTCTCCTGCCTTTTCAGCAATGAGAGAGTGTCTGGTGGCTTTGACGACAGTTACAGGAAGAACTTTTCCTGTAACGTCTTCGCCTTCTGGCAGTGTAACGATCACCAACTGACCATATATATCCCGACCTTGCCAAGACACGCCCTCTGTTCCGGGATGTCTGCTGACTCCTTCGAAAAGAATGTCCAGTTTTTTACCTACCATGGATTGAAGGATACGTTCAGTATTATCAGTCTGCCAGGCTTGATAGCGTGCAAGACGGTCTTGCATTACTTTCTTTTCCACTTTCTCCGGAAGCATCTCGGCCTTTGTTCCCGGACGATCAGAGTAGTTGAAAGAAAAACTTTGTGCGTAGTCCACAATCTTTGCAATGCGCATAGTCTCAAGGAAATCTTCTTCTGTTTCTCCCGGAAAGCCGATGATCATGTCAGTCGTTAATTGGATGTCAGGGCGAACAGCTTTAAGTTTCTCGACAATGGTCAGGTATTTTTTGATATCGTATTTACGGCCCATTTTTTTCAAAATGGTATCAGAACCGGACTGTAGCGGCAGATGGAGGCGTGGGCAAAGCACATCCAGTTTACCAAATGCTTCAATAACTTCATCAGCAATATCTTTAGGGTGTGATGTCACAAAACGTAGACGCTTAAGTCCGTCAAGTTCTGCAATTTTGTACAGCAGCTCCGTAAAGGAAGTTCCGTCTCCATGGCTGTCTTGTCCGAAGGAGTTTACGTTTTGTCCGAGCAGCGTAATTTCACGAGTGCCGCGGGAAAGTAGATCCTTACATTCATCAATAATTGCCTGAGTAGGACGAGATTTCTGGCGCCCTCGGGTGTACGGAACAATGCAGTATGCGCAGAAGTTATCACAGCCGGTCATAATATTAACGAAACTGGAAACAGGAGCTTCTGAATCGCTCCAGTTTCCATCGCGATCTGGATACTCTTCGGAAAAATCAAGAAGGCTCATGCGTAAGGATGGGTCATCAACAAGACGGTCAAGTGCCTGCGGTGCAGAAGAGAGGCCATCTGTGCCAAAAACAAGACGAACTTGCTTGAACCGTTTGAAAAACCCACGGCCAACCTGCTGTGCAACACAGCCGCCTACGGCAACAATGACATCCTCGCGGCCTTTGGTCATGACATTGATACGGCCTAAAAGGCTATATACTTTCTGCTCGGGTTTTTCTCGGACAGAACATGTATTTACGATGAAAACAGAAGCATCTTCCGGATTTTCACATTCCGTAAAGCCTCTGGATGCCAGAGTACGTTTCAGCCAGTCAGAATCGCTGACGTTCATTTGACAGCCGAAAGTCATTATATGAAATTTACGTTCAATCATAAAAGTATCTCGTTATCGTCCGTGCTTGCAGACGGGCAGTGTATTATTGAGGAGAGTTGTTGAGTTATTCGTCGCGGAATCGTTCCGGTACTGGTTCTCCCGGTGCACGCATTCCGCCAATGGCAAAAAGTGCCATAGGAATAATCAGACAAAGGATTCCCCAGAAGAAAGGATTACGTCCTTTTTTGTGGGCAAAGATAGCCCCGATAATTCCTGCGACAGACCATATAAGAAACATGTAGATATATCCGGTATTGGAAAAATCAAGTGCCAGCATATCGTTCATGAACACTCTCCGTAAAAGGTATCGTTGCCGCGTGAATGCGGTGAGTATCAATACGGTATAACAGTTGCGGGTGCAAGTGGAGCCGTTTGTATTTCCTATTGGCATGGTCGGAATTACACGATATACCAGATAGGTATAATTATTTGGTGCTCTTTATGTTCTGCCGAGTATCACATTCTACAAGTTGGAGAAGAAAATTATGGCAACAATCAAAGTGTCCGGAATGAAAAGTCCTGATTGCGCTGCAACCATATCTGAAGTTGTTAAAACTGCTGACGGTGTCGAAGTGGTTAACGTTAATTACGCAACAGGTGAAGTAACTTATGGCCCAACAGAGTGTGTTGATCCTGCAATTATCGAAGAAATGATCAAAGAGGCTGGCTACGAACCGGAAGGTAATTAGTTCGAGCTGCAAGGCAGAAGAGGTCTATGAAGGCGGCTTGAATTTTTTGAGTGAATCATATGGCTTCTTACTATTGATCACGGTGTGAGAGTTGACACATCTTGTCCATGCCTTTTGCCGTTTCAGAAGTGCGTTTAATGATACGGCTCCAACATTTTTCTGCGGAGTTGTTGATTCTCATCAACTCATCCCAAGAATATAAAGGCTTAGAAGGATTACCTTCTAAGCCTTTTTTGAGGAATATAAAAAAATGCAGAAATCAAATCTGGTGGTTGGAATGCATCGGTTCGGGCAAAAAGAATTCTTTTTGAATGTATTTCTAGCAGTTCAACAAAAGGGCCTTGTTTTTTGCTGTTTCATACTCCAGAAAAAACTTTTCACCTCGAGAAATGGATGCTTTCATAGAGTGGATTGAGTGTTCAGTGCCCAACCTCTCTGTACGTGCTATACCTGTGAATACATGGATTGAAGTTTGATGAGATGGCGTTTTTCCTCCTGAATACATTCGCGAATAGCTTCTTTTTCGGAATCCGGAACAAAGTCTTCCATCTCAATAAAAAACAGCAGGGTGTCCTTTTCAAAGCTCATGGCCATTCGTATGGCCTCTTTTTCATCTTCCATTATGGCCACTCTTTTTTCCACAGCCTCGTCGGAGAAAAGGGCATGTGATTCGATCAGTCCTTGGATGTACGCACCGAATTCTTCGCTTGTGGCCCATGCTGGTAACTCGATTTGACCGAGCCGATCTGTGAGAGCCTGAAAGATTCCCTGATGTCTAGTTTCTTCAATAGCCAGATAGTGGAATAGTTCACGTGTTTTTTGGGTCTTGGCGGCCTCTTCCAGACGCAGATAAAATTCTCGGCCTTTTTTTTCTATTTCTACTGCAATCTTGGCTATTTCGTTAGCTCGGAAAAAACTTGCCATGATATCTCCTTGTCTTGGTTGTTGCGTGATACGTTCCGGACATCGTCTCTGGTGCCGTCCGGCACGTAGTATATGATGATTTGTTGAGATCTATTTTAATTGTGTACAGGAAAAGACCAAATCGTCAATGCATACGTACTTTGTATCAAAGTTGCACCTTCTATCTCTATCCTGTGTGGTTAGGATGTTGTCTTCTTTGAAGTCCAACCTACCAGATTTTACAGGGGGATTTGGATGAGAGGTACCATAACGAGACGAAATGTTGAAAGGTAGCCTTTTTTTGTAGATGGTGCTTCTACGCGTATACTATAACAAAACGGGTTGCGCCTATCTAGTCGCAACCCGAGAAAAACAGAAGGGAAGTCGCAGCGAATATTCGTGGTGGCTATTTTAACAGCTCACCACAACTGCTGGGAACATAAAAAGCTCCACAAACTCTATTGAGCAGAATTTAGGCTTTGAAAGCTTCAGCGTAACGTGCGTCGAATTCTTCTTGAGTAAAGGAATGTTCGCGGGTGCCATAGTGTTCTACACAAAAGCTTGCGCTTACTGCACCAAGCTTGGCGGCTTCTTCTACTGATTTACCGTTGATAATTCCTTTGATGAGTCCTGCACGGAATGCATCACCACAGCCTGTCGGGTCTACAACATCTTTTGGCTTTGCAATGCCAACCTCTACAGGGCTGCCATTATCAATACGGGAGCCGTTTTCTGCGAGTGTTGTGATAATGTAATCACATTTTTCCAGAAGTTGTTCTTTTGATAGGCCGGTAGCATTTTTAATGAGTTCAAGCTCGTAGTCGTTAGAAACGAGCATGTGAGCACCTTCAATGCATTCAAGCAGTTCTTCACCGGAGAATATTGTAATTTGCTGACCTGGATCAAAAATGTAGCGGATGCCGTTTTCTCGAAAATACTTAGGCAGATTCATCATGTCATCTTTGTTGCCCGGTGCAATGATTGCAATGTCATTTTCTTTGGATATGGTCGGGAATTCATAGTTACATGGATGAATCATCGCGCCCGGATGGAATCCCGTGATTTGGTTGTCGCTCTGGTCTGTTGTGATATGGCAATTGGCGGTGAAAAGATCATCAACAACACGGATTCCATCAAGTGAAATACTCTGTTTTTCCAAAACTTCTTTGTAGCGGTCAAAATCTTTACCAACAGTGGACAGAATGGTTGGTTTTTCGCCGAGCAGTGCGAGAGAGTGAGCAATGTTTCCTGCGGTACCGCCAAGTTTTTCCTCAAGACGTTCGATAAAGAAACATACGTTGAGCATGTGGATTTTGTCAGGGAGGATGTGGTCAGCAAATTTTCCGTCGAAGTTCATAATGCGGTCATAAGCGAGAGAGCCGAATACATAAATGGCCATTGAACTAATGCTCCTAGCAGGTTTCGTGTTCAATCCAGGACAAAAAGTCAGGGTTTCCGCCTGTGATTGGTAAAGATACTATACAGGGTACATCGTAGCTATGCAGTTTTTGCGCAGTTTGTGTAAGTGCGGTGACCTTGGCTTCTGATGTTTTTGCAATCAAGACAACTTCATGTGCAGATTGCACTTCATTTTCCCATTTGTAGATCGATTCTACGCCGGGAATAATATTGATACATGCGGCAAGGTTTTGTGAAACAAGCTCCTTACCGATAGACCGTGCTTCTTCAGGAGTTGAAACCGTCATATACACGAGAAAAGACATGGCATCTCCATTTTGTTGAAGTGCAGTTAACAACAAAAGGACAGTACAAAAAGTTAAGAGTGAGAGCAATTGTTCAACGTGTGTCAGTAGAAAAAGTATGAGCAGCGGTTGAAGGTAGCTTTTGCATGTTTTCATGACATTGAAACTTGCCAAAGCGTGTTTCTGCTGCAAAACTGCATGGAATTATAAGGTTTGTTTAAAAAAGTATTTTTTTAGATTGTTAATAGAAAATACGTGGCATGCCATGGGGTTGTCTGGAGAAAAAATGCGTAAGAAAGAACGGGCGCTGGAAATGTTAGCGCGATTACATAAGCGATATCCAATAAAATCGACTCATTTACATTTTTCAACAGTATGGGAGCTTTTTGTAGCCACAGTGCTTTCAGCTCAGTGCACTGATGAGCGTGTGAATAAGGTTACGCCTGTGTTGTTTGACCGTTGGCCTACACCCTACGAACTGGCAGAGGCTGATGTTCAAGATGTGGAAGAGGTTGTACGCTCTACAGGATTTTACCGTAATAAAGCAAAAAATATCGTGGCGGCTGCAAAGCGCGTTGTGGAAGTTTATGGTGGGGAAATTCCAAAAACTTCGAAAGAGGTCATCACTCTTGCTGGTGCTGCACGTAAAACCGCAAATGTTGTGCTTTGGAATGGGTACGGTATAAATGAAGGTATAGCGATTGATACTCATGTGAAACGCATAGTATTTCGCCTTGGACTGACAAAGGCGACTAATCCGACCATTGTTGAAAAAGATTTGTTACCGTTATTCCCAAAAGATGAGTGGGGTTTTGTAAACCATATGCTGGTTTCGTTTGGGCGTGATGTCTGTATAGCCCGTAGTCCACAGTGCGATCTCTGCGAGATGGAAGAGTTTTGTCCTAAGAATGGAGTGAAAAAGTAGCCATTAAATTTTTACTAGCATATGTGTGGTGATAAAATATATATTTACTCCCTTTTTGGTATGGAATTGTCTAATTAATATACTAATAATATTCATTTTATGTTAAAGTTTTATTGATTACGACGATAAGTAGTTATAGTGCATCCATTATATGCGTTTTAAATTTATAAGAAAGGCCGTCAGTATGTCGTTAGTAAACTCTTTGTTAAACAAACCGGTGGACATGGCACAATTACAAAAAACCGCGCAGACTACTATGCAAAAAAAGTCTGCCAGTGGTAGCGTGGTTTCAAATTTGTTTGTTGATCAGCAGACGGATCATTCTGAGTATCTTCAAGCACGACGTGAATCTATGGTGGCAGTTGACTCGTTGCTTGCGAGCAAAAAAGGGGCATTGACCTCACTTATAGGTACGCAAGTTCTTGCTACGGATCCAAATTCTCCAGATGGGAAAGCAAGCAGTGCCACTCTCAGAAATCGAGTTAATGCCATGTATACAAATCGGAAAAATAAAAAGATCCATAAAAATAATGACGCGTCAGTTGAAAAAAGAAATAAAGCTGAAGCAGTTCAAGACGCAGTTGAGGCTGCATTAGAAACTATTTCTGAAGCTGTGTCAGCCACATCAACACCTTCAGTTCCTTCAGTGCCTGTGAGTGAACCCGTTGCAGTAAAAGCACAGAGTGCGCCAGTTAAAATTTCTATCCGGGTCTAATTTGTGTTGTAGGTTGTCTGAAAGATCCGGTATATGAAAGCCAGAGTTCTCTGAAGAGAACTCTGGCTTTTTTGGTTAACCTACTGTGGAATAGGATAGAGTGTGACTACTGGCCTTTTATACTGTGGCAAAAGTGAATCAATAGGTGTGGTTGTTCATAGCTGAAGGGAAAGAGTAAGGGATGGCCTCGGATGGAATATTAGTCCGGCAACGGAATTTTAAGAATTTTTTCCCATAGCTTGTGATGCTTAAGAAATCTGGCAGGGCATATAGTGTCACTGTTTGTGGGAAGGTCTTCTAGCAAGTTTTGATACTTTTCAGGATTGCTTCCGTAGATGAGGCAATTGATTTCCTGAACGCGGCGAATGTCGCCTTGAATGTTTAGTGTAGATTCTGGCTCCGTTGCAAGTAATTGAAAAGCCTTTGCCGCGCTGGCTGCGATTTTAGCTCCATCTTCGTACACGCTGATAAGAAGGATTGCCGAAAGAGTATCAACGGCGTCTTCTTCCATACTTTCTGTAATACCCGTTGGCTGAGAATAAATTATTGCATGCCCTAATTCATGATATATAGCGTGGTGCAGTGTATTTAAAGCAGATGTTGCAGGATCTTTTTGGGCGACGTATTTTTTTTCAGCAAAGAGATTTTTGGTGTTGCTGAAGAATTCATATGGAATTTGAATTTCCAACTTGCCGTTCTGCAGTACAGCAAAATGGGGTCCGAGTTGGGTGCCGAACCGTAACGTCACATCTTCAGCAAGTAGATTCCAGTCTTCAACTATCTGTGCAACTTCTTCTGCAACTTCTGATTGATGAATAGTGCGTGCTGCCGCCACGTCTTCCGGTTCGGGAAGATCATATACTATGCGCAATCTGCCTTTGGCAGTGGCGGTGTCTGGAGTGAGCAAAGCACATGCGGCAAGAGTAAACAAGAGGGCTGCAATAGTGCGAAGCATGCAAAAATAATACATACGCATACTAGCACTGTACCGTTACTCTTTATGGATATCAATTTCTATTAACTTCAGTCGTTACAAACAATTATAGTGTATGGTTGTTCTTCTTTACAGGGACGTCAACGGGGGGGGATGTCACTATGGCTAATCAGGTAGTTTATAGCCCTGATCAAGCACGTGACGTGTATTGTCTCCGCTAAGGTTAGTCGAGAGCATGGTCTCTCTCGGTGGGAAGAGCAGAGTTCTCCATGTTGGAGGCATTTTGATAAAAAAGATAACTCAACTAGCTGAAAAAAAGAAAGGGTGGAGCCAGAAGCTCCACCCTTTCTTTTTTGTAATATACGTAGCAGCTAGATTTTCGCAGCAGTGCGAAGTGCGTCAACTGCGTCTGTTGCTTCCCAACGGAATTCAGGAAGCTCACGACCGAAGTGACCGTAGCATGCAGATTTTTTGTAGATAGGACGCTTGAGGTCAAGAGTTTTGCTGATGCCGTAAGGGCGCAGGTCAAATACTTCTTTAACTGCTTTCGTAAGAATTTCATCCGGAATTTCAGAAGTCCCGAAAGAAGTAGCAAGAACGGATACAGGTTCGGCAACGCCGATAACGTATGCAATCTGAACTTCACAGGTAGGTGCGAGGCCAGCAGCAACAACGTTTTTAGCAATGTAACGCCCCATGTAGGCAGCAGAACGGTCAACTTTGGACGGGTCTTTTCCGGAGAATGCACCGCCACCGTGGTGACCCATGCCGCCGTATGTGTCCTGAATGATTTTACGGCCGGTAAGACCGCAGTCTCCCATAGGACCGCCGATTACAAAACGACCAGTGGTATTGATGAAGATACGGGTAGCACTGTCGATGAGGTCTTCAGGAAGAGTCTTTTTGATAACCTCTTCGCGGATGCCGTCAACGATGTCGTCCTGAGATACGCCGTCTTTATGCTGGGAAGAAATAACGACAGTATCGATGCGGGTTGGTTTGCCGTCGACGTATTCAAAGGAAACTTCTGTTTTTCCGTCAGGGCGGAGGAAGTCGAGATCGTTATTTTTACGGGCAGCGGTGAGGCGTTCGGAAAGTTTATGAGACCAGTAAATAGGAGCTGGCATAAGGGTAGGAGTTTCGTTACATGCGTAACCGAACATCATGCCCTGATCGCCTGCGCCCTGATCTTCAGGGGCAGTCTGATCAACACCCTGTGCGATGTCTGGGGATTGTTTATCAATAGAGGAGAGTACTGCACAAGTGTCTGCATCAAAGCCCATGTCAGAGCTTGTGTAGCCGATTTCACGAATAGTGTCGCGAACTACAGTTGGGAAGTCAGCGTAGCCAGTGGTGCTGATTTCGCCGGCGATGACAGCCATCCCTGTTGTAACCAGAGTTTCACAAGCAACACGACATTCTGGGTCCTGAGCCATGATGGTGTCAAGAATCGCATCAGAAATCGCGTCAGCAACTTTATCTGGGTGGCCTTCAGTAACAGACTCAGAGGTAAAGTAATATTTACCCTTGTTGTTGATCATCATTATGGAAGCTCCTCTAATCAGATGATGTGGTTGTGATTGATTTTTTTCTAGGTCTCAGTTCTGGAGATTCAGGATTAAGAATGCCGCCTGAAATGAGAATTTTGAAGGCATCTTCGACGGAAATATCAAGCTTGATAGTGTCCTCTTGTGGAACCATCAAGTAAAAACCGGAAGTAGGGTTTGGTGTTGTGGGAACAAAAACGTTCAGCACTTCTTCTTCCGTTTTTCGTTGAATTTCGCCAACGGCGATACCTGTAACAAACGCCAATGCGTACAGCCTGTGGCGTGGGTATTCAATAAGAACAACTTGTTTAAACTCTTTTGCAGGACTTTTAAAGACGCTAATGAAAAGTTGATTCGTGGCAGAATAAAACCGGTTTATCCCCGGTAGCTTAAGAATTATTTTTTCAATTGTACGTGCTATTATTTTACCTACATAGTTGCGAACCAATAAGCCGGTGAAAACTAAGATGATAAAAACAAGTATGATGCCTGTTCCGGTTTCGGGAATTCCTAAGTATTCAAGAACTCTCATGGAGTCCGGTATCCATTTCCATGCGCTATCTGCCCATTTAAGGAGGGTGCGCAGGATGAAGACTGTTACAACAATGGGCGCTAGAAAAAGAAAACCGGCAATAAGGTTAACACGTAAAAAGTATTTTATGTGCTGCCAAAGTGTCCTTTTTCTCGGCGTTGCTGTCATGCTTTCTCCGTTTACAGGTAGAATGGCCAGTTGTCTAACAGTCTTGCTTTTCCAACGAACACGGCAACTGCACAACGTGCTTTGTCGGTGATTGTTGTGACCGGTTCAATAGAATCCGGATCAATAAATTCGAGATAATCTTCTTTGCCCAGTGGCAGATGCTTTTCCCAGTATTCGCGAATAACAGCTTTCAGCTGTTTAACATCGCGTTCCCCTTGTCTGAACGCTTCTGCACCAGCCC
Source organism: Halodesulfovibrio aestuarii DSM 17919 = ATCC 29578 (assembly GCF_000384815.1). Lineage (NCBI taxonomy): Bacteria > Pseudomonadati > Thermodesulfobacteriota > Desulfovibrionia > Desulfovibrionales > Desulfovibrionaceae > Halodesulfovibrio > Halodesulfovibrio aestuarii. The sequence continues at coordinate 218,074 of NZ_ARQF01000021.1, forward strand.
GTATGCCAGCATTAATATGCTTAGCTTGTGCGCGTTCCTCCTTGGTGAGGTAAGCGTTTCGAGAGCTCATTGCAAGTCCGTCATCTTCACGAATAAGTGGACCGTTTATAATAGTGGTCGGAAGGTTCAGGTCTTGAGTCAGGCGTCGGATAATTGCAAGTTGCTGCCAGTCCTTTTCACCGAAAACAGCGTATTCTGGCAGGGTTAGTATCAGAAGTTTGGTTACAACGGTTGATACGCCCCTGAAATGTGTAGGACGGCTAATAGCGCACAGTCCTTTAGCAAGCTGCGGTACCTCAACCCATGTAGCGTGGTCTTCGGCATACATGCTTCCCGGTTCTGGAATAAAAAGAATATTTGCGCCTAGTGAGCGTGCTATATTTGCATCGCTATCGTGGTCAGCCGGATAGGCGTCAAGGTCTTCGTTTGCACCGAACTGGGTCGGGTTTACAAAAAGACTGACAACAAGTTTGTCCGACTTTTCACGGGCAATGCGCATGAGGTTTTTGTGCCCTTCATGAAAGTAGCCCATAGTAGGTACAAGGCCAACCTTCAGGCCTTCGCAGCGCCATTGAAGACATATTTTCTGTAATTCAGCAGGTGATGTAACTATTTGCATATCAATTTATCCAGATATATTTGAAGACGTAATATACGTATAAAAGTAACTTGTCTAGTTAAAAAAGGATGAATGAGGGTTATAGTTATTGGTGGAGTGATCCTCTTGCTAGCGCAACTTGTTTATGTCACATCTGTAGTTCTGAAAGATTTTTAGAGAGGGGGGGGAGGTTTGATGGAAGCATTGTTTCAAGGCAAACTCGATAATTTTTGTGCGTTATATGCAGTGCTTAATGCGATGCAGCGAACTCATGGTATTAATCACTGGGAAGCGCGTAAGTTGTTTCATGCAGGTCTGCTGAGTTTTTCACGGGATGCTGAAAGTTGGGAAAATATCGTCTGCAACCGCACCGACTACATTGCAGAGGTTCAGTCCTTTATTAACTTGATACGCAGTGAAGGTACGTCAATACACTATACACAACCTTTTCCAGATGGGAAGGCCAGTATTGCTGATGTACTCAAGGTTGTTAAGGCGTGGAGTCCTGTCGAACAAGGTAAAGGAACAAGCCTTTATGAAAAGGCCGGAGGGAAAGGGGTAGTGTTGCAATTCAAACGTTTTTTACCGTTTCGTGGTGCGCCACTTATTACCCACTGGACTGCAGTAAAAGAATTTGTTGGAAGCGAAATTCGGTTCATTGATTCCAGCTTAGAGAAAAATGCAACATATGCACTTCCGCAAAATGGCTTTTGTACTCGAGAGGATGAGTTGAAGCAAAGTCAGCTGTTTATGGTTAACCCTGCGACCATTTTTTTATTGGAAGCAAGGGATTAGACTTGACCGTTGCGGCAAAGACCGGTTGTGAGAGATACATGAGCTTTTTCCAGTATGAATTAGATACTGGTTATTTTTTTCATTGGTATGTTAGTAATTGAAATATTTCATTTTCAAAAGATCAATACTTGTGCTACGGGTGTTACTCTTGGCATGACGCAAATTTTGGGTTGTCGCCTCGATGTTTAGACAAATGTTAAAGCGTAGATGCGTTATCGGCGGTTACGCTATACATAGGTAGAATGCAGTAGTCTGCACATTTCTATCGTTGGTTTGGAGAAGGGGTGGCCCTGTAGGTTTACTCCTTTTGTTGATGCGTACGCGCATTCGTTTTTTATTTTTTGGAGTTTTTTTGTGTCTAAGAACATTTATGTTGGCAACCTTGCCTGGTCTGTTGGTGATGATGATTTGCGTGATCTTTTTCAAGAATACGGTGAAGTTATTTCTGCACGTGTGATTGAAGATCGTGAAACCGGCCGCTCCCGTGGTTTTGGTTTTGTTGAAATGGAAGATAATGGCGCTCTTGAAGCAATTGATGCTCTCAATGGCAGCGTACATGATGGACGTAACCTCAAGGTTAACGAAGCTCGCCCGCGTGAACGTCGTCCTCGCTACTAAGCTATCGTAAAAGTGAAAGCCCACCATCGGTGGGCTTTTTTTTTATGCATTATTTTGAAGGTGAGTAATACAACATATCTTTATTGTAGATCTCTGTTGCTTCACCAGAACTTACAATCTCTTCCATGGCTTTTCTAAAATCATCAACAAATTGCTGCGGAACTGCATTGTTAAATAAGAATCCGTTAGGTACTTGTTTGACAATTTCGAGAACGCGCAGATCTGATGGGGTGCCACCAATGAGATGATAGTTGTATAGGATGTTTGAAATGCCACCGGCAATGAGTGGGGCACGTCCCTTGAAAAATTTGTGAACATTGTTGGGAAAGCTTGAAGCGAATTCAAAATTCTTTTCTGTATAACCGAGTTTGCGCAATAACGGCAGAATACTTGAAGCCTTTTCAACACAAATGCGGGCATGTTTAACTTTTGATGGTGTATCGAAGAGCTTTTTATTTTTTTTATGTGTAATTATCGCTACCGTAACAGCTGTTGGTGTAGTGACATATCGGTATTGTTTCCGTTGTGCTGTGATACCGACCGGGAAAAGGCAAGTGGGAACGTTAGAGTCAAAATCTTTAACGGAACGAGGCCAGGGCTGGATCTTTATAGTATGTTCTGGAAGTTCCATCTTTTCCCAGATACGTTTTATTAAGTCAGCATTATACCCTCGTAACGTACCGTTATGAGTGTATGCAAGCGGCGGGATATGTTCTGTAATAAAAAGCACAGGTCTACTGTATGCAGAGACGGGTAGAATAGAAAAAAAGAGATGGCATATGAACGTAAATTTTATAAGAATGCGAAATCGTAGCTGCATAAAATGCCCCGTAGTGTATATGCTGAACGATATTTTTGTGTGGTGAAGCTAATTTTTAATGTTATAATTTCATAATACTTTTTGCAATACATTATCGCAGCGCATATTTTTGGAGGAAGTCATGAGTCGGATTTTTACTGCACAGAATTTTCCATTTATTCTTGCCGTAGTTTTTATTTTTTTCTTTGGTATAATGGGCATCGCGCCTGTATCAAGAGAAGTGTGGGTAGCTGAGGTTATCCCTGTTGCCGGAATTTTTCTTTTGCTTTGTATCACCTTTCCGCTTTTTAGATTTTCAAACATTTCGTACGGCCTAATGGCGGTCTGGTTGTTTTGGCATACCATTGGTGGGCATTACACCTTTGCAGGTGTTCCTTTTGAGTGGGTGACAGATTTATTGGGGTTTGAACGTAATCATTTTGATAGGATAGGGCATTTTGCTGTTGGGTTTTATGCGTATCCGATTGCAGAACTGTTTGTTCGGAGAAAGTTGGCCGGTCCAATTGTGACAACTCTTTTTGCCTTATTCAGCATTATGTCCGTTGCGGCGGCGTATGAGATTGTGGAATGGCAATATGCCGTAATTGAGGGGGGCAAGTCCGGTCTTGAATTCTTAGGCAGTCAGGGTGACGTCTGGGATGCTCAAAAGGATATGCTCGCAGATACGCTTGGAGCATTAGCGACACTGATTCTTTTTTGGGTGTTCGGAAAACGGTGGGGTAGTCGGGGGTAATTTTTATAGGGAGACATGGTTGCATTTTGAGAACATAGGCATTTGGGGCTGGGGGATGTCGGTTAAGCAGCTTTGTCTTTAATGCAAAAAAAAGCGTCATGGAAAACTCCATGACGCTTTTTTTGTATTTTTTGATGTGTTGCGTCTCTAAATAACAATGTTAAATAAGAAGCCCACAAGCAGGATGCCGGAAGCAACAATAGCTACATAAATAGAGATGAGCTTTATGCTGAGCACTTTTCTAAGAATAACCATTTCAGGAAGACTGAGCGCCACAACGGACATCATAAAAGCTAACGCGGTACCCAGCGCCGCACCTTTACCCAGCAATGCAGAAACAATCGGGATGATACCTGCAGCGCTGGCATACATTGGTACACCAATGGCGACTGCAGCAGGAACACTCCACCATGCGTCTTTGCCCATGATGGAAGCCATGGCACCTTCTGGAACATAACCGTGGATACCTGCTCCAACTGCGATACCAATAACAATGTACAGCCATGTTTTGCTCAGAATATCTACAACAGAATCCCATGCGAAATCTAAGCGGTGAGCAAAGCTTGGGTATACCGGGGACTTGTTGCTACCGTCATCACGAATTTGGCGAACCCATGGTTCCAGCAAGTTCTCCAGCTTCATTTTTCCGAGTACCCATCCCGCAATAACTGCGATGGTAACGCCAGTGACAAGGTATAAGGCTGCAACTTTGAATCCGAATAAACCGTACAGTAAAACCAGTGCAATTTCGTTCACCATCGGCGCTGCAATAAGGAATGAGAATGTCACGCCAAGCGGAATGCCTGCTGCAACAAACCCTAAAAAGAGCGGTACCGCAGAGCAGGAACAGAAAGGTGTGACAATACCTACACATGCCGCAATAACATTGCCAAGAGACTCTTTTCCGCTAAGGTATTTGCGGCTGCGTTCCGGTGTAATCCATGTGCGAAGAATACCTACTGCGAAAACTACCAGGCTTAGTAACAGCAGAATTTTTGGAGTATCATATAAGAAGAACCGGATTGATTCTGAGAGATGGCTGCCAGCAGTAACGCCGGGAACCATACCTGTAAGGGCGTCCGCAATGCTTGGTAACTGGGAGTAGAGTAACCCCCATCCTATCAGGACAACTGTTCCGACAATACCGTAGAAGGAAAGTGAAAAACGTGCTTTTTTATCCTGTACGGGAGCGGAACCGCAAGCGCATGGTGATGCAAATGGGTTTATTGGCACTTCGTTTTCCTTTTGGGGAGTACCGAATGCTTTGGCTGCGAACTCTCCGCTGTTATCTGGAGTTTGGCCAGATGTGGAGCAGCAGCATTTTTCTTCTTTTTGTTTTGGTGGGGTGAATTCCAGTGGTTTCATAGTCATGCCCTCGTTAAAGAATGGTTGTTGCCTTTTTCAAGGTCTGTAAATTTTCCTGTAATGCCATAAATTCGTCGTCTGTTTTTACAGCTTGCTGCAGCAACTCTAAAAACGTTGAAATATAAATGTCAGTGCTGTCTGTTGCGAGGCGATAATGCGTCCATCCGCCAGCCTTGCGCCCGATGGTCAATCCGGCATCGGTGCACTGTTTTAAATGACGCGAAACTGTAGGTTGTGCCACGCCCACAACTCTCGCAATGTTGCATACGCAAACTTCTCCATCGAGCAGTAACCCAAGTATACGAACTCGTGTGGGATCAGATAGTGCCTTTGTAATTCTAATGAAGTTATCCATGTATTCTCCTGAATAGCCATTTAGCAATATGGCTATATGAGTATGCTGTCAATATGCTCTTATGAGAAATGTGCGGCTGTACAGTGATGCGTAAAGAGCGTATGAATTGCGGCAAATGCTTTTATACGAGAGTATTTTAGCAAAAGGTAAAATATTCAGCTAATAGAGCATCATGTTTTGATCAGGACAGGAGATAGATGATGACAGCCTGTGATCCTCAGGTAAATTTACAAGGACGTGAGAAGCTTACCCGACTCGCTGACTTTTTGTTTGAAGCGGGTATGTTGCGCAAGACTCCGCGTAGTGGGTATCAGTTTTTGGGTTCCGGCAGCGAGAACGTTGCAGAGCATTCTTTTAGAACAGCCATTGTTGGTTTTGTTCTTGCTAATGAAGCAGGAGCAGACCCTGTTCATACGGCAATGATGTGTCTGTTCCATGATTTTCATGAGGCTCGAATTGGCGACTTCAACTACGTAAACCGTATTTACAATACTAGCGACCCAAAAGCGGCATTTGAACATGCGCTGGAAGGAACCGGGCTTGAGTCTCTGGTTTTGCCGTACTGGGATGAGCTGGAAGAAGCGGAATCTCCAGAATCGAAACTTGCTCAGGATGCAGACCAGATTGACCTTATCCTGAATCTTAAGGAAGAGTTTGATTTAGGTAATAAGTACGCAGGGAAGTGGATACAGGGCGCCTTGCCGCGTCTGCGTACAGAAGTAGGTCGTGAACTTGCTCAACGTATCACTGAAACAGACCACACGGACTGGTGGTACAAAGGTCCTGACAGAAGTTGGTGGGCACGTAAGAACGGTAAAAAAAAAGCTGAGTAAGCTACATTGAAGCACATAGTCTGCGAGGGGATTCTCCTGTAGGTGAAGGTGCAATGAATATACAAAAAAAGGGAGCGGTACCATACCGCTCCCTTTTTTATTTGTTCTATTACTTCCCTTTCGGGAGATACGTTACAGTGGACCGTGCCCCCAGCTCTGCATCGGCGGTTATTTCAACATCTGTCCAGTAAATTGCTCCGGAGTTAATGTCGTTTTGCTCAATGAACGTTGCAAGAGTGTTGGCAGATTCAACATGGTTAAGCAGCATCGGAGAGAGTACGAACATAAACAGCCAGATTATGAAAGCTCCGGATACGAACGATAAAAAGCGGTTAGCGCTGCTTTTTTGCATATGGTTGTCCTTTATCGTTTTACGTTAGATCTTCGCAGTGATTTCAGGGAATACCACGTAGAACATAATGTACGCCATTGTCAGTGTAAGCATAAGGTTGAAGGTCTGACCGCAGACATACAGGATCAGCGGTTTGCCGCCTTTAAAGTAATGACCAAGCTCTCGGAAGTTTGTCGCAAGACCGATGGATACGAAGGCGAGGCAGAAGAACCAGCCACGGAAAGCTTTTGAGAAGCCGCGGATTACACCATGGTCAACCATTGCGTAGCCAACATCCGGCCCCATCGATGCGTAAATCCAAGAGAATAATACGGATGCGGCAAGGAAGCCGAGCACAAATTTTGGGAACCGGTACCATATTTCCCATGCGCTTACAGAACGGCCAGGGGTACAATCAACGCGGGCGCACCAGTAAATAGCAACACCGAATGCTGTTATGCCGATAAGCACGTTCTGGATCATTTTAATAGTTGCAGCAACGTACAGTGCTTTTTGTGAAAGGAAAGCACCAGCTGCGGCTACTGCGCCTGTGGCATCGATTGTACCACCCATCCAGGCACCACCGAGAATGAATGGCATGTCTACAGCTTTAATGAATGCAGGCATAAGTATCATCATGATGGATGTGAATACCAGAGAAAGACCAACTGAAAGGGTGAGCTCTTCTTTTTTAGCACGACAGGCTGCTGCGGTGGCAATAGCTGCGGAAACACCACAAACGGACATATCTGCAGAGATAACTATATTCAGTGTTTTCGATGGCATTTTTACCACTTTCTGACCGAAAATGAATGTGGAAATGAGCACAATCGGTGTTACCACCCATGCTACGAAAATACCGGGGATACCAATCGCTACGATTTTACTGAAGAGTACTTCCGCACCCAGAAGAACAAGTCCGGTTTTGATAAAATACTCTGTTTGAACGGCAGGCATTACCCACTTGGGGGTACCTATTGTGTTCGAGATGAGAAGGCCGAATAGTATTGCCCATGCTGCGTATCCGATACCAAGTCCTTTCATGGTACTTTGCTGTGCTGCTACATATGCGAGTGTGGCAACTGCGAAAACGAAGAAGAAGCCAATGAAGAACTTAACAGGGCTGTGTCCCATAGCTCCGCGGCCAATAGCAAAGAAGATACCGAGAACAATATACAGCAGAATAAGCCATGTAATCTGGTTGTATGCTGTTACTTTTGTTTTCTTTTTAGCTTTACCTGCTGCAAATTTTTTGTTGCGCCAATCACTGATTGCGTCTGACGCTTTCTGGTTTAGCTCTGCATTGCTAAAGCTTGCTTCAGCAGCAGCTTTCTGCGCAATAGTTGCTGTTTCGAGAGCTTCTGCAGCAGCTTGTTTAGCTTTTTCGTACTTAATAACAGCGGCGGATTTTTTATCCCCGGCCCGTTTGCTATCCATAAAGAATGTGTCAAGCAGATTAGTAGACCAGCCATGTGGTTTGCTTTGGAATTTTTTAATTATTTTTGCAATAGAAGAGGACGTTGCTTTTAAGTTCTTTGCGTCCGCAGCCTTGTAATATTCAATAGTTTTAAATGGTGCTTTGTTCGCTTCCAGCTCCATAATTGCGTTAGACGCTGCAATAGTTGTGTGTAAATTCTTTGGTTCATTAGGTAGATAAATAATGAGACCGATGACCAGAATAGCAAAACCAAGCCATATAGCCCAATAGTCTTCAAGTTTGATTAAGTCAGACCAACTGGCATGTCCTTTATCAACAACAACATCTGGTTGTTTGTTTTGTTCTGCCATTACCATTCCTCCTTATTAAAAGTAGCAATGTCATGTACGCTACAATAAACATGGGCAGTAACAATACAGACATAAGAGGAACCGTCTATTTGCCGTTATGAAAAAAGACGGGATATGCCTGTAGCATTATAATGCCGGATACCTCTGTAAACACGGGGGCAGGTGAGCAGGTGACGTAATCGAAGCAGAATTGAGGAGTGGCTGAACAAGTACAAATTAGGATAGGTGACGTGTAATAATCAGTTTAGCGATGCTCATGCTGCTAATTTATTGAATAGTATAAGATGTAAAATGGTAATAATGTCAATAATTACCTGTAAATAAAACAAAGAATGTCTATAAAAGAGAAAAAGGGGTGAGGTCTTTGTTGTAAGGCAGGCGCTGCACGGTGATTTGAATGACAGAAAAAAGCCAGAGTTTTCCTTCCGGAAAACTCTGGCTGCATTGTAAATGGAGTAGAGGCCTTCATCGGCGTTGCCTCACCGTAATTTCAGTTACTCTTCCATACGCAGATAGTTAGTAAACAGCCTGTGACTCACGCGGGTGAATGAGTCGAAATCTGCTGTTAGCTCCATGTTTGGAATGAGCGCCTTGACCACTGGGAACTGGAGGTCTTTTCGCGCAAGTTCAACATAGACAGGACGCCTGTTATTCGCGATGAGCATTTTTTCAAGCATCTGTAAGTTGCGGATAGGGTCTTCCATAGAAACGTCAGGAAGCTCTCCCTGTTTTCGTGTTTCGATGCCGTGAAGTGCTGGTGCAGACGGCGGGCTTTGCGGATATGGGTATGGGGTTTCTGTTAAGGCAGATACAATGGCCTTTCTGCCATCTAAACCAGATCCTGTACCACGGTATACTTCGCCGCGTTTGCCCATGACAAATGCATAGTAGCAGGGGATACCGAATTCAGTTGTGATGTCCTGAAACATGACATGAACGCCGCGTGCTGCGTAGTCGTTTAGCAGCATATTGAGCTTTTGGTCTTCCGTGGTGAGGATAAAGCATTCTTTTTTATTGAATGGTTTTGTTGCTTCTGCGTCGCGTTCAAAAATTTCCATAAGCGCTGCAACCTTAGCTTCTTCAAGGATGTTTCCCGAAGCAAGGCCTGTTGATCCCGGTGAAGAGAAGAGTGATATTTCATCTAAGTTACAGAACATGTACACCATCTGGACTGGTACGAGGATAGGCTCGTATCCTTCTCCATTAAGCTTTGGTGTATGGCCCTCTATCCAGTAGAGCTTTTCATCTTCGTATGGGACTTCAAGAGAAAGTAAATTAGGGTCAAATGCTGTTATTCCCTGAGCCATAAGTTCTGAATACCTGGCATGTGTAAGGGGATGCTCTTTCAGCGAGTTAAGTACACCTGTGTGGTCAAAAGAAACAAATGAAGAAGAGCGCTCTACAATTTCCATGGTCAGACCGACCCGTGCGTCTACGAGGGCAAGTCCACGGCCGTATGATGTGGCATGGCCTTGCAGGGTGTAGTCCAGAGCTCCGTTTTTAACGGTAAGATCAATATTCCAGCGGCGCAGAAGAGCAATTGGTGACAGAGATGCGATATGACGCATTTCAACATCAGCAAACAGTGGCGTTTGGTTTAACCTTTTGAGTGCGAGCTCTGTTGTGTCCTGAGCAGGGGGGCGAGTCCACGGGGTGTCATATGGTGTCTTCAGCAGTTCCTCACGAATTGTTGCGGCGGTTATGAATTCCTCAGTGTTTGGTTCATAAAGCATCGGAAGATCGAAATCTTCTGCAACATCCGGTAAGGGTAGCATTCTATGTTCGTGAATGTTTTCTTTAAATTTGGTAATCCATGCAATATGGTCGTATTTGTCTTCGCGTTTATACCAACGGATATATATAAGAGGAGTATGTTCCTGTAATTGTTCTGTGGCATCGTTTGGAAACAACGCAAGCAATTTGGAAAATTTACCGTACAGCAAACATGTTTCGTAGAGTAGTGCCGCAAGAACAGGCTTAATGACAGTGTACTCTTTTACTGCTGTGTTAAGTAGGGTTTTGAACTTTTTTTGATCAAATGTCCGGATGGTTGTGAGCAGGTGTTTGTGCATAAAATCGTCAAGCGGGTGCTCTTCAAGATATGCGAGTGCTTCATCAAAGGTCATATCTGCTGGCGGTTCACAGGAAACGTATCCAACAGTGCCTACTGTGTCAGAAAGATTAAATTTGTATTTCATTGGTGACGACATCCTATACTCCCATATGCTATGAATGAGGCGTTATAGCGTATGTTTTTACTGTGGACAATGGATGCCGTGAACAATAAATGGATACTAACACGCTGTACCAAAGTCTTTGTACATTGATGCCCTGAGCCTGCGTGCAACATACAGTTAATACTTAATATAAGGGGAAATCATGCCATATTTTGGTGCCCATATGTCTATTGCGGGTGGGTTGGAAAAAGCTGTTGAGCGTATAATGCGTGTGAGCGGAACGGCCTTACAGATATTCTCGAAAAATCAACGGCAGTGGAAATCCAAGCCGTTGGAGCAAAAACAGATAGATGCATTTCTTGGAGCTTGCGCAGAGTGGGGGAACTATCCGATTGCGGCGCATGATTCGTATCTTATCAATCTGGGTTCTCCGAAAGAGGAGGGGGTGGAGAAGTCTGTTGCAGCGTTTACACATGAGCTTGAGCGCGCAGAGCAACTAAATATTCCATATGTTGTGATGCACCCCGGTGCCCATCTGGGAGGCGGAGTTGAAGAATCCTTAGAACGGGTTGCAAAAAATCTGGATAGAGCATTGGTTGAGTCCCGTACCAATCGCGTCATGGTGTTATTGGAAAATACAGCAGGGCAAGGTACGACGCTCGGGCGATCTTTTGAAGAGCTAGCTGCTATTTTACAGAGTTCTGCTAAGGCTGATAGGCTTGGCGTGTGTATTGATACTTGTCATGCATATGCCGCTGGATATGATCTTGCGACAGAAGAAGGATATGCGGCGACATTTGCAGAGTTTGAAACAGTTGTCGGTATGAACCGGCTGAAATTTATGCACATTAATGACTCTAAAGGTGCGTTGGGGAGTCATCTTGATAGACATGACCACATCGGGCAGGGATTATTGGGAGAGGAAACTTTTGCACGTTTAGTAAATGATCCAAGATTTATTGATTTACCTATGGTGCTTGAAACTCCTAAAGGAGAGGACCTTGCTGAAGATATAAAAAATCTGGAGGTACTGTACCGATTACGTATCGCATAGGCGTGACGTATATACTAGGTAGAAGATGTCAAAAAAAATCGAGCAAACAATGTCACTAAGTGTGGTTGGGTGTGTTTGTAACTCTATAGTTTTTACTGAATAATGACTTTTTTGCTTGTCTTGGCGATATTCTCATTTTAGTAGTTACTTGCTGACATTGTTTCGCGATGTTGATGCAATAAGTGATCTGGTTTGTAGGGATGCATGCAGAAGACATTTTTCGGGGGCTAAACTCGTATGTCACTGTAAATACCAGGGTAGCTTTGGGGAGGTTCAGATGGTTGGGTTCTGTATCTTTCAGCTGTCAACGCGAAATGGTGTCAGCTTTTTTTTGTAGAACATATATTTATTATAAGAAATCTGATAATGTTTGGGGATGTGTTGTGCTGTGTTGTATAGCCAGCTAGGGTTTGGATCGAAAAAAAGATTAAATTCGGCATACTATCTTCTGGTTACTTGTACTCTGGTAACGTTTTTTATGCGGTTTGTTTTGATAAATTTATACATCGTTTTTACTCAAGGATTATGATGTCTGTATTCGTCATTTCACAAATGCTTGTTGGCGTAGCACTCGTTTTTGATCTTCTGTCTTTCCAATTTAAAAATAGGAAATATATTCTACACGCTATTGCTGCTGCATGTTTTTTTATGGCCGTACATTTTTTACTTCTTGAGCAATGGACAGCAACAGTACTGATGGGGGTATCCGGAGCCCGTTATGCTGTGAGCGGATATACAACCGAACGTAGATGGATGTATTTTTTCTGTATCCTTGCAGTGGCAGGCACCCTGTGGACATACGCAGGCTTGGTCAGCATTCTTAGCTTTGGAGCAACCTTTGTGCTCACTCTTGCAGCCTTTTCCAAAACAGATAAACGCCTGCGCGAGGTTACATTTTTTGGAGTAGCGCTGTGGATTGTACATAATATTGTTGTCTGGTCACCATCAGCTATCGCGCTGGAAAGCTTTTTTCTCATGAGTAACGTTGTTGGTTATTATCGGTATTACATTCGTCCCACGAGATCTGATTTGGTTTTAGAACAGGACTAGCTAAAAATTTTTATATTGTGCAAAGCCCCGCAGTTGATGCGGGGCTTTTTTTGTACTCTTTGCTTTGGGGTTTAGAAGAACATATCGCGAACTTTGTGCTGTCTCTTGGAAATGATGTATTTTAGAGTAACAAAGTGAGAATTATAATGCGGATGTTTATATAATATGTTAATATTGCTGAAATGTTTTTATTTTACCCTTTAAATGTTGGCAAAGGGGAGGTTTATGCCTCAGAGCAACGATAGGAAGTACCGAAAAAAACTATTGTTGGTAGGGGGTGTAGCCGGTGTGGTATTAAGTATCGTCTTAGTATTGGCCTCGGGTCATATGATTACATTGACGAATACTGATACTTTTTGTGTGACGTGTCATTCTATGAAACCGTTCAGGCAGGCGTGGGCTGCATCGGTACACGGAGGGGATAACCCACAAGGGGTTGTTGCCCAATGTGTTGATTGTCATCTGCCACATGGCACTCTCGTAGAGTACGTTGCAGCAAAGGCGTATACCGGTACACGTGATATCATAATGAATATGATTATAGACCCCTATGAGTATGACTGGTCACAGCGGCGGAAGTACCGTGAAGAGTTTACGTACGATGAATCCTGTCGGAAATGTCATGCAAAATTATTAGCACCGAAAATTGGTATTAAAGGTATTTTGGCGCACCGCGAATATTTACGGAAAGAGAATAAATTACGGTGTGTAAAATGCCACGAGCATGCAGGGCATAAGGACATGATGTATTACGTGAATAAGTATTTTAACAGGGATTCATAACTGCAGTTACAAGTGGAAACCTGAACGTGTGTGGAGGAAAAGGAATGATGATACGGAGGACTTTGGTAATCATGCTTGCAATGGTTATATGCAGCATCTTGGGTGCTGGATATGCCGTGGCTCAGGAGAGTGTGCAGAAAGTACCAAAAGCTATGTCACAGGGGGATGCAACCCTTGGAGGAATACACAAGCAGATTCTCGTACAGCGTGGCCTTTCTGAAGCGGCTAAAAAATGTATTGAATGCCATGCAAAGGAAACTCCCGGTATTGTAGATAACTGGAGAAACGGGCGCATGGCTCATGCGCAGGTTTCTTGTTATGATTGCCATGTTGTAGAAAAAACTTCTCCAATGGCCAGTCAGTGTAACGGCGTTCGGGGAACAAATATTTACACCAGTCCGATGGTTTCTTCAAAAACCTGTTCCCGTTGCCATCCTGTAGAGGTATCGCAGTTCCTTGAAAGTTCTCATGCAAAACCGGCATCAGAGCCTATTATGAATAATCCGACTTTCAATAAGTTGATGTATTACTACGAAGGTCTTGAGTTTACCGGTGTTGATCGTAACAGCCCTGAAGGCATGGCACCACGTGCTTCCGGTTGTCAGATGTGTCACGGTACTATTATTCAACTCGGTGCTGACAATAAGCCTGTCAACATGACATGGCCTGCCGGCCCCGGTCAGCGTTATCCGGACGGTTCTGTAGGGAACTGTTCTGTATGCCACACCCGTCATATGTTCTCTATTGCTGAAGCACGGAAACCGGAATCTTGTGGTACTTGCCATCTTGGGCCAGACCATCCGAATATTGAAATTTATGAGCAATCCAAACATGGTCAGATTTATGCTGCTCATGAAGCAGATTGGAATTTTGGTGCAGCACCGGATACATGGGAACCGGGAGATTATGATGCCCCTACTTGTGCTGTATGTCATTTGAGTGGCATTGGTGAATTGAGTACTACCCATAATCCTGAAACACGTCTCAAGTGGCAACTCTACAGTAAGCGTTCTGAGATTAGATCAGGCACACGCGGCGCTGGTGAAGAAGGTGCCAAACGTATGCGTTTGGTATGTACGAACTGCCACTCCACACTCCATACAGATTCAACAATGGCTACACTTGATGCTTCTGTTGCGCTCTATAATATCTACTGGGATAAAGCTGTAGCTATGAAGAAAGAACTCGCTGAGAAGAAACTACTTGGTGACGATCCTTGGAAGGACGGCTTCCAGCGGCTGATGTACTACCTCTGGCATCATGAAGGCCGTCGAGCCCGTCAAGGTGCCGCTATGAACGGGCCTGATTATGCTCACTGGCACGGCTTCTTCCAGCTCTTCCAGATGTTCATGGACATGCAGGCCATTTATGACTGGCGCATTAAAAATGGCAAAATAGAAGATCTGACTAATGTTGCCTGTCCTGGTCCTGACTAGCAGGTTCATGTCTGTACTGTACTGTACTGTAATAAAAAAACCCGCTGTAACAAGCGGGTTTTTATCGTTCTATGAATCCTGTGCGTCGGTAATAACTACATGTCGAAGATAAAGTTATTCGGAAGGAACACCTTTGAAAGAAGGCAACAGAGCTTTTTTAGCAAGCTTGGCATCAACTGTGAGGATAGGGCCTTCTTCTGTTTCGTGTACTTTGTAGTCTGTAATGACACGTAGATCGTTCGGGTGCATTACTTCTTTTTGGCGAACCATTTCTTCTACGATATCGACAAGCGTGGTCTTGGTTTCGTCAGTCAGGTCAAATTGTGCAAGAGAGCGGTGCAGGCCGTCTTCCCAACGGTCGCGTGGAAGAAAAGATGCGTTCCACGCAAATACGCCAAGACCGATGGCATTGTCGTCTCCGCTCAGGCTTTCGGATTCCGCAAGAAGCGGTTTACAAAATTTCATCACGGTGTCGGAGAAATCGTCAGCAGTAGATGCTTTACGGCGTTTTATGGCAGCAATGCGCTTTTTTATCTTCTGTTGGTCTTTTTTGGATTTAGCCATGCAGGGCTCCTTTTTCATAAGATGTCTGCCGCGTCATAGTGTTTTTATGAAAGAAGAGCAATATGCAGGCGTAAAACGCAGATGGCATCAGACTTCAACAGATGATGTTAGGCTTTTTTACGGTAGTGCATGAAAGCTGCAAGTCCGAGGAGTCCGAGTATATAGCCGATTCCGCCGAAGATATCCTTCATGCTTGCTGTTGGCTGCAGAACTTCAGCGCTAAGTTTTCCAATTTTTGCCTTCACAGGAATAAGTTCCTGTCGAACGGCGTTTCGTATGAGCGTATCAAGTTCGCTCTTGGTCAGGGTGACCGTTGCGGCGTTGTTTGTTGCTTTCTGTGCAGGTGCTTCTGCTTTCACCACTTCGCTTGATTGACTTTCTGCTACCGGAGCTGAAACAGGAGCTGCGTCTGTGTAGTCTTCAGCTTCAAGTGTCCATGCGCCCGCGTGCCCTTGGCCGGCATCCAATGCAATAATAATAGGATCCTTGGCCTTTATGGCGTCAGCAGAAAGGGTGAAAGACCATTCTCCGTTTGTGTCGGTGGTACCTTTTGCAACTGTTTTTCCTGTCTTTTTGTCAGTAGCGGTTACAGCACAATTTTGTGCCTTGTTTCCACTGGAGAAAAAAGATTCCGTATGTATTGTTGTTCCCTCTGCCCATGCAAAAATGTTTACTCTATGGGCAAAGGCGGAGGTTGTAAGAACACAGGTGATGATCAGTGCAAGTGTTATGGCTGGTAAACGCATATTGGCTCCTGCTGGGTTTGCTGAATGTTGCACCGTTAGATTGAAGGTGTATAACGGCAACAAATTATCGCGTCCGTGTGACGATATATAAAAAAGTAGCACGGATCAAGAGGTCTATGCCGAATGTGTTTTATTCATTATAATAAATGAAAATAAGGAATTATCATGGAAAAAGTGAGATTGATTAAATAAACAGCTTTACAGGATTGTTAATCCTTACTATGTATATTCCAACAGCTAGGGGGGCCTTAACAGGCTGAGAGTGAGCGTAGGAGTTCTGACCCTTGAACCTGATGTGGTTTGTACCACCGGAGGAAAGCGAAACTGTTTATGAGAACTATAAGCTTATCCGAAGGGGTAAGCTTTTTTTTATGCCTGTAGCGTAAAACGTACGACGTTTTACGGGATACAGGGTGTGTCAACATACAGCTAGGGGAGCCTTCGGGCTGAGAGTGAACGTTGTGTTCAGACCCTTTGAACCTGACGCGGTTTATACCGCCGGAGGAAGGCTAAGTACTTAACTCGTATTCTGAGCTTGCCTTCGTGCAAGCTTTTTTTATGCGATTAAAGCAGCAAAGGAACCCTATAATGCAGCTAACTGTAAATGGTCAGATGCAACTGTGCAATGACGACACAACCCTGCTTGAATATCTGCAGGGCAACGGCGTGGATGTAAAAGCGATTGTCGTAGAACTGAATCGAACCGTTGTGAAGGCTGATGATTTTGGAACTACCGTACTTAATGACGGGGATGTATTGGAAATCCTGCAATTCGTAGGAGGGGGCTAATGGAAGCGAACAACAACGACGCACTGGTTATCGGCGGAGTCAGCCTGACCAGCAGACTTTTCACCGGAACCGGTAAATATGGCTCAGATACAATCATTCCTGATGTGTGCGAAGCGTCCGGATCTCAGGTTATCACTGTAGCGTTACGAAGAGTCGACACAAACGCTGCAACAGGGAATGTAATGCAGCACATCCCTGAGCACATGCAACTGTTGCCGAACACCTCCGGTGCGCGCAATGCCGACGAAGCAGTTCGAATTGCTCGCTTGGCGCGCGCGGCCGGGTGTGGTGACTGGATTAAAATTGAAGTTATCTCCGACAATAAATACTTATTGCCGGACGGGTACGAAACCGCAAAGGCTACAGAAATCCTTGCTAAAGAAGGGTTTGTTGTTCTGCCGTATGTAAATGCGGATTTGTATGTTGCGCGCGATCTGGTGAATGCCGGAGCCGCAGCCGTAATGCCTCTTGGTGCTCCTATCGGCAGTAACCGCGGGCTGATGACAAAAGAAATGGTTCGTATTCTGATTGATGAGATTGCATTACCGATTATTGTTGATGCAGGAATAGGCGCTCCGTCTCAGGCGTGTGAGGCTATGGAAATGGGTGCAGCAGCTTGTCTGGTAAATACCGCCATCGCAGCCTCCGGAGACCCTGTGGCAATGGGGCGGGCTTTTGGTGAAGCTGTCCGTGCAGGCCGCGCTGCGTATCTTGCGCAGACTGCAACCGTATCAACAGGCACTGCTGATGCCTCATCTCCTTTGACCGGCTTTTTAGGCGGTATGTAACATGGGATTTTCTGAGATTCTTTCGCAGTACGATTCGTTGGATATGGCAACGTATCTGGCAGCAGTTACGCCTGCCGATGTGGAGAGAGTGCTTGCAAAGCACTCGTTGACGCCACTCGATTACCTGACGTTGCTTTCTCCTGCAGCGGAGGGCATGCTTGAGGCCATGGCACAGAAAGCCAATGGCATTTCTATGCGTCACTTTGGAAAGACAATTCAACTCTTTACACCACTGTATCTTGCAAACTTTTGTACCAACCAGTGTGTATATTGCGGATTTAATACTGCAAACCGTATTCCGCGATCACAACTTTCTGCGGATGAGGTACGTAAAGAAGGTGAAGCAATTGCGGCAACCGGATTGAAGCATCTCCTTATTCTAACGGGAGATGCCCCGTCTAAGTCGACAGTAGAGTATATTGGAGACTGTGCCAAAATTTTAGGCGAGTACTTCCCTTCGGTCAGTATCGAAGTTTACGCGCTGACACAGGATGAATACGCGTACCTTGAAACATGCGGCGTTGACGGGCTGACTCTTTTTCAGGAAACGTACAACAAAACGCTCTATAAAGAATTGCACCCTAAGGGGCCGAAACGTAATTATGATTTTAGACTTGATGCTCCGGAACGTGGGTGTCAGGCAGGATTTCGTTCGGTAACCATTGGTGCGCTGCTCGGACTGGAGGCAGTATGGCAGCGCGATGCATTTTTTACAGGTCTGCATGCAGGGTACTTACAGGATAACTACCCGGGAACAAGCATTGCTATTTCACCACCGAGAATGCGTCCGCATGTGGGATCATATGAACCTGCATCCATTGTGACGGACAGGAATTTAGTACAGTACGTTCTGGCGCTGCGTATTTTTCTGCATAATGTGGGTATCACTGTATCAACTCGTGAATCTGCATCACTGCGTGATAACATGATGCCGCTTGGTGTTACCAAAATGTCTGCCGGCGTTACCACTGCAGTTGGAGGGCATACGGCTGAAGATAACGGTACCGCGCAATTTGATATCTCAGATCCTCGCAGCGTTGAAGAAATGTGCAGAGCAATTGAATCAAAAGGGTTCCAGCCTGTATTTAAAGATTGGCAACCTTTTTAGTTCATGCAGGAAGATCGTATGGGTACTCATTCCGTATTGCAGGCTGGCTTGGCTCGTTATCTTACTCCAGAGCAGATGCAAAAACTTGCTTCTGTGACTGTGGGGATTGCCGGTTGCGGCGGGTTGGGGTCTAACAGTGCCTTTATGTTAGCTCGAAGCGGCATCCGGAACTTTGTCATTGTGGATTATGATGTAGTGGACTCTTCAAATCTGAACAGACAGTTCTTTTTTGAAGATCAGCTTGGGTTGTCAAAAGTTGAAGTGTGCAGGGCTAACCTGCTCCGAATAGACAATACCTTGACCATTACGACACATAATGCTCGGATAACACCACACACCGCACCGCAATACTTTGCCGGCTGTGATATTATTCTTGAAGCTCTGGACAGTGTTGACGGTAAAAAGATGATGGCAGAGTTGTATTTGTCTGATTCGCGTCTGTTTGTCTCAGCTTCCGGTATGGCAGGCTGGGGTGAACCGTATATGCAGAAACGAAAAATTCGTGATGATGCTGTTCTTGTTGGTGATTTTACAACTGATATTGCCGATCATCCGCCTATGGCGCCCAAAGTGCTTATGGCAGCCGCTATGCAGGCAGATGTAGTGCTAACGCATATTTTGGGGAAGTAGTATGAATTTTCAAGAAATTTTAGATACCGATATCTATGCATTGACCGACGAAGGTTTGTCCAAAGGCCGGTCTAATATTGAAGTGGTTGATGCCATGCTTAAGGCTGGCATTAAAGTTCTTCAATATAGAGAAAAAGACAAAAAATCTGGCGTAATGCTGGATGAATGTTTACAGATTCGTGCCATGACAAGGCAGGCAGGTTGTAAGTTTATTGTTAACGACTATGTAGACATCGCTATTCTATGTGATGCAGACGGCGTACATGTCGGACAAGAAGATATACCAGTACCTAAAGTGCGTCAGCTTCTTGGTGCAGATAAAATTATCGGGCTTTCCACCCACACACCAGAAGAATGTAAGCGTGCTATTGAACTTGGCGCGGACTACGTTGGTGTAGGGCCGATTTTCGCGACCCAGACTAAAAAAGATGTCTGTGCTCCGGTTGGATATGAATATCTTGAGTATGTTACTAAGCAACATAGCATACCGCACGTAGCCATCGGCGGAATCAAGCTGCACAATATTCAGGATGTGGCACAGCACGGTGCCCGTTGCTGTGCAATTGTTTCTGAGATTGTAGGTGCAGATGACATAACTGC
The DNA here is from genome assembly GCF_000384815.1 of Halodesulfovibrio aestuarii DSM 17919 = ATCC 29578. Classification (NCBI taxonomy): domain Bacteria; kingdom Pseudomonadati; phylum Thermodesulfobacteriota; class Desulfovibrionia; order Desulfovibrionales; family Desulfovibrionaceae; genus Halodesulfovibrio; species Halodesulfovibrio aestuarii. The sequence goes on from NZ_ARQF01000021.1 coordinate 238,035, forward strand.
AACCGTGCTTGCATTGCGTAAGGCAATGGCCTCCAAGTAACGGCTAGTTAACAAGAGAAAACAGCAAGGCTGCCCTTCGTAAAGAAGGGCAGCTTTTTTTTGTGGAATTTTCGTCATGAACTAACTCTTATTGGTTGGGGATTTTGTAAAAATAACAAGAAATCAATAAGGTAATCCTGTTGTTGCTTGTGTGTTTTAGGTACTAATTGAATATGCGTCTTGTATTCTTTGTCAGATTTGAAGGAGCGCATATGTGGCGTAAAATTTCCTTTCTTATCCTGATACTCACTCTTGTCTGTATTGAAGTTGCACATTGCGAAAAGGTCTTCGTTGCTAAGGCAGCCAAACGGCATGTGCATATGACAGGCTTTACTCGTCCGCGAACTATTATAACCGTCTCCAGTGAAGAAAATGCTCGATGTATTGCTGTGTATGCTGATGTTGGAGATGTAATTAAACCGGATGGCGTATTTGCACGCCTGAATTCTATATTCGTTGATCTTGATATCCGCCGTAATCTTGAGAAGCAGGAAGCAATTAAAAGTGCTGTTACTTATTATTCAAAAGAAGCTGAAAGGTATCGTTCTCTCATAGCTAAAGACTATGCAGCACAGACTACTCTGGATGCTCTAAAGCGTGATTTAGACTCAGCACGCGAAGAAATAGATGCCCTGAAAGTTGAAGAGATGATTTTGCGGGAGCATAAGAATCGCCATTCTATAGTTGCGCCCGTGGGGTGGCGGGTTATTGAACGGTATATTGAACCGGGAGAATTGGTTCACGACGGTGATGAACTGGCAAAAATTGGTAATTTCAATGTGTTGCTCGTTTCGTTCGCCCTTACTCCTTCCGAACTTATTACGTTGCAAAAAATGGATAAAATTGAACTGGAATTGCCAGAATTAAACCAAAAAGTTGCCGCGCGTATTGAATATGTTTCCCCTGATTTCGATTCCGAGATGCGTAAGATAGAAGTGGAATTAGCTATAGATACATTTCCTGTCGAAAAGCGCGGGGGGATTCGAGCTGATTTGTATCTTCCGATGGAAGAGGCCAAGGGCGCCATCGTTGTACCGGAAAGTGCACTGGTTCAAGGGTACGAAGAAGCATTTCTTATACGGGAGTCAGGTGAAGAAGTTCCGGTTATTGTTATGGGGGATGGATATCAGCGTGGTACCAAGCGTGTGCGTTCCAAAGACATTTCAGTTGGAGAGCGTTTTTTAACGAACCCGCCACAAACTGGCTTTTAGTGAGAGGTTATGCGTTCTGTAATTGCATTTACTCTGAATCAGAAGGTGCTGGTTAACCTTGCCTTTCTCGTGCTTATGATTCTTGGTGTCATAAGTATTTTAACTATTCCAGTAGACAGGATGCCGTATGTGAAAATGGGAAAGGTGCATATAGGTGCCTTTCTTCCCGGTGCATCCCCTTCTGATGTTGAATCTCTTGTGACAAGGAAAATTGAAGATGCGCTGGATAGTCTGGAGCAGGTTGAATACATCCGTTCCCGTTCATATCGAGAAAACAGCTCCATTCTGGTAAAGTTTATTGATGATTCAGATTATCATAAATTGTACGACGAACTGCGTTTTAAGGTGCTGTCTATTCAGAATGATTTACCAGCGGATATGGATCCGCCCACGTTTACTGAGATTGCCATTGATGAATGGCTGCCTGCTCTTAATGTTATCCTTGTAGGCAATAGATCCAACAGAGCATTAAGCCTTATTGCTGAAGAATTGAAAAATGAGTTTTCCCGTATCCCCGGTGTCAAGGATGTGCGGTTGAATGGTGAGTATTCGCGCGAATACCATGTCGACTTATCTCCTGCTAAAATGACCCAATACAAGATTACGCTGGAAGATGTGCGCAAGGCATTGTTGGATGCGAACGTTTCAATTCCTGCGGGTGATTTTGATGCAGGAGAATCTGAATACATTGTGGTTGTGGACGAACGATTCCGTACACAGTCAGATATAGAAAATGTCATCTTACGCCGGGATAACGAGGGATCGTTTGTTCGAGTTGGTGATGTAATGACCAAGGCGCAGTTTGGATATCGTGACCCTCATGTCATTACTTCCGTTAATGGAAAAGATTGTATTACGATTGCTATTATGAAGCAGAGTACGGGGAATGCAATTGCCATATGTGATACGGTTGAACAGATTGTTCAGAGGCACAAAGAACGACTTTCTGCAAACAAAGTGCAACCCGTAATTACTCAGGATCAGAGAGTATTTATTGATGAATCCATGAATGTGATGGGTTCTAACCTGCTCGTAGGTATTACGCTTGTACTGGTCATTATCTGGATAGTTATGGGGTTGCGGAATGCCGTCATTACAACCATAGGTATTCCGTTTTCTTTTTTGGTTACGATGATCTTTATGAAGGTCACCGGCAATTCACTGAATGAGATCACCTTGTTTGCATTTGTTCTTGTAGCAGGGATTATTGTTGATGACGCTATTGTGGTAATCGAAAATATTTACAGACATATTCAGCTTGGTGAGCCGTTGAAATCAGCTGTTGTCGACGGGGCTGCGGAAGTGGCTGTGCCGGTTATTTCTGCAACAAGCACTACGGTCGCGGCATTTTTACCCATGCTCATAATGTCTGGTTCAACAGGGGAATTTTTCGCTCAGATCCCGATAGCGGTTAGCTTTGCCCTTGCATCTTCTCTTTTGGAGTGCCTTTTGATTCTTCCCTTGCATTTTTATGATTGGCCGGGAGTAAAACGGTTTGCCCATGGATATACTCCACCAGTTGATCAAGCCTTTATGGTTAAACTGAAAGAATGTGCGGTTTCGATACTGCGTATATTCATGAAGCATCGTGCAAAGAGCATCAGCGTTGTTTTTATAGCGTTTCTTGGTGCACTATTTATTTTTGGGGTATCGGTTTCCGGAACACTTCCACTTCTTCGAATCAAGTTTTTTCCCGATAACTACAATATTTTTTATGTAAATGTAGAAGCTCCGGCAGGCACTTCTCTTCAGGAGGTGTCCCGTAGATTGAAAGAATTAACCGTTGAAATTGATTCTAAAGGGAAAAATGTTGTACGAGCCGCTACCGCGTTCGCCGGTTTTTATGTGAATGAAGATTACGAGCAGGTGTACGGCTCAAATTACGGAACTATCAACGTAGAGCTTCCTGAGATTAACTCAAGAGTGTTTGCGGATTACCCGACGAATGACCCGATTGCACATCTCAGCACAATGCGGAAAGAGATGACGGCCTATGCGCATAAGCATTGGGGCGATCGCTGGATTGTACGGGTTCGGGCGGAATCGGATGGACCGCCTACCGGAAAAGACCTGACTATTCGAGTTATGGGGGGTGATACACTTAACGTTGATCTGCTTACCCGTGATGTCTGGAACTATCTGAAGACAAATAAAGAATTTTCACAATACCTGGTGGATTTGAGGCCGGACACTGGCTATCCAAACAGGATTGTGCGTTTTATTCCGGATGAAATGCAAGTTTCACAATACGAATTGACTCCAAGGCTTGTGGCTCGCATGGCTGGTTCTATTCTGGATGGGGCTCTTGTGGGCGAATTCAGAGCGGATGATGAAGACATAGACTTACGGATGCAAGTGGATAAGCGTTTTTTGCGTTCACCGGAAGATGCATTGAATATTCCTGTAATAGAAGAGAATATGGGGCCTATCCGTCTTGGTGATCTTGTAAAAATTGAGACATACACCGAGCCGGGGCAGTTTAACAGATTTCAGGGAGAGCGTGCCATCACTCTGTCTGCAAATATACAGCCGGGAGCTCCATTTTCACCGCCATATGTCGTAAATAAGATTATAAAATATTATTCAACGGTGCGTACAAAATATCCCGGTGCAACGTTAAATTTCGCTGGTGAGTATGAATCAACCCAGAAGTCATATTCATCTCTTATGTTTGCCTTTCTTATTGCTCTGCTTATTATTTATATGATTTTAGCAACCCAGTTTAATTCATATGTTCAGCCACTAATTATTCTTTCAGCAGTGGTTTTTGCCCTTATTGGTGTTGTGTATGGCGTATTTCTTACGCGGACGTTATTTACCATCAACAGCTTTATCGCGACTGTCGGGGTAACCGGAGTTGTTGTTAACGACTCTCTTGTGCTTATTGCCTTTCTTAATAATCTGTATAAGAGCGGCATGCACAGGGATGACGTTGTATATGAGGGCGTGCGTGTGCGTTTGCGTCCTATTCTGCTGACGACGCTTACAACAACGTTGGGGCTATTGCCGATGGCTGTCGGTATTCCGTATTATTCTCTTAACTGGGGTACCATGGCGGCTACCTTTGTTGCGGGGTTATGTACCGCCACGTTGCTTACACTCTTTATAGTTCCTGTCCTGTGGCATATCTTTATAGGTATGCACGAGCGAATTACAAAATCTGATGCTATGGAGAAATGATGATAGCCTGTTTTCCCACCATGGTATTCGATTCTTGCCTCAGATGAGCTTTTTGAATATTTTTTGCGGTCAGGCCATAGAGTGTTTCTGTAAGTGGTGAACGAATTTGGAACGAGTCAATTAGCTGAGCAATTTTAGCAAGAATAAAGCCCTGCATCTGTAAATCAGGTGTGTCGTACATGGTGCGCACCAGTGCAAATTCCCAGCAAATGCGGACAGATTTTGTTTTGAACAGCCGAAGGTCCAATGGGCCAGCAGGGTCGTCTATGAGAACGATGGCGCCTTGCGGTTCAATTAGTTCAGACATTGTCCCCCAATGATCACTGAGGTGGGTTGTGCAAAAGATAGAGTTCACCCAATGCATGTCCAGTTCGCGTATCTGTTCCATCATGTTATTGTGATGGTTTATTACGTAGTCAGCACCCATATCCCTACACCAGTCTGCGGTTTCTTCTCGAGATGCTGTTGCAATAACAGTCAGTCCAGCCCATTTTGCTAACTGAATTGCCATGGATCCTACGCCGCCAGCACCGCCAATGATAAGAATAGTTTTTTCTGTGTTTGCGTTAGCTGCTGATATGTATTCAAGTCTGTTAAAGAGGGCGTCGTACGCCGTAAACGTAGCTACAGGAAATGTCGCTGTTTCAGCTTCTGAGCAGTTTTTGGGAGCAAAGGCAACTGTGCGCGCGTCTGCCAGCTGATATTGCGCGAATGATCCAGCGTACTTTGCCTGTCCCATGAAGTAGATGTGGTCACCTTTTTTGTAGTGTGTAACCTCGTCGCCCTTATCAACAACTATTCCACTTGTATCGTATCCGAGAACTATTTGCTCGGAACTTGGAGTGCGCATCCGTAATTTAGTATCAAGGGGATTAATCGAGGTTGCCTGTACTTTTACAAGGATTTCGTGCCCATGAGGGGTTGGGACGGTCCCTAATTTCTCGGAGAATGTCTCTTCATTGATGGCATCTCCGCCGCCTCGTGCTAGTATTTGAAGCATTATTACACCGCCTGTAGCAAGGGTTGGAGTGATTGTGCTCTTTATTCTAACAGTAAGTTCTTAGAGGATTCCAGTGCTAACTGGAAAGAATACAAAGTCTAGTTGTACTCAGCTTGCAGACAGGGAAGGAAGGTTTGCGATTGTAAAAAAAGTTCGAGTGGGGAGTGTTTGTGATTTCTTTTAATTATAGAGTGTTGTTGTGTGCAGTGCGGACATGGTTACAAAAAAGGGGTGCACGTTGGGTGCACCCCTTTTTTGGTGTTCTGCTATGTAACAGAATTATTCTGCAGGAAACTGGGAGCCGAGTTGAGTTGAGAGAATCGCTTTTGCTGATTCGCAAACAACACTGCAAGCGTAGCCACGCTTGTCTTTAGAACCGACACCCGGAATAAGGTACGCGGCGTAACGGATGGTGAAAACAATCATATCCATGCCACCAAAGAAAAGGGCGGTGAACGGACAGTAGTGTTTCCAGAAATACATCTGTTCGCTACGGGTACGTGCCTTAATTACGGCAGAGCCATGCAGCGCGTAGTCGGAGCATTCTGGCTGAAAGGAGAATTTATCGAGAACGCGTGCAGTAGCCTGCGGCACGTAGTAGATTGCGTAAGAAGGGTTCAGTGACTTAACAATACGGCGGCAGAAGTCTGCATCGGCAAGACCTGCGTAAAAACGCTCATCCAGCTGGCCGAGTTTATTAATAATGTCACTGCGCACAGCAGCGAACGTGAAAGGAACAAATTTCACTTTTGTTGGCTGTTCTGCATTACGGGTTTTGGAACAAGTACAGCCGAACATGCGCTTAAAGTTAGCGACAAGACCCGGAAGACGATCTACGGTTTTAAGGCCGAGATTGTCTGTACCAACTACTTTACCACCTGCGATAGCGCAGGAAGCGTTAGTAGCGAATTGATCCATAAGACGTCGGACGGAGCCCGCAAGAACCTCAATACGAGGATCAACAAATACAATAAGGTCGCCAGTTGCGCGTTCTACAGCCTGATTAGCTGCAGCGGCGTAGCCTTTGTTTTCCGAGTTTTGAATAAGCTCAATCTCTGGGAGAGCTGTTTTTGCAACAGAACCACAGTCATCAGTAGAAGCATTATCCACAACAATGATTTCTGCATCGAATTTGGACGCAGTTTGGTTTTCAATAGTCTGCTTAATTGAATCGAGACAGCGCCCGATGAATTTGCTTGTGTTATTTGTTACAATAACAAAAGAAAGTTTCATGATTATGAATCCTTATGCTATGTACGTTTAGCTAATCCTACGGAGTCAGCTATGGGAGTTATGGATTCAATGGCCAGTTGAAAAAACTGTCCTAAATCCAAGTCCAGTTTCTCGCACTCTTTAATACGGTCACGACTGACAGATGCAGCAAACGCTTTATCTTTCATTTTCTTTTTTAAGCTTTTAGGTTTCATGCCTTCCATGCCGTTAGGTCGAACAAGCGCATTCGTGGCAATAAGGCCGGTAACTGTTTCAGCACAACGAAGTGCCAGATCGAGTTTTGTGGTGGGGTCGTGACCCGTGTATTCTGAGTTATGTGCGAGAATAGCATTCAGTGCTATTTCTGGAAGCTTTCCTTTGAGTAGTTCTACAGATTGTTTTCCATGTTCTTCAGGTGTTTCCTTTGTGTTCGGAAAATCAAGATCGTGCAACAAACCGGTTATGGACCAGAGCGTTTCATCTTCACCAAAATGCCTTGCCAGTTCTGTCATAACAGCTTCCGTCTGCATGGCATGGTGAAGGAGGTGCGGCTCAGGTTTTTGTGACTCCAGTAGTTGAAAAGCGCTTTCACGATCAATCATTTTTATTCTCCTGAAATACATTTACAAAATCATGCGAACAATTTTTCATAAACATGAATGCGCCAGAACACAACCATATATTCGATTTGTTGACACGAGCGTCAATAAAGCCGAAAAGAAAATGTTCTTTCAATAAATAAATGCTGTCTTAGCCTATGGCTCAGCATATAACATATACGCGCTGCTTTTGCAGCCTAACGAAGAGTGGATCGTCATGTCATCAATAGCTGGTGTTAAGTTCCGAGAATATGGGAACATATACTATTTTGAGATTAAAGATCTGGAAGTCTCCATAGGGGATTGGGTTGTCGTTGATCAGGGCCAAGGGCTTGGAGAAGTCGTTGCTCTGCGGGATGACCTTCCAGAGGATGCAGAAAGTGATGAACTGAAGCAGGTTAACAGACTTGCGGAAAACGAAGACTTAGTGTGTCATCAAGAAAACGAAGGGCTTTCTCGGGAAGCATTTCAGTACTGTCTGGATTGTGTGCGTCAGCGTAAGCTTGATATGAAGCTTGTAGATGTTGAAGTATTTTTCGACCGCAGCAAAATAATTTTTTACTTCACTGCTCCTAACCGCATAGATTTCAGGGAGCTTGTAAAAGATCTTGTTAAAAATTATCGTACGCGTATCGAACTGCGTCAGATTGGTGTACGCCATGAAACGCAGATGGTCGGTGCTGTAGGCAACTGCGGCATGGTCTGTTGTTGTCGAAGATTCTTGCGTAAATTTGCTCCAGTAACCATTAAGATGGCAAAAGAGCAGAACCTGTTTCTCAATCCTGCTAAAATTTCCGGTATCTGCGGAAGATTGCTTTGCTGCCTTTCCTATGAACAGCATAATTACGAAGAGTTTCACCGCGCATGTCCAAAACTTGGTAAAAAGTACTTTACTGAGGATGGTTCTGTAAAAGTTTTGCGCGCTAATATGTTCCGCAATAGTGTGTCCTTGCTTTCCGATTTTAACGAGGAAATGGAAGTTACGCTTGAAGAATGGGCAGAAATGAACGCAACTCGTCCAGATCAGGCGTTGCAGGATGCTGCTCGTGCTGCTGCTAAAAAAGCTGCTGAAGATGCTGCTCGTTTAGAACAGGAAGCAAAAGAGGCTGCTGAAGAAGAAGCCCGCCGCGCTGAAGTTGAAAAAGAACTTGAAGAGCGTGCAAAGGAAGAAGGCGTTGATGTGGAAACCCTGCGCGAACAGGTTATCCGTAAGCCCGGTGTGAAGAGTGCGGAACCTGTGAAACGCACAAGCCGTGGTAAACGCAAACGCAAGCGTAAGCCTAAGTCCGACGATTAATCGTCGAGACAGAAATATTGAATATATCGTTGAGAAAGACTTCATTGCATTACCGTGATGAAGTCTTTCTCAACGAAAATTATAGAATGAGTGTCTGCTGCATAAAATGGTATGTGGCTAGAAAATAAAACAAAGAATCCAGCGTCCGTTACCAGCGGGCGAAGCCGTCGGGAGATTCTCTTGGAACGCTTTTATATTACGACTCCAATTTACTATGTGAATGCGAAGCCGCATCTTGGACACGCCTATACTACGATCATTGCTGATACGATGAAACGTTTTCAGCAGATGATGGGGAAGGAGACTTTTTTCCTTACCGGTACAGACGAGCACGGCGATAAAATTGTTCAGGCTGCTGATAAAAACAACTGCACTCCGCAGGAGTATGTTGATCAGATTAGCCAGCTTTTTAAAGACTTATTGCCTGAACTTGGCATTTGCAACGACCATTTTGTTCGCACAACAGATGTTGCCCATAAAAAAGTAGTGCAGGACGTATTGCAGAAAGTATACGATTCCGGTGATATCTACTTTGGCGAATATGGCGGACATTACTGTTACGGCTGTGAGCGTTTTTACACAGAAAAAGAATTAGAAGACGGTCTGTGCCCGCAGCACCAGACAAAACCTGAGTACATTGCAGAGAAAAACTACTTCTTTAAGATGTCAAAATATCAGGATTGGTTGAAGCAGCATATTCTGGATAATCCTGAGTTTATTCGTCCGGAGCGTTACCGTAAGGAAGTGCTTTCGTTGCTTGATAGCGGTGAGTTAGAAGATTTGTGTATCTCTCGTCCAAAAACTCGTCTTGAGTGGGGCGTAGAGCTACCGTTCGATAATAACTTCGTTACCTATGTATGGTTTGATGCACTGCTTAACTATGTTTCTGCTCTTGACTACCCTGACGGGGAGAATTTTAAAAAGTTCTGGCCTAGCGTGCAGCACATTGTTGCAAAAGATATCCTTAAGCCGCACGCAATTTTCTGGCCTACCATGCTGAAAGCAGCCGGTTTTGAGCCGTACAATAATCTTAATGTACACGGCTACTGGCTTGTGAACGACACCAAGATGTCTAAATCCCTTGGTAACGTTGTCGCTCCGCTTGAGATGGCAAAAAAATACGGTAACGACACGTTCCGTTTCTTCCTGTTGCGCGACATGCACTTTGGTAACGACGCGAGTTTTTCTGAAGAATCTCTTGCATTGCGTCAGAATGCAGAACTGGCCAATGACCTTGGCAACCTCTTCAGCCGTGTTCTTTCCATGGTTAAAAAATACTTCGGCGGTGTTGTTCCGCAACCTGCTGAGTACACTGAAGCAGACATGGAATTGCGTGAACTGGCATCCAATTCCTGTAAAAACTTTCAGCAGTTGTTTGATAACGTACGTTTTTCCTACGGTATTGAGTCCCTTTGGGAACTTGTCCGTGGATTGAATAAGTACGTCGATTCAAGCCAGCCTTGGACTCTTGCAAAAGAAGGCGATACTGCGCGTCTTGGTACAGTGATGTACACCATGCTTGAATGTATGCGGAAAGTGGCCTTGCACCTGTGGCCTGTAATGCCAGCATCTGCGGAAAAGCTTGTCGGGCAGTTAGGTCTTGATTTTGATCCTGCAACTGCAAACTTGCCTGCGGAGGTTGAAGCATGGGGGCTGTTGCCTGTAGGTATTGAGGTCGCGCCTGGGTCTAACTTGTTCCCGCGTGTGGATATCGACAAGCTTCGCAAGGAAATTGAAGAAGCCGATAAGGCAGCAGAACAAGCAGCGAAGAAAGAAGACGTTGCTGTGCAGGAAATTGCAGCGCCTATCGAGTTTGACGACTTTGCAAAAGTTGATTTGCGTATCGGTAAGGTTCTTGTTGTTGAAGATCATCCTAAAGCGGATCGTTTGTTCCGTTGTGAAGTTGATCTCGGCGAAGAGAAGCCTCGTCAGATTCTTGCCGGACTTAAGGAACATTTCACAGCAGAGGATCTTCTTGGTCGTCAGGTTGTAGTTGTAGCAAACCTGAAGCCTCGTAAAATCCGTGGACTTGAATCTCATGGCATGATGCTGGCGCTCAAAACTGCTGACGGCATGGAAATGCTAACCGCTTCTGGTGAAGTTCCGGCAGGTACTAAGGCTTCCTAGTTATTATTTTACTCCGGCTGCAATTACCTAAACATTGTAGCCAGTAACGGGATTTAAGACTTACTGACATATTTCCCCCGTATCATGTATGGTACGGGGGATTGTTATTGCCCAAGTCTGTTTGCATAAAAAAAGGGCGCACCCTTACAGGTGCGCCCTTACGTTTTTGCAGCGAATTATTTACTCATTTCAATGCCACGATCGTAAGCTTTAAAAATAGAGTCGATAATATTTCCGCGTACGGCAGTTCGGTCCATGTGGTTTACAGCAGCAATGGTGACACCAGCAGGTGAGCAAACCATTTCGCGAAGTACTGAAATATGATGATCGGACTCGTTCGCAAGCTTTGTAGTGCCCTTGAAGAGATTGATAGCCATTTCGGTAGCTTCGTTTCGATGAAAACCAACGCTGACGGCAGCTTCTGTTACGGCTTCAATAAAGTAAAGCACGTATGCAGGGCCACAACCGGCAATAGCGGTGAATGCATTGAATTTAGATTCAGGCAGCACCATAACCTGACCGAGTTGCTCGAACATGGTGTGAACGGCTGTCTGTTGCTTCTCTGTAAGAGACGGGTCTTCAAAACAGAAAGCAAAAATGCCTTCGCCTACCATTGCCGGAGTATTCGGCATACAGCGAATTACAGGGCATTTACCGCCGCTGCATTTTTTAAGTGTCTCCATAGAAACACCTGCTGCAATAGAAATGATGACCTTATCCCCAGTGAGTGCGGGCTGGATATCTTCGAGCACCGTTTCGACATAGTCTGGCTTGACCGCGAGCAGGATGAAATCAGCCTGCTGGGCAAGTTCGATATTAGAGTCGCACGCTGTGCACGGAACATTACCACTTGGATCGTAGCCGATAAGGGAAATGTTCTTTTGGGGCTCAAGACCGCCTAAGATAGCGGACCCCATGTTACCGCAGCCGATACAGCCGAACGTATTCATGTTAGCCAGTGATCTCCAGATTGTTAAAGAAGTAGTGAATTTCGTACTCGGCAGTTTCAGGTGCATCGGAGCCATGAACAGAGTTGGCTTCAATGTTTTCTGCAAACTCTTTACGGATAGTACCTTCTGCTGCATCTGCAGGGTTGGTAGCACCCATGATAGCACGGTAGTTTTCAATTGCATTCTCGCCTTCAAGAACAGAGCAGACCACAGGGCCTGAAGTCATGAAGTCAACAAGGCTTTGAAAGAAAGGACGTTCTTTATGAACGTAGTAGAATCCTTCAGCCTGTTCTTTCGTCATGCGAATTTTTTTCATGGCAACTACATTAAGGCCAGCATCCTGAATGTGTGCAAGGATTTTGCCCTCGAGGTTGCGTGCAGTTGCATCTGGTTTAATGATGGAAAAAGTTCTCTGAATCATTGCCAATGATCCTCCAAATAGAAAGGTAATTGAAGGATACAACTGTCGAGATGTATATATGTGGTATCCGACTTTCGTTGTATCTAGCCCGCTAGAAGTTCAGAAGCTCCGACAATTTGACAACCGCAACGCGTGGATTGCGCTGCTTTTCCCACTCTTGCAGCGCTAACAACGTGGTAGGATGCGGGTGTCCGATTGCAATGGCAGTACCTTTAGCCAATGCAATTCGTTCAGCTTTTTTAAGCTGGTGTAGAGTGCTTTGAACCTCTTTTACATTGTCGATGAAAACATTTCTCCTGAAGGCAATTAGCCCTTGCCTTTTCGCCTCATTGAAAAACACTGATTTTGCATGAGTCATACTGTCCAGAACAAAGAACCCACGTTTCTTTGCTTCCAGCGCAACCTCTCGTACCGCTTCACGGTTCTGTGTGAACTTAGATCCCATATGGTTGTTTAGCCCAACAGCCCCGGGAACAAGTTTGAAGTTGGCACGAACAGTAGCTCGAATGTCTTCAGGTGTCATATCAACATAAACGGCGCCAGGTCCCGGTTGAGCATCAGCAGACATTGGCTCCATTGGCTGATGAATGATGATCTCCCGGGAGAAAGCACTAGCTATATCTGCAATCTCTTTTGCATATGACGAACGGGGCCATATTGCGAAGGTGACAGGATAGCTTAAGCCTGCAAGCGAATGTGCTGCCGAAATACTTTCACCAAGGTCGTCTATCACAATAGTGAGATGACCGCCAATATCCAATGTTGCAGGATTTTTGTCGAAATCCGTTGCGTCAGTGATTTTGTTAAATTTAAGTAGATGGGTTTCCACATCGTTGAATGTCACGCGGTACATGTTAGTGGAAAGTTTTGTCAGAGTTGCTTTGTTTGCCCACTGTACCAACGCTGTTGCGATTGGTGTAATGAGCTCGTCAGCAGTATATTGCGAATTAATACGCAGTTGCTGGAAGTGAAATGTTTCATCGCCGAATCGTTGTTGCTCGATAGCAACAAGCTCAATACCGGAAGCAGATACATTTGCGTCTTGCAATGCCCGTAATATGGCGTAGTCAATGCGTTTAACACCTTCTTCCATGGGTGCATCAAGCCGTTCTTCATAAGGAAGTGACGCAAAGTTCACCGGCGCGCGCATTTCGGCCACAGGATCTGTTGTTGTCTTGGAGTTGCTGGAGAGTGCGTAGAAAAGAGCGACCAGCGTGAGACAGCAGATAACAGCAAGAGTATAATAAGGCCAGCGCGGCGGCTGGTTTTGTCGCGAATCAGACATCAGAGCTCCCTAAAGGAAAATTCAACTATCCAGAACTCCATACATCAGAGTTGGCTGATTTAAAAGGCGCAAAAAAGGGGAGAGCACAATTTGTGCTCTCCCCTTTTGGACCCGCTTAGTTAGCGTATTATTGTAAGCTTTGGATGCGTGGAAGTGTTTTTACAAGACCCGTGGCGAGTCTGAGCTGGTTGTCTTTTGCAAGACGTTCACGCACAGCTTTGTTTTGTTTAAAGTTGGATTTTTTCTTAGCGGCATCAACTTTTTCAAGGTGACCTTCAAGATCCTGCTCACGTGGTGCGTGAAGGAACTTCGCTGTAGAATTTTCTTTTTCCGCAGGGAGTTCAAATGGTACTACAAGGTCAGGTTCAATTCCTTTTGCCTGAATCGAAGTGCCATTTGGAGTGAAGTAACGTGCTATGGTTAGCTTAATAGCACTGCCATCGTTCAGCGGGATAATGTTTTGCACAGACCCCTTGCCGAAGCTTGGTTCACCAATAATGAGAGCACGTTTATGGTCGCGTAAGGCTCCCGCAACAATTTCGGAAGCAGAAGCAGAACCGGCGTTAATAAGGACTACCATTGGCGCTGTAATGTCTCCTGCCTGCTTGGCAGCATCAAAGTTGCGTGAGTCGTTTCCTTTGCCTTTGATAGAGACTACGGTACCACCCTGAAGGAAGAGGTCTGCAACCTTAATAGACTGGTCAAGCAGCCCACCTGGGTTATTGCGTAAATCGAGCACTACGCCTTTAATTTTGTGTTTCTTTTTGTATGCAGCAAGTTTTTCTTGAAGCTCATCTGTTGTATTTTCAGAGAAACGACTGAGACGAATCCATACGATTCCGTCATCAAGTTCACGTACTTTTGCACTTACGAGCGGTATGGAGTCACGAACAATTTCAACTTCACGCGGAGCTTTTGCTTTCTTTGAAAGAATGGTCAGCTTAACTTTGCTACCTTTTTCGCCTTTGATGCGTGCAACAGACTCGCGCAAGCCTAAGTCCTGTGTGAGTTTTCCATCTACTTCAAGAATTAGATCACCGGCTGCTAAGCCAGCTTTATCCGCAGGAGTATCTTCAATAGGTGTTACTACTCTGAGTACACCTGATTCGTCTTGGGTTATTTCTACGCCGATGCCGAAGAATTCACCAGTGGTGGATTCCTGCATGCTTTTGTACTCTTCCTGATCCATAAACGTGGAGTGCGGATCAAGAGATTGTAACATGCCATTGATGGCACCGTTAATAAGGTCTGTTCTTGGAACGTCCTGTACATAGTAACGTTCAACAAGATCCAGAATTTGGCTAAATCGCTTGAGAGACTCAAACTTGCTTTGCGCATCTGTAGCCATGCCGGGAATAGAAGAAAAAGCAAGTAAAGCTGTAGTCATGATGGCGACTAACCACATAGTTAAGCGCATTATCAAAGATCCTCCAAGTTCAAATTGATGACAAGACATCACCTAGCTGTGTTGTTGCGAAAAAACCATGCTCTTACATATTGACTAGTATGTATCATTTGGATTTTTTCTTGTTCCGTTTCATTCTCATCATCCGTAAAGCTCAAAAAAAGTTGCTAACGGTTGAAGGTTGCCTGCACGATTTTGTCTCAATTTGAACGCGTGTTGTATTCAAAAATATTAAGTCCAAACTCGCAGTTATGGGACACTGATCTTGCGGTAGCAAGGTAGTGCTTACCGGCTAGTGGCAAAACATATATCTGTAATTAATCCAATGCGGAAAGCCAGCTCTCTGGATTAATTGCTTTTTGATGAAAGCGCAATTCGAAATACATTCCCGTTCCCTCTACATCGGGGTAGAAGCCGGCATTACCAATCGTCTGTTTTTGTTTAACAATATCGCCAACCTTTAGTTTGCTGTCGGCGAGGAATGCATACAATGAATAATATTCTTCACCGTGTACTACTATTACAACGCGTCCGAAACCTCGTAGGACATCATTATGTACAACTTTACCGCTGGAAACGGCCTGAATAATGCTGCCTTTCTGTAGCGCAAGCCCAATGCCACGAACTGGAGGCTTTGCGTCAGGCTTGAATCGCTTGGCGATAACACCGTGTGCGGGCCACGGGAGGACGCCTTTGAGCAGTGGAAAGTTTGCACCTGCCTTGCTCTTTTCCTCAAGTTTATAGTTCAGCGTCTCAATAATTGAGAGAATGCTTCGCAGTGAGGATTCTGCTGAGGCTTTTTGGGCGCTGACCTTTTTTAATTGTTTATGGTGGCGGAGCTTCTGCTGTAGTAACTCGTCTTTCTTTCTGTTTATCTCTGCAAGCTTTTGCTTTGCTTTATCAGAAAGAGATGACTGTTTGACGGCAAGTAACTTTAATTTTGCTTCTTGCTCCATAAGTGTGCGTTGCTTTGCCTCAACCGTAGTATAGAGTGTAGAGGCCCATGTGTAGCGCCTATCTAACTCTCCCCAATTTTCAGGTGTGTTACTGGCAAGTACCCGACTATTAATGTACAACGGCCATAACTTTTTAACCAATGATATCAATTCGTTTTGTAGAACTTTATTTTGGGAATTCAATTCGTCGTATTCAGAGGTTAATGCTTTGTGCTTTGCACTGAGTTCTAAGTAGTTCTTTTCTTGTATTTTAATTGCGTCGGTGAGCTTTGCAATTTTTGTTTCTTCCTGACTTACTGCGCGTTGTAGCCGTTGTGCTTTACGCGTCAGGGTGGTGAGTTTTTTCTTTTTACTCTGAGCTTGTTCTTTTTCTTGTTTCAGTTTTTTGGCGAGAGTTGCAGCATTTTCAGCAAAAGCAGAAACACATGTTGATGAAATGGACAACATGATAAGAATAAGTGGGAGATACAGGAAACTTTTTTTCATTTGGTGCCTTCGGCGAGGGGGCTTTGCCCTCTACCCGCAAGGGTGTGTCTCTTGGTCACGGATAAAGGTGATATAGCTAACGCAAGATGAATTTTTTTTATCCATATACCATTGAATTGAGTTTCATGGTGTTATTTAGTCTGTAATTCTAAAGCACTGCGTATGCCTTTCTTTGACGAATGCTGCACTGTAGAACCATTGAGAGTGTTCATTTCATCCAATACGGTTAGCTTAGTAAGTGGAATGATATATAATACCTCGGAAAGATTTAATTCCTGAGTGTTGCTAACTTTATATGATGGTGAATTTCATAGTAACATTGGTCTATGTAGCGATATATTCGATCATACGGAACAATACCCGATGCGGTATAACGATCGCGTAGTTGTTTTTGTCTGTTTTTTCGTATCTGTTTTTGTAGAAGAAAGCAAAACAACAGTTAGCTGTGCGAATAACATAACTTGGAGATGTTCTTTATTTATGGGGCACATTTTTTACTCTAAAAAAATACGCAAAGGGCATGTCTCGCAGTGCGTCTTTTTTTTGAGGCACCATTTTTTAGCCACATGGACGATAAAGGCATGGTATTCGTTAAATAGTTGTGTATCGTGCGGTAGCACATCCATAAAATAATCACGAAGATCCTCGTAGTAAATATCTTCTTCAATTAAACTGTGACGATGAAAAATGCGTCTTGTATAGGCATCAACAACAAAGGAAGGGCGTTCAAATGCATAGAGTAAAATGGAGTCTGCTGTTTCCTGTCCGATGCCGTTAACCGCAAGTAGTTCTGCTCGCAATTCGTCAATAGATAGGTGGTCTAGTGCGGAGAATGAACAGCTTGCTGTGTCGTTGAACCAGCGAAGCAAATTCTGTAGTCGCTTTGCCTTTACATTATAATAACCCGCTGGGCGAATATGGCCTGCAAGCTCATCCTGCGAAAGTCCCAGCATGACTTGTGGAGTGAGTAGATTATGTTGTTTTAGGTTTTGAATGGCTTTTTCGACATTTTTCCAGTTCGTATTCTGTGTAAGAACTGCGCCAACCATTACTTCAAAGGCACTGTCGGCAGGCCACCAATTACTGCTACCAAAGGTGTTTTTCATAGCAGTAAATATATCCATAAGTAGTTTCTCACGATTCATAATGTTGCGAACTGTACGCTTATCCATACTTACTGGCAAGATTCCACTGCTTCATTGTGTTCTTTGTACAAGGCCGGAGCAATATATTTTGACGTTGAATTAACGTAACGGGCAGGTATTAATGCTTGGTAAAAATGGTTTGAGGAATCAAAGAATATATTAGGATTTTGATAGAAGCAAAAATAGTGAATTTGTAGTCATTATTGTCACTTGTTATAGGTGAAAAGAGAAATGACGAAGCAGGTTTTATAGTGATTACGTGATTGTTTAATAGTTTATAATGTAATAAAGTGATGTATGCACACTTGTTGCGTTATATGTATAAGTAATAAAGATAGAATATGGGTTGAATATTTTTAATGTTGGAGGAACGAACAACATGAGGTGTTCATGTTGGTAGTAACTTATGTTTTAATTATGCAACAAGATGAGGAACAAGCTATTTTTGATGTTGTTTCATGATGATATTGGATGTTGACACGGTGGTGCTGCATGTTTAATATAACTCTCAATGTTTCTGCTAGTGCTGAAACATTGAGATGAATTTTTTCGCTGAGGTATATCATTACGCCTATTGGTATTTCAGCGTATAATTCTTCCCTACACTTTATATGCACCCCATATAACTGAAGAGCGTCCTGTTTTTTGCAGGGCGCTCTTTTGCTTTTGATGTATGCTGGTGCTTTTCTAGAAAAGACTGAATGGTATTGTTATGTGACAATATATTAATAGTTCTTGTATTGTAGCTTTGTTGATGTTGATTTTTAAAAAATTAATATGTTGAAAACAGCAAAGTCAATTAATTACTTATTTTTTTGTAGAATAGTATAGTGATGTTACTGTAATACAATTCGAATTTCAGTTAGTAGCTCTTCAGCAGGAGTCTCGTCGATATTGTTTAGATAAATTTGAAGAGATGGTGCATCTTGCAGTTCTTCACCTGATTGAGGGAGCCATTCTCCAAACAGGACGGAATATGTGATGTATAGTGTTTCATAGGGGCCTCTATGAGTAACTGATGCATAGCGCCCTTCTGGAATCACTCGTTTGTCAATACCATCCATAATTCTGAAAGATTCCGGTATGACCATGCATCGTAGCGGCATTTTTCCAGCAGATTGTGCTTAGCATTCATGAGGGTTTCTCCTGATAAAAATTCATGTTCCGGTGACCACTTTCTATAATACTTAGGAGTGTAGTCACACCAACGTTTGAACGCACGGGTAAACGCTTCTTGTGAGCCATATCCTGCCTTCAGGGCTATATCGATAAGCTGTCTGTTGCTATAAAACAACGCATTGGCAGCGCGTTGTAATTCTAAACGTCGCTGATACTCCGCTACTTAACGTGATTATATTTCATGCAACATCAAAATATTACTATCAAAGCTCTTGCTGTGATGAATAACTTGATCAAGTGACCCCAAAGTGGCTAACGTCATATGCGGTGGAAATAACATGTCTACGTGAACAGTAGACACACCGGGGTGGGATTTGAATCTTGTTCCGATGGCTGACTTTCAGGAGTAGGCGGGCACGTTCCTCGACTGCACCTGTTCCCCGATCAACTCTCCGAACGGAAAAATGGATTATAAATTTTTCTTCATGCCAATTCTTCAACTTGATAATGTAAGCGTACGCAAGGGGCAGACTATGGCTCTTGCACAGATCTCCTGGGAACTGAATGTAGGTCAGAACTGGGCCATCATTGGCGGTAATGGTGCAGGTAAAAGCACATTTCTTTCTCTTGTGCGTGGAGATATCTGGCCTGTTCAGAACGTAGGACTCCGTCACTACTTTAATGCGGATGGAACTCCTTCTTTGTCCCCTATAGGCTTTCGTGAGCACACAACCACGGTTTCTGCCGAACTGATTGACCACTATCTTCAGCTGGAAAGAGTCATTGATGGCAAGACACTGCTTATGGCTGGTTTGCATAACACTCCTCTGATATACACTCCGCCGACACCGCAGGAATGGGACGAGATTCATTCCCTTGCCGAGCGTATGGGGGTTACCGCGCTTCTGGATAAGCCGTTGCCAGAATGTTCAACAGGTCAGGTCAAACGTTTATTCCTTGCCCGCGCAATGGCCAGCAAACCGCGTTTGGTTTTCCTTGATGAATATGCAGATGGACTTGATCGGGAGTCCAGATTGGAAATTATTGCTCTCGTCGACAGAATTGCGAAATCAGGTGTTCAAATTCTCTGTGCTACACATCGTGCAACAGAACTTCCGGCTTGCATCAACCGTATTCTCATGCTCGAAAACGGACGTATTGTTCATGCGGGGGCACGTACCATGAACAGCTTAAGTGACCCGCAGGATACTTTGATAAAGCAATCAGATTCGTTAAGAGATCAAGATAAGCATTCTGTTTTGGATGATCCCCTTGTTACGACGCCAGTAGATATTCGCCAGACAGCGGCCATGGATTTTTCTCTGCTGCCCGCTTCAAAAACTGTTGATTCTTCTGTTCCTGTCATCTCTATGAGCAATGCCACCGCAGGGATTGTACGCAATGCCAATCTTGTTGTTCAACGTGGAGAGCGCTGGATGCTTACGGGGCGCAATGGCGCAGGTAAATCTACATTGCTGCGGATGATGACAGGAGAACTTCCTGCGGCTTGCGGGGGGGAAGTACGCTGGTTCGGTCAAGAGCGCATTCCTGCTGATGGCGCGTTCAAAGATTTTTGGGCAATTAAGCAACGTATTGGCGTAGTCTCACCTCGTTTGCAGACCCTGCATCGTGTAGAAATCACCGTTCTTGATGTGGTACTTTCCGGATTCTGGCAACATATCGGGTTGCATAAATATCCCACTCCGATAATGGAACAAACTGCTTTTGAGACGCTTGCTGCGCTTGGAATTTCCAATCTTGCCGAACGTAAAGCTAATACTCTTTCCTACGGCCAGCTTCGTAAGGTTATTATTGCACGTGCACTTGTAAATAGTCCTAGCCTCTTAATCCTCGACGAACCTTTCAGTGGGTTGGATGCGCCTTCACGTCATGATATGCGCATTATACTCAATGGACTTGCCGATCAGGGGCTGACAATGGTTCTTGCTACACATCATCCTGAAGAGTCCCAGTGTTGGGCGACAAACAACGCGACTATAACCGACGGTGTCGTTACGATTTTGCAGGATTGAAAATTTCTATAGACGGCGAAAGAAACTGATTGTGGGACATGAGTAGAGGCTAGCTCCATCTTGCTATTGCGAACGTGAATATGTGTTACATGGTATTATCCAATGAGGAAGTATGAAGAAAACAGCGAATGTCGAAATCCTTATTGTGGGAAATGAAATTTTAACCGGTGACATCTTAGATACCAACTCGAATTGGTTGTGTAATCTTGTTCATGAACGTGGCGGTATAGTCGTGAGGGTGACTGTTCTGCCTGATATTCTTGATGTCGTCGCGGAGGCTGTACGCACAGCTGTAACGCGTAACGTTGACATACTTTTTACCTCTGGGGGGCTTGGGCCGACATCTGATGACTTGACGCTAAAGGCTGTCGCGGCAGGAACTGACAGAACGGTGGTTCTTCATCCAGAAGCGCTTGAAATGGTTCGAAACCAGTATGACTATTTTGTTTCCAAGGGAATACTGCCGCAAGGTGGTTTGACTCCAGCCAGAGAAAAAATGGCCTATTTACCTCAGGGCGCTGAGCCTCTTCTTAACATCGTGGGCACAGCTCCCGGTTCTTTTCTTCAGGTTGGAAAGACGTCGATTATCAGCGTTCCCGGCGTCCCTTCTGAATTGAAGCAAATTATAAATCAATCTCTGAAGGACTTCCTTGATCAAGTCTTTGGTGAAGGGGGAGCTATTTCTCGTCGGATTACTGTGCAATCTGGCTGTGAATCTCTATTAGAACCAGTACTTAGTTGTATTGTGAGTCAATATCCCGATATTTATACAAAATCGTTGGCTACTGCTATCGAGGGAAAACCGGAATTGGATATTCTCATGACCATTACAGGTGTCGGGGAAAAAGAAGTGCTCTTGAATAAAGCCTTTCAGGAGTTGTGCAGCGGGATAAGAGAACTTGGTTTCTCCATAAAAGAGAAATAATAGTGGCAACAGATTTGGATAACAAAACGTAACTGACGAAGAATCATAATTTTGAAGCATGCACCATTCGGTGCATGCTTTTTTACATTACGGGGAGACAGTTTTTTGCAATATCAATGAGTCCAACTGACAATGAAAGATTTATTTTTTGTCCGCAAGATGTAAAGAACTCACAACATACCCAGCCAAAAAAAAATGAAAAAGAAGGTAGCGCAGTCCTATTTATTCTTTAATGCTCTGTTTGTCTTACGTGTCGGTTCTGCTGTGATCGGGTCTTCCGGCCATGGATGCTTTGGGTACCGCCCGCGCATTTCTGATCGGACAGACGGATAGCCGTTTTTCCAGAAGGAGAGTAGATCACGCGTTACTTGTAATGGTCTGCCTGCTGGTGAGAGCAGATGTACTGTTAATGGAACTTGCCCGTTTGCTATAGCCGGTGTCTGCGTTGCTCCAAACATTTCTTGTAGCTTAACAGGTAATAGTGGCGCGTTGGGGTTGCTGTAGTCAATGCGGATGCTGGAGCCGGATGGTACAGTGAAATGAGTTGGAGCTATTTTTTGTAATGTAGTCTGTTGCGTCCAGTCTAACGATGCGAGCAGGATTGTTTTAAGGTCAAGCTTGCGCAGATCTGATGCGTTGCGCATCCCTGTAAGATATGGAGAGAGCCAAGTTTCCAGAGTGCTGAGAAGAGATTTGTCTGATACATCTGCCCATTCGTTTTGATTTGTTACAGAAGTAGGCTCGTGAGCGTATATGTGCATAAAGGAGAGGCGTTCTCGTAGGTGAAGAGCTTCCTTAGTCCACGGCAGGGTTTCAAGGCCAAGCTTTCGGATGCCTTCAAGCAGGGCGGCGAGTAGTCGCTCTTGAGGTACATTGGTTAATGGCTGTTGTGAGAGGATAATTTCTCCGAGTTGTTCTGTCCGGAGGGCGGTTACAGAGGCTGTCTTCTCGTCCCATTCTACAGATTCGCATTCTTGAATCCTTGATTTGAAGAGGTTGTAAATATCGTCAATATGAATGGGGGCACAACGCCATATCCGGCTTGTTGCATGTGCATCATTTAGTTCTGCTACGACGATGAATGGTGAGGCGGCGAGTGAGCTTTCTTCTGCGAGTTGTGCTTTTCGGCCATTGGCAAGTTTATACTCTGTACGGCTGTTGGCCAGTAGCTTTCCAATGCGGTCAGGATAAGCGAGCGCTAGGCAAGCGCCTGTCATGTGAATTTTGAGTGGTTCTGATGCGGGAATCTGCAATAGGTTGCAAAGATGTCGTGTAGTTTTTGCGATGGTCGGAGTGGAGAGTGCCTGTTCTACGAGATGCCGCAGGTCTGTACCATGTACTCTTTCTGATAAAACGGCTGCAAGAATGCAAGCTGTAAGCCCGTAGCCTTGCTCATTAGCTGTAATGATCATATGGGCAAGTCGTGGATGCAGCGGTAGAGCCGTAACGGCCTTGCCGTGAGCCGTAATGGAAAAATTTGTATCGAGTGCTCCAAGTTGCTGAAGGAGTGTGAGCGCCTGACGGTAATTGCTGGCTGGCGGGGTGTTCAGCCATGCGAGGGTATGGGCTCCATGTTCACCGTAAGCTCCCCATTGGGCGAGCTCAAGAGCCAGAGGAGCGAGGTCTGCTTCTTTAATTTCTGGAGAAGCAAAGGGGCGGAATGAATTTTCCTGAACTTTTGACCAAAGCCTGTAGCATATACCACTGTCTAAACGTCCAGCACGTCCTGTACGTTGGGCTGCGGCAGCAATGGAAACGGGTTCAGTGACAAGTCTGTTCATGCCTGTTGCGGGAGAGAATCTGGAGGATCGGGACAATCCACTATCAATGACGATTCTGATCCCTTCTATTGTGAGAGATGTTTCTGCAATTGAGGTGGCGAGTACTACTTTTCTGCGTCCTGCTTTAGCTGGCAGAATCGCCGCGTCCTGCTGTTTTTGTGGCAAGTTTCCGTACAAAGGAGTGATGTCTACATTCTGCGGTATGGCGGGTTGAAGCATTTCTGCTACGCGGGTTATTTCTCCTGCACCGGGGAGAAAGGCAAGAATACTACCTTCGTCGTTTGTGATAGCATACTGTATGGTTTTTACCATGTGGTTGAGCAGCGCAGGTATATGTTGATCAACACGTGTAGTGTGCGCTTGCGGCATGGGGACATGCTTGACGGTTACAGGGTAGCTTCTGCCTTTACAGCTGATGGTGGGGCAGTTGTTAAGCAATGTAGAGATTTCCTGTGTGTCGAGAGTTGCGGACATGACCAGAATACGCAGGTCATCTCGCAGCGCTTCCTGTACTTCAATCGCAAGAGCTAACCCAAGATCGCCATGCATACTGCGTTCATGGAATTCATCAAAAATGATACAGGAATATGCAGAAAGTTCTGGATCGTTTTGGATAATACGCGTGAGCACGCCTTCTGTAACAACTTCAATTTTTGTTTTGGAAGATACCTTTGTGTCGTTTTTTATACGATACCCAATGGTGTTACCGGTTTGTTCACCAAGAGTCTGGGCCAGACGTGCAGCTGCGGTTCGCGCAGCGAGCCGTCTTGGTTCTAACATTATAATTTTTTTTTCTGCTAGATGATAATTTTTTAGTAATGCAAGTGGAACCCGTGTTGTTTTTCCTGCTCCCGGAGGTGCCTGAAGCACGCAGTTCGGGGATGTCATAAGGGTCGATACAATCTCAGGCAGGCTTGAATCGATGGGAAGAGAGGGTAAATCGTCAAAAAAGTTTGTGTGCATAAACAGTATGTTGATGTGGTTTATGTGAATAATGTAACATGCTTTCTATAGCGGAGAAAGGCTTGCAACGTAAGAGAATATACAGACAATGAAAACAAAAAAAACAATGTGCAAAATTCATTTTGCAGGCTTGCGTGATTTTAACACTCAATTTTCTATTTTTCTGCAAAAATTTCTACGCATATTGACGTAAATACAATGGTGCGTGTATGTCACTTGGAACTACTTAGCTATATGCACAATGGTTGCGGGATGAACAGATGGTAGAGAGTTTAGTAAAATAAACTTTTATCCAAGATAGGTAGCCAAACTGGGAAGGCCGCTTTTCTTTCTCCTCGCATCGAGCTGCATAACGTTTCGTACGGCGGGCTGATTCAACGCTGCAATGCTTGGATTGTTTTAGCCTGTATGATTGGCTTGATGTACTACCATGCTTACACAGAATGCTTTTTTTCGAATAAGAAATGGGCGCTGTAATTGAGATCCTTATGTTGAGACGCGTAAATGTGGTGACATTCTCTGTGTAGAGCAATACCTGTTCTTTTACCTTTTAAGGGAGGGTGAAAAGATGGCCCCTGTGGAAACAGAAAACAAGACTTTGGATCCAAAAAATCATGCTGACTGGGAAGTTGCTCAGGACGCTGAGAAACGGATGAAGACCATCTATGCTATCGCAGATGAGATGGGGCTTACTGAGAAGGAACTTCTTCCGTATGGACACTACATGGGTAAAATCGATTACCGTGCAGTACTTAAACGCCTTGAGAACAAGCCCAACGGCAAGTACATTAACGTAACTGCAATTACTCCTACTCCGCTTGGTGAGGGCAAGTCCACCACAACTATTGGTTTGGTACAGGGACTTGGCAAGCGAGGCAAAAAATCTTCTGCAGCTATCCGCCAGCCTTCCGGTGGCCCGACTATGGGCGTGAAAGGTTCAGCCGCGGGTGGCGGACGCTCTCAGTGTATCCCGCTTACTCCATTCTCTCTAGGTTTTACCGGCGATATTAACTCAATCATGAACGCACATAACCTTGCGATGGTAGCTCTTACTTCCCGTATGCAGCATGAGCGTAACTACGATGATGAGAAATTGGAAAAACTTTCCGGCATGAAGCGTCTTGATATCGATCCAACCCGTGTTGAAATGGGCTGGGTAATCGACTTCTGTTGTCAGGCTTTGCGCAATGTCATTATTGGAATTGACGGCGTAAACGGACAGCGCGACGGCTACATGATGCGTTCCAAATTTGATATTGCAGTGTCTTCAGAAGTAATGGCGATTCTCGCTGTTGCAAAAGACCTGCGTGACCTTCGTGAACGTATGTCCAAAATTATTCTCGCCTATGATAAGAAAGGTAATGCGCTTACCACAAAAGATTTTGAAGTTGACGGCGCCATGACAGCATGGATTGTAGAAGCTGTTAACCCTAACCTCATTCAGACTCTGGAAGGACAGCCTGTAATCGTTCACGCAGGACCGTTTGCGAATATTGCAATTGGTCAGTCTTCTATTATCGCTGATCAGGTTGGTCTGAAACTTTCAGAATACCATGTTACAGAATCCGGATTTGGTGCGGATATCGGCTACGAAAAATTCTGGAACTTAAAATGTCACTATTCAGGGCTTAAGCCTGATGCTGCAGTTGTTGTTGCAACTATCCGCGCATTGAAGTGCCATGGTGGTGCTCCGGTGCCAGCTCCGGGCAAGCCGCTTCCGGAAGAATACAACTCCGAGAACGTAGAATGGGTGGAAAAAGGTTGTGCTAACCTCCTGCACCACGTGAATATTGTTAAAAAATCAGGTGTTTCTCCTGTTGTATGTATCAACGCCTTTGTAACCGATACTGATGCAGAAATTGCAAAAGTTCGTGAGCTTTGTGAAGCAGCAGGTGCCCGCGTTGCACTTTCCCGTCACTGGGAACATGGTGGCGACGGCGCACTTGAACTTGCTGATGCAGTAATTGCAGCCTGTGAAGACGAAACTGAGTTTACACCACTCTATAGTTGGGATATGCCTGCACGCGAACGTATTGAGCGGGTAGCTACCGAAGTATACGGTGCTGATGGTGTAGATTATTCAGTTGAAGCACTTCGGAAGCTGAAGGCTATAGAAGCCGATCCTAAGGCAAGTGAGCTTGGCATGTGTATGGTTAAAAGCCACTTGTCGCTTTCCGATATTCCTACAAAGAAAGGTGTTCCAACTGGTTGGCGTCTCACTATTCGCGATGTTCTTGTCTTCGGTGGCGCAGGGTTCTTTGTTCCGGTAGCAGGTGCCATTTCACTTATGCCGGGTACTGGTTCCAACCCATCATTCAGAAGAATAGATGTTGATCCTGATACCGGACAGGTTAAGGGGTTGTTCTAGCAAGAAAAAGCGCGCGTGCGCTATTTTGTCGGGCTCCGTGTTTAACGGAGCTCGTATATAAGCGCATTGCAAAAGGAGCAGACGATGAGTGCTGAAATTATCAGTGGAACCGAGATGCGCGCAGCAATTCTTGAAGAACTGCGCGACGAAGTAGCCGCTATTAAAGAAAAATACGATACCGTCCCCGGTCTTGTAACAATTCTTGTCGGGGAAAATCCGGCCTCCGTAAGCTACGTGACCCTTAAAGTGAAAACTGCACTTAGCCTTGGTTTTCACGAAATTCAGGATAATCAGCCTGAAGATATTACTGAAGATGAGCTTCTCGCGCTTATCGATAAGTATAACAACGACTCTTCCATTCACGGTATTTTAGTTCAATTACCGCTTCCAAAACATATTGATGAAGCTAAAGTCATCACAGCTATCAATCCAGATAAAGACGTTGACGGATTCCACCCTGTAAACCTTGGCCGTATGGTTATTGGTGATAAAGAAGGCTTCCTTCCTTGTACCCCTGCGGGGATTCAGGAAATGATCGTGCGTTCCGGTACGGAAACAAGCGGTGCGGAAGTTGTTGTGGTTGGGCGCTCTAATATTGTTGGTAAGCCTATTTCTATTATGATGGGACAAAAAGGTGTGGGTGCCAACAGTACAGTCACTATGGTACATACCCGTACCAAAGATTTAGAAGCACACTGCAAGCGCGCTGATATTCTTATTGTTGCTGCGGGGGTTCCAAACCTTGTTAAGCCGGAGTGGATTAAACCTGGCGCAACTGTGATTGACGTTGGCGTTAACCGTATTGGTACTGCAGAATCCGGTAAGGCTATCTTGAGTGGTGACGTTGAATTCCAAAAAGCCAAAGAGATTGCTGGTAAAATTACTCCAGTTCCCGGTGGCGTAGGGCCGATGACAATCGCAATGCTCATGAAAAATACTGTCGCGTCAGCATGGCGCCACCTTGGGTCTAAATAAGCCCTTTTGTGTTTCGCAGCATAAAATAGAGGAACCGATTGTTTCAATAGTTTTAAAAGGCCGTTAACTTGAATAGATGTGAGTTAACGGCCTTTTGTCCTACTGACCGTGTTGGATTTGTAAGAAGCGGCATATATGCAGTACTACAGACAAACGTTTAGTCTGTACGGAGGAAAACAATGAGCTGCTGCAGTGAAGAAATTTCTCAAGAGATGTGGAAAGAGGTTGATAGCGTTATAGAACGCCATCGAGACACTCCCGGAGCACTTATCACTGTACTTCGTGAAGCACAGAATGTTGTGGGGTGGTTTCCGCAGGTGCTTATTGAATATATTGCAAAGGGGATGAATATTCCTGCCAGTGATGTTTTCGGAGTTGTTTCATTTTACTCTCTTTTTTCTCTTAAGCCTAAGGGGCGGAACTCCATTAAAGTTTGTACCGGTACTGCCTGTTATGTAAAAGGTGCCCGCGAAGTTATTGGTCGAATTTCCGGAGAGTTCGGTATTGCTGAAGGCGAAACAACGGAAGACAGGCGATTTGACCTTGAAGGTGTCCGCTGTGTCGGCGCCTGTGGTTTGGCTCCTGCAATGGTTGTTGATGGGGATGTGCATGGTGATGTGACTGCTGATTCCGTTTTGAAAATTCTAGAAAAGTATTCTTAGCGGAGATCATATGACACATGTAACCCCTCAAAGGCTTAAAGAGATGCGGCAGGAACATGCTGCGCGTATTTCCGAGCCTAATATCCGTCATCTTTTTATTTGCGGCGGTACGGGCTGTCACGCCACCGGCAGCCTGAAAGTTAAAGATGCACTGCATGAAGAAATTGCAAAACACGGACTGAAAGATTCTGTCCGTATTGTTGAAACAGGCTGTAACGGTTTTTGTGCTCTCGGGCCGCTCATGGTCGTGCATCCTGATAATGTTTTTTATCAGAAAATGACCAGAGATGATGTGGCAGAAATTGTTAGCGAGCATCTTGTTAACAATAACCCGATAGAACGCCTTATGTATAAAGATCCGCAGTCAAAAAAGCGGGTTCCGTTATTTTCCGATATCCCGTTTTTTGCGTTGCAGAAGCCTTGGACATTGCGCAACAAAGGGATCATCAATCCTGAATCCATCGAAGATTATATAGGTCGAGATGGGTACATGGGGCTTTCCAAAGTGCTGCGTGAAATGCAGCCTTCAGATATTATTGATGAGATGAAAGTGGCTGGTATTCGTGGTCGCGGTGGTGCTGGTTTCCCTACCGGCATGAAGTGGTCGTTTGCTGCGCAGAATGACAGTGATACTAAATACGTGCTCTGCAATGCGGATGAGGGTGACCCCGGCGCGTTTATGGATCGAAGTATTCTTGAAGCAGATCCCCATGCGGTGCTTGAGGGAATGACCATTGCTGCCCGCGCGATTAATGCAACAGAAGGGTATATCTACTGTCGCTCTGAATATCCGCTTGCTATCAAACGTGTGCAGATAGCTATTGATCAGGCTCGAGAAATGGGGTTGCTCGGTGAGAATATTATGGGCACGGGCTTCTCATTCGACATTTTTATTTATCAGGGCGCCGGTGCGTTTGTGTGCGGTGAAGAAACCGCACTTATGCGATCCATTGAAGGTAAGCGCGGTATGCCTATCCCCCGTCCTCCATTTCCGGCGGCTCAAGGGCTTTGGAAGAAACCTACCGTCCTTAACAACGTTGAAACTCTTGCTAACGTTGCACAGATTATGGTCAACGGCGGCAAGTGGTATTCTTCTGTTGGCACGGAGAACAGCAAGGGCACCAAAGTCTTTGCACTTTCCGGCGATGTGAACAACATAGGGCTTGTTGAAGTACCTATGGGGACCTCTCTACGCACCATAGTGTATGATATCGGCGGTGGTATCCCTAAGAAACGTAAGCTCAAAGCTGTGCAGCTTGGCGGGCCTTCCGGCGGGTGTATTCCCGAAGAGCATATGGATGTTGTTGTTGATTATGAAGAAATTGCTAAAGTCGGTGCCATCATGGGATCCGGCGGCGTTATCGTAATGGATGACAAAACGTGTATGGTTGATATGGCACGTTTCTTCCTTGAGTTTATTCAGGAAGAGTCCTGCGGCAAATGTACCCCGTGTCGCGAGGGAACTCGCAGACAATTGGAAATTCTTGAGCGTATCTGTGAAGGCCATGGTAAGCCTGAAGATATTTCTCTTATTAAGGAATTGTCTGAAATGATTACCAGTTCCGCCCTGTGTGGACTTGGCCAGACAGCTTCTAACCCTGTTCTTTCTGTACTCCGTCACTTCCGCGAAGAATTTGAAGCGCATATCTTTGAAAAGAAATGTCCTGCCAAGCGTTGTCCTGCGTTGGTAGAGTTCAAAGTAATTGATGAGCGTTGTAAAAAGTGCGGAAAATGTGCGTCTGTCTGTCCTGTAGGGGCGGTGGAGTGGAAAAAGAAAGAGGTTGCAAAAATTAATACGGAATTGTGCGTGCAGTGTATGAGCTGTTACTCTGCTTGTCCGTTTGATGCCATAGATTAGGTGGTGACCCATGAGTACCTTAGAACTGACCATTAATGGCAAGGTGTATGCGTTCAGCCAAGGGGAAACCATTCTGGATGTAGCGCGCAGGAACGATATTTTTATTCCAACGTTGTGTCATTTGAAGAATGTCACACCAACCGGCGCATGTCGCATGTGTGTGGTGGAAGTAAAGGGCGCGCGTTCTTTAATTGCTTCATGTACTGCCCCTGCAGGGGCGGGGATGGAAGTACAGACAGAGTCTGAATCTGTTGTGAAATCACGCAAGATGAACTTGGAACTGCTGCTTTCTTCCGGGTCTCATGATTGTTTGCTGTGTCCTTCTGCGGGCGATTGTCGGTTACAGGACTTCGCATTCCGCTACGGTGCCACAGGAAAGCGTTTTGAGAGGGCAAAGCCGAAGTACCATCCTGATCATTCCAATCCATTCATAATCCGTGATTTTTCCAAATGTATTTTGTGTGGGCGTTGTGTGCAGGCATGTAAGGACGTGCAGGTGAACAACGCCATAGATTATGGATATCGCGGCAGCGACGCAAAAATTATTGCGAAATGTGACTTGCCGTTAGGTGATTCAGACTGTGTTTTTTGCGGTGAGTGCTTGCAGGTTTGTCCTGTGGGGGCGCTTAGTTTGAAGAAGGCACGCCAGAAGCCGCGAGTCTGTGAAACCGAAGTTGTTCGTACAACTTGTGCATACTGCGGCGTCGGTTGTCAGATGAATTTGCATGTAAAAGATAATATTGTGCAGATGGTTAACGGGGTGGATGCAGTTCCGAACAATGGCAGCCTGTGTGTAAAAGGCCGCTTTGGAATGCAGTTTATTAATTCAGACGAGCGGCTGACAACACCGCTTATCCGTAAAGACGGCGAGCTTATTCCTGCGGAATGGGATGAGGCGTTAAATCTGATTGCAGAAAAGTTAGGCGGGTATAAAGCAGAAAATGGTGCAGACTCCATAGGTGTTCTTGCCTCCGCCCGTTGTACTAATGAAGAAAATTATCTTTTCCAAAAATTTGCACGCGCAGTTATCGGGACAAATAATGTCGACCACTGCGCACGGTACTGACACTCTCCTACAGTAGCCGGTCTGGCTGCTGCGTTTGGAAGTGGTGCTGCGACAAACCCTATTGATGACCTGAAGAATGCCGATACGGTGCTTCTTACAGGTTCAAATATTACTGAGAACCATCCTGTGCTGGGAGCTGCTCTCAAGCGTGCAATCACACAGCACGGGACTAAACTGATTGTGTCAGACCCGCGCAATATTGATGTCGTGCGTTTTGCAGATGTCTGGCTACGGTCCCAGCCGGGGACAGATGTTATCTGGATTAACGCACTTGCGCATGTGATAGTGCGCGATGGTCTGCACGATCAGGAGTATATCGATGAACGCACTGAAGAATTCACAACCTATTCGCAATCCCTTGCGCAGTTCACTCCGGAGTACGCAGAGAAGATGTGCGGTATTCCGGTTGCTGACCTTGAAAAAGCAGCGCACCTGTACGCCAAAGGGCGAGGTGCCATCCTCTACTGTATGGGAATCACCCAGCACGTAAGCGGAACAGACAACGTAAAGGCGCTCGCGAACCTTTCTATGTTGTGCGGTAACATAGGTGTAAAAGGTGGTGGATTGAATCCCTTACGCGGGCAAAATAATGTGCAGGGTGCCTGTGATATGGGCGCACTTCCGGTTACTTATCCAGCGTATGGAAAGGTTACAGATGATGCCGTTCGTGCCCGTTTTGAAGCAGCTTGGAATGTAAAACTTTCTGCTGAAAAAGGCATGACATCACGGCAAATGTTTGATGCTGTGGAGGCCGGGGCTCTCAAGGCTATGTACCTTATTGGTGAAAACCCCGTTGTTTCCCACGCGAATTCAACTCATGCTGTGCATTGTTTAGAGAAAATTCCGTTCCTTGTAGTGCAGGATATTTTCTTGACTGAAACTGCTAAACTTGCAGATGTGGTGCTTCCTGCTGCATGTTTTGCAGAAAAAAACGGTACCTTCAGTAATACAGAAAGACGTGTCCAGCGTGTGCGTAAGGCCGTAACTCCGCCACAGGGTGCCCGTGATGACGCGCAAATTGTGTGTGACATTGCTGCTAAAATGGGGGCAAAACTGGCACCGGAAGGCGGCAAAAACCCAGCAGCTATATTTGAAGCGATGACATCCGTAACGCCTTCATACGCAGGTATAAACTACAAGCGAATTGAAGACTCAGGTATCCAGTGGCCGTGTCCTGATGCAGAAAGTAAAGGGACAGAGATTCTCCATGTGGGCAAGTTCGTTCGCGGAAAGGGAAAATTTCACCCTGTACACTATGTAGCACCTGCTGAAGTTGTTGATGAGCGGTATCCGCTAATACTTACAACGGGTCGAGTCTTATATCAATATCACACGGGAACAATGACACGTAAAGCCATCGGGCTTGCTGCGGTAGTTCCTTCTGCATATATAGAAATGAGCAGCAAAGATGCTGCTAAGTATGGAGTTGGCAACGGTGATATGGTAAAAGTATCTTCCCGTCGTGGCTCTATTAACGTTGCTGTTCAGCTTTCTGAAAAAGCAGTAGACGGAACTGTGTTTATTCCGTTCCACTTTGCTGAAGCTGCTGCTAACGTACTTACAAACAGCGCAGAATGTCCTGAATCTGGCATTGCAGAGGTTAAGGTATGTGCTGTTGCTATTGAACCAGTCGGTGACTAGACTAACGTCTGGAAACCATAACAACCACATATGGAAGAAGCGGGTCCGCAGTACTACTGTGGACCCGCTTCTACGTTGTTTTCGAAACAAAATACGGAAGGGAATGTCTGTTCGTAAATCAGAATAGATATACAGGCCGTGTCTGTTGCCTATCGTGCAGGCTCGTTATTCGGGGAGTGTGTTTGGATCAAGAATGTATGGAGTCATCAGTTTGGAACCTTTGTATACCACAAAGCTTTCCACAGAACGGATACCATCAATTTTGGCCATTTCTTCAGAATAAAATTCAAGTAGTCCATATCCGTCACGAAGAAGCAGCGTCAAAATAATATCGAACCGTCCAGTTACAACAGCACTGGAAACAACTCCGCGTAGCTGACTTAGTTCTTGGCACTTTGCAAAAAGATCGCGCTCATCAAGTAAAACACCTGTAAATACCATGGTGTGACCAGGCAGTTTTTCCACATCAAGCCGCGCGACAATATCCATCACGCCTTCTTTTTGCATTTTATTAATACGTGAACGTACGGTGTTTTCCGCAACCGCAAGTTCCTGTGCAATTTCTCTGAAAGACTTACGTCCCTCAAGAAGTTGTCCAGCGATTTGAAAGCTTAGTTTATCAATTTTCATACATTCCCTCCGGTTACGGCTTTGTTCTTTTGCAGGCATAATAAGATTTATGAATGACAAAGCGATAGTGCTCCTATTGATACTAATTTTTACAAAAAAATTCAATAACACCGGATAAAAAGTGAGTATTTCTTCATTCGGGTATCAGCGCCAGATTTAGAAATGCAGAAACGCCGTCAATATGCACGGCGTTTCTATAAGGATTGTTTGCTCCGCTCATGTAGCGCTATGCTCCAGTTATATGAAATTTTAATTTCCGTCAGAACTGTTGGGCGTTGCATTTTTTGTTTCGTGTATCTCATTCTTTTTAATAGTAGCTGTCACCCATGTATTCATATTGGAAAGAAGTGTTTCTACTGTGCTGTTGAATGATGCAACAATCGGTTCAAGTCCTTGTCCAGAGGCTGTCTGGTTTCCTGCAAAAACAGATGAAGCAACGGGTTGGGAAACTTTGTCGTTATCAATAAGCCAGCAATTTAGTGTGATGTAGATGTGTGGCGGAGTTTTTTTTGCAGTATATCGGGCATAGAATTCTTCAATACTCCAAACCAGTTTGTAGTCAGCAGATATGCCCGGTTGTGCATTGTTAAATGAACGGATTTTTTGTGTAGAGTTGAGTGAGTGGATAGCAGCACTTAGCATCATTTCAGGAAGAGCTGTCGCCCATTGTCCTTTGGCGTAGTAAAGCACTTTTTGATTTGACTGGATGACGGCAATGCCTGTTGAGTTGAGAAAAGCATTCGCCTGCGGTCGGTCCACAGCGATTGTTGGTACGGAATGTGTTGCTGTGCGGGCAGGTGTGTCTGTTGAAACCGCCAACATATAGTGTTCTGATGCAGCTGGTGGTTTTAAGCCGAGGTCAATTGCACAGCCTGAGCATACTACAAGTACTAATGACAGAATAAGTAGTCTAACGATAAGTTTGCGCATGCATGCTCCTATGGCGTTTGATATTCAGGTACTGTTTTTCCAAGCAGGAATTGCTTCGGATTGCTGTTCAGCTTTTGCGCAATATTTTCCAGCGTATCAACAAGAGTCCTGCTCTCGTTTACCAATGAAGTGAGGTCGTCCAGACCGCTTTTGCTGAAACGAGTCAGTCCGGGTTCCATATTTTTTACAAGCAGGTCTATTCGTTTCACGAGGATTCCAATTTTATTGGTCGCAGGTGTGAGTTGCGTAGAAACGTAATCATGGACAGACAGGGCTGTTTTTTCTGTTTCCGACATAGCATGCTGTGTTTGGGCTGCAGCGTTTTTGATATTGTCGAGGGCTGTCTGTATATCAGCTTCGCTTTTTACCAGCAGATTAGAGAATGAAGCTATATTGGCTAAAAAGTCTTTCACATTTTTTCGATTTTCCGGATCAACGACTTTCCTGAGATCTTCCAGAAGTTTCTTTCCGGTAGTAAGCATCTCAGGCAAGGCGCTGATGAGTTCGTTAATAGGTGATGGAACTGTTTTAATAAGCGGGATGTTTCCTTTGTACAGTGGCTTAAGTAGAGGGCTTGTTGCTGTCCCTCCGGAGATGAAAACAGCTGATTGTCCTGTAATGCCTATCGGAATAAGTTTGGCTTTCGAGTCGTCGCGGATAGGTGTACCACGAGTGACAAGAATACGTACCCGAATCTCTTCAGGCTTGTCTTTATTCAGCATAATCGCAGTAACTTTGCCTACCCGAACCCCGTTAAGGAGTACCGGGTTAGAGATTGAAAGCCCGTTAACGCTGCGCAGAAACATTATATCATAGGGCAGATCATTAGAGTCTGAACTGTTTCCGGCTCCCCAAAGTATGAACCCGAATCCAAATACAAAAGCTGAGATGATGAAGACGCCTACAATGATGAAGTGTGCTCGTGTTTCCATTCTATTCCTCCCCGCAAGGCTCCTTTTTCGCGCTTCGTCCGCGAGGCCCGTTGAAATAATCTTGAATCCATGGATATGGATTTGATGCAAGCTCTTCCACCGTTCCAATGGCATAAATACGCTTTTCAGCAAGGACGGCTACTCTGTCACAGATGGTGTTTAGTGTGTCCAAATCATGTGTAACGAGAAAAACCGTAAATCCTAGTGCATGCTGTAACGTTTTTAATAGGTTATCAAATGATCCTGCTGTGATAGGATCCAGTCCCGCTGTTGGCTCATCTAAAAAAAGTATTTCAGGATCCATCGCCAAAGCTCTGGCCAAACTTGCGCGTTTGCGCATGCCGCCTGAAAGCTCAGAAGGCATAAGGGTTGCTGATTCAACAGGCAAACCTGCCAAAAAAATCTTCAGCAACGCTATCTCCTTCCGCGTGTTACTGCTGAGTTTTGTGTATTCCTTGAGGGCAACTTCAACGTTTTCCATGACGGTTAATGAGGAATACAGTGCCCCATCTTGAAACAACACTCCCCAGCGTTGTTCGATTTTGTGTTTCTCTTTTACGTTGAGCAGATGGTATTGTTTGCCAAAAATTTCAATCTTTCCCTGCGTGTAGTTGTTTAACCCAAGAATTGTCCTAAGAAGGACGGATTTTCCTGAGCCAGAGCCACCAATAACGCCTATGATTTCTCCGTGGTAAACATCAAGATCGAGATGCTCATGAATGACCTTGGTTCCGTACTGTGTTTTTACATCGCGTAGGGAAAGAATGATGTCGTTCATGGCTAGATCCCCATATTTGCAAAAAAGATAGCGAAGCCTGCATCAATAACTATGACAGCAAAGATGGATTCAATTACGGACGTCGTTGTGAGTCTGCCGACAGACTCAGCACTTCCTGTCACCTGCATTCCTTGAAAACACCCTATTGTTGCAATGACGATAGCAAAAAATGGTGCTTTGATTATACCTACATAAAAATCCCATATGTTGAGAGTCTCGTGAAGACGGATGATGAATCCGTGGAGACCTATATCCAGTGATTGCCAGACCATGAGCGCACCGCCGAGCAGCCCCATCATATCCGCAATAAATCCGAGAATCGGAAGCATAATAAGAAGTGCAAGCACTCGCGGAAGAACTAGTGTGTCTACAGGGTCAAGTCCGGATGTTTTCATTGCATAGATCTCTTCATTAGAGATCATTGCGCCGATTTGCGCTGTAAATGCTGAACCGGAACGGCCCGCAATTACGATTGCCGTTAGAAGGATGCCGAGCTCGCGGAGGACGGATATTTGAACTAGTTGTATAACAAAGACCTGTGCGCCGAATTTTTGCAGCTGCTGTGCTCCCATGTAGGCAAGAACCATCCCAATAAGAAAAGAAAGCAGTGCAATGATGGGGATACCACGTAATCCTACATGTTCCAGATGGTAGAACAACGCAGTTGTTCTGAATCGCCGAGGTCTGATGCTGGAGCGCAGAAGGGCGGTCACAACCTCACCGAGAAATCCGATAATATTTAAGGTGATCTTACATTGTTCAATGAAGTTTCGTCCCGTATCATTGAAGATGGATATATAGAACGGTACGGGTTTGGGGGCTTCAATATCTTTTGTACGTTTTTCAACTGTTGTCAGTAGAATTTGATTTTTTTCTTCGGCTCCGGAAATAGAACACTGTTTTCCTTCAGTGACAGCTTTCCGGCGGTATTGTTCAATAAGCCATGCACCGTTAGTGTCGAGCCTCGCAATGTTTGCAATGTCGACCACAATAGAGCGTGCTGCATTCAGTACGGAGTCCATAAAAAGACGCTCAACTGAATCCAGATGTAAGGTTGTCCACGTACCGGCAAGGAAAATGCTTGTTTCCTCAGGTGTGCTCTGGACTTCAAAAGACGGGGCCTGTTGTGTTGTCATAGTTATTATCTGGGTATTAGTAGAAAATAGTGTGAGTACAATACCATACTCTGAGTGCTCTCTTGAATGCTATACACTGAAAAATACTTAATACTCTTAAAAGACAGGAGCTAATCGGAAGCAGGAGACAAAAAAAAAGCCCTGCGGCAAATGCGCAGGGCTTTGATGGAGCTATGTATTTTAAACCATAACCTGTTGGGTCGGAGAAGATGGTGGCTCCTGAGTAAACTCATGAGCTTTAGACCATGCGGTACCAAAAGAGTGACAGATGTCGTCGTTGCTGATGAAAGAAAGCAGGCCGAATCGAATCATTTGCTTTTGAATGGAAGGATCAACTCCAGAGAAGAGTACGTGAACATGAAGATGTTGCATTTGACGCAGAACTAATTCAAGAGCGTGCAATGCCGTTGCATCAATGGTGTGAACATGACGCATTCTAAAAATAATCACACGCGGTGGTTTGCGCATTAAAGAAAATGTCTGTGAAAAGCGGTCTGCACAGCCGAAGAAGAATGGGCCGTTGATTTCATAGACTTCAATATCACTATTCCACGAAGGTGAACGCTTAACAGGAGCTGCGGTTGCGCGTTCCCAGTTTTGAAATTTGGTTGCGTCGCTAATTCGTCCAATTAAAAGCAATGCTGCGAGTACAACACCGAATTGCACGCCCACAGTCAGGTCTATAAGGACCGTAAGTAAAAATGTGGAAACCATAACCGCGACATCTGACTTAGGAGCACGAAGGGTATGGATGAACTTAGGAAGTTCACTCATGTCCCATGCAACGTACGTCAGAACTCCGGCAAGGCTTGCAAGTGGAATTGCAGAAGCTACCGGCGCAAAAAACTTAACGAATAATGCGAGAACAATTGCGTGTACCATACCAGAGACAGGTGAGAATGCACCCGCGCGGATGTTTGTTGCGGTACGGGCAATTGCACCAGTTGCAGGGATACCCCCGAAGAACGATGATGCAATGTTTGCAACGCCTTGTCCAATGAGCTCTGTTGAAGAGTGATGACGTTCACCGGTCATTCCGTCAGCCACAACTGCACTCAAAAGAGATTCGATAGCAGCAAGCAGAGCGATGGTCACAGCGTCCGGAAACATCGTCACAGCGAGTGATGTAATATTGGTTGGCAGAGAAAATGATGGCAGTTCTGCGGGGATGCCACCAAAGCGTGTTCCAATAGTTGCAACATCAAGGCCGCCGAAAATCGCTACGGCAGAGGCGACTAAAATACCTGCAATATGTGATGGGAAGCGCGGGAATAATTTGCGCGTTAAGAATATTGTTACAAGCGTTACCCCGGCTACAGTAATGGAGTCCACATGCGCTGTAGGTGTTGCATGTGCCAGTGCGCTTATTTTTGGGATAAATGATGCCGGTATGTCTGTTAGATGCAGCCCGAGCAAGTCTTTAATCTGCGTTGTAAAAATAAGCAGGGCGATACCGGTGGTGAAGCCGGTTGTTACTGGGTATGGAATGAACTTGAGCAGTCGTCCTAATCCACAAAACCCCATGATAAGTAATATGACACCCGCCATACATGTTGCCACTACAAGTCCTTCATAGCCATGTCTGGCTATAATACCTGCAACGATAACAACGAAGGCCCCGGTAGGACCGCCGATTTGAAAACGGGAGCCGCCGATAGCGGAAATAATGAAGCCAGCTACGATGGCTGTAAAAAGTCCTCGTTCTGGTGAGCAACCACTGGCAATAGCAAATGCCATAGCCAAAGGTAGAGCGACAATACCTACTGTTGATCCGGAAACGATATCTTTGACAAATTGTGAAAGATTATAGCCGGAAGCAAAAGTGGTGAGCAGCGCAGGGCGAAATGTTCGCCTGCTGAAAAGAGCGTATGAACGCACAATGCATCCTCCATGAGATAATAAAACACATAGGGTGGACACAGGCGCGGTCCGGTGAAAATTCGGATCGGTCTGGAGGTCTTCGCCGTATATTGAAGATGTAGTAGTTTGAAATACTAAGTATTCAGTCTTCAGTAACTAGCTGTAACTATTAAAAATATAAAAGTAAACTGTAGGCGCTTACTCACTTTTTTAAAGCAATACGGAAGGGTAATAGTGTGTTTTAAAGAATGATGCAAGGAAGATTTGTAGATAAAAACGATAACATCGAATTAAACATTAATGTTAAAAGTAAAAACAATAATGTAAACCTACTGTACATTATTGTGAAAATTAATGTTGTAACACTGAAGAGTGTAGTTTTGCATAACATACCGAAAGCACTATTTTTTGTCAGAAACGTAAAAAATATGTATTGCAGAGCTTGACCTTGTCTTGTTGCAACGTGTACTTGGTGCTGACTATAAAGATTGATCGCGCAACTGTACAAGCTGGCATCGTTACTGTATCGCTGCACACAACTTAGTATGTTTTGCAGTAGAAAATGAGAGCAACCATCCTAAGGGCGAGCAGTACTGTCACCTTTTTACCCTTACAATTCTCACTAGTAAGAGTGTTCCAAAATCTGTTTCAAAAACGGTTGAATCAGATATTGGACACTATTGTTTGTTATCTGGTGTAGGCGCGAGCACAAATGACCTATGGGGGTTACACATTATGAAGTCACAATCTCTGGATGCAGTATGTATTGTAGCTGGCACCACTATTGGTGCGGGAATGCTTGGTTTGCCAATGGCAATTGGCTTTCTGGGCTTCAAAGTCAGCATGGTACTGCTTCTGGTCATGTGGGCTCTGGCGTTCTACACTTCCCTTCTTTTGCTTGAAGTTAATTTGCAGGTCGGGGCTGGCTTAAACGTAAATATGATGGTTAAGAAAGTTCTTGGCAGATGGGGGCAGGTTATTGCTGTTGTCTGTTTGGGTTTTCTTCTTTACGCGGTGCTTGTTGCCTACGTAACTGCAATGGGTGGTATCATTGCCCGTGCCATAGGGGTTAATGGAGACGCATTTAGTACCGGAGCCTGCTCCGTTGCATTTGCACTGGTAATGGCCACTATTATGTACTTAGGTACAAATGCCATTGTACGTTTTAACAGTTTGTTTTTCTTGAGTATGCTTGGGGCAATGGGTATTGCTTTTGCTACCTTGAGTACTACTGTAGATGTAAATGTGTTAATGGATGCTACACCGGACTACAAATATCTTGTTGGTTCTATCCCTGTTCTATTTGCTTCATTTTCTTTCCACTTCTGTATTCCTAGTATCACCACTGTGGTCGGAACAAACACCAGACAGCTGGTTCGCATTATGTTCTGGGGCACCTTGCTTCCGCTTCTGTGTTATATGTTATGGCTGTTTCTGTCTCTTGGCAGTGTACCTATGGATCAGATTGTACACATGAGAGGCGGTGTTGATTCTCTTATAAAATCCATGTGTAATGGCTCTGTGGTGATTCAGACTATTCTGTCCATTTTTGCGGCGTTTGCCCTTATTACCTCATTTTTTGGTGTGGCACTCTCCTTGTTTGATTTGATGGCAGAAACGTTACGTCGTGGTAATAGTGGGAGAGAACGTATGGGAACAACTGTTATTGTGTTTGTTCCGGTTATAATTGCATCTTTGCTTGCTCCTGGTGGTTTTATTGCAGCACTCGCTCATGCAGGTGCAGCTCTTGCAGTTATCTGTATTTTGTTGCCGTGTGCTATGAGCTATAAACTTCGCCGTGAGGCAAAAGCTGCCGCGAATAAGTTTGTATACATGACTCCGGGGGGCAGTATGGGGATCGCAACCGCAGCAGTATGTGGTGTTGTGATTCTTGTCGCTAACTACATTTAAGCGTCTTTTATCGTTACTAAAAAGGCTCCGCTTTCAAGAGAAAGCGGAGCCTTTTTTAGTATGAAGCAAGTAATGTTGGCCTTGTCGAGACTAATTTACTGTATGGCGGGCTTGTTCAAGCCAGCTGTTCCATGTGTCCTGATTGTCCTTTATCCATTCTTCAGCATGGAGATTGATGTCTTGCTGGGAGTTTTCACCTTCCATAATCTTTGTGTACTCTTCATTCAGGTCGCAAAGATCAATTGTGAATAGTTCCAAAAACTTCTTGGCTGGCGGGTTGCTCTCCAAAAACTTCTTGTTCGCAATGACACGAATGTCAGCAACGCTGAACCCCATATTAATAGGATCCGTCGCAGCACCTTCAACTTCATGCAGGCGCATTAATTTTAGTTCTTTTTTAGAGTCTGTGATTGGAATGTTAAAGGGAACGTTAATCCATATAACATCCTTCCCGGGAACTAACTTATAGATGATCCAACTTGGAGTCCAAGTATAGTAAAAGATCGGATCACCGTTTTTGTATGCCGCGAGATTTGCCGCCATTGCTACCTCATACGACTCATTTATCTGTTTGACGTGATCCTTAAGGCCGTATTTATCAATGTGCATGTTGATAACGTTTACTGCTGCCCATCCAGGAGGAGCGCCAGTAAGATCGGCCTTTCCGTCCCCGTCCTTATCAAAAGCCTTGCGTACTTCCGGACGTTTAAAATCATCCAGTGATTTTATCTTCAGGGCTGCTGC
The DNA here is from genome assembly GCF_000384815.1 of Halodesulfovibrio aestuarii DSM 17919 = ATCC 29578. Taxonomy (NCBI): domain Bacteria; kingdom Pseudomonadati; phylum Thermodesulfobacteriota; class Desulfovibrionia; order Desulfovibrionales; family Desulfovibrionaceae; genus Halodesulfovibrio; species Halodesulfovibrio aestuarii. The sequence continues at coordinate 279,660 of NZ_ARQF01000021.1, forward strand.
GTGCTTTTTATCAACAAGGTATCCCTGCAGCCCTTGTTTTTTTAAAACATATCCAACTGCCGAGATAGAATCATTTTGTTTTTCAAGGTAGTTATCGTGAAGTGGAAACCAGCTGTTTGGCCAGTAATCTACGTCTCCCTGTGCAACTGTATTGAAAAATTGTGTAACCGGAAGTTCTTTAGGCTTTTCTACAGTATATCCAAGCTCGCGAAGGCCTTTTTCAATAATGGTCGCGTGGAAATATCCAGTTGGCCATGTGGCACGGGCAGGTCTGATGATGATGCCTTTTCCCGGTTGTTTGTTGTGGGCAAAAGCTGGAATAGAGATGGAGACAATAAGTAAGGATAGTAGAAAGTTTCTTAGCATTGTCATTTCATCCTGCGGTGCTAAAGGTTGTCGCATATTTTAATAAGATATGCATGGGGCTGGTTGGCTCTCTACTTTAATGATAGCGTACCTTGGCGCTGGAGGCATTGCTATTGTGTATTTTGTTGCGCAGGGCTTGACCCTGTCATCATGCTTAACGCTCCAGCTCCTGAACAAACTGTTTCACTATCCTTGTCCCACAAAGACGAATTCCATTTGAAAATTTGTCCAACAACCTGTTACTATTAGATATACATATTGTGTTAGTTGAGTCTTCGTAGTTTAATAAAAATGGAAATTGTAAAAGCTGAGTGCGTTCAAGCGCAATTCTGTGGTGCCTTGGCTAACCTTTGGTGGGGGGCGTTCCCCGGTTTTGCAATGGAGTTTGTTTTATAAAAGGTACTGTTTAACTAGCATGTTTGGTTAGCGTAATGGAGGGGCAATGAAAATTAATAAATATGCAACACAACCAGATGGCTCGATGATTTTATATGATTGGAATGGGGCTGTTCACTATATAGATTCATACCAGCTTATAATGTCAAATCCTGATAAGTTATCAATTGATACGGTAGCAAACATAATTTTTGCGTCAGACCCGCCTAAATGGCAAAAAGCTCTGACTCGTTTGCGAGATTCTATTGTTGGATTCTTCGGGTTGAAAACCGGAATGCCCTCGGAATCCCCACAACCGCAGAGTGACCCCACTCAGTCTCAGCTAGTTGATAAGATAGGTTTGTTTCCTGTGATTAACCGTTCAGACTCAGAAATTGTGATGGAGCTTGATGATAAGCATTTGTTATTTCGCGCTTCATTATTAATGAGAAAGCTCCAAAACTCAGACCAGTACTCTGTTTTTCTGACAACAATAGTCCAATTTCATAATCTATGGGGCAGGATGTATTTTTTTCCTGTAAAACCATTTCATAGAATAATTGTAACACAAAGTTTGAAAAGGCTTTTAAGGCAGCATAACGAGCTAATACCTCAGGATAGTCTGCCATAAAAATCTGGCGCGTAACCGACGGTCAAATCAATGTGTTTGTTCAGGCGCTGTGACGGACGTTGTGAGTCATGCTTTATGTATTTTTCTGGAGAAGTTTGAGGGAAAATGAGAAGCTGAATGGTGAAATTATACTGGCGATCAGGCTATTCTTTTTGAGGGAGAGGATATTTTACCGTAATTCAATAACCATAGAGAATGGCTGGGATAGAACAACTTGTGTCGTTGTATAGATATAAAAAAAGGGTCTGCTCAAGAGCAGACCCTAATTTTTTTAGCGGAAGCTGGAACTACAAAGTGCCTGCTTCTTTTTTTACATCGATAGCGATCTTCCAGAGGATGGATACTACGAATGCGCCAACAGCGAAGATACCGAGAGAAATTAACAACTCTGGTACGGTTGGTGCGTAGGAAGCCCAGGTCTCAAATGGAGATGGTGCAAAACCACCGATAATGAGGCCAAGACCTTTATCAATCCAGGTAGCGAGAACGAGCATGCCGAGAGCCCATGGAAGGATCTTCATGTTTTCACGCAGGGAGGTAGGAATGAGCAGTACAAGGCTGCCAATAGCCATAACTGCACCGATCCACATCCAGTAAGTTACCCAAGGAAGACCCTGTTCAGTACCTGCGAAGAGGTAGTGAAGTGGGTGCATGTGGCCAGGAATGTTACTGTAGAATGAAGTAAATACTTCACAAAGGAACAGGAACACGTTGAGGCACATTGCGTAGGTGATGATAATGGTAAGAGTTTTAATAGCTTCTTTACCAATTTCGAATTTAGCAATTCTTTTCACGATCATGAGAAGGAGAAGAAGAAGAGCTGGACCTGCGCAGAATGCAGAAGCAAGGAATCGAGCAGCAAGAACTGCAGTAAGCCAGTAATGGCGGCCCGGGAGACCCTGAGACAAGAACGCTGTAACGGTGTGGATAGAGAATGCCCAGATTACGGAAGTGTAAATAAGGTATTTTACCCACTGTGGAGGTACAACCTGAAAGCGTTCGCATTCCAGAGTTTTCCAACCGATGATTGCGTTAAGGCAAAGGTAACCGATAAGTACCATCATATCGTAGAACATGACGGAGTTAAAGGTTGGGTGCAGCATTACGTTCAGCATACGCTGAGGCATACCCATATCAACTACGATAAAGAGCATGCACATGATTACTGCGCCAATTGCCATGAATTCACCAAAGATGATGATCTTCTTGAACTGCTTGTAGCCGTGGAAGTAAGCTGGAAGTACCAGCATAACAGCGGAAGCGGCGATACCTACGAGGTAGGTAAATTGAGCAATGTAAAAGCCCCAGGTAACGTTACGGCTCATGCCTGTAAGGCTAAGACCGTATTTAAGCTGGAACAGGTATGTAATTGCACCGACGCCGATAAGGCCACCGAGGAAAGCCAGCCACATGTAGTACTTTGGAGATCCTTTCAAAACTTTTTCGAGCATGATGGGCCTCCTAAATTATGTAGAATACACCAGGCTCAGTGCCTAATGATGGTTTACGACGAAGTGTGAAGTTCTCTTCGAGCAACTTACGAACTTCAGATTCAGGATCTGAAAGGTCGCCGAAGTGAATTTTACCCTGAGCTGCTTCAACACAAGCTGGAAGCTTACCTGCATCAAGACGTTCAACACAGAAGTTACATTTCTCAACTACACCGATCATACGGGTAGGGAACTTAGGGTTGACCTCTTTGATGTAAGGGCGAGGATCAGTGAAGTTGAATGAACGTGCGCCAAATGGGCAACCTGCCATGCAGAAACGGCAACCGATACAGCGATGGTAGTCCATAGCAACGATGCCGCTTTCAAGCTTGTAAGTAGCCTGAGTTGGACATACGCGAACACATGGAGGGTTCTCGCAATGGTTGCAGAGCATGAAGTATTCACGGTCTTCAATTTCTTTTGACTGATACTTGTTGGTTGTGTCTGTGAAGGTGTGCTCGTATGCGTCTTTCCAAATCCACTTGATTTCAGTTTTACCCGGAATATGTGGAATGTTGTGCGCAGTGTTACAAGCGTTGATGCAAGCATCAAAGTCTTCTTTGGAAGTAAACTCGCGAGTATCAATTACCATAGCCCAACGCTTAGCTTTAAGCGCAAGAGCATCTTCTTTGTAACTAGGTTTAACAGCAGCAGCTGCTTTGGTCATGCCGCCAGCAGCAAGCTGAGCACCAAGACCTGCAACAGAAAGGCTGGCAACCTTAAGGAATTGTCTTCTGCTACGTTTCATTATTCATTCCCCTTAGGCGGAACGTGGCAAGTCCAACAATATGGCTCCACGGCGTTCTCAAGGTGACAAGTGTCACAGAACTCAGCCTTATTGGTATGACAGCTCATACAGGTTTTCTGCAGGCTTGCATCCCAAGTTGCACCGTTAGAGGCTACGTATACACGTTTGCCTTCACGAAGTGCGGAGTCGCGCCACTGGTTTAACAAAGTCATGTGCTGAGAGCGCATGAATTCAACAGGCTCAATGCACTGCTTTTGATCAGTTGGCAGGCTCAGTTTTGGACCAGTGTAGTCTTTGGAAGCCAGATTGCCCCAGAAAGGGTAAGAAAAAACGGCTAAAAAGATTACCAGTCCGGAGATAACATACTTGCTGTTATACATGATTATTCATCCTCCATTCCTGGCAGTTCTTCCTGCCTGAGGTCCATAGTACGCTTTTTCTCGCCTTTCATAACAAGGGCGTTAGCGACAAGCTCGTGCAGGCCCGAAATATCCACGCCCGGTGCCCAGTAGTCGGCAAGCGGAGGCAGAGTTGCTCGGTCAATAGCACAAACACAAGACATCATGTTAACACCATGTTTTTCCTGCACGTAACGTAAAGCGTTACCGCGAGGAAGAGCACCACGCATACGGATTTCCATAATCTCATCAGTGTTGAGACCGGAACCTGCACCACAACAGAAAGTCTGCTCGCGGATGGTGTTTTCAGGCATTTCATAGAAGTTATTACATACAGCCTTAAGAACTTCACGAGGTTCTTCAAGAAGTCCCATAGCACGTGCCGGGTTACAGCTGTCGTGGAAGGTAACTTTGTGATGATCGTTGCGTGAAGGATCAAGGCGGATTTTGTTGTGCTTAATGAGGTCAGCAGTGAACTCTGCAATGTGAACCATTTTGGTTTCACGAGCGTTTTCAAACACGGTACCAGTAATTGGGCTTACTGGAGTTTCCATGCAGGAAGGTGCTGGGCCGTTCATGGTAGACATGTACTGGTTAATAACACGCCACATGTGACCACATTCGCCACCAAGAATCCATTTGGAGCCTAAGCGTTCAGCTTCAGCGTACATCTTAGCGTTCAATTTCTTCATCATGCTGGATGATGTAAAGAGACCGAAGTTACCGCCTTCAGATGCATATGTGGATAAGGTGTAATCAAGCCCGATTTCTTCGAAGAGCATCAGGTAACCCATAAAGGTGTAGATGCCCGGTTCTGCAAATGCGTCACCGGAAGGGGTAATGAAGAGTACTTCATGCCCAGGTTCGTTGAACGGAGGGTTGATAGAGATACCGGTAACTTCTTCAATATCTTCGCAGAGGAACTCTACGATTTCTTTGAAAGCATGTGGAGTAATACCAAGGTGGTTACCAGTGCGGTTACAGTTGCTTACAGGGTCCATGATCCAGTGCAGACCAAGGCCGAGTTCATGCAGTAATTCGCGAGCCATCATGGTAATTTCAGCGGTATCAATGCCGTATGGGCAGTACAGGGAGCAACGACGACATTCAGTACACTGATAGAAGTAGTAGAACCATTCTTTAATTACGTCTTTGTCGAGCTTGCGTGCACCGGCAAGTTTACCGAGGATTTTACCAGCTGTGGTAAAGTCTTTGCGGTAAACAGAACGGAGCAGCTCTGCACGCAGAACAGGCATGTTTTTAGGGTCACCGGAACCGATGAAGTAGTGACACTTATCAGCACAGGCACCACAGCGAACACAGATGTCCATGAAAAGTTTAAGAGAACGGTACTTTTCAAGGCGTTCTTTTAAACCGTTATAGATGATTTCTTCCCAGTTTTCAGGGAGGTGCCAATCTTCCTCAAGTGGATTCCAATCGTGTGGATTAGGCATTCCAAGAGGTTCCATGGTCACTTTTTTAGCTGGATATGCAACCGCGCCTTCAGTTATTTCAGGCTTGGTGTTCATCCAGTTTACTTTAGGCATATCGTAGCTGACTTTCATCAGCTCTTCAGGTGAAGGTACTTTGGCCATAACTGCTCCTTATTCTTCCGGCTGCTTTACGACCGGGAGTCCAGCCTCAACCATAGGTACCCTGAACTCGTCTTCGTATGCTTCGTAAGTGCGGTATACTTTTTCCGGGTTCCATGGGTTAACATGCAGCTTAATACGGCTGTCGTTTGCCATGTTACGGGTCGGGCTAAAGAATACACCACCAGCATGCATAAGCTTACTGAACGGGAAGTACATAAGGAGTACTACAAGGAAGAGCATGTGCACGTAGAAAATGCTGCCGATTTTTGCAAGAGCTGCTGTGTCCGGTGCGAAGTGGAGCAAGCTCATTACAAATACTTTAACAGTCGCAATGTCTACTTTAAGGAAGTAGCGCATTGCGATGCCGGTAGCACACAGGCCGAAAATCAGGAAAAGCGGGAAGTAATCGCTCAAAAGAGAGATGTAACGCACTTTTTGATTAAAGATACGACGGCCAATCAGGTATGCCAGCGCTACAAGAATTAGTGGGCCGGTCATAAACAGACGCGGAGCACCAATCTGCAGGATGCCGTCGAGCATTTCGACACCATTCACGAAGAAAGGCACCGGCTCAGCAAAGAACCTGAAGTGACGTACAAAAATAATAAGGAAAGAGTAGTGGAAGATGAGCGCGAAGAGCCACAGGAACTTAGAGGACCAGTAGACCACGCGGTCGCCTTCAATTGAAACGTTAGTGTTGCGGAACAGGGAGCGAAACAAAAGTACTTCAAGGATCATGCGTCCCCAAACACCCGCCTTATTGGTCGGGTTGTCGAGAGTGGCAGGCTTAATCCAAGGAAGAGACTTCTGTTGACCACCTGTAGTAGGAATGCTGAACGGAACAGGGCGCTTTGCCCAGTCTAAAATCCGCCATGCGAAACCTACAAGGAATACGGTTATTGCTGTGTAAGGTAAACAAACTGCCAGAACATATTGGAATCCCATCATTGATCCCATCCAGGCAAGTATACCTAATGCTATAACCGCGAGAAGTGAAATAATCATTCCGTTACCTCGCTGCTAGGCTATTGGTTGTTACGATTCCGGTTCCCCAACCGGTTTCTCCAATATACGTTCTGCTCTCTTCAAGAGCTGAAAGTGCTTCCTTTTGAATTCGTCAACGCGCATTCTCTGAACTTTGTCTCGGCATTCCGAATAAATGCGGAATCCCACAAGGGCCAGAGAATCTATCTTTGATTCTAGTTCCAGAAGATCAGCAAATTCTTCGGACTTAGAAAGTTTGGGGACAATGTGTTTTCGGATGATATTTTTTAAAACGAAGATAACAGACATTGCTTGGTCTGCTTCGAATTTTTGAACGGCGCGCACCTGAATGAGTTCGTTCATTGCCGGTGTTACGATATCACTGTCCAAATTATCATCCACGAGTGCATCGATAAGAATTGCAGTCGCTTTTTTGGTTTTATTCCCTACAGGGTTAGCAAAAGCGTCTTCCTGACTACGCAGGAATCCTACAGTATCAATGTCATAGGTACCGAAGATGGCTGAAATCCACGCATCGGTAATTTCTTTTTTATGTTCAGAAAAAATAGCTTGTACTTGGTGTCGCATAGACTTACTTCGCTTGGTATAAAAGGATTCCAGCGGGAGACCCTATAAAGCGTTTTTAACTATTTGTCCAAGTAAATTGCCAAAAAAAAGTATGACAATAAAGGACAATAGTGCTCGCCCGCTGCCTCCCTCAGTTTCAAATGATTTTTTTCACATAATGTGATTACATGGTTGCGTCAACACATTCAATTAAATTGATTGGCCAATCAGTATGCTTAAAAAGAAAAGAACTAAGGACGTTATCTACTCGCAGGATGCCGAACTGTCGTCTGTGCAGCCGGAAAAATCATCGTTAAAATCTAGTACATCCCCTTTGCTACCGTGCTTTTGCTCATTGGAGAGTAAAGAGTTGGGTACTCCATTAGTAATGAGTACAGGAATGCGTGTGACACCTATGGACGCGAGTTTCGATTTATTTCTAAAAATATTCCATAGAAGCTTCATGCGAACCATAAATGGGATGGCACGGGGAGGTGTTGTTCCGCGGATGGCACGATTGAAAGCAATATACATTGAGGTGCCGTCAGTAATGGCTTTTTGCATTAGAAATATTTTTTCAAGATCTCCATCGGATTCTGCGATCGGGTAGTAGGTAATGTTGCCTGAATCATTTTGGGCTAGAGTAGGGATCAGGTTTTTGCAGGCAGAACAGCTTGGGGAGAAAAACACTTGAACATTTGATTGGTGGTTGCCATAGACAGCCCATGTGCCTAGTTCTTCATTTACTGTTGAAAAAACGTTAGGGGTGAAGAGCAGTGTCCAAATAACCAAGACCGGAGTAACTAAAGTCGCCCGCCTTTTGAGTACAGAGCACTGCATAAAAAACAGTAAAAAGAGTATGGCTGCGAAGAATAAGCACGGAACACATGGTGCCGTGAATATCATAAGCAGCAGAAATCCTAAATCTCCAATAACCGCGCATAGAGCCAGAAACAGAGCCGTTTTTCGTAAGTTAAAGAGGTTTAGTAGAGCCAACGCAATAAACAAAGCTGTACCAATCCACCATAAGGAAATTCCGCCTAGCGAAATGTCCTTAAAAATTTCACAGCCTGTAGTAATGCAGATGGCGTCTAAATTTTGTGTAGCATTTAGTGCGCAGAAAATGGCTCCAGCAAAGGCCACAAATGCAGCGCCATATGCGGATCGCTTGGAAAGGGACATGCAAAAATCTCCAGAAGGTTTCAGTAGATCGTTGTCTTGAGCTGCCAACTCACGGAGGAAGCTTACTTGGGCCGTGAGCCTGATTGGCCGCAGATTTTGGAGACTGTACTGTGATTGCAAATGCGGGTAAAGGGATTAGCTCGATTTTTACGTTTAAGGAGTAGGCGCTTTGATTTTTAGAGAAGACGGCACCATTAAATATACGCTGACCCGTAGTAACAGGGCCAAGCATGTCCGGTTAAAAATCACACGGACAAAGGGACTTGAGATAGTAGTGCCAGAGACTTTTAAAAAGGCATGGCTCACTCCAATACTGGAGAAACGTATAGAATGGATTCGTAAAGTTGCAAAACGGTTAGAGCTGCCGGCTAGTATTGGAGAAATGCCTCCTTTAATTCCCGAAAAAATCTTTTTGAACGCCCTTAATTATGAATATGCTGTCCGATGTGTGTCACCCACTACAATTTCGACGAAACTTGTTGATGCCGAAAAGATTATACGAACAGCTACCGGAGTGCTATCTATTGAAGTCGATGGAGGCATCCTGCTTCCAAATACCGTAACAGACGAAGTGCAAGCAGAGTTGTTACGCTGTTGGCTTGTACGATGCGGTAAGGAATATTTACCTGAGTTACTTGAAGAGGCTTCGGCACAGGTTGGGATTCCATATAAAAAAGTGCAAATACGTCTTCAGAAAGGAAGATGGGGGAGCTGTTCCGGACGCGGGACGATTTCACTAAATGCACGTTTGCTGCTTCTACCGGCAGATCTGCTGCAATATATTTTATTACACGAACTGGCACATGTCCGGCACCCGAATCATTCACATGCTTATTGGAATTTTTTGGCAACACTTGATGCCAGAGCGTTAGAAAATGATCGGGCTATGAATGATGCCTGGAAACATATTCCGCTTTGTTTTTCTATGTAGTCCTTCTAGCGTAGGACGACGTTCAAGGTTCAAAATATAGGTAAGCTGAATCTGTCTATATATAATGATATGTAAAAAGATATCCTCACACATAAAAAAAGGGGATCGGTTACCCGATCCCCTTTTATAATCAGCGTAGCTAAAACTACATGGATTCGCCGGAAGCTGCACCCTGCATTTTAACTTCAACTTTCTCGGTAAGGCCTTCGTAGTATTCACGAAGGATAACGAGAACTTCGTCACGACCGAAGTGATCTGGAATTTCAGCGCCTTCGGAAAGTGCTTTACGGAGTTTTGTACCGGAAAGGATAACACGATCTTCTTTGCTGTGTGGGCAGGTACGAAGGGAAGCCATGCCGTCACATTTGTAGCAGTAGAAGGTCCAGTCAATTTTCATTGGTTTACAAAGCAGTGCTTTGCCTTCATCTGCTGGGGTAGGAATACGATCAAAGATTTCCTGTGCTTCGAAGAGACCGTAGAAGTCACCAACACCAGCGTGGTCACGACCGATGAGCATGTTGTTTACACCGTAGTTCTGACGGAAAGTAGCGTGGAGCAGACCTTCACGTGGACCAGCGTAACGCATGTCAAGTGGGTAGCCAGCCTGAATTACGTTGTCTTTTACGAAGTAGTGTTCCACAAGTGCATCGATAGCTTTTACGCGAACGTCTGCAGGAATGTCTCCTGGCTTGAGGTTACCGATGAGGGAGTGAATGAGCACGCCGTCGCAAACTTCGATAGCGATTTTTGCGAGGAATTCGTGTGAACGGTGCATTGGGTTACGGAGCTGCAGTGCAGCAACTTCAGACCAACCACGTTCTTCGAACATAGCACGAACTTCTGCAGGACGGAGGTAAACACCTTTGTATTCTTCTGGGTATTCGCCTTCGGAAAGAACTTTAACAGGACCAGCAAGGTTAACTTCTTTCTGAGCCATAACCATTTTTACGCCTGGGTGATCTTCAAGAGCGATCTTCCAGAATACGTCATCAGCAGACTCTTCGCCTTCGCCTTTGAATACTTTTTCGCATTCCCATTTTTTGTCAGCTTCGGTCATTTCGAACTTTTCTTCTACTTTCATAGTAGCGAAAGCGATGCCGTTACGAACGAGAGCGATTTCTTCACCAACAGCGATTGCGTCAGCTTCTTCTTTGGAAGCGTCAAGGGTAACTGGTACAGGCCAGAAAGTGCCGTCTGCGAGAGTGAAGTTCTCACATACGTTCTTCCAGTCTTCTTTACCCATGAAACCGTTCAGTGGGGAGAAGCCACCGATACCCATCATGATAAGGTCGCCTTTTGCACGAGCAGAGATGTCGAGCTTTTTGAGGCCTTCAGCTTTTTTTACTTCAGCTTCGAGTTCTGCGCCTTCGAGCAGGCAACAAACGAGACCTTTACCACCATGTGGGGCTACCAGTTTAGACATAACTTCCTTCCTCCGGAATATAAAAGTTTGTAACTTGTGAATTACCGATTTGGTTTTTCATAAAGCCAATCTTGTAGTCGCACTAAATAGATAGACGATTGCGCTTGTGTCTTTAAAATTCTACTTAGTGCTTGAGAATGGTTTGTGAAAAATTAGACAAAAAGTCAAGGGTAAAAATTTAACTTTTTTAACCCTGTAAATACAGTGTGTTGAGAGCATGTCTCTGTGTCAAGAAAAAATAAAATAACAGGCAGAATTCACTTGGTTGAGAATAATAGTACAAATGAAGAAAAAATAATGGGTATTTTGGGGTGGTTGGAACAGTGAAAAGCTTGTGAAAAAGAGTACAAAAAGATCAAAAAATAAAAAAAAGACGTTGGTTTTGTTAGTAACATTATTATATATGAAAAAAATAGCAAAAATTACTTGAACACCGTAAAAAAAAGACGTAAGTAGCTGATTCGAAATTTCACGGGTCTGACTGACGATGCCGAGCGGGCTGCTGGGCTGCATCGGGTCCCCGTTTGGAATAGATGAGCTACTAACTAACTTTTAGTTCTCCACTGAAGGTTGGTTGGTGCTTTTGTTGTGATTTGAGTTGCACCACACAACGGGGGCTGCTCATCCTGTACTAAGCGAACGACTTTGATTAATTCCTTTGGAGGAAAAATGCCCACTATCAACCAACTTATCCGTAAGGAACGTAAGAAGGTTGTAAAACGTAAGAAAACCCCAGCGCTGCAGGCTTGTCCACAGCGTCGCGGCGTTTGTACTCGTGTTTACACCACTACGCCTAAAAAACCTAACTCCGCGCTGCGTAAAGTAGCTCGTGTACGCCTCACCAACGGCATCGAAGTAACTGCCTACATCCCTGGTGAAGGTCATAACTTGCAGGAACACTCTGTTGTTATGATCCGTGGTGGTCGTGTAAAAGACTTACCAGGTGTACGTTACCATATCGTACGTGGTACCCTCGACACCGCTGGTGTTGCCGATCGTCGCCAGGGCCGTTCTAAATACGGCGCTAAGCGTCCTAAGTAAGCAGTTAATTGGAGTAATATAGATATGCCTCGTAAAGGACCCGTACCTAAGCGTGAGATTTTGCCAGATCCAGTATATGGAAGCCGTCTGGCAGCTCGTTTTGTTAACCGTCTTATGCTTGACGGTAAAAAGAGCACCGCAGAAAAAATCTTCTATAAAGCACTTGATGTTCTCGCTGAAAAAACCGGCGAAGATGCAATCCGCGCTTTTGAAAAGTCTATTGAAAATGTAAAACCTCATCTGGAAGTTAAGTCTCGCCGCGTTGGTGGTGCAACTTATCAGGTTCCAGTTGAAGTTCGTCCAGACCGTCAGGTTTCTCTCTCTATCCGTTGGATCATCACCTACGCTCGCGGTCGTGGCGAGCAGGGCATGGTTGCACGTCTGTCCGGCGAACTGCTTGACGCGTTCAACAGTCGTGGCGGTGCTGTGAAGAAGAAAGAAGACACCCACCGTATGGCAGAAGCTAACAAAGCTTTTGCTCATTTCCGTTGGTAATCTGAGGAGCTTGCTGTGTCTGCTAAAGTAGCTGTATCAAAACAGAGAAATATTGGTATCATGGCCCACATTGATGCGGGTAAGACTACCACTACTGAACGTATTCTCTACTACACCGGTGTATCTCACAAAATTGGTGAGACACACGACGGTGAGTCCAATATGGACTGGATGGAGCAGGAAAAAGAGCGTGGTATTACTATTACCTCTGCTGCAACTACCTGTTTCTGGAAAGATTACCGCGTAAACATCATTGATACACCGGGCCACGTTGACTTCACTATGGAAGTTGAACGCTCCCTTCGTGTTCTTGATGGTTCCGTTTGTGTGTTCGATGCTGTTGCCGGTGTTGAGCCTCAGTCTGAGACTGTATGGCGTCAGGCTGACCGTTACGGTGTGCCTCGCATCTGCTTCATCAACAAAATGGACCGCATTGGTTCCGATTACTGGCGTGCAGTTGGCATGATCTCCGATCGTCTCGGTGCTAAGCCTATCTCTCTCCAGATTCCAATCGGTGCTGAAGACCATTTTGAAGGCATCATCGATCTCGTAACCGGCGAAGCTATCTACTATGATAAAGCTACCAAAGGTGCTGAGTTCGAAATCAAAGCTGTTCCTGCTGACTTGCAGGACCTCTATGACGAAAAACGCCTTGAAATGATGGAAGCAGCAGCAGAAGAAGACGAAGAACTCTTCGAAAAATATCTCGGCGGCGAAGAACTCTCCGCTGAAGAAATTAAATCTGCTCTGCGTAAAGCTACTATTGCACGTACTATCGTACCTGTATTCTGTGGCTCTGCATTCCGTAACATGGGCGTACAGCCTCTGCTTGACGCGGTAGTTGACTACCTGCCAAGCCCTGTTGATATCCCAGCAATGGAAGGTAGCGACCCTGACAACGAAGAAGTGAAAATTCCTTGTCCATGTGATGACAAAGAACCTTTCTCCGCTCTCGTGTTCAAGCTCGCTTCTGACCCATACATCGGTCACCTTTCCTTCAGCCGCATCTACTCCGGTAAAATTGAAACTGGTATGACCATTTTCAACGCTAACACCGGTAAAAAAGAGCGTGTTGGTCGTCTTCTTAAAATGCATGCTAACAAGCGTGAGGACATTAAAGAAGCATACGCTGGCGACATCGTAGCTGTTGTTGGTCTGAAAAACGTATCTACCGGTGACACCATCTGCGCGATGGATCGTCCTGTAGTACTCGAGTCTCTCGACATTCCAGATCCAGTTATCGAAGTTGCTATTGAGCCTAAAACAAAAGCTGACCGTGACGCTCTGTCCGCAGCTCTTGCTAAGCTTGCTAAAGAAGATCCATCCTTCCGTGTAAAAGGTGATGACGAAACAGGTCAGACCCTTATTTCCGGTATGGGTGAGCTTCACCTCGACATCATTGTTGACCGTCTTACCCGTGAATTTAGCGTTAACGCTAACGTTGGTAAGCCTCAGGTAGCCTACCGTGAAACTATCACCAAGGTTGCTAAAGAAGATCACAAGTATGCTAAGCAGTCTGGTGGTCGTGGTCAGTATGGTCATGTTGTTATTGAAGTTGAACCTAACCCAGAGAAAGGTTACGAATTCAGTAACTCCATCACCGGTGGTGTTATTCCTAAAGAATACATCCCAGCTGTTGACAAAGGTATTCAGGAAGCACTCAAAAGCGGTGTTTTTGCTGGATTCCCAACTGTTGACGTTAAAGTTAACCTCGTATTCGGTTCTTACCACGACGTTGACTCCTCTGAACAGGCATTCTACATCGCTGGTTCTATGGCGATTAAAGCTGCTTGTAAGAAAGCTGGTCCTCAGATCCTCGAGCCTATTATGGGTGTAGAGGTTGTAACTCCTGAGGAATACCTTGGCGACGTAATGGGTGACCTTAACGGTCGTCGTGGTCGCGTACAGGGTATGAATACCCGTGCTAATGCTCAGGTTATTGATGCGATGGTTCCGCTTTCCGAAATGTTCGGTTACGCAACTGACCTTCGCTCCAAAACCCAGGGTCGTGCGAACTTCACTATGCAGTTCGATCACTACGAGCCTGTACCTAACTCTATTGCTGAAGAAATTGTAAGCAGTAAAGGTTAGTACCTGAGTTTTCAGGCGATATAATGCTCCGGTCATCGTAAGATGGCCGGAGCTTTTCTGGTTAGAAAGGGTAGAGTAAGTATATTTCAACATATCGTAAAAAAAATACGAAATAGGTGTTGACGTTAGAGCTTGTCTCACATATAAGTCTTTCTCGCTTGAGGCAAACATCGTTTTGTTCTTAAGCACAAAAACTCCTCCTCACAAATTTGGAGGTTAAGAATGGGTCGAGCCCATTCTGCTGTTTTTTGACATTTGCAGGCGTTTCTTGATGCTGCATTATGTCGTGCCGTTCCAGCAAGGACCGTGTTTTGCTGTAAGGTGCACATACAATTTTAAGTGTTTATACCACTTGCATCTTGGAACCCCTGCGGGCCCCCTGCGTCTATTGAATCTATCAATTGTTCGCAGGCTAGGCTGACGACATTTGGGCGTTCTTCGCAGGTAGTGGAGTAGAGGTCTTTTGATGTTGTCGGGCTAGGCTGGCTTGTCACACATCACAATCCCTCTCTTCTTTTCTCCATTATCTACGAATAACAAATTTCGGACTCGTTTCGAGTTCTCCTGTCCTCTGTCGTTACTAGGGCAAGATGCATCTGTTCAGCCGTTACTTTACAGAGATTTCATCTTGTACCGTCGTGAGGAAATTTCTGCTTATTGCAGTTTGGATCATTCCCCTCACGGAATGATCACAGGTAAGGGTCTCGTATCCCTAATATGGAGTAATAAACTATGACAACTGTTAGCAGTGATCGTATCAGAATTAAGCTTAAAGCTTACGATTACCGCATCCTTGATAAGGCTGTGGCTGAAATCGTTGATACGGCGCGCAACACGGGTGCAGGGGTTGCTGGTCCAATTCCGCTCCCAACAAACATTCACAAGTTCACGGTCAACCGTTCTGTACACGTAGACAAAAAGTCTCGCGAGCAGTTCGAAATGCGCATCCACAAGCGTCTTATGGATATCCTTGAGCCTACTCAACAGACCGTTGATGCTCTTGGAAAGCTCAGTCTACCTGCTGGCGTGGACGTTGAGATTAAACTCTAGCGAGAGGTAATCATGACTGAGAAATTAGGAATCTTGGGCCGCAAAGTTGGCATGACCCGTATTTTCGCTAACGATGGTTCTGCTGTTGCAGTTACCGTTATCGAAGCAGGTCCATGCCCTGTAATCCAGAAAAAAGATGCGGCTACTGACGGATATAATGCAGTTCAGATTGCATTTGGCGAAGCTAAAGAAAAGCATGTAACCAAGGCAATGCGTGGTCATTTTGCAAAAGCTGACCGCGGTTTGTTCCGCAATACATGCGAAATTCGTCTTGAGGAAGCACCAGAACTGGAAGTTGGTCAGGAGCTTTCTGCAGATATCTTTGCTGCAGGCGAAAAAGTTCGTGTGACCGGCACTACAATTGGTAAAGGCTTCCAGGGCGTAATGAAGCGCTGGAACTTCGCTGGTATGCCTGCGTCCCACGGTCACGAAAAAGTGCATCGTTCCCCAGGCTCCATTGGTCACGCAACGTTCCCAGGTAAAGTGTTCAAAGGCAAAAAAATGCCTGGTCACATGGGTAACGTTCGCCAGACTACATCTAACCTCGAAGTCGTCGCTGTTCGCGCCGATGAGAACCTCATCCTGGTTAAGGGTGCAGTACCTGGTCCTAAGAACGGCCTCGTACTGGTACGTAAGCAGTAAAGGGGTACTACAGTGGCTGTTGTAAAATTATACGATCAGAACAAAGCAGAAGCCGGTGAAATCACCTTGGCTCCTGAAGTGTTCGAGGTCGAGGTAAAACCCGAGATCCTGAACCTTGTTGTACGCGCTCAGCGTGCAGCTAAGCGTGCAGGCACCCACGCAGTTAAGGGCCGCTCCGATATTCGTGGCGGTGGCGCTAAACCTTGGCGTCAGAAAGGTACTGGCCGTGCTCGTGCTGGTTCTTCCCGTTCCCCAATCTGGCGTGGTGGTGCTGTGACTTTTGGTCCTCAGCCCCGCGACTATGGGTTTAAGGTAAATAAAAAGGTTCGTCGCCTTGCTATTAAAATGGCTCTGTCTTCCCGCCTTGCTGGTGAGAATCTCTTGGTCGTTAATAGCATCGAACTGCCTGAAGTAAAGACTAAGCTCATGGCTGGTGTTACTGAGGCTCTCGGTTTGAACAAAGCACTCATCGTAGCAAAAGACCTCGATGAAAAGCTCGTTCTTTCCGCACGTAACCTCCCAGGTATCACCGTACAGTCTGTTGAGCAGCTGAACGTATACGACGTGCTCCGTCATAAGCAGCTTGTTCTGCTTGAAGGCGCTGTTGAATCCGTTCAGGAACGACTGAAGTAGAGGTAGGGTCACATGAATTATACTAAGATCCTCATCAAGCCGCTTGTCTCTGAAAAAGCTACTTTCCTCAAGGAAGAAGCTCAGCAGGTTACATTCTTTGTAGCGCCATCTGCTAACAAAATTGAGATCAAGAAGGCAGTAGAAGAAGCCTACAATGTTAAAGTTGCAGGTGTTAACGTAGTGAAACGTCGCCCACAGCCTAGAGTGCGTCATGGCCGCACCGTCGGTCAGATCTCTGGCTTCAAAAAGGCGTACGTGACTCTGGCCGCTGGCGAAAAAATCGAATTCTTCGAGGGAGTGTAAGCAATGGCTGTTCGTAAGCTTAAGCCTACTTCTCCGGGTCGTCGCTCCCAGACTATTTCCCTTTTCGAGGAAATCACTCGTAGCACCCCAGAGAAGTCTTTGACTGAAGGCCTGTCCAAAAAAGCAGGTCGCAACAACTACGGTCGTATTACTCAGCGTCGTCGTGGCGGTGGACACAAACGTCTTTACCGTATCATCGATTTTAAACGTAACAAGTTCGATATTCCTGCAACTATTGCACATATCGAATACGACCCAAACCGTTCCGCTCGTATCGCTCTTCTGCACTACGCAGACGGCGAGAAGCGTTACATCATTGCTCCAGTTGGCGTAAAACAGGGTGATGTTGTTGTTGCAGGTGAAACTGCAGACATCAAACCTGGTAACGCTCTTCCAATGAGCAAGATTCCGGTTGGTACAATTATTCACAACATCGAGCTTGCTCCAGGCCGTGGCGGACAGTTCTGTCGTGCTGCTGGTGCATATGCACAGCTCGTTGCTAAAGAAGGTAAATACGCACTTCTGCGCATGCCTTCTGGTGAAGTTCGTAAGGTTCTTTTGACCTGTATCGCAACCGTTGGTCAGGTTGGTAACGTAACTCACGAAAAAATTCGCATCGGTAAAGCTGGCCGTAATCGCTGGCTCGGTAACCGTCCGAAAGTTCGTGGTGTTGCAATGAACCCTATCGATCACCCACTCGGTGGTGGTGAAGGTCGTAGCTCTGGTGGTCGCCATCCGGTTACCCCTTGGGGCGTACCTACCAAAGGCTACAAGACTCGCGACAAGAAGAAAGCTTCCAATAAGCTTATCGTTAAGCGTCGCGGTCAGAAGTAGGAGTAGAAAATGCCTAGGTCTCTTAAAAAAGGTCCTTTTGTCGACGACCATCTTCTCCGAAAAGTTGAGAAGGCTCAGGAAAGTGGCGATCGCCGCGTGATCAAGACTTGGTCCCGTCGTTCCATGATTCTTCCTGAAATGGTAGGCCTTACCTTTGCGGTTCATAACGGTAAGAAATTCATCCCTGTATTCGTGACTGAGAACATGGTTGGTCACAAATTCGGTGAATTCTCCCCGACCCGCACGTACTACGGCCATGCTGCCGACAAAAAGAGCAAGGCTAAACGCTAGGGCAGGTGAAGTAATATGCAAGCTCAAGCTACCGCCAAGTTCGTACGCGTATCTACACGCAAAACCCGTCTTGTTGCTAAAAACATCGTGGGTCTGCCAGTAGAAGACGCTGTAAATATCCTTAAGTTCACCCCGAACAAAGGTGCAGCCGTTATTTTTAAAGTGCTGCACTCTGCAATCGCCAACGCCGAACAGGTGCCTGGCTCTGATGTGGATGCTCTCGTGGTGAAACAGGTTATAGTCAACGAGGGTCCAACCTGGAAACGCTTTATGCCTCGTGCACAGGGTCGCGCAACTCGCATCCTGAAGCGTACCAGCCACATCACTGTCATTCTCGAAGAAAGTTAGGATACAGTTATGGGACAAAAAGTACATCCATATGGTTTCCGTCTTGGTTTTAACAAGAACTGGAGATCTCGCTGGTTCAGCAAAAAAGAATATCCTGCCTTTGTCTTCGAAGATAGCAAAATTCGTAAGTACGTAAAAAAGGCCCTGTATCATGCAGGTATTGCTGACATTGAAATCGAACGCGCTGGCGGAAAAGTTCGTCTTATCCTTAGCACAGCACGTCCGGGTATTGTCATCGGCCGTAAGGGCGTAGAAATCGAAAAGCTTCGTGCTGATCTTCGTGGTAAATTCCAGCGTGAATTCTCCATCGAAGTTAACGAAATCCGTCGCCCTGAAACTAATGCACAGCTTGTAGCTGAAAACATTGCTATGCAGTTGGAACGCCGTGTTGCTTTCCGCCGCGCTATGAAACGCACTGTTTCCATGGCACGCAAGTTTGGTGCAGAAGGTATCAAAGTATCTTGTGCTGGCCGTCTGGCAGGCGCTGAAATCGCTCGTACCGAATGGTACCGCGAAGGTCAGGTTCCGCTTCAGACTCTGCGCGCTGATATCGACTACGGTTTTGCAGAAGCTTCCACCACTTACGGTATCATCGGTGTTAAAGTCTGGATCTACAAAGGCGAAATCCTTGACAGTGAGGTAGGGCAGTAATGCTTCAGCCTAGAAAGACTAAATTCCGTAAGCAACAGACTGGCCGCCTTAAAGGCAAAGCCACTCGCGGTAATACCATTGCTTTCGGTGACATCGGTTTAAAAGCGCTCGAACATGGCAAACTCTCTAATCAGCAGATTGAATCTGCTCGTATTGCGATGATCCGTCACATTCGACGCGGTGGTAAAGTTTGGATCCGTATTTTCCCGGATCACGTGAAAACCTCTAAGCCTCTTGAAGTTCGTCAGGGTAAAGGTAAGGGCGCACCATGTGGTTGGTACGCACCTGTTAAGCCTGGTCGTATCCTGTACGAAATCAAAGGTGTTGATATCGAACTTGCTAAAGAAGCACTGAAACGTGCATCTTACAAGCTCCCTATCAGGACTACTATTGTGGTTAAGGAGGGGCTCTAGTATGAAAGCCGCAGAACTTAAAAAACTTAGCGTTGAAGAACTCAACACTAAGCTGGAAGAAGCTCGCAAGGAACTTTTTGACTTGCGTTTCAAGCATGCAACTGCACAGCTTGATAATACTTCCGGTATTCCTGCTACAAAACGTGCAATTGCACGTATTTTGACCATTTTGAAGGAAAAGGGAGCGTAAAATGTCCGAAGCTATTGAACAGCGGAAGGGTCGCGCGCTCGTTGGTACTGTTGTGAGTGACAAGAACGACAAAACTATTGTTGTTCGCGTTGAGACACTCGTAAAACACCCGCTTCTCAAGAAGTACATTCGTCGTCGTAAGAAGTTTACTGCTCACGACCCTAACAACGAATGCGCAATGGGTGATAAAGTGAAAATCATCGAGTTTCGTCCACTCAGTCGCAACAAACGCTGGCATCTCGTTTCTGTTTTGGAAAAAGCCGTTTAGGGGTTTGCTATGATTCAGGTAGAATCCACTCTTGAAGTAGCGGACAACTCCGGTGCCAAAAAAGTTGCTTGTATTAAAGTACTCGGCGGTTCAAAACGCCGTTATGCTTCTGTAGGCGACATCATCGTAGTATCCGTGAAAGAGGCTATGCCTCATTCCAAGGTGAAAAAAGGTGACGTGATGAAAGCTGTTGTTGTGCGCACGAAAAAAGAAATTCGTCGCGTAGATGGCACTTACATCAAATTCGACACCAACGCAGCAGTAGTGCTGAACAAGCAGGGCGAACCTGTAGGTACACGTATCTTCGGACCAGTTGCTCGCGAACTTCGCGGTAAAGGTTTTATGAAGATTGTATCTCTCGCACCTGAGGTATTGTAGGAGAAACCATGAAACAGTATCGTATCCATAAAGACGACAAGGTCATGGTAACCTCCGGTAAGGACAAAGGCAAAATCGGCAAAGTTACCAAGATCCTTCGTAAGAAAGATCGTGTAATTGTCGAAGGTGCAAATATGGTTAAACGCCACACTAAGGCGAACCCATATGCGCAGCAGCCTGGTGGAATCGTCGAAAAAGAAATGCCTATTCACGTTTCTAACGTGATGGTCATGTGCGGTGCATGTGCTGAACCTACTCGCGTAGGTTACCGCTACACCGAAGACGGTAAAAAAGTGCGCTTCTGCAAGAAGTGTAACGAAATCCTTGGGTAGGGTGAAAGACGATGACCCGTCTGAATAAGATCTATAAAGAAAACGTGGTGCCGGCCTTGCAGAAAGAGTTCCAGTACAAAGGACCTATGCAGGTTCCCGGGCTGGAAAAGATCTCCCTCAATATCGGCCTTGGTGAAGCAAGCACTAACAACAAAATCCTCGAAGATGCTGTTGTAGCGCTTACCGCCATCGCTGGTCAGAAGGCCGTTGTTACTCGTGCTAAGAAGTCTATCGCTGCATTTAAACTGCGTGAAGGCATGCCGATTGGCTGCCGTGTAACTCTTCGTGGTGCTGAAATGTGGGATTTCCTCGATAAGCTCGTTAACTTTGCACTGCCTCGTGTACGTGACTTCCGCGGTATCCCTGATCGTGGTTTTGATGGTCGTGGTAACTTTACCCTCGGTATCAAAGAACACACAATCTTCCCTGAAATGGAAGCAGATCGTGTTGATAATGCCTTTGGTATGAACATCACCATCGTTACTACCGCTTCCTCTGACAAAGAAGGCAAATTCCTGCTTGATCAGCTCGGAATGCCTTTCAAGAAGTAAGGAGAACCATAGATGTCACGTAAATCTCTTGAAGTAAAAGCTGCGCGCAAACCTAAGTTTAGCGCGCGTGCATACAATCGTTGTCCTATTTGTGGACGCCCACGCGCATTCATGCGTCGTTTCGGCATTTGCCGTATCTGCTTCCGCCAGATGTCTCTGCGCGGTGAGCTGCCAGGCGTTCGTAAATCGAGCTGGTAAGTCACAAGGAGTTTTAGATGCTGACTGATCCTATTGCAGACATGCTTACACGTGTCCGCAACGCGCACTTGGCCCTTCATAAGGAAGTGAGTGTGCCGCGCTCGAAGATGAAGGAATCCATTGCCTCCATCCTCAAGGCTGAAGGTTACGTAAACGACTTCTCTGTTGAAGATCGTGAAATCAAGATCACTTTGAAATACGTAAAAGGTAAAGCTGTAATCGCTGGCCTCAAACGTATCTCTAAGCCAGGTCGTCGTGTTTACGTAGGTGCACAGGACGTTCCGGCCGTTCAGAACGGTCTTGGTATTTGTATCCTGTCCACGTCCCGTGGTGTACTAGAAGGAAACGCTGCTAAAGAAGCTAATGCTGGCGGCGAACTCCTCTGTGAAATCTGGTAGCGGGTGCAGTCATGTCACGAATTGGTAAGCAGCCTGTAGCAATCCCTTCCGGTGTTGAAGTTAAGATTGCTGGCGAAGCTATTAATGTTAAGGGCCCTAAGGGCAGCATTTCTACACCTGTAGAAGCTACCCTTAATTACGAAATTGCCGACGGCAATGTAGTAATTACTCGCAAAGATGAGTCCCGCGTAGCACGTGCACAGCACGGCCTGCGTCGTACTCTCGTTGCTAACTGCATCGAAGGAGTAAGCAATGGCTTCTCCAAGACTCTTGAAGTCAACGGTGTTGGTTACAAAGTTGCGGTAAAGGGAAAAAATGTTGAACTTGCAGTTGGGTTCTCCCACCCTGTAGTTATGCCTCTTCCAGCAGGAATTGAAGCAAAAGCTGAGGGTAACAAGCTGACAGTAAGCGGCATCGATAAGCAGCTCGTAGGCGAGTTTGCAGCTACCGTTCGCCGTGTACGTCCGCCTGAACCTTACAAAGGCAAGGGCATTAAATATGATAATGAGCAGATCCGCCGCAAAGCCGGTAAATCTGCAGGTAAATAGGCAGGTCTAGACATATGAAGTCCAAGAACGAAAAAAGGTTGCGTCGTAAAGTTCGCATCCGGAAAAAGATTTCAGGCTCTGCTGAATGTCCGCGTCTCGTTGTCTTCAGGTCTAACCTGCATATCTACGCTCAGCTTGTGGATGACTGCGAAGGTAAAACCATTGCAGCCGCTTCCACTCTGACTCTTAGTAAAGACGGCGATGCTCTTAAATCCAACAAGGCTTCTGCAGCCAAGGTTGGCACAGAAATCGCTCGCCTTGCTAAGGAACAGAAAATCGAGCGCGTAGTGTTCGACCGTAACGGCTACATCTATCACGGCCGCATTCAGGCAATTGCTGATGCAGCTCGTGAAGCAGGCCTGAAATTTTAACAGGTATAGGTATAGTCATGGAACAAAACGAACTCGGTTTGATTGAAAAGATTGTCTATCTCAACCGCGTTGCGAAAGTTGTAAAGGGCGGTCGCCGTTTCAGCTTTTCTGCATTGGTTGTAGTTGGCGACGGTCAGGGCAATGTAGGCTTCGGCCTCGGTAAAGCACAGGAAGTTCCTGAAGCTTTGCGTAAAGCCTCTGAGCGTGCAAAAAGGGACATGGTTCAGATCTCATTGGTTGACGGTACCTTGCCTTATGAGGTATTAGGTCGCTTCGGCGCTGGTCGTGTACTTTTGAAGCCTGCTTCAAAAGGTACTGGTATTATCGCTGGTGGCCCGGTGCGTGCGATCATGGAAGCTGTTGGTGTAACTGATATTCTTGCAAAAGCTATCGGTACCAACAACCCACATAACGTACTCCGTGCAACCATGGCTGGTCTGACATCCCTGCGCAGTGCTGACTATGTTGGTTCATTGCGTGGTAAGAAGCTCGAAGCTCCTAGGAAGTAGGTATAGCCATGATCAAGGTTAAACTTGTACGTAGCCGGATCGGCTCTCTCCCTAAACAGCGTGCTGTACTGGACGCTCTGGGCCTGAAAAAGATCCGTCAGGAAAAACAGTTTAAGGACAATGCTGCAGTGCGCGGTATGATTGCTAAAGTTTCTCATATGGTGGAGGTTACGGAGTAATGCAACTTCATGAACTTTTCCCGTTTAAAGAGGAACGTAAGCAGCGTCGTCGTATCGGTCGTGGCTCCGGCTCTGGCTGGGGTAAGACTGCAGCAAAAGGTCATAAAGGTCAGAATGCCCGCGCTGGCGGTGGTGTTCGTCCAGGTTTCGAAGGTGGCCAGATGCCTCTGGCTCGTCGTCTGCCTAAGCGTGGGTTCTCCAACGCTAAGTTTAAAGCAGTATACGACGTGATCAACCTTGATCGCCTTGCTGAAGCATTTGAGGGTCAGACTAACATCACCCTCGAGGACATCTACGCACGCGGTCTTGCACAGAACGGTGCAGCTGTTAAAATTCTCGGTCGTGGCGAAATTTCCGCTGCGCTGACTATTGAAGCTCACAAGTTCACTGCTTCTGCACTTGAAAAAATCCAAAACGCCGGCGGCGAAGCCAAGGCGCTTGAAGGGTAGGTAAAACGTGGCGCTCAGTGGTGTTGATAATCTGGCGAACCAGCCAGAACTGAAAAAGAAATTGTTGTGGACCTTCTTCTTGCTCGCTGTATACCGTATCGGTATTCATGTGCCTGTTCCAGGTGTTGACACGGCAGCGTTGTCTGATTTCTTTGCCAGCGTTCAAAACACCCTGTTCGGCCTGTTTGACATGTTTTCCGGGGGCGGACTTCGTAATCTGTCGATCTTCGCCCTCGGCATCATGCCCTATATATCTGCCTCTATTATCGTACAGCTTTTGCAGGTAGTTTCACCAGAGCTTAAGCGTATGGCAAAAGAGGAAGGGGCTTCTGGTCGCCAGAAGATTACCCAGTATACTCGTTATGGTACTGTCCTCATTACCATTATTCAGGGTTTGGGTATTGCTGTTGGTCTGGAAAGTATGACCAGCCCAATTGGCGCACCAGTTGTACTAACAGCCGGATGGGCTTTCCGACTCACCACTATCATCACGCTTACCGCAGGTACCGTTTTGATTATGTGGATAGGCGAGCAAATTACTGAAAAGGGTGTGGGAAATGGTATTTCCTTAATCATCTTCGCCGGTATTATTGCTGGTCTTCCGGGTGCCCTGCTTAGATCCTTTAACCTCGTTGGTGCGGGTGAGCTCAGCATTTTTGTTGGGATTATCATTCTTGCCATCATGGCTGCCGTTTTGGCATTTATTGTCTTTATGGAGCGTGGTCAGCGTCGTATCCCTATTCATTATGCCAAGCGTCAAATGGGTAGGAAAATGGTCGGCGGTCAGACAACTCACCTTCCACTGCGAATTAACACCGCTGGTGTTATTCCTCCTATTTTTGCATCTTCCCTGCTTATGTTCCCGGCGACGATCGGCACATTTGCACCAGATGTAGAGTGGATTCAGCAGTTCTCAGCATGGTTCGCTCCACAGACAATTGTATATAACATCATTTTCATTGCTCTCATTGTATTCTTCTGTTTCTTCTATACTGCAATTGTTTTTGATCCAAAAGATATTGCAGAGAACTTGAAGAATTCAGGTGGCTTTATTCCTGGCATCCGTCCAGGTGTAAAAACAAAAGAATACATTGATAAGGTTCTCTCCAGAATTACCCTTTGGGGTGCCTTTTACATCGCAGCTATCTGTGTTCTTCCAATGCTCCTCATTGCAAAGCTTAATGTACCGTTCTATTTTGGCGGCACAAGCCTCTTGATCATTGTTGGCGTAGCAATGGACTTTATGTCACAGGTAGAATCTCACATGATCTCTCGCCAATATGAAGGACTTATGAGTAAGTCCAAAAAAGGTAGAAAGTAGAAGTGAAAAAATACCGCGGTGTTTTTTTAAAAAATGAAAAAGAGATAAGTCTCCTTAGAGAGGCTAATCGAATTGGTGCTATCATTCTTGACGTCCTGGGTGAACATGTTCGCCCAGGCGTTAAGACTATTTTTTTCCATGAGCTGACAATGAACTTGTGTAAACAGTTCAATGTTAAGCCTGCGTTTCTTGGTCTCTATGGTTTCCCATATTCTTTATGCTGTTCAGTTAATGAAGAAATCGTACACGGTTTTCCGTCTGAACGGGTGCTTAAAGAGGGAGATATAGTTTCTTTTGACGTGGGCGTCCTTGTTGAAGGTTTTTATGGTGACAACGCCAGAACTTTTGCGGTAGGAGCTGTATCGGAAAAAGCACAAAAGCTTATCGATGTAACTCGTGAATCTCTCATGAGGGGGATTGAGCAAGCTTGCCCTGGAAATAATCTTAATGATGTTTCCAGAGCCATTCAGGAACATGCTGAATCTAATGGATTTGGTATTGTACGTCGCTTCGTTGGGCACGGCATTGGCCGTAAGCTTCATGAAAAGCCGGAAGTTCCTAACTTTGTCCCGCAGGGTAATTCGGGGCTTCCCTTGAAAGCTGGGATGGTAATTGCCATCGAGCCGATGGTTACTGAAGGGTCATATGAAGTTGATATCCTCGACGACAAATGGACTGCAGTAACCAAAGACAGAAAGCTTTCAGCTCATTTTGAGCATTCTATTGCTATTACATCAGACGGACCAGTTATTCTGAGTTTGTCTGATTAATTGAGTCAATACATGTTATTTGTGTTGACTACTTGTGGAACTTGGTGTTACTGACCTCAGTTCTGGGCTTAGTAAAGCTCAGCTTTTGTTGTGTCAGAAGATCCAGACTATGGAGTCAAAGATGAAAGTCAGGCCTTCAGTTAAGAAAATGTGCTCTAAGTGCAAGGTTATCCGGCGCAAGGGCATCCTGAGAGTCATTTGCGAAAATCCCCGACATAAACAGCGTCAGGGCTAAGCATACCAGGAGTAAATTGTGGCTCGAATTGCAGGTGTAGATCTCCCAAGAGGTAAGCGTGCTGATATCGCTCTTACCTACATCTTCGGCATTGGTCGTCATACAGCTCTCCAGATCCTCGACACCGTAGGTGTTGACTGGACACGCAATATTGATGATATCACTGCGGAAGAAGTTAACGAGATCCGTAAAGTTATTGAGCAGGACTACAAGGTAGAGGGCGACCTCCGCCGTGAAGTTTCTTCCAACATTAAACGTCTCATGGACTCCGGTTGCTACCGTGGTCTTCGTCACCGTCGCGGTCTTCCTGTGAACGGTCAGCGTACGAAGACTAACTCACGTACCCGTAAAGGTCCACGTCGCGCTGTTGTTGGCAAGAAGAAGAAGTAAGTCCATCCTCATGTAGGATCAGGCGTGGAATCTCTCCCGAGCTAAGGACGCTTTCAAATGATGCAACTCCTTAGACCCGGCGTATCACGGCTTAGTCATACTAAGCTCGTATGAGGTTCCCAACCCCATCTATCAATTAATCTAGTTGAGAGAGTATAGTTATGGCTAGACCCAAGCGTACGGGCAAGAAAAAAGAAAGAAAGAATATTCCCGTAGGGATCGCCCATATCCAGGCTACCTTCAACAATACCATTATTACCTTTACCGACACACGTGGTAACGCAGTAAGTTGGGCATCCGCAGGCCAGTCAGGCTTTAAGGGTTCCCGTAAGTCTACTCCGTTTGCTGCTCAGGTTGCAGCTGATACTGCAGCTAAGAAAGCGCAGGAAAACGGAATGCGTACAGTCGGTATCTACGTCAAAGGTCCAGGTACCGGTCGCGAAGCCGCCATGCGTGCTATCAACGCTGCTGGATTCAAGGTTGCGTTCATTCGTGACGTGACCCCGATCCCTCACAATGGCTGCCGTCCACCTAAGAGACGTCGCGTCTAATACAAGAGGAGATTGTTTTGGCTAAATATAATGGTGCTAAGTGTCGCATTTGTCGACGCGAAGGTTCAAAGTTATTCCTGAAAGGCGATCGCTGTTACACTGATAAATGCGCGTTCGACCGTCGTCCATACGCACCTGGACAGGCAGGTCGCTCACGCAAAAAAGTAAGCGATTACGCAGTTATGCTGCGCGAAAAGCAAAAAGTTCGTCGTATGTACGGCATTCTTGAAAAGCAGTTCCGCAGCTACTTTAAAAAGGCAGACATGCAGAAAGGCGTTACTGGTGAAAACCTCCTCGCTCTTCTCGAACGTCGCCTTGATAACGTGGTATTCCGTCTCGGCTATGCTAACTCCCGTCAGCAGGCTCGTCAGATGGTTCGGCATGGCGTATTTACACTCAACAACCGTCAGGCAAACATTCCTTCTATGCAGGTGAAAGTTGGTGACGAAATCGTTGTTGTAGAAAAACATCGTAAAGATCCAGTTCTGGCGGAAGCTCAGGAAGTTATCGCTCGTCGCGGTTGTCCAAATTGGCTGGAAGTTGACGCCCCTAACTTCAAGGGTTCCGTTAAGGCTCTGCCTCAGCGCGAAGACATTCAGTTCCCAATCAACGAACAGCTGATTGTCGAGCTCTACTCCAAATAAGCGGGTTTAAAGCATGCTCATCAAACAAGGCGACAGAACTATTAATACTCGCAACTGGTCTGAGTTGGTTAAACCGGACACCATTGCGCGTATCGGCGAAGGCAACACCCAGTACGGTAAGTTTGTATGCGAGCCGCTCGAACGCGGATACGGTAACACCATTGGCAACTCGTTGCGACGCGTGTTACTTGCATCCCTTCAGGGCGCTGCCGCTGTTGCAGTAAAAATGTCAGATGTGCATCACGAGTTCACTACTATTGAAGGTGTTCTTGAGGATGTTACTGATATTGTACTGAATCTTAAATCAGTACGTTTTGCTATGGATACGGAAGAACCTCAACGTATTGAGTTCACCGCGAATAAGCAGGGCGCTGTAACTGCCGAAGCCATTAAAGGCAACCAGCACGTGATGGTTCTTAATCCGGATCAGCCGTTATTCACTCTGACCGAGGACAAAGACGTTACTTTTGAACTCGAAATCAGAATGGGTAAAGGTTACGTGCCAGCAGACATGCATGAAGGACTTAGCGATGAGATTGGTCTTATCAAGCTTGACGCAAGTTTTTCTCCAGTTCGCAAGGTTGCCTATACTGTTGAGCAGGCCCGTGTCGGCCAGATGACCAACTATGACAAGCTCATCCTTGAGGTTTGGACTGATGGTTCAGTTTCACCTGAGGATGCCATTGCCTACAGTGCAAAGATCATTAAAGAACAGATTTCTGTTTTCATTAACTTTGACGAACGTATCTCTGAAGAAGAAAACGAACAGGCGTCTGCTGATAGCGGTCTGAACGAAAATCTCTTCAAAGGCATTGATGAGCTCGAACTTTCTGTTCGTGCCACTAACTGCCTTAAGAGTGCAAATGTTGCTTTAGTTGGTGAACTTGTTCAGCGCACTGAATCTGAAATGCTTAAAACCAAGAACTTTGGTCGTAAGTCTCTCGACGAAATCCGTCGTGTGCTTGGCGAAATGGAACTTGATTTTGGCATGCAAGTGGATGGCTTTGAGAAGAAATACCAGGATTGGTTGAAGAGGAAGCAGCAAAATGAGGCATAGAAAATCTGGAAAGAAATTCAGCAGAACCCCTGCACATCGCAAGGCTATGTTCCGTAACATGGCAACGTCTCTGTTGACTCATTACTCTCTTCGCACCACCGTGGTTAAAGCTAAAAGCCTGCGTGGCGTTGTTGAGCCCCTGATTACTCTTGCTAAACGCAACGATCTTCATGCTCGCCGTCAGGCTTACAAAGTTCTTGGTTCTCACCAGCTCGTTAAGGTTCTGTTCGATGAAATCGGACCGCTTTTCGAAGGTGTACCAGGTGGCTACACACGTGTTATCAAACTCTCTACTCCACGTAAGGGTGATAACGCACCAATGGCTGTCATTGAACTTATTCGCAAGCCCGGTGCAGAAGACTCTGTCTCCGCAGCTCCTATGAGCAAGGAACAGAAAAACGAAGCAGTTAAGCAGGCTGTTGAAGCCGCTACCGCAGCTGAATAATCAGCGCGAACTGAATCGTACTATGCATATTAAAGGCCGTTGTTTTTACAACGGCCTTTTTTTGTGTTTGTTGCAGTATATTTTTTTTCGATGTATTCAATAGCTATGATTGATTACAGAAAGCTAGAAGCGTTTTGCAAGGTTTATGAGTTGCAAAGTTTTTCCCGTGCAGGGAAAGATCTTTTTTTATCGCAACCGACCATTAGCGCGCATGTTTCAGCACTCGAGTCTGAGTTAAACGTCCCGCTTCTTGATAGAATGGGACGCATTGTTTTACCTACGGAAGCAGGTACCATTCTGTATAAGTACGCCAAGCAGGCTTTCTCCTCTTTAAATGCAGCTCGAGCCGAAATTGCGCAACTGCATGATGAGATGGCTGGAGAAATAGTCATTGGTGGCAGCACAATTCCGGCCCATTATTTACTGCCTAACGTGATGGCGAAATACATGTTGAAAAATACCAACGTAGATGTTTCGCTTAAGGTGGCAGATTCTGAGGCCATAATTCACATGTTGTCCGATGGAGAACTTTCGGTTGGCGTCGTCGGCGCATTTGAAAATGATCCTGAATTGACCTTTATACCAATTGTTGATGATGAACTGGTGGTTATTGCATCACCTTCCTATGTATCTTTGAAGGAGCCGCTGACAGCTGAAACCCTTGAGGAGCATAGCTGGGTAATGCGTGAGCGTGGATCTGGTACACGAAAGTCCTTTGCGAACGCCCTTGCCGAACACAATGTGGATATCCGTTCACTTCCTTCGGTCGTGCAAGTTGAATCAACCAACGCTGTTATTCAGTTTGTTAAGGCCGGGATGGGTCTTTCTATTACCTCAAAGCTGGCTGTCTCTGCAGAGGTTGAGCGTGGGGATCTGATTATACTGCCTCTTTCAAATATGAAACTTAATCGGCAGTTCTTCTGCGTATATCATAACCGTCGTCATTATTTCCCGGCTATCCATAGCTTTATTCAATTCTTAAAGGATGAAACCCGCTCAATGCGTGGGTAACGCAGGTACTGTGTATGAGTAAACCTACTATAAAAATGGTGGATACTGTTAAGGCTGCTGGTTGAGCTGCTAAAATTGCTCCAGGGGACCTGGAGGAGATTTTACAGTCCCTGCCACGGGCTACAGAAAGCGAAAAGGGTAGGGTTCTCACTGGTACGACAAATAATGAAGATGCAGCTATTTTGTCTTTTCCGGCAGGGAAAGCTATAGTGCAGACTCTCGATTTTTTTACTCCTATTGTAAATGATCCGTATCGCTTTGGTCAGATCGCTGCAGCGAACTCATTGTCGGACGTATATGCCATGGGGGGGACTCCGTGGTGCGCTATGAATATTGTTTGTTTCCCTGTAAAAAGCATGCCGAAAACAATGCTGAGTGAAATCATTCGTGGTGGGTATGACAAAATAGTTGAGGCTGGTGCAGTGCTCGCAGGTGGGCATAGTGTTGAAGACACAGAAATAAAATATGGTCTTTCTGTAACAGGTTATGTTGAGCCGGATGCCTATACCTCCAATGCAGGTTTACAGAAGGGGGATATTTTAATTCTCACCAAACCGGTTGGAACCGGAGTGCTTGCCACAGGTATTAAGGCCAGCTGGGATGGCTGCGATGAAATGGAAGAGCTGCTCTATAAGTGGTCAGCAAAACTGAATAATGTCGGTGGCGAGTTGATTCAGCATATGAGACTTAAAGCCGCAACAGATGTTACTGGTTTTGGGCTTGGCGGGCATATAATAGAGATGGCTCAAGCATCAAAAGCATTGGTTGCTATTGACTCTGAGGCCATACCTGTGCTTGATAAGGCCCTTGAGTTGGCTAGCATCGGGTTGGTGCCTGAGGGCAGCCATGCAAACAGACTTCATTGTATAAATGCTACAGAAGTTGCTGAGGGTGTTGACTCTTTGCGGGTTGATCTTATATTTGACGCTCAGACTTCTGGTGGACTTGTTTTGGCAGTCCCCAAAGCCCGAGTTGAAGAAGCTGTTTTGTTCCTTACAGAACGGGCCGAGATGGCTGCTGTGATCGGCGAAGTGCTAAAAAGCGGCACAGAGTGCGGGACATTACTTATTCGTTAGTAATAATGACGTAAAAATGTTTGTAAGTAGCTTCGTCTACTTAGAGCTTTTTTTCACAAGAAATGCTAATAATCGCATTTTTATGCTTGAACTCTGTGCGCAGCAATGGTAAATGTCTGCGCCTTCGACATGTTACCAACCAAGCAAACGAGGAAGGACATACAAATCCTTCTTCCGGTAAATGTCATACATATGATTGAATGCGAGAGTGGCGGAATTGGTAGACGCACCAGATTTAGGATCTGGCGGTTAACCCCGTGAGAGTTCGAGTCTCTCCTTTCGCACCATATATTTTTATCCGGTACTTAACATTGTTGGTGACCGGAGAATTTTTCTAATTTTCCACTGGACAAGAAGGAGCGTGTGCCATGGAATATAAAGTAGAAGATCTGTCTCCGGTTAAGAAGCAGATTAATATTACTGTTCCTGTGGACGAGGTTAATGCTGCACTTGCTGCAACAATCGCAATGTACCGTACCAACGTAGACCTCAAAGGTTTCCGTAAAGGTAAAGTGCCTTCCAGCGTAATCGAAGGTCGCTTTAAGAAAGAAGTTTATTCTGAAGCAACTCAGGACCTCGTTAACGTTCATATCAACGAAGTAATCGGTGAAGGCGAGCTTTCTCCGGTTTCACGTATTGACTTTGACGGCGGCGAGCTCGTTCGTGATGAAGAGTTCTCCTACGCAATCTCCTTCGAAGTTATGCCTGAGTTTGACCTTCCAAGCTACGAAGGCATTGAAGTTGAAGAAGAAAAAGTTATCGTAGACGAAAAAGAAGTTGATGAAGTAATCGACCGCATCCGTGGCAACATGGCTGAAAATGTAGTAATCGCGGAAAACCGCGCTGCTAAAGACGGTGAGATTGCAGTAATCGACTTTGCTGCTTATGAAAACGGTGAGCCTCTTGAAGGCGTATCTGCTGAAAATTTCCAGATGACTCTTGGCGACAAGCAGGCTCTCGAAGATTTCGAAGCTCTCGTAAAAACAATCACTGTTGGTGAGTCCGGCGAAGGCGACGTTACCTTCCCTGAAGACTTCATCAACCCTGAGTTCGCAGGTAAAACTGTGACCATGAAAGTGACTGTACACGCTCTTCAGGAGAAAAAACTTCCTGAACTCAACGACGAACTCGCTAAGAAAGCTGGCGGCTTCGATTCTGTTGAAAAAATGCGTGAAGCTGTTGTAGAATCTTACAAAAGCAGCCGTCTGCAGCTTAACAAATCTCAGGCTCAGAAAACCATGCTTGATTCCCTGCTGAAAACTGTAGACTTCCCGCTTCCAGATTCCATGGTTGACGGTCATGTAGACAGCCTCATTCAGGAACGTATCGAACGTCTCGAGCGTCAGGGCAAGTCTGTTGAATCTCTTGGCAAAACTCCTGAAGAACTTCGTGCAGAAGTTCGTCCAGAAGCAGAAGAGATTGCAAAAACTCAGGTTTTCCTTATTGCAGTAGCTAAGAAAGAGGGCGTTGAAGTAACTGACCAAGAAGTTGATATGCAGCTTCACCAGATCGCAATGCGTGCTGGTCAGGAATTTCATGTTGTTAAAGATTACTACTCTAAAAACAACCTTCTCTTTAGCCTCCGTGACCGTCTCCTTGCTGATAAAGCAATGGATGCAATCTACGAAAAAGCTAACGTTACTGAAGTTGAGCCAAAGAAAGAAGAAGAAAAAGAAGACTAAGTTCTCTCTTTACCTTCTTCAGACTAGACAATCTAAACGGGGCGGCATCTATGCCAGCCCCGTTTTTTGCATTATATAGTAAGTTATCACAAATTGAGTCTCTTTGCTTCTTGAGCAGTTGGGTCAACTTCTGCTAGGTTGTTATAAGTCCGTTTGTAAGAACGGGTGGTACGCATCAGTTATATTATGTTGCGTGCATTCGCTGCCCTTTCTTTTTCCAAGCCTACAACATATACTTTTTTACCACTGTTAGGAGTGCGTTATGGCAGTGCCTATTGTTATTGAAACCACCGGTCGGTCTGAACGTGCCTACGATATTTACTCCCGTTTGCTTAAAGACCGGATTATTCTTCTTGGAACCCCTATTGATGATCAAATCGCCTCTTTGATTTGCGCTCAACTCCTGTTCCTTGAGTCAGAGAATCCTGAAAAAGAAATTTATATGTACATTAACTCCCCTGGTGGAGTTGTCACAGCAGGAATGGCAATCTATGATACTATGCAGTATATTTCTTCTCCTGTTGCAACTCTATGTATGGGACAGGCTGCAAGTATGGGGGCTTTGCTTCTGGCTGCCGGTGCTGCTGGTAAACGCTACGCATTGCCGCATAGCCGAATTATGATTCACCAGCCTCTCGGTGGATTTCAGGGGCAGGTAACGGATATTGATATTCATGCCAAAGAAATGTTGCGGTTAAAAGATTCCTTGAACGGTATTCTTGCACATCACTCAGGGAAACCAATCGAAACTGTTGTGGAACATACAGAACGTGATTACTTCATGGGTGCGGAGCAAGCAAAGGATTTTGGTATCATCGACGAAATCCTCGTATCCCGTAATGACATTCTCAAAACAGAGAAGTAGTGGAATACCCTATGGATAAAAACTCTACCGAACAAAACGAAGAGCTTAGTTGTACATTCTGCGGCAAAGGTCAGGATCAGGTTGCTCGTCTTATCGCAGGGCCTGAAGTCTACATTTGTGATGAATGCATTGCTCTTTGTAACGAAATTATCGCGCAGGAAAGTGCTGAAATCATAGAAGATGACGGTCAGCTACTTACTCCTGAGGAAATTAAGAGTAAGCTCGACGAGTATGTTATCGGGCAGCATCAGGCTAAAAAAATTCTGTCTGTTGCTGTGCACAACCACTATAAGCGCGTGTTCTTTGAGCACAAACTTGGTGATGTTGAGCTTGAAAAAAGCAACATTCTTCTTGCCGGTCCATCCGGCAGCGGTAAAACCCTGCTTGCAAAAACTCTTGCGCGTGTTCTGAACGTTCCGTTTGCAATTGCAGATGCAACGACCCTTACTGAAGCAGGGTACGTTGGTGAAGACGTCGAAAATATTCTTGTGCAGCTTTTGCAGAATGCTGATTATGATATCGAATCTGCTGCAAAAGGTATTATCTACATCGATGAGATTGATAAAATCTCCCGCAAAGGTGACGGACCTTCCATCACCCGTGACGTTTCCGGTGAAGGTGTACAACAGGCATTGCTTAAAATTATTGAAGGCACTGTAGCAAACATTCCTCCAAAAGGTGGCCGTAAGCATCCGCAGCAAGAGTTTATCCGCATGGATACCTCAAATATCCTGTTCATTGTCGGTGGTGCGTTCATTGGTCTTGATAAGATCATTGAAACACGCATGAGCGGCAAAGCAATGGGCTTTGGTGCGAAGATTACTGCTAAGGAAGAGTTGTCATATTCATCCTTACTGAAACAGGTACAGCCGAACGACCTTGTCAAGTTTGGCCTTATTCCAGAGTTTATTGGACGTATCCCTGTAATTACATGTGTTGAAGAACTTGGTGAAGACGACTTGGTGCGTATTCTTACTGAGCCTAAAAATGCACTTGTACGTCAGTATCAGAAATTATTTGAATTCGACAAAGTTTCGTTGCGAATTACCACGAACGCACTTAAGGCAATTTCCCGTCAGGCCATAGAGCGTAAGACAGGCGCACGAGGGTTGCGTAACGTTATGGAAACTATCATGCTGGAGATTATGTACCACCTTCCTTCCCTTAAGGGAGTTAAGGAGTGCGTAGTAAACAAATCGGTAGTTGAAGAAGGAAAAGAGCCAATGCTCATTTATGAGAATGAGGCGAAAACTGCTTCTTAATTAGATGGTTATCAAAGTGCATCGCATGAATGTGTGATGCACTTTGAGTATATTCAGCTGAAGCAATTGACAATTCGGCACCGTGACTTACCTATCTCAAGGTGCCTCTTGTCTTCCTTGCGGAAGAGTGCATGGCACGAAACGAGGAGGATATATGACTGAGACTGGAACAAGCGACGAAAAGCGTCTTGCTACCATTCAACTCCCACTGATGTCCCTGCGGGAAGTAGTAATGTTCCCGCGTTCGATTATTCCTTTGTTTGTTGGTCGAGAGGCCTCCATCAAAGCTATCGAGCATGCTATTGCTGATAGTAGTAAAGAAATTTTTCTTGTTGCCCAGCGTGAGCCGGAAATGGAAGTGCCTGATGCAGAGGATCTTTTTGAGATCGGTACTGTTTCTAAAGTACTTCAGATGCTCAGGTTGCCTGACGGTACCATTAAGGTACTGTTTGAAGGGTTGTACCGTGCGCGCTGGACATCTGCCGGTGTTGAAGCGCTTGAGGCAGAAGAAGAGGGCGAAGAAGAAGTAACTTTTGTTCTCGCCGACGTTACTCCGATAGATGAAAATGACATTGAAGGTACAGAGGCAGAAGCTCTTGCCCGTGCTTGCCATGAATCTCTGGAAGAGTACGCAAAAATTAATAAAAAACTTGCTCAGGAAACCCTGCTCGCTATCAACGCAGTAAGTTCTGTTGGCAAATTGGCAGATGCCATTATGCCGCACCTTAAGGTTGATTACCGTATGAAGCAGGAAGTGCTGGAGCACACAGATCCTGTGCAGCGTCTTGAGAAAGTGTATGAGCTTCTTCAGGGTGAAATTGCGATTACATCTATGGAAAAACGCATTAAAAATCGCGTTAAGCATCAGATGGAACGTAACCAGAAAGAATATTATCTCAACGAGCAGATCAAGGCGATCAATAAAGAAATGGGTCGCGACGATGACCCGCAGGAAGAACTCAACGAGCTTGAAGCAATTCTTCATAGCAAAGACATGCCTGATGAAGCCCGTGATCGCGGCTTGCGTGAGCTTAAAAAGCTGCGCGGCATGCCTGCTTCTTCAGCTGAGTACACCGTTGTTCGGAACTACATTGATTGGATTGTAGACCTTCCTTGGAACAAGCTTAAAGATACTCCGATTGATATTGATGAAGCACGCACAATTTTGGATGAAGATCATTTTGGTCTTGAAAAGCCGAAAGAGCGTATTCTGGAATTCCTCGCAGTACAGAAGCTTGCTACCAAGCTGAAAGGCCCTATCCTTTGCCTTGTGGGCCCTCCGGGTGTTGGTAAAACTTCACTTGCTCGTTCTATTGCACGTGCGACAAACCGTGATTTTGTACGCCTGTCTCTTGGCGGTGTGCGTGACGAAGCGGAAGTACGTGGGCACAGACGTACGTATGTCGGGGCGTTGCCGGGTAAAATTATTCAGTCTCTTAAGCGAGTGGATTATAATAACCCGCTCTTCTGTCTTGATGAAATTGATAAGATGAGTACTGACTTTAGAGGTGACCCTTCTGCGGCACTGCTTGAAGTACTTGATCCGGAACAGAACGGCACTTTTAATGATCACTACCTTGATTTAGACTACGATTTGTCTCAGGTATTTTTCATTACTACTGCCAACAGCTTGCAGTCCATTCCGCTTCCGCTTCAGGACAGAATGGAAATTATTCAGCTACCGGGCTATCTTGAGACAGAGAAAAAACGTATTGCACGTGATTTCCTGCTGCCGAAACAGATTGATCAGCACGGCATTAAGAGTAGCAACCTGCGTATGTCTGACAACGTGATCATGGATATTATCCGTTACTACACTCGTGAAGCTGGTGTGCGTAGCTTGGAACGCGAAA
Source organism: Halodesulfovibrio aestuarii DSM 17919 = ATCC 29578 (assembly GCF_000384815.1). Taxonomy (NCBI): domain Bacteria; kingdom Pseudomonadati; phylum Thermodesulfobacteriota; class Desulfovibrionia; order Desulfovibrionales; family Desulfovibrionaceae; genus Halodesulfovibrio; species Halodesulfovibrio aestuarii. The sequence goes on from NZ_ARQF01000021.1 coordinate 316,675, forward strand.
TTGCATCCATTTGCCGTAAAGCAGCTATGCGTGTTGTAGAAGCAGACGATATGGATAAGCTTATCTCTATCACGACTCAGAACCTTTCTAACATGCTCGGTGTTAAGAAATACCGCTACGGTGAAAGGGAAGATGAAGCACAGATTGGTGTAACTACCGGTCTTGCATGGACAGAGCTGGGTGGTGAGCTGCTGTTGGTTGAAACCGCAATTATGCCGGGCTCCGGTAAGGTTTCTACAACTGGTAAGCTTGGTGAAGTTATGACAGAGTCTGCTCAGGCTGCTCTCTCATACATTCGTTCACGCTCCAGTCTGTTTGGACTGAAACCTGACTTCCATAAGTCCATTGACATTCATGTCCACGTACCTGAAGGCGCGACTCCTAAAGACGGCCCTTCTGCCGGTATTACCTTGTGTACTTCTATCGTGTCTGCTCTGCTCGGTATTCCAGTACGTAACGATATTGCTATGACTGGTGAGATTACCCTGCGTGGTCGTGTTCTGCCGATTGGTGGATTACGCGAAAAGCTTCTGGCTGCCCGTCGTGGTCTCATTACAACTGTGCTTATTCCGAAAGATAACCAAAAAGATCTTAAGGATATTCCAGCTGATGTTCTTAAAGGTATGACGATTGTTCCCGTTGAGAATGTCGATGAAGTGCTTCCGTATGCACTCGACTCTGCGGAGCTTTATCAGGGAAAGTGCCAGACAAGGGAGCTTCTTGACTCTCTGAAAATCTGTGAACCTGAAGCAGCACAAGTTACACACTAACTGCTCACATTGAATACAAAATATAAAAGACCGTCCGTTGGGCGGTCTTTTTTTTTTGCTCCAGAGAGCTATGAGATTCTATTTAAGTTTTCCTACCCGACGCCGATAGTAAAGTAACTCGGCAAATAATGAACGCACCTGAACTGGTACGAACTGATATGGAGGACTGGCATGTCTAATGCTTTTCGTGGCGTAGTTATCACGCTCTTGGTTATTATAGTTGGCGTCCCGAAAGTGTGGGCAGATGAACCGCCACAACAAAAAGTGTATGGTGCTGTTGAAAGCATGGTGCCTGAATCGGTAGATGCTACGTATCAGGAAGATACATCCCTTACCTCGGTTACACCTGTCGTTAATTATGATAACGGCGTAATGCTTCCGGATGGAACAGGTGGTATGCTGTGGCGCAAAGGCAAGGTAGAGCCGGATGTGCCGGCGGTTGATAATGCCCGTGAAGTAAAGCTGAAGGTTCGTGAGCTTGCAGACCAGCTGTTAACCAACCTTGATATGGAAACTTTCAAGAATGCAAGCATACTTCCGGTTACTTTTGTAGAGCAGGATAATTTTGAGCGGAGTTCAGCATTCGGCCGCTATATTGCTGAGGCGCTTATTTATGAATTCAATCAGCGAAATGTGCCTGTAAAAGAATACCGCATCGGTAATGAGATTAAAGGCCGGAAGAGTGAGGGTGAGTTCATGCTGACCCGTAACCATCGCACGTATGTAAAGAATAGAAGGTCATTGGCAATTGTCGGTACCTACTATCAAGTAAAAGGCAGTGTGTTTGTCAACGCGCGTATTGTGCGGGTTTCTGACAACTCTGTATTGCGAACAGCACAGCTTGTGTTCCAGCAGTCAAGTGTTGTCCGAAGAATGTTGGCAGATACCGGTCCGAAGTTAAGTTCCGGATTTGTTTCAATGCGCGATTTTGAAACTATGACAAGGGCAAATGATCTGACAGCTATCGATCTTGGCGAAGACCTGCATTAGGAGCTGACATGAAACGTGTATTACTACTCTCATTAATGGTTGCTCTTTCAGGATGCAGTGCGCTGACAAGCAGCAAGCCTGTGGCGGTGCAGCGTCCTGCTGAATATAAGGTAGTTGCTTCTCCTTACAGCAGCAATTCAATGCAAAATTTATATTTAGGCAGACAGTATGTCGCGCAGCAGCGGTATGAGTTGGCACGAGAGCATTTCCTGCTCGGGCTGGCGTCTGCAGAACATGAAAATATGCGTGAGCAGCTCGTTTCTGAGATTACAGCTGTAAACCGCTTACTCGAAACGCTTCGGTAGAGGAGGGTAAAATGATTCGTTGTATTCTTACCACACTGGTTATGTTTGTGTGCCTGCTGCTCCCGTTTGCCGCTTCTGCCGGAACATATGAAGATTTTATTGCAGCAAAGCAGAAAGCGACAGAGGCTGCCCCCGTTGAGAGGAAAACAATCCCTGTTGTTGCAGATACACTTGCGATGCAGCTTGATGCACAGTTGCGGCAGAGATTAGATTTGGATGAAGGTGACGTCGAAGGATACGATGTTATTGTAACCACCCCTGTAGCACTTAATGATTTGGAAGAGACCAGCTCGCTTGCCCGTCAGATGGGTGAAGAGCTTTCCCGCTGGTTTGTCACTTCCGGTTACAAAGTGCAGGAAATCCGTAAAGGTCGCTCCGTTCTTTTTGAACCACGTGGTGGTGAATTTGTGCTCAGCCGCCGTACTCATGTACTTGCTAATGAAAATGTACGGGCAACGATTATTGTTGCAGGAACTTACACACAGACATTGAATCGTGTGCGATTCAATATGCGTTTCATTCATGCACCAACGAATGAGGTACTTGCAATGGCGACACAAACTTTGCCATTGAATGCAGAAATGCGTCTGCTTACAGTTGGAAGTAATGATAAACGTGGCATTGTTCCGAGCGTCGGTACAACCTTTTAAGAAAATTGATATTTGATGAGATGGAGCCCCTGCACAATGTTGTGCAGGGGCTTTTTTTGATACGGTGGCTGAGCTACTTGCAGAGTTGTTCAAAGCCGACCACTGTAAAGAATGTGACGGAAGCTACTGCAATGATGCTGGCTCCTGATGTAAGGTTGAACCAGTATGCGATAAAAAGTCCAAGCATGCAGAAGAGCATACTCCAGAAGACAGCAGCACCCATCATGGTCGCAAGACTGTGCGCTTTCCGTTCTGCGATAAAAGGCGGAATAGTCAGCAGGGCAATGACAAGGATAAGTCCCACCACGCGGATGATCATAACAATTGATAATGCCGCCATGCATACAAGCAGTGTGTGCAGGAGTGAAGCTGGCAGCCCTCGGGATTCTGCATATTCCGCATCAAAAGAAATGCTGAGCAAGCCGGGGTATGCAAGAATTGTCACCCCGACAATAAAAATATCCAGCCCAAACATGAGCCAGAGATCAAAAGAGGATACGGTAAGGATGGAGCCGAAAAGAAAGCTCATCAGATCAACATTGTACCCCGGAGTGAGGTCAATAAGAATAATGCCGAAGGCCATACCTGCTGCCCAGAGAACACCAATGACGGTGTCTGCTTTTTCTTTGTACTTTCTGGCTATAGTGGACATAGCAACAGAAGAACCAAGAGTGAATCCTAGCGTGCAGGGTAGTACTGGCAGCCCGAAGAAAAAAGCTAAACCAACTCCTCCATAGGCGGCATGAGCAACACCACCGGCAAGAAAAACAAGGCGGTTAAGGACAACAAGCGTGCCGACGATGCCGCAAGCAACGGAAGCTAACAATGCGGCAGCAAGGGCATTCTGCATGAAGGGGAGTGTAAGTATGTCCATAGCACTTATCCCTCGGTATCCGGCAATGTTATTGAGAATGGTTTAAATGAGAGCATTTGCGGAACGTTATTCATAAAGGCTCCCATCGGGCATGTGTTGTCGTGTGTGCCATATAAATGAGCAAGGAAGTCCGGTGTAATATTGTTTCCATCGTGATATGACAAACTGCGGTTTACAACTGCAATGCCGGTAAATGGTGATGCCGCAATGGAAATGTCGTGGCTGACGACAATGGTTGTAATGTCGTCCGGAAGCTTCGCAAGAAATTCATAAAAACAGAATTTACCACTTGGATCAAAGTTTGCGGTTGGTTCATCCAAAAGCAGCAATTTCGGGTCTGACATAAGCGCGCGGGCAACAATAACCCTTTGGCGTTGCCCTCCGGAAAGATTGCATAATCTTTCTTTTTCTTTTCCATTAAGACCCACTTTGCGTAACGCTTCAACAGCTTTTGCTTCATTTAGCTGACGTTGCTTTCGTGAAAACGGAAAGAGCAGTGGGCTGGTGATGGCTCCCATCATTACAACATCAAGTAAATTGGCAGGAAAGAAATCCTTTGTAGTGGCGTACTGTGGAACATATCCAATGTATCGTACGCATTCCGGCGGTTTTCTTCCAAAGACCGTTATGTTGCCGGCCTGTGGTGTGAGGAGTCCCAAAATGCATTTTAATAGCGTGGTCTTTCCACCGCCATTTGGGCCCAGAATGGCAATATACGCCCCTTTTTTTACTGTGAAGTTTAAGTTGTCCAGCACAGTGTAACGGGAAGCATTAGGATATGCGTAGGTCAGTCCGGATATATCGATAACTGGTTGGTTCATGACTACTCAGAAAGGATAAAAGATGCTGCGAGTTTTTTAGAAACTTCGCGTAAATTTTCTTCCCAATTTTCCGCTAGCGGGTTCGCAACTATTATAGAGGCGTTAATTGAGTCTGCAATAGCCCTCGCGCTTGATTGCGAAAACTGAGGTTGTACAAAGATAGTACGTAGATTTCTTTTCTTAGCAATGCTTGTGATTTGCTCAAGAACTTTAGGTGTCGGTGCTTTTCCCTCAAACTCAATCGGGATTTGAATAAGGTTGTACGTCATTGCGTAATATCCCCATGACGGGTGAAACGTCATAAAGGCACGCTGTTCTGCTGGAATGGGTTTAAAGAGTGTGTCAATTTCTTCATCCAGTTCATCCAGTTTCTTTGTAAAAGCGCGTGCGTTAATACGATACAGTTTGGCGTGTTCCGGTGCTACCTTGCTAATGGCAAGGCGCGTGGGTTTTGTCATCGCCTTCACCCAACGTGGCGAAAGCCATACATGTGGATCAAGCATACCTTTGTGTTCATGCATTGCATGATTGTGTTCAGTATAGTCCTCTGGATGGCTGGCTTCCTCGTTTCGGTAATCGTGCAAAATAGTACCGCGCGGGCTTGCGTCAATATCCATTGCATTCGCAGCCATTGGAAGTTTGCGAAGTTTTTTTTCTACATGAACAATTTTGAGTTTTGGATTTGTAGACTGAATGCGGGGAAGCCATGTGCGTTCAAATGGGACACCGATGGCAAGGTATACATCAGCCTTGGCTAGTGCCGCCATTTGGCGAGGTCGTGGTTCATACGTTGCAGGGCTGGCGCCGGGCATAACCATAACCTCTACATCCACAGTGTCACCTGCAATTTGTTCTACAAAATATTTTTGTGGAAGAATGCTGACAAAAATCACAGGCCTTTTTGCTAGCGCTGAGTTTGAGAATGGGGCGGCAAATAGAAGTGCAACAAATAGAAATAATAGTGCTTTTTTATGTAGCTGCATATTGGCTCACTTTGACGTGTGGAGAAGTAAAAAGGTTGTCAGCTCGGATGGCTATTGAATTGTAACGTATTTATTAGATACAAGGCAATGTGGCTGTGTAACCTATAACCTTAGTATTGATGACAAAAAGATTGGTTTAACCATATCGATGGTCTTGATCTGCAGGTTCGTGGTCATGACGTGCTCAGCGCAGTCTGCATGGGTGGGGTATGCATGTAGACTCGATTTTTTTTACTTCAAAAAATGGAGAAGATAGTTAACGAACATATCTTCCTTATTGTGATTTTAATCTACATAAGACTTTTTGTGATAATAGTATTCAATCCTGACTTGTCAATACAAAATCGATCTACCATTAGACTTGGCTTGCTATATGAAATGCAGTAATGAGAATGGATTGTTTTTGAAACATTCCTTGGGAAGTTATGATAGGAAAGTAGAGCATGTAAAATAAAACAGTTGTTTATTTGTAAGCTCTTGTATGTTTGTCATAAGGGTGTGTTATTAGATTGTAGTCAATTTTTTCTGCTGGCTTTTTGAAGGGTGCAAGACGGAAGGGGAGGGAGAGGCAGACGTAATGGTTTACGTCTGTGTTTTTTCCTTATGATATAGCGGATTGTAGCTGGCATGGCATATGATTTACAATAAGTAGCAGCCGTTAAAAGCGTAGGCAGCCATACGCGTAGGTATAGCAACGTGTTTGTTTTTGAGCAGCTCTGCATAGTAAGGAGTAAAAGGAAGTTATGTCCTTAGAAAGAAGAAAGACTCGGGAAGTGACCGTAGGGTCACTTAAAATCGGCAGTGAGCATCCCGTAGTTGTGCAGAGCATGACTAACACAGATACTCGCGACGTAGAGTCAACCGTTGCTCAGATTGAAGAACTTGTAGAAGGCGGGTGTGAACTCGTGCGTGTTGCAGTTCTGGATGAGCAGGCAGCATGGGCAATTTCCCGAATTAAGGATCAGGTCTCTGTTCCGCTTATTGCTGATATTCACTTTGATCACAGACTTGCTATTAAGTCTTTGGAAGCTGGTGTTGATGCGTTACGCATTAATCCGGGTAACATTGGCGGTGCGGCAAATGTGGATAAAGTGGTAGATGCTGCCAAGGCACATAATGCTGCTATCAGAGTTGGAGTCAACAGTGGCTCTGTAGAAAAAGCATTACTGGAAAAATTTGGTGGTCCCACTCCCGAGGCCATGGTAGAGAGTGCTATGCACCATGTTGCTATGCTTGAAAAACGGAAATTTTTTAACACCAAGATTTCTTTGAAGTCTTCTTCTGTGATGCATACCATTGATTCCTACAGGTTGCTTGCAGACAGATGTGATTATCCGTTGCATATCGGCGTAACAGAGGCGGGCACCCTGTTGCGTGGAGCGATAAAATCTTCAGTAGGTCTTGGTGTATTGCTCTGGCAGGGCATTGGTGATACTTTGCGCGTTTCCCTTACGGATGATCCTGTTCAGGAGATGACTGTAGCTTGGGAGCTTTTGCGTGCTCTTGGTTTACGTGACCGCGGGCCGGAGATTATTTCCTGTCCTACATGCGGCAGAACCGAAATTGGTCTTATTAATCTTGTTGAAGTCGTTGAAAAACGTCTTGAAGGCGTTATCGACCCTATCAAAGTTGCCGTTATGGGCTGCGTTGTTAACGGGCCGGGCGAAGCTCGCGAGGCTGATATCGGCATTGCCGGTGGCAGAGATAAAGGGATTATTTTCCGTAAAGGAAAAGTTATTAGAACGGTTAAAGGCGGAGCAAATTTGCTTAACGCCTTTATGGAAGAATTAGACAATTTTCTTATAGAACGAAATAAAGGATAGCTATGCGCTGGAGTCGTTTCTACATTCCTACGCTTAAGGAAGCACCTGCTGACGCAGAAGTTGTCAGTCATAAGCTGCTTACCCGTGCGGGTATGATCCGTAAACTTACATCCGGTATCTACACTTATATGCCGCTTGGTTTACGTTCCATCACCAAGGCTTCTGCTATTGTCCGTGAAGAAATGGACAAAGCAGGCGCTAATGAAGTGAGTATGCCAATGGTGCAGCCTGCCGACTTGTGGCAGGAATCTGGACGCTGGGATTTTTATGGCAAGGAATTGCTTCGCCTGAAAGATCGTCACAACCGTGACTACTGTCTTGGACCAACTCACGAGGAAGTTATTACTGATCTCGTGCGTGGTGAAGTGCGTTCCTACCGCCAGCTGCCTATGAATCTTTACCAGATTCAAACTAAGTTCCGTGATGAGGTTCGTCCTCGTTTCGGTCTTATGCGTGGTCGTGAATTCATCATGAAGGATGCTTATTCCTTCGATAAGGATCAAGATGGTCTGGATGAAAGCTACAAAGCCATGTACGCAGCATACAATGCGATTTTCACACGTATGGGACTTCAGTTCCGTCCGGTTGAAGCAGACAGCGGCTCCATCGGTGGCAGCTTCTCTCACGAATTTATGGTGCTCGCAGAAACAGGCGAAGATACTATTGTAGTATGTGATTCCTGTTCTTATGCAGCAAACGTAGAACGTGCAGAGATTCTGTGCTCTGGCGAAGAGTGCGACGCTCTTGAGACTCCAATGGAAGAAGTTTCTACTCCAAATGTACGCACCATTGAAGAAGTTTCCGGCTTCCTCAACGCACCTGCTACGGCATTTATTAAGACTCTTCTTTTTGATGCAGACGGTGAGCCTGTGGCTGCGCTTGTTCGTGGTGACAGAGAGCTTAACGACGTAAAACTCAAAAATCTGATTCAGGCTGACACTCTTGAGATGGCAACTCCTGAACAGGTTCGAGAGTGGACTGGCGCTCCTGTTGGTTTTGCAGGCCCTGTGAAACTCAACATCAAGCGTATTTACGCAGATAACGAACTGCGTTTTGCTACTGACTGGATTGTTGGTGCAAACAAAGCAGACGCACACCTTCAGCACGTTTGTCTGAAGCGTGATGTTGAGCTTACCGGCTATGCAGACCTTCGCGTTATTACTGAAAATGACGTATGTCCTAAGTGTGGTAAAGAAATCAGCCTCACTAAAGGCATTGAAGTAGGTCACGTATTCAAGCTTGGCACTAAGTATTCAGAGTCTCTTGGCTGTACTTTCCTTGATGAGAACGGCAAAGATAAAGTTATGCTCATGGGTTGTTACGGCATCGGTGTTTCCCGTGTTGTTGCTTCCTGTATTGAGCAGAACCATGATGAAAACGGTATCTGTTTCCCGCCTCCGCTTGCTCCTTTTGAAGCACTTGTTGTCAACCTCGACATTAAGAGTGACGAAGTGAACGACAAGGTAGATGAAATCTACACCTTCCTGAAAGAGCAGGGCATCGATGTTCTCGTTGATGACCGCAAAGAGCGCCCGGGCGTTAAGTTTAAAGATGCAGACCTCATCGGTATCCCAATGCAGATCGTAGTGGGCGGCCGTGGTCTTAAAAATGGCATCCTTGAAGCTAAAGATCGTCGTACCGGTGAGAAATCAGAACTGCCTGTTGAAGGCTTTGCTGAAGCATTCAAAGAGTGGAAAGAAAAAGTATACGCAGGGTGGAACATCGGTTAATCCGCCGTTCCAGTCTACATGCATACTTGTCTGATCTACTAGCGCAGTAATCAGAATAAATATGCAGTAGCTGTTATATTTGATACAATATTATGCTCCTGTTGCGCATCCACGCAGCAGGAGCGTTTTTCTAGCCTTAGCTTTCATTGCGCTAATTTGATTGCCGAATGTCTAAGCAGCTTCGTTTATTCGGGGCAAGGGAACAGTGTCCCTTTGCGGATGCAAAATGGAGCCTGCCCGTCGGAGACTAAAAATTAATGAGTCAGATTTTTACAGTCCGAGAATTAACTGACGCCCTTAAGAAGACTCTTGAGGGTGCGTTTCCGTTTGTGTGGGTACGAGGGCAAGTTTCCAACCTTTCGCGTCCAGCGTCCGGCCATATGTATTTTTCTCTCAAAGATGCAGACGCTGTGTTGAATTGTGTCTGGTTTAAGGGGAACCAACGCGGCGATGAGCGGTTCGATCCTCTTACTGGTGAAGTTTTTGAAGATGGCCCGCGTCCAAGTCTGGCTCGCACCATGCAGAATGGCACAGAGATCATGTGCGCGGGCAGACTGAATGTGTACCCGCCGCGTGGCAGCTATCAACTTGTAGTTGAACTGGCGCAGGATGTGGGACTTGGTAAGCTCTTTATGGAATTTGAAGAGCTGAAAAAAAAGCTGAGTGCTAAAGGATTCTTTGAATCCATGCGTAAGCGTTCGCTTCCGTATCATCCGGAAAAGGTGGCAGTGATTACGGCTCCTTCCGGTGCGGCTATTCAGGATTTTTTGCGTATTTCCGGTGCACGCGGCTGGGGGGCGCAGATTCGTATTTATCCTGCTCTTGTGCAGGGGGAGCTTGCAGCCGGGCAGCTGGCAGCGCAAATGGATCGAATTAATGCCGAAGGGTGGGCAGATGTTATAGTGCTTATTCGTGGCGGCGGCTCTCTTGAAGATCTATGGGCGTTTAATGATGAAACACTCGCTGAAAAAATTTTTGGTTCCGCAATTCCAGTTATCGCCGGTGTGGGGCATGAAGTTGACACGACTATTGCCGATATGACTGCGGATGTCCGCGCAGCCACACCAAGCCATGCCGCACAGTTGTTGTGGCCTGAACGCTCAATGCTGATTCAGTCTCTTGATGAGTTGGAAATCCGGCTTGCACGCAGAATAGAACAGCAGTTGGGCTCTAAGGAGCACAGCTTGACGACACTTGAGCGTGGATTGGGCTGGCTGTCCCCGCTTCAACGGTTGAAGCGTCTTGATGAGCAGTTTGTCGGGTTGACTGATCGTCTTGACAGGGCAATAGCGTTGAAGCTTGAGACTGCCGAACGTACAGTGAGTTATGGCGAAGAGCGAATAAAAAGAGCTTTTGGTGAATCTTCTATAACCTATCAGTTGCAGACGGTTCAAAGCTTGCAGCGCCGGTTGCATTGGGCAGGCGATGGCTTGCTTATAACCGCAGAACGTACGCTTGATCGTGCAGCTATTATGTTGGAAAGTCTTGATCCGCGTAAGCCACTGGAACGAGGCTACAGTCTTGTGCAGAAAGCGGACGGTACGTTTATTCGTAGCGTTGATGATGTGGCAACAGGTGAACATCTAAATGTAATGGTTGCAGATGGTTCCCTAGGGGTTCAGGTTGAAACGTTGGAAAAAAATAGGAGTGAAGGATGATTCGTCATGCAGTATTGTTGATATGTTTTGTGCTACTCAGTGCTGGTTCGGCATTAGGGGCACTCCGTATTGATCTGCCTGAAAAGGCAATGAACGGCAGGGCGTTTCTTGTTACAATACATACTGATTCCCAAGGCCCTGTACTGTTGAAATGGGATAAGAAAAATGTTTCCGTTAACTGCGAGAAAGATAGCAACGAGTACAACGGCGTAGCGTTGTTATCGCTTCCTCGTGATTTTTCAAAGAAGACGTTGCAAATTTCAGCGGTAGAAGAAACACTCGACGGTGTTAATACTGTTACGCGTACCATTCCGGTACAGCATAAAAAGTATCGCGAACAGCATCTTACCGTAGATAGAAAATATGTTGAGCTGAGTAAGAAAAATTTAGATAGATTTTATGCAGAGCGGGAAACCGTTCGGGGTATGATGAAGTCCCTTAGCGCTAATCGTATGTGGGATGCTCCCTTTGTTCGTCCTGTGGCTGGTGGTGTAAGCAGTGAGTACGGAGTGCAGCGATTTTTTAATGGTAAGCCGCGTAAGCCGCATAGCGGTATTGATTTGCGCGGTAAAAAAGGAACACCGATTAAAGCTTGTGCAGACGGTGTAGTCCGCATTGCCGCCTCGCATTTTTTCTCTGGTAATTCTGTATACATTGATCATGGGCAGGGTGTTGTGAGTATGTATTTTCATATGTCAAAATTACTTGTGCATGAAGGGGAAACGGTTAAGAAGGGGCAGAGTATCGGCGAGGTTGGAGCAACCGGTCGTGTTACAGGACCTCATCTGCATTTTGGATTGAGAGTCTCAGGTGTGCTTGTTGATCCACTCCCGCTTTTGGCAGATAAGAAATAAGAGAGTGAGTTATGGCAGCAAAAAAGAAAAATTTTGAAACGCAGTTAAAGCGGCTCCAGACTATTGTTGAATCTTTAGAGAATGGTGAGCTTGCGTTAGAGAAAAGTGTGGCGTTGTACAAGGAAGGTATGACTCTTTCTAAAGAATGCCGTACCCAGCTGGAAAACGCGCGTAATGAAATTCGCCTTTTCACAGAAGAGGGTGAAGCGCCGTTTGATGAAGAAACAACCTCTGCGATCATAACAGACTAGGTGGAATTGATAATGACTACGATGAGTGTGCAGGAGTTTAAATCCGTACTGAAGACAGAGGCTTCTTCTGTTGAAGAATATCTTTCTACCTGTCTGCACAATAGAAATATTCCTCAACGGTTGCTGGATTCAATGGAGTACAGCCTGCTTGCTGGTGGCAAGCGTTTGCGTCCTGTACTGTGCCTTGCGGTTGCAGCCATGTTCGGCGTCAAGAAAGAGCAGGTAATGCCATTTGCTTCTGCTATTGAATGCATTCACTCCTACTCGCTTATACACGATGACTTGCCAGCTATGGATGATGATGACTTGCGCCGCGGTAAGCCTTCCAACCACAAGGCGTTTGACGAAGCAACAGCCATTCTTGCCGGTGACGGTCTGTTAACAGAAGCTTTTGTTTTGATGACAGAGACTGCGGAGAATCTTCCTGCGGCTTCTGTATTAACTGCGCTTAACACCATGGCGAGTGCTGCAGGTTCCGGCGGTATGGTCGGTGGTCAGCAGCTTGATATGGATTTTACCGGCCGCAACGATGTTTCGCTTGAAGAATTGCAGACTATGCACGCAATGAAAACAGGTGCGTTGATTCGATGCTCCTGTGAGTGTGGAGCCATACTGGGTGGTGCCGGTACTGAAGATCAAGAACGCATTCGCACGTATGGAGCAAATATTGGCGCAGCGTTTCAGATTGTAGATGATATTTTGGATGAAATCGGAACTGAGGAAGAACTCGGAAAGCCTGTGGGTAGCGATATAGAGCAGGGGAAAAATACGTATCCAAGTATGCTTGGTATTGAGAAAAGCCGTGAACTTGCCCAAGGGCTTGTAAATAGTGCTGTTAAGCAGCTTGCCGTTTTTGACGGAAGTGACGCTCTTTTCCTGCGTACTCTTGCCCAGTACATTGTTGACAGAGTTTCATAAAGAGTACACTACCTTTGTCAGCATGGTTTGACGCTTCATTCCTAACTCATAGCACCCGGATTTATAATGTCTGATAAGAGCCAATCTTCTCCTCGTCTACTGGACAGCATTAATTTGCCGTCTGATGTTCGTAAGCTTGATCAAGCCCAGCTTGTTCGGCTTGCCGGGGAGTTGCGTGATGAGATAATTTCCGTAGTTTCCCAGACAGGTGGGCATCTTGCTCCTTCACTTGGAGTTGTAGAACTGACTCTTGCCTTGATGTCTGTTTTTGATTTTGACCATGACAAAGTGGTATGGGACGTAGGGCATCAGGCGTACGCCTGGAAGCTTTTGACCGGACGTAAGGATGACTTTCATACACTAAGAACAAAAGATGGTGTGAGCGGTTTTCCTAAGATGTCTGAAAGTCCGTATGACCATTTTGGCGTGGGACATTCCTCAACTTCCATCTCAGCTGCATTAGGTATGGCTGTTGCGCGTGATCTTTCCGGTAAAAAAAATGAAGTAATTTCTATTATCGGGGATGGTTCCATGACTGCCGGCCTTGCTTTTGAAGGACTCAATCAGGCAGGCCACATTGATAAGAAAATGCTCGTTATTCTTAACGATAACGAGATGTCTATCTCTAAAAATGTTGGTGCCATGTCCCATTTTATGTCCCGCAACTTGTCTTCTCGCTGGGTGCGTAGATTCAAGAAAGATATGGAGACAATCCTCAACGCGGTTCCTGCTATTGGCGAAGAGATGCTTAACTACGCCCGCCGTAGTGAGCATAGCTTAAAGAGTTTCTTTACGCCCGGAATGCTGTTTGAAGCGTTCCAATTTAACTACATGGGACCAATTGACGGACACGACATCAAAGCATTGCAACGAGCATTCAGGCTTTATCAGGATTTGGATGAGCCGGTGCTGCTGCATGTTCTCACCAAAAAAGGCAAGGGCTATGCTCCTGCTGAATCCAACCCGACTTTCTTCCATGGTGTTGGCCGGTTTGAGCCGGAAACCGGTCAGGCTCGAAAGGTTGCTCAGATTAACTCTGTGCCGACGTATACAGACGTGTTTGGTGATACCTTGTGCCAATTAGCGAAGCAGGATGACCGTATTATGGCGATTACTGCGGCTATGCCTGAAGGGACTGGAACGGCCTGTTTTGAAAAAAAATTTCCCGAGCGCTTTATTGATGTAGGCATTTGTGAACAGCATGCTGTAACTTTTGCAGCAGGGCTTGCTACACAGGGGTATCGACCTTTTGTGGCCATTTACTCCACCTTCATGCAGCGCGCGTATGATCAGATTGTGCATGATGTCTGTTTACAGAATCTGCCTGTAACGTTCTGTCTGGATCGCGGTGGGCTAGTGGGTGAAGATGGCCCTACTCATCACGGTGTATTTGATTTGAGTTTTATGCGTCACATTCCGAACATGACTGTACTGGTTCCTTCCAGCGAAGCAGAGTTGGCGGACTGTATGGCAACCGCACTCACTCATGACGGGCCGGTCGCTATCCGGTATCCGCGTGGTGCAGGGTATGGCGTTCCACTGAAAGAAAAGCCGGAACCGTTTGCTCTTGGTACTGGTGAAGTGATGATTCAGGGGGAAGGTGTTGCGGTTGTCGCTGTCGGTTCCCGCACATACCCTGCGATTGAAGCCGTGAAGGAATTTGCGGCGGAAACAGGAAAGCAGGCAACCGTGTTTAATGCACGTTGTGTAAAACCGTTGCCGGAAAAACAGTTGCTTGAACTTGTGAATACGCATCATTCTCTTGTCTTGCTCGAAGAAAATACTCTACAGGGTGGTTTTTCCTCTGCTGTGCTTGAGTTTTTATCAGATAGCGACGCACTTGGTAACTGTAAGATCAAGCGTCTGGGTATTCCGGACGAGTGGGTTGAGCACGGCACGCAAATTGAATTGCGCGAGCAACTTGGTATTAATACAAGTGGTATTAAAAAAGTTGTTCAGGAATTGTTCGATAAAAATTAGATATAAGTGGTTGTGGGTGAGGCGCTATCGCACCTATGGCTGTATAAAAACAGATATTGATGAAGCCGGAGCAGTATGCTCCGGCTTTTATATTTGAAAAAGCCAGAGAGTGGATATTCTCTGGCTTTTTACTTGAGACATGGTCGTATGTCTGATTGTGCTTAGGCTTTATGTCGCTAAAGAGATTAGCGGTTTGTGATATGGGTTTCATCGTGCGCTATGTGAGAGGGTTGGGCGCAGTATTTGTATGTGAAGTACGTGTTATAATCGCTTCCGGCTTCGGTGAGAGAGTCTTCACTGGTTGGTGAGATTGAAGGTGTCTGTTTTCGTGCTCGTCCGAGTGTTACATAGTTATCGGAAGGAATGTGCTGAAAAAGACACTGTAGGTCTTTATGGTCGGTCTCAACGCTTTGTTCATCGGTGCAGCTCTGTATATCAATATTTGTATAGGGAACTGTTGTTATATCTACGGTACTAGTTAAAAATGTCATAATTACCTCATGGCACATGCAATGAAGTTTTTGTATTGAATTATCATGCATGTGTATTTTTTGTGCATAGTAACTATGTAGTTGGTAACATGATGGCCACATTACAATGCACAGTGCATCGAATATATAACGGATAGAGTAAAAATCGATCTACAACAGCGTAGTTGAGCGACCTCATAATAATGTGACCATCATGTTACATGTAAAGAACATTACACATCTTCTAAAGCAATAGGTGTACCAAAACTTCGATCATGGTATTTCAACCAGTTGCAGCCATCATACTTTGAGAATGAAAGGTTGTGTGCAAATTATCTACTAAGATGTGTATGTATTTGCACATACTGGGAGTGAGGGATCGTACTTATGTGCATTTGTTGCGCAGCGATTGGTTATAGTCCATAGGCGCGTAAACTAGTGGTGGCCGGAGCCTGATAATAGAAAAGCCTCTCTTACATGCGTAGGAGAGGCTTTTTGTGGGTATGAGTATGTTTTAGAACGACACTACGAACATGCGGATGCCGTCTTCAAGCATTTGGACTGCCATAAAGATGAGAATTAGTCCCATAAGGCGCTCTGTTGCCCGTAAGCCTCGTTGACCTAATATTTTGGTAAGGGATGAGGCGCAGAGCAGAATTATTGCGGTAACAACCCATGACAGGAAAATAGCTGTTAACAGTTCTGCATTACCGTGTGTGCTTTCCTGAGAACGGGCTGCATAGAGCATAACTGCAGCCAGCAAGGATGGGCCTGCCAGTAGAGGAACTGCAATAGGAACAATGAACGGATCTTTTTCAAGGTCTGTTGAAGATCCATTTCCTTGTGGAAAGACCATTTTCATGGAAATGATGAGCAGGATAACACCACCCGCAATACGCAACGTAGAGTGGTGGATGTTAAGCAGACCCAGAAGATTGTCACCAAGGAACGTGAATAACAGGATGATTCCGAGCGCGATAACAAGCTCTCGAAACATTATTCGTTGTTGCTGCTTAGGCGTAAAGGCGCCTAGCATTGGTAAGCACATTGCCGCGTTACCCAGAGGATCGAAGATCAAAAAGAGTGTAACGGAGATTTCAAAAATTACCTGCCAGTTCAAATCCATCATGCCCTATAACTCCAGATATGTCGCAGACTGTGCAGCTTTTTCGGATACAGTTACAGAGTAAACACGTACTCCGTATGACTCAATACGTTTACCCAACTCTTGATAAATGAAACGGGCAAGATTTTCGGAAGAAGGGTTCATGGTATCAAACGGAGCGGTACAGTTTAAATCTTTATGATCAATAAGCTCTGTCACTTCTTTCAGCTTTGTTTTCATTACCTTGAAATCAAGCAAAATTTCAACATCTTCAGAAAGCTTGTCGCCTTCTACAACAGCTTCAACCGCAAAGTTGTGTCCGTGAATGTTTTCGCATTTACCATCGTAGTTGCGAAGTGCATGTGCGGCTGCAAAATCGGAACGCACAGTAAGCCGCCAGATACCATTAGCCATGGACAACTCCTTTCCAATTGGCAAAGTCTTTTTCGAATTGAGGGCCCGGATGAATAGAGTATGCTTCATCCAGACTGAAAATTGCATCAGAATCACTTATCATAGCCCGCACATAGACTGGTACCGGACCGTTGTGTTTTACTAAAATTTCTTTGAGGTCTGCGATGGCCTGCAAACAAAGTTTATTATGCGGTATGTCAATTGTTGTCGGCTCAAGGTTGCATTGACATGCTTCAGTGAGAGACTCAACTTTTTCACATAACAGCTTAATTTCTTTTACTGCATCTTCGTCGTCAGAATCTTCGTTGTTCTGCTGGTCACTGATTCGTGCAGTTAACAGCAGTGGCTCTTCGCTGAGGAACAACTCTTTACCTTCAGCATACGCCTCGGGAAATACAACAAGTTCGCCGGAAGCTGTAAGGTCTTCAATATCCATGAAGGCCATTTTGCTGCCTTTCTTGGTAATATGCTCTTTCATGGCAGTTACCAGAATGGCACATTTGATTTCACCGCCTTGTTCAAGGTCCAGAGCTTCTTCGAGAGGCTGCAAATGCAGGCGGTGCAGTTCGCGACGGAATGGCTGCAATGGGTGACTTGTTAAGTAGAACCCAAGAGCATCTTTCTCAAATCGCAATTTTTGCTCGTCATCAAATTCTTCAAGAGTCTGCTCTTCGCAATCAAATCCGATTCCGCCAATAACCTTTGGTTCTTCGGCGATCATAGTGAACAAAGAAACCTGATTAGAATCTTTGTCTTTTGCTTTTTTCTGCGCTTTGGCAACAACGTTGTCCAATGCAGCGAGCATGCCTCGGCGGGAAACGCCGAAGCAGTCCATTGCTCCACCTTTAATAAGGTTTTCCAGAACACGTTTGGTGACTTTGCGAAGGTTAACGCGGCAGGCAAGATCCAGCATGGATTGAAATTCTCCGTCAGCTTCGCGTGCCTCCACAATTTCTCGGATAGCTTCGTCACCTACCGTTTTAATGGCACCAAGGCCGAAAATAACTTTGCCTTCGTGTACAGTGAACTGGCGGCGCGATGCCTGTACGGTTGCTTGCTCTACGGCAACATCCATGTCGCGACATGCTGCAACATATTTAAGAACTTTATCCTGGTTCCCCATTTCAGAAGTCATAAGGGCAGCCATGAATTCTACTGGATAATGAACCTTGAGGTATGCCGTCCAGTAGGAAATAAGCGCGTACGCAGCAGAGTGGGATTTGTTGAAGCCGTATGCTGCAAACTGTTCCATGAGGTCGAAGATTTCTTCAGCCTTTTCTTTTGGAATCTCGTTTTCAGCTGCACCGGCAACAAACTTGGTACGCTCCTGCGCCATAGCGTCTGCATTCTTTTTACCCATTGCACGACGCAGCAAGTCCGCACCACCAAGGGTGTAGTTGCCGACAATCTGTGCAATTTGCATAACCTGTTCCTGATATACGATAACCCCGTATGTCGGCTTCAGGCAGTCTTCAAGAGATGGCAGCGGGTATACCACAGGGACTTCGCCATGCTTACGCTTAATAAATTCGTCAACCATACCGGAGTTCAATGGCCCCGGACGGTAGAGGGCGAGCATAGCAATAATGTCGTCGAAGCAACTCGGTTTGAGCATGCGCAAGTAGGTACGCATTCCGGAAGATTCTACCTGAAAAATACCGTCTGTGTCGCCGCGCTGGTACAGATCGTATGTCGCTTCATCATCGAATTGGAGTGTGTCGAGATCTGGTTGCGGTTTACCCGCAAAGCCGATGTTATCCACAGCGTCCTGAATAACGGTCATAGTGCGCAGACCGAGGAAGTCGAATTTTACAAGGCCGACTTGCTCAACCTTCTTCATGTCAAACTGTGTTACCCTGCCGCCTTTTTTATCTCGATACAATGGCAGGTATTCGACCATTGGTTTGTCGGAAATAACAACACCCGCGGCATGGGTGGAGGCGTGGCGGCAAAGGCCTTCCAGGCGTTGGGAAATATCGATAAGTTTTGTAACAGTAGGATCTGTACGGTAGAGGTCTGCCAGTTCAGGTTCTGCCGCCAGTGCTTTTTGGATGGTCATTTTCATTTCATCAGGGATAAGCTTGGAAATCTTATCACCTTCCTGAAATGTCAGTCCCTGAGCGCGGGCAACATCTTTGATTACCGCTTTTGCCTTCATTTTACCGAAGGTGGTGATCTGCGCAACTTTGTCTTCGCCGTACCGCTCCATTGTATAGCGGATAACTTCACCTCGACGGCGTTCGCAGAAGTCAACGTCGATATCCGGCATAGATACACGTTCAACGTTCAAGAATCGTTCGAAGAGTAAGTCGTACGGGAGAGGGTCAAGGTTGGTAATGCGCAGTGCCCATGCAACAATAGAACCCGCAGCAGAACCACGGCCCGGTCCGACAGGGATGCCGTTGTCTTTTGCCCAGTTAATAAAGTCCTGTACGATAAGGAAGTAGGCTGGGAATCCCATGTCATTAATAACTTTAAGCTCAAGCTCAAGTCGATCCCAGTAAGCTTTCTCGTCGATTTCGTATGGAACAACATCTATACGCTTTTGTAGACCCTCACGACACATGCGGCTGAATTCGTCAGCCATAGTCATGCCTTCCGGCAGTTCGTATTCAGGGAAGTAGTATTCCCCCAAAGTGAGCTTGATATCGATCTGGTCGGCAATTTTTATTGTATTAGAAATAGCTTCCGGAACATGGGCAAAGGCAGCTTTCATCTCTTCAGGAGATTTATAGTACAGTTCTGTTGTTTCGAAACGCATGCGGCGTTCGTCCTGCACTTTTGCACCGGTCTGGATACAAAGGAGAGTGTCATGTGCTTCAACGTCTGTTGCGTTCAAGTAGTGGCAGTCGTTGGTTGCCACCAACGGAAGTCCGGTGCGTTTGGACAGCTCAATGAGTTTTTCGTTGAGTTCATCCTGTTCTTTTAACCCGTTGGATTGTAACTCAAGATAGAATCTGTCCGGGAAAATTTCAGCATATTCCTGTGTAATCTCTTCTGCTTCTTCCATTGTGTGATTGAGCAGATACCGAGGGACTTCACCTGCAAGACATGCGGAAAGAGCAATGAGGTCGTCGCTGTGCTGGCGTAGTACCTCTTTACTTACACGCGGCTTGTAGTGGAAGCCGTTTACACAACCTTCTGTTACAATTTTACAAAGATTTTTGTACCCGTTTTCGTTTTTAGCAAGCAGCACCAGATGGTAGCGTTTTTTTGCAAATTCACCGGTTTTTTCTGTGTGATCGCCGTGCGAAACATATACCTCGCACCCGATAATTGGTTTAAGACCGGCTTTTTGAGCCATGAGGTAAAAGTAGACAGCACCGTACATGTTGCCATGGTCTGTAATGGCAACGGCAGGCATATTGAAATCAGAAGCTTTTTGACAAAGGTCTTCTAAACGGATAGCGCCATCAAGAAGGCTGTATTCTGTATGGCAATGTAAATGTACAAAATCTGACATGGTTCGCAACTAAGGTGGAAGGTTTCTGAGCAGTCTTTATAGAATCAGTTTTACGGAATAACAGGTACTAGTTAGTATCAAGTGAACGTAGCAGAATCACCACAGTGGGACAACTGGATTTCCCCATGTCTACTTGTACTGTTTTGAAAAAATAGAAGAATATTTTTTTATATGTACTTATGTACGCTGTATGAAGATAATCCCTCTTCGCATACATTCGAAGAGCAGGTGTAATACCGGAGGTTGTAGTGTTTGAAAAGTTCTTATCGTGGATTCAGGCTGTTGCCGAATCAAAAACTTTTGATGAAGCCATAACTAATTTTATTTCAACCAAATATGGGCAGTATGCGCTCATATTTGTTTTTTTTATGTTTATCATTATCTATCTACGAGTCCTCTTTGGCCCAAAAGGTTTTTTTAGAGAGAAAAAGTGGGACGAGTGGAATGATGAGGCAAAAGCCGAGCGTGAAGCGGAAAAAGCTGCGCGAGAGGCTGAAGCAAAAATACGTGCAGAGAAAATCGCTCAAAAAAAATAGAGACAGACATGGTTCCGGATATCACACTGTACCAAAAATGGTTTGAGCAGTATGTCGTGCCTTATGCTCAGGCAGATAGTGAAGATCGGCAATATATTGATCTGAAACGTGATCATACGTTGCGTGTATTCGATAATGCAAAGCAGATTGCTGCTTCCTTATCATTAACTTCGCGGGATATGAAAGTCGCGCTGTTAGGTGCGCTGTTCCATGATGTCGGGCGGTTTGAGCAGTTTAGGATGTATAAAACCTACAGTGACCGGAACTCCGTGAATCACGGCTTGCTTGGCAGTCGTATATTAAAATATGAAAATGTCTTAGCGAAGGAACCGAAAGAAATACAACATGCTGTAAGGGCAACTGTCGCGATGCACAATAAGCTTGCTCTTCCTAAGGGGCTTCCAGAGCATATTCGCATAGCCACAAATATCGTGCGTGACAGTGACAAACTGGATATTTTCCCTGTGCTTGTTTCTAATTTTACACATGATGGTTCAAAGAGTGATGTTGTAACAATGGGGCTTGAAGAGGGGGCAACAAAATATACTCGTCAGGTGTTGTACAAGCTTTTGCATGGTGAATCGATACGATATGATGATATGCGGTATGTAAACGATTTTAAGTTGCTTCTTGCCAGCTGGGTGTTTGGATTGGAGTATGGTGTTTCCATGCAGTTGTTACATCAACGCGGCATAATGGAACGTTTGCTTGATACCTTACCGGCGTTACCGGAAATGGAGAAGGTTAAGCGCGTTGTGCGTGAGGAAATGGAACGGGTGTTGGCTGAAGATTGTTTTGGAGAAGAAGGGGAATAGCATGAATGCCATAACCACTTTTTTATGGAAGAAGATTCTCGCAAGTACTGTTGAGCAGGCTGTGCGGCTTGTGGGTAAGGCACGTGCCCGTCGCGTACTTCTTATTGGTGAAAATACAAACGCGTTGTCACATGCCTTGAGTGATTCAGTAGAGCAACTTGAAGTTCTTAATCATAATGCGTTGCATACCTTGCTTGTCCGTTCACAAAAAAAAATACAAGCTGGGCGACCATTTTTAGACGCTAAAGACGGTTCGTTTGACCTGTGTCTTGTGAGTTTTGGTTTGCATCAAGTTGAGCCGGAAGTGGCAGAGCAGATTGTACGGGAATGTATGCGAATTGCTCCAACTGCATTGCTTATAGACTTTGCCTTGGCTGAACGGAATATAGAGTTGCCTTCCCAATATATCTGTTCGATTGCGGAACAGTTTCTTCATCGAGGACATTGGGATATTTATAAAAAGTACATACGCGTTGGTGCGTTGCACGGCATCGCGCATCGGGCGCAGACAAGTGAGTTTTCTAACATTACAATATGGGGTGGTGGCATTCGCTTGTTGTTGGTCGGGTAATGCGTGAATTTATATCCCGCTTTTTTTATTTTTATTTAAAAGGGTTGCAGTACACCTTTTGGCTAATCTTTTTCTCCTGAGATTTTCTGGGGGAAGAGGGCTGTGTTCCTTTGCGGGATGCAGGGGCAAAACCATGCCCGCTGAAGGCAACAGTTTTTCGCTAAAAAGAAAGGCACGACAGGGCGTCGTGCCTTTCTTTTTGTATTATTTTTTAGATAGCGGCTTGTTCGGTGTCACGATGTTAAACCAGAACGGGAAGTTGTCGAGCATCCCCAGAAGGTCATGAAGTTTTTTCTCGTCGCCTCTAACTGTGACTTCTTTGCTTTTTAGTGCATCATCGAGTGTGGTTTCCTGGAGGAATACCTTGTTAAGTAAGGCTCGTGGAATGTCTATAGAGAGGTCTGCCTTATCAGCAGTGCCGATGCGATTGGAGAGTGCTGAGTTACGAAGTTCCAGAACGTATTTTTCAGACGAATCAGTGAGAGCCAGATTGATTGTAATTACCTTGCCAGCGGCTTTTTCCGGATTCAAGCGTATCGCTGTGTAGTCAAGTAACATACTCGTATCTACAGCTTTAATGATATCAGGTGCCGCTGTGTTTGGAGTAGGCAGTTCCTTTACTCCATTACGTAACTCTTGCGCACCCGTCAGGTAGAAGTTGCGCCAAGGGCCGGATTCAGCTTGATAACCCAGTTGCTCCAGTGCATCCGCAACCAGCATGCGGGCTTCTTCATTTGAAGGATCAGCAAACACAACATGGTTGCCGACTTCTGCTACCCAGCGATATTCACCTTTTTCGTAAGCCTTACGTGCTTTGGTAAGTATTTCTTGCGCGCCGCCCATATATTCAACGTATTTTTTAGCAGCTTCAACAGGTGGAAGCACATGCAGGTTAGATGGGTTACCATCAAACCAGCCAAGATAGAATACGTAGGTTGCTTTTACATTATGATATACGGAACCATAGTACCCGCGCATTGCCCAATGTTGAGCCAATTTTTCCGGAAAGTGAATTTGTTCTGCGATTTGATCCGGTGTGTAGCCCATGTTGGCAAGACGGAGGGTCTGGTCGTTGATATACCGGTACCCATCCCGAGCCATTGCTAAATTTTCAATAACGGCGTCATGTCCCCATACAGGCCAGTGGTGCATGCCGTAGAGAATTTCTGCATCTTTTCCCCATAGTTGAATAGTTTCATTGAGATACTTTGACCATGCAAGAGGGTTACGAATTTTTGCACCACGCAATGTGTACGTGTTGTGTAATGTATGGGTGCAGTTTTCTGCGGCAGAAATGGCTTTAAGCTGTTTTACGTACCAATGCATTTCAGCAGGTGCTTCTGAGTCTGGAGCCATAAGAAATTCGAAATCCAGTCCGTCAATACTCATTTTTTGACCGGTTTCTTTGATAAGGTCTGTAGGGAGAATAAGGGTGATGGTCCCTGTGGATGTTGTAGTGCCGAGACCAGCGCCGACCTGTCCTTGCGGGGATGGAGGGAGCATGTTTCCATACATGTATGTAGCTCTGCGGCTCATAGCATTACCAGCATATAAGTTTTCAGAAACGGCAGCTTCGGTAAATCCTTCCGGAGCAATAATTTTCACTTTTCCGTCTCTTACATCTTTTTCGTCAATGATGCCGCGCACCCCGCCATAATGGTCAACGTGACTGTGGGAATAGAATACAGCGACAACCGGCTTTTTCGGGCGGTGGGCGTAATAGAGATCAAGCGCTGCTTTTGCCGTCTCTGTTGAAATGAGCGGGTCTATAACGATAATGCCTGTGTCGCCTTCAATGATTGTCATGTTTGAAAGGTCAGCATTGCGTATCTGGTAGAGCCTGTCACAAACTTTGAATAAGCCACCCTGCATAACCAGCTGCATTTGACGCCATAAGCTAGGGTTTACAGTCTCTGGGGATTTTTTTTGTTCAAGAACAAATTTGAATAGCTGCATGTTCCAAACGACACGGCCTTTGGCGTCCTTAATAATGCCGTTGTTTGGTAATGGCGCAACAAGACCTTTAGTGGCATCTTTAAAATCCTGTTCGTTAGCAAAAGGCAGAATTTTTAGCCATTGAGCGTTCGCTGCTTTTGTAATGTCACTTGCAGGATTTGGTGAAACATTTGCAAGCGTAGTGTTCGAAAGAAAAGGAATGGCCAGCCAGATAAAAAAGAATAGCCGTATGCCTTTCATGTTACTCTCCTGATAAACTTTAACGAGGTCACAGCGTGATTGTAACGTCTAGGGTTTATCAGTCAGTGATATTCTCAGGGCTTTTTGCTGGCTGTGTCTTGTATCAAGTTGGGAGCTTGATCTTTAACGGGATGTTATCTGTAGAAAAAGATCCCAGCAATCTGCTGCAATGAAATCCGGATGTTCAGCTTCAAGCTCTTCCCGCGTGGCTTCCCCTGTACATACTCCGGCTGTGAGTGTTCCTGCCGCCTTGCCGGTGTGAATGTCCATAATGTGGTCGCCTGTCATTATTGCTTCTTCAGGTTGGCAGCCGACAAGTGCGAGTGCTCTATGCAGATGATCCGGGTCTGGTTTTACCATCGGTACATCGTCACGGGTGAGTACAATGGGGCAGTACTCATCAACATCCGGAAAAACAATATGTACTGCTTCTGTGCAGTTGCGGGTGACAATACAAGGGATGATGTCGCGTTTCAGCAGTTCCGATAGTAACTTGCGCCCCCATGTAAATATGTCGCTTCGTGCAGCAGCTTCAAGTTCAACATCTTTTGTGGCACTGATTGCGGCTTTTTCTATTGCCTCTGCAATAGATAGTTTTTCCTGTGCCGCCTGTTTTTGGGCCATATCAAGCCATTCAAGAAGAGGGAGCCCATTGAGATCCGGAAGGTTGGGGTACACCCCCTTGACCGCAGTATGTGCCCGTTGCTTCATTTCATTAAAATTAATGGTCGGGATAGCAAGGGTGCCGTCGAAGTCGAAAACAACAGCTTTGAGTGAATGTATCATGTTTTTCCTCGTGTCAGAGCGAAGGGCTCTCGATGCGGCGTGTAGTTAATCGTAAGCCGGAACAGTTGTATTTTTATAGGGCGCACTCTGGAAGGTCAATACGGCAGTTGCGGCGGTATAGGTACTGTTTTGCCAGACGGGGTGTTGGTATACATAAATTAATACGATGACAAACGCTGGCACGTCATATGGTGTTATAATTCGTGTCGGGATAGTAGGGAAAAGTGAAGCAGGACATACAGGGAATACTAAAAGACGTGGAGAGGTGAGGCGTATATTCTACAGAGAAATGCGTGTCAGGCAAAAAAAAAGACCCTTAAAAAAGGGTCGTAATTTTATGGTAGCGAGGGAGGGAATTGAACCCCCGACACTGCGGATATGAGCCGCATGCTCTAACCAACTGAGCTACCTCGCCATCAAATCTAAACCATGTGTAAAAACATGATCGCTAAGTGCGAGATGTTTTTTGAATAAAACAGGCGGGAAAGTCAAGCTAAAAAATAAAAAAGTACGGAGAGCATGAACTGGTTATACGTTCTGGAGGACGCATGCAGACACGGTTCATGGACGTACTACCAAACAATATCCAGAGGGAGATTATGGAGTTTTTTATTGATACCGCTAGTATAGAAGAAATTACAATTGCCCAAGAGCAGGGTCTAATTGATGGAGTGACTACTAATCCCACTTTGCTTTCACGTGAGGGCATAGACTGGCGTGTTCGAGCGCAAGAGATTCTAGAAGTAGTGAAGGGGCCTGTTAGTCTGGAAGTTGTTGCGGAAGACGCTCCGGGCATGATTGCACAGGCGCACGATCTGAAAAAAATGGGTGATAATGTTGTCGTAAAAATTCCTATGACACCGGAAGGGTTAAAGGCCATTAAAGCGCTTTCTGATGAGGGTATTGATACAAATGTCACGCTGGTTTTTTCATCTTTACAGGCGCTGCTTGCTGCGAAATCTGGTGGTGCATATGTCAGCCCGTTTATCGGTCGTCTTGATGCTATCGGCAGTAGTGGTATGAATTTGGTGGAAGAAATCCGTACCATTTATGATAACTACGGATACTCCACCAAGATTCTTGTCGCGAGTGTCCGTCATCCTGTGCATGTACTTGATGCGGCGTTGATCGGTGCGGATGTGGCAACAGTTCCTTTTGCTGTGTTACAGCAGTTTGTACATCATCCGCTTACAGATAAAGGTCTGGCTAGCTTCCTTGGTGACTGGCATAAGCTGACAGGCGGTAATTGGTAACCGGATAAAGAGGCTGACGGAGCGGGCTAATGTTCTGACTGGTTGGTCTGGTTTCAGGTAGAGATGTAGTGTCGCCATACTGCGCCGCGCTACGGATTTTGTAATACAGTGCTCAGTTGCTTTTGCGGTTGAGCACTTTTTCTTTTTTGTGTGAAAAGAATTGCCCCGATACTTGCAGTAAACGGTGCGACAAGAACAAGCCCAAAACTTCCAACGAGGGTTTTGACTACTTCCGCTGCAACGTAAAGCATGTTGAACATATTGATGACGGGAATCCCCTGCGCCATAAATGCCATGAGTAAGGTCACATAGCCGCCTGAATAGGCAAGGAGCAGTGTGGTTGTCATAGTTCCTACAACTGCGCGTCCAACTCTGAGGCCGGAAAGTAGTGCTTCCCTTCTGCTGATTGAAGGATGGGTATCCACTACCTCTTGCAAGCTTGCAGCTACATCCATTGCTAAATCCATGACAGCGCCGGACGCTGCAACAAAGATGGCAGCCACATATATTTGTGTAATATTAAGATGCGCGTAGCCTGCATAGAGCAATGTTTCTGCAAAAGGCATTATCGCGCCATGCAGTTTGAAGGCGGAGGTTGCCCATATTGCCAGAATACAGCTGCTTGTTACTCCGAGCATTGCTCCCAGAAATGCCACTGTTCCCATGCGGCTAAGTCCTGCTACAAGAAAAATGATTGTCCCTGTAAGGATTGCTACAATGGCCAGCGCAAGCCAAATAGGATCAATGCCGAGCAGCAAGGACGGAATGAAAATTTTCCATAGGACAAGTCCGGTGAAAATAAAACTGAGTAGAGCCTTTGCGCCGGTTTTTCCACCAAAAAGAATTAATAGTAGTGCAAAAAGGCAAAGCAATCCTAACTCAAGACCGATCCGGTAATGATCCTGAGGGACGATGGTGTCTATTTTTCCTTCGGGGGTATGAGTGACAACAAGTAGCGCGGTGTCCCCCACGGAAAATGCTTTGTCTATGTCCAACCGCCCCATGAGTGGGTTCGTTACAGTGAATATTTCGCCTTTATGTGCACCTTCAAGCATCTTCACATCAAGAATCTGGACCCCCACCGTGACCAGTGAGTGTCGTTGAAGCTGACTGTTGTCTACAGAAAGAACAGCTCCCTTATATTGATCCGCAGTGTCGTCGATTCTGTCATCAAACGGCGTCGGGATATTCCATAGAACTATAGAAAGGAGCAGGAAAACGCCAATAAGGATGGTGTCACGTGTTGTTGTCTTTGTCATAAGATTCACCTTGCTATGGGGAGAAAGGAAATGGCGGCACAGGGGGTGCACCGCCATTTCTGGAGTCATGGACTGATGTTACTTAGAGGCTACGCTTACTTCTGGAGCAATTCCCATGACAGCCATAATCTTTTTGGCGATTTCAGACTGGTGATAGTTGTTTCTAAAACTTTCTGCACCAACACCAATTGCGCTGGTTACAACCGGAGTGCCTGTGTGTTTAAAAGATGTCCATGCAAGACCGGCTTTGTTGTTTATAGTGTGGGTTACGGCTACAACAAGCGGGTCATAGCTCCCGTACAGGATGGCTGCCTGTGGTGAATTATTTTGGATAAGGTGGCCTGCCATGGATTGGACAAAGGCTTCTTGAAGGTTTGCAACCTCGAATGGCTTAAGCACCATAGCGTCTTTTTTAGGGTCGCCTTTGAATTTAAGACCGAAGTATTTTGTGATCTGAGGTTTAAGGTCTTCAAATGTGTTCTTACCGTGTGCAGAATTTTTAAACGGCTCCATGACTTCCTGAGTGAATTTTTCAAAGGAAACATTCTGCGCTGCAAGGACATCAAAATGGCTTTCGTATTTTGTTCCTGCAAAACCAAGAGTCATACCGCCTGTTTCATGGTCACCTGTAACAACGATCAGGGTATCGTTCGGGTGCTTTTTGTAAAAATCCACAGCTTCTTTTACTGCGTTGTTAAAGGCTACGGTGTCCATTATTGCGGCTTTTGCATCGTTCGCATGGCAAGCCCAGTCTATTTTACCGCCTTCAACCATCATGAAAAATCCCTTTGGATTGTCGAGCAGTGAGATGCCTTTAGCCGTGAATTCTGCAAGAGAAATATCCTGTGCACGTCGGTCAATTTCGTACGGAGTTGCACCGGCATCCTGTAACCATTCGTTGTATGTCAGTACCTTGCCGCTCTTTGGGGATAATTTATCAAAGCCATTACGGGTTGAAACAATTTTGTACCCGGCTTTTTGAATAGCGTTGAATGCGTTGCCGCGAGCTTCGATACCCTTACGGGTGCCCTTAGGATCTTTCAGACCGCCCCCTGCAAAGTAATCAAAATTGGAAGCTGCAAGGGCGTGATCGATATAATGGTACTGGGAGCGTTTCGGGACATGAGCATAGAATGCAGCAGGTGTTGCATGGTCAATGGAAACACTGGATACAATTCCCACTTTCTGACCTTTGTCATGCGCCATTTCTGCAATGGTTTTTACGTCTTTTCCTTGAGGGGACATGCCGATCATACCAATGTTTGTGATTTGACCGGAACTCATTGCAGTTGCGGCGGCAGCTGATCCTACAATAAATCTGTTATTCGCCTGTGTTGTTGTGATGCCCTGAACAGGGAAGTTGTCAAAGGTCAGTTTTTCGCCGGTAATTGCTTCTGTAGACATTTTTTGCGCAATGCCCATGCCATCACCGATGAAGAGAAACACGTATTTAGCTGGTTTTCCAGAGTAGTATTCTCCGGCATGAGTTGTACAGACTGAGCTTGTCAGCACAATAAGTGCACAAGTAATTGCTGCAATAGAACGTAGGGTTAAGAAACGCATCACGAACTCCTTGAGCTTGATTCTCGGGCAACGGTGTAAAATGCATGTTGCCTGATAAAAGCTGTTCGACGCTATTGAGTCACATACATATGGTTTTGCATGCTTTTGGCGCACAAAGCGCAACCTCTAAAAAGTATTGCGCTTTTTTTGCAATCTGCATGTTACTTGGTGATGGCGTTGAAAAAACTTTTTAGTGAAGAATGTTAAGGTGTTGTGACGTGAGTAGGTTTTGCTGAATCAAAAAAAGAGAAGCGGTCAGGCTTCTCTTTTGAGTTGGATATGTATGCGGGCTGTTAGTGATTCAGGATTTGCTCAAGGAACCTTTTGCAGCGTTCTTCACGCGGTTGGGTGAAGAATTCTTTTGCCGGTGCATACTCAACAATCTGCCCTTGATCCATGAATACCATGGTGTCAGCTACTTCGCGGGCAAAACCCATTTCGTGGGTAACGCAGATCATGGTCATGCCTTGGTCTGCAAGTTCGCGCAGTACGTCGAGAACTTCTTTGATCATTTCAGGATCAAGTGCGGATGTCGGTTCGTCAAAAAGCATGATTTTCGGTTGCATGGCAAGCGCGCGAGCGATTGCAACGCGTTGTTGCTGTCCACCGGAAAGCTGCCCGGGGAATTTGAGTGCCTGTTCGCCGATACCTACGCGCTCAAGGAATGTGTATGCTATTTCTTCTGCTTGCTTACGAGGGATCTTGCGTACCCATATCGGGCCGATAGTGACGTTGTCGAGAATAGACAGGTGCGGGAACAGGTTGAACTGTTGGAAAACCATACCCACTTCACGGCGAATCAGTTCAATATTTTTTGTATCGTTTGTCAGGGTAGTTCCATCAATAATGATATTGCCTTCCTGATGTTCCTCAAGACGGTTTAATGTTCTGATGAGGGTGGATTTTCCCGAACCGGAAGGCCCGCAAATAACTACTTTTTCCTGTTGACGAACTTGGAGGTTGATATCTTTTAATACATGGAACAGACCGTACCATTTGTTTACGCCGTCCATCTCAATAATGACTGGGGTATTGGCAAGATTGGGTGCTGTATATATCTGACTCATAATTATTCCTTGCTAATCAACTTGGGCGCATATTCTTTTCGAGGAGTAGACTGTTCGGGACAGTGATTAGAAAAGAGACCAGTCTTAGAGCGTTACAACTACGCATGCTTCTTTCAATGTATATTTCCTAGCGGAAAGGTGGCGCGTAAATGAGACCGCCATTGTTCCACTGGTTGTTGTAGCCGCGTTCGAGACGAAGCGGAGTGTTCTTGCCAAGGTTACGATCAAAGATGTTGCCGTAATTTCCGACCATTTTGATGACGCGGATTGGTGCGTTGTTATCAAGACCAAGGTTTTTCCAGAGGGTACCGGTAACGCCCAGCATTCGCTGAACTTCAGGATCTTTGGTTTCTGTTGCTACCTTATCTATGTTTTCAGCTGTGATGCCCTTTTCTTCAGCAGCCATGGTAAGCCAGATTGTCCAGCGCACAATGTCTGCCCACTGGTTGTCACCTTGGCGTACGACAGGCGCAAGTGGTTCTTTGGATAGAAGCTCTGGAAGAATGATGTGATCTTCTGGTTTTTTCATAAGAGAACGTTGCGCTGCAAGGCTGGAAACGTCGGTGGTATGTACGTCACAGCGACCAGCCTCGTATGCAGTACGCACGGCTGGCTGTTTGTCGAAAGCAACTGGAGTAAATTCCATATTGTGCTTACGGAAGTAGTCAGCAACATTGAGTTCAAAGATAGAACCGGTCTGAAGACAGACAGTTGCACCGTCGAGTTCGCTTGCTTTGGTTATGCCGAGCTTTTTACGAACCATAAATCCCTGACCGTTGTACAGCGTTACAACAGTAAAATCGAGACCGAGGTTAGTGTCTCGGCTCATGGTCTGGGTCATGGTGCGGGAGAGCAAGTCAATTTCACCGGACTGCAAAGCGGGAAGGCTTTCTTTGGAAGTAAGTGGTGTGTATTTTACCTCAACGTTAATAGCCGCACCGACAGCGCGGCAGAAATCAACATCAAAGCCAATACGGTTGCCAGAGTTGTCCACTGTCGAGAAGCCCGGAGCAGCAATGTGCGTGCCGCACTTAAGATAGCCACGCGTTACTACGTCTTCAAGAGTAGACGCAAAAGCGCATGAGGCAGAAAGAACAAAAGCAAGAGCGAACATAAGAGTGCGTGCTGTGCGCATAATAAAACCTTCCATGAGAAAATCAGAGCTGACCTGATGGGCACTGTTGAACTAAAACGTGGCAGCTGACCAAAGACTGTGTGAAAGTCTGTGTCTGTAGCCATCATTATACAACCGAACTGCTTGAAGCAGAAGAGACTACCGTAGAGAATCATATTGAAGATTGAAAAGAAAAAACGCTCTTCATGGCATGTTACATAGTTACAGAAACAATATGATTTGTTTGCTGTCTAATTTGAAACAGGCTGGTTTGCAAGAAAAGGCATGGTGTCTTTGTTTAGGAGTACGGGCTATGTGTAAATCATTTTCAGCAGATATAAGTCATGTATGCTGGATGGGCAGACATGGAGGCTGAAGATGATGCGTGATGTAATGTGGGCAGTTGCGACAGTTTTTTTTCTTGTAACTGTTTTTTTTGCAGGACTTGTTGCTTTATGGCTTTTACCCTTTGTGTTGATATTTATGCTAATGACGCGTCGCTTTTAAAGCGCGAAAAGCCACAGTGTTTACTGTGGCTTTTATTTATTTAACATTGCAACTGGTGATTACTTTATTGAATGTGAATTTGGTTTTTTGCGTGTATGTGTGTTCGGGGAGAAGTACTGTTGGAGGAAAATCAGGACGGTTGGGAGAGTTTGGGAAGTGCTGTGTTTCAAAAGTAATAGCCCCGTGTCTTGGAACGATTATGTCATTCCTATACTGTGTCGTACCATCAAGATTATTTGCTGTGTATATTTGAATGCCGGGTTCAGATGTTGCGATGCTGATACTGCGCCCGGAATCAGGGTGAGTGAGCATAGCTGCCAGCCGCACTATGTTATCGTGATCTTTTGAAAGGACATAAGTGTGGTCAAATCCACCTGCAAAAACGAGCTGTGGATCTTTCTTGTTTATTTTATCTCCGATGACAGTAGGAATAGTCAGATCCATAACCGTGCCTACAACGGACTGTGGAGCATTGGCAGTAGGGATGCATTCTTCATTAATAGGAAGATAGTCTTCAGCGTGGACAGTAAGTATATGATCTGAAATGCTTGAACCGATTTTACCGGATAGATTGAAATAGGTGTGATTGGTTAAGTTAAGAACAGTTGGTGCGTCTGTGAATGCTGAATAATCAATGGTTAAGGTGTCCTGTTTGTCCAAGGTGTATGCAATCTGTACAGAAAGTGTACCTGGAAAGCCCATATCACCATCGGGTGAAATGTGTTGCATAATAACAGAAGCGCTTTCTTCATGTTCAACCATGTGTGCGTTCCACACATATTTATCAAAACCCTGTGAGCCGCCATGGATATGGTGGCTGCCGTTATTTTTGTCTAAATGATAAGTCGTCCCGCCCAACCGGAACGTTGCACCTTCAATTCTGTTTGCGTATCTACCAACAATAGAACCGAAGTGATGGTTCTTTGTCAGATAATCTTCCAAGGTATCAAACCCTATGGTTATATCACCTACATTACCCCCACAGTCTGGTGTTGCTATCTTTAAGATGGTGGCACCGTACGTCATTAACTCAACAGTTATCCCTCTGTCGTTATTAAGAGTATAACGCTCTATGACTTCTCCAGAGGGAGTAATCCCAAAAGAATCAATTGCTACCTTCATACTTCCTCCAAAAAGTACTGTCGGACTATGACTAAGAGCGTAACCAAGCTTTTGCCTACGTGTAAGGATTTTTCTCACAGAGACTAACAGAGCAGTCTGTTACATTAATTAAAACAAATTTGTGATTTTTGTAACAAAGCTTTCAGACTCTTGTCGGATAAGTAGATTATGAGGATTGACCAAAATTTTGTTTGCACTTCACTGTTTGTGAATAAAAGAACATTCAACGCGACCGTCACCTTTTTTTTTCAGTGTAAAAAGGTTCGTACTGTGAGTAAAAAAAAAAATTTGTGAGTAAAGACTCTCGTGTGTATTTATAAACTACGACACGGGTTATCTACTTCGCGGTGCGCGAAGGTAATAACAATTTTTCATACACTGATACTTTCTACGGAGATGTCTAATGGCTGTACGTGAAGAAGTGAATGGATTTTTTATTCCTAGTGTTACTTTGATAGGAATTGGTGCTCATAAAGAAATCCCAGCAAAAATTCGTGCCTTGGGTGGTAAAAAGCCTCTCTTGGTTACAGATAAAGGGATTACTGCAGTTGGTATTACTAAGCAGATCGTTGATTTGCTTGCATCAGAAAACATGGAATGCGTTGTTTATGATGAAACTATTCCTAACCCAACAGACACAAATGTTCATGACGGCGTTGATGTGTATCGTAAAGAAGGTTGTGATTCACTGATTACCCTTGGTGGTGGTAGCTCTCATGACTGTGGTAAAGGTGTCGGCCTTGTTGTTGCTAATGGCGGAAAAATTCATGATTACGAAGGGGTAGATAAGTCTACTAATCCAATGCCTCCATACGTTGCTGTTAACACAACTGCTGGTACAGCATCAGAAATGACTCGCTTCTGCATTATTACAGACACTTCCCGCAAAGTTAAAATGGCTATCGTTGACTGGCGTGTAACCCCGACTATCGCATTGGATGATCCAATGCTTATGGTAGGTATGCCTCCAGCACTTACTGCTGCAACAGGTATGGATGCTTTGACTCACGCTGTTGAAGCATACGTTTCTACTATAGCAACTCCGCTTACTGATGCATGTGCTGAAAAAGCTATCAGACTTATTGCCAAGCATCTTCGTGCCGCTGTTGCAAATGGTAAGGACCTCGAAGCCCGAAACGGCATGTGCTACGCTCAGTATCTGGCTGGTATGGCATTTAACAACGCAAGTCTTGGTCACGTTCATGCAATGGCTCACCAGCTTGGTGGCTTCTACGATCTTCCACATGGCGAATGTAATGCTATCCTTCTGCCACACGTTGAAAAATTCAACATGATTGCTAAGATGGATCGTTTTGCTGACATGGCAGTTTGGCTGGGTGAAAACATTGATGGTCTAAGCACTCGTGAAGCAGCTGAAAAATGTCTGAAAGCTATCCGTGAACTTTCCCACGACGTAGGTATTCCTAAGGGCTTGAAAGCTCTTGGCGAACGTTACGGTAAGAAAGTAAGCGTTGATGATATTGCAACCATGACTGCAAACGCACAGAAAGATGCCTGTGGTCTCACAAACCCTCGCTGTCCTACTGATCAGGATGTAATGGAAATTTACGAAGCAGCTATGTAATTAGCACGCACTATAATTCAAATGTAAAGCGGAGGGGAAACTCTCCGCTTTTTTTTTATATGACTAACGTATACATGCGCCTATAGTGAAGGCTTGTACGAAGTGTGCATCCATTATATAATTTATGTAAATCTGTGATGGCATGCAAATGCGCTAGGGAAAGGTTTTGCGAGCAGATCGGAATACAATATCCGGAGGCATTATGAAATTTGTAGCTGGAGACGTTATTCAGTTAAAGTCCGGCGGGCCGGAGATGACTGTGATCGAATTTGATGCCGCTACAGGATGGGTAAGCTGCAGCTGGTTTGTAGGCAGCGAGTTGAAGACAGCATCATTTCCTGTAGAAGCCGTAGGTGAATGTAAACTGTTCGTAGATGGTGCATATTAAAGGGAAAAGCCTTGTCGTTAGACAAGGCTTTTTGTTTAATCAGGTATAACATTAAAAACATGTGTACGTTGCCACACTGAAGAGAATAGAACACGCAAGAATTATAAGCACAATGTAACGTTCCATAAGGTTTTCTCCTTGTTGCGTTTTCGCTCATTTTATTCTTACTAGCGACTATATCATAATAATATTAGATTGTTATTATGAATTCTTACTAGGCATAAATAAGCTCTTACCGCGTTAATCAGTAAGAGCTTGGTCGTCAAAAAAGATAACTTCAGTCAATTTGAAGGAGGCAGGGGATTGTCTTTGAAAATGAAACGGGTGTAGAACCAGCTAAGCCCTAATAGGCAGAGTCCTAATCCTAAGAAGGAGAATACCCGGTACAAGCCGGTCAGTTCAGAAGCATCATACAGGAACACCTTCCCGACCGTTACAATCATGACTACAAGGGAGGTATATCGCAGCAGTTTGGCTTTTGAAATAACGCCTGCAAGCAGTAAGGTAATAGCAAGAATAAGCCATGCAACAGAGTAGGTGTAGATTTCTGTATTTGTAGTGATTCCGACCCCCAGATATTCCCCGTGGAAAAAATAGCGGACGTTCATATTGATCAAAACAAAGAGTAAGAGAAGGGCGAATCCACGAGTGGCGTTGGACCACAGTTTTCTATTTTCGAGAGGGAGTATGCTTTCAGCAATCAGTGTCCAAAGTATGGGGAGCCCATAAGGTAGTAGTAAATTGTTGCACACAAGCCATCCTTCAATTTTTTGGTGTGTCCAGAGTGGATTGTAGAATAAAAAATCATAAAATATGATTCGAAAAATGCCAATTGCGCATAAGCCTACGCCGCCTAACGTCAACGCAAATCGATCAAAGTAGTTACCGAAGAATAGCCATACGAAGCCAATTATGAATAGAATGTTAGTGAAGATGCCTCGCTGCAAAAAATCCGCTTTAGCAAAGAGTATATCGTTCAGTTCAACATAGAACGCATGGCGCGTCAGGTAATATCCCATTACAGCAGTCAAGATGATTGCTGCCAGCTCTAAAATCTGTACCCAAATGTCATCGTGATCCCGTCTCAGAAAGTAACTTGCACCAATAAACATCGCTGCTGGAACACCAAGTTGGAAGACTGGCCATTGAATAATCGGGAGGCTTACTCCTTCTACTATGCTTTGTTTCACTCCCCCTATTTTTGATATCATCAGGAGGGTCCCCAATATGTGTAGTTGGGGAAGTAACAGAATGACGAAAGCTAGTGCTAGTGCCATGCAGATAGGACGTAATGCTTTGATAGGGATCCGGCTATAGATCCATGCAATGGCAAACATTTCTGCTGTGAATGCAACGGGCAGGAAGTCGCGTTGTAATTCAATAGTGAGTGCGATGGAAATAAATGCTGCACTCGTTGCTGCAAATAATGCCAGCAAGTGATCTTGTTTTGGATGATCACGGTAGTATACTCGTATTTTATGCACTGTGTAGACAGCTATCCCTGCAAGCGTGATAGCTGTGACGCTCCAGAAAGATGGAATAGAATCGACCAGTTCAGTATGTCGTAGCTTGAAGTAAGCCAGTAGGTAAAAAGCAATACTGGTTGCTCCCGTTAATCCTGCCCAAAGTAGCGGGATCTTGGTGCGCCACAGACAAAAATATCCGGCTCCTGCAAAAGCTAATGCAAAGGCCGTAAGTATAAAAGCATACGTGGATACCTCTGCTGTATCCCACGCAATGAGCATTCCTATTGTTACGGTTACGGATACCAAAGGTACAAATCCGTATAACCGATCATTAAGGTACGCCAGACAAATGCCTCCAGCTGCTAACAAGCCAAATAACGACCATTCGAAAATGTCGAATCCGGCTTTTCCTGTGATAATTCCCAGCAGTATTAGGGCACCACTAAGCCCGATATAATTTAAGATGGACGTAAAATACGATGTCTGATTTTTATCAGTGCTTTCTTGTTCATAAGAATTTTTTGAACAGATAACGATGGTGGCACTGACTGCAATTAAAAATAATCCAAGCCAAAGTGCATCACTTTGGGCAAATACGCTGGTTGTCCAGAATACGACCCAGAAAAATGCACCAAGCAAGGTGGGGAAGGATAGTATCCACCAGTTCTTACGGCTGATGACAAGCAGCAGGCCGAAGAACAGCAGGTAAAGATAAACAAAGAATGTTAGAGAGTGTGGAGGAGTGGGGCCTAGCAAGGCAGGGGTGCAAAAACCGCCTATAAGACCAAGCAACGCAATGGGAGGGCCGTGCATTAATGAGAGAGCAACCGCCGTTGCGGTAACAATAGCCATGCCTGAGAAGCCCAGAGGATATGAGATAAGCTGATATAAATTGGTTGCAGCGAAGAGAGAGGCGTAAAGTACTGCTATTCCTGCTCCGGATAGGGATTGCGCGATACGGACACCGTTTTGAAAGTGCGTTTTTTTTCGTACCCATTCAGCACTATAAAGCAATGTTCCACCCAGTAATCCCCCTAAAACTACGCGTACTGCAGGAGTGAGCAGATTAATATCAATCGAATATTTAACTAGAAAAACTCCAGCAAGCGTAAGGGCTATACCGCCTATCCAAACAGGGAGTCGTACGCCAAATTGTTGTTCAAATCCAATATGTTTTTTTGATGCTGGTGTAGCTTCACTTGATTTTGAAGCCGGTTCTTCTTTTTCAAATGTGAATTCTGGTTCCTCATTATCCGTAACCTTGTTTTGTGATATGACTTCAGGAGCATCTTGGGGGGGCGCATGGTGTAAGGCTTTTTCGCTCTTGAGCGTTTTTGGGGGATAACTTCCTTCTATTTCAAAAATGGTCGTTAATTCTTGAACGATAGAACGAAATTGGTCTGATTCATTCTGTAATTTGTTGATAATGTGCCTATTTATCAAACAAAATATCCCAAGTCCTCCGCAAATAATGGTTACTATCGAAATGTGCAGTTGGAATAATGCTACAGAAATAAGGAAGATAACGACGCACAAAATCATCAGTTGTGTATGGAAGGGGTGCTTAATGTTATCGGCAATAGTATCAGGCGCTGTTGCACATGTCTTGAGGATAGCCTCTTTCATTTCAGGATGCTCTTTCCATTTTAGAATAACTTCGAGTTTTTTAGTAACAGTAGTCAGCTGTTCAGTTTCTGTATGCAGTTTCTTGATGCTGCTGCGATTTATCCATGGCAAAATTAAGCAGCATAACCAACCCGTTAATCCAATGAAGGCCTCCATTACCTTTCCAAGTAGTATAAATCCTGCAAACAGAAGGAGAATGCTGCCGCCCAAAACTTGCGTCTGGACTCCAAAGAGGGTTTCAGTATTGGGCTTTGTATTGTCTTCTGCTTCCGAGTTTTTTTCGGGGTGTGGTTGAGATTCAGAAGAAGCCTGTTCATTCTTAAGGTTTATGAGAACATCATTTTCGTTTTTTTCAAAAAGGAAACGCATATCCTTTATGTTAGTGGCAAGCTGAACATGCTTTATTCGTAGTTTGTTAATTCGGCTGCGGTTTATCAATGGCATGACGAGTGCTGAAATTAAGAAGAATATCCCGCTGCAGAGAATTACAATTCCAATTATGCCCATGAATACTCCCATAAAATAGGGTGCGTCCGCCATGTAGGGCATTTCCATCATTTTTTTTCCTTTTAGGTTGGGGCTGGTTTATTCAGATCATACCGTATTCTTGTCAGTGTGCACTGCATATAGATGTTGTTCGATGATAAGCAGCCGAGGGAAGTTTGATACAACTAATTTTATTGGTCGTATTTCTAGAAGGAGCTAAAATTGTTGAAGGCTGGTATCTGGTGGGGTAGTTTTGTTTTAAATTGTA
This sequence comes from Halodesulfovibrio aestuarii DSM 17919 = ATCC 29578, assembly GCF_000384815.1. Classification (NCBI taxonomy): domain Bacteria; kingdom Pseudomonadati; phylum Thermodesulfobacteriota; class Desulfovibrionia; order Desulfovibrionales; family Desulfovibrionaceae; genus Halodesulfovibrio; species Halodesulfovibrio aestuarii. The sequence goes on from NZ_ARQF01000021.1 coordinate 355,342, forward strand.
TAATTACATAGACATAGGGCAAGAAGAAACAGATGCCAGCAGCCACGAGTTCGATCCTTAAACTGGAAATCGAATTGGCAATTTGTTTTTCTTCTTAGCTTTCACAACCTTTTCGAGTAGGCATTTTCGGTACAGTCTGGTTGTGTTAAGTGCTTGCCGTAATCTGATATCAAGGTGGAAAAATGAATATTACACATGGAACAAAACATGATTACGAAGTTATTATTAATGTCTGGGAAGCTTCAGTAAGAGCGACCCATGCTTTTGTGCGAGAAGAGTATCTTCAGGAACTGAGGGTGCTGATATTAGATTCTGCTCTGCCTGTCGTTGATATTTATCTGATTAAAGATGAAATAGGCAATGTTATGGGATTCATGGGAATTTCTGGTGAAATGTTAGAAATGCTGTTTGTTGCTCCTGAACACTTCCGCAAAGGACTTGGCAAAGCTTTAGCTACATACGCTGTTGAAGAGTGTGGTGTTACTAAGGTTGATGTGAATGAGCAGAATCCAGAGGCACACAAATTTTATCTTGCTCAGGGATTTAAGGTTGTAAGACGGTCGGCTACAGATGGCATGGGTAAACCTTATCCAATACTTCATATGGAGCTAGATAAGGTTTGCTAACAATGCTTAAGCCAAAAGGGTAGAAAGATAGAAACAAAAAAAGCTCTAATCCTTTGAAAGGATTAGAGCTTTGTTACCTCATGGTGGAGGCGGCGAGAATCGAACTCGCGTCCGAGAATGGTCCACTCGAAGCATCTACAGGTTTAGTTCCGGATTAATTTATCTCACGTTACGCTTTGCCCCAGAACAGGCGACGTAAGGCCAGTTCGCTGTATAAGTTTCGCTCCAGCTGCAGCAAACGCCTACTGAAACTAGTCGGATGGTGTTTTGTCATTCTCTAAGTCTATCTGACGTCAACAAAGAGAACGTGGCGGTCAATTAAGCTGCCATTGCGTATTCGTAATCGTTTGCAATTACTTTAGTGCCGCTTTTTACGAGGCCAGCGGCGCCTCGACCTGCAACTCCGGTTTCTTCTATCCCCGTCGAAACCAGTGCGCCCCCAATTGGGAGTATCTGTTTGCCAGAAAAAATGGGAACTGACATCAGATGGTTTAGTATGCGTTGTAATGGTCTATTCTGCAAGCAGAATGCATTTACGCAGGCGAAAGTAACTACGCTTTTTTATATTTCCCTGCAAGCAGAAAAAGATAGTGTTTTAGTGATAGTTTTCCTTTCACACCAAATATTATAATGCGGAAAATTCACTTGTCCAGATGGCAACGCGTTTATTTCGATAAATCTTCGATAATAAGTTTTGCAGCACGGTTCGCAGCGCCGGGGGCACCTACTTTGGTGCGGAGTGTCTCTAGGTCTTTACGGATAGCCGCGAGTTTTCCGGGAGTGTTGAGCCATGCAAGCGCACGTTGCGCAACCACATCTCCGTTAGCATCTTCCTGCAAAAGTTCTGGAAATACTTCACGCCCCATGATGAGGTTTGGCAATCCCACGTATGGAACTTTGACGAACTTGGTTCCCAGAAAAAATGTCAGTTTGGAAAGCTGGTAGGTAATTAATGTCGGCGTGCCGACAAGGGCGGACTCCAGCGTTACGGTACCGGATGCCGCAATGAGCATGGTACAGCCGCGCATGAATTCGTATCTGTTTTCTGGGCTGTGAATTGTGAGAGGGACCGAGCATGTCCATAGGGCTCGTAGTTGGTCCTGCGAAATCCCCGGAGCTTGGATGCAGTGGAACTCCAGTTCGGGATTTGTTTTTGCCATAATTGAAGCAGCAAGTGCAAATTGAGGCATGAGTGCTTCAATTTCTTTTTTGCGGCTTCCTGGCAAAATACCAATGCGGTTTTTTTTGGGCTGAATATGGTCAATGGAAGGCCAATTAATTACATCAACAAGCGGGTTTCCAATGTAATCGATGTCCATGTTGAACTGCTTATAGAACTCAACTTCAAACGGTAGAATAGAAAAAAGACGGGTCACGTGCTTGGCAATAAACTTGGCTCTGCCTGTACGCCACGCCCAGAGTTTAGGGGATATGTAGTAGTAGACAGGTATACCAAGGTTATAAGCATATTTTGCTACACGGAAGTTGAACTCCGGTGCATCAATAAGAATGACTGCATCTGGGCGACGTCGCGTAAGTTCATTTTTGATCTGCTTCAGCATCTTGAAAATTTCGAACAGGTTACCAAGAACTTCCGTGAAGCCCATGACGGAAAGATCTTCGACACGCAGGACTGTATCAAGACCTTTGAAACGCATTTCCGGTCCGCCCATTCCACAGAACGTGGTGGCTGGTGCGATGGAAGAAATGGCTTCCATGAGTTTTCCACCATGTAGATCTCCGGAGGTTTCTCCGGCGTTGATCCATATATTTTTACCCATCAAAAATCCTTGTTAATCCAAATCGTTGACTGCTATGGCTGGCTCGTTTGAGTAAAAGCGCATCATGACTCCAACAAAAATTATTGCAAAAAGAAGGCGAGTCCAGAGAGTGCCGCTGATATGTGCACCAATAAGCATCATTAATAATGTGTCTTCAATTAGTGCGTGAGCGAGCCCCATAAGTGTTAATGATGCAAAGACATCACGCTTGGATAATGATCCTGATTTTATTTCATGAATAATCAAACCGCTACCATATGTAATACCTAAGGATAGACCTAGTACGGTAAGGGTTGCAGCGTCTTTGCCTATGCCGATGGCTTGAAGAATTGGCCTGAGCAGCTCGTTAAGTTTTTCTGTTATGCCATAATATGTGAGTAAACGCATTAAGGCAAAAAGGGCAAGGATGATAACGAAAATGTATGCAAGGTTATTAGCTTCGTTCAAAGCCCATGGGATAAGGCCGGGTTCAGGCAGTTGGGGTTCCAGAAGGATTTTGCTTGGTTCTGCAAAGATGCCTGTTTTTGAAAAAACAAGATGCATAAAAAAGCCGACAAAAAATGCTGAGAGTATGCGGACAATGAGTTGGCCCATCATGGAGATACCACATTTTTGTGCAACCTTGCATTCAACGGGGAGAGAGTGAGCAATGAGCATCATGGTCGCGAGCGTTGTTATTTGAGCAACACTAAGCGGTGCCATTGTCGGAACCATTGAGATATAAACGATTAATCCACTGTATAGATTGACGATCATTGACGTCGCCCAAACCAGCCCCATTTCTGCAGGAAGTCCTGCAATACCCATAATAGGTTTAAGTGGTACTGCTAAATATTGGATAAGATCCAGTTCCTGAAGCAACTTAACGATAATGATGACAGGAATCATCACTTTGTATAGATCGAAGCTGGCGGAGGCCGCATCTTTTATGAGTGTCTTACATGCATTAACGAGCTTCACAGACGTATCCTTTCAACTGTTCAGTGATGTGGTGAGTTTCTTTTTTGATTGATAAAAAGAGGGAGGTTGCGTTTTGTTACTAGCCCATGTTTGAAAAATAGAATGCTCTGGTAACGTATTTTATGGCAGCGACGCTCTTTCTCTAATATTAATCAGGCCATATGTTATGATTCGGTGTTGAGCAGTATGTAATTACTGAGTGAGTAAATACTCTTATGGTAATGCGTCAAGAGAGAATCAAACAAAGAGAAGAAGCTACTATACTGCCGAGTTGGTATGGTGGCTTGTAGAAAAGTTGCGTGAGTGGCCGGATAGAATAAGTACGCCACTGAAATTGTGCAAATGCTCATTTTCAGTGGCGGTTAGATACTAGGATGTAAGATGGAGTCTAACTATTTCCATACCATTTTTTCATAAATTCAAGGTAGGCACCTGACTGGACATCTTTTAGCCAGTCAGTATTTTTTTTGTACCAGTTCAGAGTTTCTTTAATTCCGCGTTCAAAGGAGTACTCTGGTTCATATCCAAGTTCTTTCTGGGCAAGAGAGTAATTCATTGCGTATCTACGGTCATGCCCCGGGCGGTCTTGTACAAACGTGATTAAGTCTTCTGATTTGTCAAGATCATGTAAAATAGTGCGGATAACTTCAAGGTTGGTACGTTCTGCATTACCGCCAAAGTTGTATGCTTTACCGGCTTTCCCTTTCATCAACGTCAGATGCACTCCTTTGCAGTGGTCAGATACGTGGATCCAGTCACGGATATTCATGCCGGTTCCATATACAGGTAATGGTTTATCGGCAGATGCAAGTGTGAAGATCAAAGGAATGAGCTTTTCAGGGAATTGGTATGGTCCGTAGTTATTGGAACAACGGGTGATGGAAACGTTATAGCCGTAGGTGCGGTAAAATGCGTATGCAAGCATATCCGCGGAAGCTTTAGACGCAGAGTACGGGCTACTTGGATGAAGTGGCGTTTCTTCCGTAAATGCCGGATCATCAAGAGATAGATCTCCGTAAACTTCATCAGTGGAAACATGCACAAAACGTTCAATCTTTGCATTGCGGGCCGCTGTAAGCAAGACTTGTGTGCCCATAACATTAGTAGTGATGAACGGTGACGGATCGTTAATGGAACGGTCAACATGCGATTCAGCTGCGAAGTTAACAACAGCATCGATGTCGTATTTTTCGAAGATGGAATTTACTGCGTCGGCATTCGCTATGTCAGCGTGTTCGAAAAAGTAACGTGTTCCACCGTATTTTTTTTCAATGGCCTGTAAGTTTAAAAGGTTACCCGCGTAGGTGAGCTTGTCTATATTGATGACTGTAATGTCGCTGAATGTATTGAAAATATAGTGGATATAGTTTGAGCCGATAAAACCGCAACCACCCGTAACGAGTAAATTCATAAGAAGACCTCTAGAAAGAAAAATTTGTGCTGTTGTAACGGTAGATAGAAACAAGGTCAAACAGGAAGGGCTGGGGTAAAAAATAGTAAAATATTCAGCAGATAATATGTTATTGTTCTTTGTGTTGTATAATAACAAATGTGACAGCATTCGATTTTAGAAGGAGTGTAACACATTTTGTATAGTACTCACAGAGTTGAAGAAGGAGTAATTAGGGATAACCTTGCTAATTTTGCATAGATTAGCTAATTTATTTTGTTCAAATTTACTGATTTCACTTCGTGCAGCTAGCTTCTGACAACGGCTTCCGGCTTTCATGCCCTCTATTCACCACCAGACTTATTCCAGCGTGTGTATATGAAGAAAGGTATTTTACTTGTAGCATTTGGCGCTAATAATTTGCAGGCCCATCAAACGCTCAGGCTTCTTGATGAGCGGGTGCGTATGCGTTTTGATGGAGTGAACGTGCGATTAGCGTTTACTTCTGAACTTATTCGTGACCGTCTTGCTGCACAGCGTGTCAAACGCGATTCTGTTGTTAAGGCGCTGGAAAAAATGGCTTTTGAAAAATATACGCATATTGCTGTGCAATCTTTGCATATTATTCCCGGAGTAGAGTATGAGGATCTATGTGCTCATGCACAGGCTCTTGTAACTTCGGGGCGTTTGCAGAACGTACGTGTCGGGGCGCCGTTATTGGATTCAGCAGAAGATATTGCGCAGGTCGTTTCGGCAATTGTCCGGCATATTCCTCCCGGCCGCAACTCAGAGGAAGCAGTGGTTTTCATGGGGCATGGATCATCTCATGAAGGTGATAGTTGTTATGATGCTGTATACCAAAAGCTGCAAGAAGTTGATCCGAATATTTTTCTTGGCACGATGGACGGTAATCACACGCTTGAACATATTTTGCCGGAACTTCTAAAGAGAGAGACTAAGCACGTCTGGCTGATGCCGTTTTTATCTGTGGTGGGGCGCCATGCCCGGAATGACATGGCAGGTAGCGATGCCGGTTCCTGGAAATCGCAGATCGAAGCAGCTGGCTTACGCTGCACACCTATGGTGCTCGGTCTTGCTGAGTATTCCGGTTTTGTAGATATTTGGTTGGATCATTTGGATGCTACGTTGAAGCTTTTGTAATGTGGTAGTAATTGAGAGGGTGACATGGTGAGTAAAAGAATGCTGGCAAGTGTATGTATGGCAGCATTGTTAATAGGAACTCAGGCCGCAGCAGAAAATGCGGGGGTAGATTCTGTTGCAGATAATGTTTCAAGCACGACAGCAACATCTGCTGTTAAAATGGGAAGCACGGAAGCAACGCAGATTCAACTTATTGAGCAGGCAATACGTGAAGTGGAAGCGGAGGTTCAGCATGATAAGAAGAAGATGCATGAAGCTTCCGGTAATTCTCCCGTTACGTTGAGTAAAGAAGCTTCAACGCTTCAGTATGAGGCGCAGCAGCCTGTACAGACTGCTCGAAATGAGCAGTCCACTGGAGGACATGTCGTTTCTGCCGTACCGCCGTTGTATCAAGGTGGAACTGAAATTTCAGCAGAAGTGCCGAACTCACCGTTATTTCCGAAAGATGATTTAGAACTGGAGAAGGTTACTCCATACGAACCTGGCTATATTCAGGAATACGAACATGGTGTAATCAATTGGCTTACAGGTACTGTGACAGCCAAGGGCGAAAGCCTTTTCTCAGGACTTGCGGTAAGTAGTCGTCAGGCACGTTTAAAAACAGTGCGTGCAGCGACCATTGAAGCTCGTAAAAATTTGCTTGAAATTTTGAGCAAAATTCCAGTGACAGAGAATGTTCGCGTACAAAATATTTTGCATGCAGATGAAGATGTTATGCAATTTGTGCGTGGGGATATGCAGAACTCGCGTATAACTTCAGCAACCTTCACTACAGATGGCGTTGCGACCGTTACCGTAAGTATTACGCTGCGCGGCATGTTCCTTGAGAAGCTTCTCGGTAACCATGTGCTATTTCATAGAGTAAGTGACAATCCGTATTCAGCTGCCAATGCAGTTGCAGAATCTATTGAAAAAGCTGTGTTGTCTAAGTCTCAGGATGAGGCTCCAGAGGTAGACGCTGCTTTACCGACTGCATATACCGGATTACTTATTGATGCGCGAGAACTCGGGATCAGCCCTGCGATCACGTTTACTGTTGCGGATGAAGAAGGGCATATCCTGTACAGCCCTCGCGTAGTAAACCGCGATGTAGCATTAAAAAACGGTATGGTGGAATACGCAGGTACATGGGAAGAAGCTATTGCGTCAAAGCGGACTTCCTCTAATCCGTTGGTTCTTAAGGCTGTCAGTGTTCAGGGTAAAATGCACAGTAATATTGTGATCTCTGATGAACAGGCGTTGTTGTTGAAGCAAATCAACAACGCACATAAGTTCCTCGAAGAAGGACGCGTGGTGGTGGTTTGTAAGTAGATTGGTTGCCAGTTGTGATGTGACATTAAGCGAGGGAGTGTCGTGTTCATTCGCGATCGAAAGTGCGTTTCTTGTCGCGTGCAAGCAAGAAGCCGACATGCCTGTCGGAGACAAAAAAAAATTAGAAAAAGATAGTAAAAAAGGGGTGAATCCATCGGATTCACCCCTTTTCATATTTATACTCAGATCGCTACGGAGCTACGCGAAGGATGTATGCTTTATCTACGTTAAGATATTTTTTAGCAATTTCCTGAACATCTTTCGGAGTCAGTTTTTGTACTTGTTCCACAATGTCTTTGTTGTAGCTAAGCGGCAACTGTGCTGTTGCCAGTCCTGCTGCTTCTGCACTGCGGCTGCCGAGGCTCTGGTGACCACGGTAGTACTGACCTCGCATTAAGTTCTGTCCACGTTTGATCTGTTCTTCGGAAAGCGGTTTGTCCTGAATCTCTTTAATGATTCTACGGAAACCATCCATAGCGGCTTCTTCTTTATCCGGTTCAGTACCAATATAGAAGTATGTAAAGCCGGTAATGGTGGACTGCCAGCTGGATGCTGTCACGGTGTAACCGAGGCCGTGTTTATCACGCAGGTCATTGAAGAGTAATCCACTCTGCCCAGCAAGGATTGTCTGCATAAGCTCAAGGCCTGCTGTATCCTTGTTCGTAAGCGGCACTGTTTTAAAGATCATGAAAAGATGAGCCTGATTACGATCTTTGAGGGCGATGGACTTGATGCGGTCTTTGTTCCATGTAGGCTCAAAATTTTCAGGACGTTTTTCTGTTGGCGTTGGCAGTTGTTTTGCAAATTCGATGATTGCATCACGGTCAAATTCGCCGGCAACAGATATTGTCCACGGCATTGCTTTCTGCTTTTTCCAGAAACCAGCAACGTCATCCTGAGTGAAGTTGGCAACATGTGCCGGAATACCTGCATGATAATAACTGTAGATAGAATCTGTGAACAGGAACGGGAACAGGTTGCGTGTTGCCAAGCCGAGCGGCTGGTCTTCGCGCAGTTTAATTCCTGCTACCTGATCAACTTTTTCACGATCAACTTCTTCATCAGCTATTGTAGGGGACTGTACCATCTGGGAGAAGAGTTTGAGAATATCATCTGAGAAGCGGGCAGGGTAGCGTGCACTCAGAGAGAATGTTCTTCTACTTGCAGATGCTGCAATAGATGCAGCGCGGTCAGCAAGATATTCTTCGATTGCAGGAGCATTCATTGAACCTGTGCCCTTTGTTAGGACACGAGCTGCAAGAACGGAAAGACCTTCCTGACCTTTTGTAATGAGGGAGTCACCACCCATAAAATCCATATCGATTGCAACATATGGCAATGTGTTGTCAGGAATCAGAATCAGCTGGCGACCGTTTCCGAGATCAACAACTTCTTTTTTACCGATGGCGTTTTCAGCAGTAGTCTGTTTTTTTACTGCATCCTTTGATTCCCAATTGTTGACGATTCGTGCTGTAAGTGTAGTTTCGCTTACAGAAGCTTCTTGCGGGGCAAGAACTGTCGCCTGCAGACGCTCAGGTTTAATGTAGGTATCAATGAGGTTCTGAAGCTGTTCGCGATTTACGTTTTCAACTTCATCGAGGTAGTTTTTTTCGCCCTGTTCTCCGCCAAAGAAGAACCCGAACATGCCGATCTTAGAAGTAAGACCGGAAAGCGTTTCCTTTGCACGGAAAAGAGAGTCCTCAAGGTTTAAGCGAACGCGGGCAATGTCTTCATCTTTGAATTCAGACGCCTTGAGGTTGCTTAAATCTTTCATTAATTCCGGCCAGAATTCGTCCAGCTTATCTGCATCAAGTACTGCAGTAATGTAGATAAGACCTGCGCGCTCAAAAGCGTATGCTGATGCAGAAATGGAATCAACAAGCTGTTTTTCATACTGATATTTGCGATAGAATGGGGATGTTTTATCGCCACCCATGAGCTGTGCCAGCATGTCGATACCTGTGGTGTTAACATCTTCAAATCCCGGGATAGGGAAAGAAATACCAAGGTATACTTTGTTCCACTTGCCTTTCACTACCTGAACGTTAGGGCCGGACATGTCTAACTTGTCAATGTTGACAACAGAAGGTGGAGTAACGTTAGAAGTGTTTTCTAAGCCACCGTAAAGTTTTTCTGCTTCCGCAAGTACTGTTTTTTCATCCACATCACCGCACACAACCAGCAGCATTTGCTGCGGTTGATAATGCTTTTTAATGTAGTTGGTAATATCTTCGCGTGTGAAAGAGTTGATAGTATCGCGGTAGCCGATAATAGGCCATGCGTAGGTAGTTCCTTTCATTGTCTGCTGTTGCAGTTTTTTGAAAAGAAGGCCGTACGGACTGTCTTCACCGCGTTCCAGTTCGGAAATAATAACTTTTTTTTCTGACTCAAGTTCTTTTGGATCAATGTTAGCAAAAAATGCCTGATCACGTAAAACTTTCAAGCCAGTTTTCCATGCATCCGCAGGAAGATCTGCAATATATACTGTATAATCAAAACTGGTAGCAGCGTTGAGGTAGCCACCTAATTCTTCGATACTTGCAGCGATCTGGCCTTTTGCATAGTTTTTTGTACCTTTAAAAACCATATGTTCAAGCACATGGCTGATGCCAGCTTCCCTCGGCTCTTCATAGCCGGAACCAGCATGTACATACAGTCTTGTTGAGACAAGCGGAAAGCGCTTGTCTTCATGAATCAAAACCGTAAGACCATTTTTGAGTTTAGTCACCGTTGCCGCAGATGCTGCGGTTGCAGTGCTCATCATAAGAACTCCACAAAAAAGAATAAAAAGTCGTTTGAACATTCCATGCCTCCTGTTGCCTAAGCAAACAACATGTTCAAAAGGTAGTGTACGCAATGGTTACAATTTGGCAAGGAGAACCATCGGTTGTGACATACAGGTTATAGTGGTACTTCGCAAGCTGTGTGTACATTGGACTCATAACAGGGTATGGTGCTGCAACGTATTGCATGCCAAGGGAATTTCCCCATACGGAGTGATGTTTGAATGCTGGATTCGCTTGTTGGAACAATTCTGACAGACGTACGAACTGTACTTGAAGACTTGGATCCATTCCTTTTGGAACTGGAAGTGTCTGCTGAGCGCGCAGATGCAGCTCTGCTTTCTACAATATATAATACAACCCCGTTGCTTTCTAACTGTTTTAATTTACTTGGGCTGACTGATGCAGTGGCTCTGGTTGATTTGTTGCAGCTTGTGACCGGAGCGTTCCGGAAACATGTATTATCACTTTCGTATGTACATATTCGGGAAGTTATACGTGGTTTCAGTGCATTGGTGGCGTTTCTTGAAAATGCCGATGCTGAAAAAATTTCTATTGCAATTGATGCATTGAAACAGTTGGTTGAAGAGGCTTGGCCAGCTGAGTCAAAAACAATGCTTGCAGCACATTCGTTGCGTGATCCTCTAGGTCACGTTGCTTTTTCTATTCTCGGGTATGTCTTGCAGGATGACTTCATGCATGAGTGCACATGTTTTGTGCTTGAACTGGATGACAGTGGTGTTCTTGCAGGAACTCAGTTTACTCCATTTTCCTTATTACAATTCCTTTATAAAAGTGGGCAGGTGCTGGACGTGCAGTTTGCTCCTCCAGAATCTGAAGCATACTTGCAAGTTCTGTTTGCGACTGTACTTGATGAAGAGCAGTTACAGATGGTGCTCGATATTCCTGCAGATGCTATCCATGTTGTTTCCACTTCTTCATTTGGTTCAAAGAGTCCTGCATGGGACGTTACAGCCTGGACGGATGCCTTTAGTGGCGCCGATGGTATGCACCACAACGCTATAGAAGAAGTTGATAAATCCAGTGTTGGTGCAGGGACTTCAGAGGTCGGTGATTCGGTTGATGGCTGTTTGTACGAAGATGCTAAGGGGCAAAATGTACCTGCTTCTTGTGGAGTAGTTGAAGACTCATATCAGCAGAGTGAATATGCACCACATGCTTTTTCTTCCAATTCGTCAGCAGCTGATAAATTTGCGTTGCTCGAAGCAGAGTTGGAAGGAGAATTGTTTGAGGAAGCGCTTTCGGCAGGTATTGCAGCTCAATCGTTTGATAAAGCAAAACAGGAAGTAGCGGAAAAGGCAGAAGCAACACCTTCTTGTCGTAGCGAAATTTCGTCAGATGAAAAGCAGACTCCAGCCAGAATTCCTGATGACCTTCATAGTGAGATAAGGCAGGAACCGGTTCGACAGACAAAAGAACTGCACGGCTTTGTTTATGAAAGTGATCATAACAATGTTAGTTTGTATGTCTCCAAAGTTGAGAATGCTGTGGAAGCAGAGCAATTGCGAGCAGCATTGCTTGAGTTGTTGTCATCCCACGCGGATGTTGAACTGGTGTTACGTACCCCGATTCGGGGAAATTTAGAATTGCTGCAATTGCTGTTGGCAGCGGCGATGACAGCAGGGTTACGTCGCCAGAACTTTCGAGTTTCCGGCGAAGGAAGAGAAAGTGTTGCCGAGTTGCTTGCAAGTTGCGGCATAACGTTTGATGTGCTGAAAGCGCAAGGTATTGCTGACTTCTTAGGCTAGTATATAGCGAAATAAAAAAAGGACTGCCGTTATACGTTCTGCGTCCCCCGCCGATCACGTATGTGGCAGCCCTCGGAGTGGTGTAAAAATTATGGAACGTTGCACTCACTACCTTCGCTGCAGTAATTGAAAATAAACTGCCCTATCTGTGTACCCAGATAGACGCATTCAATACCATCAATGCAGTCCTGTGCTTCTTTTTTTTCAATGTATGTCATTAATTCATGCTGGTGCTTTGAAAGTTGCGCAACCCATGCTTTTTTTTCGTCATCAAAGTGAATAGACAATTCAATGTTGTTTTTCTCTATTTCCGGATAAAACGATAATATTTTAGTACGAAGGTTTTCTGGCGTAATGATCATGTGTCAGCTCCTTTGCTTCCTGTAAGCATAGTGGACAGGGCAGGGCTGTACAACATTTGGAACACAGAATATCAAGTGCTTAACTATGAGATAGAGCGTTATCCTCTTCTAATTGTAAGTTATTTGGTGTCTCTGGGCAGGATAAAAAATAACGAAAAAAGCCGTGACCATATGGTCACGGCTTTTTCTGTTAACAGAAAGGAGTGTTCTACTTATTGGTAGATGAGAATTCATTTCGCAGAGAGTCAATAAGCTTTCTAACAGGAATGATTTCTTTAATACGGTGCACGTTCGTGCCTGAGAATGCGAATCCTCGGGAAAGGTTGCCTTTTTTAGCGTTAAGCAGTGCTGCAGCGATGCAGTACGGACTTTGTTCGTGTGCGCAATTGTGAATACACTCAAATGGGCATTTGAACGGCTTTTTAAGGCCCTTGCGGGAGTCTTCAACGAATTTGTTTTTAAGAGCGCGACCAGGAAGCCCGACAGGGCTTTTGATGACAGTTACGTCTTCTTCTGTTGCTTCAACATACGCTTGTTTAAAGCGGTCGTCAGCATCACACTCATCTGTGGCAACAAATCTGGTTCCCATCTGTACCCCTGCTGCACCCATTTCGATGAATTTTTTAATATCTTCACCGGTGTAGATGCCCCCTGCAGCGATAACAGGAATGGTTTTTCCTGATTTGGCTTCAAACTCTTTAACCGCATCGATGACTTCACTTACAACTTTTTCAAGTGCGAAGTCAGGGTCTTCGAGCTGTTCAGCTTTAAATCCAAGATGGCCGCCTGCTTTGGGTCCCTCAACCACAAAAGCGTCCGGCAGGTAATCATACTTGGATGCCCATTTTTTACAAAGAATCTTAGCAGCGCGAGCTGATGAGACGATAGGCACAAGCTTAGTGTGAGCCTTTTCCTTGTGTTCTTCGTAGTATTCTTTCAAGTACGCAGGTAAATCTAAAGGAAGTCCTGCTCCAGAGAATATTACGTCGATTTTTTCATCAAGAGATGTTTTTACGAGGTCGGCAAAGTTTGTAAGAGCAACCATAATGTTTACTCCGAGTACGCCTTTGGTCATCTCTTTTGCTTTACGAATTTCTTTACGCATTGCACGGATGTTTGCTTCCAAAGGATTTTTGCCTACGTCAGGTTCACTCATTCCGATCATAGCTCCAGCGATAACTCCGATGCCTCCCTCATTGGCAACGGCACTAGCAAGCTTGGAAAGAGAAATTCCAACGCCCATACCTCCCTGAATAATAGGAGTATTGGCAATAATGTCGCCAATCTTCAAGGTAGGAAATGACATGATTCAGTCCTCCAAATGCGGCGCTTCAATTCCGCATTGTGATTATATGTACTGCGCGGTGTCTCGCAGTCAGAGTACAACAGTTGATTTAGACATACTGTACCCTATTATTTACTTCGTTCTACTCATTACATAGAACAGCCCGCAGTGCAAGTGCACCATTGGCAATGGCGACCCTTTCGAGGTCGAATTATGGGTGATTTTTCGATGTGTCTGAGTATGAACTGGAGAATAAGCGGGATGTGCACAGTGATAATTTCATCGTGGAGTTCGTCATCAATTTTTTCAAAGAAAAGATGTTCCTTACCGTCCTTTTTTAATTCAACCCATCCGGCGTCACAAGATGATGTGAGCTTAGGATTGTGCATCATGTACAAGTAGGCAGGCAACTGCAGGTTAAGAATTTTCTCTGCTAATTGGTCAAGCGGGTCTTCAACGCCGCCATCCCATGTACGGATTTGTGCCATCAGGAACTCATCCTGCCATAGCCCGTTGTCAGGTTTATGTATGTTGCCTGTCTTGTAGTCCAGAATAACCCGCGTATTGTCCCTGATGTCGATACGGTCAGCTATTCCTGTTATGGAGCGTTCTTTGTTGTCGACTCCAATAGTTTTAATAAGTCTTTTTTCCAGAGAGTCAATTTTTGCCATGGGCTGATTTTTTAGAAAACGGCGTAAGCGTTCTTTGCCTGCTGTTTCTAACATAACAAAGGAGTCGTAAGGCACTTCCTGCTTGATATTGGATTCATGAAGCATTTGTACAAATAGACGTTGCAGTGGCTCTGGATCAAGTTTGCTGAACTCGGTTTCTTTGTGCAGATATCCAGTAAAAAACTTTTCTAAAACTTTATGGAATAAGTCTCCGATGGCGGCAAAATCTTCGGCTTCATTAACCTCGTCTACCGGGCGCAAATTACCTATGCGTTCCAGATAAAATTGCATTGGGCAATTCAAATACGTGTTCAGTGCGGAAGGTGACACGGGCTTAGCTAAAAAGTCTTCAATCCTGCCATTGATGGTTGAAGTTCTTTGGATGACATGATCATCTTTTTTTATGGTGGAAACGGGGTAGCTGATGCTATGCAATGGGGCGTCTCCAGCTTTTAGCAGCTTGCCTTGTTTGCACTCTTCTTTCCACAGAAGTTCTTCTACAAAGCGTGAGCGGATGTGCTTTTCTTCAAAGATACCGCTTCGTTCTGATCCTGTCTGATAGAGCACATGGATATTCGTTGCTCCGTGAATTAGACGGTAGAAGTTGTATGCTGCGACACTCTCACGGTGGCGGGCATCCGGTAAGCCTAGCATGGAGCGCAGACTGTCCGGTAGCAATGGGTCATTTCCCGGTAAGCCCGGAAGCTTGTTTTCTGTGGCATCCAGAACGTAAACGTTTTTAAAATGCAGCAGACGGGATTCCAACATGCCAAGAACCTGTAAACCCGTAAGCGGGTCAGCTTCAAACGGAACACGTTCTCCGCGGATTATTTCTCGCAAAATGGTGAACAGCACGCTTTGTGAAAATTCTTCATGGGCAAGAGAGCATTCGCGTAAGGATGGAATAACCTTGCGCATGATGCGGTACATTGATTCGGCATCAATCGGGAATCGTTCCCACAGGTTGCCGCCATGTTCCAGAAGTACTGTACATAAGTCGGCAAGAGTATTGGCAAGCTGTGACGGAGTAGAGATTTCTTCCCATGCGGTGATGGCGTATGAGAGAACTCTGTGCAGCAGTTCCTGCATTTCTTCTTCAGATGCTGTAGCGTTATCATCACGGGTGAATGGAATAGTGAACGGGGTATTATAGCTCTTACCCCTACGCAGTTCTTTTTCCATATTATGCAGGGTTACACCGAACGGACGTTCTTCTCCGATTGTCAGCATTTTGATGTAGGGATGGCGGATAAGGGAAATAATGTCTTTCCAATAATAGCCGTCCGCACGTTTGTTTTCTTGCAGATGTAGAACTACTTCTAACAACTGGAATAAGTTGGAACGCCATAGCGGATAGCCCATGGATATGTTCACGTCTTTTCGTGGTAGATGATGGAGCACTGGCATCATCAGTCCTGTGTCCGGCAGAACCACGGCGGTGTCGCTAATGGATTCCTGTTGCAGGAGCTTTTGTTCCATTGCATCCAGCTGGGAGTGCAGGTCGAATCCTTCGTAGAGTTGCAAATCCTGTTCGCGCTCTTGTGGCGTTTCGCATAGCTCCATGCCGGCAGCCCATTCTGAAATCCATTTACGATGTTCTCGGCATGCCCAGTGAGTGTGGCCTCCCGTGGTCAGCTCCGCATCAGAATGAATCATAATGGTTGCACCATACTCTGTGTGCAAAATACGGAAGAGTTCTTTTTCTACCCCTGTGAGACCATAGAAACCTGCAATATAAATTTTCTTGTGAGAAAGGCTCATGACGGGTGTTGAGCTTTCTTTGAGTAATTGCAGAACACGGAATGCGTCATATCCCGGGGTGGTCCAGCCGCGATTTTCCAGTTTTTCTGTGTAGGCATCATGGATGCGTCCGAGTTGTCCGAGAAGGATTGCGGCAAACGGAACAACCTGACCTTCCATATGATAGTAATCTTCCGGTGTTTGGTTCTGATTGAAGAAATCTTCCAGCAATGAGTTAAGACGCATACCCCATGGGAAAAAGCGCTGCGGATCGTTAAGCGGCAAAGATTGAAGAGGACCTGAGGTGAACGTGTCCTTTTTATTAATATCCTGAATACACTCCATCAACAGACCTACGCGGTCGAGCACTTCGATCACGTGAGGCGGAGTTGGTTCCAGTTCGCTACGGAGCATTTGGAAAACATCGCTTACCTGAAAGATTTGGGGCATAAGAAACGGCTTCGGCAGTCCTTCATTAAAGCGTAGGCTGTCAGAGAGGTATTTGCGCGGGCGGGAGTGCGGGAAGATAATCAGCGCATCGCCTGGATTGTTATTTGTGTCTGCAAGCATCCGTTTCATTAGACCGGAGATAAAATCGTTCTGCCAAGGGATAATGACAAATGGTTGAGTATGCATGATTAGGCTCCGGTGGAAAGGGTAACGTCTACGGTTTCGCGTGAATCAAGGTAAATAATGGTGCCCAGCAGTGTGCAGTTGTCATATGCCGGCATGGCATTCAGTAAATTAAGGTAACGGCGCACCTGCTGTTTATGTGCAGGGTCGTGGCCGCCTGTTTTGTATTCAATAATAGTAATGGCGTCCGGTTCGCGCACCAGTAAGTCGGCTCTGTGCTGATTACCGTGTTCGTCCATAATGCCTTGTTCCGGTCTGCCGAAGTGTTGCCATTTGGTAAAGTCAGGCAGGGTGGTGAGCCAGAGCAGCATGTCCGTCAGTTCTTCTTCTACTTCGGCTCTGTTTTCCATTGGTAGCGGATATTCACGCATACCATGTTGAATGGCACGATGAATGTCTTCCTGTGGGGTATCTAGAACGCGTAGGTGTTCTAGACATGTATGGACGAGGATACCGCGACGGCGTTCGTCAAAGATAATTTCTTCCAGCGGGTTACGGAAAATTTTTAAACGCGGCAGCCAATGCATCGGTTTCCATGCGAGGACATCTTCGTGCTCCGGTAGCAGTTTAGTTTGCTCTGCGGTTTCAACCTGTTTTTCCGCAAGGGTGCTTTCAGGAGCTTCACCAATGGTGATGCATCCTTTTTCGTCCATCTTGTCCTGATAGTCAGCAAGCAATACGCGTAAGCTTTTAAGGAGCGGAGAAGTGCGCTCGTGTGTTGGAGTCGATGTGATGGCTGCGTGTAACTCTTCAACAGGGCGTGTCCATGCAACGTAAAGCAGGTGCAGTTGTTCGCGGCAATCTTTACCCACAGCACGGTAGTAGTCGTCCCCTAGTTCTTTACACAGAGGGACAAGAATTTCTTCTCCGTTGAATGTGAAAGTCTCCTGCCCGGAAGGACGTTGCTGCATTTGATGATGGAATGGGATGACAACTACAGGAAACTCAAGTCCCTTTGATTTATGCATGGTAAGAATGCGGATAGCGTCCAGATTTTCCGGCATAGGAACTTTTTCTTCTACACCGCCTTCCTGCCAGAAGGTGAGGAAGGCTGAAAGGGAACGTAGCCCGTTTGTTTCTGCTGTGTGTACAATCTCTAAGAAACGGCGCAGGAAAATTTCATCCTGCGGGAAACGTTTGAATACGTCGAAATGTTCGAAAGCTTCACGTACAGTGTCATAGGCACTCATTAAGCCTGCCTGAGAATAGAATGGAGCAATCCATTGTTCCCATATTTGTGGATAGTCGGCCTTAAATGCGTTGAAAAGTGTTCCCTTGCGCGGAGTAGCGAGCCAGTCATCGAGTGCAGTCCTGTCTATTCCTGCCAGATCTCCGAATAGTTCTGAACCGCTGATCACTGACCAGAACGCAACATCGTGAAGTGGATAATCAAGAAAAGTAAGCAGGTTGACCACTTGTTGAACAACTGGATGGTCTGCAATGCAGAGGCTGTTCTCAGTAATAACTGGAAAGCCCCATTCCACAAGCCAATTCGCCAGTATGTTTGCTTCACCGTTAGTGCGAACCAGCATTGCAATATCTCTTAGTTTCCGTCGGTGCTGTAAGTCATCCACAAAAAGTGTTTTTAGTTTTTTGTGAACCGACTCAAACAAGGCTTCAGTGTTCTCTGCTTCAATGTCATACAATTTTACAAGGCCGCCACTACCTTCTTTGTGTGGTGGAACTTTCTGTGCTGCACCGGAAAAGCCCGCCATAATTTCAGCCGCAAGCTCGTCCACAACCTCTGCGGAAGCTTTGCCGATCAGGTCATTGGCAATACGCTTTGCAGTGTCTTCGTCCTCAAGACGTGAGAAGATGTCGTTGTTGAAGAGAACTACATTTTCACTACTGCGCCAGTTGTTATCAAGTGTTGTTCGTTCCGGATCTTCGGCAACGGCCTGAATAGCATCCTCATTCAAAATGCCGTCAAAAAGGTCGGAATCCCCACCGCGCCAACCGTAGATAGCCTGTTTTACATCACCAACGTAAACAACAGTACCTTCTTTTGCGAGACACTCAACAGCGAGAGGCTCAATAGCTTTCCATTGTGTTTTGGATGTGTCCTGAAATTCATCAATAAGCAGGTGAGTAAGACGTGTACCCATTCGGCAGAAAGCTTCAGATGCTGCATGTTCTCCGCTAAGCACTTTTTGCGCATAGATAGGCCATTGGGAAGCAGGAATAACACCTTTTTCCCGTTGCAATGTTTCCACCTCAGCGGCGAGTGGTTCTGCAATATTGATAAACGGAACAAGCTCTAAGGCTTTGCGGAGAATAGCGCCTTGTACTTCCAGCATGGCAAAGGTGTCACACAGATCTGCATATGCTTTATGCAAGTCAGCAGATGCTTTGCCTTTAGAAGCTTTCAGCACGCAGTCATCAATTGAAGGCTTTTTCGCATACGTGGCAGAAGGCAGTTTGGATGAGAATATAGAGAGAGCAAGGCATTTATCTAAAAACTTCGTAAAGTTTGCAGCAGGTTTTATGCCTTCTTCTGCGAGAAATTTTTGTACAGCTGTTGTGCTGTGGGTAAGCTCTTCGTGAAGCAGAACAAGCCAGCTGCGTAGTGCATCCCCGTCAACATCCGGTAATGCTCCGTGCTCCAGACGGTGTTTCATCAGGGCATGAATTTTTTCACGCAGCCTGTCACCTGTTACAAATCCATTCATGTCAGTATGAAAGAGCAAAGACTCGCATGCGTCTTTCAGCAGCGCGCTTTCTTTTCCGCCCTGTGATGCCCGGACAAGCATCTGGTCATAGAGAGGATCAAAGAGGATTGTGTCGTCAAAAATTGGTTCAAAATCTGGTGGCAAGGACAGATCAAGGGCACCAAGGCGTACCAGCATGTTCAGCAGACTGTCGATGGTGCGGATATTGAGCGAAGAGTAGCGCTGTAGCAGTCTGTTTACCCAGCGGTGGGCATCGCGGGGATCCCATCCCTGTGCAGGATTAGTCGGGTCGAGTTGTAGAGCACACTCCTTAAGAGAATGGATAACACGCTCACGCATTTCTGTTGCAGCTTTGTTGGTGAAGGTAACGGCAAGAATTTCATACCAATTGAACGTTCCGTCAGTGGTTGCAATGGCACAGGCAGAATTTTTTTCTTTTTGTTCATCCTGTGCTGCTCCGGCGAGGAGTGCTAAAAATTGGCGTGTGAGAGTGTATGTCTTGCCGGAACCGGCAGCAGCTTTGATCTGTTGGAGCATGGTGAGGAGTCCAAGATGGTTATAGTGGAGGTGGCTTAAGCGGGTAATCTGTTTCTGGGTTCCGTGCGGAAAAGCGCTTATGACTGTGAACTGATATTCGTGATTATGGTACGAGTTGGTTGCGTGTTAAAAAGAGACCAAGGTCGCGGGTATGGGGAACTTCTCTTGCGGGGAGAGGGCCGAATCTTCTCCCCGCGAGAGAACATATTGAAAAAATAAATGGTTGTCTGATGTTACTTTTCATCAATCGAGCAAGGCTCGCTGATAAGGACGGTATGTTCAAAATCAAGAAGTGTTGATTGTCCTGTAGATTCCATAACTGCACGCCAGTAGTCTGAGTGAGTATTAAGTTTACGACGTTTTCGGGTTACGAGGCGTAATGGAAGATGTATGAATCTGTCCATAAGTTTCGACACAACCATTGATGTTTTTCCAGCCATGGCGGCATGCACTGCATTCTGCCCGAGGAATCCGCAATAAACTCTGTCGTTGGCGTTAGCAGGTACAGAGCGGATAATGTAGCTTGGATCAATAAGTTTCAGGGAATGAGGTATGTTGCGCTCGTTCAGATAAGCATGGATTTCCTCTTTGAGGAATCCCATGATGTCCCCCAGAACTTTGTTTCCTGAGGCATCTTTTAAGTTTGTGTCGGAAAGCAGATGCTGTCCTGCGCCTTCTGCTATAACAATAACAGCATGACGACGAGCTAGCAGGCGTTCTTCCAGATCTTTAAGCAGCCCATTTTCACCGTGCAGATAAAACTCTTTTTCTGGAATGAGCACATAGTTTACTTCTTTGAGAGATAGTGATGCATGGGCTGCTATGAAGCCGGATTCGCGTCCCATGAGTTTAACAAGGCCAATGCCGTTCATAGAGCCTTGTGCTTCCGTATGTGCACATTGGATAGCTTCTGTTGCCTTATCGACAGCAGTTTCAAATCCGAAGGTCTGTGGAATAAAATCGATATCATTATCAATGGTTTTAGGAACCCCGATAACTGAAATTTTCAGCTGACGTTTGGTTACCTCGTCGACGATTGCACATGCGGCTTTCATGGTTCCGTCGCCGCCGATCATGAACAGACAGCTAATGTTGAGGCGTTCCAATGCGTCTACAATTTCCTCAGTAGACTGTGGCCCTCGGGAAGACCCGAGGATTGTGCCTCCTAGCAGGTGGATATGGGCAATCATTTCTGGCGTAAGTTCAATAACGTCGTGTCCGTATTTAGGGATAAAGCCTTCCAGCCCGTACTTGATACCAAGGACGCTGCTTACGTGATAATTATGAAATGCCGCCATAACGATGGAGCGGATAACTTCGTTGATGCCGGGGCATAGTCCGCCACAGGTTACAATTGCACATTTTGTTTTAGGGGTATCAAAAAATACATGCTGGCGTGGGCCTGCTTTTTCAAAATGAAGCGGGATTGGCTCGCCTGTAATTTCTTCCTGCAGTTCATTGTCTAGAAAAAACTCGACACCACGTGTGTCCGTCTCGAACTTGCATGCGGATAGAGGGGATGGAATTTTTGGGCATCCTAGAGTGGGGATAGTAGTTGAAATCGTAACATCATTATATTGTGCGTGCTTTTTGGGCATTGATATGCTCCTTAGATGTAGCTGTCGGGCGTATTGTTATTTGTTATCGTAGCCCATAATATACATTGTGATTTGTTTTAGGGCAAATTTGAAGCAGAATCATGACATAATGTAGAAAAATATGTTGCTTCTGGACAGGCAGAGGGAAACCGCCTAATTTTATCCCGCATTTCAGAATGTGGCTTTGTTGTGTATAGTCCTGTTCTGAATAGTGGGACATTGTCATGTACTGACTATATACTTAATTCGAGTTTGTTATGCCAAAAAAAACGCTTCTTATTACACTTGGTGATGCAAATGGACTCGGGCCGGAGTTGGCCTGCCGTCTGTTTGGTCAAGATATCTTTATCGCGGCGAAGCGTCCGATAATAATGATCGGCTCGGCTGCCTCTTTGCTGGTGCATACCGAGCGACTCAATATGGACCCGTTTTGGGAGACGATCGAGTCTCCGCGTGAGATTATAAGTAAGGCATACGGGGTCTATCTGTATGAACCTCCTTCAATCCGCAATATTCCAGTTACAGTTGGTCAAGCAACTAAAGAAGGTGGTTTTATTGCGGGTGAGTCTTTGCAGGCCGCTTGTCAGTGCATTACCGATGGTATTGCCACAGGTATGGTGACCTTGCCCTTGCATAAAGCAATGTTGCAGGAAGCAGGGTTTGATTTTCCGGGGCATACAGAGTTTTTAGCACGATATGCGGGGCTTGGTGATGATGAAGTCTGCATGCATTTGTGTGGTGACATTTTGCGGGTAAGCCTCGTAACAACACATCCTCCGCTCCGTGATGTTGCAGATATGATTACTGAAGAGCGTTTGTTGCGAACCTTCAGGCTGACTGATGCTTTTATGAAGCAAATAGGGCACGGAGACCGGCCAATAGCTGTATGTGGTTTAAATCCGCATGCTGGTGAATCCGGCAAGATCGGTACTGAGGATCAGGAGATTGTTGAGCCAGCTGTGCGTAAAGCTCAGGAAATGGGTATGAATATTGAAGGTCCGTTTCCTGCTGATACCTTGTTCCACAAGGCTGCACGCGGTGTATATTCTTCTGTAGTGGCTATGTATCATGATCAAGGACTTGCTCCTCTGAAATTGCTCCACTTCTCAGAAGCCGTTAACGTGACTCTCGGCTTGCCGTTTGTGCGTACATCGGTCGATCATGGTACGGGCTTCGACATTGTAGGCAAAGACATTGCCCATACAAATAGTTTCAGAGAAGCCATACGCCTTGCGATTTTAATGCTGGAAGGCGATGAACTGTAATCTGCTTTTTATTTTGATATTACTGGGCAGACAATGACACATTACTTGGCATTGTCTGCCTTTTTTGCATACACTGATGATTCTACAGGTAATATAGGAGGAAACCATGCTTATTGGTATTGATGTCGGCGGCACGCATACCGACGCAGTGGCCGTTGAGAATGGGAAAGTGGTTGCCTCGGGAAAAGTGCCCACAGTGCACGATGATTTACTGTCATCGGTACTGGGTGCGCTTGAGATAGTGCTTGAGGGTGTTTCTCCAGAAGATGTAACACGCCTTAATTTATCAACGACACTTTCAACAAATGCCATAGTTGAAGGACGTACAGATGATGTTGGTGTGATTGTTTCTTCAGGCCCCGGCATTGATCCGTATAATTTTCAGACCGGCAAATTTTATTTTCCTGTCAAAGGGTCTATTGACCATAGAGGGGAAGAGGTCGCCCCTGTCGCTGAGAAAGAAGTCATGGATGCTTTTGACACGTGTGTTGCGGCGGGAGTTACCTCGTTTGCCGCTGTTAGTAAGTTTTCTACAAGAAATCCTGCGCATGAAGAACGCATTGCGGAATTAGTTGCTTCTAAAAGTGATGTGATATCGTTAGGGCATCGTTTTTCCGGTCAACTCGGTTTTCCACGTCGCATTGCAACGGCTTACTACAACGCTGCTGTCTGGCGTCTCTATAACAGGTTTGCAGATGCTGTTGAAGCTGGAGTATGGGCAAAGGGGATTACTGCTCCTGTGAACATTCTTAAAGCTGATGGCGGGACAATGCCGCTTGAACGTTCTCGTGAGCTTCCTGTTGAGTCTATACTCTCAGGGCCTGCTGCCAGTGTTATGGGCGTGTTAGCGCAGCGCTGTGTTGGGGAAAAGTGTTCAAAGTCGGACTCACTGGAAGGTGAAACACTTATTCTTGATATCGGCGGTACGACCACGGACATAGCCTTGTTGGTAGCGGCGACACCCCTTGTAGAAAAAGACGGTATTTCCGTCGGTAGTTTCCCAACCTTGGTGCATGCGTTAAAAACTCGTTCCATAGGTGTCGGTGGTGACTCCGCGTTACGCTATTCAGCCGGTGCGCTACGTGTGGGGCCGGAACGAAAAGGTGTCTGTATGGCTGAAGGCGGAAGCAGCCCTGCGCTAATGGATGCACTTATTTACTGCGGGCATGCGTCTTTTGGTGATACTTCCGCGAGTCGGCATGGAATCGAACATTTTGCAGATCAATGTGGAATGGAGCCGTCAGCACTGGCAATGTCCGCAATTACCCTTGCGGTGAAAACAATATCACGGGCAGTGCATGAGTTTATCGAGGAAGTGAACAGCACTCCTGTATATACTATTCGAGAAATTTTGAGCGGGGATGAACTGACACCGACTCAGGTAAGCATTATGGGAGGGCCGGCAAAAGCTTTTCAGACATTACTTGCCGAAGAATTGCATGTGCCGGTGTATACTGTTCCACAGTACTCTGTGGCTAATGCCATTGGTGCTGCAATGACAAAGCCGACTTTTGAGCTGGAACTGTTTGCAGATACGGAAGCACAGACCCTTTTTATTCCTGTAGTAGGGGAGCGCCGCAGTGTTTCTTCAAATTATAAGTTGATTGATGCTGTACTGGATGCAAAAGAAGCTATGGTCGAGTACTTCTCGCAACGTAATATCATTATAAGTGCTGACGAGATAGAAGTGACTGAGCAGCAATCTTTCAATATGATTGGCGATTATGGCACGGTTGGAAGAAATATCCGTGTTAAATGTCAGATAACACCAGGAGTTGAAATATAGGATGCCTAAGATTCTAGCATACTGCGTATTACTTATCCTGCTTGCAACGCAAAGTTTTGCTATGCAGGCAACGGAACTCCAATCTCCCGAAGTTTCTCTTAAAACTATGATTGGTCAAATGATCATGGTGGGATTTCGTGGAGAGGGCGCCACTACCGCACGCGTTTTGTTGCGGGACATAAAGGAACATCAGATAGGTGGTGTTATTTTATTTGATAAAGATTGTCTTAGACCTCAGGCAGTGCGGAATATCATCAGTAAAGAGCAAGTACATGATCTTATTTCTGCATTGCAGGACGTTTCAACAATTCCCTTGTTTGTTGCTATAGATCAGGAAGGAGGACGTGTTTCACGGTTTAAGCCGAGTCATGGTTTTGCCGGAACGCCTTCTGCGCAAAAATTAGGCGAATTGCCTGTAAGTGAAACATTTGCAGCAGGGGAACATACTGGAGCATATCTTGAGTCGGTTGGCGTGAATATGAACTTTGCGCCAGTGCTGGATGTAAATGTAAATCCAGAATCTCCAGTTATAGGTGCCATAGAGCGTAGTTACAGTGCTGATCCTTCTAAGGTTGCTACGTACGGGCATGCTTTTGCTCAGGGCATGGCACGCCATGGTATCATTTCAGGATATAAACATTTCCCCGGGCACGGAAGTTCTCTTTCAGATTCCCATAAGGGTTTGCCTGACGTAACAAAGACGTGGTCAAAGGATGAACTTATTCCTTATGCTGAACTGTTAGGAAAAGAACCGTTGCATGTCCTTATGGTAGGACACCTGTATAACCGTAAACTTGATGCGGATACGCCGACGTCATTATCATATCCCGTTATAACAGAAGTGCTTCGTGACCAGCTTGGATACGACGGTGTTGTTGTGACTGATGATCTCCAGATGAAGGCCATAACAAATGAGTATCCTATAGATGAAGCCGCAGTGAAAGCCGTACAGGCTGGGAGTGATATTCTGCTTGCAGGGAATAATTTGGTATATGATCCACAAATAGTCTGTAAGCTTGTGACCGCTCTTACATGGGCAGTGCATAATGGGGAACTACCGATTGAACGGATTCGTCAGTCTTATGAACGAATTATGAAGCTTAAACGTGAATCGGGGCTGTTTGTGGAAGAGGCTTTGAAAGAATAGCGATCTGCATAATAACGATTTTGAACAAGCTGTTATACAATAAAAGGGTGGAGATTCAACTCCACCCTTTTATTTTTATGTACGGTGCTGACGGTCAACTTATTTAGTAGCGTGAAGAAAGCTATGTTTCTTGCAGGGAGATGTGTTGTTGACGAAGGACGTTTTTTGCTACGTTATGTTTCAAGTTAGCGATGCATTCTGTTTTAGTAAAATCTTGCAGGAATGCAAGGTGCGGTAGGAGCAATGTGACAACACAGAGAAGTACCTTTTTTGGGATACAGACCTTGGTGTTACGCGTCTTGTTCCAATTGCGAAGAAAGATACCGATATTTTTTATACAACCGCACTCCAAGTGCTGAGGAAAGGATAAAGAGCACTGCACTGACGCTTGTGCGAAGAACCGGCTCAACGGTGATACCGCTTCCTAAGAGAGAGAATATAATAGTTTGCGGCATATACCCTAGAGAAGAACCGGCGACAAAAGGTAGGGGCCGGATATTGCTTACTCCGGCAATAACGTTTGTAGCCAGATTGCTGCCGACTGGAAGCATGCGGACAATCATTGCTGTCTGAAAGGGTGAGTTCTGCAGGAAACTATTAATACCTTGGAGATGGTTCGGAAATTTGCGGTTGATTGTTTCTTGACCGAGAAAACGGGCTATCCAGAAGCAGCATGTGCATCCCAGTGTAACTGCGGTAATTGCGGCTAAGAATCCGTGGGCAGCACCAAATGCATATCCCGCACAAAAAGCAGAGAGTTGTCTTGGAATACCCATTCCCGTAAGTAGAGCGGCAAGTCCTACAAAAAGAAGAACTCCCTGTATCCCTGTAGCTCTAATATGTGTATCTACCCATTCGGGTTCTAAAAATTCAGCGATACCGAGTTTTCGAAGGGTAAGTACTACTGCAACAAGCAATCCAATGACTGCAAGGTTGATAAAAACTTTTTTTTGATTTGAAGACATAATTTCCCCTGCATTGATGGAAAAAAATCACCAAGCAGTTGGTCTACGGATACTGTGTATAGCGTATTGTAATGTATACGTTTAAAAATATGGCTTATAAGTTCCGGTCTTTAATAGAGTAACGGAAATGACGGCTCTGCATCCAGCGAATAGCTAGTAAGTCAAGGAAGGTAGCTTTGGCTCGATCGAGGATGCCATACTTGGATTCCCCATGCTGACGATGTCTATGGTTCACAGGTACTTCAGAAACCGTGGCACCCTGCATTTTCATGAGTGTAGGGAGAAATCTATGCATGCCGGTAAGCATTGGGATTTTCTGAACCATTTTGGTATCCATAACCTTAAGAGAGCAACCGGTATCTTTAACGGTTTCGCGGCTTAATTTGTTACGGATTGCGTTACCAATTTTTGAAGCAACTTTTTTTTGTAATGTGTCCTGACGCTTCTGGCGCCAGCCTATAACCATGGTGTAACCTCGTTCGTATTCACGAAGAAGGGCAGGAATGTCAGCAGGGTCATTTTGTAAATCTGCATCAATTGTAATGACCACATCAGTTGTTGCCGCATCAAAACCTGCTTTGAATGCAGCAGACTGGCCGCAGTTTTCTGCAAAAGCAATATATTTCACTTCAGGATGCTCTTCGCCCATGGAGCGAATGACCTGTAGACTGTTATCAGAACTTCCATCATCAACAAAAATCACTTGCCATTCTTTGTCGAGCGAGGAGAGTGCCTTATTGATTTCACCGAAGAGAAGTGGAAGGTTATCTTCTTCGTTGAATACAGGGACAACTATAGATAGGGAGTTAATATTTGTCATGCGCATGGTATAAAGCGATTGGTGCGGCTTGTAAATACGGATTAGTATATTCCATTGAGCGTGCCGACATCAGTTAGTAATTGTGCAAAAAATAAAATTAATTGCTTAGTGTTGTTGACAGGGGAGACGAATCGGCATAGAAGCTCTCTCACGATGACGCGGGGTGGAGCAGCTCGGTAGCTCGTCGGGCTCATAACCCGAAGGCCGCAGGTTCAAATCCTGTCCCCGCTACCAAAAGAAAATGATTCAGGGGTGTAGTTCCAACGGCTAGAACGCCGGTCTCCAAAACCGGATGTTGGGAGTTCGAATCTCTCCACCCCTGCCATTAACTACTTTTCGGGATATTCCTGATTTGGTGCTTAATGGATCAAATATAAGATTTCAGATTCAGCTTTTTTGTCTGAATCTTTTTTTATGACTTTAAAATGGCATAACTCGTTAGAACGGGCTGCCAGTTGCGAAGTGCATATACGGTGACGCGGGGTGGAGCAGCTCGGTAGCTCGTCGGGCTCATAACCCGAAGGCCGCAGGTTCAAATCCTGTCCCCGCTACCAAAAAAATGATTCAGGGGTGTAGTTCCAACGGCTAGAACGCCGGTCTCCAAAACCGGATGTTGGGAGTTCGAATCTCTCCACCCCTGCCATTAACTTCTTTTCGGGATATTCCGGATTTGATGTTTAATGGATTGAATATAATATATTAAGATTCAGGGCACTGACCTGAATTTTTTATGACTTCAAACTAGCATTTGTTATTAGAACGAATGGGTTGTAGCGAAGTGCATATATGATGGCGCGGGGTGGAGCAGCTCGGTAGCTCGTCGGGCTCATAACCCGAAGGCCGCAGGTTCAAATCCTGTCCCCGCTACCAAAAATATACGAGACTCAGAAGTGATACTGGGTCTTTTTTTCTTTTTATTACGCCCCCACAGAAATAATTTTTTTGTTTCTTGTTGACGGGCGATCTGGAAGGGCATAGATACCTTCTCACGATGACGCGGGGTGGAGCAGCTCGGTAGCTCGTCGGGCTCATAACCCGAAGGCCGCAGGTTCAAATCCTGTCCCCGCTACCATGAATATATGAGATTCAGAAATGATTCTGAGTCTCTTTTTCTTTTTATTACGCCTTACAGAAATAAAATTTTTGTTTCTTGTTGACGGGCGATCTGGAAGGGCATAGGTACCTTCTCACGATGACGCGGGGTGGAGCAGCTCGGTAGCTCGTCGGGCTCATAACCCGAAGGTCGCAGGTTCAAATCCTGTCCCCGCTACCATGAATAGTTAAGGTTCAGAAGTAATTCTGAACCTTTTTTTTGTGTCTATTGCATGAGGGTAAGGCTGTTTGTCTGCTCAATGTGTTAAATTTACTGAATAAAGTTTATACGTGTTGACAGAGGTGAAGCATCTGGTTATCAAAAGTAATAACAACTTTGTAAAACTCGGAAGAACATATGTACAACGCAACCACGATAGCATTCCCAATTGTAGCTAGTAGCACCCTACTAGTCTCCGTCATCGTGGTCGTCGTCAACGTCGTGAGAAACGTCGTCGCGTTGTAACGGGTTTTCATACTAAGTAAAAATGACTCCGCCAGCGCTTCGGCCCGGCGGATTTTTTTATGATCCAGAACCTCCGCCGGTAATAAGTACTTGGATCGCAGCAGGAAAAACGAATGCGAGAAATGACCGGTGCAGAATGTACGGTTCGTCTTTTAGAGCGGCAGGGCATTACTATTATTTCAGGTATCCCGGGTGGGGCTAACCTGCCATTGTACGATGCATTGTCGCGTAGTAAACAAATTAAGCATATTCTTGCTCGACATGAGCAGGGAGCTGGTTTTATTGCGCAGGGAATGGCACGCACAACGGGTAAACCTGCGGTGTGTCTTGCTACCTCCGGCCCCGGTGCAACAAATATTGTAACTGCCATTGCAGATGCTAAATTAGATTCCGTTCCGCTTGTCTGTATCACAGGGCAGGTACCTACTCCGCTCATTGGTACTGATGCATTTCAAGAAGTAGATACCTACGGGATGTCTATTCCCATCACGAAACATAATTTTCTTGTACGTTCCGCTCAGGAACTCCTTACCGTAATTCCAGAAGCATTCCGACTTGCCGCCTCAGGTCGTCCGGGGCCTGTTCTGGTTGATATCCCTCGGGATGTTCAGCTTGAGCATATTGCAGTTGATGATTTGCCGGCACCGGCTGTAGCAGATGCACCGCCGGTTGTGTCTGATACTGACATAGCGACTGCAGCAGAGATGATTAACCGAGCAGCGCGCCCTGTTTTGTGGGTTGGGGGCGGTGTAGTTGCCGCACAGGCGGATGCCATATGTAAGAATCTCGCAGAGACAGCTTCAATGCCTGTAACTATGACCCTGATGGGGCTTAGCGTTATCCCTCGTGATCACGAACTGAATATCGGTATGTTGGGAATGCATGCAGAGCGCTACACCAATATGGCGATGGAAGGGTGCGATTTAATTGTTGCTGCGGGCGTTCGTTTTGATGATCGCGCAACAGGCAAGGTAAACGAGTTTTGCCCAAACGCAAAAGTTATCCATATTGATATTGACCATTGTGAACTTGATAAACTTCGCTCTGTGAGTCTTGGTATTTTGGGAGACATCCATGATGTGTTTTCAAAATTACTTCCAAAAATTGAGACTAAACCACGAAAAGAATGGATTGGATATATTTCTGCCCTTAAAAGCGCTTTCCCTCCCCATTCTCCTTCAGAGAGCGGTTTTGAGTCTCCACAGAAATTTATTCGTCTTGTCGGTGAACTTTCGGACAATTCTACCATTGTCACAACAGACGTTGGAAAGCATCAGATGTGGACTGCACAGAGTTATCCTTTTACGGGTGGCCGTCAGTGGCTTACTTCCGGTGGGCTGGGAACAATGGGCTTTGGCTTGCCTGTAGCAATCGGAGCTGCACTTGCTGCTCCGGATAAAAAAGTTATTTGTTTTAGCGGTGACGGAAGTATTTTGATGAACATGCAGGAGCTTGCAACTGCCGTAGAGCATAACGTTGATGTGACAGTTGTTCTGTTTAATAACCAGTGTCTCGGGTTAGTGCATCAGCAGCAGGAATTATTCTTCGAAGGTAACTGTTTTTCTTCAGAATATCCTATTGCTTTGGATTACGTCGCCATTCTGCGAGGGTTCGGCTGGCATGTATGCGATCTGGCAGAAAATTGCAGCGAAGAGATTGTAAAGCAGGCGTTAGCGACTGAGGGGCCGTGTCTTATCCATATGCCGGTCAGCAGAGAAGAAAAAGTTTTGCCAATGGTTCCTCCCGGAGCAGCGAATCGGGTAATGATTGGAGGTGATACAAATGGCTAATCATGCACATACTGTTTTGGATATACTGGTAAATAACCATCCGGGTGTTATGGCACACGTGACAGGGTTGTTTTCCCGAAGAGCGTTCAACGTTGAAGCCATCTTGTGTCTTCCTGTTGCGGACACCAGTACAAGCCGTATCTGGTTGTTGGTGAATGAGGATGGAAGACTTGATCAGATGATGAGACAGATGCGGAAGCTTCAGGATGTGTATGAAGTGACAGCGTCGGCTGAGCACACAAAAGTCTTTGCCGATTTAGCTTCTGTCATGAGTTCGGAATCGAATCAAAGTATGGCTGGTTAACAGTCCTTTTCTATTGTCCAAATGCTGCACCCAAAGGCATTTGAACACTAAAATCCCGTGTGC
The DNA here is from genome assembly GCF_000384815.1 of Halodesulfovibrio aestuarii DSM 17919 = ATCC 29578. NCBI lineage: Bacteria > Pseudomonadati > Thermodesulfobacteriota > Desulfovibrionia > Desulfovibrionales > Desulfovibrionaceae > Halodesulfovibrio > Halodesulfovibrio aestuarii. The sequence goes on from NZ_ARQF01000021.1 coordinate 386,316, forward strand.
GAGAACCATCGTACGCGGGATTTTATTTTTATTTTTGTCCAGAATGGCTGAAACCTTCTGTTTGCCGAAGCTAGAGAACTTGGTTACATATCTTGCGATGCATTTTTATCTTCGGAGTATTTCATGCGAATAGGATTCAAGCTGGTCACCGGATACGTATTGTTGTTAGGGCTCATGGGAGCTCTAGTTTTTTTTGGAATAGACGGTGAACAGCGGTTGTCGAAAAATTACGATCTGCTTGCCAGGCTTTCTCATTTGGAAAGCAGCATTGCAATGGTACATAAGGCTTCTCTGTTAGGAGCTGGGCATGATGCATTGCTTGGCCTTAGCGCTGAGCTATCAAAAGAGCTTAATGAGTTTGATTCAACAAAAAATTCAAATCAGGCAGCAGTGATACGCCGTGCACAGCTTGCCAATTCTGGGTATAAAGAAAAGCTGGAAGCAATCAAGGCACTATCTTCTGGTATTAATCGCTATCTTGAGCTTTCTAAAGAAAATGTAAAAAATATTGCAGATGATGCGGAGCGTATTGAAGGGCTCATTGCTGATCAACGTGTATCGTTGCTCAGTGCATCCGCGCAGGATGCACAGCGTAAGCGTAATCAACGGCTGAAGTCTATGCAGGAGAGTCTTCAGAATTTGCAAGTCACATTGCGGTTAATGGAAGCAACAAACAAGAAGAGTGATTATGACATAGCTAAGGATAATGCAGAATCCTTACTGGAAAGCTGTACTGCGTTGCGAACCAGTATGAGCTCTATGGATTTGCTTGTGCTTGACCGTGCTATCGTTGCTGCTAAAAACTTGAATACAGATTTTATCCAGCTGGGGCAGCTGTATAATAGACTAGTGGACGTTGACTCGGATGTCGGCTCAGGTCTTTCCAATGTGAATGTTGCTATCAGGCAGCTTGCGGACTCACAGCGTGATACTCTGGCGTTTGTGCGGGAGTCTTCTATTTTGCCGGGCGTTGCAATTATTGCGTGCGCCGTCATTGTTACACTTATTTTTTACTTGCTGATTTTAAAAACTTCAGGGCTTTTTGTCTCTCGGGTCGAGCAGGCAGTAGCTGGATTGACCTCGGGAGAAAATCCTCCCCCTTCTTCCAAGAAGCCTCAAGAAATGTCTCAACTGGAAACCGCACTTTGGGCTGCGTGGAGTAAGGTTGCAGAGCAGACAAGAGCGTTGGAGCAAATTGCAGAAGGTAAGCCTGTTGCAGACATAGAAAATCGTCTTGGTCTTGATGCATTAAGTCGTGCTATTGGTGATGTTGATGCAACTCGTCGCGAAGTGGAGCAAAGTTTGCGACAATGTCTTGAATCCGTAAACATGCCGGCAACAGGAACTGCTTCAGATATGTTACAGTCCCTGAAGACCTGTGTATATGACGCTTCAACGTCCCTAGCCTCTGTGACCGAAAAAATACAGGGCTTTCGTCAGTCAGGTCTGAAGCTTGAAAAAAGGCTTACACAGGCTGCAGAACAAAGCGAACAAGCCTTCGCTACCCTACATGGTGTCAACAATTTTAGCGAATTGGCGTCAGCTGTCTCTTCTTCATTGGGGGGATATACAAAGTCTGGTGGGGGAGCGGCTGCTTCAGTCTTGGAACTGAAGTCACAGTTTGCTGAAATTGAACGGGCAATGAAAGTTATGGGGTGGCAGGTTGCCAGTTATGAGGATGTAGCCCGTCATCTTGAGACCTTAGCGATCAATATCAATGTCGAAGCTGCTCGTATCGGTGCAGATACTACAGCGATGGCAACTATTGTTAAAGAAATACGCGGACTATCTGATAAATGTCGCCACGCTGCAGAAGCCAGTGACAATGGTAAAACAATAGGATCCCGTGCGCTGGATAGGGTGTTCAACTTCTTGAGTAGTTTGGAAAAACAGAACGATCCAAGTCTTGCCACAGCCGATAAAGATGCTGTAAAGCGTGCTGTACAAGTATTAAGCCAGTTAGAAAATGTTGAGTTGGCGTTATCTGCTATTTTCACAAAAGCTGGCGTTGCTTGCACCCAATTTGTTTCTGAAGCCGAGGCACTTGTTTCTGTTGTAGAAAATGCTTCTGCCACGTCTGCAAAGCTTTTAATTGAACAGACCGAACGTGCTGCGGGAGAAGCGGAAACGTCATTAGGGAAACAGCCTATTGAGTTAACAGAGCAGATTGTCTCGTTTGAGGATGGTTCATTTTCGCTACCTAAGCTTGATTTATAAAATCTTCTGGTTAGTTAGAGCATGGCTTCTAGCAGAACGATACTATATAGAGTGGATATATGAGTGTACCTAATGACTGGTTAGTCGTGCGTTTAAGCGCACTTGGTGATGTCGTTCTTACTACTGGAGTGCTCTCTTATCTGTATAAGAAATATGGTTGGCGTTTTACGTTCCTTACGTTGGCACCTTGGTCTTCTGTTCTAGAAGGGCATCCTGCCATTGACCGTATTATTTCTATCAATAAAGAAGAACTGCGTTCCAGTAGCGGATATACTTTTTTTAAGCAGTTGGCTGAGGAGCATGAGGGTAAGGGGCTGCTCGACCTGCATGGAACAATGCGTTCAAGATTTTTGGCATTGTGCTGGAAAGGGGCGGTTCGCAGGTATCCGAAATTTTCTTTGCAGCGAAGATTATTTCTTCAGACAGAGGGCAAACTTGGTGGCGAAAAGCTTCTGCGTTTTAATGTGCCTCAACGTTATGCTCTCGCCGTTGAAGAAGTCGCTCCATCGCGTCTGGAATTACTTCCACGGATTTTTTTGTCAGAAAAAGAAATTCAGTATGGAAAGAGCGTGTGTGAGCGTGTTGCAGGACGCAAATCTATTATCGCATTGCATCCGTTTTCTACACATCCCAATAAGGCATGGTTTAGCGATTACTGGCGAATGTTAGCTGAAAAATTGGCTGAGGCCGGGATGCATGTTGTTATTATTGGTGTTGGCAATTCTCCTGTTCCAGAAGGGGATAATGTCACCGATCTTACAGGAAAAACAACTCTCCGAGAGACTTGCGCTCTTCTTTCCTGTGCGCAGGCGCTTGTTACAGGGGATTCTGGTCCGATGCATCTGGCAAGCGGTGTGCAGACCCCTGTGGTCGCATTGTTTGGGCCAACTCATCGTGCGTGGGGATTCTATCCGGAAGGGCTCTCTGATATTGTGCTTGAGGCAGATGAAGACTGCCGTCCTTGTTCGTTGCATGGCAAGAAAGTATGCGAAAAAGGGCAGAGCTGCATGCGATCAATCGAGCCGGATAGAGTGCTGAGAAGTGTGCTTTCTTTGTTTTCCTAACAAATTTTTTGCGTTCCGTGGCATATCTTTTTAGGCGCAGCTAATTTATGTGGTTAATTGTCATAATATATTAAATAAATAATGATGACTGTCGATTAATACACTCGTGCTGTTAAAATATAAAACGGTCTCCTGTGTCGCAATGTGTGGTGCCTGTACGGTTGGGGCGCTTTTATGGAAGTAATGAATAATAGGGAATGTTTCATGGCAGCCACAGCCAATACAAAAAATTGTATTTTAGTATTAGAGCATGATGCGGAAGCTATGCTGTGTAGTGCTGAAAAGTTGAACCAGCAGGAATACATTGTCTGTAAGTGTGGCGGTTCTATTGAACAGGTTCGTTCTGCATATAGGCAATACCCTCATTCCGTACTTATTGCTGATGTTGATAATGATATTACCGTGGCATTATTGAATGAGCTTGTTTTATGTCCTGAATCTTCCCAATTGCCTGTAATTTGTTGTTCTGATGTGTTGGACGATGCTGCATTTAGCCGGGTGGGAAGTTTTCAGCCGTTCGCTTGGCTGCCTAGTTCTTGTCCTATCAATATGGTTGATTGCACAGTCTGTTCTGCATGTTCATACAGCAGGATGGGGGCTCATTCCACGGCTGCTATTGAGCAGTGTCAGCTTATTGCGCATAATATTCCTGAATGTGTTGTCATACTGGATGAGGCATGGCGAGTTTACTTTGCCAACGAACATCTGGGGCAGTTAGTTGGGGCTTCAGATCCTCTTGAGGGGTGTCATGTTAATACATTGCTTGATGCAGAAACTTTGGTGCGGCTTCAAGCTGTTTGCAGTACACTTAGCGTAAATTCAAAACAAAGTTTTCAGGGGTATATTGTTACATTTCAGGACGAGATGGTTCCAGTATGGTTGTCGGTAAGCAAAGTGGCTTCAAATAATAATCTGCTCTGCGTTATGACAAACCTTGAAGAGAATTTGCAGGCTGAGGCAGCACTGCGTGAGGCTGAAGCCAAGTATAGAGCGTTGTATCTGAATGCAGCGGAAGGTATGTTCCGCATTGAAGAATCCGGTCATATTATTGAAGCTAACCCTGCCTTTAATCGAATTTTGGGTTTTGAAGTACTTGATTGGGCTTCAAACTCTACCAGCCATAATTTTTCAGATCAGTTTGTCACCACAGATGACTTTTTAACGTTAATGAAACAGGTACAGACTGTCGGGCGTCAGTCCAAGTTTAATGCACAGCTTGTACGGAGAGATGGAGCTCTGATTTGGGGCGAAATTTCTGCTCATTGGAGCATCGATCCCAAGAACCAGATTCCGTATGTTGAAGGCATATTGTCGGACGTAACAGAACGTAGACGAGTAGAGCTTGATTTACAGCGGAGAGCCACTCGAGACTGCCTTACCGGTGTGTTCAGTAGGGGGTCGTTCTACGAAAAGTTGAGCAGTATTCTTGCAACAGCGCGGTATGAGAACAGTATATTTGCAGTGCTGTATCTTGATTTGAATGATTTTAAGAATGTGAATGATACCCACGGGCATCATTGCGGTGATATTGTAATTAAAGAGCTTGTTGGACGAATTAGTGCCCAGATACGAGAGCGTGATGTCTTTGGACGAATCGGAGGCGATGAGTTTTGTATTGTGCTGGAAAATGTTCGCGCAGCATGCGACGTGGATGCCGTTATTCGTAAAATTCATAGCGTAGTAGATGCGCCTATCCGAATTAATGACGAGAAGCTGGTAAGTGTTGGGTTGAGTGTTGGAGTAGCAATGTACCCTGAAGATGGCGATACGCCGGAAGTCTTGTTGCAGCGAGCCGACCATGCCATGTATTTGGAAAAAAGAAGTTAGTACGTTTTCTGAAGGTACTATTTTCCAATTAGTTGCATTTTCTTTCATCACTCCAGCATGCAGTAATAACATCTGCATAATCTGTCATAATTTTATGGACACTGTCCGGAACTAAGTATGAAATGTCACGATCCTGCATCCAACGTTCCCGAATAAGCGTTGCTGAGACATCAATTCGGGGCTGTGGCAGGAAGTATATACTATGGGTACCAAGCGAATAGGCTGCTGCAACATTTCCTGCTGCTGGAAGCAGTTCTAAGTTTGGCCAGTATTGCGGGCATAGTCTGTTAAACTCTTCTACATCAGAATCAGAGCGCGCCAGAACAATAATATTTGCGAGCTCAATAAGTTCCAAGCCTTTATGCCAGTCCCCCAACGTCGCTAAGTCAATTGATCCCATAATAAAAAAGAGTTCACATTCCTCTTCAGTTTCTTTGTAGTGCTGAAGGGTATCATATGTATACGACGGGCCGGAACGTTCAGCTTCCAGTTCGTTCACTGTAAAATTAGGGTACCGGTTGATTGCAGCCCTTATCATACGGTTTCGTAGTTCAAAAGAAAGAAGTCCGTTTTTCGTCTTGTGTGGTGGTGTCGCGCAGGGAACAAAGTCGACGCGATCAAGTTCGAAGGCTTCTTCAACTTCAACCGCTGGACGAATATGCATGATGTGGGTGGGGTTGAATGTTCCCCCAAGAATTCCAATACGTTTCATAACACACTTATCTCTTTTAAATTGTCAGGATTGTACGCACAAACTAGCAGTACCATATCATGCGATAGTATACCGTGCCAAAGAAAAAAAATACAAATTCAGACTGGTACAAGTCTCGGCCTTTGTGCGGAATATTACGCGTTATGCTGTTTTGCAGCAGAGAACATGGACGACGTGGACTATGTTTTTTTTGTAAAAAAAGGATGAAGCGAAGGCGCTCCATCCTTTTGGGAAGGCAAGTAGTGTGGCGCTGGGCTATTTTCGAACCTGTCCTTGACCAAAAATAACAAACTTTGTGGTGGTCAGTTCTTTTACACCCATTGGGCCGTAAGAATGAAGTTTAGATGTGCTGATGCCGATTTCTGCTCCAAGTCCAAGTTGGCCCCCATCGTTAAAGCGGGTGGACGCGTTGACGGATACACAGGAAGCATCAACTTCGCGCATAAATTTTAATGCACGGTTATAATCTTGAGTGCAGATGATCTCAGTATGATTTGAGCCGTTTTCTGCGATATAATCCTGAGCTTCCTGCATAGAGTCTATGGTTTTTACCAGTAGAATCAGATCATGGTACTCGGTTCCCGGATCCGATTCGTTCATAGCAACAGCAGTCTTGCCGAGTAGCGGTAAAGATCGCGCGCAGGCGCGGAATTCAACGTCACGTTCTGTTCCCAGTTCTTTTGCAACCATTGGCAAAAATTTATCTGCGATATCTTTATGTACAAGCAGCCCTTCAAGAGCGTTGCAGACACCGGGGCGCTGGGTTTTACCATTGATAATGATGTTGAGCGCTTCTTCAAGATTAGCGCTTTTGTCGATGAATGCATGACACACACCTTTATAATGTTTGAGGACAGGCATGGTAGCCATGTCAACAACAGTACGGATGAGTGTTTCACCGCCGCGAGGAATGATAACGTCGATGTGCTCTTCAAGTTTGCACATTGCGGTAATTGCTTCGCGGTCAGTGGTTGGCACAACCTGAACACATTCTTTAGGCAGGCCTGCATATTCCAGTGCTTCGTGTAGCAGCTTTGCAAGTGCAAGGTTAGAATTAATTGCTTCAGAGCCGCCACGTAGAATAATGGCGTTGCCAGCCTTAAGACAAAGGATTCCGGAGTCGATAGTAACATTAGGACGTGATTCATAGATCATTGCGATCACGCCGAGTGGAATTCGCATTTTACCGACAAGCAGCCCGTTGGGACGCTGCCATTGAGTTTCAATGGCACCGACAGGGTCATCCATTTCGGCAATGAATGTACAGGCGTTGGCCATTTCGGCAATAGTTTCCGGAGTTAGACGTAGACGGTTAAGACGAGGAGCATCAATTCCTTTTTCTTCTGCTTTTGCTAAATCAATGGCGTTTGCAGCAGTAATCTCGTCCTGTTTTTCTATGATAAGCTCAGAAAGGCGCAACAGTGTTTTTTCTTTGAGTTCAGGTGTTGCAGCAGCGAGCTTTCGAGCGGCGGCAGATGCTTTTTGTCCCATATCTTTCAACAGTTGATGAGTATCCATATGTCCTCCGGCTATGTATCGGAAAGAGCCTGTGCAAGGTTGGCTCACCGAGTGATATGTGATTCTTGCACGTTTATGTGCATGAGTACTTGTCTGTTTCCAATGCTCGTAAGGCCGTGCCTCTTCGGGTAATTGGCATTGGTTTGTAGCAACGTAATTAAATACCTTTTTGGTGATGAAACTGCAAGAGATGTGCTGTGCTGGCAAAGATAGGGCGATGTTTTTTTAGAATTAGTTGAGCCTATTATGGTGACTGAGAATATGATAGGACGTTATAAAAAACAATATATTTTGACAATTTCGTCATATTGGATTATAAAAAAAGTGTTTTTAAATATGGATACTGAGAACAGTTTAGGAGCGAATATGGTTGAGCAAAATGAATCTCATTCCCCGTTATTGGTAGACTCTCTGCAACATAGTGTTTCCAAGGAAGCTGCGCCGTTACTGAATTTTGTTCTGAAGCATATCAAAGCTATTACGTTAGGCTTAGTCTTGCTGATTAGTGTAATAGTTGGTGCCGGTATCTATAATTATATACATGAGCAGAATATTCTTGAAGCGCAGGAGATGTTGATGACGCTTTCCACAGGTGCGTCAACAGAATCACAGCTTAATGATTTAAGAACATTCGCTGGAACCGCTCCTGAGCAGATTCGCCCTGCAGCATTGCTTGCCCTTGCTAAGGCTTCGTTGCGTGTTAAGGATTATGCCGGGGCTGCAAACGCATGGGGTAAGTTGCAGGAACTGGGCGTGGAAAGTCTGCGTGATCTCGCTGGATTAGGCAGGGCAGACGCATACGCTCGTATGGATGAATACAAAAAAGCTCAGACTGTGTTGACCCAGATGCTTCCGACAGCATCAGAAGCCTACAAGTTGCCGGTAAAACATCAGCTTGCAATAATGGCCGAAAAGAGCGGAGATGTGGACACCTCTATAGTGTTATATAAAGAAATTGAAGAGAGTGTGCCGGAAGCGAATAAGGCATTCTATGCCCATAAGATAGCTGCATTGAATCAAAAAATTAAAAAATAGCGCTAATATTGAATAAATAAACAGTGTTGCACAGGGTTGAAATTTTTATTCATTTTAACTCTTTGAAATAAAAGTGTATTTTTCAAGATGTTATTTGTGGTGTGGAATGTATTTCTATTCTTGAGGCTCTGTTAGCTGTACCTGATTACCCTGTCGGGGTTGACCTTGCTTGGGGTGCTGAGTAAGAGATTCAGGCGTTCATTGTGTGGCTGATTACCCCAATAGTTATAAAAAATGCTTTGAACGCAGCTATAAGATTACTCTATAGAAAAGCAATACAATAAATAAAATTTTCGACGATACGTTTTATCTGACTATATTTGCAAGAATAGTATGGCTTAATTGTATACATACTGCACCGTTTGCGATGTACCTCGCTATAATAGTGTGGTGTTTATTGCACAATAAAGGAAGATGCTTGTAGATAATATCACGTAGAAGGGTATCGTCGGTTCATATGCGCGAACAAAATGCGCCACCATGCGTGTTTTGTGTTGAAGCAGATGTTACCTCTATCTGCTAAGCTATACGATAATTGCTGAACCCGTTCCGGACTGCTGTGTTATACATGACAGCTAGGCATGACCGGAGCTTAGGAATCAAATTACATGAGTGTTACTACGTTACAAGACGACAACTTGCAGCCTTATATGGGAACCCTTCAGTGCATTGTTTCTGAGCTCGGTTCACAAAAACCGTTTCAGTCTACGCTGAAGTCCCTGCTGCAAACTTTGTCAGAGAATCACAATTTTAGAAGACCACATATCGTGATCTTTGATCCGGAAACCCGCACCCTTAAACTGACTCTCGCACATGGTCTCGATTCTGTAGAATCTGTTGAATACGAGCCGGGTGTTGGCGTAACAGGGCAGGTGTTTGCCACCGGTGCTCCTGTTATTGTTCCGAGAATGAAGGAGCATCCTGCATTTTTGAACAAAGCGTTTGGTCGTACGGATGAAGAATTGGCTGAATTGGCATTTATTTGTGTGCCTATTACCGTTCCTGGGATGGAAGGCTCTGACGGTGAAGTAATTGGCACATTGAGTGTCGACTTGCCAAGTAATACCACTGAAAGTCTTGAAGGGCAGAGGCGTTTTCTGGAAGTTGTGGCGGGTATGGTTGCAAACCATGCGACATATTTGCAGGAAGAGATTGCGCGTCAGAATTACATGATGGCCCAAGGTGTTGCCAGTGGTGATTTGGTTGATGCTAACGCTGCCCCTGCCAATATTATTGTTGCCTCCAAATCTATGAAACTTGTGTTGAACCAAATTTCACAAGTTGGCCCGAGTCGCGCCACTGCATTGCTCCGTGGTGAGTCCGGTACTGGTAAAGAGTTACTCGCTGAAGCTATCCATCAGTCAAGTCCTCGGCGCGAGAAGTCACTTATTAAGCTGAACTGTGCTGCGTTACCGTCTGAACTTGTTGAAAGTGAGCTCTTCGGCTACCAGAAGGGTGCCTTTACTGGTGCTGTGCAGGATAAGAAGGGTTTATTTGAACTTGCAGACAATGGTACTTTGTTCCTTGATGAGGTAGGGGAATTAAGCCCTACTGCACAGGCAAAAGTATTGCGTGCAATTCAGGAGCAGGAAATTCAGCGTCTAGGCAGTGAAAAAACATTGTCTGTAGATGTACGCCTTATTTGCGCAACACACCGCCCGTTGGAAGAGCTTGTTGAAAAAGGTGAGTTTCGCGAAGACTTGTACTATCGTATTAATGTCTTCCCTGTGTTTATTCCACCGCTTCGTGAGCGCCGTGAAGATATCTTACCGCTTTCTGAGCATTTTCTTTCTTCCTATGCAGACGAATATGAACGAAACATTAAACGAATTTCTACTCCGGCTATCGATCTGCTGATGCAGTATCACTGGCCTGGAAATATTCGTGAATTGAAGAACTGCATTGAACGTGCTGTTCTGGTTTGTGATGAGCAGGTAATCCGTACCTACCATCTTCCCCCTTCTTTACAGACTGCGGAAAGTACTGCAACGGATTCAAACCTTTCCTTTTGCGAGGCTGTGGCTAAATTTGAACAGGAGCTTCTTGTTGATGCTCTTAAAAAAGCCAGAGGCAATATGCTTCAAGCAGCTCGTGATTTGCGCGTGAGTTACCGTATTGTTAACTACAAGGTTAAAAAATATGGAATTGATGCCAAGAAGTTTGCGGTTACTCGAGGTCGAGTCCGTTAATATATCCCAACTGTTATAAATAGTAGCTAAAAGAGTCGCAGAAATGCGGCTCTTTTTTTTGTGTCTAATGTATTGAATTTAAAGAAATCTTGTTTTGTTAAAAGCATTGTTAACAAAACTTTAGCTAACTTAATAAACTGTTAATGGATGATGTGGACTTCTAGACCCGTACCTATAGGTGAACATGCCAAGAAGTAAGGAGTATTCAATATGAAATCGAAAAAATCTTCAAGCTGGCTTGAACTGGTCTACGGCGGAACAATTGAGGAAGGGCTTTCAACAAGCAAGGAAGCTTGTCCCGGACACAATGATGTTGCCGCATATATTGATAAGAAACTTTCGATTGCTCGTAGAAAAGAAGTGGAAGGGCATATGGCTTCCTGTCGTGAATGCCGTTCCGAAGTTTTAGAGCTTAGAAAAATTCTTTCATCCTGTTAACCGCACGTCACTAATCTCAAGGAGGAGAAGACACATGCAAGTATCAACAACACAATATTTGAACTCAACGTATTCAAAGGACCTTTCAGCCAAAGAGCCAAAATCATCGCTCGGCAAAGATGATTTTATGAAATTATTGACGGCGCAAATGTCTAATCAGGATCCGTTGAAACCTACTGATGACACTCAGATGCTTGCACAGTTGGCTCAGTTCTCCTCTCTTGAACAGCTTACTGCATTGAACACTACTGCTGAAAATTCAAACGCAGCTCTTAGCGCAATTAACGTTACCAATGCCGTTGGTTACATTGGGAAAGCTGTTGTTGCCGGTGGTGCTAATGTTCACAAAGGCAGTGAGGGATGTAGCCCTGTATACTACACTGTCCCTGAGGGTGTTGACACTATTAAGGCTCATGTTTACGACGCATCCAAAAAAATTGTTGATACAGTTGTTCTCTCTGGGACAGGTGAAGGTGAGCATACCTTTACTTGGAATGGCACAAATACACAGGGTAATTTACCTGAGGGGCAATACTCTGTCGGTTTCGAAGCACGCGATAAAAACGGTAAACTTGTTCAAGTTGGCTCGAAAGTTGCTGGTAAGGTTACAGGCGTTACTTCGCAAGACGGAAAAACTGTTCTCGAACTTGAAGGCGGCCGAACTGTGAATCTCGTTGATATTACTAGAGTAGAGCAGCCTTCAACTGAAAATAATGAAGAAGACGAGAGTGATAACAGTTAAGTCCTGCGATAAGCATCAAGCTAATATTATTAAGACGACGGAATTTTTTACCCTGTCGTCTTAATAAAAATGAATAAAATTATAGGCAAAATTTACCCACATATTTACTGCTTCCAGGGAGGCGATTATGAGCGTTATGGGATCAATGTACACAGGTATTTCTGGACTTACCACTCACGCAGAGCGCATGTCTGTACTTGGTAACAACCTCGCCAACACCAGTACTGTTGGCTTTAAGAGCGGCAGCGTTCAGTTTGAAGATCTTTTTTACTCCAGCCGTACTCTTGGTGCATCCGTAGGCCAGGTTGGTCACGGTTCCCGTGTATCGTCCATCTATCAGGATTTTTCACAGGGCGCTTACGAAAACACTGGTTCAGTTACAGACTTAGCAATCGGTGGTCGTGGCTTCTTTATGGTTAAGGACTCTGTAAATGGCACTGAATATGTTACCCGCGCTGGTAACTTCAATTTCAATAAAGAGGGGTTCCTTGTTAACCCTCAGGGACTGCGAGTTCAGGGTTGGAAGGCTGGAGTTACAGAAGCTTCTCTAACTCAGGGGCCAATTGGTGATCTTCAGTTGGATACCTTCCAGTCAGAACCTAAAGAAACCAGTATCATGTCACTTTCTCTCAACTTGTCTAATAAAGCTGTGGACAAGACAACGCCAGCAGTTCCACCTGCGGCTGGTGTGGGAACAGACTATTTTGCTCTCTTCACTAAGTGGGATGCAAACACCTCACCAAAAGAACCGATTGGCGATGATACTTATTCTTACCAGAAGACGATGAATGTCTTCGATAAATCCGGCTCTGCTCATGAAGTTACGGTGTATTTTGATAAAGCAAGAGACGAAACAGGCAGGGTTACATGGGAATACGTTGTAGCCGCAGACCCGAGTGAGGATGGACGCCCAGCCTTTGCCAGTGCAGATAAAAAAGGTGTGTTGATGGCAGGTACTATGAGTTTTAATAGCGCTGGTGCCATGGAAAACATGTCTGCTTATACATACCGAAATTCAGCAGTTGCACCAGCTGTTTCTAACCCGGATCTTAAAGCAAGCTGGCTCCCTGCTGAGTTTGATGAAAATGGTTTTCCAATTTTTACTGCCAACTTTTCCGGTTTGGCTGACGTAAACGATACGAATGATGTGTCTGCTACTGGTGAGAAGCCGGAACGCATTGCTCTTGATTTCGGTATGAGTTCAAAAAGTGCGGGAATGGCGTATGTAAACGCTACTCAGACCATGGCAAACACTGAAACTGCCGATACCAACATCGCCAGTATTGCAGCTGCTGATATAAATAAAACCAAAAAAGCTGCTACCTCATACGACATAGCTTCAACTACTAACAGTATGAACCAAGATGGTTACACTGCAGGCTTTTTGCAGGAAATTACGGTAGATAGAAACGGCGTTGTGTCTGGTCGTTACTCAAATGGTCGTAAGGAAGAGTTGTTTGTTCTTGGAATTTCAGATTTTGCAAACGAACAAGGTCTTAATCTTGTAGGTGGCAACCTATATACCGCAAGCTCTTCTTCCGGGCAGGCAAATGTCTCAACAGCGAATACAGGCCGTGTAGGCAATGTGTCCTCAAATACATTGGAATTATCTAACGTAGATATGTCGCGCCAGATGGTTAAGCTTATTACCACTCAGCGTGGATATCAGTCTAACTCTAAGGTTATTACAACATCTGATGAAATGCTTCAGGAAGCAATTAACCTTAAGCGATAGTATTGATTTGATGTGCCGCTACTGAAAAGTAGTAGCGGCTTTAGAATGTAGCGGCACACCCAGTTTGTTAAGAGGAGCACACAGAATGTCTATTTATGATCTTATGTCTATCGGTAACAATGCGTTAATGAACGCCAAACTTGGCACCAGTGTTACCAGTAATAATATCGCTAATGCTGATGTAAAAGGATATACACGTACTACAGTAAATTATGCTTCACGAGCACCAATCACACGCAATGGCATGCAGTTTGGAACTGGTGCAGATGCAGTGAATCTTGATCGTCATTACAATTACTTTGTTGAGCAGCAGTACTTGGCTTCAAATGGTCAACAACAGTTTTGGAATGCAAAAGCGGAAACATTGTACAGTGTTGAATCCTTGTTTAAGCAGGGCGATAAAGGTTATGGACTTTCTGCTGCGCTTGATAAGTACTTTTCAAGCTGGAACGCGCTTACTCAGGATGCGGATAGTTCTGCATACCGTATGGAACTTTCAGAGTATTCGAACACTTTGGCAACAATGCTGCATACTATGAGTGATTCGTTAAAGCAGGAACAGCAGGCAACCAATAAAGCTATCGAGCTTGGCGTTGGAGATGCAAATGCTTTAATGAAGGATATTGCCGAGTTAAATAGAAGCATTATGGCGCAGCCTGAAAACCTTGTATTACACGACGAACGAGATCGTAAAGTTCGTGAGTTGGGTGTGTTGCTTCCTGTAAAATCCATTCAACAGACAGATGGTTCTTTTACAATAATCACTCAGGCCGGACAAACTCTTGTGGATGGGATCGATGCTTTTGAACTGGTTCAAAAAGGTCCTGAAGCTACTACTAATTTAGCATCCGGGTCAGCTTTTGAAGGTGCAATTAAGTTTGAAGGTCAGAGCTCACAAGAACTTAAGGTTGAAATGATTAACGCCGGCGCAGTAGGTACCGCAGAATTCAGAGTATCAACTGATGGCGGAAAAACTTGGCTTACAGATGAAGATGGTGTTGAACGTACGTTTACATCGGGTGATGTTGATAACAAGGTCGTTGTGAATGGTGTTTCAATTTGGTTTGAAGATTCAGCTCCGGCCACTGCGTTATCAAAATCTGATTCATTCAACATTGTTGCGAAGGACGCAGTCTACTGGAAAAAAACTTCTGCACACCTTGTAAATATAACGCCACTTGGCGGTTATGGTAATGAAGCCGGCCGTCTTAGCGGTGGTCGCTTAGGTGGGTTGTTAGCTGCCCGTGATAGCGGAATTGTTAGCTATCAAGAAAGAATGGATGCATTCGCGAAAGAACTCATTTGGCAGACAAACTATCAGCATTCACAAGGCGCAGGACTTGAGCATTATAAAGAAACTGTAAGTACTAATGCTGTACTCGACCCCAATGTAGCATTTGATATGTCTAACTTGGTGTACGGCAATAAGATTACTGACGGTACGTTGAGTTTCCAGACGTATACACCGCAGGGTGCTCCGGACGGTGATCGCGTTGAAATAGCTGTAACTCCGGGAATGACCCTGCAGCAGCTTGTTGATGAAATTAACGATACTCCGACAGGAGCACCAAAGATGGAAGCAACCATTGAAGGTGGTCGACTGAAATTGAAGTCTAGAACCGTAGACGGAAGTTTTGAATTTGCCGGAGACACCTCAGGTGTTCTTGCAGCTATGGGGCTTAACACCTTCTTTAGTGGCTCAAGCTGTGCTGATATAGCTCTTGAAGCACGTATTGCAAACGACCCTAAGCGTATTAACGCAGCTGTTGTTAATGGACTTGGACTTGTTAACAGTGGGGACAACACTAATGCGACAGCTTTACATAAACTGATGGACAAGTCTGTTACCTTAGACTCTATCCACACAAACACTTCAACAACGTTTTCAAAGCATTTAAGCTCTCTGACAGCGCTTGTTGGTGCCGATATGGATGGCGCGTCACGAAACAAGGTTTATAACGAAACTGTGACTAAAGATCTTGAAAGTCGTCAGCAGTCCGAGGCTGGTGTGAACATGGATGAAGAGCTTTCAAACTTATCTAAATTCCAGAATAGTTTTGATGCAGCTTCTAAATTAATCACCACTGCAAATGAAATGTTTGACACCATCCTTAGACTGAAGTCTTAGCGTAGGAGAAGTATAATGCGTATTGCTCGTAGTATGATATACACCCAGTCCCTTAACGGAATGAACAGTTCAATGTCTGAAATTCTTCGTTTAGGGGAACAGGCCGCAAGTCAAAAGCGTATCAACCGTCCTTCTGATGACCCAAGTGGTGCTGCTCTTGTGCTTGATTTGCAAAGTCACATCAATTCATTGGCTCAGTACAATGAAAATATAACCAGTGCTAAGGGTTGGCTTGATACTGCGAACGAGCAGATGGGCACTATCAGCAAAACAATTATCCGTATGCAGGAGCTGGCAGAACAGGGCGCAACCGGTACTGTCACAACAAAACAGCGAGATTTGATAGCAACAGAGCTTCGCGAACTTCAGGTTCAGCTTGTTGGGCTTACAAATGGTGATTACGCAGGCAACTCATTATTTGCAGGTGCAGCTATTGATAAGCCAGCGTATCAGGTTGGGCTGGGGGCGACTGTCGAGAATGCTAATCAGACTCTTGTACACAGCATTAATGGCGATGCTGAAAAAAGTATTGCAATCAAATTTCCGGTACCGACAGCAACTCAGAATGTTGGCGTAGCAGCTATTCCATTTACGTACTCAGAAGATGGAGGAACTACATGGAAGAATGCGACAATCCCAGCGGGTGGACCAGGTACTATTCCAGTGCAGCTTGGCGGGGTTGAAGTCAATTTTGAGGCAGGCGAACAAATTACTCAAGACACTTCTATGGTTATCCGGCCTGCTGCCATTTACACAGGATCAATTGATGGTGAAGCAGATGCAAGATATTATGGAGCTAATGCGACAATCAATCCAGTAGCAAGCGGGGTTTTCAAAAGCCCAATAGCTGTGCGTATTGAGAATGATCCCTCTGTAACCATTGGCGCTGCGACTCCCGTTGAGTTTTCCTATAGCTTGGACAATGGCGAATCATGGATTCGTTCGACCGGCTCAACTGATGAATTTTTGAATATTCCGGGTGGTCAGCTCGATTTAGGCGGAACCGGTGTTCTGAACAAGGGTGAGCAGTTTTTAGTTAATCCGGTAGACTCCGCGATCCGTATAGAAATTAGTGAAGGCAACAGTGTACAAGTTAACAGTGTAGGCTCAAATTTCTTTGGCGGTATATATGCAGACAAAGCAACCGGTGCCACTGCAGCTGTTGATGGACTTCCTTCAGAAAAAAATATCTTTGAAGTTGTAGGAAATCTTATAGCTTCTTTAGAAATGGACGATCAGGATGGTGTGAAGAAGTGTTTAGGTGATCTTAAGATTGCTAATGAACATATCACCACCGAAACAGGCGTATTAGGCGGAAGGCAAAACCGTTTAGAATTTGCGCTCGATGCACATGGAAAAAGTAAAATTTCCACTGAATCACGAATTTCTGTGATTCAGGACATTGATGTTGCAAAAGTGTCAACTGAATCTGACCGGGCAAACTACATTTATAAATCAGTGCTCTCTACGAGCGCAAAAATAATGAATTTGAGCTTGCTCGATTATTTGAAGTAGGAGTGAGTCATGTCTGATTATTGGTCATCCAAAACAATTTTTGCAGGCTGGGCAACAAAAACGGATTTTAACTCCATTATTGATGCGACAGTTAAAACGGAAAAATTCCGTTATAATCAGCTTTCCAAAGAAGAAGCTGAAACAAGTTTTAAGAAAGAACAGATCGAGGGCTTGAATAACACTCTTATGACATACAAGAAACAGCTCGAATCAATGGATACCGTTGATGAGTTTCTTGTAAAAAAAGTGACCTCTTCCAAGAGTGAGATTGCCACAGCCACAGTAAAAGCTGGTGCTGAAGAAGGAGTTCATACTCTGGATGTAAAGGAACTTGCATCTGCTGCTACAGTGACCTCTAATGATCTAGATGAAGTTGCATATACTGCAGCCGACACTACGATGACCTTTGATTATGATGGCAAGACTTATTCTGTTGGCGTGAAGTCAGGAATGACAACTAAGGAATTAGCTAACGCTATTTCACTTGCCTCTGATAATAAAGTTAAGGCTTCTGTTGTTGATCTTGGGTATGATTCTAAGTTCAAACTTCAGATGCGAGGTATGGATTTAGGTGCCGGGCATGATATTACACTGTCTCCTGAACTTCAGGCTGTTCTTGAGGGGCAACAAGATCCTGCAGTCGCTTTACCTGCTGGAACCCCCGCCGTAACAGCTGTTGCATCTAAGAACGCACGATTTGTGATTGACGGGATTGAACTACAACGTGATTCAAACTCCATTAGTGATGTAACAGAAGGCGTTACGTATAACCTGAATGCCATAGAAGATGGTGTGGTTATCAAAATCGATACTGATTACGACGCCATTGTGAGTAATGTTGAAAAATTTGTTGAGCTTACAAACCAACTGCGTACGGGTTTTGATTTAGTTAAGAACTATGAAAATGAAGAGTTAGATAAGAAGGGTGTACATTACAGTCTGAAAAGTAACTCACAGATTAAAGCCGTTGAGAACACCTTAAAAAATATTCTTACAACGCAGGGGGATGGTTTTATTCAAGGTAGTGGGGCAGGTGATGATCTATACGCTACACTTGGTACACTTGGGGTTAAAACTATTGCTCGTACAGATGATAAGAACTTTGGTAAACTAGAGTTCAATAAAGATGCTACTGTAATTAGCGATGGTAAGCAGACCTTTATGGATCTTCTTAAGGCTGACCCTGAAGCTGTTGCAAACGTGTTTGCTGCTGCTGGACAGGGTGGAAGCAGTGATGATTCTACGTTAGAATTTAACAATAGTATGTATGCCCTTGGATTAACTTCTGCTGGAACATATGCCATTGAATATGATGGTGTCGCGCTTCCAACTACTGGTGATTCCAACACTATTACGATGAAGGTCAATGGTGTTGATAAGCAGGTCGGCTATGATGCAACAACCCAACTTGCTACAATTAAAGAAGGTAATGCAAAGGGCTTGAGTTTTAAGGTTGTTGATACCTCTACAGGCACGCATTCAGCAACGATTGCGATAAAAGAAGGTAAAGTAAAAGAGACAATCAACGCGTTAAATGAGATTACTGCTGCGGGAACGGGTACTTTTAATGTAATGATTAAAGGTTATACGGATCAAATTGATCATCCTATCTATGGTCTTAAAAAGAAGATGGAGGATGAGCTAGCCCGTGTTGATGCTTTAGAGAAGCAACTCATTGCAAAATACGCGAAAACGGAAAAAACTTTGTCGCAATATCAGAATATTCAGTCAATGCTGGAGTTCCAACTGAAGAGCCAGTTGTCAGACAAGTAAGCATAATAGAAGTAGAAAAGGTGGTATCCAAAGGATGCCACCTTTTTTTTGTGATGTGTCCTGAATAAACGACTAGCAGTGGGCAATCATAACAAAGTGTAAGTGATTTTTAAGGGGTATCTTTCTGGTGTCATCGGCAGTGTAATAATGCGAAACAGTGGATGAGAGTGTCAGTTGTTTTGTACTGTTTTGTGCTGTACCTTAAGGATGTTAGAAGTAATCCGCGTGAATATACATATTGCTTTTGAGAAATACGGCTTTAATAACGTACCATGGTAATGACTATGTTTATTCGTCGGTACTAATTTGGTGTTTAACGTAATGATGGTTATCAACATTCATCTGTTTGTATTCAAACTACCAATTAAGTCGAAACTCTTATACATTAACACATTACTTCTTTTTTAAACTGCGAAATATTACACCTGTGAGATGTTATGGACAGTAGGTGACTTGCCAATGCTCAGCAAAAGAAAACCCCTGCCTCATATGAGGCAGGGGTAGTAACTAGCGAATAAGAGCTTATGTTCTTACTAGCCGAGGAGTTTCTGAGCCATCTGAGGCAGGTTGTTTGCCTGAGAAAGCATGGAAACTGCTGCGTTAGCAAGGATCTGCTGTTTGTTGAATTCAGTCATTTCAGTTGCTACGTCTACGTCAGAGATGCGGGACTCAGCAGCCTGAAGGTTTTCTTTCTGAACAGAGATGTTGTCAATAGTAGCAGAAAGACGGTTCTGTGTAGCACCAAGGCCTGCACGAGTAGCATCTTTCATTTTGATTGCTTCATTGATGTTTTCAAGAGCTTGTTTTGCTGAGCCAGCAGTGAGTACGTGGTCTCCTGCATTCGCTCCAATGCCAAGGTAGTCTGCATCAGATCTGCCAAGTTCTACATTGTAGCTATCTGTAGATGCGCTGCTTGAACCAAAATGAACATTAACGCTAGTAGTTTCAGAGCTTGATGCCGTAATTGTACCTGCAGATGCGTTAGACGCTGCAGATGTTGCCAGTCCGCCTGTAGCTGCAGTAAGTGTTAAAACGGCAGCAGAGTCATTGTTCGTAATTGTATCGACTCGTTTATTCACGCCGTCATCAATGGTGATGCGAATGCTCTGTCCAGCAGTACCGGCAGCGGTAGCCCCGATTGCTTGAGATGTCCAGTTAATGTCATCACTTGAAACTTCAAATGTAGCGTTATTGTTAGCAATTGCATTTGCATAAAACGCCATGAGCTCAGCGCTGGCGGTAATGTCAGTAGTGTTGTTGCCACCATAACCGTTATCAGAAACGACAACTTGACTGGAATCAACTTGGGTGTATGTCATCGTCTCAGATGCGGCACTAGAAGTGTAAGTGTCTACAACTGTAAAGCCAAATCTATCATTGTTGGTTGCTGTAAAAGTATCACCAGTATTAGCAGCAGTTAAGACGCTCGTTGAGTCTGTAGTAAGTACAGAACCAGCAGAAGCGACTGCAGTACCAGAAGCTTTTTTGACATCAAGACCTGTGCCATCAAGTAATTTTTTACCGTTGAAATCGGTATCGCTTGCGATACGATTGATTTCATCTGCCATTGCCTGATATTCTTGGTTGATAAGTACACGCTGGTCAGCTGTGTAGGTGTCAGTGGCTGCCTGTTCTGCAAGCTCTTTCATACGGATGAGCTTGGAGTCGATAACGCCAAGTGCGCCGTCAGCAGTCTGGATCATGGAGATACCGTCGTTAGCGTTACGAACACCTTGATTAAGGGCTGCAATGTCTGAACGCATAAGTTCGCGAATTGCGAGACCAGCTGCGTCATCTGCTGCTGAGCTAACGCGGAGACCGGAAGATAAACGCTGAGTGGAACTACTAAGTTTGCCGTAATGGTTAGAAAGGTTACGGGTAACGTTGTTTGCCATCAGGTTGTTGTTGATTGCTAATGCCATAATAACTTCCTCCGTGAAGATATTGAATAATGATTTGTAGTTGGCTCTCATCCATGAGTGCCGTGTTACATATCTAATCGTCTCCACGGGAAAAAGGTTTACAAAATAAATAGATTATTTTGCTTTTTTTATGTTTTATTTAGTTCTTAAAAATATAGTCTTTATAATCAGCTAGTTGTGCGATGTGTCTCAAAAGAGAAAAAGCTCCCATTTTGCTAAATGGGAGCTGATGAAGTCTAATTCTGTACTAACGATTAAAAAAAATCTTAATGGAACATTGCTGCGCGAAGCTTTTGCAAGGCTGTGTGATGGATACTGCGCACTGTCTGCGGATGGATATCAAGCTGCCTTGCTGCTTCTACTGCGGTGAGGTCTTCACCGTATAAGCATTGAAGCACGCTTTTTTGTCTGGTTGAAAGAACGTGCAATGGCAGTTCCGGCATGTCCAGAAGGTGAGCTGCTTCTGCTTTGATGTTTTCGTGTTCATCAATTGCATCATATAAATAGGTACGGTCTGTGCGAATAAAGTCGATTGCTGCACTGCGGGATACAACAGCCAGCCATGTTTTCAATGTTCCGCGAGAGCTGTCCCAAGCTTCAAGTAAACGATATTCGGATTTGATGAGGCGGAAGAAGATATCCTGTACGATATCATCTGATGCGACAGTTGCTACACCATGATGGTTGAGCGTCCATGAAACAGCATGACGGATAATAGCGCCGAAGTCAGAAACAAAGCGATTCCATGCGACCTGATTGCCTTCCAGACATAATGCAACAAGGTGTTTTTCGTCAGAGTTGATTTTTGTTGGTGCAGGGCACTGAGTAGAATCAATAGCTCTTTCAATAATGATAGTCGGTTCCATGTAAGCCTCCAAGTGTGTTCTTTCCTGAAGAAGGCGGACGGAAAAAATTGCCACACAGAGAGGTAAAACTTTTAGTTACTGTAACTGAAGCATAGACTGTGCCAATGGGGGTACTATCTTTCCCTTTCCTTGCTGTTAATATTTCTTTAGAACGTGCATGTGGCTAATGACGGTGTTTTTCAGCTATTATTAAGTAAGTGTTGAGCGAATCTTTAGAGTGTTTGTTGTTTGGCACTGATCTTGTAGTATCTATGCATAGAAGGCGGGCATCGGAAAAAAATGCCCACAAGGACATTATATATGAACTCCCTGTTGTTGGTTGATTCAGACAAAGAAGCGAGCCGTGCCTATGCAACGGCATTGAGAGAAGAACGTTTCTCGTGCACAGAGTGTAATAGCGCGGCAGAAGTTGCTGCGTTGGAACTGACTGGTGCCTATGATCTGCTGATAATGGAGATGAATTTGCCGGATATGAACGGGTTTGATTTTCTTGCTTCATTGCGGAGTCAGTCTCAAATACCCATTGTGGTGTTATCTTCCCGTCCGGATAGTATTGATAAGATTGTCGCGCTGGAGATGGGGGCGGATGATTATCTGTGTAAGCCGATACTCGAACGGGAATTAATTGCCCGTGTACGAAGTATCCTGCGACGAAGCCGCACAAATTATGTTGGCTCTGTTTCACGTAGCCGTACATATATGTTTGATGGTGTAGAGATTGATACCAGCGCCAGACTTGTGCGCCGCAATGGCGTTAGCCTTGGGTTAACTCAGGTGGAATATGCTATTCTTGAGATGCTGATTGACGCTGCTGGGCAAACTGTTCCGCGTGAATTAATTTCTCTGAAAGCACTGGGGAAAGAGCTTGCCCCCTATGATCGTAGTATTGATGTGCATATTAGCAAACTGCGTAAGAAGCTTGGGGACGTGAGCGACAGAATGGAACGCATTGTAACCGTTCGTGGAATTGGATATTTTTATAGTATGCCGTCGGAAGAGAAGAAGGCAGAATAGTATAGAGAAATAATAAGCACGTTATATCCAGAGTGATGCTCTTATATATAATGTTACAATAACGCTTGTACGCTGAGGATTTTTGTCCTCAGCTTTTTTTATTTGAACCGGCTGAAAATAATTGGTGTGAAACAAGTAGTAAGGAACATGTGTGGAAGACTTTTTTGATTATTTGTTACACGTTGGGTATGTTCAGTCTTTGATGGAAGACAAAGGATGATTGAATCGTTACCCACTAGAAAAAAGTGTTTTCTGTATAATGCCATATTATTACTGACAAAAAACCTAAATTGTCTTGCAGTAAGCGAAAGCAGCATGTAACAGCCTAGGTAAGTATTTTGTTCGGGTAGCTACAAGGTATTTTATCTGAGCTTAAGGTTCCTCTCTTCTTGCTTCGGTTAAGTGGGGAGTTTGATTTCATCGGTGGCTATGCCACCACAAGCTACAGGTGTCCGGTGCGGCAATGCCAAAGAAGAAAAAAGGCCAAACTCTTGTGTGTGTATACCCCGATTGGTGTAAAGGATGCGGTTTATGTGTTGCATTCTGTCCCGGGAAGGTTCTTCAACTCAATGCGTTAGGTAAGGCAGAGGTGGTTCAGCCGGAAGAGTGTATTAATTGTGGTTTTTGTGAACTTCATTGCCCTGATTTTGCGATTGCGGTCAGGCCGAAAGTTTCTGAAAACGGTATGCATATTAGAGCTAGTTGTGAACCGGGTGAAACTGGCGGAGCTGGAAAAACAAGCGGATCAGACGTAACTCCTCAAAAAGCAGTTGTAGAGGGCTAGATATGGCTCACAGAAGACGTAGGAAAAGAACGGAATTATTTGCTCAGGGCAACGAAGCTGTTGCTCAAGGAGCATTATTGGCAGGATGCTCGTTTTATTCGGGGTACCCAATTACACCGTCCACAGAGATTATGGAGATTATGGCGCAACGCCTGCCCCGTACTGAGGACGGTGTTTTTTTACAAATGGAAGATGAAATAGCCAGTATGGGGGCGGCAATCGGCGCTTCGTTAACTGGCCGTAAGGCCATGACAGCTACTTCCGGCCCGGGTTTCTCTTTGAAACAGGAACTTATCGGGTATGCGTGTATGGTTGAAGCACCACTTGTTATTGTAAACGTTATGCGTGGAGGGCCAAGTACCGGCTTACCAACGTCTCCAGCGCAGGGTGATGTGCAGATGGCCCGATGGGGAACGCATGGGGATCATCCTATTATTGTTCTTTCGGCGTCCACTGTTCCAGAATGTCTGGAGATGACTGTTGTGGCTTTTAACATGGCAGAAAAATATCGCACACCGGTCATCCTGTTGATTGATGAAGTTACAGCGCATACCAGAGAAAAAATTACTATTCCACATGCGGACGAACTGGAAGTGCTCTCCCGTATGCAGCCTGCTGTACCACCTGAATGGTTTAAGCCGTATGCGGAAGCTGCGCGCGGTGTACCGGCAATGGCTCCAATCGGACAGGGGTATCGGTGTCATGTAACAGGGCTTACCCATGACCAGATGGGATACCCTACTTCTCGGCCGGACGAGGTCAGCGAGTTTATGACCCGGCTATTTAGAAAAATAGACAATTATTACCATGATGTTGTGTTGGTAGATGAATATTGTCTTGAAGACGCCGACTATGCGATTGTTGCGTATGGTTGTGTTGCACGTTCTGCCCACCATGCAGTGGATCAGGCCCGGGAGCGTGGGCATAAGGTTGGCCTGCTTACTTTGAAAACATTGTTCCCGTTTGCCCGGCCTGCAGTAGAAAGGCTGTGTATGCAATGTGAGCATGTTCTTGTGCCGGAAATGAATATGGGACAAATTTCCCGTGAGGTAAAACGAGTTAACAACGGGCGTTCCCGTATTCGTACATTGAACCGTGTGGATGGGCAGATTATTACTCCGTCTGAAATTCTTAAAGCTATATTGTAGGTGTGACATGTCTGACGTTACAAAACTTATCCATGAATATCTGCGGCATAATAAAAAGTTTCCGCATGTGTTCTGCGCTGGGTGCGGGCATGGCATCGTTCTGGGCTCTCTTGTGCGTAGTGTGCATGCCTTACAGCTTCCCAAAGACAACGTAGTGATTGTTGCAGGTATTGGCTGCTCCGGCCGTATGGCTGTGTATGTCGATTTTAATACAGTACACACTGCACATGGACGGGCTTTGACATTCGCCACCGGCATAAAAATGGCGAATCCTGAACTTCATGTAATCTGTGTCATGGGTGACGGTGATGCCCTGTCTATTGGCGGTAACCATCTTATTCATGCTGCGCGTAGAAACATCGGCGTTACCGCTCTTATTTTGAATAACCAGATTTACGGAATGACAGGTGGGCAATGTTCTCCAGCAACTCCGCAAGGTGATTTGTCTATGACATCGCCATACGGTTCACTGGAACAGCCCTTTGATACTGTAGAATTGGCAAAAGCAGCCGGAGCGAACTTTGTGGCGCGAAGTACTTCTTTTCATGCTAATCAGCTTGATTCTTTGATGCAGCAGGCGATTATGCATCCTGGATTTTCTGTTCTGGAAGCTCTAACTCCATGTCCTACGCAATATGGTCGTAAGAATAAATTCCGTAATGTTGTTGATATGTATACCTGGTTGAAGAAAAACACTGTTAAAGTTGAAAAGCTAAAGGAAGGTGATACCAGAATTCCTACAGGCGTTTTCCAGATGCTTGATCGACCGGGGCTTGAAGAGCGTTATAGTGAACTGCGTCGTTCCTTGCGGCCAGAGGAGTAAGTCACATGAAAGAGCTACAGCAGATAGAGCGTTTTGAGATTCGTCTGTCTGGCACTGGTGGGCAGGGGCTTATCACGCTTGGCCGTGTGCTTGGTCATTCTTTGGCGCTTGGACATGGGTATAATGTTACGCAAACGCAAAGTTACGGGCCGGAAGCCCGTGGTGGTTCGAGTAGAGCGGATGTTGTTGTAAGCAGTTCCGAAATTAGTTTTCCTAAAACTGAGAATCTTGATTTGCTTGTGGCATTGTCACAGCCTGCGTGTAATGCATATTACCGTTTCCTGAAACGTGGTGGTGTGTTGTTGGTTGATTCGGAGCTCGTGCAGCATGCACCGACAAACCAGTTTGTCGGTTTGCCTTTTACAAAACTTGCCAAAGAGAAAATTGGTAACGAACTGACATTAAACACAATAGTTCTCGGTACTGTAACACACTTGCTTTCGTTTGCAGAACCGAGGATTGTTCGAAAGTCTTTGGAGGAAACGTTACCTCCAAAAATTTTAGGACTAAATTTAAAGGCATTTAACCTTGGACTACGTGAGGCAAAACGTCAGTTGGGGGAAGCGCCTCAGATATGGCAGACGGCGGCAGAAAAGAGTGCAGAGGAAGAGATGGAAGGGTTTGAGGATTAGATCCGTTGTATTTCCTTGCACCGGATCCGATAGCGTAGTACCCAAGCTCAATATTTCTAGATTACGAGGAGTAGCATGAGCAGTACAATTGAAGAACTCACGATTAACTATGAAGAGGGTGACCTCCTTGTTGTAAAAGAACTGGATAAAGAGGTTCTTACAAAAGGTGCATGGACTACCATCATTTTCCGTTATCAGCAGTGGGACAATAAGAAAGAGGACTATGGACCAGAGAAATATACAATTCGTCGTTACCGTAAAATGAACGGTGAATATCGCGCTCAGTCCAAGTTTAATATT
The DNA here is from genome assembly GCF_000384815.1 of Halodesulfovibrio aestuarii DSM 17919 = ATCC 29578. Classification (NCBI taxonomy): domain Bacteria; kingdom Pseudomonadati; phylum Thermodesulfobacteriota; class Desulfovibrionia; order Desulfovibrionales; family Desulfovibrionaceae; genus Halodesulfovibrio; species Halodesulfovibrio aestuarii. The sequence continues at coordinate 412,698 of NZ_ARQF01000021.1, forward strand.
TCCAGCCCGGATCAGGCTAGAAAGATTATCGCGGCATTGACAAAATGGGTTGACGACGTTGAATAGTCCCGAGTCGTTCAATGTAAATAAAAAGTCCCTGTAGATTATTAAATCTACAGGGACTTTTTATTTACATTGAAGTTCCTGAAGATTTATGAAAAAAAAGAGTTGTTTTAAAAAATGAATACTAATTCATAGAATGAATGAGGAATATATGAGTACGAGTTCCCCCCCGTTGTCCCGTAAAGAACGTGAGAAAGAGCGACATAGAAAAGAAATTATGAATGCGGCCATGCGTCTGTTTGCAGAACAGGGGTATCATTCTGTTTCTATGCAGGAAATAGCGTCAGAGGCAGAGTTCGCAATAGGTACTCTCTATAAGTTTTTTTCGAGTAAGCGGGAATTATTCAGGGAAATTATGATCGGTGTAATTGACGATATTACAAGCGAGTTACGTCCGATTTTTCAAAGTGACGCGGAACCGTTGACTGTTATTGGAAGTTTTTTACAGGCACGGCGCGCAGCTTTTAAGAAGCGGTACGAGTATATCAGGCTGTACAATATTGTCGGAAATGGATTTGGCTCATCAGGCGATGAGGTTGTAGACGCTATGATTGCTGAGCGTAGCAAAGAGGTTGAGGAAAATTTAAAAATTCAGTTCAGTAGAGGGATAGAATCGGGACTATTTAAGCCGGTAAATGTGGAAGTGCTTGCGCGACTGTTTGAAGATTTTTGTCAGACTATCGTCCGTAGTGAAGCTAGAAGGGGAGAGCTTGACGACGAGACGATTGCTTCTATCAAGGATCTATTTCTTAATGGTATATTAGCTTAGTAGGGTGTTCTTATGGTTCGAAAAATTGTGCTTATTGCTTTGTGTCTGCTGCCGCTTCTGGTGGGATGTAAGGAAGAGAAGGTTGCCAACGTTATTCGCCCCGTAAAAGCAATGAAGGTTGAACCTGCAGGTCAAGTTGCAACTCGAGTTTTTCCGGGCAAAGTGGAGGCGACTTCAGAAGTTGCCTTGGCATTTCGCGTGGGCGGTCAACTCATAAATTACCCTGTAGCTATGGGGCAGTATGTAAAAAAAGGTGATTTAATTGCTGCTCTTGATACGGTAGATTTCAAAATTCAGGTTCGCGGACTCGAGGCTCAGCTGTTTGGTGCGAAAGCAGCACTTAAAGAAGCGCAGCTTGGTTACCAGCGTTATCATACTCTTTTTGCAGAAGATAACGCCGCGAAGGCCTCTTTTGATCAGGCAGAGGCGGCGTTCAAGACTGCACAAGCTAAGGTGAAATCTCTTAAGGAACAGTTGAATAAGGCAAAGACAGACCTTGGCTATGCTTCGCTTAAAGCCCCGTTTAGCGGATACATTTCAGCGAAATACATGGATAATTATCAAACCATAACAGCTGGACAACCTGTCGTAAAATTACAGGATATTGAAAAACTTGAGGTTACCGTAGGGCTTCCGGACAACCTTATTATTCGTCAGAAAGATTTACAGAACATAACTGTGGAACTTGAAGCGTTTCCTGGTAAGCAGATAAAAGCCAATGTGAAAGAACTTGGATTTGATGTAGAACCGGAGACTCGAACTTATCCGTTGACTGTTCAATTCAGCCGCCCGAAAGACATAAGCTTTTACCCTGGAATGGCTGCAAATGTAACGTTGCATTTTGCTGGGACTAAAGTCACCGCTCATTACATTCTTCCAGAAACTGCAGTTGTGGCAAATGCAGAAGGACAGTCTGCAGTATGGGTGTATGATGACGTGTCCTCATCAGTTGAACGCCGTTCAGTCGCAATCGGTCAGATGTTTTCTAACGGTGTGGAAGTTGTTGACGGACTTAAGCAAGGTGAATGGGTTGTTATTGCCGGTGCCCATTACTTGTCCGCTGGTCAGAAAGTTCGTTTGCTTAACTCCGGTAAGTAGGTAAGAAGCAATGAACTTAGCAGAATTATCTATCAAAAAGCGTGCAATAACTCAGTTTATTGTTTTGCTTCTTTTTGCTGCCGGTGCGTTTTCCTATTTTAAAATGGGAAAACTTGAAGATCCGGAATTTACGCTTAAAACAGCCATTGTTGTCACCCAGTATGCCGGTGCCAGTACTATTCAGGTTGAAGAAGAAGTTACTGATGTGCTTGAAACCGCAATCCAGCAGATGGAAAGTTTGAAGCATGTCCGCTCTATGTCGCGTCCGGGACTATCCGTTGTATGGGTGGATATTCAGGAGAGTAAGCACGCTCAAGAGCTGCCCCAAATTTGGGACGACTTGCGTAAAAAAATGCGTGATGTCGCTCCGTCGCTTCCTCCAGGGGTAAACCCTTCTATTATCCGTGATGATTTTGGCGATGTGTATGGTGTCTTTCTTACTGTTACCAGTGACGGTTTTTCGTACGCAGAACTGAAAGATCAGGTCGATGAGCTTCGTAAAGAACTTTTGTTGGTAAAGAATGTCGCAAAAGTTGAAATTTGGGGAGCGCAGCAGGAATGCATTTATGTTGATATTTCAAACAGTTCTCTTTCAGAACGTGGCATACCTCCCGCAGCAGTGTTTAATGCTCTGGACAAGCAGAACATTGTTGTTGATTCGGGTAATATAAACCTAGGACGAGAGCGGGTACGCCTTGCTGTAAACGGTGAGTTTAATAGCGTAGAGGCTGTTGGAAACTTGATCGTCAGTCACGGTGCTTCAGATAAGATGGTGTTTCTGCGTGACATCGCAAATATACGCAAGGGATACGTGGAACCTGTTTCCAAGCAGATGCGCTTTAACGGGAAACCTTCTTTAGGCATTGCTGCTTCAACAGTTTCAGGCGGTAATGTTATTGAAATGGGTGAGGCTGTTAAGGCGCGCATCGAAGAGCTTAAAGAGTTCTTGCCAATCGGTATGGAAATTTCTGTCGTAGCAATGCAGTCAGACCTTGTGCAAAAATCCATTGATGAGTTCATGCTTAATCTCGGTGCTGCACTGCTTATTGTTGTCGCGTTATTGTTCGCCTTCATGGGGATGCGAAGTGGTCTGCTTATCGGGCTGGGATTGTTGCTGACCATTGCAACAACTTTTCTCATTATGCGGGGGCTTCATGTTGACTTGCAGCGTATTTCGTTAGGTGCGTTGATTATTGCACTGGGGATGCTTGTCGATAACGCGATTGTTGTGACTGAGAGTATGTTGATTAAGTTACAGCTTGGTAAAGACAGAATGCAGGCTGCAAAAGAGACGTATTCAGAAACTGCATGGCCTTTGCTTGGTGCAACAATAGTTGCTGCGCTGGCGTTTTTGCCGGTTTATCTTGCAGACAATAATACGGGTGAGTTCTGTGAATCTCTGTTCGTTGTAGTTGGAGTTTCATTGCTGGTAAGCTGGGTGCTTGCCATGACTGTATCTGTATTGTGGTGCTATATTGGTCTTAAAGTACCTGCAAACATGCAAGGAAAAGATCCGTATGCCGGTGTTTTCTTTACTATTTATAAGAAGATTCTTGATTTTTGTATTCGTTTTCGATGGGTTACGCTTGCGGTTATGGGAATCTTGCTTGTCACCGCAATTGTTAACTTTAAGTACGTGGATAAAACATTTTTTCCAGAATCTCGTCGTCCTCAGCTTATTGTAGACTACTGGTTGCCGGAAGGGACAAATGTTGAAGTGGTTTCCGATGACTTGCGAAAGTTGGAGAAAACACTTTTGGATTATCCGACAATTAACGATGTGGCTTCCTTTATTGGTGGAGGTGGAACACGTTTCTATCTTTCACTGGAACCGGAATTCATGAACTCGTCCTATGGTCAGTTGATTCTCAACGTAAACCATGCAGAAAATCTTGATGAAACTATAGATTTTGTTCAAAAACAACTTGATGAAAAATTCTTGTATGCCGAGCCGCGAGTGCGCAGGTTTCCACTCGGTGCTGCCGCTAAGTTTAAAGTTGAAGCACGGTTCAGAGGCCCGGATAGAACAGTGTTGCACACGCTTGCAGAGCAGGCAAAATCTATTATGCGGGCTGAACCTACAGCGAAATATGTGCGGGATGATTGGCGCCAGCCTGTAAAAGTTATTGAGGCTGAATACTCGCAGGCTCGTGGGTTGCGTGTCGGTGTTACCCGGGAAGATGTTGCGTTGGCTATGAAGCGTGGCTATGACGGTGTGCCGATGGGCGTCTTTCGTGAAGGAAACAAGTTACTTCCGATTATTTTACGTCCACCGGAAAATGAACGTCACCGTGTGGAAGATATGCGCATGCTTCAGGTGTACAATATGAATTCCACGCAAGGGGTTCCTATGGGACAGCTTGTGTCTGACGTGACGACGAAGTGGGAAGAATCCACCATCCGCAGAAGGGATCATCAACGCACAATTACTGTGCAATGTGATCCGCGGGTTGGAACTGCGGAAACCTTACGGCGTAAAATAAAACCGGCGATCGAATCCCTTACCTTGCCTGCAGGCTATACGCTTGAATGGGGCGGCGACTGGGACAAATCGAATGAGTCTCGTTTCTATGTTGCAAAGGGACTGCCTGTTACGTTTCTTGCCATGGCTCTTGTGGTTGTTATGCTGTTTAATGCATACCGTCAGCCGCTGATTATCGCGCTTACTGTTCCGCTTTCTATTATCGGTGTAACAAGCGGCTTGTTGCTCACACGGCAGCCTTTTGGTTTTCTTGCCTTGCTCGGTTTTCTGTCGTTGTCCGGCATGTTAATTAAAAACGCAGTTATTCTGATTGATCAGATTGATGTTGAGATTGCAGACGGAAAAGAGCCATATATGGCTGTGCTGGAGTCATCTGTAAGTCGTATTAGACCGGTGTTAATGGCAGCTATGTCTACGGTGCTTGGAATGCTTCCACTTGTTATTGATAGATTCTGGGCCTCGATGGCTGTGACGATATGCTTCGGATTGACCTTCGCAACAGTGCTTACATTAATTATTGTGCCAGTACTGTATACTATCTTTTTTAGGATCAAGCGAATTTCACAGCCTTAGAAGTGCTTCCCCCGTCGGTTATACCTAATAGAACGAAAAAAAAAGCCGCTCATATTTATGAGCGGCTTTTTTGGAGTGTGTTTTATCTAAATTTTGCAACTAGTAATCGCATAATACTGATACGGCACATGCTCCCGGACCACTGTAGCAGCCGAGGACTGGAGCTGCCTGAAGCTCAAACTCAATATTAGAGTGAAATTCTTTTTTGATCATGTCAGCAAGCCGTTTTGCTTTTTCCGGTGCTTCAACATGAGTGATGGCAAAACGTAAATTTGTTTTGCCCATAACGCGCTTTTTAAGCAGATTTATCAGACGTGCTTCAGAATGGCGAACACCAAAACATTTTGCGACGATACCACATCGGCCTTCGTTTTTTGGTGCAAATTCGAGTATGGGTTTAATATTTAGCAGCTTGGCGACAGTGCCTATATTTTTATTCAGGCGACCGCCTCTAACCGCGAAGTCTACTGTGTCCATTGCAACCAGTACGAAAACATTGTTACGCATGTCTTCTACACGCTGAGCAATTTCTTTTGCGCCCTTGCCTTGTTGGGCAAGTTTTGCGGCTTCAAGAGTAATAAGGCCGAGGCCACCGGTCAGTGTGTATGTGTCAACAGCCTGTGGGTTATCAAGGATTGAAGCACCCATGTTTTTCGAAGACTGGAAAGTGCCGCTGTGAGCAGCCATTACGTGCAGTGCAACAACTTCTTCGTAATTTGCTTTAAGGTCTTCATAGAGTGCTTTGTAATGTCCCGGAGACGGCTGAGATGTTTTTACGGACTTGGAATCCGGAAGCATTTTATTAAATACTTCAGTAGAGATATCTACTTTGTCGAGCAGTTCGTTACCATCAATGAACAATTTAAGCGGTGCAACATGGATATCATATTTTTTTAACAGCTCATCCGGCAGATCACATGTGGAGTCTGTGAGGATGCCGGTGCGTTGTTCTTTGGATGTAAGAAGATTTTTATGCTGCTCTAGCATGTCATCTTTCTTTTTGTGAGACACAACACCATATTTTTCAGCGATCTGAAAAACGGTTTCAGGTTCATTAGTATGAACGTGTACGCGTACATTAGAAGGGGTGCCCGCGACGACAAGAGAGTCTCCTAGCACACCAATTTCTTCACGCAGTGCCTCGCGGTCAATATTGTCACCGGAAATCATGCATTCAGTACAGAAAGAGAACGTGAGGCTGTCAACAGCAACACGGTCATGCACCCCTTTTGAAGGCTCAGGGATGATGCTTTGTTCTTCCTGTCTGTTCAGGCTGCCGCGTTCGGTAAATTCAACAATACCTTCAAGCAGGTATACAAAGCCCAGAGCACCAGCATCAACTACATCAGCAGCTTTTAAGGAAGCAAGCATCTCTTTTGTTGAAAGAACAGAACGTTTTGCATGTTCAAGGGAATCATACAACAAGTCATGAAAGTTATTGTACTTGTGATGATTCGCGGAAAGATGTTCAGACCAGTCGCGAATAACCGTAAGGATAGTACCTTCTTTAGGTTCAGATATCGCTTCAAGTGCACGCTGTGAGGCATTGGAGGCTGCATGAGAAAAATCTTTAAGCGTGACTCGCTGCAAGTCTTTTACACTTTCAGAAAAACCGCAAAGGAATTGGGCAAGAATAACACCGGAGTTACCACGAGCGCCAAGCAGGGCACTTTCCGCAATAATTTCACTCATTTTTCCTATGGACTGGTCAAGAGCGTTTGCAGACTTTTTAATAACATTGTCCATTGTCCCAGCCATATTGCTGCCGGTGTCTCCGTCTGGTACGGGGAAGACATTAATGTCATTGAGATGACCATGTTTTTCAATGAGACGCTTCGCTGCAGCGTTAACAACTCGTTTGAAGCGAATACCGTCTAAATATTGAATTCTTGTAGTTGATGACTTCAAGCTTATCTCCTTAAGCGGCTTTATAAAAAGCGCATTAGCCAAACCCCTATAATTGAGAAACGCTGTTTAAGCAAGGTGAACAGTGTTCGCGGGTTTGAAAAATGGTTTTTATTGTTCCGAATTGTCTTGAGATATGGGGGGAGTCATGGCTGGACATTATATGGCCAATTGCATACATATAGGCGGTACTAGTCGAGGAGTGTTTTCTACTGTTTTTCAGACTAGCTTATTGTTCTGTAAAACATTTTTACGCTGTCTTATATTTTTGAGAGTTAGACTAGTATTAATGTGAGACTGCACGGTAGACAATACTATTTGTGCCGTCAGTCGGCAAAGGGTAAAGCTCTTTGCGGTGGTTTTGTTTATTGATAATTGTTTAGTGATACATGATGTCTGGAGGTTTTTTTGCAGACTCAAGTACTTATTATCGGTGCAGGTGCAACAGGTACCGGTATTTTTAGGGACTTAGCCCTCAGGGGCGTAGAATGTATGCTTATTGAGCAGCGTGACGTGAATGCCGGTGCTTCCGGCGGTAACCACGGTTTGCTTCACAGTGGTGCCCGTTATGTAGCCACTGACCCTCATTCTGCAAATGAGTGTAAGGTTGAAGGGGACATCATCAAAGAATTTGCCCCTCACTGCGTTGAAAATACAGGCGGTTTGTTTGTAGCAGTGAAAGGCGATGATGATGAGTATATCAAACAGTTCCCGATTAATTGTAAGAACGCTGGAGTACCATGCAGGGAAGTTAGCCCTGAAGAAGCGTTGGAACTCGAGCCTAACCTTAACCCTGATGTGATTGCAGCTTATGAAGTTGAAGACGCATCAATCGATCCGTTTAAGCTTTCTTTGGAAAACGTTGCAGACGCTGAAACACACGGGGGTGTGTACAAGCGTTACATGAAATTGCTTGGTTTTAACAAAGAGGGTGGAAAAATTACCGGTGCCCGCGTGGTGAATACCCGTACCGGTGAAGAGTCTGTCATCGAAGCAGAGCAATATGTAAACGCAACCGGAGCATGGGCTTCTCACGTCGCTGAAATGGCAGGTGCAAACATTCGCATGACATTTGCGAAAGGCAGCCTGCTTGTAACCCTTTCTCGACTGAACCATCGTGTAATTAACCGACTGCGTCCTCCGGGAGACGGCGACATTCTCGTTCCTGGCGGCACTGTTTCTGTATTAGGTACCACTTCTGTTCGTGTTGAAGATCTTGATAACGTGGCTCCGTCCATTGAAGAGATTAATCGCAACATCGATCAGGGCGCCCAGATGGTACCTGCTTTAGATACCTGCCGTTACGTTCGTGCATATGCTGGTGTCCGCCCGCTTGTGCAGCTTGGTGAAGCTTCCAGTGACCGCGCTGCAAGCCGTGGCTTCGCACTGATTGGTCATGAAGATGAACAGCTCGATAACTTTATCACCATTACCGGTGGTAAGCTTACTACCTACCGCCTTATGGCAGAACGCTGTGCTGATCTTGTCTGTAAACGACTTAAGGTTGATGCACCGTGTCTTACCCGAGGCAGTGTCCTTTCTGATTATGTTCAGACTGAATGGGCGGAGCCTTCCATTCTCACAAAGCGTGAGTGGATGCGTCGCCACAATTCAGATGACTATCTCCTTTGTGAATGTGAAATTGTACCTAAGAGCGCCGTTGACGCTATCCTTGATTCCTTTGGGCCAGACGAGAAGCCGCGTATTCAGGCGGTTGGTCTGCGTAGCCGCGTGGGTAAAGGGTCTTGTCAGGGAGCATTCTGTGGTGCCCGTATTGCTGCTCATATGTATGACCGCGGTCTTTTTGAAGGCAGCGAAGGCGTAGACAGCATGCGTGATTTCCTTTCCAAACGCTGGAAAGGGCAACGTCCTATTCTTTGGGATGCGCAGTTCAATCAGGCAGAACTTAAAGAAGCACTGTATTTCGGTCTTCTGAATCTGGAAATGGATTAGAGGGTGATATGAGCAACTTGCCAGTCACTGAACGTGATCTTTTTGTAGTAGGTACCGGTATTGCTGGAATGTCCGCTGCTGTTTACGCAGCAAAGCGCGGACTGTCTGTTTCGCAGGCAGGCAGCACCGGTGAAATCGTGTTTTCCAGCGGCTTATTTGATGTGATGGCCGTTCATCCTGTGGCGGAAAAAAAGCTTTGGGAAAATCCTTGGGAAGCAATGGCGGCAGTTTCTGCTGATATGCCTAATCATCCTTACGCGCATGTGTCCCGTGAAGATGTGGAAAAAGCATATGGCGAACTGTTCGACTTTCTTTCTGAATTCGGTCTTGAGTACCGTATGGAGAAAGACGCTAATAGCAAGGTTCTTACCCCAATCGGCACAGAAAAAACCACATGGGCTGTTCCAGCTACTATGTGGGCAGGTGTAGAAGCTTTCAAAAACAATGCTCCGGCTTTGTTGATTGACTTTGAAGGCCTTCGTGAATTCAGCGCAAAACAGGTTGCCACCACTATTGGTGAGAAGTGGTCTAACCTGAAAACAATGCGTCTTGAGTTCCCGGACTCTGCATCTATGAAGCCTATTCTTACCGGTATCATGGCACAGTCCATGGAACTTAAAGAAACCCGCGAAAAACTGTACGCTCTTATTAAGCCTCACCTTAACGGTGTAGAGGCTGTTGGTGTACCTGCTATTCTGGGTATCTATACTACAGGTGAGATTCTGGAAGAAATGGAAAAAGAGCTTGGCGTAAAAGTTTTCGAACTCCCGACGTTACCGGCTTCGGTTCCGGGTATGCGCTTAAAGAGCCTTTTTGAAGGAAGAATTAGTACCTTAGGTGTTGATTTAAAGTTACAACATAAGGTATTTTCCATAACCCCACTCGACGATGGTCGCTATGAAGTGACCTTCGGTGTACAAGCGCCAACGGAAAAAGTAGTTGCCAAAGGCGTTGTGCTTGCCACCGGTCGTTTCCTCGGCGGCGGACTGTACGCTGACAGACATCACATTGTGGAGACTGTGATGGGGCTGCCAGTATCTCAGCCAGCTGATCGTGAAGAGTGGCATCGTACAGACCTTCTTGATCCTCGCGGACATAAAGTTAGTTCCGCAGGAGTTGAGGTCGATTCTTCATTCCGCCCAGTTGATGAAAACGGAAAAGTTGTACATGAGCGTGTATACGCTGTCGGCTCTCTGTTAGCTCATCAGGATTGGATGCGAATGAAGTGTGGAACTGGCATTGCGGTTGCTAGTTCGCTTCGTGCTGTTGAAGCATTTGTAGCTCAGCAGTAGGCTTACTGTTTAAGTATTAATCAGTATTATTGTTAGCCTTACCCTAAAAGTGGAGGATCACTATGTCTAAGTACATTGGCGCTGTTGACCAGGGAACTACTAGCTCACGTTTCATTATTTTTGATAAAAAAGGCCGTATTGTCGGCATGGATCAGAAAGAACATGAGCAGATTTTCCCTAAACCAGGCTGGGTAGAGCATAACCCGATGGAAATTTGGGCAAATACTCAGGAAGTTATTAAAGGCGCTTTAAAGAAATCCGGCATTAGCGGTTCTGATATCGCTGCGATTGGTATTACTAACCAGCGTGAAACTACTGTTATCTGGGATCGACAAACTGGTAAGCCATACTACAACGCAATCGTTTGGCAGTGCACCCGTACTGACAAGATTTGCAAAGAATTGATGGCTGAAGGTGGACAGGATCGTTTCCGTGAAAAAACCGGTCTCCCGATTGCTACTTACTTCTCTGGTCCTAAAATGAAATGGATCATGGATAATGTACCGGGCGTGAGAGCTGCTGCACGTAAAGGCGATGCTCTTATCGGCACCATGGAAACCTGGATTATCTGGAACCTTACTGGCGGCGCAAAAGGCGGCGCACATGTAACTGACGTATCCAACGCTTCCCGTACTATGCTTATGGACCTTGCTAGTCTCGAATGGGATAAAGAAATCCTTGAGATCATGGATGTTCCTGAGGCAGCTCTTCCTCGTATCGTATCTTCTTCTGACGATGATACTTGGGGTACTACTGAAGAACATGGTCCTCTCGGCGCACGCGTTCCTGTGTGTGGCGCGTTAGGTGACCAGCAGGCAGCGCTTGTTGGACAGGCTTGCTTTGATACTGGTGAAGCGAAAAATACCTACGGTACTGGTTGCTTTATGCTTCTTAATACCGGCACAAAGCCTATCCAATCCAAACAGGGTCTTCTTACTACCGTTGGCTACAAATTCGGTAAGGAAGAAACCGTGTATTGTCTGGAAGGCTCCATTGCAATCGCAGGTGCTCTTATTCAGTGGCTGCGTGATAACCTTAACCTCATTAATTCAGCACCTGAAGTTGAAGAACTTGCTAAGTCTGTGGAAGACAATGGCGACGTTTATGTTGTCCCTGCATTCCAGGGCTTGTTTGCTCCGTACTGGCGCTCCGACGCTCGCGGCGTAATCGCAGGTCTTACCCGTTTCGCGAACAAAGGTCATATTGCACGTGCTTGTCTTGAGTCTGTTGCATATCAGACCCGTGACGTTCTCGAAGCAATGAACAAAGATTCCGGTGTTGATCTTACTACCCTCAAAGTTGATGGTGGTATGGTAATGAACGAACTGCTTATGCAGTTCCAGTCTGATTGTCTGTGCGTACCTGTTATCCGTCCTCAGGTTACAGAAACAACTTGCCTTGGTGCTGCATACGCTGCAGGCCTTGCAGTAGGTTACTGGTCCGGTATTGAAGACCTTCGCTCTAACTGGGCTGTCGACAAAACATGGGAACCACAATTCAGCAAAGAAGAACGTGAAAAAGGTTATGCTGGTTGGAAGAAAGCGATTACGCGTACTTTTGACTGGGTTGAATAGTCCTTATTCACCATTCGTAATTTTAAGCGCACAGGGCACAGCCCTGTGCGCTTTTTTATGTTCTGCAAGAGAGGTAATAACAGAATTAATCCTTCTGCGTGGTAGAGTAAGTAGTAAAGCAGGAGGCGCAAAATGGGCTTATTGGATGGAAAAAAAGTATTAATGTTTGTAGGAAATCTTTTCGAAGACCTTGAGCTCATGTATCCTAAGTTGCGTCTTATAGAAGAAGGCGCAGCAGTGGTTCTTGCTGGGGTAGATACAAACACGGTATACAAGGGGTATCATGGATACCCAGCAAAGGCAGATATTTTACTTTCAGATGTGAATCCAGATAATTTTGATATTCTGGTTATTGCGGGTGGCTTTGCCCCGGATAAATTACGCCGTAATATGGATGTAAAAAATATTACCCGGGCAATGCATCAGCAAGGAAAAACCATTGCGTTTATTTGCCATGCAGGTTGGATTCCAATCTCTGCCGGTATTGTAAAGGGATACACGTGCACCTCTACACGCGGTATTACGGATGACCTTGAAAATGCCGGAGCTAAGTGGGTAAATGAACCTGTTGTTGTGGATCGAAATCTCATCAGCAGTAGAGTACCGGATGATCTTCCAGCTTTTTGCAGAGCGATTATTCAGCTTGAAAGCAATAAGAGTTAGCGAAATAAAAAAGCCCCTGTGACACATGTTCACAGGGGCTTTTTTTATTGTGGTGTTTTGTCGCTACGGCAAAGCACAGGTTCATACCGTAGTATTAGTTTTCTGTTTGATCGTCTGAAGGACAGTTCAATGCCAGAACAAACATTGCTACCCCAATAGATATTGCTGTGTAAAAGACGGCAGATATTCCGCCTAAAAGAAGAGGGATAGAAAATAGTGGTGGCCCTATGGTTTGTGCAATTCGGAGTACGGTGCCGTTTACAGCCATTACCGCGGCGCGTTTTTCAATAGTTGCGATGCCGGTAAGCTTTGCAGCGAGGTTCGGGAAAGATAAGCCTTGTCCCATGCCGAAGAAGCTAATTGGAATGGCTAGGAGCCAGAATGTATGAGGAATAGGCATTGTTACCATTGCTGCGCAGAAAAAAATTGCAGCGAAGCACAACATAGTGCGTACAGATACAGTCTTACGTAAGCGTCCCAACTGTGATGCTGCAGCCCCTGTGAATAGTGAAGAAATTCCGAACAGGAAACCGATGCGGGATGGGCTTGCATGAAATACCGTATCCGAAAGTATCGGTACATATGTGATGATAGGGCCGTAGAGGATTGTGAAGGTGCAAAGCGTCATTCCAAAGAGGATTAGCGCTTCTTTTGAAGAAACAATCAGTGCAGTCTTTTTTAAATAGCTGGCGACAGTCTCGTTTGATTTTGGATTCGGGATATCTAAATATATGGCGCACAAGGCCGCAAGCGGGAGGGCTAATATTGGGAGCATGAAAGGGTATTGCCAGCCGATTTCACCAAGCAGTCCACCAATGAAAGGAAAAATTGCAGTGCCGAGACTGAGCACCGTAGCGCTGTAGCCCATTACTTCGAGGCGTTTTTTCCCGGAGTACAGATCACCTACAATGGTTCCGTAGAGCAGGCTGATCGGCGCCACCCCTATGCCCTGCAACACTCGAAGGAAAAGAATGGTCTTGAAGTTTGTAGTTAATGAACAAGAAAAACCTGCAAGTCCAAAGATAATGAGTGCCGGAATGAGTACCGGTTTTCTGCCATATCTGTCTGCGATAATTCCGGCGAATGGTGTAAGAAAAATACCGGGAAGAGTGAAACTTGTGAGGATTAATCCAATTTTTTCTGCCGGTATGTGTAAGGAACGGCCAGCACTAGGTAATACGGGAAGGATGCTTGAAACACCCATAACAACAAAGAGGGTGATGCCGAAGATTAAGAGTAAGTTTTTGTCTTTAAGGGGGAAGTTCATGCAGTGCTCGTGGGTGAAAAATAATTAATGCAGGACTTGTTTAGTTCTTGGCATGCATAAGGTCAAGGAACACTGCCGGGGAGGGGGGATCCTTTTGTTATCAACGCTGGTTCATATCTATGGTTTTCGTTTTAGAGTTGCATCCAAGATTGTTCCTATATACTGTAGGATATGGGAGGGGGGACAGAGGAGTTATTTTTATGGAAAAAAAGGTTCGATGCCCCTATTGTAATAAGGTATTTCGATGCAGGATCCGAGCTATTAGCGGAGAGGGACGTGTTATCGATATAACCTGCCCTTATTGCAAAGAAAAGTTGATATTGAAATCGGATATGGTCTTAAGTGAAAAATAGTTCATTTTATTATTTAGTTTTTGTGTAAACAAAACGCCTCTGGAAGCGCTTCCAGAGGCGTTTTGTTTGGTATCCCCAGTGCGTTCAATTTGGGCGTGTGAACGTGGGGTGGGTCGTGCGTCTGCATATATCTTCGGTAGCAAGAAGAACACTTTTGTGAGGAGGATGGTAGAGTTGTGTGTAAGTTTCTTCTGGTACTGGTGTAGGTGCGAGTAAGTAGGCTTCAAGATTTCTTCTGCCAAAGGTGAGTGCCTTTGTTGTTTCAGGAATGAACACGTCTAGTTGGTTCTTTTTACGCTTTGCCATAAGATCCTCAATGGTAAAGATTCCTAAGGACTTAATGTATACTTTTTTACCAAAGGTCCAGCCCTTGGCAAAAAGATCACGTGAAACCGCGATGATGCCTGGACGAACTTTGGTGTTGTACGCAGTAATGAACGGAGTGGAATCAGTCTCTGCGCTGCGAGGGCTGTATGCAGTTACTTTCACAATTCGTTTGGCGCGTGAGTCATGTAATGACTGGCGTGTACTACGCCCGAGCTCAAGGGCAAGCTCTGCCTGAATGGAGTTGTTGCGCAGCACAACTTGCATGGCATGAATTGATTGATTCTGAGTTTCAATCAATTGCCTAAGCTGGCGAATCTCATGCTGGTGCTGCATGATGAATGTCATAGCAGCGAGCGAAAGGATTAAGTATGCACAGTTTTTCATTATTGCCCGTATAGGTAAAAAGTGTAGTGTGCGAGTGTTCTACTATACAGTAGAAACAATATTGGGCAATACTCTTTTGTATTAAACTGTGTATACTAACCGATAGTAGTGTATCTAATGAACCTTCTTGATAAGAATAAATGTGTTTATAGCGAGAAAGCCCCAGTTGACTTGGGTTTTGCATGCCTTTTAGTTGTATTAAATAAAAACACCATGCAGTATAAGTTGCATGGTGTTAGTTTTTGCAGGCTGTATGTTGCGTATAATTCTAGAAAATTGATAGAAAAATAGTGTGTCGTTGATAGTAACGGCAACATACTCTGTAATAAGTCTATCTGGTAGCAGCAAGCCCTGCATTGACAGCGACGTCGGTTAGCGCAAACATTTCTTCTCCATGATCGTAACCTGCCAAGTGCAGCATCCCGTGGGCAATAAGGCGCAGTGCATGTTCTGTCCTGTCTTGTCCATACAAAAAACATTCTCGCTCCAGCGTATCCATAGACAGGGCAAGCCACCCTATGTTTTGTGCGCTGCCATCTTCTGTTGAAGGGAATGACAGAATGTTAGTCGGGCCATCACATTGGAGGAAGGATGAGTTTAAATCTGCAACGGTGGCGTCATCCACCAAGTTGATTTCAACATCTTTTCCTTCATGTCCGATGGCGGAAAGCATAGCATTCATTACACGAGTAAGTTCAGTGCATGAAAAGGGAAGAAGCCAGTCAACAGACTGGCTTTTTTTTACTGTAATCATATATTCTACGCTGCTTCTGGAGCAGGTCCTTTTTTAAGTTTCTCAGACCTTTCGTGGTACCCTTTTTTTTCTTCATTATTTTTTATGCATCCCGCACGTTGCTCCTCCGGGTATTCAATCCTCCGATGGAAAATTCCGGTAAGAACTCGATGGAAGCTTTCACCGACTTTAGTCAGATCGGAAAATGTTAACTCGGAGTCATCCAATTGCCCCTCAGAGAAAATTCCCTTGGTGATAGACTCGATATGTCCGCGTAAGCGACTTGGAGTAGGGTCAGCAAGCACGCGGCTTGAGGCCTCAACGGCGTCAGCCAGCATAACGATAGCAGCTTCTCTGCTTTTAGGTTTAGGACCGGGGTAACGGAAGTCATCTTTGCACAGACTTTCATCCTGCTCTGCCGCTTTTGTGTAAAAATAACGGATAACAGAAGTGCCGTGATGCTGTTGAATAATATCCTCAATTTCGTGGCCAAGGCGGTACTTACGGGCAAGTCCAACCCCTTTTTTAACGTGAGAAACAAGAATGAGGGTACTCATGGCAGGAGTAAGTTTGTCGTGTGGGTTTTTTGCCCGTCCCTGATTTTCAATGAAGTATTGCGGTTTAACCAGCTTGCCGATGTCATGATATAATGCAGCCACTTTACAGAGCAGACTGTTCGCACCAATAGATTTAGCACCGGCCTCTACAAGGTTAGAGAGGATGAGAGAGTGATGATATGTACCCGGGGCATTCATCATAAGTTCCTGAAGCAAGGGCTGCTCAAGGTTCATCAATTCCATCAGCTTAAATCTTGTCGTGTAATTAAAAATCAGTTCAATAATTGGGCTGAAGGCAAAGACAACCAGTAGGGAAATTAATCCGTTTGCAGCGGCAAAGGCAGACCCGACAGCGACAGTTTTCATGTCCAGCTGCTGGTAGAGGGCTAGACCAACCCATGTAACGAGTAATCCAACCATGAGTGGAAGTCCGCTGGCGGCGATATCCTTGCGGCTTTCTGCGTGTTGTACCAGCCAGACGTTTAGCATTCCGCCAATAAAGTAGAACAGGAAGAGCTCAATAGTTCCCCCCATCATAACAGTACAGAGGAAACTGGTAATAAGCGCGATAACGCTGCATCGTCTGATTCCGAAAATGAGTCCGACCAACCCCAGTGCTCCGGGGACAGGATAGAGGATCGGCAGAATATCAACGGCGTGTTGAGCTCCGTCAAGATTTCCTTGCAGGAGAGTGAAAGCCTTAGCTCCGCCAGCAAATAAAATAATAAGCAGTGTCGTGAGCAGGAGGTCTTCGTCACGTAATGAACAAAACCTACGGCCTCTGCGTTCGAAGGCCAGTCCTCCACCGAGCAGGAGAGTGGTTATAAATACACCCAGCATCTGGTATGGGAAGAAACGTTGGTTCTTATGTGCCAAAAGTGCCTGTAGTTTTATTTGGATAGGTAAGGTGACGCGTTCACCTTTACGGACAATGCTCTCCCCTTTTTTAATGCTGTAATAGACAGGATCAACTGCATCCACGGCTAATTGCTCTCGCAACTGTGTTTCTACCCTGTTAGGAGTGATTGTTGGAGTGAGCACCGGGGATACAAGAGTGAGAACCGCATTGCGTGTGCGCAGCGGTGCTTTGCCCTTTTTGCGCAGCTCTTTTAGCAATCCTTTTTTGGTGGTTGAAATATCATCAACCCGAAAAGCAACTGAGTGGAGAGTTTCGTTGTTTTGCGCAAGATCGCGGACAAGGTATCCGTTTCTGTTTTGTAGTAAGAGTGTGCGGTCTGCCACAATACCTTTGTTAAGTTTGTCTACAATGTAGGGCAGGGCCTGTGTATAGAAAATAGTTTGGAAGCTCTCTTCTTTCCAGTGGTGGTACGTCTTGCGGGATACTTCAACATTGAGAAGCTCCTCAATTTGCCAGCGGATAGAGTCTTCCTCACTTGTAGAAGCCATCGGGGAGTTAATCAGATCAAAAATCACTCGGAATTTGTCTTGGATCTTTGAGATAGGAGATCGATCGAGGTCATAAATTGGCGGTTGTAGTGCCGCAACTTCTCTGCGTTTGGCGAGTGTGGAACTGGTATCTTCAAAGAGTAGGTTTTGGGTCGCGAGCACATCTTGTGCTGCAACGTCCCCTGCAACGTACAAGGGCAGAGGAGGGCGTAGGTTTGTTCCGCTAAGAATTGCAAGGCTGATCAGGGCAATAAGGAATACAAAAATGCCAAGGCTCGGGAATGACGAAATGGCATTACGCATCTTGGAAGATGCTTTTTGTCCTGAACCGCGCGCTTTACTTTTAGAAGTCATAGCCTGCTCGGTTAATCTTTGTTTGTCAGTTCTGTTGTATAACGCTCATAGGCATTTACAACTTTAGCAACCAGAGGATGACGGACAACGTCATCTTGGTGAAAATGTAAAAAACGGATTCCGCTGATATTTGTCAAGACCCTTTGCGCCTCAATAAGACCGGAGCGGTGTATGTGCGGTTGGCCACATACCGGTAAGTCAATTTGTGTTACATCTCCAGTAACTACCATGCGGGAACCGTATCCCATACGTGTTAAAAACATTTTCATTTGTTCAGGGGTAGTATTTTGCGCTTCATCCAATATAACGAATGCGTTATTAAGCGTACGGCCTCGCATGAATGCTAATGGAGCTATTTCGATTACTCCGGTCTCAATCATTTGGGCAACTTTCTCTGAATCCAGCATGTCATGCAGGGCATCGTAGAGAGGGCGTAAATACGGGTCGACTTTTTCCACAAGGTCCCCGGGCAAAAATCCTAATTTCTCACCCGCCTCAACCGCTGGTCTCGTGAGGATGATTTTTTGCACTTTTTTGGTGAGAAGCATTGATAATGCCATTGCAACAGCCAGATATGTTTTACCTGTTCCGGCAGGACCTATTGCAAACACCATTTCGTTCTCACGTAATGCAGCCAGATAATCACGTTGGCTTAATGTTTTGGGAGCGATAGTTTTTTTAGGAGAAACAACAAAAACAGATTCTTTAAACAGTTTTGCTAAATTTATGTTTGGTTCGCGCTGCAGCATACCGTAGGCATATGTAATATCTTTAGAGTATACTGTGTTACCTGCCTTGAGCAGGCCGTATAGCTGTGTGATGAGGTTAAGAACCGTTTGCAGTGCATCTGGATTGGATGATACGGCAGAAAGAGTCGTGCCTTTAGTATCCAACTGAACACCACTTTGCTTGGTAATAAGCCTGAGGTGTTTGTTTTGCGGCCCAAAGAGGGCGTTCGCAAGTTGAATGTCATCAAAGTCCAATGTTTTCGTCACGGATGTGTTTGTCATATACGTTCTAGCCGCATGCTTGCGGGAAAGTTAATGTGCATAATCTGCCCGTGTGGTAGCCTGTTTTTGGGAATGAGTCTACTCGGGTAATTTTGCCGGCAGGATTTTATAATTTTCCGCAGTGTGGCTGCGCTAACAATATCTTTAGGGACCTGTTGACGGAGCAGTGCGCAAGGTGTCATTGGTCTGAGCAGCCTTAATAATTATGAAAAAAACAGTACACTTGCTTTCTGGGCGTGTTGCTGTCATGAGTCCACACATGAAAACGATACAGATCATTAATGTCCGTTGGTTTAATGCTACGGCCTGGTACGGACTATACCTTGCCCGCTTGCTGCGCGAGGCAGGCCACGAGACACTGGTCATTACAGAACCGGATACAGAGGCTGACGCTAAAGCTAAAGAATGGGGATTTACTCCCTTGCATTTTGATTTGAATTCTTCAAATCCGTTTAAACTGGTGCGTGCCTATGTACAACTGTACAAGCTTATTAAACAATTTACTCCGGATATAGTTAATTGTCATCGGGGTGAAGGTTTTATTCTTTGGGGATTATTACGCAAGAGTCTTGGATCATTTAAACTTGTACGTACAAGGGGAGATCAGCGTCTTCCTAAAAATAATCTTCCGAATCGCTGGTTGCACACCAACGTTGCCGATGCTGTTGTTGCCACAAATAGCGTGATGGCAAATCATTTTATTTCCAAATTGCATGTGCCGGAACATAAACTATCCACTATTTTAGGTGGGGTTGATACAGAAAAGTTTGTGTTTAATCACATAGGGCGTACTGCATTTCGTGAAAAGCTTGGCTATGATGAATCACATTTTGTGGTTTCTATGCTCGGTCGTTTTGATGAAGTGAAGGGGCAGAAAGAGCTTATTGAAGCCGTCGGAAAGCTTTATAATGAGAAAGGAATGAAGCAGCTTCGCCTTATGTTGCTCGGGTTTGAGACAGCGACGTCTCAGGACGAAGTTGAGTCATGGATTACTGCCAATAATATAGGAGAGATTACCTGCATTACGGGTAAAGTCCCTGATGTTTCTGCTGCTATTTCTGCAATGGATTTAGGTGTTGTTGCTTCCAAATGGTCTGAGACGATAGCACGGGCAGCCTTTGAAATCATGGCGTGTAAGCGTCCGCTTATTTCAACAGGCGTGGGCGTGATGCCGGACTTTATGGATGAAGAAGCTATGTTTGAAGCAGGAAGCGTTGATGCGTTAGCAGACAAACTTGAGCGAGCTGCTAACGATAATACGTATCTTCAGCGTATTTTTGATTTGCAGCAGAAAGAAATCGCAAAGCTTTCCGGACAGCATTTCCTTGAAAAAACGTTAAGCTTATACTTAAATTTGTAGCGATGATTGCTTTTCAGTAGCGAATGAGTCGGTAACAAAATTTTACTAAGCCGCTTCTAAGAGGAGGCGGCTGTTCTTCGTGTCATATAGCGCTAAAGGAGCTAGGTCGTGATTAACTTTGCCAGTGATAATTATTCCGGAGTGCATCCGCGTATTATGCAGGCTCTTGCCGCCGCAAACGAAGGCTGTGCCTGTGCATACGGTGACGATACATATACTGCGGATGCAGATGCCGCATTCAAGGCATTATTTGGCGACAATGTTGCTTCATATATAATGGTTAACGGCACGGGTGCTAATGTACTTGGACTGGCTGCACTTATGAGACCGTATCATGCCGTTGTGTGTTCAGCTATGGCGCATATTAATGTTGATGAGACAGGTGCTCCTGAGAATGTACTTGGTAGTAAGCTTCTTACTGTGGAGTCAAATGATGGTAAACTGACTCCGAGTGATGTGGAACAGTTGCTTTTTGCAAAGGGGGTTGTGCATCATAGTCAGCCTAAAGTTATTTCCATTACGCAGTCCACAGAGTATGGTGCTGTATATACTCCCGAGGAAGTAAAAGCATTGGGTGAATTTGCCCGTGAACACGACATGTTCTTGCACATGGACGGCGCACGAATTGCAAACGCAGCCGCTGCGCTTAATGTGGATGTTGCTTCATTTACTCGCGATGCCGGTGTTCATGTACTTTCTTTTGGTGGTACAAAAAATGGTATGATGTTCGGCGAAGCCGTTGTCTTTTTTGATCCAGCGCTTGCAGAGGGCTTTGAGTATCTGCGTAAGCAGAATCTTCAGCTGCTTTCTAAAATGCGCTTTGCTTCCTGCCAATTTAAAGAATTGTTACGTGACGGTTTGTGGCTCGAAACAGCACGACACTCTAATGCGATGGCAAAACGTCTTGCAGAAGGTCTTGCTGATGTTCCCGGTGTGAAAGTGTGCAATAAGGTTGATGTAAACTCTGTGTTTGCGATTATCAGCCCGGGGCATCAGAAGGCATTGCATAAACAATTCGCATTTTATGAGTGGGATGAATCAACACACGAAGTTCGTCTTGTTTGTTCATTTAATACGACAGAGCAGGAAGTGGATAGCTTTATTGCCGCTGCAAAAACTATCTGTGCATAGTGTTTTGTTCGAAAAATAAATAAGTTATTATGAAACAGCACGTTTCCTGAGATGCTTTTCAGGACAATGTGCTGTTTTTTATTGCCAATATTGCAGAGGTATGGGGTTGACTCGAACAATCTTGAACCTATTGTAGTGTTGTATCTATTTGTTCAACATATAGAAAATGGCTGTTGTTTTCAGGACGCTGGGTAACGGTAGCTTTATATATGTACCTGTTGCGCCGTGGGGAAAATATAAGAGTCCCCGTACCGGGTTTGAGTAATACTAAACCGGTGTGCACGGCGCCCATATCGAATTTGATATCCATAAAAAATACGTATTTTTATATAGATAGGGGTGATCATGTCTGTTGAGTATAAAGATTATTATAAAATTTTAGGTGTTTCAAAGACCGCAGGGAAAGATGAGATTTCTCGTGCGTTTAAAAAGCTTGCGCGCAAGTACCACCCTGACCTGAACCCTAATGATAGTGAAGCTGAGAAGAAATTTAAAGAAGTCAACGAAGCGAATGAGGTGCTGAAAGATCCTGAAAAACGTCGCATGTATGATCAACTTGGCCCTAATTGGCAGCAGGGACAGCAGTTTGGCGGTGGAGGCTACCAGAATATGAATTTTGGTGGTTTCCAGGGCGGCGGTGACTTTAGTGACTTCTTTGAAACTATCTTTGGCGGAGGCGGGGGCTTTCAAGGAGCAGGAGGTTTTCAGGGCTTCGGCGGGCATGGTGGCGGATATGCCAACCGTCCGCAGCGTGGGCGTGATGTAGAGGCCTCTTTATCCTTAACATTAGAAGAAGCATATCATGGCGGTCGTAAATCTATTACACTTTCAGATGCTGGCGGCGGCACAAAATCACTGGAAGTGAATATTCCGGCCGGTGTAAAAGATGGCGCACGGATTCGTCTATCCGGTCAGGGTGACCATGGATATGCTGGCGGTGGCGCAGGAGACTTGTATCTTAAAGTTACTATTGCTCCGCATCATCGGTTCACTCTTGATGGTCTGAATATTCTTCTCGATTTGCCTCTTTCTCCTTGGGAAGCAGCTCTGGGCGCAGAGGTTACCGTGCCTACGTTAGATGGCAATGTGAGCTTGCGTATTGCGCCGGGTACCGGCAGCGGTCGTAAGTTGCGCCTGCGTGGAAAGGGGCTGGGTAACACCTCAAACAAAGGTGACCAGTTTGTACGGATTAAGATTGTTGTTCCGGAATCTACTACAGATAAACAGAAAGAAATGTGGGAAGAGCTTGCAAAAGAGTTTGAAAGCTTCAGCCCGCGTGATTTTTAGTATGACATAATATCTTCGCAAATACGGGAGGCTTGCAATGTCACGTACTATTCTAGAGTTACAAGCGATATCTGAAGAATTGCCCGTTCAGTCGGATCGTATTGCGTGGGCTCAATTTTTAGAGCTTACCGGAATTCATCCATCTAAATTGGGTGAGTTGCTTGAGATGGAATGGATTATTCCTGTGAAGGCTGCGAATGAATATTACTTATTTACTCGCAAAGATGTGTTCCGTGTCCGCAAGCTTCTTCGTATTTGTAAAGATTTCAGCTTAACCGCAACTGGCGGCTCAATAATTATTGATTTACTTGAACGAGTTGAAGAGTTGGAACGCAAGGTTCATGAGCTTGAGTCTGGCGTGGAATAATACCGCAACTACGATTAGATATTTCACAATGTTCAATGATTCGGAGAGTGCAATATGGATTTAAATCAGTTTACTGAAAAATCTCAGGCAGCCATTAGCGAGGCACAAAACATTGCAATTCGTTTCGGACACCAGCAGGTAGATGTTGATCACCTCGTGCTTGCATTGGTGGATCAGGAACAGGGGCTTGTTAGGCGTATTTTAGAGCGCGTGAATGTAGACCCTTCCCGTTTTGGGTCTGCGTTGGAAAAAGAAGTTCGTAAAAGACCTTCCGTAAGCGGGCCCGGTGCCAGTCATGACACTATTCTGGTGACACAGCAGTTAAACCAGTTGCTGGTGCGTGCGCAGGATTTTGCAAAGCGTATGAAAGATGAATTTGTCAGCGTTGAGCATTTATTTTGTGTCGCGTTAGAACCGCCTATGGCTCCTGCGGTTGCGGCGGTTGTTAAGGCTATGAACGTTTCTTACGAAGAGGTTTTGAAGTCTCTTAACGAAGTTCGTGGTGCACAGCGTGTTACATCACAGAATCCGGAAGATACCTATGAAGCCTTGATCAAGTATGGTCGTGACCTCGTGGATGAAGCACGCAGAGGAAAACTTGATCCCGTGATCGGACGCGATTCTGAAATCCGTCGTACCATCCGTATTCTTTCCCGTCGTACAAAAAATAACCCGGTACTCATTGGTGAGGCTGGTGTTGGTAAGACAGCTATTGTTGAAGGGTTGGCTCATCGCATCCTTAATGGTGATGTGCCTGAAAGTCTGAAGGACAAAAGTCTGTTTGCTCTTGATATGGGTGCGCTGATTGCCGGTGCCAAGTATCGTGGTGAATTTGAAGAACGTCTTAAAGCGGTTTTAGCAGAAGTTGAAAAATCTCAAGGCCGTATTTTAATGTTCATCGATGAACTGCATACCATTGTAGGCGCCGGCAAAACAGAAGGCGCGATGGATGCGGGCAACCTGCTCAAACCTATGCTTGCCCGTGGTGAACTGCACTGCATTGGTGCCACCACTCTTGATGAATATCGCAAGTATATTGAAAAAGATCCTGCGCTTGAGCGCCGGTTCCAGCCTCTTGTTGTAGACCAACCGTCATTAGAAGATACTATTTCTATTCTGCGTGGTTTGAAGGAACGTTTTGAGGTGCACCACGGTGTGCGTATTAGTGACTCCGCCATTGTGGAAGCTGTAACGTTGTCCGACAGATATATTGCAGACCGCCAGCTGCCGGATAAGGCTATTGACCTTATTGATGAAGCAGCGGCAATGATCCGGACAGAAATAGACTCAATGCCTGCGGAACTGGATGAAGCTAACCGTAAGATTATGCAGCTTGAAATTGAGCGTGAGGCACTTCGAAAAGAAACAGACGAAGCCTCACGGGAGCGTTTGGAAAAGCTTGAAAATGAACTTTCCGAGTTGCGCGGCAGCCATGCAGATCTCATGTCAAAATGGGAAAAAGAGAAGGGCGCAATCGATTCGCAACGGGAATTGAAAGAGAAAATTGAAGAGACAAAACGCAAAATTGAAGAAGCTGAACGTAATTATGATTTAAATACGGCAGCACAGCTTAAATATTCTGTGTTGAATGATCTTGAAAACCGTCTGAAACCAGAACAGGACGAAGAGAGCGTTGAAGAGCGGCTGCTTAAAGAAGAAGTTCGTCCGGAAGATGTTGCCGGTATCGTGGCACGCTGGACAGGTATTCCCGTAACGCGCCTTGTTGAAGCCGAACGTGACAAACTCTTGCGTCTGCCTGTTGAACTGCATGAGCGCGTTGTTGGGCAGGATGAAGCTGTAGAAGCTGTTTCTGAAGCCGTTCTTCGTTCGCGCGCAGGGCTTTCAGATCCCAACCGTCCAATTGGTTCTTTTATTTTCTTAGGGCCGACCGGCGTTGGTAAAACAGAGTTGTGTAAGACTCTGGCAGAAGCATTGTTCGATTCTGAAGATAACATTGTACGGCTCGATATGAGCGAGTACATGGAAAAACATACGGTTGCACGCCTTATCGGTGCGCCTCCGGGCTATGTTGGTTATGATCAAGGTGGACAGCTTACTGAGGCTGTGCGTCGTAAGCCGTATAGTGTTGTGCTTTTTGATGAAGTTGAGAAGGCACATCCAGATGTATTCAATACGTTGTTACAGATTCTGGATGATGGCCGCTTGACGGACAGTCAGGGGCGTACTGTTAACTTTAAGAACACTATTATTATTATGACCTCCAACATTGGTGCGCCACTGTTGCTTGAGGGTATTTCTCCTGACGGATATCTTGCAGAAGGTGTGCGTGATATGGTTATGCAGGAATTGCGTAAGCACTTCAGGCCGGAGTTCTTGAACCGTGTAGATGAAACTGTACTCTTTAAGCCGCTGTTGCGTGAGCAGATTAAAGAAATTATTGAACTTCTTCTTGGAAGGTTGCGTGGACGGCTGGAAGGTCGTAAGATCACGCTGGAACTTACCGAGGCTGCACGCAATTTTATTGCAGACAATGCGTACGACCCTGTGTACGGTGCTCGTCCTCTGCGGCGGTATTTGCAGCAGAGGATAGAGACTACGCTTGCGCGCAAGCTTATTGGTGGTGAGTTACGAGAAGGGCAGCATGTCGTCATCGATGTTGTAACGACTGACGGCGATTTTGATGATCTGCAATTTTCGATTTCGTAATAGGAATATTGCGGATAAAAGCTGCTTTTGATAATGCACCAGCAATTAATGTAAAGAATATGGAGAGAGTGCACATGCGACTTTTACATTTACTTGGCGCAGTAGCGCTTCTTTTAGCAACATTCACCTCCAGCGTTGCGCTGGCTAAAGGGGAACCTGTTTTGATTAAATTTGAAACCACAATGGGCAACTTTGTTGTTGAACTAGATACAGAAAAAGCTCCTGAAAGCTCTAAAAACTTCGAGCAGTACGTTCGCGACGGTTTTTACGATGGTACTATTTTCCACCGTGTAATCGATAACTTCATGGTACAGGGCGGC
The DNA here is from genome assembly GCF_000384815.1 of Halodesulfovibrio aestuarii DSM 17919 = ATCC 29578. Taxonomy (NCBI): domain Bacteria; kingdom Pseudomonadati; phylum Thermodesulfobacteriota; class Desulfovibrionia; order Desulfovibrionales; family Desulfovibrionaceae; genus Halodesulfovibrio; species Halodesulfovibrio aestuarii. The sequence continues at coordinate 438,594 of NZ_ARQF01000021.1, forward strand.
GGTTTTGACGCTGACATGAACCAGAAGCCAACCCGTGAGCCAATCAAAAACGAAGCAGACAATGGCCTTGCTAATGATAAATACACCCTTGCAATGGCACGTACTCAGGATCCTGATTCTGCTACTGCACAGTTCTTTATCAACGTTAAAGATAACGCATTCCTTAACCACTCCGGTAAAACTGTGAGCGGATGGGGCTACGCAGTATTCGGTAAAGTTGTAGAAGGTACTGAAGTTATCGACGCAATGAAAGGCGTAAAAACTGGCAGCTTCGGTTTCCATCAGGACGTTCCTGTTGAACAGATTGCAGTCATTAAAGCATACGTTGTAGAATAGTACACTTCGTTGCACGAGTTGCGGCGGGGAGATACTTCCTAAAATGAAAAGGAGCTTCAGAGAAATCTGAAGCTCCTTTTTTTATGCTCACCATTTATGGCGGAAATATAAGAATGTATTATGGTCCGTTGGTGCTGCTGTCATCGGAAGGCTGTGTGATGGTTGTGGAAGAGCACACAAAAAAAGCTCACAGTATTTACTGTGAGCTTAAAATTCGTGGTCGGAGAGACAGGATTCGAACCTGCGACCCTCTGGTCCCAAACCAGATGCGCTACCAACCTGCGCCACTCTCCGTCGCGAAAGTTGTGATAGGGAAATCTGGAGTTAGATGCAAGTAAAAAATGCAAAAAATATCTTTTTTTCATGATATTGTGCATGATGTAGCGGCCAGCATTCATAGGTTGTAGCATTACTGTATTTGCTGGAGGTAACTATGCTTGCGGTTTGTTGTGTGAAAAATAGGTGGGTATGGCGAGTTGACTTTGTTCATTTAATCAATACATAACCGCTCGTGTGTGCAGAGGCATCGTCAGGAGTAGTCTCGCCTTTTGCCAAAGGCTGTTCTCCATCGTTGCTTCTTTACTCTACATTTACACGGGTTGCGTCTGCTCAGGTGTAGCAACCCTAAAGGGAATATGATGGAATTACTTAATTTTGTTTTTGGCTTTGTGGATGCAATGAGCTGGCCTGAACGTATTTCAATTGCAACAGGGCTTATTTATATTGTGTTGAGTGTGCGACAGAAGCCCTTGTGCTGGCCGATTGGTATTGTCAGTGTAGGTATCTGGATGGTTGTCGTTTTTAACGGCAGACTTTACATGGATGCGTTTCTTCAGCTTGTGTATGTTGTACTCGGCTTTTATGGCTGGTGGCAGTGGTTGCGTGGTGGTGAAAATGACACTCCGCTACCGGTGCGCACTGTTGACCGTTCACTTGCGTTGAAGCTTACCTGTGTCGGTATCGTCGGGATCGGAATTTTCGGATATATATCACAGAATGTGCTGCATGCGGCATTTCCGTGGCTGGACACAGTCACAACTGTTATTAGCCTGATTGCTCAGTATCTGCTGGCGCGAAAATATTTGGAAAACTGGATACTGTGGATCGTTGCCGATGCAATGTATATCTACATCTACTTTGCAAAAGGCTGGACTGGATACAGCGGGCTTATGGCTGTATACACCCTTATGGCTATTGCTGGTCTTTATAGCTGGTATAAGTCTATGCGGGCAGATAGCATCAGTGCTGAGGCAAAATGTCAGACTGCATAGATACCAATATAACGGCTCCGATAATTCGGATTGTGCTTACCGGTTCGGAATGTACGGGTAAGTCGACATTGGTCAGCATGTTGGGAAAATATTATGGCGTGCCGCATGTTGAAGAGTATCTGCGTGAGTATTTTATCGCGAATAGGGGAGTGCTTACGCTTGAAGATGCTGTTCCTATTGCTAAAGGGCAGCTTGAGGCTGAATTGGCAGTAGAAGCCAAACGACCCCCTTTTTTGCTGTGCGATACGAATATGCTTTCGTCGGCTGTGTACAATAAGCATTATTATGGAACGAATCCGGAGTGGATTGAATCTGTCTTGGCTGATCGGATGTATTCGTTATATATTTTTTGCGGCATAGATATTCCGTGGGAAGATGACGGACAACGAGATAGGCCGGAAGAGCGCGGATACATGCAGAGCTTATTCCGTAAAGAGCTTAAAGCACGTTGTGCCTCTTTTGTTGAAGTGCAAGGAACGCGACAGGAACGTCTTGCGAGTGCTGTAAAAGCAATCGATGCGGTACTGTTCGGGAGTTGTTAACTACTGAAATTAAAAAAACAAAGCGTCTCTGTGAAAACACAGGGACGCTTTGTTTTTTTGCAGAAGGTATAAAAAAAGCTCACAGTGTTTACTGTGAGCTTAAAAATCGTGGTCGGAGAGACAGGATTCGAACCTGCGACCCTCTGGTCCCAAACCAGATGCGCTACCAACCTGCGCCACTCTCCGTCGCGAAGAATGTAACTAAGGAAAACTGGCGAGACTTGCAAGTAAAAAATGCAGTATTTTTAAAAAATCATCACATCTTGGGATGGGTGTAGGGGGACACCCGACTTGAGAAATACCGGATAGGCTAGATTTAATAGTACGGATATAGGCTGAATGTAGGACTGATGCGGGCTTTCGCTGATACGTTGGGCTTGTTTTTGGGCTGAAATCCTAAATGAGAAAAATGCGCTTTTTCGTGTGATTTTGACTTTCGAAATGAGAAAGTTTTTGCACGAAAAAGCGCATTTTGTCGTCCAAAATCAAATGATAATCGACGAGACTAAAGAGGGGTGTCAGTGTTATAAATCATCATACCGCCATTATTGACAAAAATAACATGAGGCGGCATTTAGTAAGTAGCTACAAACTAAAAAGCGAGGGAAGTGGTACCACATTCCCTCGCTTTCTCTTTAAGCAGTCTTGCGCGCGCTGGCGGTGCTTTCTGTGCTATCTGTAGTAGCCTTATCTGTAGGCGCGGCGCGGGCTTTCAGCTCACCTTTCAGTAAGCCTATCTCTTCTTTTAGCTTTCCATTCTCTTTCAAAATTGTCCTGTTTTCAGCATTTAATTCACGCAGCTCTTTTGAGAGTTCGCGCACTTCTTCTCGTTCTTTATCTAAACGCGCTTCCAGCTCAGTGCACCGGGGGCAGTTTTCTTGATGTGTAGGTTGAGAGCTTTCTTGTCGTCTCTCGCTTTCTATGCCGAGGAGTAACCAGCTCGGAGATGCGTCAAAATTTAAGCATATGTTCTCGAGCACTTCAGAAGGCGGAAGGCTCCTACCTTTCTCGTAAGCCCTTAGCGTATTCATGTTTATTCCGATCCGGTCAGCAAATTCTCTTTGAGAGAGGTTGCCGCGAATTTTACGAATCCTGTCTGCTATTTTCATACGCAAAAGTTCCAAGTGCTAACTTTTGCATAAACTTTTGCGCACACTGTTAAGTATAATCTTTATGGATATCAATAGGTTAGGTTGAAATCGCATAAAAATAAACTTTTGCGTCAAATATTGTTGACTTATCGTCAAAATTTAAGCAAAAAAGAAAGCACGGGCGGTTAAAAAATTAATTCAATTCTTAATTCAATTTTTAACCTGCTCATAACAAGAGGTCAACAAGTCAGTTTGGACGGAATACGTTGTTAGATTGGACGGTAAAATGATGAGACAGGCAAAATTATTTCAGTACTCGACGCGGGATGAACAAGTGGCGCAGCTTGCGGGAATTCTTCCGCAGATGCGCGCTGTTATGAACCGCGTCATGAAAGAACAGCCCAACTTGTCCCGTGATCAGCTTGCTGATGAACTGACAGAAATTTCCCACGCTGCTGGTATCCAGTTGAGCACCAGGAACGCCAAGAGCGTATCGAGAGCCGCACTGGATAAATGGTTGCAACCAGCGGCGAAGGAACACCCCCCACCTATTCTCGCAGTCGTAGCGTTCTGCATGGCTACGGGAGATGTCTCGCCCCTACAGCCAATTCTACAGGCCGTAGGGTGCGAGATTATGAGTGAGGATGATAAGAAGCTGCGCGACTATGCAAGGGCGATTTTGTCAGAGAAGGAAGCGAAGAAGCGTAAGAAACAGTTGGAGGCACAGCTATAATGGCAACAATTGCAGGGAGAAACCGTAAGCCTTGGGCGATTCGAGAGTTTTTATATGAACAGGGGCATACAATGTCGTCGCTAGCGAAGGAGGTAGGGGTCTCCGCGGTGCAGGTTAGGAAAACAATTATTGGTGATGATGATAGTCAGCGAGTTTTAACAGCCCTAGTCGAAATGGGGTGTCCTTTAAAGCCGCTGAGTTTGCCGGATACTATGAAACTGAGAGAGGTGGTGTGATGTGTAAAGAGCATGACGAAAAAATCTATCTGTTGGCAGAAAAACTGCGTCAGGCGATTGAGGAAGCGAAGGCGGATAAAGGTACGGCTGCCAAAGCAGCAGCCGTAGCTTTAAACGGGTTATCAAGAGATACGCATGTGCTTGTGACTATTCAGCTGTCTCCAGCAGTTTTTTATGAAGGGTTGAAACAAAAGTAGCGAATACTTTAGCTTGCCTTTCCGCCTCATTAACTTGGCCCTCGTGAGTTACGGTAACATTTTCGCTTGTTTCCCCATACGGGTTTTGGGCAAGCCAAAGCTCTTTAGCCACTGTAAGCAATACATCATCAGTTACTTTCATTTTCCGGTTCCTTTTGAGTTTAATGATTAAAGATACACGTTGGTTAAGGCATACCAAAAGGAGCCGGAACTCACAAATTTCTGATTAGGCGACGGGGACACACATAACGGCGCGGGATAGCCTCCTGCGCCACTTAAAGAACTTTTGAACACAGGTAGTTATTTCATGTTGAAAGAAGCATACACAACCAAAGAGCTTATGGTCGCGCTTACGATTAAGGCTGAATCGTCGATTACTCGCCGTGCCAAGCGTGAGTCATGGCAAGCCCGCCCGCGTGTAGGGCGTGGCGGCGGTAGCGAATGGCTTGTGGCTTCTATGCCGGATGTGACCCGTACAGCGCTTGTGTCTGCGGAAGCCCGCCTTGCGGAGCAACGGACAGTGAAGCCGACTGTACCGACCCTTGCTACTGCTGGCGTAAGTGATGTGAAGCGTAAGAAAGCCTTAGCTCGTGCGGATATGGTTGCACTATATACAGATTGGCTTGCAAAGGCCGGACACGGAACAAAGGCAACGGCGCGTGATTCTTTTATACAAGCGTATAAGGGCGGTGCGTGGCCTCAGCTCCTTGAAGCATTGGGTTCTAAAGTTTCGTGGAAATCAATTGAGCGCTGGAAGGTCGGGCTTCGTAAAAATAAGACAGTTGTGGCTCTCGTAGACAGACGTGGAGCAGGAAATGAGCAGCGTGCAAAAATGACTGAGGCACATGCAAAACTCCTTCTTAACGCGGTGCTTCAGCCAAACCATCCAACTGTTAGCTCTGCTATTCGGATGGCTACTTCAGCTATGAATGCTCAGCAGCTTGAAATACCCGCAGAGCGTACTATGCGTCGCTTCATTGCAATGTGGAAGGAAACCAACTTTGGCACTTGGGTTTATACCCGTGAAGGTAAAAAGGCGTGGAACGACAAAGCGGCTTTTTATATTGAACGCGATTACAGCTTGATTGAGGTAGGTGACATAGTGGTCGCTGACGGGCATGTCCTCAACTTTGAGACACTTAACCCGTGGACAGGTAAAGCGCAGCGCATGGAACTCATTATGTGGTATGACATGAAATCAAACTGCCCGCTCGGGTGGGAAATCATGCCTACAGAAAACACCCAGTCTATTGCGGCAGCGTTCAGACGTGCGGTTATGACACTGGGTAAATATCCTCTTATTGCCTATCTTGATAACGGTAAGGCGTTTCGCTCTAAATATTTCAACGGCGTAGACTTTCGCCAGACCGGAATAGCTGGGTTATTCCAAGATCTTGGTATTCACACAATTTTCGCATGGCCTTACCACGGGCAATCCAAAACAGTTGAACGTTTTTTCGGCACATTGCATGAGCTGGAACAATGGGTGCCTTCTTATGTCGGTAACTCAATTGATGCAAAGCCCGCCCGCCTTAACAGGGGGGAACCTTTGCACCGTAAGGCATATGAGGCAGCCGGAGGACGCCCGCTTACCTTGGAAGAAACGCACTACATAGTTGCCAAATGGATAGACGATTACATTTCGCGTCCACAGCGCGGTCATCTTAATGGCAAGACTCCCGCAGAAGTTTTTATGCAAGGCAAAGGGGCAGGAGTTGATGAAACTAAGCTTCGTCATTTGATGATGGCAAAGGCGGTTCGGCAAGTTAGGCGTGAAGGAATCCGCTTCCTTAACGAGCGCTATTACGACGGGATGCTGCATGGCAGAACCCATCCGGTACAAATTAAGTATGATTTGCAAGACCCCTCATACATTCTTGTCTACAGCGAGGATGGCGGTGAGTTTCTTTGTAAAGCGCAGCGTCAGAATGCGTTGCACCCTGCCGCAAGCCTGCTCGGTACGGATCAGCACCGAGAGGAGCTGAAACAGGCAATCGACTTGAAGAAGCAACAAGAAAAAGACGCTTCTAGTATTGCCCGTCAAGTTCTTGCGGACTCGCTTGCGGATCAACGTAACCGTATGATTGTCGCTCAAAATGAGAAAATTGAGCCGAAGGCGCAAGAGGCTGCTCCTCTTTCACAGGCCAAGGTTCTCAGCATTGAGTCCGCCAAAAAGAAAGCGCAAGCCAAGCGCGAACAAGCACCAAGTTATGTCCCGCCTGCTGAGAAGCCTGAGATTGTTACCGAACTGGATAAGTACGATTACCTGTTCATGCTGTCAGTGAAAGAAGGGATTGTCCTGCGTGAAGCTGATCGGGAGTGGATGGAATATTACGAGAGCACCGAAGAGTACAAGCAGGTTGCTGCACCGCGTTACGAGCGGCTCCGTAAGCTTTATGAGAAGAACCGCCCGTGCGTGGCGCAAGCAAACTAAAGGATGAGTTATGAGACGTGATGTTTTTATTGAAACCCGCAATGTGCTTGAATTCCGCCAGAAGGTGGGCTTCTTGGAAGACAACCTTAACGGTGAGCCGGGCTTTGCGCTTGTTTTCGGTCAGGCCGGACGAGGTAAAACAGAAACAACCCGCAACTATCACGCAATGTCAGGAGGGGTGTTTCTGCGGGTGATGCAGGGATGGACTCAGAATTCGTTCCTGCAGGAGCTTTGTTATCAGGTTTGCGGCTTGCGCCCTCGTAACTCAGCAGCATGTAAGACGAGAATTATTGAGGCGTTGGACGCGTCCCCACAGACAATATTTGTGGATGAGGCTGACCGTCTGCACGTGGATCGTATTGAAGACTTGCGCGATATCTTTGACACAACCGGAGTGCCAGTTGTGCTTATTGGTGAGGAAGAGTTACGGGGCTTGCTTGGAACTCGTCGCCGTATTTGGAGCCGCGTAAAGCAGGTTGTTGAGTTCGGTGCTGTTGCTGAAGAGGACGTAGCTTTCTTAGCGGATGAGGCAGCAGGGTTGAACATTTCACCTGAGGCGTGTGCTCAAATAGTGCGGTATGCCGACGGGGATTTCCGCCTCGTTTGGAGCTTTGTAGGGCACTTGGAAAAAGCGGCAAGAGCGCATGAAGTACATGACGTGAACGTTGCCCTTGTAGCTAAAGTTGCAAAACAAGTGGCTAGCTGGAGGCGGTAATGAGTAACCGTAAAATGCCATTGCTGCGCGAGGCGGCAAGAAACCTAGGGAAAACTGAAGAAGTTTTTTCAAACAAGATGCTCTACGCGGCTCTTGGCGCGGATAGCGAAGCGGATAAAGACCGCATTCGTACACAGGCTTCTGCCCTTGTTCGTTCCGGTGAGTTGGTGCGGGTAACACGTGGGCAGTATCGCTACAATGCACAGGCTGCACCTTCAAGAGAAGCGGAAAAGATCACTCGCATGTGGCGAACTCTTAAAACCTCTAAGCCCGGATTTTCAATTCAAGAACTGGCGAGGGTATCGGGCGCCGGCTATCATCACGCTGCTGGTTATATGCGCGCGCTTGAAAAGACGGAATATGTGCGGCGTGCCGGAAAGCAGGGAAACACCATTTTGTACCGGGCAACTGCAAAAGTGCGCCAGCAGCAACACGCCTTTCAGCCCCCAAAAGGTTTGTCAGACCCATTTGAAGTTGAAAAAGCCTGTTTGCATGAGTTGCTCGGTCTATTCATGCAGCGTGATCTGCATCAGCCAAAAGTAAAACAGCGTGTGGCAGAATTGAGCAAAACTATCCTGAATCGGTTTGAAGAGCAGGAAGAACATGTTTGATGGCCTTGAACTGTGTGCTCTAAAACGTCCTGATTTGCCCACAATTAAAGTAAATAAAAAGTATATGCTGTGGGTGAAAATCGGCGGGGAATATCAACTTAAGGACGTACAGGTTAAGGCTATGCGGCAGACAAGCCGCAACGCGTATGAAGTGGATGTGTTTGGATACGGCTTTCGTAAGACAGTAAGCACAAAAAAGCTACGGGAGAGAGTATGAGCGAAACAGCAAGACGTACAGGAAATGTTGGTTGTTGTATTTCAGTTCCTAAAGGTCCCATTTCTGGAGCACTGCATACAAATTTGATTGAGATGGCAGTTCATATGCAGAGCCTCCCGCCGAAGTCTTTTGAAGTAGCAAACATCGCGTACAAGAACGCGCTGGCAGAAGTAGAGCGGGTTGCCGAACTGGAACAACAATTTAACGGCGAATTGCCGCAAACAGCATAGGGGAAATTATGACACCAGAAGGATACATGGAAAACGCGCAAGGGCATCTTGTGCCAGTTGAGCAGGTGAAGCAGATAGACTTAGCTCGTCATGAGCTTGTGATGGAAAAGGTCGCTAAGGTTAAGGCTATGCAGGAGCAACTTGCCGCTCTTAAAGGCGAGATCATGAACGATGTGGAAGCGTTTGTGTCGCTCTCAGCAGAGCAATATGGCGTAAAACTTGGCGGTCAGAAGGGGAACGTATCCCTTATTTCATATGACGGACGCTACCAGATCAAGCGGCAGATCAGTGAGCACTTGGATTTTGATGAGCGTCTTCAGGCCGCGAAGTCCCTCATTGATGAATGCCTGAAGGACTGGACTGAGGGCAGCCCCGGCGAACTGCGTGCGGTGGTGAATGATGCGTTTCAGGTGGACAAAGAAGGCAAGATAAATGTCGGTCGTATCCTCGGCCTGCGCCGTCTTCAGATTTCAGATGAGCGTTGGAAAAAGGCAATGGAAGCTATTTCTGATTCTATCCGTGTGACCGGAACAAAAGCCTACTTTCGTGTGGGTGAGCGTAATGCAAGCGGTAAGATGGTGACAATTCCGCTGGATATTGCAGCGTTGTAGGAGGGGCCATGTCGCAATCTTTTTATATGTCAGACGCTCTTGCAGCTATTGCGGTCTCCTTAGCTCAACTACCTCAAAAAGGAACAACACTTGTCTTTTCTGCCGTGGTTGTTGACGAAGATGGAAAGGCTCATTCAAAAATTAACATTAAAAAACAATCAGACGCTCAGATGTTAGAAGCAATGGAGTTTATGCAGGCGTCATTGGATAAAGCGAAGCAGGATTTAGAGTTGGCAAATAGCAACTCCGCCCCTGCAATATCCTACCAGTAAAATATGCGAAACTGTCCGCCCAGTGCTAAATGGGGTGCAACCACGGGCAGTCACCGGAATGTGGCGGTTCCGGTCTGATGAGCAGCCAGAGGAAAGATTTATGATTTGGTCAGGGTTAAAAAAGTGTTGTGAAATTGCATATTGGTCATGGGTCGCTTTTTCGGCAATTATGATGCTGAGAAGTTACGAGTCCCCCCTTTCTTTATTCGAGCTTGCTGTTGGAACTCTATATACTTCGCTTTTGCTGTTTGCGACATTCTGTCTGTTCGAAGAATTTCGGGCTATGTGGGAACGCTAGTATGAGTATGTCAGAACAGGATTGGAAACGCGCTGAAGAAGCCCTCAGTATGTTTTCCCCAATTTATTTGAAGTGCGACGGGTATACGTTAGCGGTTCAAGAAGTACGTTTGGGAAATCGAGTTGTTATAACTTGGTTTGTAGAAGGCTTTTTCAAAGGGGCATGGCTGCTTAATGATTGTGAGGAGCGCAGGCGCTTCGCCCGATGTTTGAAACGTTATGCTTACCCAACAAAAATTCGGACTGCATTTAAAAAATTAAGCAAGAAGATGCAAAAGGAGATGGATATTGATCCAGATAAAAGGATCAATGTTTATGAGCCAAACTGGACTTCTTTTGCAGCCTTTAAACGTCATTTGAAAGCTAATAACAAAGAAATTTCTATCATCAGCCTGACTGGCTACCTTCCGGATCAGGAGGCCGTATGAGCCGAAAAGCAGAATTAGCAAAAATTCATATGGGCAAAAAACAGCTTGGGCTTGATGATGAAACGTACCGTAATATGCTGAGTGACATGTTTGGTGTGACCAGCGCGGGAAAGTTGGATTTCAGGCAGCGTTATCGTTTGCTACGCCATATGGAAGAACGTGGTGTTGAGTTTACCAGCAAGAATAAATCGTCTGCAAAGCCGAAAGAAGACTTTTATGTCATCCCGGACAATGTTCCGCACGTGCAGCAGAAACGCTACATTCTCGCGCTATGGAAAAAGCTCGGTTGGAAGATGAGCGGTATTGATACCCGAATGAAAAAGCAGTTCGGCGTGGATAGCCTCATATGGCTCAACGATCAAGCCGCGTTACAGACAATTGCAAAGGATCTTGTGAATCGCTGTAACGCGCGCGGAATTGATGTTGAGTAGATGCAGATTAGTCCTCAATTTGAAGAGCTGGCAGGGCAGATTAGAGAGCAGTTCGGCACCATTCACAACTTTTGTAAGCAACACGATACTACGCTGAACCGCTCAACTGTTTATATGGTGTTGCGTGGCGTGTATGCTGGAAATGTGGAGCGTCAGCAGGAGCGAATAGAAGCCGCCTTACATAGCCGCCAGCGTGATGAACAAATTTTTGCGGCAATAAAGCAGGTTGCTTGTAGCCGCTGCTCAGTAATCAGAACACAATGCAACAAATGCGATAAGCTCTTTATGGCACAGGCTCAAGCCGTGCTGGAGGTGGTATGAATAGCACATTATGCCGAGTCATGGCAAAGATGATGATTGATGGATTTCGCCCGTATGGTGGAGAAATTGATGCCGGGGTGTACGCGAAGCTAGGCTGCAAGGATAGCTCCCGCGCATATTGGCTTCACCGTTGGCCTATCCTGCATTGTCTTGGTTGTAAGAAGCGCTGCACCCCTAAGAGTACAAACGGCTTTCAGGTGCCCATGAAGTTTCCGGCGGTGCAGGAGCGAGGTAAATTTTCGTTGTTGCCTGAAGAGATGCTCAGGACAAAGAAGCTCCTGCGCGTTGATGAGGCCGCGTATTGCTTGAGCCTTTCTGAAGCCACTGTACGTAGGCTTGTAGATGAGGGGGTGCTTGTGCGGCATGTGCGGCTGCCAATTCGCATTACAGCTGAGAGCGTCCAAGAGGAAATGGAAAGGGTAGATTGGTAACTATCTCGTATTTTAATATCATCTCCCTACAAAATTTCATTTTCCTGATTAGCCTAGTTTCCCGACATACCATACAAAACACATTACGCTGCATACCATCACTTTAATAAAGGAAGGACGGTATGCAGCGTTTTTTATTGTCCCCTAATTTCTATTTGGACGAGTTTTGTCGCAGTCAGACGGCAGAACGAATGGGGCGCCCTATCATTGTAGAGCCGGGGGCTGAGATTCAGGAGAATCTTCAGCACCTGTGCGTCACACTTGTGCAGCCCTTGCGCGATGAGCTTGGTGTACCCATCATTGTCACCAGCGGTTATCGCCCTGAGTGGCTGAATGAGTATATCGGGGGTAGCCCAACCAGCGACCATATTAAAGGGCTTGCTGGTGATCTTATTGTGCCGGGTCTCCCTCCATTGCAGGTGGCGCAGACTATTGTGCGTCTCAACCTACCTTTTAAGCAGGTAATCCATGAGTACGGTTCATGGGTACACGCCTCTGTTCCGTGCATTGGTGATGCCCCATTACGGCAACAGCTGACTATAACTCGTGGGTGCAACCGGCAACTCGTCCGCGCTGGCCTCCTTCCCGTTACTTAAGAGAGGAATCTTATGTCTCGTTTTCTTGATTTTTTCCGAGCAAACCATTTTGAATTACTGATTGTTGTTGTGGCATTCGCGCTGTGCGTTGTTCTTAGCTGGATTGCTAAAGTGGAGTTTGCGTGGTCGTGGTGGTGCTATCCGTTTGTCGCTGTTTATGCCGTTACGTTGGCAGCGTTAGTGTTTCTTTGTGCTCTGGGGAAGAAAGAAGTCTTGAAGAACCTGAAATCCATGTGGTGCTATTTCCCGTGGCGCACGGTAATAGTTGCCTGCCTTATTGCGGCGGGATGCTATTGGTGCATGGTGGTATGGTTTGGGCTTGGGGCTGCTGAGGCGGCAACCTTAATCACTGCTGGCGTGGTTTGGTTCTTCACCTTTTGGCAGGCTCTCTGTCTCATTATACGGGTGCAGTAGGCATGGTTGTGCTTTCTATCATTTCCGGTCTCTGTGCTATCGCCCCGACCATTGCCAAATGGATCGGCGGTGACCACGCAGAGAAAGTCACAAAAGATGTTATGGGGATGGCGAAGTCCGTTACCGGGACTGATTCTGAGGAGGCCGCTTTGGCGGCCTTACAACAGAATCCAGAAATGGCGCTGGCTTTTGAAAAAGCATGGCAGAGTTATGAGCTCGGTTTGGAAAAAGAGTTAACCAAACGTCATCAGGCGGATATGCAGTCTGATTCGTGGCTCTCAAAGAACGTTAGGCCATTGGTATTGCTGAGCGTAACCGTGGCGGTTTTTGTCGCGACGTTTGTGTCAGAAGCTTATCTTCCCGCTGATAAGTATAAATTCTTAACAGAGCTGTGCAGGTGGACATTTGGCTACTACTTCATCAGCCGTTCCGCACTGGATAAGAAGGGCGTGCAACTGCCTAACCCGCTTAGCCTTTTAGGGAGGAAGTAGTGGAGCACTGGGACACTATCTTGCGTTTGATCCCGTTGGCGCTATGTATCGTGCAGGGCTTGTTTGGATGGGGGCTTTGGTCGCTCTCAAAGCGATTTGTGAGCACTGACGATTGCGAAAAGTGCCGCAAGAAGCTGGGGGAAGATGTGGCCGCCATGAAGAGCCGCCAGACAGCCATAGAATCATCTATCAGAGAGCTGCCAAGTAAAACAGAATTGCATGAACTCGCCCTGACAATGAAAGACTTGCAGGGTGAGCTTAAAGCAATGCAGGCATCTGTTGAGACTCTGAAAACAATGACTGATCGTCAGGAAGAATATTTGCTTAACGGAGCCGCCAAATGAGCTACGCCGATTTTGTAACTGAACATTTGAGAATTACAATCCTCCGTTTACTTGATGAGTCCCCAAGCATGAAATCAAATGAAAGCGTGTTGGCAGATGCCGTGAACGAATTTGGCTTTGCACCTAGTCGGGATAAGGTTCGAACTGAGTTGTACTGGCTAAAAGAGCAGGGCTTGGTGGAACTTTCCGGCGAAAGCTGCCTTGTGGCTGGCCTAACTGCCCGTGGTGAAGATGTCGCCAAGTGCCGCGTAACTGTTCCGGGCGTAAAGCGTCCAACTTTACGATAGGTGAAATTATGAAACGCAAGGGCAGAGAACACGCACCGGAAACCGTTTGGAAAGCGCAGGAACTTTACTGTGTAGCGCGGCTTACGTTCCGTGACGTTGCTAATCAGGCGGGCGTTGCAGAATCTACGGTGAAGCGTTGGGCGGATAAACACGGATGGCGTGAAAAGCGTGAGCGCATCGCGCGGGCTGAATGTGACATTCGCGCTGATCTGGTGCTTGCACGGTCGGAGATGATCAAATCCTTGATGAAAAAAAAGGACCCGCAGACTGGTTTTGCAGTGGCCTCCCTTGAGAATTTGGCAATTAAGCAGGCTGAGTTTCAGCGTGAAGGGCTTGCCGCAGAAATTGCCACCCATAATGAGAAGCGAACCATTTCATCAGCAAAAGATGCCGTGTTGGTACTCCGTGAAGCAATTGAAAACAAACTGAGTGTGTTGTTAGCCAGTCCCGAGGACGTAAACTTTAAGTCTGTGGCAGACATCCAGAAGGCGTTGAAGCTCCTTACAGAGATGGAGGCCGCACACAATGTCGATCAGCAGGAGGCACCAAATAAGGGCATGTCTGCTGACCTTGCCGCCAAGATTAGAGAGGTCCTCTAATGGCTTTGCTCATGTATCAAAAGAAGTGGATTGACGATCGCTCCCCGGTAAAGTTTTGGGAAAAGTCTCGTCGTATCGGTGCCTCGTGGGCAGACGCAGCGGACAGCGCGCTTGTTGCCGCAATGAGCAAGGAAGATGGCGGCATGTCCACATACTATCTGTCCTACAACAAAGATATGACGAAACAGTATGTTGCGGATACAGCGGACTGGGCAAAGAAATACGACCTTGTCGCGGGCGAGATGGAGGAGATTGTTCTCAAAGACGCGGACAAGGATGTAACAATCTACCAGGTACGTTTTGCCTCCGGTTTTGTGGTGCAGGGGCTTTCCTCTAACCCTTCCAACCTTCGCTCTAAGCAGGGGCGTGTTCGCATAGACGAGGCCGCTTTTGTAGAGGATTTGGGCGAACTTTTGAAAGCCGCTCTGGCCCTCACCATGTGGGGCGGTGATGTAGCTGTTATCTCTACACATAATGGTGAGGAGTCTGAATTTAACCAGTACATACAAGATATTCGCGCGGGTAAGCTTGATTATACCTTGCACCGTACTGATTTTGATGAAGCTCTACAAGCAGGGCTATTCAAAGCAATTTGTGGAGTGAAAGGCGACACTTGGACGCAGGCGAATGAAGATGCGTGGCGAGAGAAAACGATTACTCGTTATGGTGACGGTGCAAATGAAGAACTCTTTTGTGTGCCGTCTAAGTCAGGAGGTTCATGGCTTACACGTAATTTGATTGAGTCGTGTATGTCGCCAGAATTTCTCGTCATCACATGGGAGCCGCCAGCGGATGACTTTGTAGATTGGCCTTTGGATATTGCCCATGCGGAAGTTGAGGACTGGTGCGAGGAAATTCTTTTACCGCTTCTGCAGGAGCTACCGCAGGATTGTAAGCATTACTTTGGTGAGGACTTCGGTCGCTCTGGTGACTTAACCGTGCTCGCTCCTATGACGGAGTATGACGATTTATCACTATATATTCCGTTCCTTGTGGAACTACGTAACGCGCCATTCAGAACACAAGAGCAGATACTTTTTTATATGGTGGATAGACTCCCGCAGTTTTCAGGCGGAGCGCTGGATGCGCGTGGTAACGGGCAGTCATTGGCGGAGTTCGCACGGCAGGAATACGGAGCGGACTTTATCGCTGAGGTGATGCTTTCCCAAACTTGGTACCGGGAACAAATGCCGCCGCTAAAAGCTCAGTTTGAAGACAGGACGCTGCTGATCCCGAAGAGCGCTGTGGTGTTGGATGACTTACGCGGCATTAAATTACAGAAGGGAATTCCCAAGCCACCGGAGAGCAGCACGCAAGGCAAGGAAGGACAACGACACTGTGACAGTGCTGTTTCTATCGCACTTGCCTTGTTCGCCCGCAACACCATTGAGGTGGATACAGAGTGGCAGTGTGCAAGCGCGGGCGGTGGGATGAGTCAACGAATTATTAGTGGGTACTAGCAGTTATGAACGGACTATATACATCTACGGGCGAGTTTATAGAGTTTTCGCAAAGTGAAGAACGCGAGTTGCTCACAACAGAATTAGCCTCACGCCAATCAGCAGGTGGTTTTTCTCCTGCAATGGCGCTTGGCCAGCTTCCTGATCCTGACCCAGTTCTACGAAAGCGCGGTGACGGTGTAGCGGTTTTGGATGACTTATTAGCAGACGATGAAGTTACTCAGGCCGTGCAAGGCCGTAAGCTTATGACTTTGAATAAACGGCATTATCAGTTTGTTCCCGGTGCTCCTGCCGGTGATGAGCCGGAACCGGAAGCAAAGGGGCTATGCGACGCACTTATTCGTGACCTTGAAGATATCGACATGGACGTGCTTATAAGTGGAATTCTAGACGCTCCATATTACGGAATGACTCCCATTGAGCTTACCTTTGCGCCAGACGGCGGGCGTTTGAAATTAGTACAGGCCGAGCCGAAGCCAGTTGAATGGTTTGTCTTCAATGACGAAAACAAGCTCATGTTCCGTGGTGAATATTTTTCTAACCCACAGCCTGTGCACCCATATAAGTTTGTGCTGGTTCGGCATTTCCCAACGTATAAGAACCCATATGGGTTGCGCTTGCTTTCTAGGTGCCTTTGGCCAGTTGCATTTAAGCGTGGGGGCATAGAGTTCTGGACTCGATTCTGTGAAAAGTTTGGGCAGCCTTGGATGCTTGGAACCGCAAAAGCTAATGCAACCCGTGCCGAGATGAACGCCATGGCGGCGGACTTAGCCTCGATGGTGCAGGACGCCGTGGCAGTAGTTCCGGGTGGCGCAAAAGTGGAGGCGTTACAGTTCTCCGGCAAAGGGGAAGCCCATAGCAGTTATGTTCAGTACTGGGATAAGGCCATTAATAAGGTAATCAAAGGCCAGACACTCACCAGCGATATGGGCAGCGGGCATTCCAACGCGGCGGCGCAGACCCATTATAACGTGCTGGAAGGGTACGGCGCGGCGGATATGCAGCTTGTTGTTACGGCAATGAACAATATTGCTTGGACATATACCAAGGTGAACATGCCTCAAACCGAAGGCCGAAGAAGCCGCTCAACCTTTAGCCCTGTGTTTGGCTACGTAGAGCCGAAAGATTACAAGGCACAGATTGAACTTGATAAGGGGTTAAAAGGCGTCGGGGTAAAATTTAAGAAGCCTCATTTCGTTCAGACATATTCTCTTGCCGAGGATGAGTTTGAGCTGGAGGGCGAGGAGTCGAAGGACGAACCAAAGAAACATTCGGGTAGTGAGAGTTTCGCCGCAAAGCCTGACGCGGATCAGCCAGCAGAACCAGACGCCTATCAACAACAGATTGACGCATTTTTAGAGGAAGTTTTGCCCGAAGCCGTCAGCCAAAATGAGAAATTTATGGCGGCTGTACAGCAGGCCGTTGAAAAGGCTGAGTCTTGGGAAGATATGCAGCTCTTGTTGGAGGAGTACGCTCCGCAGGGCATGACAGAAGATGAACAAACCGAGTTTATGACAAATGTCTTAAGCGGCGTAGCAATGTTCGGTCAGTACGCAGCAGGTGAAACAAATGATTAAGCCTGTAGCGCTGCCGCCGGAAGTAGCTATTGCGTACTGGAAAGATAAGGTTCCGGTTTCTGCCAGCGAATATAAGGCGTTGAATGAGTCAGCTCGGTCTCGCGCTTTTGCTGTCAGCAGTCTTGCCCGAGTGGATCAGGTTGCCGCAATGCAGGACGCAATAGGTAGAGCCATAAAGGACGGCGAAACTTTCGAAGATTTCAAAAAGCGTATTGTTGAGATAGCTAAAAATGCCGAGCTTCGCCCGTGGCAATTAGCGAATATTTATCGCACCAATATTCAGAGTGCCTACATGGCAGGCCGTTATACACAGATGAAGCGGACAACGAAAAGCCGCCCGTACTGGCGATATGTTGCGGTGGGTGACCAGCAGACCCGTCTTGATCATCTGGCATTACACGGAAAGGTGTATCCGCACGATCATGAATTTTGGGATTCTTTTTTCCCGCCTAACGGGTTTGGCTGCCGCTGCTCTGTGCAAAGCCTTTCTGATTTTCAGATGCGCAAGCGCGGGTTGAAGGCAGAAAAGGATATGCCGGGTATTGTTCATGCAAAACACCCTGCAACAGGAGAGCCGTTGCCGCCAGTACGCCCAAAACCGGATGCAGGTTTTGCGGCGAATGTTGGCAAAAATTGGCATTCGGGGCTTACGCCGTCTGAGTTGCCCGATGAGACGCAGCTTGTCTCTAAAACACATGGTGCAGTTTGCCGGGCTTCCATAGCGTTTGCCGGGCATCAAAAGGGCGCAGGCTGTACGCCTCCGCTGGCGGAGCTTGAGGAGCGGCATATCCTACCCGTAACTGCCGCTGATCTGCTTCCCGAGGGGCTTTCATCTGAACAGTATGTAAAGGCTTTTCTTAGTGAATTTGGACTGCCCAGTGTAAAAGCTTCTACCTTGCACACATTACCTTCAGGGCACCCGGTAGTTATCAGCAAGAGCTTGTTTATCGATAAGAAAACTGGGCTTTGGAAGGTTAAAAAATCAGGTCGAGAACAACACCTTAGGCTTTTGGCCAGAACCATCAAGAATCCATTTGAAGTTTGGCAGGTGCCGTCTGAGTTGACAGGGAAGCCCGTACATGTACTGCGGACGCTTCGGGTGTTCACTGGCGAAAATGGCAGGATAGGCGGCTTTGGTGTGTTTAACTTGGTCAATGGTCGCAAGTGGGTGGGAGCTACTACCTTTACGCCTAAGCTTGGTAACGAAAAAGGCATGCTCAAGTATTTGGAAAAACAGCGCCAAGGTGTTTTGTTGTACCGTGAACCTTAATCCATAAAAAAAGCGCGTTTGCAGCTAGTGCTAACGCGCTTGTCTTCATGCCCTGATAGCCCGGACCTCAGAGCCAGACAGCACCCTTCTTGTTACCCCCGTCCGAGCGAGGTTCAGGGTACACCGTCTTTTTTTATCTACATTAAAGATACCCCCTCCATACACACAAGTCAACGCTCCATTTTACAAGGAGAATACCATGAAAACATGGGACAAAATTGCACGTACAGGCACGTTTACCGCTATGTCAGGCAAGCAGGTAACTATCACCGAATCAAAGCTTGATGAGCTGGTGAATTCTTTTGCCCCGGACAAGTACACACCGCCGATCGTTAAGGGGCATCCCAAAGTGGAAGACCCCGCTTTTGGGCACGTCGTAGCACTCAAAAGGGACGGTGAAATTTTATTTGCACAATACGCACAGATTCCGGACGACCTGCGAAAAGAAGTAGATAGTGGTCGTTACTTGAGTAAGAGCATTTCTGTTTTTCCTCCTAAAGAGGGAGAGCCTTGGAAGCTTAAGCACGTCGGCCTGCTTGGGGCAGCGCCCCCGGCAATAGATGGCCTTGGTGGCATTCAGCTTTCAGAAGGTGAAGACGGGGCGCTCATGTTTGCAAATTTTCAAACTGAGGAACAGGCAACTATGGACGTAAAAGATAAAGAAATTGCTGACCTGAAAGCAAAGCTCAAAACGGAACAGGACGCAAAAACGGCGGCTGAATCCGCACGGGAAAAGGAAAGTAAAGCTCGTGAGGAGGCAGAAGGGAAGCTTGCAAAGACTGCTGAAGAACAGGCTACTGCATCCCGTACCGCCAAAGTTGAAAAGTTGATCACCGAAGGCAAAGTGCTGCCCGCAGAAAAAGAGCAGGTAGCTGAGTTCGCCAAGGCTTTGGAAGGCGGTGAGGAAATCAGTTTTAGCGCAGGCGAAGGTAAAAAGCCGTTGGCTGATCATTTCTGGTCATGGATTGAAGGCCGCAAAGAGCACGGCTTGTTTGAGTTCTCTGCAGCAGACACAAACCCACAACAGGGTGGCGAAACCGTAGACCTAAGTGGTCTTGCCGGAAAGTTTTAGGAGGCTGTTATGGGAGACCATAATGCATCAGTACAGCATTCGTACACTGTAGAAACTGTAATTACTGGTAGTGGTCCGCATATTGTGCGCACGTATCCGAAAAAAGCAGGGGTTGAAATTCCCCATGGCTGTGTTGCCGCAATGGATACGGGCGAAGCCGTAGGTTTTGACCCTGCGGGCACTTTGACCGTGGTGAAGGGGGTGTCAACTAAGGACGCCGCCGCGGAAGATCCCAGCGTGACACTATGCGTTTTCGGTGGTGTTCGCCGAGATTTGGTAACTGTCACAGGCGGCGCAAAACCTGATGATGCGGTCTTTGAAAAACTCGAAGAGCGTCACATCTACGCAATGTAAAGCGAGGCATCATGTTTGATTTGAAACCATATTTCACAGCGGCGAAGATCGCCAAGCGATTCCAGAACGCGCCTGTCATCAAAGACGTGGTCATGGATACGCTTTTTCCTCCGGCAGTTCGTCAAACTGTCGAATCTCCGGTTATCCCGGTGTCAGATATTAAGCAGATAGTAGGTGCGGTTCCTGTTGTGCATCGCGGCGCGGCCTCTATTCCGTTGCGTGCTGACAATACGATGAACACCTACGTTGAGCCGCTCCCGGTACGTATTCATGACGATATTGACGCGGTTACTCTAAACAACCTGAAAATGGCTACTTCTACCACATTGGAACAGTGGGCAAACCGTAAGCAGCTTGCATTACGACAGACCGCAAGGCTTACAGCCGCTGTCCTTTGCTCCCAAGCTGTATTTAACGGCAAAATCAGCTACCCGCTTCTTGAATCCAACAATAGCTACGCGACGTATACAGTGACATACGGGGATGTGCTGGAGCATTCGGTTGCCACTGTTGATAAGTGGGATGATGCCAACGCAAGCTTAATGGGCGTTTATAAAACGCTCGAAGCCATAAGCACTAAGCTTGATGACGCTGGCCACGGTGGTGAAAAGGTTACCTTCGCTGGCTCAATTGCCTATGCAACATTACTCGTTCTCATTGACGCCACTGACAAGCCGAAGATTCCGGTCAGGATTATGGATGACGGGACTATTAATATCGGTGGGCACAAAATCAAGAAGATGGCGGAAACTTATCCAGACCCAGAGAACAAGACCGTAAAGCCTAAGCTTCCACCAAAAGAAATCCGTATGGTGGCAACAGGTAATACCGCGTTGTTCTATGGTCCGATTGATGATTTGGACGCCAACCTTCAAGCCATGCCGATGTTCATTAAGCCACACAAGGTGGCAGACCCAAGCAAATACACTCTTATCGGCGAATCTAAACCCCTTCCTGCCGTCGCTCCTGAAGCTACCTGTAAAGCAACAGTTCTGAAGTAAAGCCCATATCGCTTTTCGGCAGGCAAAACTACGCCTGCCGAAGCGTTGGGCGCGGCAGTGTATAAACACTAGTTTAAAACTAGTTCAAAACGCGAGTAACCGTGATGTCATACTGCGAATTAGTGGACTTATACGACGTTATCCCGAAGGGCTACCTTGATGCGGCAGACAAAGTTACGCCGGGAATCGTTGGACGAAAGATTGAAAGCGTGAGCCGTGTAATTGATGACGGGCTACGTCAGCACCATGAGCTACCGCTCCAAGAAGTGCCAGAAACTATTAAGCAGATGGCGGTTGTCATGGCGGCGTATGAGGCTGTTGGCGGTATCACCGCAGTCAAAAAAGAGGGCGGAAACGACAACAAGCTTCTTGTGTTGCAAGACCTCTACAAGCAGGCACGGATAGACTTGGCAGCAATTCGATCAGGAAAATTGAAGTTGTCACAGCCTAGTGAGGCCGTGGTGGAAAGTTCCACTGGAATGGCGGTTGTAAGCCGTAAAAGCCGTTTTGATTTTACGGGTTGGTAAGTATGGCTGGTGCCTCTTTCAAAATGGACATGGGCAAGGTGCTGGACTGGGCCGACAGAGGAATAACTGGAGAGCAGCAGCAAAGGCAGCTTGCAATGGATATAGGCGAAATGCTGGTCAGCAATACGCAGCAGCGTTTTGAAGATCAGCAGGCACCGGACGGTTCGAGTTGGGAGCCTTCCATGCGCGCCAAAGAGATGGGCGGTGTAACACTCACTAAAACGAGTGAGCTGAAGAACTCCATAGGCTACGTGGCAAGTTCAAAGGGCATCAGTGTCGGCTCAAATAAAGTGTATGCCGCAATTCACCAGTTAGGCGGGGAAATCAAAGGCAAAAAGGGAAAGCTTAAGCTCAAGCTACCTAACGGCCAGTTTGTACAGGTGGACAAGGTGACAATGCCAAAGCGCGAGTTTTTAGGGATCAGCGACGAGGACAAAGAAGAGGCAGCGCACTTGATTAAAGAATACATGCTGACCGCTGTGGGACAATCAAAATGAGAAATTTCTACCAGTCACAGATAGAGCAAGCCGCCTCTGTAGCGGGACTTTCAACGGTTCTTATTAACCCGGAAGACCCTTCCGACTTGGCGCTCCCTTTACCTCGTATCGATGTTACCTGGTTAAAAGAAAAGCATACCCGCATAGGCAAGAAGATAGCTGTAAGCGGTGATGAGAAAAATCGAAAGGTTAAGGCCGCTATCTATCGTGCGGAGCAGGCCGCAACGGTTTCTATCATGACCGATGATAAGGATTCACTGGATGAAATGGGTAAGCAATTTCTATTAGCCCTTCCTAAAGCCTGCCCTGATCAGCAAGGCAACGTCGTCACCTGCAAGGTGGATCAGGCTGAATGGGGCGGGTTTAGTTCCGAAATGGTGGAAGTTTTGAAAACTTGGTCAAAGGCATACCACATAACTTTTACAAGCCTCCTTACCAAAGAGGTAGCACACCCTTGGATGAAGGATGTGGCACCAAATGTAAGCAGACAGGAGAACAATCGTGGTTAAGAAAAAAACAGAGAACGCGCCACAGGTTGCAGTACACGAGCTTGCCGCAACCCAAAAACTGGAAGCATGGGAGCTTGCGGGCTTGGTACGTTCTGAAGGCTGGACAGAAGACAAGGCCGTTACAGAGGCCGAGTTTAGCGCAGCCTACGCACGCTTTCAGAACAGAGCGCTCGGCCTTGGAGGTCAATAATGGGACGTAAAGACGTATTTGAACACATTATTGACGGTGTCAGTGGCATTGCCCCGGGTGATGTTTCAGGCAAAGCACTTGTTGTTGGTGTGTGTAGCAAGGGAGAAGTGGGAAAAACTTATTACCTTGGGAAGCGCAGCGACCTTGCAAAATTGCTTGGTACAGGTCCCCTTGTTGACCGCTTGCAAGATATTTTTGCTGCGGCAGGGCAGGACGCTACGGTGCTTGCCGTGCCTGTTGCGGGTAATCCTTCCGGTACGATCACTCAGGTAAAGCATATTGGTACAGGCGTTAGTGCTTCTGTTTCCGGCATTCCAGCCGCCAATGCTGACGTTGTGGTCGAGATCGTTAACGGTGGTGCGCTGGGAACAGCTACAGCAAAGATTAGTACAGATAACGGAGCTATCTTTAGTTCTGCATCTGCGGTCGCAGCTAACGGGCAAGTGACGATCGGAGGTTCAGGCACAACACTGGTGTTTGAAGGGGGTGATCTCGTTGCGGGCGATACGTATACCTACACTGTTCGTGGTGCCATTGGAACGGTTGAGCAAGTTGGCAGCGGCGCAAAAGTTACGGTTGAGGGTACCGTTGTCGTAGGAGCGCAGCTCGTGCTGCAAGTCGTTAAATCCGGCGGTCGTAATGTTGGCCAGTATCAACTTAGCGTTGACGGTGGCGATAACTTTAGCGGCTATCGCACTATCCCTGTTGATGGTCGCATCGTTGCGGCAGATACAGGTGTGACCATTGTTTGCCCAAGCTCAGGGGACGAAGAATTTAAAGCAGGCACTACTTATTCCTGCAACTTGCTTGCACCAGTTCCGACCGTGCCAGCCGTTATCGCAGCTCTTAAGAAGCCGCTTGAGGTTGTAGACCCTGAGTTTGTGTATGTCGTTGGTGGCTCTGACTCTGTGGCGTGGGCATCCCTTGGCGCTCTGGCCGATGACCTGTGGAATAAGCACCGTCCGACGTATTTTGTTTGTGAGTCCCGCCTGCCCGCAGCAGGGGAAGACTTAAACGACTGGGTAACGGCACTCAAAGAAGAGCGAGCAACCTTTGCTCATCGTTTTGTGAGCGTGTGTTGTGCTTATGGGGAAATTGCCGATCGAACAGGCCAACGTAAAGTACGTAACGCAGGCGGCCTTCTTACAGGCCGTATTTTGAGTATTCCAGTACAGCGCGATATCGGGCGTGTGCGTGATCAGGCCATTACAGGAATTACTGTTCCAGATGAATATACAGATTCCATGCAGCTTGTCTTGGAAGACGCCGGGTATATTACCCTGACCCGCTATGCTGGCCTTCGTGGAACCTACTGGGGTACTGCCCGCACTATGGCGGATACTACAAGCGACTATCAGCGACTGGAAGTTATCCGCACCACATTCAAGGCAATTCGCCTGATGCGCCTGCAGGCACTTAAAGCTCTGAAGGACGAGCTTGGTGACCCAGTGCAGGGTGCCGATGCAAGCGGCCTTGCGTATCTGCGATCAAATCTTGAAAACGCGCTGGATACAATGGTTAAGGCCAAACCGAAAGAGCTTGCTGGCTACGCCATAGAAATTCCGCCTGGTCAGGATTTCGTAAACAACGGTGTCGCTGTTGAAACCAAGCTCATTGGCATCCCAATTATCGACACTATCAACTTGTACTCCTCATATATTTATGCGGGTAGCAAGTTTGACCCACGCTTACAAGGGTAGGTGATATATGGAAGAATCGGCTGTTACAATTAATGGGAAAACACACGACTGGGAAAGCGTCACCGTTACAGGTCCTCACGGTGTGTTCATCGGGATCACGGATATCAACTGGAAGTCCAGCCAAAAGAAAAAGCGGGTGTACGGTAAAGGAGTAACCAGCATCGGCGCTACTCGTGGCAACTATGAGGCAACCACAAGCATGACTTTGCTTGTGAGTGAATATCAGGATTTGGCAAAATCTCTGACAAAAGGAATCTACAGCACCCCGTTTGATGTTGCTTTAACCTTTGAGCCGGAAGGCGCGACAAAGCACGAAGTGGTAATCAAGCAGATCATGGTTGATGAGCTGGATGAATCCGCAAAGCAGGGTGATGAAGAAGCAACCGTAAAACTCTCCGGCACGGCACTTATGATCGAACGTGATGGCAAGCCGGATTACGAAACTAAGTAAGGAATCGACTCATGCCAGAAGCTACAGAAGTAAAAAAAGACGTAAAATATTCTCCCTTCACTGCTGATTATGAAGATTTTGATGGAAACGAACGTAAATACACCTTGCGGTTTCGTCGTCCGGGCAGAAAAGAACTGACGACCATTGCCAAGACCTCCAAGGCAAAACAGTTTGATGTAATGTGTAAGGTAATTACGCAAATTGCGCACCCGGATGATGTTGAGCAGATGAAAGACATCATTAAAAACGAACCAGTGCTTGCGCTGAGCTTCGTGGATACTGTCTTCAAAAAATGCGGTTCAGGAGTGGTTGAGCCGGGAAACTAGAAAAAACCAGAACGGCGGTGAAAAACAACGCTGTTCTGGTTTATGCCGATTTAGTCCGCTACTGGCTCCGCATTGAGCCTTCCGAAGATATGGACGACTTCGGAGAGGAAGTCGCCAGAGCGATGGTGATGGAAGAACGTTTCATGCAGCAGCAAGCGGCGGTTTTCTCCAAAGTTCTTAAAGCGTCAGCTGAAACCTAACATACAACATTAATCCTTTTTTGGAGGCAAGTACCTCTATGGAAGTCTTCGAAGTTTTTGCAACATTTAGTTTGCTCGACAACCTTTCGGGTCCTCTGAACAGGATTCGCCAGTCATTTCGCTCTACAGACGCTGAAGGAGGCCGCCTATCAAACATGATGGGCGGCCTTACTAAAAAGTTACTCCCGCTAGCGATGGCAGCGGGGATTGTACTTGGAGCCTTTGCGCCCGCTGTAGGCGTTGCAATGGAATTTGAGGCCGCGTTGTCCGGTCTTGGTGCAATCAGTAACGCAAGCGCTGCTGATATGAATGTGATGAAGCAATCCGCCTTAGACCTTGGCGCAAGCACCGCCTTTAGTGCCGCACAGGTAGCCGGGGCGCAGACGGAACTTGCAAAGAAAGGTTTTACAGCAAATCAGGTTGTAGGCTCTATGCCGGGTTTGCTTGATCTGGCGGCGGCAGCGCAGACCAGTCTTGCTAACGCAGCTGGCGTTACGTCTGGTGCGCTTAACTCTTTTCATATGAAAGCCTCACAAGCAGCAGAAGTTGCAGATATTATTGCGGCTGCTTCAACCACCAGTGCGACTGACGTAGATGGGTTGGGCATGGCCTTGCAGAATGCGGGTGCTGTTGTAGCAGGCGTAGGCGGCGATTTTGCGTTGCTTGCAGCCATTACGGGCAAGCTTGCCGACGCCAACATTAACGCCGCTGTTGCAGGTACCGCCACTAAAATTATGTTTAACCGCCTTTCAGCTCCTACTGGTGGCGCAGCAAAACAATTAGAAAGTCTAGGCATTGCTACCCGTGATGCTCAGGGAAATATGCTCCCATTTTTAGACATTATGGGCAGCCTTGAAGGCGCAATGCAGGGCAAAGGGACAGCAGAGCAAGCCGAGATTCTTAAAACAATTTTTGGTGAAGAGGCCGTTGGCTCTGTAACCGCGCTGTTGGGGCAGGGGGTAGACTCATTACGGGAGTACCATGACACCTTGAATAACAGCACAGGCACAGCCTCAGCTATGGCGGCAAAGCAGCTTGATAACCTGAAGGGCTCCCTTACTATTTTGGACTCCGGCGTGGAGGGGCTTTCTATTTCAGTTGGTAGTGTATTCACGCCAGCGCTTAAGATTTTAGTTGATGCCGTGACAGTGGTTGTCGGATGGCTGAATGCAATGGCCTCACACCCTATAGGTAAGGCAATTCTTGCGCTTATTGGTGGGGTTGCAGCTGTTACGCTTGCGGTTACGTTGTTTTCTGCTGTTTCTTGGGCAGCCACTGCGGCAGTGAGCGCTATGAACTTAGCGATTCTTGCTAACCCGATAGCGCTTGCTGCGGCCGCCGTGATCGCTGGCGCAATAGTCATTATGTCCTATTGGGGAGAAATTAAAGATTTCTTTGCTTCGTTATGGGAACCAGTGGCGGCTTTTGCTGACGAGGTGGAATACGCATGGAACCGTATTGCCGGGGCATTCCATATGGATGGTATAGCGGGCGTTGTTGAAGCTGTCTTAGGACTATTCAATATTGACCTTTCAGATTCTGGTCGGAAGCTGCTTACAAGCTTTATTGATGGCCTGAAGCTTATGTTTACGCCCCTCCGAGTGCTCGTTTCTTCAGTAGGGCACATCTTTGATTTCCTGCGGGGTGACATTTCATTGTTTGAGGCTGGCAAAAGGATTTTTGGCAGTTTAGTGGACGGGATCAAGTCCATGGCGACAGCGCCTTTCGAGGCCGTAAAAGCTGGACTGGCACGTGTCCGTAACCTGCTGCCGTTTTCAGACGCTAAAGAAGGTCCGCTTTCAGCTCTTACCCTTAACGGGCAGAAAGTTATGGATACTATTGGCGAAGGGGTAGGTAAGGCCGCCCCCGGCCTTCACGCAACGGCAGCAAAAGCATTGTCGGGCATTGCCATTCCCGAGCCACAGCCGAACATTGTTCCAGAATTTCCAAGTCCACCAAAACAAGTTGAGCTAGGGGAGAAAGTTGAGCTTTTAGCACCACCTCTAGAGCCACAAGGGGAGCCCCGCGCCAACATAAGGGCTGAGAATAGTGAGCGTAAGTCCGAGCGGGCGTCAGGGAACGTTGTTATTCAAAATCTTACTGTGACTTTGCCTGACGTGAGCAACGCGCAGGACTTTGTATCTGCTCTTCAGCAGCTCGTGGCGGAGTTTGACGGTCAGACGCCACAGGGAGCTTGTTAATGGACGGTTACATTTCATTTGAGCACGGGGAGCTACGGTTAGGAAATACACTTGTTCCGGGCGTTCTCTCTCGTCTTTCCGTAGATGGGAAAGTTAGGTTTGATGAGGCAGAGCAAGACGGGCGCTCCGGTAAAGCTAAGGTGCCGATGGGTTGGGAAGACGCGGCTGTGTCCGTTACGCTGGAACTTCTGACAGACGAAAAGTCTAGCTGTTACGATAAACTAGCCTCTCTCACTCGCCTTTATCAGGGGCATGATTCCGGCGGTAATCCTATGGTGTATCGCACAGTAAATGCGCATCTTGCGGCAAGGAACATTGACGAGGTTGTCTTTGATGGCCTTAACAGCTCTGAAAATGATCAGTCAGATTCTATTACTGTGAGCCTGCGGTTCGTAGAACACAACCCGCCTATTCAACTTGCTGAAAAGCGTTCTGCGTCTGGCACCGCACCGGAGGCAACATCAAGCGCTGATCCGGGGTTGTCTGATCACATCTTAGGTGGCCGCTGATGTCTAGGATTTACGGCATAGAGCTATCAATCCAGATTGGAAGCTACCTTTTCAATCGTGCGCCGCGTTGCATCATTACCTATGACCGCCATACCGTATTGAGCCGTGCGGAAATTCATGTGCCCAACCATGTTTTTGGTGCAGCGGAAAATACTTTGTCTAGTTTGTCTCAGTTTCAGGAAGTTTCTATTGAGGTGGGTTATCGTAATCAAAAGCCGCATAAATGGGCGGGCGCTGTTGACGGTTGGAAGCAAGGCCAAGGCAACAAGCGCGATCAGCTCATAATCTATGCAGCAGGCGTTGAGCTGCCGTTAGTGCAAAAGACTATTCGCGAAATGTGGGTGGACGAGCCCGCATCAGCCATTGCCAAACGTATTTTGGAAGCAAGCGGTCTGACAGTGGGCGTTGTGGATGTGCCTCAGGAGATTATTCCGCGTATGACGTTGGCAACTGTTCCGCTCTGGCAGGCCATGCAGCAGCTTTCAAATACCTTGCAGCAGGGGCATGGCCGGAAAATGGCAGATCACGCCTTATGGGTGGATGAAGCAAAACTTGTCAATTTTGCCCCATGCGACCATTGGCAGGATACGACGCCAGTTATCGCAACAGGCGCGGGGCTTATTCGGCATACCCCGTCACAGACGGTAAGCGGGCGTAGCGAGGTTGAGACCTTCCTGCTGCCGACTATGCGGGCGGGAATGCGATTTACACTAAAAGATTCCTGCAAAGGGATTGCAGGAACCTTCAGAGCGTTACGGGTAACGCACAGCGTTAAGCCGAACAAGGCTAGGACGGTTTTGAGCTACAACGAAACTTAATACTAAGATCTTCGCTATTTTTTGTCTGAATAGTCGCTTGCAGAATAGAGCCGTGATGATCGAAGTCATAACAATCATTAATTGTTAACTGTTCATAACTAGATTTATCTATCGCGGTGGCTTCAAAAATAAGTTCGCAGTTGCCTTGAGCCACGCCTGTGGTGGTACCAAATTTCATTGGCGTATTAATGTTTATCAGTTTTTTATTAAGAAGCATGTATTCTCCTAAGGTGTAAAACAGAAATGTAATTATGAAAAACAACCAACTACTACAGCTTATTAAACGCGTTGTCGAATTAACAATGCCTAATCTAAGAGCCTACTACCGCATGACACGCAAAGCGAAAGTCGTACAAACTTACGCTAGCGACGGGCGTTATTGGGCTGACGTGCAGCCGCTAAAGAATGATGAGTCAGAAGACACAACTGAGCCGATCGTTGCAAAGGTTGAAATTCCTATTTTGTGGGGTGGAAAAGATAGAGGCGTTGTTTGCCCGCCAATGGTGGGAACACTGTGTGACCTGAGTTACTACGACGGAGACCCTAACTACCCTCGCATCAGCAATTTCCGCTGGCAAGGTAACGGCGCTCCCAACTGTGGCGTAGGCGAGTTTGTCATTCAGGCAGACCCAACAACATATATTAAAATAGATGCTGAAAATAATTTGATTGAGGTAACACCCGCCAGCTCCAGAACAGAGATTGGCGGCGATAAGGATGAAACCATAGGCGGCACATGGACAATCAAAGCACCGAAGATTGTCCAAGAGGGTAACGTGCAGGCAACAGGCGCAGGCGGCGGGGTAGGCACTACTACCGTCAAAGCTCACACTGAACAAGAAGGCAGCCTAACAGTTTTAGGGCACGTGCAGTGTTCTTCCCTCAGCGTAGCAGGCGACACAGATATTAGTGGCAACTGCCACGCTGGGAGTCGGAGTGGTGGATCTATATAGCGATTATTTAGGGGCTAGTTTGAAATAGTTAATAAGGTATTGCCCTAACAAGGTACCCAAAGCCCCTATGATGACGCCCCACAGGACGTCTGCAAACCTTCTCGGTGGAAAAAATAGATTTTTAATTTTGTTAATAGGCTGTTCAGCTTGAAGGTGGTCGAGACCTTTAGAGGTGATTTGAATTTTAGGTAATGGGCAAGAATAACCGAGTGTAGCGATCTGATTCTTATCAAAATCTATAAATTCGATCAGACCACGTTGCTCAAGGTCATTAAGGTTAAAAAAAAGTTTATCTTCGCAGAGTTCAGTTACCACCTGATCGATAGTTTGTTTTTGGGAAGCGAAGTGTTCATCGTATATAGGACGATACACGTGCTCTGCCACAGCAATCCTTGAAAAGTTGCAGCAGGTTGCCAAGATGTCTTTTTGGAATGCCCTGTTTATTTTGCTCATAATGATTTTTATGGAGTTTTTTGTGTCGAGTATTTTCGCCCAAGACATAGCTTTAGACGATACCTTGCAGGCCAAGGTGGCAGCAGATGGAACGCTGGTTCTGACCAATGGCGTTGAAACTGGCATTCAGGATATCTGGCTTGCGTTACGCACATACCTTGGCACCCTGTTTTATCACAAAGAGTTCGGCTCTCTTGTGCCGGACTGGATAAAAGAAGAGTCAAGTTCTTCTAGCAGGTTAGCGTTTGCATTGGAAGTGCAGCGCACCATTCGTACAGACCCGCGTGTGGTGGTCGGTTCCGAGCGGTGCAGCGTGGTGGCTTGGGACGAAGCAGGCATTACTGCTGAGGCCGTATGGTGTTTTATCGATCAAGACCATGAATACAACCTTACGTTTACTGTCAACGAAACCGGAAAAATGAAGCAGGTACTTGCCGATGCAAAACCAAATGCCAATACCACGTCTTTCAAAATCGCTTGATGACTGCCGCCAGATGCTCTTTGCCCGCATTGAGGAAGTGCAGGACGAGTATCAGGCCAAGGGGTGGCTGCCACGAAGACTTAACCTGAATAAAGGCGTGGTGCGTGGCCTTATTGAATTGTTCGCATGGGGCATCTATCAGCTTTACCAGTTATTGGAAGCAACATTTCGGCAAGGTTTTGCAAAGCATGCTGATGCGGAGTGGCTAGACCTTCATGCGGATCAGGTGGAGCAACCACGTAAACAGGCCACTAAAGCTAGAGGTAATATTGAGTTTGGCCGGGAAGGTGATCAGGGCAATACCGTTATTCCAAAAGGCCGTATATTGCGGACAAAGCCGGACGGCAAAGGGCAAGTGTACCGCTATGTGACCACAAAAGACATGGTTCTTCCGGACGGTGTAAGCAACGTGATGGTTCCGGTCGAAGCCGAAGAGTACGGCAGCGCAAGCAACCTGACAGCAGGACAGTACCTTGAGCTTGTGACGCCTGTTTCCGGCATCACGAAAATCACAGTTAAGGCGGATTGGCTTACGCAGGAAGGCGCGGACACCGAAGCCGATCATAAGCTTACACCGCGTATTCCTCTTGCATGGCTTGGTAACAACGGCGTTACAAAGCACGCCTATGAAAGTTGGGTAATGCCTGTAACGGGGGTAGTTGCCTGCCGCGTGCTTGATCAACACCCACGTGGGCAAGGTACCGTGGACGTTATCATAAAAGGTACAGCCGGAATTCCCACAAATGAGCTGCTTGAAGCTGTACGCCAAGCCATTAATGAAAACTATCCTGTAAATGATGACTGGGAAGTGCGCGCACCACAATCCGTAGCCGTGGCACTTAGCGCTACGCTTCAGTGCTACCCTGATACCCAATTAGAAGAAATTAAGCTCAAGGCAGAAGAACGTGTCCGGGCATTGTTTACTGACCCGACCGCTGTCGTTGGAATTACGCCGTTACAAATCGGGGAAGACCTGACGAAAGATAGATTAGTTGCTGCCATTATGGCGGTGCCGGGCATTAAACAAATTACTTGGAGTGGGGCGGCAGACTTTCCCGTTATGCAAGACGGACTTGCTGTATTATCCAGCATAACCCTAACGGCAACAGCCGCGTCGGAAAGCTAGCAGCTTGAAAAGTATCTTCTGGAAATACTTTAAGGATGTGCTTGGGTGGGCGCTTATCCATTCACCGGGTCCTATTTCAGTCATCGCGAAAGGTGTTGCACTGGTTTTTGACGATATCCGTGAAGATATTTTCTGGCTTCGGGATCAGCTCAACCCGCTGACTTGTGAGGAACAGAATCTTCCAACACACGGCGCTACTCGTGGGATATCCCGGCATCCGTTGGAATCAACTGACCAGTATAGAAAGCGGGTAGTGAAAGCGTATGCTTGGCATCGGCAAGGCGGTAAGGCCGAAGGCATGCCGCAGATATTGAAGCACTACGGGTATAATGGATGCACCTTCTATAACTGCCGGAAGGACGACGCCGCTAAGTGGGCAGAGTTTAAAACGCAAATTCCAGTACCAGAGCGTGGACTAGAAGCTAACGATTACGCGCTGGTTACTTGGGCAGTTCAGGAGACAAAGCCTGCTCGTTCAAAGCTTTCGGCATTGCAAACGCATACAGTGACACAAGGCACGGTGAACGCTTCAGGTACATTGCTTCTTGGCTCGGTTGTTACCTTGGAGCCAGAAAAGCCGAAAGACGCTGTCTTGGATATAACTATTTCTTCAGGCTGTGGCCTGCATACAATCACAACAACAAGTCTTGGATAAAACATTATGTCATTATTTCTTACAAAAGCCGGGCTTGCCGCATTGGTTGAAGCTGAAGAAAGCGGCACTAAATTACAGGCAACTCATATGGCCTTGGGTGATGGTCATGGTTCAGTACCTGAGCACACAACAAGCTCGCCTTCGCTCATTAATGAGGTATGGCGGGGCGCATTGCAGTCCATCACCATTAATGAACAAGGCGATACTGATGCGGGTAAACAAGTTGTATTTGAAGCACATGTGCCTATTAACGCAGGTGGCTGGTATATCCGAGAGGTTGCCTTGTACGCGGGTGATGTGCTGCTAGCGATTGGTACACATCCGGTCATGTGGAAGCCAGCGCCGGAAGAACCAACAAAGATGGAGCATGTAATTAAGGCTCCTGTGACGTTTAGTAATGCTGATTCGGTATCACTTATTGTCGATCCGGCTGTTGTATTGGCCAGTCAGGCGTTCGTGAAGGATGAGCTAGCAAAGCATGATGGTGACCCTAACGCGCACTCTGAAATGAAAACGCATATGGAAGATAAAGGCGATCCTCACGGTACTATTCCTGACGGTGGCGAAACAGGACAAGTGCTTCTTAAACAGGAAGACGGGAGCCTCGCATGGGGAACAGTTGCAGGTGTTCCTGTCGGTCAATTGTGTTTCTCAACAAACGGCGCGGCTCTCCCCGGTACAGTTCCGGTCAACGTAAAGCAAAAAGTACGTTGTGACCTGTATCCGCAGTTGTTCGAATGGATGAAGGGCAGCACGTACTTGACCGATGAATCTGCATGGGACGCGGAAGCAACGGCGCAGGACGGCACATGCGGCAAGTACTGTTGGGATGGTGGGGACTACTTCATTTTGCCATGCTACACCCGCTATTTTGCGGCGGCACATGCTGGTAAAGAGGCTGGCTCTTGGGATGGAGATGCAATTCGGAACATCACAGGGCGCTGGGAACAGGCAGCAAGTGGACAGTCAACGAAAGGAACGTCGGCGGGCGCAATTACAGCTCTTGGCTTGCAACGAGGTCAAGAAGCAGAAGGCTCATCTGGTCCGTTCAACGGTTTTGATTTTGATGCTTCTCGCGAAGTTCCAATAGCCGAAGAAAATCGCCCAAAAACCTCCTACGTTTTGCCCTGCATTAAAGCGTTTGATGTGCCTATCAATGCCGCTAATGTAGACATTCAGGCATTAGCACAACAGGTGGCGGCTATTAATGGGAATAAAGTTGACCGTTCCGAGTGGGGGGAAGTTAATAATAAGGTGGATAAAAGCGAGTGGGTGGAGTTGGTGCCAGATAGAGCATGGCGGTTTCCAAACGGGCTTATTATCCAAACTGCACCTACAGGGGATATTGCAAATAACTCCGTTATTGCTTTTCCCGTTGCTTTTAACGCACCCCCATTCTCCGTTGTTCTTGGTGACGGGGCAGGTGCAAACCCTAATGCTGTTCTTTCCTATGACAAGTATTCGTTCAAAGTAAACACGAGTGGGTCTGCTCAAGCATATTACTTCGCTATTGGACGTTAGGAGACAAACATGAAACGCTATTTTTCTCCAGAAACAAAGAGTTTTTATATTGAAGGTGTTGGTTCTATCCCTGCAGATGCAGTGCCTGTTACGCTTGAGCAGCATATAGAGATGCAATCAGCTAAAGAGAACGGAAAAATCATTCAATCTGACGAAAACGGCAAACCCGTTGCCGTGGAGCCACCTCCCGAGCCAGAGCCCGAACCGCCAACTTATGAGGAATTACGCCAAACAGCTATTCTTGAAAAATGGCCTATGGCGGCACAGCTGGAAGCATTGACGGAGGCGGCTGAAGATCCAGCAAGACCTGAAAAGATGAACCAGCTGCTTGCTGACGTTCAAGAGGTTAAAGCCAAATATCCGAAACCAGAGGGCGAGTAGTATTTTGTTCTTTGAAAATTGAAAGGGAAGAAAAAGAAAAGGAACAGGCGAGGGCGTAAGTACCGCCCCCACTGATGCGGTGTACCAGCACCGCACCACGGCCTCATGAATGGATGGAGCCACCCATGAAGATATACCGCTGCTCCAATTGTCTGATCAGACTAAGGAGCCTTGTATCTAAAGGGCTTACAATTTGGCAACTCAAAATGAGAAAAGAAATCCGATGCGGTAACTGTAACCGCCTATTAGCGAAAGGCACAGCAACAGACCTTGAAATAAAATGTCCACGTTGCGGGGCAATTAACCATGTGAGTGACACGAGCACCGAACAGGAACGGCGTGACCGTCCGTAAGGACAGTGCATGGAGAATAAGACAGAGCTTCCGGAGCTAGCCCCGGAGGCTCCGGGAAGGCCAAAAGACACCCGGTATAAAGAGCAGTTTGGGGTCATTGTGATCTGCAAAACAGAAGCAGAGCATAAAAAAATGTATGAACGCCTGCACGCGCAAGGCTATAAATGTAGGGCGGTACGGACATGAAAATAGAAATTACTCATTCATGCCCAAATTATTCATCATACCGCGCTGCCTGTGTGAAGTCCTTATTTAATGTTGATGCGGGGAATAGCTTCTCATTAATAGCTGACCTGCCAATTGAAGAAGATGGCTGGCAAGTTGGTCTTGTCATCGGTCCTTCAGGTTCCGGCAAGTCGTCAATCGGAAGCGCGCTTTCCGCGGACGGATTCACAATGCATCAAGAGCGGGCTTGGCCAGACGATGCACCTATTATTGATGTTATCGCACCGGAGGGTGATTGGCAGGCCGTGACAGGGGCATTGTCCGCTGTAGGGCTAGGAGATGTCCCCGCATGGCTTCGCCCATACCGCGTGCTTTCAACAGGCGAAAAGTTCAGAGCGGAGCTTGCACGAATTGTAAGCGAAAAGCCGGAGCGGATCGTTATTGATGAATTTTCCTCGGTTGTAGACCGCCAAATCGCCAAAGTCGGAGCACACGCCTTTGCCAAGGCATGGCGCAGAACATCAGGCAAGGCCGTATTGCTCTCTTGTCATTATGACATTCTAGAATGGGTGCAACCCGACTGGGTGTTTGATACGGCAACAGGTAAGTTTTGCCGGAGGTGTCTTCAACGACCACCAATTGAATTGGAAATCAGACAGACAGGCTGGGAATGGTGGGAGCATTTTGCGCCGCATCATTATTTAAAGCTTCCGCACATGATTGCTGCTACCTGTTACGTTGGCTTTGTGAACGGGGAGCCCGTAGCGCATTTGGCTGTAAGCACCCGCTCAAGAAATGAAGCCAGAGCATGCCGCTTAGTAGTAATGCCGGAATGGCAGGGCGCGGGTGTAGGGCTACGGTTCCTAAATGCTGTTTGCGATATGTGGCGAAGGGGTGAGAATAGGTACGAAAGGCCGATGCCTGTTTTGTTTCATACCTCGCATCCCGGACTTGCCGCAGCACTTAGAAGGCAACCTAAATGGTGTCAGGTGAGCGCAAAGCTATATGGAGCCAATAAAGCCCGGTGTGCTCGTAGCTTAGCAAAAAGCGCTGATCGAAGAGGGAAGAAGAAAACGGCCATGTCAGGTTACGGCGGGCACTTCAGGGCTGTCCAAGGCTTCCGCTACATGGGGGATATCCCATGCGAGTAATCATTATAGGGCAAGGCTGGCTAGCCGCTGAAGTTCTGAAAGGGATCAGCGCGGTCGAAGGAGTAAAAGTTATTGCGGTCACATCCGAAAGATGCGGTGACCGTTTTGCGAAAGCCGCTAATGATTTTAATGTGCCATTAATTGCAACGTTGGGAGACTTACCAGACTGCGACGTTATTCTAGCAGCTCATTGTCACCGTTTTGTATCAAGGGTTGTTAGGGATAAGGCAAAGCATGGTGTATTAGCATACCATCCGTCATTACTCCCTCGGCACCGGGGAAAAGATGCTATTCACTGGACGCTAGCAATGAAAGACTCCATTGCGGGCGGGACCGTATATAAGGTGGATGATGGAGCAGATACAGGTGAGATCATAGCTCAAGATTGGTGTCACGTTGCGGCGGATGATACCCCTCAATCCCTATGGCGTAGAGCACTCGCCCCAATGGGCGTAAGGCTGTTAATTGAAGCCATAACCCAGTTGAAAAATACCGGGCAGTTATCAACTCAAAAACAAGATGAAAGTTACGCAACATGGGAGCCGTCATTAAGCCGTTTCCAACTCAAATATACATAACTAAAAAAGGAGCTTCAGATTTTCACCTGAGGCTCCTTTTTACGAACAAATTTTTTCTCATTTCGAGAGTACAAAATTCTCATTTTGAGTGTCAGCTTACAATGGGTATGATTTGACTATTGCGTGATGTACCGCATGGTGACTTGTTTTCCCCTGCTACTTGAGAAGCGGAGTCGTGATATAAAAAAAGCTCACAGCATTTACTGTGAGCTTTAAAATCATGGTCGGAGAGACAGGATTCGAACCTGCGACCCTCTGGTCCCAAACCAGATGCGCTACCAACCTGCGCCACTCTCCGTCGCGAAAAAGGTACTAAGGAAAACCTGAG
The DNA here is from genome assembly GCF_000384815.1 of Halodesulfovibrio aestuarii DSM 17919 = ATCC 29578. NCBI lineage: Bacteria > Pseudomonadati > Thermodesulfobacteriota > Desulfovibrionia > Desulfovibrionales > Desulfovibrionaceae > Halodesulfovibrio > Halodesulfovibrio aestuarii. The sequence goes on from NZ_ARQF01000021.1 coordinate 475,536, forward strand.
AGACTTGCAAGCAAAAAAAGCTGAAAAAACAAAATTTATGTAAAAAAAGCTGAACGTTTTGAATTTCAATGTAAAAAGGGAGCGTTCAGTTTGGCGTATCGTATTAATGAGTAATGCTACCTGCTGCCTCTGCTATCCTAGGAAATGAGCAAAAATTGGCGCAAAGAGGAGAGCGGGAAGCATATTGGTCAGTGAAATTGTGCGGAGCTCAAGCAGGCTGATGCCTATCCCGATAATTAGGGCACCACCGGTTGCTGTGAGCTCGGTCATCATACTTTCGGTCATGATTGGTTGCAAGTAGGTGGCGAACTCTGTGAGACTCCCCTGATAAAGAAAAACAGGAATGGCTGAAAATAAGACGCCAATGCCGTAGGTGGCGGCAAAAGCCATAGCCGCGAATCCATCAAGGATAGCTTTTGCAAATAATATGGTGTGCTCGCCGCGGAGCCCCTCTTCAAATGAACCAAGAATTGCCATGGAGCCAATGCAGAAAAGTACGGACGTCGAAACAAAGCCTTCAGTAAATTTTGAGTTATTCGATTTAACGAGGGTTTTAAGTTTGTCCGCGGCACGCGTCAGCATGTTTTCCAAGTTGAGCAATTCACCTGTGATGGAACCTAAAAGTACGCTAAAAACGAGAACTAGCAGGTTCTTACTTTGCATCCCCATCTGAACCCCGATGATAAGAACGCACAGACCAAGACCGGAAAATACGATATGCCGTACCCGCTCAGGCAAACGGCCACCAAGCGCAAGGCCGCATGTACCCCCGATGACGATACAGGCGACGTTGAATAATGATCCAAGAGGAAGAATCACAGTATTAACTCCAACTTGACAAGTTTGTTAATAAAAGGGGTTGATACGATGTATCTTTGCTAAAAGAAAGTGTTATTTGTTGGAAAAATCTATTTTGCGATTATGGTTTGAGCACACAAAAAAAGCTCACAGTAAATACTGTGAGCTTTAAAATCATGGTCGGAGAGACAGGATTCGAACCTGCGACCCTCTGGTCCCAAACCAGATGCGCTACCAACCTGCGCCACTCTCCGTCGCGGAAGAGTACTAAGGAAAACTAACACAACTTGCAAGTAAAAAATAAAGAAAAAATCAAATTACTGTATTCAGAAAGTAGTTTTGATTGCCTCGCAGGAGGAAGGACAGCGTCTGTCTTGTGAGTAGGGCGTGGACTATAGAGAATTGAGGTGAAGAATTGCGCAGTCGTAAATTTTGTTGTGACTAAAAAAATAAAAAAGCTCACGGCTTTCACCGTGAGCTTAAAATTCGTGGTCGGAGAGACAGGATTCGAACCTGCGACCCTCTGGTCCCAAACCAGATGCGCTACCAACCTGCGCCACTCTCCGTCGCGAAAGAGTACTAAGGAAAACTAACACAACTTGCAAGTAAAAAATGGAGAAAAAATCAAATTATTGTATTTGGGAAGCGTTTTTGATTGAACTGCAGGGGAAATGAAGGGGGGCTGTCTAGGGAACAGTAGACGGGCTATAGAGAATTGAGGTGAAGAATTACGCAGACGTAAATTTTGTTGTGACTAAAAAATAAAAAAGCTCACGGCTTTCACCGTGAGCTAAAATTCGTGGTCGGAGAGACAGGATTCGAACCTGCGACCCTCTGGTCCCAAACCAGATGCGCTACCAACCTGCGCCACTCTCCGTTGCGAAAAAGTGTTTAAGGGAAAGTTTTCTTGCTGGCAAGAGGAAATTTATAAATTAATGTTAAAATTCTATTCCCTTCTGTGCCGGAATGCCTGCTTTGTAATGGTGCTTTATTTCTGTCATCTCGGTAACAAGATCTGCCTCATCAATAAGCCATTTGGGAGCATTTCGGCCTGAAAGCACTAAGTGGGTGTCGTTGTTTCTTGCCAGTGCTATTATTTCTTCCAGTTCCTCACGGGTAATAAGCTTGGCAGAAAGGGCATAGAGCACCTCGTCAAGAATAAGCATATCAACGTCAAGGATGCGCTCTTTTGCCCACCAGATAAGCTTTTCAGAGGTTGCCCGATGCTTAGCAAATTGTTCAGGTTTGGTGAGGAAACCGTCACCTGGTGCAAAAAAGAGATTTCCCAGCAGCTTGTGTAACATATACTGCTCACCGGCCTGACTATCCCGCTTCATAAATTGTCCAAACGCAACGGTATGCTCCTGCCCCAGTGCTCGAATAGCCTGACCGACCGATGCTGTTGTTTTGCCCTTACCGTTTCCGGTGTTAACGAGAATCATGAGTACTCCATATGCCTGCAATTTTTGCCTTGCAGGTTGGACAGGTTGAATAATCGCCTTTAGCTGCGGTGTAGCCCTTACGTGGTATTACAGTGTGACCACATTCAGGACAATGGGTATCGCGTCCGTTGTGTCCTTGCACATTTCCTATGTATACATAATGCAATCCAGCTTTTTTGCCAATATCAGCGGCTTGTTCTAGCGTTTCCAGTGGAGTTGGAAAGTGGTTCTGCATTTTATATGTTGGATAGAATCGGGAAATGTGCCACGGAGTGTCACTGCCGAGCTCATCGTTAATAAAACGGGCAATGGTTGTGAGTTCTTTTTTGTTGTCGTTTTCTTCCGGGATGACCAGTGTGGTTACTTCCAGCCACCATCCCATATTGCGGATGGTTTTTAAGTTCTGAAGTACGGGGCGGATATGTGCTCCACAAATAGTGTGGTAGAATGACTCTGATGCGGCCTTCAGGTCTATATTGCAGGCATGGATTAGGTCTTTTAGTTCTGCAAGGCATTCAGGAGACTGGAATCCGTTGGAGACCATAATATTTTTTAAACCATGCTTTATGGCAAGTGCTGCTGTTTCTGCCATGAGTTCAAAAAAAATGGTTGGTTCAGAGTATGTATAGGCGATAGACTCTGCACCAGATTCAAGTGCCAGCTCGATAATATGTTCAGGCTTGGTCAGTTGCCCTGTAATGCATCCGGTTAGCCGGGGTGTTGTTGAGAGCGAATAGTTCTGGCAAAATGAACATGACAGGTTGCAGCCCACTGTGCCGAACGAGAACGTGTTTGTTCCGGGAAGAAAGTGGTACAGCGGTTTTTTCTCAACAGGATCTAAGTTGGCGGCCGCTACTTTATCGAACACAAGAGTAAACAGTTTACCATTTATGTTTTTACGTACACCACAGATTCCGGTATGATCCGGTGCAATATTGCAAAAGTGGCTGCAAAGTCTGCACTGAACGTTGGTAGGTGCAGAATCTTCCGACTTACCTAGAGGTCTCCATAGTCTCGCAAGGTGCATAGTAACCTACTTTTTGTATTTTGAGATGTCTGGTTTTAATTCAATAATGATCGGGTACTGACCACTAGTGTATTTATTACAATCATTCTCTTTTTGTTTTTGCGGTTTCACTTGCATGATTCTATCACCACTTGGAGAGTCTTCTTTGATAATGATGTCTGGAGAATCTGTTCCAATGACTCTGTCTTGTCTGTGTTCTTTAGAAATATTTTTGGCAAAAGTGGGGGAAGGGGCAAGTATTATTGCACATATTGCAACTGTAAAGAGCGTGTAAAACGCGTTTTTTGGTATGAATGAGGAAATCGTTGTAATTGAGATGTGGTGCATGTGTTTCTCCCTTGCTCTTTATTTCGTAAAAGCCTATGTACGGGCTTCCCGAAGGATCTTGTTATCATACTAGTATCAAGGAGCAGATAATGTCTGAAGATCGTTCAAGAGCGTATACCGAAGCAGGTGTTGATATTAATGCAGGAAACGCCCTTGTTGATAGAATTAAGCACGTTGTAGCCGATACCCATACGAAAGGTGTACTTTCTGATATTGGTGGCTTCGGTGGCTTATTCAAACCGGATCTGTCGGGTATGGAAGAGCCTGTGCTCGTGTCCGGAACCGATGGTGTTGGAACTAAGCTCAAGCTGGCCTTCATGTTCGACAAACATGATACAGTAGGTATCGACCTCGTTGCCATGAGCGTTAATGATATTCTGGTTCAGGGTGCAAAGCCACTCTTTTTCCTTGATTATTTCGCCACAGGTAAGCTTGATGTAGATAAAGCCGAGCAGGTGGTTGCCGGAGTGGCTGCGGGGTGCCGTATGTCCAAGATGGCTCTGCTGGGCGGAGAAACAGCTGAAATGGCTGATATGTATGAAGAAGGTGAGTACGACCTTGCCGGATTCTGTGTTGGCATGGTGGATAATGCCAATATCGTAGATGGGTCTGATATTCGTGTAGGTGATGCGATTATCGGTCTTGGTTCTACTGGTATCCATTCAAATGGATACACTCTCGTACGTAAACTTTTTGAAGAAAGCGGGCTCTCCGGTGATGATATCATGCCGGGTACAGACAAAAAAATGTCTGATGTGTTGCTTGAACCTACCGCCATTTATACAGAAATAGTAGGCGTGCTTATGCGAGATTTTAATCTCAAAGGCATGGTGCATGTGACCGGCGGTGGCTTCTACGACAATATCCCTCGCGTGCTTCATTCTTCCGTGCGCGCTTCTATCTCCTTTGGCTCATGGGATGTGCTTCCAGTATTTAACTGGTTGAAAGAGCAGGGTGATTTGAGCTGGCCGGAAATGCTGCAGATTTTTAACTGTGGTATCGGATATGCGATTATTGTGAACGCTGACGATAAGGACGATGTTATGTCCCGTCTCGAAGCAATGAATCAGGATGCATGGGTTATCGGCAGCATTGAAAAGCGCGATGACCAGGAAGTTGAACAGGTTGATGTGGTTTTTTCATAACCCGTTTGAAATTTCCAGTTTTTGCAATAAAGGCCGGACTCCGTTTGGGTGTCCGGCCTTTTTCGTATATATAAAACTCTGGTGTTTTGCAGCATGATACAGTACCTTTGGACAACTGAAATTGTAAGGCATACAGTAGATTTAATATGATGAAACAAAAATTAGTACTCGTTGGTATAGCGTTGGCAACTGTGCTTATGTTCAGTTCGCTTGTTCAGGCTCGCGTTGCTCAATCTGTCTGGTATGAATCAGTACCTGAAGGTGCTGAGGCAGGCGCGTACGCAGTTCGTTCCCGTTCTGCTGCGTTACAGGCTGCATTTATAAATGCTGTGTTTGATGAATCGCTGGAAGTTATTGGCTATCCTATTACGGATGTACGTAAAGAAGAACTGCGTCAGTTCCTGTCTCCAAAAGCAAAAACATATGTTTTGAGCTATCGGGAGTTAGGTTCTACTCATATGGCGGATGGATATGGACAGGAAATGTCTGTTGAAGTTTCTGTAAACCGTTCTTCATTAACATCTCTCATAAAGCGTCTTGGATTTTTTAAAACCAGAACCGCTCCTGTTGTGTACAATCCCCAATACTCAGGTGTGCAGAGTGAGACATGGGAAAAGTTAGGCCGCCTTCACCAGCTGTACGGCTTGCGTCCTGATTATAATTCCTCACTCATTCTTGTAATGAATACGGTTGGAGATCATTGGGAATTGTCGTTGCAGGGTGCGGGTGCTCCTATTACTGCTCAATCTAAGAGTTTAGATGCGGCTTGGCATACTGTGTGGGGAAAATATTTTTCACAAAGTGCAAGCCCGCAGCCCATAGGAAATTCTCGACAAGGCGTGTTGCAGGTTCGAGGCTGGTTATTCCCAGACGGGGTAGAAGCTTTCGATCGGGTATTACGAGGTTGGGTAGGCTCTGCGTCAGGCGCACGACTGGAAGCGGTAGTGATTCAGTCTGACTCTGTGGCGGCTCGTTGGGTTGTAACGTCAAAAAATATCGATCTGGTTCTTTCCAAATTATCTGAATATGTTAACGGACGCGGGCTGACATACGATTTTCAGCCAGCAGCCGAGTAGGCTCTTATGAAATACAAAAATCCCGAAGTACTGAGTACCTCGGGATTTTTTGTAAGCTGAATAAGCTTGCTATTCTTCGTCTTTTTTCTTTTCGGAAGTTGGAGTGACATCAATTTCATCAGGCTCTGTAGTAGCCTTTTTGAAATTTTTAATGGCACGGCCAAGTCCTCCGCCGATTTCTGGAAGCTTGTTGGCTCCGAAAACGAGCAGAACAAGGACGAGAATAACTAATAATTCTGGAATACCGATACCGAACATAGTTCCCTCCATAGGATATGTTGCCGCTATACACACGGGGGGCAAACAGGTCAAGGGGTTGTTCTTGTGTCGGCTCCCGTAATATGTCGATTAACAAACGGAAAAAAGGCAGTATTCTGTTTGTTAAGTTTATAAGAAAAGAGGAAGTTTTAAAATGGAACGTATTGTCATTATCAGTTCAGGTCTTGCAGGTGCAAAGACCGCAGCGCGGATTAAAAGGCAGGCTCCGTCTGCTGAAGTAAATCTACTTGTTCCTATTGAAGTTGAAGAAGGTTCCAAAGAGGGGATATTCGGAAAATGCAACCCAATGGCACATGTTTCTTCTGTTTTGCTTGATGCTAAACAGATCAGTGTGCTTCCAATGGCCTCAATGGAGTTGGATTTCGAAAATAAAACTGTTCACGCTTCTTCTCCGCAAGGCTGTATTCCTATTCGCTATACAAAGTTGATTATGGAAATTGATGCGGCACCAAGATTGCCTCGCGCTATTCGTGGCGCACAGAATGTAATTCCTTGGCCGCTTGAGCAAGCGGGCCTTGTTGATGAATGGCTGGAAAGTTACGATCCGAAGACAGCCGTTGTATATGGCGGTGCTCATGCTATGTCCCTTATTGATCCGCTTCTCAAAGCCGGAGTGTCTGTAACGTGGGCACGTTCAGAGTGTTCAGAGTTTGATCCGGAATTCTGGCATATCGTGAGCAACAAAGTTGAATCGGGTGCAGAAGGTAAGGTGCGTGTTGTTCCTATGACAGAAACAGCTGTGATGCCCGAATTAAATGCAGAGGGCGATGTCCGAGCATTAGCTTGTGGTTCTGAAGTTGTTGAAGGGGACGTATTCTTCTGGGCAGATACCCCTCGTGCTGTCCATCCTATCGTTGCAGAGCAGGGTGTTGACCTTGATCCTTCCGGTTTTATCGCAGTCAACGAAGATTTTTCTTGCGGACTTGAAGATGTTTATCTCTTCGGTTCAGCCGTTGCTGCAAAACGTGCAGAAGTAACGGGCAAATCCAATGCTCCTTTTGAAGCAAGCTCTGTGGGGTCTCTTATTACTCACGGACGGGTGTTAAGCTCTGTTGCTTTGGAACAGCCGGTAACATGGAACGGTAGTTGTGCCTCTTCCCGTTATCAGGCAGCAGATTGTGCTGCTTTCCGTACAGGACTTACCCAAAAAGAAGCTGTAGAAGCCGGATACGAACCTGAATTTGTAATCTTTAATGCTACTCCTGTTTTGGCTGGTATTAACGCTAAAGCTGTTGTTAAACTTGTATGTGACAAGGCAAGCGGCATTGTGCTCGGTGCACAGGCATGCGGTGCGCTTGATGCCGGATGGATTGATGGGGTAGCTGCTGGTACAGCGGTTGCTCTTGCCAGCAATATGACCGTACAGACATTGTCCTGTGTTGACATGGTCGCAGGTGGTATGATGTTGAATAAAGCTGCTTCAATGCTTTCAAACAAGCTTGAAGAGCGAATTTTCGGTATTACCCCTGATGAACTGATTGCTTCGCGTGAAGCGGGGGCAAAGTTCTTTGTCTTGGATCTGCGAGACCAGATTGCATGGCGCGCCGGGCATATTGAAGACGCATACAATATTCCGTTCACTCAGCTTAAAAAGCGTTTGCAGGATGAAGTGCCGCGCTTTACTCCGTTGGTAATTGTAAGCCATGACTCAGATATTCCATACTCTATTGCCTGCTATCTTTATGGGCTCGGTGCAACAAGCCTTTACGTGCTTGATGGCGGAATGGAGTTGTGGCCGTACGACCTTGTTGTAGGTTAGTTATGGTTGCTCAGGTTCAAAAACTACCAGGAGTTCATTGCGCTTTCTACCAGCAAGGACATTGTTTGTATGAAGAGCATGTAAACCCTGGGGATCACATTGAGTGGACTTGTTCAGAGATTACTCGTTTTATGCAGGAATACGACGAGTTCGTTGACCGTGCTGATCGTTTTTCTTTGGATGATGATCGGGCTGCAAGGTTGTGGGAGTCGCATGAGGCAGAGTTGCCTCCGGCGGGTGCGCTGTGTTCAGCCTATTGTTCTGATATGTGTAAGCAGTGCGCAGGTGGTGATAACCTTACTGACTGCTGTTACGAGTTGAACCTGATCTGTATATTGAAATTGCCTGTTTGTGCCGGCGTTTGTCGCCGGTACAAACATTCTCAAATCTCTGGAACAGCCTCTGGGTGTTCGCGATAATTAGGTGACTTAATGAGCGCATCAGAATCGAAAAAAGTTACTCTCGTTATGCCGGCAGTGCAGCCGCAGCATGTGACTACAGCATTACCGGAAGGAATTCAGTTCTGTTCTCCGGGGTTGCGAGAAGCCACAGGTACATTGTTTTTTGTATCGCCGGAGCTTCCGATGAACCCGGCAGAAGCTCGCGGGCAGTTGCATGACTTGCTTCAATATGGGCTTTCTTTTCATAGTGCCCGTGATATGTCCGGTGTGGTGCTTGCAGAACGGTTTGCAAAAAAGGAGACTCCTAAACCTCTTGCAGATGAATTTGCAGAGCTGGACTCCTTTGTAGCTACAGGTAAATTTGTACCAGTAGAAAAAGATGAGCCTGTGGTTGATACAGGATTGCAGGTGCGTATCGCTGCGCAAAAGACCTTGTTGCTTGCATGGGACATGGAAAGCCGTGTTGCCGAACTTGCGGCTTTAAAAGATAAATTTACGACATCCAGCGCCAATATGGATGCCATTCTTGGTATCACAGATGAGGATGATCTGGAAGAACTCCCGGGGATTGAGCCAAAGCTGACCTTGCAGGGAGATGTGGAAGAGGATCTGGGAGTGCCTTGGCGCGCAGTTGCAGGTGCTATTATTGAATTTGCACCGGCCTGTGCTCGTTTTGTTGCGGTAAAGAAAGAACTTGTTGATGTGGTTGCCGATATTGGCAAGGACATTACACCAGACTCTGTAACCGTTGAAGAATATGGCTTCGTGCTCCCTCAGGAGCATGGCTGGAAGTTATATTCTGTCAAGGCATATGCGTTATTGGGACACACTCGTGCGCCGGAAGGTAGAGACAGCCTTAACCGTACGTTAGAAATTTTTACAGTAGCGTAATAAGCTGATGACAGAACTACCCCCTGTTGCGCTCTTTTTAGGAGCATTATTGTGTAAGGCGCAGGACATTGCGTATGATTGGCTGGCCTTTTTTGTAAAGCCAAATTAAAGTATGTAGCTAGCTTTGTTACGACTCTGATTTATAAATAGGTCGACTTCAACTTGCATTCAAAGGGTGTTGTCATCTGCTTGGAAATTACGAAAAAGCGGACATAGCGAGAATGAATTTTACGCCAGAATTATTAGACGACATGTTTCCTAACGGGCTTGGTGGTCTTATATTCGATTGTGATGGAGTGATGTTTGACACACGCGCCTGTAATATTGGATACTATAATCAGGTACTTGATGTATTAGGCATGCCTCCGTTGACCAAAGAACAGGAAGATGTGGCGCATTATTCCTCTGTGATGGGGTTTTACGAAGCAATTGTGCCGAAAGAGAAACATCCTCTTATTCCAGCGGCACAGAAGCAAGTTAGTTATATCAAGACTGTATTGCCGCTTATGACACCGGAAACAGGGCTGTATGAGTTGTTGGAAACAGCTGTAGAGTTAGGTATCAAACTTGCGGTGTTTACAAACCGTTCTGACACGATGGAAATGGTGTTGGAACAGCATAATATGGATAGTTTTTTCTATCCTGTGATGACTGCAGCCAAGGTAGAATGCAAACCGCATCCTGAGGGGGCACTTGAAATTATGAAAGTGTGGAACGAATCTTCAGATAGAGTTGTGTTTATTGGCGACAGTATTGTTGACGAAGAAGCGGCTAAACGGGCTGGGATTTCCTTTTGGGCCTATAAAAACGCAACGTTACGAGGCATTCATATCGACGATTTTGCTACGGTTAAGCAGACTCTTGTTGATTGGTGTAACGGCTCCAGATAATAGAGTATTTACAAAAAAATAAAAAAAATTACCAATTTCGTAACTTTTTACTTGATAAGTAATCCGTCATAATGGTTAAGTAGAACTTAGTGGAACTCCCCGAGATGATTTATCTCGGAAGTGTAACCGGAGGCTTAATGGAGATTTTTGCCATGAATTTTGTAGTAGGGATTGCTGAAGTTCTAAACGCAATCTTAAGCATATATTTTTGGGTCGTTATTATTTCTGCACTTCTTTCATGGGTCAATCCTGATCCGTATAACCCGATTGTGCGCATACTAAGAAATCTTACAGAACCGGCATTTTACCGCATTCGTAAGTGGTTGCCGTTTACGTATTTCAACGGGCTAGATCTATCTCCCGTTGTATTGCTGCTTGCAATTCAGTTTGCACAGATTTTTGTTATCCGTTCCATGTACCAACTTGCCGGAGCTATTCACTAGCCTGGCAGTCCCTGTCAGAGCTAACCATGCGCCTGACAGCGACATGGTTGGAGACGAAAAGAGACTGCTTTAGCACCATTAAGGCGGCAGGACATAAAAACCTGATGAATATTCGCAGCAGGAGAGTTGGAAACAGTAGAAGAATTAACCTACAAAACCGATTAAGCACAAAAAAAGCTCAATAGTAACGCTTGGGAATGCTGTTACGAGTGTCCTGGACACTCTGACAATATACATGAATCCCGTTACTCGTGGATGTGACGGTCTTCAATCCCTATGGGTAGTTTTTAACCGATAAGACTGCCTATAACCTCCAAAAAAGGAGAAGCAATCATGGAAGTACGTGACGTAGAATTACTCGAGAAACACTTGCCCCATGATGAGAACCTCAAGGCGCTTTGGGATGAGCACATCTTATTTGAAAAGCGGTTAGACAAGCTAAAGAGCAAGCAAATCTTAACACCTCAGGAAAAAGTTTCCTTAAAAGAGCTTAAGAAGCAAAAATTAGACGGTAAGACTAAAATACAAATAATGCTTGATCGGTACAGGGAATTGGAGATGTAAATGGAGTATTCTGGGGCCAGAATCCTGTTAGAGAGTTTGAAAAAAGAGAATGTTGATGTTCTCTTTGGGTATCCGGGCGGTGCAGTTCTTGATATTTATCATGAACTATCTAACCACCACGATTTGAAGCATGTGCTGGTTCGCCATGAACAGGGGGCAGTACACGCAGCTGATGGGTATGCAAGAGCTACCGGCAAAGTCGGTGTATGCCTTGTAACCTCAGGGCCGGGGGCAACTAATACTGTTACCGGTATTGCAACTGCGTATGCAGACTCTATTCCGCTTGTGGTTCTAACAGGTCAGGTTCCAACTCCTCTTATTGGAAACGATGCTTTCCAAGAAGTTGATATTGTAGGAATAACACGTCCTTGCACCAAGCATAATTACTTGGTGCAAGACGTGTCTCAACTTGCAGCGACTATCAAGGAAGCATTTCATGTGGCTCGTTCCGGAAGACAGGGACCAGTACTCATTGATATTCCAAAGGATGTTCAGAACCAGATGCACGCGTTCCATTATCCGGAACGTATTAAGATGCGTAGTTACAACCCAACGTATAAACCGAACAATAATCAGGTACGAAGGGCTGTTGAACTTTTTAGCGAAGCAAAGCGCCCGCTGATTTTTGTTGGCGGTGGTGTTATTTCTTCAAATTCTGCTGAAGAGTTGGGAATGTTTGTCCGTTCTATGCAGGTGCCGGTAACAGGTTCCTTGATGGGATTAGGGGCGTTTCCTGGCGATGACCCATTATGGCTTGGAATGCTCGGCATGCACGGTACGTATGCGGCAAACAAGGCTGTAAGTAATGCCGATGTTATCTTGGCCGTGGGAGCACGCTTTGATGACAGGGTGACAGGTAAACTGTCCTCTTTTGCGGCTGCGGCGAAGATTATCCATATCGACATTGATCCAACTTCAATCCGTAAAAATGTTGAAGTGGAAGTACCGATAGTAGGAGACTGCAAGCTTGCATTGCAGGGGCTTATTAAAGTGCAGGAAACAGAGTTTGCCGATGTTGACTGGGCCGCTCAGTACGGTGAATGGAACAAACAGATCAGAGAATGGGCTGTTACGCACCCTGTGAGATATCTCACAGAAGATTCTCTGAAACCGCAGCATGTTGTTGAAACAATTTTTGAGTTGACCAAAGGTGACGCCATCATCAGTACTGAAGTTGGGCAGAACCAGATGTGGACAGCGCAGTTTTATAAATTCCGTCAGCCGCGAACATTGCTGACATCAGGTGGTCTTGGCACCATGGGCTATGGTTTTCCAGCAGCTATTGGTGCACAAATGGCCTTCCCGGATAAACTAGTAATTGATATTGCTGGCGATGGTTCTATTCAGATGAATAGTCAGGAACTTATGACGGCCGTTAGTCATAAATTGCCAGTTAAGATCGTTGTGTTGAACAATTGTTTCCTCGGAATGGTTCGCCAGTGGCAGGAACTTTTCTATGATAGAAATTACTGTTCAACCTGTATGGATGCACAGCCAGATTTTGTTAAGCTTGCAGAAGCGTACGGTGCGGAAGGGTACAGAGTAACTGATCCTGCTAAACTGAAAGAGACGTTGAAGACTGCTTTTGAATCACCGCTGCCATGTATAGTGGACGTGCGCGTTGAGGCAGAAGAAAATGTGTATCCAATGGTTCCTGCGGGTGCCTCTCTTGAAGAAATGTTGCTAGTGTAGGGGATTGAGTTATGAGACATGTACTATCCGTTCTTGTAGAAAACGAACCGGGCGTTTTGTCCCGCATTTCCGGTTTGTTCAGCGGGCGTGGCTTTAACCTCGATTCTCTGAATGTTGCGCCCGTGCTTGAAGAGGGTGTGTCGTTGATGACCATTGTTACAAGCGGTGATCAGCAGATTATTGAGCAGATTGTAAAGCAACTGCGCAAGCTTGTTACAGTCATTAAAGTGACTGATATGCAGGACAGCACAACTGTAGAGCGTGAAATGGCATTGATTAAAGTCAATGCTACAGAATCTAATCGCGCAGAAATTTTACGTATTGCAGATATTTTTAGATGCAAGGTCGTTGATGTCAGTCTAGATGAACTAACACTGGAAGTCATTGGTGATCATGGTAAAGTAGAGGCTGTCATTGCCCTGCTAGAACGCTTTGGCATTAAAGAAATTGCACGTACTGGTACTGTCGCATTGCGACGTTCCATGCAACCTGAGAAATAAGAATCATTTGCTTGGCATGCCCCCGCTTGTGATTACCCTCAGGCGGGGGTTTTTATATACAACTGCAACCTAAACATATGTTCCGTGTAAAGCACGGCAGGGAGTGGAGATGAAGGTTTATTACGAACAGGACACCAACTTGGAAATCCTGAAAGATCAGACTGTAGCAATCATCGGCTACGGCAGCCAGGGGCATGCACATGCTCAGAACCTTCGCGAGTCTGGTGTTAATGTTGTTGTCGGGCAGCGTCCTGGCGGAGCAAACTACGACTTAGCTAAAGCTGACGGCTTTGAGCCGATGTCTGCTGCAGATGCATCTGCACAGGCAGATATTATTATGATCCTACTCCCCGATCAGTACCAGTCTGCTGTCTTTGAGAACGACATTAAGCCGAACCTCAATGCTGGCAACTCACTTGTCTTTGCACATGGCTTTAATATTCATTTTGCTCAGATCGTAGCCCCGAAAGACGTTGATGTATTTATGGTAGCCCCGAAAGGCCCAGGTCACCTCGTTCGCCGCACCTACACCGAGGGTGGTGGCGTTCCTTGTTTGTTTGCTGTCCACCAAGACGCATCAGGCAAAGCACAGGAGAAGGCTTTGGCTTACGCTGAAGGCATTGGCGGCGCCCGTTCCGGTATCATCGAAACCACTTTTGCTGAAGAGACTGAAACAGACCTCTTTGGTGAACAGGCAGTTCTTTGTGGCGGTATTTCTGCTCTTATTAAAGCCGGTTTTGAAACTCTGTGCGAAGCAGGCTACCAGCCTGAAATTGCATACTTTGAATGTTTGCATGAGACAAAACTGATTGTAGATTTGCTGTATGAAGGTGGTCTTGCCAACATGCGTAATTCCATCTCCGATACTGCAGAGTATGGTGACTATGTAACTGGTCCTCGTATTATCACCGAGGAAACCAAAAAAGAAATGAAACGAGTTCTGGAAGATATTCAAAAAGGTCGTTTTGCACGTGACTTCATCCTTGAGTCTCAGGCAAACTATCCGTTCTTTGCTGCTACTCGTCGTCTTGAAGCTGCTCACCAAATTGAAGAAGTCGGCGGACGCCTTCGTGGTATGATGCCATGGCTTAAAAAATAAGCAGTCCAATAATAAAAAAAAGCCGCACAGTGTGCGGCTTTTTTTTGTTCTAATAATCAGACAGTTGCACACCCTTTTTAACTTTCTATAAGTATATGAGTAGGGGGCACTATGTGCATACGTCAAGAGGACAATGCCTTGACCGAATTGGGACTAAAAATTATTATTTTCGGGAAGTTATCCAGAAAGTGTTTCAGGATATAACTCTCCTGTTAGAATCAATGCATATGTAAGGATGTTGTCATCATGTTCAGTCATTTCTCAAAATACACTCTTCCAGAGCCAACGCAGAGCGCTCTTATTACCATTGATTTACAAAATGATTTTGTTCTATCTGGAGCTCCTGCTGAAGGAAAAGGAGCAGCACGGGCTGCTGCTATGGCTGGTGAAATGGTGCGCTATTACCGTAACCATGGGTTACCTATTGTTCATGTCATCCGTGTGTATTCTACAAAAGATAACGCATCTAATGTGGACGTGTGTCGACGTGAGGCTGTAGAGAATGGGGTGCAATTGGTACTTTCCGGTACTGAAGGGATGCAGCCTGTAGCTGATATAATTCCGGAAGGGGTTGTTGCAGATGGTGATTTACTTCTGACAGGTGAACCGCAGCGGATCTCAGCAAATGAACAGATATTGTGGAAGCCGCGTTGGGGCTGTTTCTATAATACGAAGCTAAATGCAATTCTGCGGGAGCAGAACGTAAACACAGTTGCTATTGCCGGAACATGGTTCGCTAACTGTGTCCGTACAACTATTTATGAAGCAACAGCCCATGATTATCGTGTGGTAGCACTGCGTGATGCCATCGCGGGTATACATCCTGAAGGTGAAGCTGATCTTGCAAAAATACAATGCGGCGTTTGTGATTGTTCCGAATGGACAGCCCTTCTTGAGGCGACGAGCCGGCCATAGATAATTTGTTGCGGTGCAGGTTGTTTAAAAGAGGCTTTCTATGCGCCTTCTTTAATGAGCTGTGCGTAGAGATATTCATCATCAGGGTATTTAATACCCTTGCCGGTGACGATAATGCTCGGGTACATCTGGTCGGAACGAGGATCAGCCAGTTCACGAACTTCCCATCGTCCATCTTCTTTGCCTACCACAAATTCTTTTTTTTCTTTATGTGCAACCTTGATTGCGTACAATACAGATTCTTTGAATGTCATGGTAGTTCTCCTGTACATATAAAAAAAGCGACTTCATTTGAAGCCGCTCAGAATGGTTTGATTGCCTAGCCGCAACTGCCGCCACAACTGCTGCAACCGCCGCCGCCACCAAGTGGATTCTCGGACTCAATGACAAAGCCCTGATAGCGGATGTCTACAGTAAGAGCGCCTGTTTTGTCGAGCAGATCCTTGTTAATACAAAAAGTGTATGGATCAGCGGAAAAAACAGTGTCGTCGTCGTTTGGTTCATCCATTGCCAGTGCGAGATTAGGGCCACTGCAGCCGCCTGGAGCAAGATAAATGCGAATGGATGCAAGTTCTCTATCTTCAAAATGCGCATCGAGTGATTTTCGAGCATCGTCAGTCATTGTGAACATAATGTGTTCCTCCGAATTTTATATGCTGAAACACTACTCATCGGCGAGAAATAAAGTCAAATAGATGTGTGATGGATAGATAGAGCTTCTGTGCTATACCTTCTTTCTATCAGTTTTATTTATAGGTCAGACGACAAAAAAAGGCGGCTTCAAGATGAAGCCGCCTTTTATAAGCTAAGATCGTCTAGCCGCAAGAACCGGAGGAACAACTGCCACAAGAGCTGCCGCCGCCAAGAGGGTTCTCAGACTCAACAACAAAGCCCATGTAAGAAAGGTCGATGGTAATTTTACCAGACTTTTCAATGAGGTCTTTATTAATGCAGAAAGTGAAATCTTTCTCTTCAAATACGGAATCTTCTTCGTTTGGCTCATCCAGAGCCAATGCCAATCTTGGGCCGCTTCAGCCGCCCGGAGCCAGATAGATGCGGATAGGAGATTTTTCCTTATCAGCAAAGTACGCCGCAAGTTCTTTGTGGGCGTTTTCAGTCAATGTAAACATTGAATTTCCTCCACGTAGGTTGTTCTTATCAAGTAAAGGTAGTTATCGGCTTTGTCAATAGAAATGGATTTTGTGTATCGGAATTTCAGATGTGAAGTACTTGGTTCTCTACTTGTTTTACGTATGCTTCGTAGTTGTCTGTATGCTTCAACGAGAATAGAAAACTCGAGAATTGTTTTTCAGGATTTCATGGTAGCATAAACAGAGCTTTTAGTAATTGGGGGGCAGGTACGAGAGGGAGAAGATTGTTTTGATTGCCAATAGCTATACCATAAAAATAAGGTTCATGTAGGTAATGTCAACCAGCTCCTATGGGTAACAAAAAAGGTGGCAATGTCCCCGTGGGGTGGGTTGCAGAAAGCACGTGGAGTATGTTTCTTTTATGCAAGAAAAAAGATAAGATGTAGTCTTAATCTTTCATGGAAGAAAGCAGAACAAAGGATACATATATGGGAAATGTGAAAACTGTTATGACTGAAGACGAAGTGCGGCGCACTATAGACCGCCTCGCGTTTCAGGTTATAGAAAATCATGGTGAATGCGAAAACCTTGTTCTGGTTGGTATCCAGAGAAGAGGTGTTGATATTGCAGCACGTGTGCGTACTGTGTTGGAAGAGCAGTTGGAAAAAACTGTGGAGTCCGGTTCGTTGGATATTAACTTGTATCGTGATGACTGGACAACTTTGGATGTGCAACCCATGATTAACGAGACCGATATCCCCTCCAGTGTAGATGGCAAGGTACTCTTGTTGATAGATGATGTGTTGTTTACCGGTCGAACTGTCCGTGCAGCGTTGGAGGCTGTCCTTGATTATGGCAGACCTAGCCGTATAGAGTTGATGGTGCTTGTTGATCGCGGCCATCGTGAACTACCTATTCAGGCAAATTATGTGGGTAAGCAGATTGCAACAGCACGTACAGAACAGGTTGATGTGTTAATTGAAGAGACTGATGGTCGAGATGAAGTTTTACTTCAGCACGCAGAATAAGAGCGTTCTAGATACGTTGTTATCTCGATTTCTGAATAGATAAAAAAGCCCCGCTTCATGATATGAAGCGGGGCTTTTTTATTTACTATGCCTTATCTGTCTGTGAAGAACAGAGAAGGGCTTTTGCCACAGTTATTTTGCTGCTTCGTTGGACTCAGCTTTGTGACCAAGGGTGAATGCACTGAAGACAATTGTGAGTACACAACATGCTACCATGGTAATGAATACACCACGCCATGCAAAATGGTCAGCAATCCAGCCTACACCGGAACCGGCAATAGCGGAACCGAACACGTAACCGAAGAAGCCTGTAAAGCCAGCAGCGGTGCCAGCAGCTTTTTTAGGAACGAGGTCGAGTGCATGGAGACCAATGATCATGATTGGACCGTATACGAGGAAGCCAATAGCAACGAGAGCCACGTAATCGATCCATTTAGGACCGCTGAGGTTGAACCAGTATACGACAACGAACACCAGTGTCAGCGCCATGAAGAGCATGGTTGCAGGAGCACGTTTGCCTTTGAATACTTTATCTGACAGCCAGCCACATACGATGGTACCAGGGATAGCAGCATATTCAAAGAGAGACCACGCAATAGAAGACTCTTTAAAGGAGTAGCCTTTAACTTCCTGAAGGTAAGTAGGAATCCAGTCAACTACACCGTAACGCACAAAGTAGCAGAATGCGTTAGCAATAGCGATTGCCCAGAGGTATTTGTTAGTAAGAATGTGTTCGAAGAAGATTTCTTTAAAAGTAAAGGTTTCTTCGTGTTTCTTAGCATCGTAGCCTTCAGGGTAGTCGTTACGGTATTCTTCAACACTTGGAAGTCCACAAGACTGTGGAGTATCGCGCAGAAGGAAGAATGTGATGAATGCGAGTCCAGCTGCGACTGCTGCGTTGAAGTAGAATTTTGCACCCCAGTCGTTGAACATCATAACACCGAGGAATGCGAGGTTAGCAACAAGAGCGCCACCGATGTTGTGTGCAACGTTCCAAACAGCAACGGTCATGCCGCGCTCTTTAGTGGAGTACCAGTGAACCATAGTTTTGCCACAAGGAGGCCAACCCATGCCCTGAACCCAGCCGTTCAGAGTCATAAGTACAACAAGAAGGGTTACGCTTTCAAACACCCATTTGTTCAGGCCGGTAAAGGCAAGAATGGCACAAGAAAGAAGCAGTCCACATGGGAGGAAGTATTTAGGGTTACTTCTATCTGAAATTGAACCCATAACAAATTTAGATACACCGTACGCAATAGACAGACCTGTCATTGCAGTTCCGAGCATTGCTTTTGTGTACTCTGGGTACTCTTTAAGAATGTCAGGGATTGCAAGTGCAAAGTTTTTACGTACAAGGTAAAATGCAGCGTAACCGATGAAAATACCAAGAAAAACTTTCATTTTGTTTTTTTTGTATTCTGCATCAATTCGCTCTTCTGGCACGCGCTCAATGTGCGGTGCCGGCTTGAAGATACCAATCATCCTCTCTCTCCAATAGGTTAAAGGTATAGAGCAGCAATTAATTAATAAAAAGTTGGCAACTAAAGTGTGCATGTGACTTTAAAATCAATGCAACAGACGGGCTACTAAAAAAAAACCGATGTTGCAACGCTTTTGTCGATAGTTTGCCACAATGCTGTAACATTTTTTTTTAATAAAAAAAGTGTAACCGGATACATTGAATCTTGTATTTGCAAAAGATAAAGAAAAAGCAGGGTAAAGTTGTATTGATAAGTGTTGTATTACTATAATACTGTAGTGAAAACGGTTTCTTTTGTATTGCTGTTGTGTTTAAAAGTTATTATTTTGCTTTAAATGAATTTAGTTTTTTTTATTTTGCTTTGTTTCTAATGTTGGAATGGGCTTTTTCTACCTTTATGGTAGGGGATAAAGCGCTGAGTATTGAGTTCAGGCATTTATAAGGAGTATGACTACAGTTTCTTACTGCTATTATGAGATTTATAATTGGTTCATTATAGCTTGAGGTGTCTCAAAGAGTCTCACACTGCGGTTGGAAATGTTTTTTTGTTGCTATTTGATTTTTAGGCATTCAATTTTTCCTTATTTGTTGAAGGTTGGACGTCATGGAATGTCGAAGCTTTTTTGTACGGATGGCGGCCCCAAAAAACTTGGCGTTCTTTTGGGCGGGTGTGAAGGCGTTTGCGGATTTTTTATGTTTGATATGTGGAGGCTTTTTTCAAAAATGAATGAAGCTTGGCTGAAGAGGGTGATTTTCTATTGGTTATATCTATTGATATCGTTTAACTTAATAGTTTTTATCAATTTGTTTATCCCATGTCGGGTGTGTACTTGTAATGATATCAATCTTAGGAGGTTGTTATGAGTGATGCTGCACATACCGAAATGTGGGAAAAACTGAATTTAGATATTTCTGCACATGAAGGCTTGCTGGAGGTTTTAGGTAAATTTTATGGTGACATTTACCTTTCACAGGAAAACAGACTGAATGGGATGGAATATCTGGATTTTGTTCTTTCAGAAGTTCATGGGCTGCGAATTAAAGAGATTCAGGACGCTAAGGCTACTGGAAAAAAAGTTATTGGAACTTTTTGTGTCTTTGTTCCGGAAGAGCTCACTCTGGCAGCTAACGCCATTCATGTGGGGCTTTGTTCCGGTGCCGATGCTGGTACTGATGAAGCTGAAAAACTCGTACCGCGTAATACCTGTGCACTCATTAAATCTTTTATCGGGTTCAAGCTTGCCCGGATTTGCCCGTTCACAGAGTCATGTGACTTGGTTGTTGGTGAAACAACCTGTGATGGAAAGAAAAAAGCATACGAAGCATTCGGAAAACTCGTACCGATGCATGTGATGGAAGTTCCACAGACAAAAACAACAGACGCTAAGCAGCTTTTTAAAGCTGAGGTGCTCCGCTACAAAGAAGCATTGGAAGAACTTACAGGCGTAAAAATTACTGTTGAAAACTTGCGTAAGTCTATTTCTGTTGTGAACGAAAAACGAAAAGCCCTTCAGAGACTTTCCCGTTTAAGAGCGGCAGACCCTGCACCAATTTCCGGCCGTGATGCGTTGCTGATTAATCAGGTTTCTTTTTACGACGAACCAGAGCGTTTCACGCAATCTATCAATACCCTTTGTGATCAGATTGAAGAACGTATTGCGCAAGGTGGCGGTGTTGTACCTGCGGGCACGAAACGCCTGTTACTTTCTGGTTGTCCTATGGCAGTTCCGAACTGGAAGTTGCCATACGTAATGGAAAGTTCCAATGCTGTTATAGTGGGAGAAGAGTCTTGTATTGGTTCCCGAAATGTTCGTGATCTTGTAGATGATTCAGCCGATACTATTGAAGGCATGCTTGATGCGCTTGTCGATCGCTATATGAAAATTGACTGTGCATGTTTTACTCCGAATGATGAACGCATGGTTAATGTGCAAAATATGGTTAAAGATCTGAATGCGGACGGTGTGGTTCATTATGCTTTATCTTTCTGCCAGCCATATGCACATGAGGCAATTAAATTGCAGGATGTTCTATCTCAGAAGGGCATTCCTATGCTGAGTGTGGAAACTGGCTATAGTATGGAAGATGTTGAACAGCTGAAGACGCGTGTCGAAGCTTTTGTTGAGATGTTAGACTAAGTATGTTTGGCGGCATTGATATAGGCTCGCGGTCAACGGAGTTTGTGTTGCAGGAGGGCGGTTTCGTCGTGCATCGCGCTCAGTTACCCACTACGTTTTCTCCGTTAGAGCAATGTAAGAGACTGCTTGAAGGGCATTCTCCAGAGTATTTAGTCGCAACCGGGTATGGACGGGAGTTGGTTAAAACTCTCGATTTACCATATTCAGTTGGTGCTATTACGGAAATTAAAGCTCATGCTTTGGGTGCTCATGCGTTATTTCCTGAAGCTCAAACCGTTTTGGATATTGGCGGGCAGGACACAAAGGCCATTTTGTTGAACTCCAAGGGCGGTGTCGTCCGGTTTGAAATGAATGATCGATGTGCTGCTGGTACAGGAAAATTTTTAGAACACACTGCGAATGTTTTTCAAGTGGATATTGAAAATTTTGGTCCATACGCTTTGCTGGGGAATCAGCCTCCGTTGATTAATAGTATGTGTACTGTTTTTGCGGAAACGGAAGCTACTTCGTTAATGGCACAGGGGGTTCGGCCTGAGGATATTGCATTGGCATTGCACAAGTCTGTCGTCCGGCGAACTGGTTCAATGTTGAAGCGGGTTGGGCTTGCTTTTCCGTTAGTTTTTTCTGGTGGTGTTGCAAATAATGCCTGTATCCGTAAACTGTTACATGAAGAGTTTGGTGGGGCAGAGTCTATCTGCATTGCTGAAGAGCCTGATATGTGCGGTGCCTTTGGTGCTAGTCTGTGGGCGGAAGTGTGCTTTAATGCCTGATGTCTTGATCTGTTAATCCACAGTGAGAATAGTATGAAATAAAGAAAACTCCGCAGTTCAGCATTGTACTGCGGAGTTTTTTCATTTCAATGGCTCTAGAGCAGGGATAATGGAGATTACCTTGTGCAGTTTTTTGTGGTCAGAGTTAGCGATTTTTTTTGACGGGGAAAATTTTTTGTCTTAGCAAAGGTCCGTTTTACAAAATTGTAAAACGGACCTTTGCGCTCGGTTGTGATTAAATTCTTGGTTTGTTCTTAATGTCTGAGATGTGCCCTGGCTATCCCGCAAGATAAAAATAAGTATAATTTAAGTAGCTAATATAAAACCAAAATAATTCTTGATATAAAAGTTGTTTTATATATCTGTGTGTATCTAATTATGCTTCTCGACATTAAGAAATAATGTTCGCTTATGTAATCTCATACAATTTTTAGTTTATGATGATACTGCTTATAGTAAAATATAAGCAGAAAACGTATAGAAAATTGAAAAAATGACAAATATGTCAATCAAACTTTTTGTTTTTGGGAAGACTACATGCTAGGTGAAAGAGGTTTAACTTTAATTTGCTGATATATAAAGATAAAAAAATGATGGGACAGAAAATGCATGAGTGTGTGCATGCGATCTCGAATACATATACTCAAATTTTCAGCATTACTTGCTATTTGCGAAACCATGGAACGAGCTTTAGATCTTGAAGCTGCTCTTGATGGGGTGCTGTGCATGCTTTCTGAAAAATTAAGTATGCAACGAGCAACCGTAACATTATATGACCCAGAAATTCAGCAACTTACAATTAATGCATCATATGGTTTAACTTTAGAGGAAAAACAGCGTGGTGTGTACCGTTTGGATGAGGGAGTAACTGGGAAGATTTTTAGATCAAATGAACCTTTTTATGTGCCTGACATTAGTAAGGAGCCTCTTTTTTTAGACAAGACTGGTGCGCGAAAACTCCAAAGGGGAATGACATCTTTTATCGGGGTGCCAATCGTTTTGCAGGGTGATCC
Organism: Halodesulfovibrio aestuarii DSM 17919 = ATCC 29578; assembly: GCF_000384815.1. Classification (NCBI taxonomy): domain Bacteria; kingdom Pseudomonadati; phylum Thermodesulfobacteriota; class Desulfovibrionia; order Desulfovibrionales; family Desulfovibrionaceae; genus Halodesulfovibrio; species Halodesulfovibrio aestuarii. The sequence goes on from NZ_ARQF01000021.1 coordinate 498,304, forward strand.
TATTGGTGTTCTAAATGTTGACAGATTTTTTGATGATCATGTCTCTATTGAAGAAGATATAGATTTTTTAAAAATAGTAGCAACACTTATTGGGCAGTTTCTGAGCCTTAATAAAAAAGTAATGGAGCGCGAAGCCGTATTCAAACGAGAAAATGCTTCCTTACGTTATCAAATTTCTCAGCAAAATAAGGGATTATATATTGTTGGGAAAAGTTCCGCCATGATGGAAGTGCAAAGGCAAATAGAACGAGTTGCCCCAACGAGGGCTACAGTTCTACTGCTTGGTGAGTCTGGCGTTGGTAAGACATTAATTGCGCGTATCATACATGAATTGTCTGATAGAGACGGGCACCCTTTTGTTAAGATCAACTGTGCCTCTATTCCGGAAAATTTACTTGAAGCGGAACTCTTTGGTTATGAAAAGGGGGCTTTTACCGGCGCAACTTCCAGTCGGCAAGGTCGTTTTGAGGAGGCTGACTGCGGAACCATATTCCTTGATGAAATTGGAGAACTTCCCTTAAATTTGCAAGCAAAGCTGCTTCGGGTACTGCAGGAAAAAGAACTGGAGAGGCTTGGGTCTAATAAAACACGAACTGTAGATATCCGTATTATTACGGCAACGAATAAGGATTTGGGAAAGCTGGTAGAGCAAAACGAATTCCGCCTTGATTTATACTATAGGCTGAATATTTTCCCCGTTGTAATTCCAGCTCTTTGTGAGCGTCGCGAAGATATTACAGGGTTATTGAACCATTTTTTACAGAAAGCGGCACAGAACTATGGGCGTACAGTCACATTCACGGCAGGCGCTCTGGATGCCCTTATCCAATATGAGTGGCCGGGTAATGTTCGTGAAATGGAAAACCTTATTGAACGCCTCGTTATCATGTCTGATTCAGAGTATATTTCGCTTGAATTTATTGCACCGTATTTAGAGTCTATTACTCCAATGCATGAGCATGAAGTTGTTGATGGAACGGCCTGTTTACTTGCTTTAGATAAAAATAAGCCGATGCGTCCACAGCATGCTTCCCTGCAAGACTTAGAAAAAAACGAAATATTGTATGCGTTAGAAGATAATGATTGGATTCAATACAAGGCCGCTGAAAGTTTAGGTCTTACGGCTCGCCAAATGGGATATCGCGTAAAACGTTATCGTTTGGAAGAGGCTATAGCTATAGGTAGAGCACGACTTCGAAAAAGATAAAGAAATAGGTTAGTAGAAACTTAAATTCACTTGATTGACTCGATACTGTAATTGAACTGGTTGCAGGCCACGGTTGATAAACGCAAGATAATACAAAGCCATCGTTTGATAGAGTTGTCCTCTACCAAACGATGGCTTTTTATTTTAGGGAGGAAATGCAACGCTGCTAAGTTAGCCACACGCTGTCCCTGTTCCCTGACACCCACCAGCAATGCCAGCACGTCGGCATTTTAAAGACTCGATGTTGCCCGTATGATATACAGCTTCTAATCCATCTTGGATAAGTCCACTCAATGTATGTGAAGATATTCCATGTTCTTCTAAGTAGACCTTCGGGGTTTCGCCAATTGCTGCTGTTAACACAGTGCGGCAATCATTAAGAAGGAGGGCGAGTTCTTCCCAACGCTTTGGCCCACAGGCTTTAGGAGGAACTTTACGTTCTTCAATAAGACTGAAGTTTCCTTTTTGGTCTTCACCCCAGATATAAAACGATTTTGTTTCTCCAAAGTGCTGATTTATAAGTAAACCTTCTCGGGAGGAAATAGCCACGTATGGGCGGGGCTTTTCCAGTTCCAGTGGTTTATGTTGTGCACACGCTTGCAAGGTTCCACACAGTGAAGCTGATTGGTCTTTAGAAAGTAACCCGACAGCATCTGCGCGGCAGCGTTTGCAGTGTGTCATTTGTTTAATATATGGAGTTGCTGCTTTTCGAAGCGGCCCGATCAGGTTGTGGTTCGGTTCTTCAATATCAGCAAAAAGCGTATCTGCGGTTGGCTTCAGTGGAATAATATTTTGAATGTCAGCACCAAGTTCAGATGCCACCTTAGCTACTTCTAAAAGATGGTCGTCGTTAATTCCCGGGATGGCAATGGAATTTATTTTTACGATGATATTCCGATCTTTTAAACCCTTAATTGCTTTCAACTGGCGATCAAGTAAAAGCTTTGCGCCTTCTTCTCCATAGTGGATAGTGTTTCCATCCTGTACCCAAGAGTAAATTTTTGCACCAATTGCAGGATCTACAGCACTCATAGTAATGGTCACATGGGACACTCCCAGTTCGGCAATGTCGTCAAGGTAAGGCAGGATTCCCATACCGTTTGTAGAGAGGCAAAACAGGAGATGCGGGTGCTTTTTATTAAGCAGACGCATAGTTTCCAATACTTCTTGCGGGTTAGCAAACGGGTCACCGGGGCCGGCAATGCCTGCAACTGTGATACGTGGCTCTTTTTCCAGCACAGCGTCCATGTATTCAGCAGCCTGAAACGGTTTAAGTATGCTGCTGGTAACGCCGGGGCGGGATTCGTTAACACAGTCGTATTTTCTGTTACAGTAGTTACACTGTATGTTGCACTTTGGTGCTACCGGTAAATGAACTCTTCCGCAGCTGCCTGCATTTTCTTTATTAAAGCATGGATGTTTTGTTGTATCTTTCATTGCAATGCACCTATATCTTTTTCGTAAAATCTATCTGAGATTACTGCATGACAGCAATTTGAGAGGGTAAATAGATTTTTAATTATTACAGATAACCATATCCAACAGGGCTGTCGTTCTGTTTTTTCTCAAGAAGAGCGTTTATTATACGGTCAAGTAAGGAAAGAGTGCCTTCGTATCCAATATGTTTTGTTCTTTGACCACCAAATCTGTCGTGGATAGGGAAACCAACTCGGATCAAAGGAATATCCCAGGCTTTTGCGTACTGATATCCCTTGGAATGTCCGATAAGGATATCTGGTTTTAACTCTTCAGCCCGCGCTGCAATATCAAAGAAATCTACACCTTCGTGGACTTCTGGTACACATGTCGCCACATCTCGCGTGATGTCTTTAATGTGAGTTTCCAAATTTTTGTTTTTAGAACCAGTACCTACCAGAATAACGTCTATGCCAATTTCTGTTAAAAATGAGCACAATCCGGTCACCAGATCTTCTTCTCCGTACACAACTGCACGTTTTCCAAAAACATATTTATGACCATCGACGAAGGCGTCTACGAGTCTTCCACGCTGCTGCTCGTAGCGTCTCGGTATTTTTTTTCCGGATATTTTGCTGAGTGTTTCAAAGAACACATCACTTTCACGCAATCCTATAGGCAGCCCAATGCGGTAGTTTGGAGTTTTAAATCGTTCCTGTAAGCTGGCTCCGCCAGTTTTTTCAGGAAGGCAACGCCCAAACTCAATAGTTGCCTTTGAACCGGACATCTTTTTAATATCTTTAAGAGGGGTACCACCCGTAGGGATCTTGACATAATCCTCGAGAGTTATACCGTCCAATGTTTCTGAAATGTCCGGCAGGATGGTTGATGCTATTTCAAAGTCTTCGCAAATCTCTCTTAGATGGCGAATGTCTTCACAGGAAACCATATTAGGCAAAATGTTAACAGTGTCGGAAGCAGACGTTTTTTCAAGACAGAGTTGTTCCGTTATTGCCTGTACGGCTCCGTGCCAACCGTCGGTGTGTGTGCCGTTATAGCTTGGAGTAGCTACTTGTACTATTTCCGGAAGTGGTAATTCGCTAAATTCTTTTTTAAATTCAGAAAGAAACATCGGGACATTGTCACCAATCGTTTCTGTAAGGCATGTTGTTGCAACGCCAACCACTTTGGGTTCGTACTTTATCATCACGTTTAGAATGCCCTTTTTCAAATTGGGGCCGCCGCCGTAAATAGCGTTTTTTTCACCAAGGGCAGAGGACGCGATGTCTATTGATTCGCGGAAGTGACTGATAATGTAACGGCGCATGTATGTGGCACAGCCCTGTGAACCATGCAGGAAGGGAATACCGCCTTCCACGCCTCGAAAAGCCAGTGAGGCACCCAACGGTGTACATAATTTACAAGCATTAGTTGTAGATACATAATTACTGGTCTTAGACATTGCCCGTCTCCTTGTTTACTCCCTTATTGCGGTTCGCACGCCTCGGGACAAAATTCCATACGGGACTCATCACTGAAGAATGTACTTCCTTTGCGAAGTTCAACATTCCTTCAAACCCACCAAGCGCTTCTTTCCGTTCATGGTTATGATCACAAAAGCCTACGCCCAGTTTGTATGCTATGGGGCGTTCTTTTACGCCGCCTACAAATAAATCAACATTTTTTTCTTTAATAAATTCTGCAAGTTCCAAAGGGTTGGCGTCGTCAACTAAAATGGTGTCCGGGTCTGCAATCTCGGCCAGTTCATTGTAATCTTCTTTAGTGCCAGTTTGTGATCCGCATACAACAACCTTCATACCTAAGTGTCGAAAAGCTTTAATTAGTGAAAATGCTTTAAAAGATCCGCCGACATACATGGCCACTTTTTTCCCTTCTAAGTCTTTGCGATAGCGGGCAATTTCAGGCATGAGTGTGGACAATTCTTCACGTACAAGAGTTTCTGTCTTTTCAACAATTGTCGGATCTATCTCTTTAAAGAAATCGGAGATCTGGTAGAGGGAGTCTGCCATATCCTCTATGCCAATATATGAGACACGAATAAACGGAGTGCCGTAGGTCTCTTGCAGCATTTTTGCTAAATCGAGTGTCGCACCGGAGCACTGTACAAGGTTGAGGGACGCTCCGTGGCAACGTCCGATATCTTCTACGCGACCGTCACCGGTAATGTTTGCAACGACCGTAATCCCCATTCGCTCAAAATATTTTCTAATAATCCAAATTTCGCCAGCAAGGTTGAAGTCGCCTAAGATGTTCACTGAAAGTTTTGGCACATCAGAAATATCTTGAGTTCCGACAAGCTGAAACATAGCCTTGCAAGCTGCTAGGTATCCTGCACGTTTGTTGCCTTTAAAACCTTCAGACATAACAGGTAGTACTGGGATTTTCTTTTTCAGGCTCATTTCTTTGCAAACGGCTTCAAGGTCATCACCAATGATGCCAACTATGCATGTTGAATAAACAAAAGCAGCTTTAGGCTTGTGTCTGTCTATAAGTTCATCAAGAGCCGCAGTAAGTTTTTCTTCACCGCCAAAAACAACATCCAGTTCTTGCAAATCTGTTGAAAATGAAAGCCGGTGCAGTTCTGGGCCACTTGATAATGCACCGCGGATATCCCATGTATAAACGGCACACCCGATAGGGCCATGAACGAGATGCAGTGCGTCAGCAATGGGGTAGAGCACAACTCTGGAGCCGCAAAATACACATGCGCGCTGGCTTACAGCACCGGCAAGAGATTCTTTGTTACATGCGATTTCAACAGGATTGCCATGACCTGTACGGTGCACCTGGTCTTTTCTTTCTTCTAAAATGGCTTTACTCACGGTATTCCCCCTAGTTGATTCACACGAATACTTGCTTCTTGAATGTGTTGATTAGTGCTTTTTGGAAAGGCACACTAATTGTGTTTTGTTCCAGTTTCTTGCGTTATAAAAGTCTAGAGCCTTAGTGTTATTTGTATCTGCCAAAAGCTGGGAACGTGTTGCCCCATACTTTTGAGCAAATTGTTCCATGCCTTTTAACAGCAATGTTCCTATTCCCATGTGCTGTATATGGGGGTGCACAACGACATCTTCAACCAGTACAGAAAAACCACCTTCTGCTGTCGAAACAAGTAATTGTCCTGTGCACATCCCCACGGTGTTTTTGTCTGATTCTGCTACAAGAATACACGATGTGGGTGAGCGTAACAGGAGCTTCAATCCTTTTTCCTGTTTCGCAAAATCGCTTTTGAAATCGGCCTCGATGGAGAAAAGTATGTGGAGTAGGTCACATAGCTGTGTAAGGTCGTTTTCATTGGCTTCACGTATGGTAACTTGAGGCAGACTCATTTCTTTACGATTCCATAAGGTATTCTTCGCATGGTTCGCCGTCTTCGAGGCTGTCTAAAATTGCGTCAATAGCTTCTTCAGAGTTCACCCCTTTGTACCACCAGTTTTCAGGCTGGATAACCATGACAGGGCCGGATTCACATTGCTTCAGGCAGGTTGTCGCAATCACAAGGGCGTCTAGCCCACGGTCAAGGGCCTCTTCTTCAATATACTGTAAGAATCCTTCAGTTTGTTTATGACAAATGCCTTTGGGACTACCAGCAGCACGAAAGCTTTGGCAGCAGATGAGCATTCTTTCAGGAGTGGCCATTCTATAATCCTTTCATGTTGGGTTAGTAGGCATCCTGCACCACAGGAGCGCGGTGCAGGATACGAGTGTTGTCGTGTGGAGTTACAGAACCAATTCAAAGGTCTCTTCAGGAGCATCGCGATCTTTGCGAGCTAATAGAAGATCAAGAATTTTTTCCAGTAAGCGCAGTCCGCCTTTGTAACCCACTGTAGGGAAGTACTGATGACCCTGTCTGTCCAGAATTGGGAAGCCCCAACGCAGGAATGGAGTGTCTTCATCTCGTGCAATGTATTTGCCATAAGTGTTGCCAATAATAAGATCTACCGGCTCATTTTTCATCCACTGATGCAGCAGGAACATGTCACCTTTTGCTTTTACTTTTACTTCAAAAGGCATATCCGCTGTTATTTCTTTAATGCGCTTTTCAAACTTCTTGCCCGGAGTACCTGTTACAACGTACGCAGGATACATATCAATGGAACGAAGGAATTCACACATCGAGATGACCTGATCCGGATCACCAAAAATAGCTACGCGTTTGCCATAGAAGTATTGGTGCATGTCTGAGATGAGGTCCACAAGCTGTCCTCGCTCTGTTGTAATGGAGTCAGGAATGCTTGCTCCCGCAACAGTACGCAGCGCATCAATGAATCTGTCCGTAGCTGCGAGACCAAATGGCATGTCGAGAACAGAACAAGGAACTTTGTGTTTCGCATCTAACCAGCGTGCAGCTTCGGCAGAGCACCATTCTCCAAGAGCCAGAGTTCCTGTAGCCTGTCCAGACTCTTTAAGTTCTTTTACTGTTACACCACCATCAGGAAACATTTTGTATTGACCTGTGAGAGGTGTATTAAGAACGCCGGAAGTATCCGGGAATAGTGTGATATCCACACCGATAAGCGATGCAAGGCGTTTAATCTCTTCCATGTCACTAGGTTCCACCCAGCCTGGAATGATATTCACTTTGCCGTTTTTCTTATCAGTTTCGTCTGCCAGCTGTGCCATAGCTTTCACCATGTTGCTAAAGCCTGTGACGTGGGAGCCGACATAGCTTGGTGTTGGAGCACCAATAATGGTTTTACCTTCCGGTACCTTACCTTCGGAAACTGCTTTGGCTGCGATTTGTTTTAAATCGTCACCGATGGTTTCAGACAGACAAGTCGTGTGTACCGCGATCACCTCGGGGTCGTAGACGGTAAAGATGTTGTTAATGGCCTGAAGCAAGTTTGCCTGCCCGCCAAAAACTGATGCACCTTCAGTAAAAGAGCTTGTAGCTGCTGAAATAGGTTCTTTGTAGTGCCGAGTCAGCGTTGAACGATGGTATGAACAACAGCCCTGCGAACCGTGACTATGTGGCAGACAGCCTTTGATACCGAGTGCGGCATACATTGCGCCAATAGGCTGGCATGTTTTGGCGGGGTTAATAGTCAGAGATTTACGCTCTGCTACCTCTGTAGGTGTATGTTTAAGTAACATTCTATTTCTCCCTGCTTATTCCCATACAAACGTGGCGGTTAGTTCCGGATTTTCCTGCCAAGGTGCTTTCATGTAGCTCCAGACCTTGCTGTTTACCAGACGGTCAATTTCTTGGTAGAAATTGATTGCGCCTTTAAATCCTGCATATGGTCCGCCGGAATCGTAGCTGTGCAGCTGCTTCATTGGAATTCCAAGCTTCTGGATAGAGAATTTCTCTTTAATACCTGCGCAGAACAAATCTGGTTTTAAGAGTTCAACAAGCTTTTCCGCTTCGTACTGGTTGAGGTCATCAATAATGATAGAACCTTTATCTAAATCCGGATTAAGACCATCGTAATGTCTGAATTTGAGACCTGCATCTTCAAGAGCTTTTAACTCTGCTGGTGTCTTACGGGCTTTGAACTCATCAGGCGAAGGCGTGATTTCCAGTTCTTCAATGTTACGAGAATCAGCATCTACTTTGATATTTGGAATAACCTGACGGCCTTCATAGTCGTCTCTGTGTCCAAATTCGTACCCGGCAGATATTGTTTTCATTCCTAATTCGGCAAACAGGTCATTGTAATGGTGAGCTCGTGAGCCACCAACGAATAACATGGCTGTTTTGCCTGCTGTGCGTTCTTTTATATCTTCGATTGCAGCTTCAACCTCAGGCATTTCTTCTGCAATGACGTCGTTAACTTTTTTCACTAATTCTGGATCATTGAAGTATTCAGCAATTTTCCGAAGTGACTTTGCGGTGCTTTTTGCGCCAATAAAGTTAACCTTAATCCAAGGGATGCCGTATTTTGTCTCAAGCATGTCAGCTACATAGTTAATGGAACGGTGGCACATTACACAGCTGAGGTCTGCGTGTTGGGCAGAGGCAAACTGATCGTATGTTGAGTTACCGGAAAAAGTTGCGATGTTTGTAATTCCGCACTTTTTAAGAATTCGATCAATTTCAAAACCGTCTCCACCGATATTGTATTCACCAAGGAGGTTGATTTTGTATTTGCCTTCCTTAGGTTCCTTGTTTTCACCTACAAGGTGGGTGAAAACCTGGTTGTTCGCAATATGGTGACCGGCAGACTGGGATACACCTTTGTATCCTTCACAGGAAAATCCAAAGACGTTGCAGTCGCCGAATTTTTCTTTCATTTTTCGGGAGACAGCATGAACATCATCACCAATCAATCCAACAGGGCAAGTGGAGAAGATACAGATGGCTTTTGGGTGGAACAAGTCATAGGCTTCCTGAATCGCAGCCTCTAACTTTTTTTCACCGCCAAAGATAATGTCCTGATCCTGCATATCTGTTGAAAAACAGTACGGGATGTAGTTTTCGCCATCCACGCCTGGATCTGTTTGGTTACGGCGAGTGAGCCATGAGTAGAAGCCGCAACCGATAGGGCCGTGTGTAATGTTAACGATATCGCGTGTAGGGCCCATAATAACGCCCTTACAACCGGCGTATGTGCAACCGCGCATGGTAATAATGCCGGGGATAGTACGGACGTTGGCAACGATTTCTGGTGGTGCTTCACATTCGGTTGCTTCGTTAATCATTATTTGTTTGGCGCGCTTGCGGGCTACTTTGGGTGGATACTTCTTAAGAAGTTCCTTTTTAATATCAGTAGGGTCCCACTGCACCATTTTCGGTTTGATACTCATTTTTTAGTCTCCTTGGTGCTTAAGCTATAGATTTTTCGCCGCACTCACCTGATCTGACACGAACGGCGTCATCAACAGGGCTGACAAAAATCTTACCATCGCCGGGCTTACCTGTTTGGTTGGCAGCAATAATCGTTTGAACGATGTCATCGACTTCACTATCCGGGACAACTGCTACAAGCATGCGTTTTGGGTATAGTTTGCCCTTTTCACCAAGAACAGCAGCGGCTTCTTCGTAGCCTTCTTCCATACCGGCAAGAACTTTTTTATTAACAAAGCCTTTGCCTCTACCTTGGACTTCATATGCATAAAATGCATCCAGTCCGAGTTCTGTAAGTGCCTTTTTAGTGCGGTTCATCATGTTCATACGCACGACTGCAGTAATCTCTTTCATACTGTTAGCCCTCCGCTGCTGGAGAAGCTTCTTTAATACCAGAGCTGATGGTATATACGTCTTCAACTGGTGTTACGAAAATTTTACCATCACCAAATGCACCTTTTTTACCAGAGCGTGCTGCATCCATAATTGTTTCAATGAGATAATCTTTATCTTCAGCTTTGACTGCACATAACAGCATTACTTTAGGCAACTCGTCGTATGTTACTTCACCAATTTTAATGCCTCGTTGCTTACCACGCCCTGCAACAGCAAATTTTGTTACTGCAGGAAAACCCTTGTCCATAAGTTCCTTAAGTACATCATCTACTTTTTCAGGACGGACTATTGCTTTAACCATGATCATCATATTCATTCTCCCGTGCAGCGTTATACTGTGCTATAATGCAGTTGTTGTGCTTGTGTTTCGTGGTTTGCGATCTAGCTTACTTCCATAAGACCAAAATCTACCAGCAGGCTTTCCAGTTCTTCAATTTCTAAAGGAGTCGGGACCACAAACATTTCGTTTTGATCAATAGCGTTTGCTAATCCTCGATATGCATCTGCCTGCGGTACGGTGTCATTCCATTCAAGAACAGTTTTTCTGTTGATTTCTGCACGCTGTACGTCGTTGTCACGTGGGACGAAGTAAATCATCTGTGTTCCAAGCTTGCGTGCGAATTCTTCAATCATTTCTTTTTCGTTATCAACATTACGGGAGTTACAAATGAGGCCGCCAAGGCGAACGCCGCCGGACTGCGCGTACTTCATAACACCTTTACAGATGTTGTTAGCAGCATACATAGCCATCATTTCACCAGAGCAGACGATGTAGATTTCTTCTGCTTTGCCATCTCGGATAGGCATCGCGAATCCACCACAAACAACGTCGCCAAGAACATCATAGAAAACATAATCTAACTGTTCAGATTCTTCGTAAGCACCGAGGTTTTCAAGCATGTTAATGGAGGTGATGATCCCACGACCTGCACAGCCAACCCCAGGTTCCGGGCCACCGGATTCTACGCACCATGTGCCGCCGAAACCGCCTTTACGGATGTCTTCGAGTTCAACATCTTCACCTTCTTCACGAAGTGTATCCAACACTGATTTCTGCTGTAATCCACCAAGCAGGAGACGGGTTGAGTCAGCTTTAGGGTCGCAACCAACAACCATTACCTTGCGGTCCAGCATGGAAAGACCTGCTACTGTGTTCTGTGTTGTAGTAGATTTGCCAATGCCGCCTTTGCCATAGATTGCTACTTTTCTCATTTTTATCTCCAAGTCTGTAAGGTTCCTATTGCAACTATGTTTTCTTTAAAGCGAATGGCGTGCCAAATATTGCAACTTGAAAAATATCTTTAAAATAAAGTGTCTTATGTCGTTTGTGTGAGCTTAGAAGGTACAAGCATAGGCATGTAGGAACCTACAAACCTGTCTACAGAAATGTAGTTTCCTACAAAAAGGTATGTGTAATTTGGGAGATGGTGTGTGTGGATGCACTATGTTTTGTGAGAATTACGATGATGGGCATGTTGGCACTATTAATGCTTGTATCTGAGTATCGTGTAATTGCCATCTGACGTTGTTAACGATGGTTAAATGGTCTTATATGAGGAGTTATTATGTTGTTAGATACAACGTTAAGAGAAGGTGCTCAGTTATTCGGTGCATATTTTACTATAGATACACGAAAGCAAATTCTATCCAGCTTATTACAGGTTGGGGTAGATGAAATAGAATTGGGGTGGATAGGGCAAAGTGAGCTGACTGAGTTTTCGACGTACGCTCGAAGTCAAACATCTTCTATAAAGTTGAGTGTGTGGTCGCCGTGTAGAGAAGCTGACATTCGCGCAGTGGCAAAGTTGCCCGTGGATAGAATAAACATTGGCGTTCCATCGTCTGATTTACATATAGAAAAAAGATTATCCACGCAGCGGGAAGTGTTACTGGAACGCCTTGTCGCAAATATCAATGTGGCAAAAGAATGTGGCATTCCTTACATCTCAGTTGGGCTGGAAGATGTGTCGAGAGCTGATGAGTTATTCGCTTTACAGATGGCATTGGTAGCAGAAACGCATGGAGCATCCCGTGTGAGGCTAGCAGATTCTTTAGGCCAATTAACACCTCTTACTATGGCTAAACTCATGAACCGGTTTCGGGATGCGTTTAGTATAGACATAGCTGTTCACTGTCACGACGATTTCGGTATGGCTACGGCTAATTCTATCACTGCGTTAGAATGTGGTGCTGATTATGCCGATATAAGCGTTCTTGGGGTGGGTGAACGGTCAGGAATCGCGGCAACGGAAGAGTTGGTCGCTTATTTAGCAATAAAACAGAAAGACACTCGTTATGCTCCTGATATTCTAAAGCGGTTATGCGAATTTGTAGCTTCTGCGGCGCATGTATCCATCCCGCGAACTAAAGCTGTTGTGGGAACTGATGTCTTTGCTTGCGAGTCCGGTTTGCATGCACACGCTTTGAGTAAGTCTCCAGAGTTATTCGAGCCCTACGATCTTGAACAAGTAGGGATTACAAGGAAAATTCGTGTCGGGAGCAAAAGTGGCAGAAGTGCTGTGCTGATAGCTCTAAATGAGTATGGGCTTGTGGATGAAGCTAATACTCTTGCTCAGGAATATATTACGGACGTGACGAAAGCAGTATGCCAATTGTCCTGTAAGCTCGAAAGGCCGTTAACTGAAGATGAATTGGGTGATGTGTGGAAAGAGACAATACATGGGGTTGAAGTTCATTAGTCGTTGTTTTTGATTTAAAAAAGAACCATTTAATAAGGTTGGTACCGCTATGTTGAAGAAAAAATTTACTATATGTGTATTGCTGCTGATGGTTTTTGCGGTAGTCGCGCAAGCAGGTGCGACATCGAAAGTTGGGAAAGTCTCCATCGCTTGTGCTGCCAACTTTACAAATACGCTTAAAAAACTGGCTGCTGAATATGAAAAAACAGGAGCAAAGGTGACATGTTTATTTGGATCAACAGGAATGCTATACGGACAGATTATTAATGGTGCACCCTTTGATATTTTTTTCGCAGCGGATGAAAAACGACCAGCGATGTTGTTCGATAAAAATATTGCATTGCAACCTAAGGTCTATGCTCAGGGGAAAGCAGTATTGTGGTCTATGAAGCCAGAGTTAATGTCCCTGCCTACATGGACGGACGTACTTGTTTCTCCTCATCTGGTGCATTTAGGAATTTCAAATCCTAAAACAGCGCCATACGGAGCAACAGCAGATGCTTCGCTACGGGGTGCACAGCTATATTCAGAAGTTGAATCTAAAATCGCAGTTGGCAAAAGTGTGGGAACTGCTTTTCAATATGGGTATACGGGCGTCGCAGATGCGACTTTTATCGCATTATCACAAGCTCTTTCTGAAAAAGGTCTGCAGGGGAAATATTGGGATATCCCGAATTCAAATAAAATTAATCAGGCTGCCTGTATTTTGCGATCAGGTGACGTTGAAAGTGCCAAAAGATTTATGAAATGGATTGAAAGCAAGGAAGCACGTTATATTATAAGTAGGTACGGTTATGAGTAGTGAAGACATTAGTGCCCTATGGGTAACGTTCAAGCTTGCAACAATTGTTATGATAGTGTTGCTGCTATTCTGTACGCCTCTTGCGTATATGTTGGCCAAAGGGAATATGCGGGGAAAACGCTATATACAAGCCGCCTGTAATTTACCAATGGTTTTGCCTCCAACTGTATTAGGGTTCGGACTGTTGTTCATCATGGGGCCATACTCTGTGGTTGGCAGTACTTGGAAATCGCTAACAGGGTTCTCCCTTACGTTTTCTTTTACCGGACTAGTTATAGGCTCCCTACTGTATAGTTTGCCTTTTGGGATATTGCCTATGCAGGCTGCTTTTGAAAAAATTGATGATAGCCTTATAGAAGCAGGTCGGGCTCTAGGATTTTCTAATATACAAACTTTTTTTTATATAGTGCTTCCTAATAGCCGTGGTGGGATTGCAGCATCAGCAGCACTTATCTTTGCTCATACAGTTGGGGAATTCGGAGTAGCATTAATGATAGGCGGCTCTATTCCTCATCAAACTCGGGTGATCTCTATCGCAATTTTTGAGCATACGGAAAGTATCAATTATGAGGCCGCAGCTGTACTTTCTTTAGTTTTGCTTGTTGTTAGCTATATTTCTTTAGTTTTTATAGGAAAAAGTTCTTCTAGTGTTCTAATGGGACGGAACTTTGCTGGAAATAACAATCCTAAAACAATGAGGTTGTCTTATGGAACCGCGCAAACCACATGTGTCAGAATTTGTGACCAGTGAAAATGTTGAGTTGTACGAGAACGGAAGTGTTGCCGTATGTTCGTTTGTTGCTCCTTGTGTCGTAGCAACTCAAGCCGGAAGTCTTATACCTCAATATTCTACAGACGATCTTCGTAAGAAAACTCTTCAGGCAGTAGCTTTTTACCGTAGTGGTTTTTTACGTTCATTGCCCTTAGAGACGCAGAGCTCAGTGTTAACTCCTATAGGTGAAATGTCCGCAGAGCTAATCACCTTTTATGAGAGTGGTGCCGTAAAAAGAGTGTTTCCTCTTAACGGAAAGCTCTCTGGGTATTGGGGGGAGGAAGATGAAGCCTCTCTTGCCAAGAGTATTTCCATAGATATTGGTGGCCATAGCGTAAGAGCAAAATGTATTAATGTTAGTTTTTATGAGCAGGGTAGCGTAGAGAGCATAACTCTTTGGCCCAATGAAACTATCGCATTAAATACTCCGGCAGGAAAAGTGCAGACGCGAATAGGAGCAAAATTTAGCCATGCGGGCGGGATTCTTTCTGTTGAACCGGCTGTTCCTACCGTAGTAAAAACTCCGATTGGAAAGATAACTGCGTACGATCAAGATGCTGTCGGAGTTATAGGTGATAACAATTCATTAGCGTTTTTTGAAACTGGTGCCATTCGTCGTGTCACGGCTATGCATACAAAAATTATTGCGAAAGACTTAGCAGGTAAGATAACCGTATTGCATCCTGCAACACGCGAAAGTTTATGCGGGAATGAGGAAGAAGAACTTATTCCAATGGTTATAGAATTTAAGCCTAACGGAATACAAGTGACCACAGGTGTAAGTGATTCGTCATATAACCTTAGTTATGATGAGTATGATATAAAAACACAAACATTCATTCCTGGGTTTGACGCTGTTTCATTTTGTAACCCTATACCCAAACAAATGTGATTTTTTTGCAAGCAAAGTTAATACAAAAAAAAGCCCGCTACGTAGCAGGCTTTTTTTGTATTTAGTAAACAGCATTGCTGTCCAGTCCGCAGTTAAGCTGAAAAGGGGAGTATCAATACCTGTGGACGGTTACTGAAAATAGCGATTCAGACTTTCGGTACGGGATAAGTAGGTGTTTTAAAAACAGAAAGTAGAGTATTTCGATAATTTTTTAGGGCAGCGGAAAAAGCAAATATTTTTACGCTGCCCTATTTATACGCAGTTAGAAAAGACTGTTGAGTCCCAAATGTATCGAGTCAATTTGGTGGACAGGCTCCGAGAGAATGAATAACGTCCTATAATTCAGAGAAGTTTTTTACTTCGTTGCCTGTTTTACAATGGCTCGACAGAAAGCTGGTAAGTCCTCAGGTTTGCGGGAGGAAATCTGGTTCCGGTCTACAACGACTTCCTCATCAATCCAGTTGGCCCCAGCGTTCTTCAAATCATCCTTAATCCCAGGAGTGGAGGTGCAGGTAAAGCCTTGCATTATCCCTGCGGAGATAGGAATCCATCCTCCATGACAGATGTGGGCAACGATTTTTCCGGCTTCGAAGATTTCACGGGTGAGTTCGAGCACTTTTGGGTCGCGTCTGAGTTTATCTGGAGCAAAACCGCCAGCAATGACAAGAAGATCGAAATTTCTTGCCTGCTGATCTGTAATGGCTGCATTGGAGCGAAATGGATAACCGTTTTTGCCTGTGTAGACGACATTGGCTTCTGGTCCAGCCACTACGACTTCTGCACCTTCTTCAATCAATCTATAGTACGGATACAGAAGTTCCATGTCTTCAAAAATATTATCTATAAACATTAAAACACGTTGACCTTTCATATTCATTTGAACCTCCATCTTTTAGAGTAAACGTACGTAGAGAATCTGCCCCTGTAATGGTGAGGGGAAAAGCAAACTAGAGAAGACGGGATGTCTCTATGCTTTACCAAGCTTTTAGTTCAGGTGTAGCGATGGGAGACAGTGCCCGATACGTTTCGCAAAACTAGGTGTCGTGTACAGCTTAGTGAGCACCTCGTAAAGCTGGTAGGCAAACCAGGCAGGGAAGGATTCGGAAAGTGAGAAACGGAGGGGGCGTTGGTTGATTCAAAAAAGGGAAAACTGATTGCTTTATTTTTTCTTGTAAAAGTACAAATTCCTGAGTAGCTGCTTTTGCAGTAACTAATAGGAGAATTTTATGGGCATTATAGAGCTTGTTTCTATTTCCATTGCGCTTGCGATGGATGCTTTTGCAGTCGCCATTGCTTCAGGCGTTGCATTAAAAAGAGTCAATTCTCGTCAAACATTTCGGTTGGCATGGCATTTTGGCTTATTTCAGGCACTGATGCCGATAGTTGGTTGGTACTTAGGAAGTACTGTTCGGTCTTCTATAGAAGCTTATGATCATTGGATTGCTTTTGGGCTGTTGGGATATATAGGTTATAAAATGATCCGCGAAGCCTTTGATGAGGGCGAAGATTCTAAAGGTGATCCAACTAGAGGGATGACACTTGTTGTTCTTTCTGTTGCAACCAGTATTGATGCCCTAGCCGTTGGCTTTAGTTTGTCTATGCTTGGTCTTTCAATTTGGTGGCCTGCACTTGTTATCGGTGTGGTAGCATTGCTTTTTACAGCGATAGGACTGCATCTTGGAAAATTCGTTTCAAAGGCAAAGGGCATTGGTCGCTATGCAGAATTAGTAGGTGGAATTGTTCTTATTGGAATAGGAATAAGGATTCTATGGGAGCATGGAGTACTGGCTGTGTAGTCTTGCAAGTAGCCGAAAGAACAGGGTGCTGAGGGAAGCCACTGGGTTCCGTTCCTTTTGGCTACTTTTGTTCGGAGTTCGAAGGCATAAAAAGATGGTTTTTTGGACTTACAGGTCAGGAACAGCAGACGAATAGAAGGCCCGGAAAATGAAAAAGGATCATAGATTTTCATCCATGATCCTAGTCTTCTTTTTGGTAGCGAGGGAGGGAATTGAACCCCCGACACTGCGGATATGAGCCGCATGCTCTAACCAACTGAGCTACCTCGCCATCAAAATTATGTTCAAGAGACGTGGTAGCGAGGGAGGGAATTGAACCCCCGACACTGCGGATATGAGCCGCATGCTCTAACCAACTGAGCTACCTCGCCATCTCTTGTACGCCGTACTTTGTGTCGACGGGAGAGTGTTTAAGGAAATCTTAAACACAATGCAAGCGTTTTCTGAAAAAAAGTTATTTTGGAAACAAAAAAATTTAAGTCCAGAAAAGATATACTAACGGGGCGATGATTAGGCGGTACCACGCAAAAGGTTTAAACGTCATTTTGCCGACAAGAGTGATAAATGCTTTAACTGCAACCAGTGCTGAAACAAATGAGACTATGAATCCTACAGCAAAAAATGGGATGTCGGCAGTAGTGAAGAGTTGATAATTTTTCAGAACGTCATATCCCGTTGCAGCAAACATAATAGGCACAGCCGCTAAAAAAGAATATTCCGCAGCAAGGGTACGGCGTGTTCCAAGAAGCATTCCGCCCATGATCGTTGCCGCTGAGCGGGAAAAGCCCGGCCATAGGGCGAGACACTGAAAACAGCCGATCCCAAAGGCAAGTTTTGGAGTCATTTCATCTAAAGAGTGAAAGGTTGCCTGTTCAATATCATGTGCTGGAGCATATTTTTCGACGCAAAGAATGAAGACTGCACCTACCGCAAGGGCAAAAGAAACAGTGATTGGGTTGAACAGGTAGGTTTTAATATACCCGCTGAGTAGTAATCCAATAATGCTGGCAGGGAGTGATGTAAGGAAAAGCATCCATAGGCCGCGTATGCCGGAGAAAGGAACTTCAGGTGTGTTTTTCAGTAATCCTAAAAATCTGTTAAGATACAGCATGACAACAGCGAGAATGGCTCCAAGCTGAATAAATACTTCGAAAACTGTTGCCTTTGGACCGGTATAGTCGAGAAGGTGTCCAGAGATAATAAGGTGCCCAGATGAAGAGACTGGTAAGAATTCAGTCAAGCCTTCGATAATACCGAGAATTCCAGCGGAGAAAAGTTCAGTCATAAATATGTCACATATGGTTTAGGGTTAATGGCAACAACCGCGGAAAAATACAGTATAGTAGACTTAGTTGCAAGGTGTTGGTTAGTGAGTTAGATTACCACGTTTTTCCATGTTAAGGGCTTAGGTCGTATTTACTACCAATGGGGAGTCGCAGATGACTACTATTATGCCGCAGAGTGAGCTCGTGAAAAAAGCTGTTGTCTATATTTATGAGCAGCGAAAAAAGTATCCCAAAAATTTTAATAAATTGTTGGATCAAGCGGGGATGCGATTTAACCTGAGTCCTAAGGAAGCAGAAATGCTTAAGGATTTTTTTAAACAATCAGAAAGTGACCACTAGGGGGGGCTGTTCTGTTTAATATCAGTTTAGTGCACAGACAGATTTTTAAGGAACATGTATCCATTTTTTGTCTGGCGATGTTTTCTCTGGTTTTTTTGATAGTAATCGGAAAGGTCTTACAGCTTCGAGAATTGTTTCTTGGTCTGGATATCGGGATTCTCGAAATGTTGAAGCTTTTTGGATTCTTAATTCCTGCCGTTTTGCTTATGATTATTCCAATAGCAACCATGCTATCTGTGTTTCTTACTTTTTTGCGCATGAGCTCTGATAGGGAGCTTGTCGCGTTGAAAGCAAGCGGTGTTAGTTTATATCAGTTACTCCCGGCACCAGTTGTATTTGGAACGCTTTGTACTTTGCTTACCCTTTGGGTTTCCATGTTTGGAATTTCATGGGGCATGAGTAATTTCCGTTCATCAGTTTTGGAATTGGCACAGACACGTGCCAAGGTTGTACTGCAACCGGGCGTTTTTAATAAATCTATTCCTAACTTAATGATTTATTCGCGTAGCTCCAGCCTTGCAACAGGAGAATTGGAGCATGTGCTTGTTCAGGACACCAGTAGAGATACAGGCGGGGTCACCATTGTTGCTCCGACAGGAAAACTTATCTCAGATACGGCTCAGGGAGAAATCCGTTTTGTTTTGCATGATGGTAAAATATACCGTCAGAACGGTAATAAGATTAGCGTACTTGGCTTTAATCGGTATGTAGTCCGCCTTGCGTTGTCGCAGCTAGTGAAGGGCGTCCATCTAGGCAAACTTCGTCCTTCCGGCATGTCTTATTCTCAACTACAGGCCATTAAGAAAGATCCATCCATTGCTGAGAGTAGATCCTTTATACACAAAACGGATGTTGAAATTCCAAAGCGCTGGGCGATGCCGTTTGCCTGTCTTGTGCTTGGTTTATTTGCCATGCCGTTAGCATGTGCTTTTGAAGGGATGCGGCAGCAAATGGGGGTTGTCATGGCTCTCGGGAACTTCCTTGTTTACTACAGCCTGCTTTCTATTGGGATGAAGAGTGGCGAAAGTGGCAGTGGTTTTTCTCCGGACATTACCCTTTGGATTCCTAACGTTCTTTTTGGCTGTTTAGCAATTGCAGGACTATATTTTACTGCAAAAGAACGAACAGTGAATGTTACTGCCATGATTACACATGTATTATTCAATCGTCGCAAAGGAAAAGGTGATGGAACATGTCGCTCTTAACTCGCTACATGCTTAAGCAGAACCTTTTTTTAATGCTGCTTATCTTGGGGATTGGCACCGCCGTTTATTTGTTGACCGACTTATTTGAAAAGCTGGATGACTTTCTCGAAGCTGGACTCGGTTTTTATACCGTTGCCATGTATTTTATTTGCAAGCTTCCTCTTATTGTTTCGCAGATTCTTCCTGCGGTATTTTTGCTTTCTTGCACAGTTCAACTATGTGTTATGTCCCGTAACAAAGAGCTTGTAGCGTTGCAGGCTGGTGGCGTTTCTTTTGTGTCGCTTGCCCGTTTTATCGTGTACATGGGATTATTTTGGGCTGTGATTCAGCTTGGTTTTTCACAGTTTCTCGGGGTAATGGGCGATGTTGAATCGCGGCGTATCTGGAATGAAGAGGTACAAGGAGAAACGGCTGCCAATACTACAGTCCGTGATATATGGTTCATTGAAGATGAGTATATTATCAACCTTGGTGTGGCTCATCTGAATGATGAAACTGCTGAGGGTGTCACCATTCTGCGTGTGTTGGAACAGGGTGACACTATTAAGGAAGTTATTAAAGCGCAGCGTGTTTCAATTCAGCCTGAGGGCTGGGTCTTGACCTCCGTGCTGCGCACAGAACCGGGTAGTTATGTCGAATCGACAATCCCGAAATTAGTTTTGCCGATACAACAGAAGCTGGGTGTATTTAAAACAGTATCTGCTGATGCAGACTTGAACAAGTTGGCATTATGGGAGCTTGGAGCAGCTATAGATAGACTGAAGTCATCCGGTTCTAACGTTGAAGCTCTTCAAACAGCGTATCAGCAGAAAATTGCCTACGCCACGGCAGTCTTAGTAATGGGGCTGGTGGCATTGATGCTCCTCACTTGGAGAGACAGCCTTTACATAAACATTTCTGTCGGGCTTGTCCTTACCTTCGTATTTTATGCACTCTTTACATGGTTTGGTGCTCTTGGTGAACGGGGCTATATTAACCCCGTACTTGGTGCTTGGTTTGCCAACATTCTGTTTGCAGCGGGTACCCTTGGGCGAGTGCTTTGGTATACTCGTTCCCGTGTTAAGAAAACGTCTTCTATGACGCTTTCCGGCAGTACTGCTACCTAATTAATTTTTCCTTACAGCAATAACATTTGTCATGCGCTTTACTATAGGTGTATGGAGATTGTATGTTTGAAAATAGCTTTTTTTCTGAATGGTTAGATGCTTTCTCTGTCGATGACGATCGTTTTGGTACAGCATATGATGCCGTACCGGATAACCGTCGTGCATGGTTGAAAACTACAATTGCCCGACTTCATGTGTTGTACGGAACCCCTCAGGTTATGTGGGGAAGGCAGGAACGACACTGGCGGCAGGGACATGTTTCTATTGCAGAAAGCCGACCGGTAGATTGGACTGCTGTGGTTGTGGATTCTGCCTATATGTCGGGTGTACGTCTTCTGGCGGCAGCAATGATCCCTTTGCTCAGCGGTGTCGAAGATATTCTTGTTGTTTTTACTGGTGATGCGCCAGTTGCGGCGGAATGCCTTGCCGCGCTTGAACTGGCAGGCATTGAGCGGGCTGTGCAGTTAGATACAGAAAAAACAGTAGCTTTTATGGCAGCGGTTTCTGGTGCTGAACTTAGCGGAAGAGTTCTTGCTCTTGGTGACACTGCTCTACAGGTTGTACACGACGCCGGAATTCCAAGTAACGGTGTTTCTATGTGGTTCGAACCTCAGTTCACGAGTATTGGTGTTCTTTCGGGCGGGTCTTTTGATAGAAAGCTATTGGCGTGGGCGCATCCTGATTTGAACATTGTTGATGTTACGGTGGACGATCTTGCATCGTTGCCTTCAGTTGCTGCGGTTTGCTGTGAAGGTGATGTTGTTGATACTGTGGTGGATACAGTTCCTGTTTCTTTAGGAGCAGGACAGGAAGGCTGTTGGATTTGGCCGGATTTATTGCCGCAGTGGTTTACGCATCGCCGTTTTTCTCTTCTTTCTGAAGTGTAACATCTCATTTGAGCGAAGGTGGATTCAATGAGCAAGAGCGCGACTTCATATCTGCATGGCTTGAGAAACATTGGCATTATTGCACATATTGATGCTGGAAAGACTACGCTTACTGAGCGAATCCTGTACTACACTGATAAAATTTATCGCATGGGCGAGGTGCACGAAGGTACCGCAACCATGGATTTTATGCCGGAAGAGCAGGAACGAGGAATTACGATTGCTTCAGCTTGCACCACGTGTGAGTGGAAAAACGGTGTTATTAACATTATCGATACTCCGGGGCATGTTGATTTCACTATTGAGGTTGAACGTTCATTGCGGGTGCTTGATGGTGCGATTGGGGTTTTTTGTGCTGTTGGCGGTGTTGAACCGCAATCCGAAACTGTATGGCGCCAGTCAGAAAAATTTAATGTTCCTAAAATCGCTTTGATAAATAAGATGGATAGGCTTGGCGCTGATTTTACTTCTGTGCTTGCGTCTATGCGCGAACGTCTGAAAGCTAATCCATTGTTGCTTGTGGCACCTCTTGGAGAGGGTGATGAGTTTTCTGGTCTTGCAGACGTTTTGACTCTGGAGCGTCTGGACTTTGATCAAGAGTCTGAAGGCCGCAACTACACGCGCACTCCTCTTTCAGGTGAAGAGTTGATTTTTGCTGAAAAATGGCGGGAAAAAGTACTCGAAACGGTTGCAGATTTTGATGATGAGATCATGGAAATGTACCTTGGCGGGGAAGATGTTCCACTTGAACTGATCAAGGATTGTATCCGCAAAGCGACACTAAATTTGTCCGTTACTCCTGTTTTTTGTGGTTCTGCTTTGAAAAATGTGGGCGTACAATGTGTTTTGGATGGTGTCTTTGACTATCTTCCAGAGCCGCTTAGTGTTCCTGCACCAAAGGCAATTATACAGGAAACTGGTAAGGTTCAGGAGCTTGTTGTTTCACCGGAGAGTCCCTTAGGCGCTCTTGCCTTTAAGGTGTACATGGATGAAGGGCGTAAAATGGTGCTGGCGCGTATTTACTCCGGTATGCTACGTTCTAGTGACTCTATTCTGAATGTCACACAGGGTAAAAAAGAAAAGCCTGCCCGTCTTTATCGGTTGCATGCAAGCCACAGGGAGCAGGTAGAAGAAGCGCGCGCAGGTGAGATTGTTGCTCTGGCCGGAATGAAATTCGCAAAAACAGGCGATTCCCTTGCGACAGAAAAACATCCATATTTGCTTGAAAATATTGCAGGGTATCGACCTGTTATTTCGCGTGCGCTTGAGCCGGCTAATTCAGAAGAGGCCGATAAGCTTGATGAAGTGTTGCAAAAATTATTACTTGAAGATCCGACATTACAGTATGAACAAAGCCCTGAAACCGGACAGCGTGTTATTTCCGGCATGGGTGAGCTTCATCTTGAGGTTGTTGTAGATCGTCTTCGTCGAGAGTTTCATGTTACACCGCGTGTGGGCAACCCGCAGGTTGTTTATCAGGAAACAATCAGCAGTACAGGTTCTGCTTTTGAAGAGTTTGATCGGGAATTAGGAGATAAACGTCATTACGGTTACGCAAGCCTGACGGTTACTCCTCGTGATCGTGATGCCGGCAACATGGTTCGGTTTACATTTGATACCACTGAATGGCCGGATGCATGGGTTGATGCTGTTGAGCAGGGCGTTAAAGACGGTTTGCAATGCGGTGTTATTAAAGGATATCCTGTGCAGGATGTAGACGTTGCTATTACAGAAATTAAACGCAATGAATGTTCTTCTGAACCTGGTTATCGAATGGCCGCAGGTATGGCTCTTAAGACTGCGCTTGAGAACGCAAAACCGGAGTTGCTTGAGCCAATAATGGATGTAGAGATTTCTGTTCCTGACGAGAACGTTGGGGACGCTATTAGCTTGCTTGGCGCAAAGGGCGCAAAAGTTGAAAACCTTTTTGACCGCGCAGGGCTTAAAATGGTGCAGGCATTGGCCCCTATGTGCAGTCTTTTCGGGTTTTCAACGGACTTGCGTTCTGCAACACAGGGGCGCGCCGGGCTTGTAATTCAATTTTTACGATTTGATACTTTGTCGTAAAGATTAGAAACGAGGAGTTTTTGGTGCGGTTCTGGGAATCATTTAAACGAGCTATACGATATAATTACTTACGAGTAATGCGTTTGAAGGTTTCAACGCATTCTGTTGCGTTGGGTGTGGCCGCTGGTGTCTTTACGGGGTGCCTGCCTATTCTTCCGTTCCAAACGGTCGTGGCTGTTGCGTTGGCCTTTGTGCTGCGATGCAGTAAAATTGCAGCAGCTGCTGGAACATGGATTTCCAATCCGTTGAACTGGGTGCCTTTTTATACAGCGTGTTTTATTATTGGGAACTTGATTATTCCAATTGATGTAACGTTTGATCCTCACCATATGGAGTTGAAAGAACTTTTCGCACAAGGCGGCGGGATTGTTGTCGTTATGATGGCTGGCGGACTGGCAATGGCAATACCATGCTCCATTTTGTCATACATTATTACGTTTAGGGCCGTTGCACGTTTCCGCCAACGCCGCATGATACGACTTATAAATAAATATAAGAGTAAGCATGGAGGCCAGAGCAGCAATGATCAAACCTTGGACCGTTGAACAGCAAGCTGATTTTGGACAAAAACTGGCAGCCTGCCGCAGAGCTGTTCTCTTTCTTGACTATGACGGCACATTGGCGCCGTTAGTTCCAGACCGTCATAACGCCCGCCCATTTCCCGGTGTTCGTGAGGCGCTGGAACGGTTGTTGGTTATTAAGCATTGTCGTACAGTACTTGTCAGTGGTCGTCCGGTGAAAGAGCTTCAGCCTCTGTTGCAAAGCCGTTTACCCTTTGAGGCATGGGGCTCTCATGGTGGTGAGCACCTGCGGGTATCTGGGCAGCTGGATTTGGTGTCTATTCCCGAAAAAGCCCGTGAGGGGCTTCGCATTGCTGCTGAAAGGGTAGCAGTTTTATTGGGTGACCATGCCATTGAATGCAAACCCAACAGTGTCGCTGCACATGTGAGCAGTATCAATGCGGAACTGATTCCGCAGTATATAATCGATCTTGAAGAGTTGTTGGAACCTATTGCAGAAAATTTCGGACTGGAGCTTCTGGATTTCCATGAAGGAGTGGAAGTGCGTGTCCCGGGAATTAATAAATCTCGAGCTATTCATTCTGTCCTTTCAGAGGAGCCTAAAGATGCTGTTGTTGCATATATTGGTGACGATGTGACAGATGAAGATGCATTCCGTGCTTTGGGAGAACAAAGCTATACTATTCTGATAGGACGGGAGAAACGCTCATCTGCGGCTAGATGGTTGTTGTCCGAGAAGTCTGATGGTCTTCATATCGTTGAATTTTTGAATGCAACCGCGTCTGCTCTTTCATAACTAACGTACTTTGATGTTCCGCCCCGCACTGGCAAATGCAGTGCGGGGCTTTTTTTATCTCATCATGTTTCTTGGGAACTCTCATTGTCTCATCAGGGTAAGCTGGGTATTCTTATAGGCTGAACAATTTGTAAGGAGTTCCCATGCCCAAAGCTATTGGAGAAGACCAGGGTGTTATTGTCGTTTCAAACAGGTTACCCGTTTCACTGGAGTGTGATGGGGGGATATGTCATTCTTCGCCTGTCTCAGGTGGATTGGTAACGGCATTGTCGCCTGTGCTTACTGCGAGTAAGGGGGTATGGATTGGCTGGGCCGGCGCACCGGACGTTGAGGGGGTTGATGCTGCCTTGCGTCTTTTTTCAGAGGATACAGGGTACACACTGCGACAGGTTGGGTTGACATCAGAGCAGATTGAGAACTTTTATTTTGGATTTACTAACCAGATTATTTGGCCGTTGTTTCATGCCTCTAATTTTGAGTGCAATTTTAACCCTGAATACTGGCGGGCATATTTAGATGTGAATGCGTTGTTTGCATTTCGCACTGTCGAAAGTGGTGATGAAGACGACTATGTCTGGGTGCATGACTATCATTTGATGCATGTCGCAAAATATATGCGTGAAGCAGGTGACTGCAGGCGCACTGGCTTTTTTCTTCATATACCGTTTCCCAGTGTGGATTGTTTTAAGCGGCTACCATGGCGTGCTGAATTGTTGGAGGCACTTCTTGAGTATGATCAAATTGGTCTTCAAACCTTGCACGACAGGCGCAACTTCATTCGGGCTGTTTCTGCTTTGTTACCGCATGTTACCGTATCCGGCCGAGGGCAGGTTGTACGTGCTAAAATTGGTTCACGCACTGTGAAGATCGGTGCCTTTCCTATTAGCATTGATTATAAAAAATTTTATAAGACGGCTCGGTCAGCCAGTGTTCGTAAGAGTGCACAGCAGGTACATAAGGCGTTGCCGAGCAGTCAGGTTATTTTGGGAATAGACCGTCTTGACTATACGAAGGGGATACCACATCGCCTTAGAGCAATGCACCAATTGTTGACTGACCATCCAGAAATTCAGGGTAAACTTAGTTTACTACAGGTTGTTGTTCCAAGCAGGGCAGCTATCCCGATGTATGCAGAGTTAAAAAAAGAAATTGAAAGACTGGTCGGACAGATTAACGGTGAGTTCTCAGTGCCGGGCTATGTTCCGATTCATTATCAATATAGAAATTTGTCTTTTGACGAATTGATTGCGTACTATCGCGCTTGCAGTATTGCTCTGGTGACGCCGCTTCGTGACGGGATGAATCTTGTTGCCAAAGAATACTGTGCCGCCAATGTGGAGCGTACGGGAGTACTGGTGCTCAGTGAGTTTGCCGGTGCTGCCGCACAGCTTAGAAATGGGGCTATACTGGTGAATCCTTTTGATGTAGAAGGTGTTGCTGCTGCTATTCATCAGGCATATACGATGGAGAAAAAGATGCGGCAAAGACGAATGGACAGAATGCGGGAATCAATCCGCAAAAACGACATTTTTAAATGGGTAGACAGCTTTTTTGCATCTGCTTTTGCAAAGTAGCGCTGCCTGTCTGGATATACACTCATGGCATTGGATATTAAGCAAGGACCTCGCGCAAAAAAGAGTTTGGGGCAGAACTTTTTGCAGGATAAAAATACGGCTAACCGTATTGTTGATGCGCTTCACATAGAAGCAGAAGACTATGTTATTGAAATTGGCCCGGGCCCGGGTGCGCTGACACATCTTATTCATGACCGTAAACCGGCATGGTTCACGATTCTTGAAAAAGATCACCATTGGGCACACGAGCATAAGCGCCAACCGCCTGCCGGTAATCCTGCGTTGCAGGTTGTGCTTACAGATGCCTTGTTGTTTCCGTGGGAGAACTTAACTCCTGAAAAGCCGTGGAAGGTTATTGGTAATCTGCCTTACAATGTTGCTTCTCCACTTATGTGGGATATTTTAAGTAAGGCTTCCGGCTTAAGACGTGCTGTTTTTATGATTCAAAAAGAAGTAGGGGACAGAATTGTTGCTACCCCTTCTTCCAAACAGTATGGGGCATTGTCTGTTTGGTTACAGAGTTTTTGTAAGCCAAGACGGGAGTTTATCGTTCCTCCGGGGGTGTTTATTCCGCGTCCCAAGGTGGATTCTGCTGTTTTGAGTTTTGTGCCGACTCCTGCCGAAGAACGTGATTTTGACCCAGAAGCTCTTTCTTGGTTACTTAAAGTGACTTTTCAACAGCGTCGAAAGCAATTGCAGAAGATTTTAAAGGGTTGTGTAGCTTCAGGTGCTGAAAAAGCCCTTGAAAATGCCGGCGTGCAAGGATCTGCAAGGCCTGAGACGCTTACAACTCGTCAGTTTCAATTGCTGGCAGATGGTTTGAAAAGCTGCCCAAAAAAGTAGGAAAGCCCTGTTTTCAAGGCTTTAAGAGCGTATAAACCGTTGCATATGCTGCATTCATCTGGTATCGACTAACAAGTTTGGGCTTATATCTCAACTAACAGTAATATTTTTGTAGCTAGAGTGTGTGCGCTTTGGCAAAATGTATTGCAATTCCCAGAGAGGAGGACGTGGCCGTGACCAAGGCGGAACTCGTAGAACGAATTGCTGAGAAAGCAAATCTTACTAAAGCAAATGCAGAACGCTCCCTGAACGCATTTCTTGAATCTGTGCAGGATGTTCTTGTGGCTGAAGGTAAACTGACTTTGACCGGTTTTGGCACTTTCGTTGTTGAAGAGCGTAAAGAACGCTTGGGACGCAACCCGCAGAGCGGTGAGCCAATTATCATTCCAGAAACTAAAGTAGTTAAATTCCGCCCGGGAAAACTGCTTAAAGAAGCTGTTAAGTAGTAGGAGACCGTTATGCTGCATGGCGAAACTCTGCACAGTGCATTGCCTCAGGATATTCCTTGGTGGATGCCTGACCACTTCGTATTCTTCGGAGCACTCTACGCTGTTCTGTTCGTAATTCTTGGTGGACTGGGTTACGTAATTCTTAAGTCCGCTCTTCATGCTAGACATGAAAGTTCCGGACACAGTCACTAATTTTTCGTTTGTTAAAAAAAGCCTACTGTTCTCAGTAGGCTTTTTTTATGTGTAATATGTAAAAAATAACTTGCAAAAAAACAAATCAGGCCGTAAATTACGCTCTTGTCTTGAGCATGCTTGTGCTTGAGGTATTAAGTAATGAAGGTGGTGATATTTCATGCCAGGCGTATATCTCGATGATGGTGATTACAACTTCGACATCGCGCTTCGACGCTTTAAAAAGCAGGTAGAAAAGGCAGGCATTCTTTCAGAAATGAAAAAACGTCAGCATTTCGAAAAACCTAGCGTAATGCGTAAGAAGAAGAAAGCAGCTGCCCGTAAACGTCTTCTTAAGAAGATGAGAAAGATGAACCAGTACTAGTACTGCGTTTACCGCTACGGCGGGTGCATCTATAGATGCTTCTTGGCGGGGATTCGTTATCGGATCCCCGCATTATTCTATGCAAAAATTACATAAGAGTGACAGCATGAGCCTTATTCAGCAGATCGATAAAGATTACATTACTGCCTATAAAGCCAAGGAGCAAGTTGCACTTGGTGTACTGCGTCATCTGAAAACTGCTGCGAAAAACATGCAGATTGACCTCAAGCGTGAACTTAATGATGAGGAAATGCTTGATGTTGTGATGAAGCAGGCGAAACAGCGTCAGGACTCTATTGAAC
This sequence comes from Halodesulfovibrio aestuarii DSM 17919 = ATCC 29578, assembly GCF_000384815.1. Classification (NCBI taxonomy): domain Bacteria; kingdom Pseudomonadati; phylum Thermodesulfobacteriota; class Desulfovibrionia; order Desulfovibrionales; family Desulfovibrionaceae; genus Halodesulfovibrio; species Halodesulfovibrio aestuarii. Next base: position 527,023 of record NZ_ARQF01000021.1, read on the forward strand.
AGTTCCGTGCGGCAAATCGTGAAGACCTTGTTGCAGTCGAAGCTGCAGAACTCGAAGTTTTGCAGACTTACTTGCCAAGCCAGCTTTCCGATGAAGAACTTGAAGAACTTGTTACCAAAACCGTAGAAGAAACCGGTGCAGCCGGTATGAAAGATATGGGTAAGGTAATGAATGCTATTATGGCAGAATACAAGGGTCGCGTTGACGGTAAAAAACTGAGCGCATCAGTTCGCGCAAAGCTCGCATAGTTTTATGGAGCAGCGTACTATACACAATTTAGAGTTCCGTAAGGTGCTTGGGCGCCTTGCGGACTTTGCTGTTTCGGAGGCAGGCGCGAATGCGTGTTTGTCTATTTCTCCTGTGTCTAATTATAATGATGCGCAAAAAGAAGCGCAGTTATTTAGGCAAGGACAGGAATGGATGCGTACCGTGACTGTAAAGCTCTCTTCTTTTCCTGATCTTGCAGGAATGTTCCGTTTTATTGATACCCCGACCGCAGTTCTTGATCTTGATGATCTTTGGGCACTGCGTCAGGTGCTTGTTCAGGCACGGGATCTGCGGGCTTCCATTCGTGTAAGTACAGAAGAATCACCTTGGCCGCTTTTGTTGGCTATGGTGGATAAATTTCCTTGGCCGGAGCAGTGTGCTTCCGGTCTTTCCCGTTGTGTCGGGGATGATGGTCTCATCCGTGATAACAGTACCCCTGAGCTTTTGCTAATACGTCAGGAGATTCGAAGAATCCACCAGACTTGTACTCGTAAAGCTAAGGATTTTGTTAATTCACACGGCATCCTTCAATATCTTCAGGATGAGTACATTACACTTGCAAATGATCGTTATGTGCTGCCGCTAAAAAGTAACTTTAAGGGCAGAGTGCAAGGTATCATCCATGACTATTCTCAGACTGGTGAAACCTGTTATTTCGAGCCGATGTTCCTTGTTGATCTCAACAATGAGCTTGCGGAACTGAAAAAGCAGGAGCGCGAAGAAGAGCATAGAGTCCTTGAGTTCCTGACAGGTCTCGTCCGCGCCAACTATGGTGCATTACACGGCGTGTATGATCTGATGGTTCATGTGGATGTTCTGCTCGCAAAGTGTGCTTTAGCTTCCAAATTTAATGGTGTCGCACTGGACTTTAGTAATGAAGGGAATCTGCATCTTGTTGATGCACTGCATCCATTGCTTGCCCTCGCTGAAGGTGGAGCGCTTCCTGTAACTCTTGAGCTTCAGAAAGACCAGTTTGCCCTGCTTATAAGCGGTGGAAACGCAGGTGGTAAGACGGTATGTCTTAAAACTATCGGGCTTATTGCTATCATGGCAATGAGCGGCTTGCCTGTTCCTGTGAAAGAAGGCAGCTCCATTCCATTCTGGAAAAATATTTTTGCTTTTATCGGCGATGAACAAAGTCTTGAAGAAAATGTATCTACGTTTACAGCTCAGATTGCGAATTTAGGTGCTATCTGGGATGCCGCAGACGACAGCACCCTTGTTATTCTTGATGAATTTGGTGCAGGGACTGATCCGGCACAGGGTGCGGCGCTTGCTCAGGCTGTTATCGACGAGCTGCTCGACCGTGGAGCGTATGTGTGCGCGGCAACACATTTTCCTGCGTTAAAGGCATACGCACTTTCGAACGATAAGGTTCGTGCGGCGTCTGTTCTTTTTGACCCAAGTACAAAGAAGCCTTTGTATCGTCTTGCTTATGACCAGGTGGGTGCGTCTCAGGCTCTTGATGTTGCGCGTGAACACGGTATGCCGGATTATGTGCTGCGTCGTGCAGAACAATACTTGCTCATGGACGGAGAAGATACTTCTGCGCTTATTGATCGTCTTAATACCTTGGCTGTTGAACGAGAACGCGAGGTTGCCAAGCTTGATACAGAGCGTCAGCGTCTTGAAGAACGTCGCAAAAAGCTGAGTACACGGTACGAACGAGAACGTGATAAGTTGTTTGGAGACATTCAAAAAGAAGCACAGAATGTTCTTAACGAGCTAAAGAAACAAAAAATTACGCATAAGCAGGCTCTGAAAGAATTGGCAAAAACTCGCCAAAAGCTTGTTGAAGCAGATAAGGCCGGTCAGCCGACAGTGGAAGCGTTAGCTCCGCAGGAAATTAAGCCGGGTCAGACATTAAAATACAATCCTTGGAAAAAATCAGGGGTTGTAGAAGAAATTGATGATAAACGTGGAAAAGTGAAGATTAACCTTTCCGGCGTTGCTATGTGGGTGAATTTACAAGATGTTTCCTTTGCTGAAGAAGAAAATAAAACTGTTCAAGCCTCGCGTACTACAGTAAAAGCAGAACGTAAAACATCTTTTAGGGTTGACTTACGTGGAAAGCGTGCTGATGTAGCTATAAGTGAACTTGACTCTTTTATTGATAAGGCTCTTTTGAGCAATATTGAAGAGCTTGAAGTAGTGCACGGAAAGGGTACAGGCGCATTGCGTCGTGAGATTCATTCTTATCTTAAAAATGCTCCTGCCGTTGCTTCATTCCGTCTTGCACCTGCCGATCTTGGTGGTGACGGAATGACTATCGTTGAATTACGATAATGTCTTCTGGGTATCGTAACGATTCTGGATCAGCTATGACAACAAGCGGTTTTTCTGCTGTAAAAGAAATTAAAGCCCGTCTGAATATTGCTGACGTTGCACGTCGCTACATGGAGTTGCGACATGCTGGTGGCAGGTGGATGGGGCTTTGCCCTTTTCATCAGGAGAAAACACCATCATTTTCTATTAATGAAGATGAGGGTTTTTATTACTGCTTCGGATGTCAGGCTGCTGGCGATGTTATTGACTTTTTTTGTAAAGTAAACGGACTAGAGTTTCGGGAAGGACTGCAATTGCTTGCAGAAGAGACCGGAGTTCAACTTACTGAATATAAAGCAGACCCGCATGCGAAAGAAGAGCGTGATTTTAAAAGGCAGTGTTATACTATGTATGACATTGCAAAAAATCACTTTCAGCAAAATCTTTCCAAACATGATGCGCGGGAATGCAGAACGTACATTAAAGGGCGTAAACTTACGCCGGAGATTGTCGAGCGCTTTGAGCTGGGCTGGGCACCTGATTCGTGGCAATCCCTTTCAGATGCACTTGTTGCAAGGGGGATGACACAGAAGCAGGCTGCTGAGGCTGGTCTTTTGTCACGCAATGACCGTGGTCGGATGTATGATCGTTTTCGTGGAAGACTTATCTTCCCGATAAAAAATCTTTCCGGACAAGTTATCGCTTTTGGCGGTAGAATCATTGGAAAAAGTGATCAAGCGAAGTATATCAACAGTAGTGACTCAGTAATCTATAAAAAAGGTGAGCATCTCTACGGACTTTTTCAAGCACGTAGAGCTATTTCTTCGACCCAAAGTGCCTTTTTAACAGAAGGGTACATGGATGTACTTACGTTGCATCAGTTTGGTTTTGAAAATGCCTGCGGGGTGCTCGGGACAGCTCTTACTCCCGATCAAGTTAAGCGACTTGGCGGTTTTTGTTCTTCCGTTGATCTCATTTTTGATGGCGATGAAGCGGGGCGAAAAGCTGCGTTAAAAAGTTGTGAAATGATCCTGACAAAGGGAATGAAGTGTCGTGTTGTTTTGTTGCCAGACGGAGAAGACATAGACAGTTTTTTACATGAGCGCGGAGTAGAGGCGTTTGAAAGGTTGCTTGCGCAATCTCCGGACGGCTTAGCATATTGCACTGCAACTGTAAGTATGTATGCACCACGTGATGTAATGGATTGGACTACCCGTTTTTTAAGCAATATGGAACAACCTGAACTCTGTTCATTTTATGTGTCCCGTATTGCGTCCGGACTTGGACTGGATGAAATTGAATTACGTCAGCTTGTTGCACCGAAAAAGGCTGTTCAGGCCAGAGCGGACTCTTCTTTTTCGCAAAGAGGAAAACGCGACAAGTCCGGCAATTGGAGAAAAAGACAGGAGAATACGCAAGGCTCTGCCCCGCGTCCTGTGTTGGCTGCTTCATTGGAAGAGCGAGTGTTGCAGTTTGTAGTACGGTATCCACATCATATTCCCACGTTGGAACAATATGGCGGAATAGAACTTTTGCAGTCCTTATGGGCTGAATCGCTCTGGAACAAAATTTCTGCTTACGGCAATGATGCCGTTGAGTACCTTGAAGGTAAAGAAAAAGTATTTTGGATCAAGCACCGTATTGTAGATGCGGTTGCAATGCAAAAAGAACAGGAAGAATTGAACGACGTCTGTATGTTCCTGGAAAGAACTCGCCGCCAACAGCAAGGGCAATCCCTAGTAGCCGCAATGCGGCACATCACAGAGGGGGGCGAACAGGATGCAGAGATGGATTTTCTTCTGGCCTTAAAAGAATCCTTGGGGAGGTCCAATGGGGAATATTAAGGACATCCAGCAAATCAAGTCCTTGATTGCGAAGGGCAAGGTTAACGGGTTCCTGACCTTTGAAGAGGTCAACAAAGCGTTACCGGCTGAAGTGAATACTCCCGAACAGGTTGAAGAAATTATCGGGATTTTTGACCAGTTGAATATTGCTATTGTTGATACCAACAAAGCCAAGGATGAAATTCCTGTTGCCGATGCTGACAACGATGAAGACCTGCCTTCTGAAGACGTTATTGAATTTAACGAAGAAGAAGAAAGTACCGATTACGCGTCACGTAGCACGGATCCCGTGCGTATGTATCTGCGTGAAATGGGTGCAGTTCCGTTACTCGATCGTGATGGCGAAGTAGTTATCGCTAAAAAGATCGAAATTGGTGAGCAGGATGTATTATATGCACTCGTAGAAGTGCCTGTGGCTGTTGAAGAACTCGTAAGCGTTGGTGAAGACCTTAGAGAGAACCGTGTTAAGCTGAAAGACGTAGTTAAGACCATCGAGGAAGATGATCCTAGCGAAGACGAACTTAACCAGCGAGAGCGTGTTATCAAGCTTTTGGACGAGATTCGTAACATCTACAAAAAGAAAAGAAAGATCTACGATAAGCTTGATGATTGCTGTACTCTCGAGCGTCGAGTATACGGTTTGCAGAAAGAGATTATGCAGTACAAAGAAGACATTGTTATACGTCTTCGTGATATTAAACTGGAAAAAACTCTTATCGACCGTGTCATCGAAACTGTTGAAGATTACGTGCGGCAGATGCATAACTGTCAGCGAGATCTTTCGGCATATATTCTTTCAACCGGAAAAACCCAGTCTGAAATTCAGACTTTGTTTAAACAGCTTGATGATCGCGAAGTGAATCCTGTTGTTGCAGCGGACGAACTTGGACTTACCGTTGACGAGTTATTCTCCTTTAAGGAAATGATTCTTGGTAAGATTGAAATTCTGCATCGGCTGCAAGAGAAGTGTTGCCACAATGTTACAGATCTTGAAGAAGTTCTCTGGCGCATTAAGTATGGTAACACCGCGGCTATGCGCGCAAAGCAGGAGCTTATCCGTTCCAACCTGCGTCTTGTTGTAAGTATTGCTAAAAAATATACGAACCGAGGTTTGCAGTTCCTTGATCTTATTCAGGAAGGCAATATCGGTCTTATGAAGGCTGTTGATAAGTTCGAATATCAGCGTGGTTACAAGTTCTCCACGTATGCGACTTGGTGGATTCGTCAGGCTATTACCCGCGCGATTGCGGATCAGGCTCGCACTATCCGTATCCCTGTGCATATGATTGAGACTATTAACAAGTTGATTAGAACCTCTCGCTACCTTGTTCAGGAACTTGGACGTGATCCGACACCTGAAGAAATCGCAGAACGCATGGACTACCCGATCGATAAGGTAAAAAAAGTCCTGAAGATTGCAAAAGAACCTATTTCTCTTGAAACTCCTATCGGTGACGAAGAAGACTCCAGTCTGGGTGATTTCATTGAGGATAAGAAAGCAGTTGCTCCAGCTGAAGAAGTGGTAAACACTAAATTGGGTGAGCAAATTGCAGGTGTCCTTGCAGATCTGACTCCTCGTGAGGAGCAGGTATTACGTAAGCGTTTTGGTATCGGTGAAAAATCTGACCATACTCTCGAAGAAGTTGGTAAGTTGTTTAACGTTACACGTGAACGTATTCGACAGATTGAAGCAAAAGCGCTTCGAAAATTACGCCATCCGGTTCGGAGTCAGACGCTCAAGTCTTACTACGAAAACTAAAAAAAAGGCGGCTTCATTAGAAGTCGCCTTTTTTGTGAACTGTCACAGGAGTTTTCATGGTGAAGAAGAGAATATTTTTTTTAGGTATTTTATGTTTTTTATATGCTACAGCTTTAAGTGCTTTTGCCGATACTACACATGTTGTAACTGCAATTGTTGATGGCGATACGTTGATTCTTGAAAATGGAAAAAAAGTACGAATTGCATTTGTAGATACTCCAGAACTTGGGGATAAAAAAAGAAAGCAACAGTACTTTTCAAGTATAGCTAAAAAATTTATAGGAAGTAAAGTTCTTGGACGTGAAGTTTCGTTACAAAAAATTGTTGCAAACGATAGATATAAAAGATTGGTTGCAATTGTTCGATTGCGCAACGGGTGTGATTTAGGAGCGTTACTTGTCCAGAATGGCATGGCCTTTGTCTACCCACATGGTATGAAGCAGAGTTCATATATAACTGAACTTGAAAAACTACAAAAAAAGGCCATGGATGCAAGAGTGGGGATGTGGGATAAGATAATCCCTTACTTTAAAAACACCGGAAGCGTTATAGGGAACCGACGTAGCAGACGTTTCTTTGCATTAGATTGTAAATTTTCCAAAGAGATTGCAAACAAGAATAAAGTTCCCTTTATCTCTGCTGTTGATGCATTTTATAATGGATATGCTCCAGCACGAATTTGTAAGCTGTGGCCTAATGATACTGAGATATTAGAACAATAGAAAATGTATCACGTGCCTTTTTTTAAGAAAATTATTGCCGAACTGTATATGTAAGGGGGCGGTGTTGCACTCTGGTAATCCTTTAGAAAAAATTTGTCGTTTTGATGTAGGTCATAAATATTGTGATCTCTTTGAGCGCTTGGGGGTTCCTCGTGATGATCGTTGGCGTTCATTGCTCACATGTTTACGCAGTACCCAGAAGTATTCATATTATGCTCAAGAACAAAAAAAGTCAGTAGCTGACCTGTTGATAACGACACTTGAAGGCTCGGATTTTTCTGAGGAGAAATACTGCTTTGTCTTGCGTGAATATCAAGCGATTCTTGCGAGCTCTTACGCAAAGAGGTTGGAAGAGGCCTTGCAGGAATCTGTCGATTTAGCAGATGATTTTCGGAAAAGTGTCTATCGTCATCAAGGTGTTGTTGAGGATCTGGAAGAATCCAGTGTGGCCGCGGTTCGTAGTGGTGCGGATCCGGAGGACGTTGTTGCACAGCTCCGAAGTACTTTTCAGGATGTTATATCTGTTTTGAAAGAGGATGCCGAGCGTCTTGAGTATATTTGCAAAACAGATGGCCTGACAGGGTTGTTTAATCGTCGTGCCTTTGATGAAAGTCTGAAAGAAGGGATTTACGCATGGGAACATGCTGAAAAACCTTTTTGTCTGCTCCTTTTGGATATCGATAACTTAAAAATCTTTAATGATCGTTTTGGTCACCGCATTGGTGATCAGGCCTTGCAGACTTTTTCGCAAATAATGCAAGAGGTTGCACATAGGAACCACGATGATTCAGATGTTTGTTGTTGCCGGTTCGGTGGGGACGAGTTCGCGATTCTTTTGTTTGGAGATGCCGCAGCAGACGTAATTGATATCGCACAAACTATTCGCTCTCGTCTTGAAACATATGATTTCGTTATTCGGGATAATCAGGGACGTATTATTAGGCGTAATGTTCAGATGACTGTTTCATGTGGTTTTGCGCACGCCTATGACTTCCGACTGGAAAATTTAGGTGCTTTGATGTTAGATGCGGCTGACTCAGCTCTTTACGAAGCAAAAGATCTTGGACGTAATAGAATTGTAGAATATTCAAAAAAAGATGGTAGTTGCTCGTTCACCGTTGTTTGCGGTGGTGAGGTTGCGTAAAAATATTGATAAAATGGTTCCAGTTATGTTGACACAACGGCTGGAACCATATAGCCATTTTGTTAACGCGAATTTATTCTCAGGGCAGGGTGTAATTCCCTACCGGCGGTAATCCTCTTTAGGAAAGCCCGCGAGCGCTTCGCTTTGCGAAGGACAGCAGATCTGGTGTGATTCCAGAGCCGACGGTTAGAGTCCGGATGAAAGAGAGTAAATGCAGCCTGCATTCCTTTCTGACAGCAATAAATGCTGTTCTATTCTTTTGCACTGCTTTTTACTTGCCCTGATTCTTGCGATTCTTAAACTTTTTGGAGAATTCAATGAATCAGTCATTACTTGATCAGTTTGGTACCTCAGAGGAACGTGTAGAAAAAGCTCTTGCCGCTTTGCAGCAAGGTTTTGGTGTTATCGTTACTGACGATGAAGATCGCGAAAACGAAGGCGATATGATCTTTTCTTCAGAGCACCTGACCCCTGCACAGATGGCATTACTTATTCGTGAATGTAGTGGCATTGTTTGTCTCTGCATGACCGATGAGAAAGTTAAGCAGCTTGACCTGCCTATGATGGTTGATGAAAATCACAGCCAGTACCAGACCGCGTTTACGGTATCAATCGAAGCTGCAGAGGGTGTAACTACCGGTGTATCGGCAGCTGATCGTGTGCGCACAATTAAAGCAGCATCTTGCGGCAGTGCAAGTTCTTCAGATATCAACAGTCCTGGTCATGTTTTTCCACTTCGTGCTTGTGAAGGCGGCGTTCTTGAGCGCCGGGGGCATACCGAGGCAACTGTTGATCTTATGCGCCTTGCTGGCCTTGGAAACTGTGGCGTACTCTGTGAAGTTACTAATTCAGATGGTACAATGGCACGTATGCCAGAGCTTGTTAAGATTTCAAAAAAATATGAGATGCCAATGCTCACTATTGAAGATCTAGTAGCCTATAGAAAAGGAAAGAATATCTAGGGGCAGCGCTAATCCCTATGACGCAACGATAAAGACCGGACAATGTCCGGTCTTTTTTTATAGATATTAAATATGAACTCGTCGGATCCTGAACATAAAAATGGCTGCAAGGAATACTCCCTACAGCCATTTAGTTAACCTTATTCCCCGTCAATTTTTAGGACGAGGCGCGAAGCGAAGCTTAGTTTTTTTCAATTTGAGCACGTTGCTCGTGTTCATCTTTATAGAGCTTGTAAGTGATAGAATCAGCCACAGCTTGCCAACTGGCTTCAATGATGTTGTAGGACACGCCTACAGTTACCCATCGGGATAGATGGTCACCAGATTCCACAAGAACGCGTACAAATGAAGCTGTACCACCGCCCGCAGGATCTTCCGCTGTCATGACTCGAACTTTGAAGTCAAGCAGCTTCATCTCAGAGAGGCGTGGGTAGAAGTTGCAGAGTGCTTTACGCAATGCGTTATCTAAGGAGTTAACAGGACCACGGCCGGTTGCGGCAGTGTGCTCGGTAACACCTTCAACTTCAACTATTACAGAAGCCTCAGAAATAGGATCTAGGTCCTGAGCTTCTTTTAGTTCCAGCACTCGGAACTGGTTGAGTTTAAAGAACTCTCTGACTCCACGACGACCAAGCTTCTTGAGCAAAAGCAACTCAACAGATGCTTCTGCTGCGGCATAGTCGTACCCCATGCTGGAACGTTTTTTTAATTCATTGAGCAGCCCTTTGACAACCGGTTCATTTTTATCCAGATGGAATCCGAATTTTTTAGCCATGTTGACAATGTTAGCCCGTCCGGCAAGTTCTGTGAGAAGTACTCGCTGTCTGTTGCCGACAATTTCTGGATCAATGTGCTCGTACAGTGCAGAGTTTCGGTTAACCGCACTTGCGTGAACACCACCTTTATGCGCAAAAGCTGACCTGCCGACAAACGGCTGGCGGTTGAATGGCATAATGTTGGCAACGTCTGTAACAAATGCTGAGGTGCTCGTTAACAATGCCAATTTTTCCTTACCTAGAGTTGTGTATTCATCGTTGAATTTTAACTCAAGTGTAGGGATGATGGAACAGAGGTTCGCATTACCGCATCGTTCTCCGATGCCGTTAATGGTTCCTTGAACATGGGTGGCACCTGCTTGTATCGCGGCAATGGAGTTTGCCACTGCCAGTTCACAATCGTTGTGAGCGTGGATACCGAGCTGTGCATCCGGTAATGCTTTAGCTATCTGCTGTATAATCTGATATACTTCATGCGGCAGTGTGCCACCATTTGTATCACACAGACTAAGAGTTTGAGCTCCAGCACCGTATGCTGCCGTGATAGCAGCAAGTGCATATTCCTGATTTGCTTTAAAGCCGTCGAAGAAATGTTCGGCATCAAAGACAACATCGCGACCCATAGATTTTAGGAACGCAACAGAGTCATGAATAATGTCCAGGTTCAGTTCCAGCGGAATTCGTAGCGCTTCGGTTGCGTGAATATCCCACGTCTTCCCGAAAATTGTACACACATCAGCCCCGGAACTAAGCAAGTTACGTAGATTGGGGTCGTTTTCCGCAGTAAAGCCTGGGTGATGAGTACTCCCGAAAGCCGCAATCTTTGCATGCCTTAATGAAAACTTTTTAATTTCATTAAAGAATGCCATATCCACAGGGTTAGACCCTGGCCAGCCGCCTTCAATAAAGTCTATACCAAGTTCGTCAAGCTTGAGAGCAATCTTAAGCTTGTCATCATTGGTAAGGTTTATGTCTTCTGATTGAGTTCCATCACGCAAACTTGTGTCGTAGATCTGAATTTTTTTCATGGCCCTTTCAACTTTGTTATTCTTTGCCGAGCCCGAAGGCATCGTGCAGTGTTCTTACTGCAAGCTCCGTGTACTTCTCCTCGATAAGGCAGGTAATTTTAATTTCTGAGGTGCTAATCATGAGAATGTTAATATTTTCTCTACGCAGAGCATCAAATGCCTGTGCAGCAACGCCGGAGTGGTTACGCATTCCAACGCCGATTGCAGAAACTTTACAAACATGTAAATCGTGCAGAACTTCTGCCGCATTTGTTTCTTTCTGGATTTTGGCCATTAGTTCAAGAGTTTTATCCAGATCGCCGCGCGGAACAGTGAATGTCATGTCAGTCTTGTTATCACGGCTTGGGTTCTGAACAATCATATCAACAACAACGCCGCCTTCTGCAAGCGGACCGAACAAACTGGAAGCGATACCCGGCACGTCCGGAACATCGCGCAGCGTTACACGCGCCTGATCCTTGTCATATGCGATACCTGAAACTAAAACGGCTTCCATGCGTGAATCCTCCTGAGTTACTAACGTGCCTGGGGCGTCTGAAAATGTTGAACGGACAAGTACTGGTACTTTATATTTTTTAGCAAATTCAACAGAACGAATTTGTAAGACCTTAGCGCCCATGGAGGCCATTTCTAGCATTTCATCATACGAAACGCGGTCCATTTTGCGAGCGTTGCTCACGATATTCGGGTCGGTGGTGTATACGCCGTCTACATCAGTGTAGATTTCGCATTGGCAGCCAAGTGCTGCAGCAAAAGCTACTGCAGATGTATCTGAACCACCACGGCCAAGCGTTGTCACGCGGGATTCATCGGTGCAGCCTTGGAAACCGGCAACAGCAAGAACATCATGCTTTTCAAGAAGTTCCTGTAGTTTTTCTTGATTGATCCCAAGGATACGTGCGTTGCCGTGTGCACAGTCTGTGCTTACGGGGACTTGATACCCAAGCAGGGAACGGGTGTTAACTCCGGCATCTTTCATCAGCATCGAAAAGAGCGCTACAGATACCTGTTCTCCAGTAGAGACGAGAACATCAATTTCCGCCGGGTCAGGGGAGTTGGACCATTCTTTTGCAAGTCCTAAAAGTCGGTTAGTTTCTCCTGACATTGCAGAAAGAACAACCACTACTTTAAATCCCTTGGCTCGAGCGGCAAGAACTTTTTCACGTACTTTTTTCATGCACTCTAAGTTGGCAACTGAAGTTCCGCCGAACTTCTGAACCAAAATACGCATACTGATTCCTTTGTCGTTAGAAAGAGAATGAGAAAGGTAGAGCGAGTCTACGAAATAATTATGGTGCTACTTGCATCGAGGTCACAAGTGGTTTTAATGCCTCGATGACACGGGTAGCTCCTGCCCCTTTTACCAAAATGTCAATTTGTCGTCCTTCTTCGCATGGAATCCAACTGAATTGCAACCATTCATTCGGGTATTCCTGCTCAGGAAGGTGCTCCGCCCACTCGACAAGCATAAGTGTCTGTTCCTCATCCAACAGTTCGTGGAATGACTCGTCGACACTACCCCCTGCCAGCCTGTAAAGGTCATAATGGGCAGTCTCCGGGGTGGTCGGGTACAGGTTGTATACGTTAAAACTTGGGCTACTTACCTCGGCTTCATCCCCACCTGGGAGGTGTTGGACGAGTGAGCGGATAAGAGTTGTTTTACCCGAGCCGAGTGTGCCTTTGAACAATATAGTTTGCACAGGATCTGTAGAAACGAGAGCCTGTGCAAGATATTTTCCCAGAAGTTCAGTTTCTTCTGAGGTTTTTACATAAAGAAGCACAGATTAATTACTCTTTTGGTTCTTCCTTTGGAAGGAGTGTACGTAAGATATCTTCTTTTCCCACAATTCCTACCAATTTGCCATTTTTGACAACTGGCAGCGAGTGATACTTGTTATCCACCATAAGCGTCGCTATTTCGTCAATAGGTGTTTCTTCTGTTACAGATGCAGGAGCTGGAGTCATGGCCTCTGCAACCGTGCTGGCAGATATTTTTCTTATTTCTGCATCCGTATTGGAACTGAAACCTAGAGGGATAAGACCGTCAAGTACTGTAAAAAACGAAGGAACATTAAGACGTTTGTGCTGGTTGATGAGATCGCTTTGGCAGATAATGCCAATTAAAGTTCCATCAGCCTCTACTACAGGTAGTCCGTTGTAGCGTTTATCAAGCATAATGCGCGCTGCTGTTACAACGTCATCTTCCGGGGCAATTGTCTGTGGATTCTGTGTCATCAGGTCGTAGGCTGTGAGCATAAGCATTTCCTTACGGCTTTTGGCAAAGCATGAGCGATTTCTTGCGGTAGATTCCCTCTTTGCGGGAATTCATTTTCAAGAAATTCTCCAGCTAGCCCATGTTGATAGACGCCAAGACAGGCAGCTTCCCGTGCCGGAACTCCTTGAGCAAGGTGGGTTCCCAAAATTCCGGAAAGTACATCTCCAGATCCGGCAACTGCAAGTGCAGAAGTGCTGAATGGAGAGATGACCGTCGGCTTTCCTTGTTGCGCGATACAACTTACTGCTCCTTTGAGGATAACAGTACCCTTGAATATGTCGGCAAGAAGGATTGCTGACCGAAGCCTGTTTACTTGAATTTCACTGATTGTTTTTTGACAGAGTCTTGCCATTTCACCCGGGTGGGGGGTGAGGATGTCATGTTCTGACAGTGATTGTAAAAGATTTTTATCTTCGGCAAGATGATAGAGAGCATCTGCATCAAATACCGTTGGTGGGCGGAGCAACGCAATCAGCTTTCGTAAAAACGTAGCTGCATCTTTAGAGCGTCCCATGCCGGGACCAATGATAATGCTGTCTGAATTTTCGATTGCCCGAATCAGAGTCTCGGGGACATGCATAGGCCATTCTTCTGTTGTACCAATGTCCAGTGTCAGAATTTCAGGTTGTCCTGCTTTGACTTCTTGAGTCAACAACGCTGGAGATGCAACAGTTACATAACCGGCACCGGAACGCATGGCTCCGAGTGCAGATAAGTTCGGCGCGCCGGTAAGTCCTTTTGAACCGCCAATAATCAACACTTTTCCTGCGGAGCCTTTATGCATTACTTCCAATGTAGGCCTACGCAAATTGAGCACTTTGTCTGTCATGATAAGATGAGAAACAGGATGCATTTTTTGCACTTGTGCAGGGATTCCTATGGAGCGCACATACAGGTTTCCAACCCATTGAGAGGCTCCCGGCATAACAAGCCCGCATTTAGCTGCTTCAAACGTCACCGTGGCATTGGCTCGAACTGCTATAGGGTCAGCAGTGCCAAGAGTGCCGTTTAAACCGGACGGGATGTCCAGTGCAAACACAAAGGCTTTTTTACCCAGTGAATTGATGTGTTCAATGAGGCATATTTTATCAGAAGATAATGTGCCGCGCATACCCGTGCCGAGCAGGCCGTCTACAATAATGTCAGGTTGTTCTGTGAGAAGAAGGCGTGAAGCATTCTTAGGCGTTAGCAACGCGTGCGAAGTGCCGATAGCTCTGGCCAGTTTGAAATGGTAACCAGCTGTTTTATGGTACTCCCGTATCCGTTTTGTATGGAGAAGCAGAACATCTGCGCCAAGATTGTGCAGATGTCTGGCTACGGCGGCAGCATCGCCGCCGTTATTGCCGCTTCCCATAAATACAAGCACGCGTTTGTCTGTAATTGAACCCGTCAGCTCGAGAAGCACATGAAGTGCTTCCCGGCTGGCGTTTTCCATAAGAATTTCTTCACGGATACCGAAGGCAGTAATTGCTTGAGTATCCCAACTGCTTATTTCCGCCGGTGTCGGCAGGGGAAGGTATGTCATTGAGCCTCCGCTAAAGGCTATAGTGTCTATAAAGACTCAAGAATGACAACAGCAGAGGCTGTATCTCTGCCATGTGTTAAGCTGACATGGTACCGTGTTGCAGACAACGTGTCTGCAACTTCTGCTGCTTTGTTATGCAGTATCAAGATCGGTTTGCCGGAAGCTTCTGATTGTATTTCAATATCTTGAAATTGAATGCCCTGCGTGAATCCTGTTCCAAGCGCTTTCACTGCGGCTTCTTTTGCGGCGAAACGTGCTGCAAGATAGGCTACAGGATGCTTGGGTAGCGCCGCTTGTTCATTCGGATGCAGGATACGAGAAGTGAACCGGTCTCCATGTCGATCAAACGATTTTTCGATGCGGTCCAGTTCCGTTGTATCAATGCCAAGTCCGACAATCACTTAATACTCCGCGGTGTTGTTACTCAGCAAACGTGCTGATGATTTCGTTCATTTCGCGCACAGCGCGATCCATACCGACAAGAACTGCACGGGATACAATGGAGTGTCCGATAGAGTATTCAGAGATACCCGGAACATTCGCGAATTCGTATACATTGGTGTAGTTGAGGCCGTGGCCGAGGTTCACTTTAAGACCAATGCCTTTTGCATATGCTACACCTTTGATGATCTTGTCGCGTTCGAGCTGCATTTTTTCTGGAGTTTTTGCATCTGCAAAATGACCGGTGTGAAGCTCAATATATTCAGCACCACAAGCGTGAGCTGCATCAATCTGCTTTTCACTTGCTTCAATGAACAGACTGGATTTAACGCCAGCTGCATGGAATGGTGCAAGGTAATCACGGAAAAACTCTTCGCGTCCTGCTACTGCAAGACCACCTTCGGTTGTAAGTTCTTCGCGTTTCTCCGGTACAAGACAAATCATGTATGGATTAATGCGAAGTGCAATTTCATGCATTTCTTCAGTTGCAGCCATTTCAAAATGGAAACGGGTATTCAGACAACGGGATACCAGTTCAATATCACGATCCTGAACATGACGACGGTCTTCACGAAGGTGCATAATAATGCCACGTGCTCCAGCAAGCTCTGCAAAATGTGCAGCAGTTACCGGTTCTGGCTCGATACCTAAACGTTGTTGCCTAAGAGTAGCAACATGATCAATATTAACGACTAAAACGGGCATATCTTCTCCTCATATAAGTAAACCCATATGTATGTAATCACTTTATATAAAGTCTCGCGCAAAGAAAACATTGTTTTTGCGGACTCTAAAGAGGTTATACACTCTTTTACAATAAACTTCATGTCCAAAGTGTAGCAAACCTGTGCGAAACAAGTTTGACCACGTCTACTAACTGATTTTGCTAAACCGACGGACATGCATAAATCGCCTATCACTTGTGCAGACTAAGTTTGTTTTTGTTGGCTATTGCATAATATTTTTCTGCACATAATTGACTGTTCAGATACAACTCAGTAAGGAGTGTGTCCATATTTACGTGAAATATGAAATTACATGAAATATGAAATTACATGAAATATGACATCTCAGCAGGGATGAACTGGAGTTCTTTTATGAACGTTTGTATTGTTGGTACAGGTTATGTCGGTTTGGTAAGCGCAGCATGTTTTGCAGAAATGGGGAATGCAATCACATGTGTTGATGTTAATCCAGACGTTGTTGAAATGCTTTCTGATGGCCGGGTTCATATTTGGGAACCGGGGTTGGAAGAGCTTGTACAGCGTAACTACGCAGAAAAACGTCTCACATTCACAACAAGCCTGCAGGAAGGTATAGAGAAATGCGACGTGGTATTCATTACCGTTGGTACACCTTCCAGCGAAGACGGATCTTGTGACCTTTGCTATGTTGAGCAGGTCGCACGTCAGATCGGTGCGGTAATGACTTCCCCGAAAATTATTGTTGATAAATCTACAGTGCCTGTTGGTACTGCTGATTTTGTTACTTCCCTTGTTCAGGAAGAACTTGATAAGCGCGGTGAATCAATTGATTTTGCAGTTGTTTCTAACCCTGAGTTCTTGAAAGAAGGCGATGCGGTTAATGACTTTATGAAGCCGGATCGCGTTATTGTCGGTACTGAGAACGCAAATGCTGCAGCTGTTCTTGGCGAACTGTATGCACCATTTGCCCGTAGTCGTGAAAAGCTGATCGTAATGGGTGTTCGCAGTGCTGAAATGACTAAATATGCAGCAAACTGCATGCTTGCAACCAAGATTTCTTTCATCAATGAAGTAGCAAATATTTGTGAACGTGTTGGCGCGGATGTTCGTGACGTTCGTACCGGCATTGGTTCCGACCATCGCATCGGATATGAGTTTATCTATCCCGGTGTAGGGTATGGTGGTTCTTGTTTCCCTAAAGACGTTAAAGCGCTTATCCATACGGCGCATCAGTACGAGTACACTCCAGAGTTACTCGAAGCTGTGGATAACGTGAACAAGCGTCAGAAAAAACGTATGGCAGAGCGCCTTGTTGAATACTTTGAACCACAGGGTGGTGTTGAAGGAAAGACATTGGCTCTGTGGGGTATCGCTTTTAAAGCAAATACAGATGATACTCGTGAAGCTGCATCATTATCTATTATTGAAGAGCTTACTGCAAAAGGTATGCGTATTCGTGCATTTGACCCTGTTGCAGGCGAAAAAGTGAAGGATCGTTTTGCTGACAACGACCTGGTAGAGATCGTTGATGAGCAATATGCTGCGCTTGATGGTGCACAGGCCCTGATGGTTGTTACTGAGTGGCATCAGTTCCGTATACCTGACTTTGACCGTGTGAAGAAACAGCTCACCGCACCTATTCTGTTTGATGGACGTAACCTTTACAATGCCGCGACAATGGCCGAGAAAGGGTTTGCGTACTTCTGCGTAGGTCGTAAAGCAGATTAGAGAGCGCGTAGAGAAAGTCTTCTACGCCTGATGGGCATAAAGCCTTAAGAAAAGAAAACCCCTGCCGATGAGAAATCAACGGCAGGGGTTTTCTTTAGGGAAAGTCTTATAGTTGAGCAGTAGCGGCACAGCGCCTGCAAGATCTCAGTTGAAGTTCCTGTAGAATCAGTTTTTCATATTGCATTGAGTCCTGATTTTGTACAGGGGTGCCTTCTTTCAGAAAGCGTTCAAGAAATTGTGTTTCTTCCCAGAAGTCAAGAAGTTCCTCGTCGCCAAGTGATTTTATCTGCATAGCAAGAGGCGTGTCTTCGGGGAATGGTAAGATGTTCGCCATCAATTTGGTACTCCTCGCGGATAGCGTTGTACTCAATTGCTTTTGAGCGAAGTTATATTATCTAACACTCTCTTTTTTTACAACCGCTTTTATGAACAGTGGTATCACACTGTAGTTGCTTTGGATTGTGAGAACAGGTATATGTCGTTTCACTTAATTTTTTCCCGTACTACGCTGCTCGGGAAAGCAAGGAGTTGTTCTGTATGAATGAGCCTCAGAAGAAGCAGGATGACGAGCTGATGCAACTTGTCACCTTTAGTATAGGTGAAGAGGAATTTGGTGTTGATATCCTTAAGGTACAGGAAATTATCCGTACTATGGAAATCACTAAAGTGCCTAAAGCTCCGGATTTTGTTGAGGGGGTAATTAACCTTCGAGGGAAAGTGATTCCTATCATTGACCTGAGAAGGCGTTTCGGGCTTAGCTCCAAAGAGCATGACAAACATACCCGAATCATTGTAATCGAAATCAACAACATGATTGTCGGGTTTGTCGTCGATTCCGTGTCAGAAGTTCTGCGTATTCCAGCAGGCACGGTTGAACCGCCTCCGGCTGTTGTTGCAGGTATGGAATCTGAGTACATTAGTGGTGTTGGTAAGCTTCAGGATCGTCTGCTTATTTTGCTTGATCTTGATCGTCTGCTTTCTAATGATGATCTTGAGGTGCTCGGACAGATTTAGTTTTTCCTCGAGGATGTCATCGAAGATGTTTAACTTCTCTTGAAAAGCAAAAGCCGCCTGCCTTCCTAAAAGGGCCGGCGGCTTTTTCAGTTTATATATTCAATAATCCGGGAGCAGGGACGAGTGCTGTTTTCTGAAATAGTCAGAAAAATTCAGAATGAGAAGAATGCCGTTGTTCATGTTGCGCGCAGCGGGCCTGCAAGTCAGGCGCGATTAGCCCGTACATTACGTGACAGAGGCGAAAATGTGGTAGTGATCGCGCGTGATGCCAAAGAATTTGCAGAACTGAATGGACTGCTTCGGCTGTTCACTCCTGATTGCTCTCGAGGGGCTGCCTCATTAGCTACACCTCAATGGGACGATGAATGGATTACCATTCCACAGCATCCAGCAGGTACGTATGGTAAATCACGTTGGGCAACAAGAATGGCAAGCTTGTATGGGCTGGGCTTGAAGCGTGCTGCTCAGGGTGTATTGCTTTCTATCGATAACTTTTTGCCTGCACTGCCTCCTGAAGATATTTTTACCCATAATGAGTTATTACTTACAATCGGTGACGAAACAGGTCCGGATCTTATTATCGAGCAGGCTGTAGAATGGGGGTACACTCGCGTTCCTCTTGTAACGCAGCCGGGTGAAATCGCTCTGCGTGGTGATATTCTGGATATTTTTTGTCCCGGTTTTACACTTCCAATCCGAATGGAATTTTTTGGCGATCTTCTTGAAGAAATTCGCCTTTTTGAACCAACCTCACAGCGTTCCCGGGGTAATATTCAAGAACTCGTGTTGCTTCCTGCTGCCCCCGTTGTGTTGAATGACTCCAATATTGCGCAGGCTTCCGTTTGGTGGAAACAGTTAGAGGCAGAGGGCACGTTAGCTCATGGCCAGTCTTCCGCATTGCAACACGCAGCAGCAAATGGAGATTATACATTCCTTCCGGGGTGTTTCTATAAAAAATCAAGTTTCTTGGAGAGTTGGCTTCCGAAGGACGCTGTCTATGTTCTGCCGTCAGAAGGTGGGATGAATGAAGCGCTGGAAGTTTCTGAACGTTCATGGGAAGCATTTCTTGACGCGCAGGCTGAAGAATATGGAGTGCGCCAGCCCGTAAGTTGCGTGCTTCGTTCTACGGGCACTGCCGATGCTGTCTGGCAGCAAGTCCGGAGAATCCATTTTGAAGAATTAAAAATGGGTGTGGAATTACAAGGCGCTTCATTGCAGGAACGTAGCTATGGAGCCTTTCAGGATATTTTTCAGCGGCCGGAGGATGCGGAACGGCCATGGCATGCTCTTGTTAGTCATTTACGTGAATGGATGAAAGAGAAGCGTCAGGTTGTACTTAGTTTTGCTACAGATCGTAGTCGAACAAAATTTTTAACACTCGCAGAGCAAGACGGCTTGATGCCGCATATGTGCTACTCCCCGAGAGAACGGGGATTGTTTGCGCTGGTGTCCTCTTTCCGGCGCGGGATAGATCTTGAATGGGATAATATCCTGCTGCTCGGTGAAGATGTATTACAGCCTAAAGTTGAGCGGCAGGTGCGTACCCGTTCCGGTGCATTTTCTGGGCTAAAGGATTACGACGATCTAAAAGTAGGCGCGCATCTTGTTCATAGAGATTATGGTATCGCTACATTCGGCGGCCTTCATCGTCTTGATCTGGGTGATGTCTCAAACGACTTTTTACTGCTGCAGTATGCAGGTGAAGATAAGCTATATCTTCCTGTAGACAGATTGTCTTTGATCCAGCTCTTTAAAGGGCCGGATGGTGCTGCGCCTGTTTTGGATAAGCTTGGCGGAGCCGCATGGCAGGCAAGTAAGTCCAAGGCACGGAAAGCTATTGAAAAAATTGCCCATGACATCATGGAGATGTATGCATGGCGCAGACTTGCTAAGGGCTTCACATATGGGCCGGTGAATGAACTGTATCGTGAATTTGAAGCCTCATTTGGCTTTGAGGAGACTCCGGATCAGGCAAAAGCCATTCAGGATGTGCTGGATGATATGCAAAAGCCGGAGCCAATGGACAGGCTTGTTTGTGGTGACGTTGGTTTTGGCAAAACTGAAGTTGCAATTCGCGCAGCTTTCCGTGCAGCCTGTGAAGGTAAGCAGGTTGCGTTGCTTTGTCCGACGACTGTTCTTGCTGAGCAGCATTATCAGACATTCAAAAGTCGCCTTTCACGATTCCCTGTACACATTGGCCTGTTAAGTCGTTTTGTAACCCGCACTCGCCAAAAAGACGTACTTTCTGCTGCAGCACGCGGGCAAATTGATATTTTGATCGGTACACACCGTTTGTTGTCAGACGATGTAGATTTACCGAACTTGAGTCTTCTTATTTTGGATGAAGAACAACGTTTTGGTGTTCGTCATAAAGAAAAGTTGAAGAAACTGAAGCGTAATGTTGACGTACTAACGTTGACTGCGACACCGATTCCACGAACACTTCAGTTATCCATGTCTGGAGTGCGCGAGCTTTCTGTTATTGAAACGGCACCTGTTGGTCGTAAACCTGTGCAGACAGCCCTTATAGAGCGTGAAGCGCAGGAACTGAAAGGTGTGCTTGAGCGCGAACTTGCCCGTGAAGGTCAGGTGTTCTGGGTATATAACCGTGTTGAAGGGCTGGAACGTGTTGCAGAGTATGTGCGGGAGTTGGTTCCTCATGCCCGGATAGGGATGGCACACGGCAGAATGTCCGAGAAAAATCTGGAAGAGACCATGCATCAGTTCTGGCATGGTGAGCTTGATGTTCTTGTTTGTACCTCGATTGTTGAGTCAGGTCTTGATTTTCCTCGAGCAAATACACTTATCGTCGATCAGGCCCAGATGTTCGGGCTAGGGCAGCTTTATCAGCTACGTGGTCGTGTTGGGCGTTCTGACAGACAAGCATATGCGGTTTTTGTTGTTAACAATCTGGACAAACTGCCAGCTCCGGCTCGCAAACGATTACGCATTATTCTGGAATTGGATTACCTTGGTGCCGGATTTAGGGTTGCCATGGAAGACTTGCGTCTGCGTGGTGCCGGCAACATCTTAGGCGAAGCACAATCCGGACAGATGGCGCGAGTTGGTCTTGATATGTATCTTGAAATGCTTGAGGCGGAAGTAAAACGCCTAAAGGGTGAAAAAGAAAATGTTGTAGTTGAAACGGAGATCAACCTCGGCATCAATGCACATATCCCTGAATCGTATATTCCAGATGGTAAAGAACGTCTGAAGTTCTACAAAGCTCTTTCGTCCGCAACAGATTCCGGTCATATGCAGGATGTCGAACTTGAAATACGTGATCGCTTTGGGGCGTTGCCGCCAGAGCTTATAAGCTTCCTCGGTGTACTTGAGTTCAAACGCTTTCTTATGGAGATTCAGGTACAGAGGGCAGATATTTTACGAGATAAAGTGCGTCTTACATGGGCAGAGAATGCGGACGCTGTTTCGCCTGCGCTGCTTGTAGGCTGGGTAAATGATAATACAGACAGAGCAAAGTTGGCTCCTCCCGCAACGCTTGAACTGCGCTTGAAAGGAACTGATGATTTGCGTACACGTCTTGCTAAGCTTAAAAAAGAACTTGAACCGCTTGTAACTGCATAAAGGTAACGAATGCGTCGAATCATACTATTACTGATTCTTCTACTGGTTGTTGGCTGTACGCAACATCCAGAAGAGAGAGGGGTTGTGGCACGGGTCAATGGTAAGCCCATCTACTTGAAAGAGTTGGAAGCCCGCTATGATCTGAATAATCTTGGATGGGTCTCCGGAGTAGTCCCTTCTGTTGAAGCCATGAGCACAGAGTACGGGAATGTTCTTTCGGAGCTTATCATTTATAAGCTTGTGGGCTTTGCATTGGAAAACGAAGGTCTGCATGTTTCTTCAGAAGATGTGCAAAAAGAAGAAGCTGCTATCAGGGCAGATTATCCTGACGATCTTTTTGAGCGCACCTTAACAGAAGAATACATTGATATAGCTGTCTGGCGATTGTTTTTGAAACGCCATCTAGAAATGAAATTGTTTTTTAATGAAGTGTTGCGCCCGAAAGTTTCCCTGACCTATCAGGAAGCCGAAAAGTACTATAAAGAGAATTTGTCTGAATTTTATATTCCGGAACGGGTGCATGTATTGCTTGTGCGCGGTAATGACAGAACAAGCGTACAACGATCTGCTCTTTTATTAGAAAAAGCTGAAGATTGGAAAACTGTTGCTGAATCGCTGTCGTCAGAAATTACAGTACGTGAACTAAAGCTTAAGAAGGACCGTTTGCCGGTTCAGTGGGCTTCTACGTTGCAGCGTATGACTCCAAAAAGCAGCAGTAATGTCTCCACCACGGCATATGGTTTTGAACAGCTTGTTTTGCTTGCTGTTATTCCAGAGAAGCTTCTTGGACCGTCTCAGGCATATTCTGTTATAGAGCGTGTGTTGATAGATAAGAAAATGAATGAGGCATTTGTTGAATGGTTAGAAAAACAGGTTGCCTCTGCTAAAATTGAAGTGACTCCGCTTCTTTCAAAAAAATTAAGCGGAAAAGTGCATCAGGATGTTTCGTCTAACCCGTCACAGGCGCAGGAAGAGCTGCAGGAAGAACCTGACAGGGAACCTGAGTCGGAAGTTGGCAAAAGTTCTGATCCATAAACTTGAAATAAAATAAGAAATTATTTTACATGGTTTTGTTGTGAATTAGTCGATCTGTATTATTCTCATTATTGCATAATTGCTTAAAAGGTAATACAGACCCAAGAAGTAAGAACTCGCGCACCACGAGGGGAGCTGTGTTGTGCAGATGTTTATCACCTATATTGGGAGAAAAGTATGGCCTCCAGATTTTTAATTGCGCTGGCAGCTGTTGTTATGTTTGCTGCACCTGTTCATGCTGAGCAGTTGGTTAATAAAATTGCCGCGGTTGTGAACGGTGAAATTGTAACGCTATATGATTTGAAACAACTGGCAATTCCGGAATTGAGAAAAGCCGGAGTGCTTGGTCCCAAATACGCTGACAGCCCAAAAGTAAAATCTATTCTGAACACTGTTCTTGAGAACGTAGTGACAGAAAAACTTTTTTTACAGGATGCAGAGCGTCGCGGTATTTCCGTTGATGAGGCCGAAATTGAAAACGAGTTGCGCAAAATGGCGCAACAGCGTGGTTTGACTCTCGAGAAGGCAAAAGAACAGATTGTAAGCGAAGGTCTTACTGTCGAATCCGTGAAAGAGCGAGTGAAGACGTCTATTATTCGTCAGCGTCTTCTTGGGCTGATGGTTGGACGTAAAGTCGTTATCACCAAAGAAGAGGTTCAGCGTTTCTATGAAGAGCATAAAGCTGAATTTACAGCAGATGAAAAAGTCGAACTAAGTTTGCTTGTTTTTGCACCGACAGTAGATGC
Organism: Halodesulfovibrio aestuarii DSM 17919 = ATCC 29578; assembly: GCF_000384815.1. Lineage (NCBI taxonomy): Bacteria > Pseudomonadati > Thermodesulfobacteriota > Desulfovibrionia > Desulfovibrionales > Desulfovibrionaceae > Halodesulfovibrio > Halodesulfovibrio aestuarii. The sequence goes on from NZ_ARQF01000021.1 coordinate 550,843, forward strand.
ACTGAATGTTCATGATGAACTTTCTGCTGGTAAGATTTCATTTGAAGAAGCAGTTCAGAAATATTCTGTTGGACCAGGTAAAGAACAGGGTGGTTACCTTGGTGAACTTGGTGTTAAAGATGTATCACCGCAGATGATGGCGGCTGTTGACGGAATGAAAGATGGTTCTGTTTCTGATGTATTATCTCTTGGGTCTTCAAAAGCACTTATCAAATTGCATAGTAAGACCAAAGGTTCACTGCGTCCGTTTGAAGATGTGGCGCAGGCAATTGAAGCTAAGCTGAGGGCGCCTCGTCTGGAAGCAAGCTTTAAAGAATACGCTGAAAAACTGCGTAACAATGCCGTCGTAGACGTTCGGCTGTAAGTGGAGGTACAGATGTCTGAAATGCTGGAGCTCGGAACCTTGTTGCGTGAGGAACGTGAACGAAAAGGCTTATCACTCGAAGAACTTTCTGAACGCATAAAATTGGCACCGCGCACACTTGCATTTATAGAATCAGGTACTAAATCAGAATTGCCTCATGCAGTGTATGTGAAAGGCTTTGTTAAAAGTTATGCAATGGTTTTAGGGCTGGATCCTGAAGAACTTGGTGCAATGGTAGACATTGCATATAAAGAAGAACTTGAGGAAGAGGTTGCTGAGCCTATAGTTGCCCGCAGAGCAAAAAGAGGTTGCCCCGTTAAGCTTATCGCCATTGTGGTGCTTATTGCCGGTCTCGCTGCGGCGGGCTACTTCTATATGCAGTCTGGTACTGCGACTCTCGGTAATGAAGAAGCAACTGTTGAAGTTCCTGTCCAGCCTCCTGTCCAGCAGGAGGAACCGGCAAAACAGGGTACTGAGCAGGAGAATGCTCCTGAGATTGTTTCTGTTGAACCTGTAGTAGCCGCCCCTTCCGCGCAAGTGAAAGATGCTGCATCGGAAGTTACAACTGAAACACCTAAGGTGGCAGCAGTAGAACCGGAACCAGTGGCTAGTAACAAAGAATCAACTCCTGCTGTTGAAGCAGTGGAGATTGTGGCCCCTTCTGATGTTGTTGCACAAGAGACAGAAAAAAAAGATGTAGCAACCAAACAGACGAAGGAAAAAGCTGAAGTTGCAATGCGTTCTTTGCATATTCAAGCCATTGCGGATTGCTGGGTTGAAGCAACCGGTGATGACTTTACACGCAAAGAATTTTTACTTCGTAATGGACAAGGGTATACACTTACTTTTCCCCAAAATTTGTCTTTACGTTTAGGCAACTCCGGCGGAATTTCACTAACACTCGATGGCGCTCCATATTCTTTTAACGGTGCGGACGGTAAGGTACGTACTGTATATATTGCCGCCCAATAGTTTAATGATGGAGTTTACCGAAACAGTTATCATCCTCCGTGTTGGAAGATTTAAAGAAGCGGACCTTTGGGTCCGCTTTTTGTCTCCAACGCGCGGAATCATGAACGCATTTGCTTTTGGCGGCTGTCGAAGCAGAAGGCGTTTTTGTGGTTGTCTGGATCATTTGAACCGGGTGCTGTTTCGTGTAAAAGGCAGCAAGCTCGCAACGTATTTTTCTCTGGAAGAGGGAACGTTGATGGATTCTCCCGAGAACCTTCGTGTTAGCCACGAGAGATTGGGGCTTGCCGTGAATTGTCAGAAATTTTTAGAAGCAATGGGTATATCTTTTGAAGGTGCACCTGCTGCCTATAGTCTTTTTTCCGAGATGCTGATGTTATTGAACGAAGCAGAAACGTTGGATAAGCTTTGGCCTATTTTTTTTCGTGCTCGTTTTGCATTTGATCAAGGCTATAATCCAGAGTTGCACGTTTGTCAGGTGTGCTCTAACGAATTGAAATATCCGGTTTTTCATGTTCAGGAAGGGGTGCTTACGTGCGCCTCGTGTGCTCGTTCGCAAGGGCCTAGATTCAGATTAAGTAAGGAATCACTTGACGCTTTACGATTTGTGCAGGAAAATTCTCCGCTTCATTGGATTGAACTGAATCTTTCTGTAAGGGCTCGTAAAGAGCTTTCGAGAGCTATTGACGGCTTTATCCAATATCATATAGGTCTTTCCTGGGAAAACGGAATGTTTAGACGCGTTTAGCGCTACATAAAGTTACCACAACAACTCGGCATAGGCCGTGTAGAGAATATAGTATTCAGGGGAACAACATGAACTTCCAAGACGTTATCCTCACCCTGCAGGACTTCTGGTCCAAACAGGGCTGTGTATTGCAGCAGCCGTTCGATATCGAATGTGGTGCCGGTACATTTAACCCCGCAACTTTTTTGCGTGTTATTGGTCCGGAACCATGGAAGGCTGCATATGTAGAGCCTTCCCGTCGTCCTACAGACGGTCGTTACGGTGAAAACCCGAACCGTTTGCAGCATTATTTCCAGTTTCAGGCTATCTTAAAGCCTTCTCCTGATAATATTCAGGAAATTTATCTCGACAGCTTGCGTGCTCTTGGTATTGATCCGGCAGCACACGATATCCGCTTTGTTGAAGATGACTGGGAATCTCCAACACTCGGCGCCTGGGGACTTGGCTGGGAAGTTTGGCTGAACGGTATGGAAGTAACTCAGTTTACGTACTTCCAGCAGGTTGGTGGTATTGATCTTCATCCTACCAGCGTAGAAATTACTTATGGTCTTGAGCGTATTTGCATGTACTTGCAGGAAAAAGAGTCTGTGTACGATCTTATGTACAACGACACAGTTACATACGGTCAGGTTTACCATCAGAACGAAGTGGAAATGTCCAAATATAACTTTGAGCATAGTGATCCAAAGATGCTTCTTGAGCTTTTCAATATGTTTGAAAAAGAGTGCAAGCAACTTTGTGAGACAGGTCTTCCGCTTCCAGCGTACGATTACTGTTTAAAGTGTTCACACACGTTTAACATGCTTGATGCTCGTGGTGCGATTTCCATCACGGAACGTACTGGCTATATTGGCCGCGTACGCGCTCTTGCTTCTGCTGTTGCCCGTCTGTACGCACAGCAGCGTGAAGAGCTTGGTTACCCGTTGATGCCTGCAAAAAATAACGATTAGTCCATAGGAAGAATTGAGATGTCCTTATTTATTTTGGAAATCGGCACTGAAGAGCTTCCCGCCCGTTTTCAAAAGGGGTTGGAAAAAGAATTAATTACCCGCCTTTCTAGTTTTCTCAAAGAATCCAATGTGGAATTTGATAAGGTAGAATCGCATGTAACCCCTCGTCGTGCTGCTGTAATGGTATATGACATTGCAGAAGTTCAGAAAGAAAGCGAAGAAGTTATTCCGGGGCCTCCTGTCCGTATTGCATACGATGCTGACGGTAATCCGACTAAAGCCGCCGCTGGTTTTGCAAAAACACAGGGTGTGGAACTCGCTGACGCATTCCGTCTTGAAACTGACAAAGGTGAATACCTTGCTGTCCGTAAAAAAATGGGTGGCGCAAAAACTGTTGATCTGCTCGCAGCATTTTGTCCGGAACTGATTGCACATCTTCCTTTCGCAAAGAAAATGAAGTGGGGCGATCAGGAATTCACTTTTGCTCGTCCAGTGCGCTGGGTTCTTGCAATGCTCAACGATGTGGTTGTTCCGTTTGAAGTTGCGGAGTTGAATTCCGGCAATGAGACATACGGTCACCGTGTGCATGCAGCGGGGCCATTCGCTATTGAAAATGCAGCTGACTATTACGCAACCATTGAAGAAAAGTGTGCAGTCGTTCTTTCTGCAGAAAAGCGTCGCGCTAAAATTATTGAAGAAGGTAATGCGCTTGCTGAAAAAGCAGGTGGGCGTATTATCTGGAAAGACAGCCTGTTGGATGAAGTTCAGGGACTTGTTGAGCATCCGATCGCTTGTCTTGGCGATTTTGATGCTTCCTTCCTTGAATTACCACGTCAGGCGCTGCTTACCAGTATGCAGAGTCACCAAAAAAGTTTTGGTGTGGAAGATGCCGAAGGCAATCTCCTTCCACACTTCCTTACTGTACTGAACACAACTCCGAACGAAATGGAAGTTGTTAAAGTTGGTTGGGAACGTGTTCTACGTGCACGTCTTGAAGATGGCCGTTTCTTCTGGAATACAGACCTTAAGGTTGATGTTAATACATGGCTTGAAAAACTCGACAGTGTTATCTTCCTTGCTCCTCTTGGAAGCATGGGGAATAAAACACGTCGTATTTCCGGTTTATGTGCAGATCTAGCAGCTAAGGTTGCTCCAGAAATTCAAGCTGATGCTGAACGTGCAGGCCGCATCTGTAAGGCTGATCTTGTTTCTGAGATGGTTGGTGAATTTGACAGCCTTCAGGGCATTATGGGTGGTATTTACGCGGCGCGTAAAGGCGAAACCGATGTAGTTGCTCAGGCAATTGCCGAGCAGTACCTCCCAGCAGGTCCTGATTCTCCAGTGCCATCTACCATGGGCGGTGCTTTGGTTTCCATGGCAGACAAAGCCGACACTCTTGCCGGTTGCTTCGGTCTGGGGATGATTCCAACCGGTGCTGCTGATCCATACGCACTGCGTCGTTGCTGTCTTGGTATTGCACGTATTATTATCGAAAAACATCTTCGCATTTCTACAGCAGAGCTTTTTGCGTCTGCACAGAGCCGTTACGAAGGTATTGCTTGGAAGCTGGATGAGCAGGAAGCTCTTACGAAGCTGAACGAGTTTTTTGCACAACGCCTGAAGAACTACTTTACCAGCAAAGGATATGAAACCTTGCTGGTTGAAGCTGTACTTGGTGCAGATTCAGATGATGTATGGGCTGCAGATGCTCGCTTAAAGGCTCTTTCTACATACAGCAAGGGCGATGGCTTTGATCAGGCAGTTCTTACCTTTAAGCGTGCTGCAAACATTATTCGTAAGCAGGGTAGCGAAGCTGGTGTAGAGCTCAGCGGCGCTTATGATACTACGCTATTTGAAAATGACGCAGAGAAAGCTTTTGCTAAAGCACTTGAGGACGTAGCTCCTAAGTTTGCTCAGCTTTGGGCAGAAGAAGATTTCGATGCTCTCTTTGCGTTGCTTGCAGAACTTCGTCCTGCAGTAGACGCTTTCTTTGATAATGTAATGGTTATGTGTGATGACCAGAAGGTGCGCGCAAACCGTTTGAACCTGCTGAGTGCTCTTGTACAGCAGCTTGGCCGTTTGGCAGACTTCTCTGCGCTACAGATGTAGAGTTGTTTTTCTTTGCTGGGATATGTTGATAAAAAATGGGAATTGGTTGACACAGCGCTTTGTTGCGCGTAATGAGCTATTTCCCGTGTTCCAGTAAGGTCTTTATTTTGAATCTTACTACCATATAGTTTTGGAGGAAATTACCTTGGCTAACCATAAATCTGCCATCAAGAGACATCGTCAGTCCCTTAAACGTGCTGCACGTAACCGTGCAATGAAAACTCGCGTTCGTAACGTTGTTAAAGACGTTCGCGCAGCAGTAGTTGAAGAAGATATGACGAAAGCTCAGGAAGCTCTCCGCGTAGCTAACGGTATTCTGGATAAAGCAGCCGGTAAAGGCGTTATCCATTGGAAAACCGCTGGACGCAAGATCTCCCGTCTGAGCAAGGCTGTTGCTGGCATTAAAGCCTAGTCTGTCCTGCTTGACTTTTCAAAAAAAGCCCGCTTTCGAGCGGGCTTTTTTTCTTTTCAATATCTATACGTTACTCTGCTTGGTTGATGTTATACCTTGAATCTGGTAGCTTTTTTAATTACCCCAGATACCTTTCAGAAAAAATGCTGATGTCGTTGTTACATCTGTTTCAATTAGCTCACTGGTGGATGTTTTTGCGTCCAGTGTTGTGCTGTTGAGAAATCAATTAGTGTGAGACATTTTTAGTGGCAGGTACCGCTGCGTGTGGTCACTGTCATGGGGCATATGCCCCTAACTTCCTTTGTCTCACGTTTTTGGGAGTTACTCTCTATATGCGTTTATTTAATCGTGAACCCAAGGCTGACCAGCTGAAAGTCGTTATCGTCGGAGCTGGCGAGGTTGGTTATCATATTTCACATAGACTTGCTCAGGAGCATAAGCAGGTTGTTGTGATTGATCAGGATGAAAACGCGCTTAGAAGAATTTCAGAGATTCTTGATGTGCAAACAATTCTTGGTTCTGGTTCCAGTCCCAAAGTACTTAAAGATGCTGGTGCTGCTAACGCAGATATTTTTCTGGCAGTAACAGACAGTGATGAAGTTAATATTATTGCATGCTTATTTGCAAATATTATTGCTCCGGATGCGAAGAAGCTCGCGCGAATCCGTAACGAAGAATACAGCGGTTACAGTAAAGAGCTTTCTGAAAATCTCCTCAATATTTCTGCTATCATTAATCCCGAAGTTGAAGTCATTAAGAGCATCGATCGGTTGCTATCTATGCCGGGAGCTGTGGACTATAACGAGTTTGCTGCTGGTAAAATCAAGTTGATTGGTGTTCGTATGGGACATGGTCCATTACTGGATCAGACTCTTATGAATTTTAGAAGCGTTGTTTCTGACTCTGACGTTATTATTGCTGCAATTGTACGCGACGATGCGCTCATTATTCCGGGTGGTAGCGATACTATTCAAAAAGACGATATTGTTTACTTCGTATGTAAAAATACAAGTCTTGAGTCCGTACGCAAGGCGTGTGGAAGAAGTCTTGATCCAATCAAAAATGCATTCATTATCGGTGGGGGCAATATTGGCTTTCGTTTGGCTTCCTTGTTTGAAAAGAAAGGGATCCATACAAAGATCGTTGATTCAAACCCTGATCGATGTAGTGTTCTGGCCGAGAAACTTGATGCAGCGCTCGTACTATGTGGCGACGGCACAGATCAGGAATTTTTACAGGAAGAGAATATTGCTGAAATGGATGTGGTCGTCTCTCTAACTTCAGACGAAGAGACTAATATCCTTACCTCCCTGCTAGCGAAAAATCTTGGTGTTAAAAAAACAGTTACCCGTGTGAACAAGCTTGCATACCAGCCTTTGATTAAGGCTGTCGGTATCGATCATTCTGTTTCACCGCGTCTGTCTGCTGTTAACTCCATCCTACAGTATGTACGTCAGGGAAACGTTCTGTCTTCGGTCTCAATCAGCGGTGAAGGAGCTGAGGCTCTGGAAGCTATTGCTGAAAGCCATTCTGAAATTGTCGGTAAGCCTATTAAGGATCTACCATTCCCGAAAGGAACGTTGGTCATCGGCATTATGCGTGACACAGAGGTTATCATTCCAAACGGCGAAAGCGTAATCCTCCCTGATGACCGCATTATTATTCTGACTACTCCGGAAAATGTTGCACGAGTTGAACAAGCTTTAGTTGTAACGTTGCAATCCGTGTAGGTACTGTATGCGAGTTAAGTACTGTCTTTACATTATCGGAGCATTGCTCGGAGCTGTTGGCCTCACCATGTTCTTTCCTATTGGTTGGGCCTTGTATTATCAGGATGCTGGGTTAGTTCCATTACTGGTTTCAACTGTGATTACGTTGTTGGTTGGTGCAGCGTTATTTTTGCTGTTTCGACCTAAGCAAAAAATGATGATGAACCACAGGGAGGGGATGGCGATAGTCGCCATCGGCTGGCTTGCCGCTGGCGTTGCCGGAGCTCTTCCCTTTTATTTCGGCGATGTGTTCCCCACACTGACCGACTGTATCTTCGAATCCATATCTGGTTTTACTACAACGGGTTCCAGTGTCATGACGGACATAGAGTCCGTGGCAAGAAGTCTCCTGATGTGGCGTAGTTTAACACACTGGCTTGGTGGTATGGGGATTATTGTACTTTCTCTTGCTATTCTGCCATTTCTCGGTGTGGGTGGTATGCAATTGTACAAGGCTGAAGTGCCGGGTCCTGTTCCGGATAAGTTGAAGCCACGTATTAAGGATACCGCTGCTGCGTTATGGAAAGTATACGTTCTTTTTTCTCTTCTGCTGTGTGTTTTATTAATGTTTGGCGGTATGAACTTGTTTGATGCCATTTGTCATACCTTTGGGACAATGGCTACAGGTGGGTTCTCCACTAAAAACACGTCTGCAGGGTATTACAACAGTGCATATATTGACTGGGTGATCACAATATTCATGTTTATCGCCGGTGCTAACTTCTCTCTGCACTTCAGGGCTCTTGCGGGAGACGTTAAGTGTTTTTGGAAGGACTCTGAATTCAGGTTCTACACTGCAATTATTGTATTGTTCACTGCGATTATTACCTTGGTAGTATATGGCTCAAACTATGATTCTTTCGCAGATTCTTTGCGCTTTGCAGCATTTCAGGTCGCTTCTATTTGTACTACAACAGGTTTTGCTACCGCAGATTATGAACTATGGGCTCCACTTGCTCAAGCTTTGCTCTTGTTCCTTATGTTCCTAGGAGGCTGTGCAGGCTCCACGGGCGGCGGTATAAAATGCATGCGTATACAGCTGTTGCTCAAGCAGGGATACCATGAACTGTTTAGATTGGTTCATCCTCGTGCTGTAAAACATATTAAGCTTGGCGGGCGTACTGTTCAGGCGAGTGTTATGTCCGGCGTGCTAGGCTTTTTTGTTATCTACTTGGCAGTCTTTGTTCTTTCTGGATTCTTACTATCAGCTACTGGACTGGACGTATTGACGTCATTTGCTGCAGTTGTTGCCTGTATTGGCAATATTGGCCCGGGACTTGGCTCAGTTGGTCCTGCAGAAAATTTTGCGCACCTTCCTGACTTTGCAAAATGGGTTTTGACTCTCTGTATGCTGTTAGGGAGGCTGGAGATTTATACCGTCTTTATCCTGTTCATTCCTGAGTTCTGGAAAAAGTAAAGATGAAGCCTAAGGAATGATTTCTTAGGCTTTTTCTTAAGTAAAACGCAAAGCTATTTTTTGAGTACGTAGCAAAACAACGTACTGATGTTATTATTTTCTGCTGGTTCAGATTTATTGAGAGCTGTTTTTTTAAGACGGCGTTCGGTTTTATGCACAAAAAAAGACCTCTTACCTGTACAGGTAAGAGGTCTTTATATTCTAAAGCGGTATAACTAGGAAAGCTTAGAAATAAGAGTATCTTTGATGGATTCGATAGAACCTTCACCATCAAGCTCAATGTATTTTGTTTCACCTTTTGCAGCAAGATCTTTGTAGAAGTAAGCTGCAGCGAGAGTTCCGTCGGTGGTGTTGTAGTAAATGTCGTGACGTTTGTTGATTGCACCTTCGTCCTGATCGTCAGCACGAGCAGTAAGAGCACCGCCACATACGCGACAGACGTCTCCGTTTGGCTTGATAGGCTCAATGAAGATGTTGTTAGGGTGGTTGTTGTCATTTTCGCAAAGACGACGACCCATGATGCGGTTTTTAGCAACTTCACGAGGAAGAAGGATTTCAACAACGTAGTCAAGCTTGATGTTCTCAGCTTTGAGAGCTTCGTACAGTTTTTCAGCCTGAACCATGTTGCGTGGGAAACCGTCAAGCAGCCAGCCTTTTGCGCCTTCTACTTTCAGAGTTTCGAGAACCATAGGAATGGTGATTTCGTCAGGTACGAGGTCACCGCGGTCAATGTATTCTTTAGCTTTTTTACCAAGCTCAGTTCCGCCGCCAATGTGTGCACGGAAGATAGCACCGGACTCAATGTGAGCCATGCCATCGTACTTTTTCTTAATGAGAGCGCCCTGAGTACCTTTACCACTGCCGTTTGGTCCAAAAATGAGAATGTTCACCTCATTCCTCCTTGTCATTTATTTCACAAATGAAATACAGTAGGCTGTAACGTCTGTCAATCGCAGAGAGATAAAATAAATAATCATTGGTAACTAAAATAGATTGTACCCTTTCGAATCGTGGCAATTTTATTACCGGGAAACTGCACAACTTTTCCACCGACATTCGCTTGCCAGGCTGTATCCAGCGCAAGCAAATTCTGTTGAAGTGGTTGTCCCTTGCCCATGCTGTTCAGAACCGCTTTGTATACGCGCAGCCTTGTAGCCTGTGACATTGAACTAAGGTCTTCTTTGAGTAATTTCGGGGAGTCAAAGTCAGTTTTTTGGAGGTGCTGATTAATTATTTCAGCCCAGTGATCAGTATCAACCTGTGCGAGCTTCCAAAGGGACGTTGTTGCGTCGAGAAAAGCAGGATTCTCTTTGCATAACAATGGGATAATTTGTGATCGTACGCGGTTGCGCAGGAATTGTTTGTCAATATTTGATGCATCTTCACACCATGTAAGGGAACATGCATTTGCAAATGAAATAAGATCATCTTTCGGTGTTGTGAGCAATGGGCGTAGCAATTTGCGATTGTTGCATTTCCCTTGCATGCCACCCAGCGCAGGCCAGCCTGTTCCACGAATAAGTCGCATCATAACGTCTTCTGCGAGGTCATTGGCGTGGTGCCCTGTAACAATCCAGTCTGCATTTACTGCGAGTCGCGTTGATTCTAAAAAGGCATAGCGGCGGAGGCGCGCGGCTTCCTCTATTCCTAATTTATGACCAGAAGCGTATGCGGCAATATCTTGAGAATCTGTTGTTAATTCAATGTCTAATGAAGAGCATAGCTGGCGGATGTGTGTTTCCTCAGCATCTGCCTCAGGTCGGAGCTGATGATTAAAATGAGCTGCATGAATGCAGAATCCGTTTTTTTTGGCAAGGCATGTGAGGATGATGAGCAGGGCGCTGGAATCGACCCCTCCTGAAAGTGCAACAAGTAAAACGGTGTCTTCTAAAGAGGTTTGAAGTTCTCTTGTGATAAAATTCTCAATCCCAAGACAGAGATGTGCTGCCTTGGGATCGAGTTCTTGCAAACCTGTAGGAAGATGCCTGTTCATGGTCTGTTTAACTAACAGGTTGTGTTATACATAAATATCAAGCTCTGTAAGCATATCATCAATGTATTTGATCATATGCGCACGTAATTCTGGAGATGCGTACGATACGCACTCGCAGCGCAGTTTGTTGCGGGCACGTACAAGAAGCTCCATGCGTAACTCTGTGCCATTAATTTCAACAGCCATGCAGTGCGGGCCGCACTCTTCTGTATGATCTTTCTGGACGTCAGAAAGCAGTTCCTGTGGACAGGGAAGCCAATAGATGCCTTCCATTGCGCCGGCAAGTTCCATCTCATTCAGTCGGCTTGTAATGGCCGTAATTTGATCACTGGTGAAATCTTCGAGCAAGTAGAGTCGCATGTGAGTATTCCTTTCTATTCAACTGTCAGCTTTAATTCGCGATATGACTAGCGTCTTCTGTGAGGGTGTGCTTTTTCGGTCACATCATCCTTGTCCAGATTGAACATACGCCGGGTGATATCAATATATCGTTCACCGGCTTCTTCTTCCTCATAACGACGTTTGAGGAAGGAGATAGGTTCATGGTTTACCTTTTTGGAAATGGAATTAATCATTTCGCGTAAATGCATTTCCATTTCAGGCGTGGCATTTGGAATGTGCTTGAGTGTCTTAGCAAGCTCTTCTTCCATAATAGCATCTGTTCTGGAGATAAGGTCAACAATTGTTGGCTGTAATTGTAGTGATTTAAGCCACTTATTAAAAGTGACTGTCTCACATTCAACAATTCTGCGCGCCTTGTTGGCTTCTTCCTGACGCTGAGCAAGGTTTTCTTCGACAACTTCTTTTAAGTCGTCGATGTCATACAGGTATACATTATCCAGACCGTTGACGTCTGGATCAATATCACGTGGTACAGCAATATCGATGAAGAACATGGAGCGGTTTTTACGCTTTTTTAATACCTGACGGATATCTTTAGCGCGGATAACGGCCTCATGTGCACCAGTGGAAGAGATGATGATATCAACTTTTTCCAGCTGCTCGAAAAGTTGGTCAAATGGAATTGCTTCACCGTTAAATTGTTCAGCGAGAGCCTGTCCGCGGGCGAACGTGCGGTTAGCAACATAGACTTTGCTGATACCGTTATTAAGTAAATGCGTTGCTGCAAGCTCGGCCATTTCACCGGCACCGATAAGCATGGCGCTTTGTTCACTCATATCACCAAAAATACGTTTTGCTAATTCTACAGCAGCGTATGAGATAGAAACAGCGCTGGAAGCAACTCCTGTTTCTGTACGCACTCGCTTAGCAACAGAAAACGCTTTGTGCAGCAGTCTGTTTAACACAACACCGGTAGTATTTTTATCTACTGAGTCATGGTATGCATCTTTGAGTTGACCCAAAATCTGTGGTTCACCAATAACAAGTGAATCAAGACTGGCTGCAACTGTAAATAAGTGAGTTACTGCATCGAGACCTTTGTGCTTGTAGACATACGGAGCAAGTTCTTCAACCGGAAGGTTGCGAGCTTTTGCCCAGCACTGGAGCACATGATCAACGGCATTATCGCCATCTGCAACAACGAGTAACTCGACACGGTTGCAGGTGGATAGTGTAAGTGCTTCTTTAATACATCCTTCAACAGGCACAACGCCTTCTTCAAGATGTTTGCAGTCTGTAAGAGCGAATTTTTCGCGGACTTCAACACCGGCGGTCTTGTGGTTAAGACCAATGAGATAAATATCACGATCCATATTGTTTACTGAAGAAAGCTGTGATGTGTTGTTGTGAAGATATTAATGCCAATTAATGAGAACATGCAGATACTGAATATCCAAATAGCTGCACCCGCGGCCTTACGACCACGCCATCCCATTACGAGTCGCTGGTGGAACAGCCACGCGTAGACAAACCAGACGCCCAGTGAAACAATTTCCTTGGGGTCACCGCTGAGTATTCTACCCCATTCGACTCGAGCCCAGATAAATCCAGTGACTAAGCCCACAGTGTACAAAGGGAAACCGGCAACTACAGCAAGTTGGTTTACTTTGTCAAAAGTGTTTAGTGCAGGTAGTTCTTTTTCAAAATCACTAAGAGGTTCTTTTGATTTGATTTTCTTTTCAAGACGAATGAATAAAATTCCTGCCCCGAATGCCATTGCAAGCAAGCCAAAGCTGAAAAACAAGGTGCCGATGTGCAGCCCGAAGAAAGCTGCAGACCATGCTTTTGGTATTTGTGACATGCCCTTGGCATGGAACGATCCTATAAATAGTACCAGCGCAAGCGGGGAGGCTGTGAGCGATAAAAAGGAAAGCTTAAATCGCCACCACATAAAAAAGTAAATAAGCAACAAGCTCCATGAAAGCATGGAGATATAGTAACCGGAAGGTAATGCCCATCCGGCTAGTGCCATGGCATACCCAAGCAGTACTGTGTGCAGTCCAAAACCGGCAATAGTCACCGCATTAGACAATTGTTTTAGCTTTGTGCTTTTAACAATTGAACCAGTGAAAACGGCAAGAGCACCCAAACAATACAACGAAACGACAAGAATGGAGAATAGCTCAAATGAGCTCATGGAGTAACGCTCCTATAGTAGAATGCAATGTCTCCGGAAGGGTAGACCGTAAAATTGATTCAGCCGCGATCCGATCTTTTTTCTGAATGACTTCTGCAATGTCAGATGAAACAAGACGACGGAACAAAACCGTGTTTTGTGCAGTATCATTTGCCAGTTCAAGTATCAATGGACGAATACGTCCCATAAGCGTGACAACAGGGGCATATTTATTGCCAATCTGTTGTTGAAGTTCTTTTTTTATTTTGCGTGAAAGAGCAGGGCTCGCTCCTCCCGTCGAAAGAGTAATCAGTAATTCACCGTTTTCTATGTGTGCAGGAACTGTGAAAGTGCCAGCTGAAGGATCATCGATGACATTACACAGGATTCGTTGTGCTGCACACGCGCTTGAGACGGCTTCGTTTACATCCCTGTTGCCAGTTGAAGCAAAAACAAGAGTTTTACCTGTAACATCGCTTGCTTCAAAATCCCGCTGCGCGTAGGTAACAAGTGGGTTGTTAAGTAGTTGCAGCAATTCAGTATCCTCCACATCTCCAAGTGCAAAGGTATCCAGAACCGTTACTTGTGCTGGATTTGCTTTTAGAAGAGTGGCAAGCTTTCGCTGCCCGACCTTGCCGAAGCCCACGATAAGGCAGTGCGTACCATGAAGGTCTAGTAGAAGAGGATAATAGCGCATGTCTGTCTTATATATTGTGTGCAGCGTCTTGTAAAATGCTGCCTTCAATAAGTTTACGGTAAAAAAAGTTGTAGTGCTGCTTTTAATAATAAGAGTGCCTTATTGGTGTGCGTTTCAATATTTGCACAATGCGGCGTGGGCAAAGTGAATCAGAAAAGGGTTAAGATAATTTTTTACGGTAGTAATTATTATGAAAAAATACTGCGTTATCCAATTAGGTAATCTAACTGACCTGCTCCAAACAAAACGGCTTATTCTTTCTTTGCGTCAACATGATGCTGAGGTGCATCTATGCGTATTGTCAGAACTTCAAGATGCTGCTGCGTTTTTGTATCCAGAAGTTGTGCTTCATGTTCTTCCGTTGGAAATGATGGGTGATGAAGGTTCATTTGGGGAGGCTTCGATAGCTTCTTTGCAAGCAGAGTCGTTTGATTCTATCTACAATCTGCATGATTCCTTACAGAATATGGCACTTTCGTCAGCACTTTCTCTAGGTTCTCTGTATGGCTATTGGAGAAATAAGGGGCGCGAATACCGTAGCCAGTGGTTTACTTGTATGTCGCGTGTGCAGGGGCGGCGTCGCTTTTTGAATATGATGGACATCTGGGCACATCTTGTACCATCACCAATTCCGTCTCATATGGTTAACCCTATTGCCATGCGTAAAGGTGGCGGCATCGGGGTTGTTTTACGGGACATACACAATAGAGTGCTGCCACTCACTGTACTTGCAGGATGCATAAATGCAGTTTGTACCGCCAGTCGCGAAACCAACGTTGTCCTGTTTGGTGAAAAAACAGACGAGCAGGTTGTTGCTGACCTGCTCCCATTGTTGAGGGAGAAAATAGCAGCCAAGACCGTAACCCGATGTTTTGCAACTTCATTTAAGGAAGATCTGGAAATTATTGGTACGTTGGACATGCTTGTAACACCGGAATCAAGCTTAATGCATGCAGCCGCACATGTAGGAACGCCTGTGAACGCTTTTTTCCATTCCTCAGCGTGGTGTATGGAAAATGGCCCTTACGGGCTTGGGCACAGGGTATGGCAGGCAGACACCGCTTGCGCCCCATGTGTCCCGACGGAAAATTGTTCAGAAGCATTTGCTTGTATGCATGCATTCGGTAGTGAGAAACTTCAGCGTTTTCTCGCTGGTAAAATTGATGATGATTACCCGCAGGGAGTGACTGGATATGTGTCCATGCTAGACGAAGTAGGGGTAACGTATATGCCGGTTTTTGGCGCAGAGGAACATGCGGGAGAGCGTCTTGCGTTACGAGGTGTTGCCTCTGAGTTTGTGGGTATAACTAAAATTAGTAAAACAGTGCCTGTGGGTAGCAATACGTTTTATGCTGAGCAGGATTGGCTTATCCAGAATTGCGCACACGATGAGGAGTATGTTGATGACTAATACCCCACAGCATATTCTTATTGTCCCTCCGTTTGATACTCTAAGCTCCTGTATTGTTACAGGCTGTAAGGAAGCTTTGGAAAAGCTAGGGCATCAAGTCGATGTCTTCGATACAGAGGCATGGTTGCCTATGACGGCTGCGCTTCAGCAGTTACCAATAAAGCTTGTATACCAAGACACATTATCTGCACATGGGGTTGAGCTTATCTCCCGTGCCGTTGCTGCTGTAGCATATTCAAACTGCATAGATATTGTTCTTGGATTTCCACGTTCTCCGCTTACTGCACTTGTTCGTAAAGAGATGCAGGCGCAGTCCATCATAACTGCTTGCTGGATGACAGAGGAGTATGCTTCTTTTCCATTCTGGCGGAAAGTGATTGAAGGGTATGATGTTGTTGGAACCATTCAACACGAGCCGTTTATTAGTGAGCTTTCTGTGCTTGGACATACCCCTGTATATTTACCGTTTGCCGCTAAGAGTGCTTGTTGTACACCGATAAGTACGCATACAGCTGTAGAAGATATGATTGTGGTGCTTGGAGATGCGAGTGACGAGCTTGCCAACGCATTGGCTTCACATGTGGACAAAGGGATGGTTCTTTGGGGGGACGGCTGGGATAACTACGAACGCTTTGTGCCACATTATCAAGGCAAACTTCAATCTCTTACTCGTTCTGAACGTAAGGCTTTGTACAGAGATGCCGCAATTATCGTAAATATCCATTCTACAAATATTGGTAGTGGTGATGCCATAAATATGGAAACGTTTGCCATAGCTTCTTGTGGTGGGTTCCAACTCGTTGATAAACGTATTCTCATGGACGGGATGTTCTCATACGATGAACTAGTCATATTTGAATCTGCTGCTGAACTTTCAGAGCAAATTACTGAATTTTTCGATGACCGAAATTCCCGGATGGAATACGCCCGTAATGGACAAGAACTCGTGTTAGCTAAGCATACCTATGAGCAGCGAATGCAGGTTTTGCTGAAAGCTATTGCTGACACCAAGGAGTAAAGTTGGTTTCGGCTGGCCATCCAAGTTGTTATATCCGACAGCGTTTGGCAGCGGGATTTTTTAATTCAGAAAAGGCCTTGGTGTTCTTTTGTACTTCCAGCTTGTGAGCAATATGTTTTTAGAGGGACGGAAGTGTTACGGTGAGAAAATAAATTTCTCTATTGTGCGGCAACAAGGTTGTTTCTTAGCAATGAATAAAGGGCTTTCCTTCATGTGAAGGAAAGCCCTTTTTTTAGGAATGGTAAGAGAGTGTAGGTCGCGAGGTGCGCATAAAAACGTGCTGACCAAGCAGATAAAAGTTTTAGAAGAGTTCAGTGAGGCTTTTCACCAAGATAGCTTTCCTCAAAGAATACGAGATATAAATGGCAATAGAGGTACAGAGTCTTTGGTCGCCGGATGCGAAAGATAAAAGTACTACCCGCGTAACGCCATAATAGCAGCTACGGCTTTGATGCCTTTTTTCTCACCAGTAAATCCGAGTTTTTCTTCGGTGGTAGCTTTTACGTTCACTTGGTCGTCGTTAAGCTTGAGCATACGACAGATATTTTTTTTGATCTGCGGCTTCCAAGGTACAAGGCGCGGCACTTGTGCAATAATTGTGAGGTCTATGTTTGTGAGACGATAGCCTCGCTGAAGAAATTTGTCATAGACTTCGTTGAGGAGCACGCCGCTTGAAATATTGTCAAACTGCGCTGAAGAGTCTGGAAAATGTTCGCCGATATCGCCGTCGCCCATGCAGCCGAGGAGTGCATCACATAGCGCATGAAGCAGAACGTCGCCGTCCGAATGCGCAACAACCTGAGGACCTCCTTGGATAGGAATGCCTCCAAGCTTCATTGGTCGTCCTTCACCATAGCGGTGCACGTCGTATCCCCAGCCGGTAACTGGAATTGGCATGGAAGTCTGTTTTGATTCGATCATGGCAAGGTCTTCCGGATTTGTTATTTTGCAATTTGTCATTTCACCTGCCACTGTAGCAACAGAGTATCCAGCCTGTTCAACAATGGATGCATCATCTGTCACTTCCCAACCTTCTTCGTTGCACTTGTTGTGTGCCTCGATGAGCATTTTTTTGTGGAACCCTTGTGGAGTTTGACAGGCTCTGAGGGTAGAGCGGTCAAGGGTATGGCAAATGCTATTGTTTTCGACAACTTTTATGGTGTCAGTGACAGGAATTGCAGGGATGACCGCTTGAGAGCCTTTTTCAAGAGCGTCGAGAAGTGCGTTTGTGAGCGTCGCAGAGAAAAAAGGGCGTGCTGCGTCGTGCACAAGTATGTGGGTGCTCTCGGTAGGCAGTGCCTGTAAGCCGTTATAAACAGAATCCTGTCTGCGAGCACCACCCGCAACCACTTTCCATGGTAGGCCAAGCCTGCGTCCAAAATCGAGTTTCTTCAGCGTTTCTGTTGCTTCGTCAATATCTTCTTCAGGGAAAACAAAGACAAGCCCGCGCATACGGGTTGTATGCGAGAATGTAATCGCAGATTGCCAGAAAAGCGGGGCGCCCTGCCATTCTAAGAACTGCTTTTTAATGCCGTTTGTGGCAGCAGAGAGTCGGGTTCCAGAACCAGCGGCAAGAATGATAGACCAACAATGCATGGGGAGTTCCTTACATATTGTGCAGTGGTAGTGGTAAAAAAAGTATAGCATACAAAAAAAGGGTGCAATGCACCCTTTTTTTGAAATTATGGAGTCAGGACTATAAGCCGGGTTTTGTCTCCCTCTTGCGAGGGCGGTTATCATTCGTCTAGGATTATGATTACTCATAACCTCAAGCAACCTACCCGAAAACAACGACCGGGCCGGTCGTAACTGTTTTCCTATTTGGTCTTGCTCTGAACGGGGTTTACCTAGCCTACCATGTCACCATGGTACCTGGTGAGCTCTTACCTCACCGTTTCAACCTTACCGGCAGTAAACTGCTTAGGCGGTTTGCTTTCTGTGGCACTCTCCGAGGATCACTCCTCCTGGGTGTTACCCAGCGCTCTGCCCTTTAGAGCCCGGACTTTCCTCCCCGCACAAACGTGCGCGACGATAACCTGTCCAACTCCAAAAATATGTTTTACGCTTCCGCTGCTTTGTCTGCTTCGCTAGCGAAGTGTTCTGACCAGTAGATTAGACGCTGGCAGTTTGGGCAGCTAAGGATCTGATGACCTTTTTGAAGCTCGATGTAGCTCTGTGGTGGAATAGCAATGTGACAACCGTTACAGATCTGTTCTTTAACAGCTACAATAACTGGGTTGTCCAAACGAGAACGAATGAATTCGTAACGGTTAAGGATAGGAGTAGGAACTTCTTTTCCTGCAACATTACGTTTTTTATCGAGTTTCTCGAGAACCTTGTTTGCTTCTTCGACACGCTGTTTGAGGCTGGCTTTCTTTGCTTCCAGATCCTCTTTGATGATGCTGTAACGTTCATCCATATCAGAAACTGCCATCTGCTGACGCTCAAGTTCTTCTAAAAGAGCAATCTTTTCTTCTTCACGAAGACGGTTGAGTTTCTCAAGGTTGTCCATTTCACGCATCATCGCATGATACTCTTTGGTGTTACCAACGAGCATTAGTTTGGACTTGCTTTTTTTAACTTTGAGAGCGTCGTTTTCGATCTCAGCGTTAATGCGTTTTTCCTGTCCCTTGAGGTGGTCAATCTTCTCAAGGAAACGGTTGCGCTGGTTTTCAAGCGCATCAAAGCGTCCTTGAAGAGCTTCAACTTCTTTTGGAGCTTCATCAAGTTCGCTGGTGATACCAAGGATTTCATCATCAACAAGCTGCAACGCAACAAGCTGTTCGATTTGCTTTAAATACAGGCTCAAGGTTTTTTCCTCCTGAAAACCATAAGGTTCGGACTCGCCGAAACTGTGAAATTTCTATTCTGCGAATGGGCCGATCAAACGCATCGGATCCTGCGCCGGCAGGAAAAATATTTCTATGTCTTCCAGTTCTGTTGCAAGTTGCAATGCGAACTGCCGCATCATTTCTTCTTCAAGGCTGAAATGTCCAACATCGAGAATGCATCCAGTTGTATCCAGAGCAGAATGATATTTGACATCACCAGTAATAAATACATCCGCACCCATGGCAAACGCTTTCGGGGCAAAATCACTGCCGGATCCTGTACAGTAAGCAATTTTTGTTACTGATTCAGGAGTAGGGCCGCTTTTAACCCAATAATCACGATCTACCACTGAGGCAAGTTGCTCAGCGAATATGCCAAAAGATACAGTTTTTGGCAAAGTGCCAATAGTGCCAAAGCCGAGGCTTCGGGAGGCCGTATCAGGTGTAGAAGGTATAAAAATCGGCAACTCATCCAAGTCAGCTGCAAGCTGAGCAAGAACAGTGCTTCGATGCTCTTTATTATATGTTACATTGATCATTTGTTCAACGTGCCGCACACAGTGAATATGGGGGTGGTTTTCCCATTCATAGAGCATAGAGCTTGCTGCAGTCTTACGTGATGGCGTAAAAGCAATAGCTTCCGGTTCAAAGGTACAGGAAGCGCCAAGTATTTTGCAATCTTGCAGTTCAAGCGCACGTGCTAGCCATCCCGCCGGTCCTTCCGGGTTTGCATCAAGCGACGTATGTGCACTGTAAAGGCATATATCATTTTGTATGAGCGCTGATACAATAGAAAAATGTGTATCAAGTCTGTTTAAATACCGAGGCTTCATCAACAACGGATGGTGCGTAAGTATAAAATCTGCACCCTGTGCTATGGCTGCCTGAATTGTCTCTTCAGTTGGATCAAGCGCCAGAGCAAGTTTTTGTACATTTTTTCTTCGGTTGGGAATCTGCACGCCACAGTTATCCCATGTAGCTGCGCCGCAAAGAATGGCTGTATCTTCGATTTTTCCGATAAGGTCAGCTGTCTTCATGAACATCTCTCAACAAGTTAGGAAGGCGGTATAGTTTGTCGCCTGTAAAACAGCGTTAGTATCAACGAAAATTAAGAATAAATCCAGCAATAGGAAAAAAAAGCAGCGTTCTGTCTGTAGCGTTGACTACATGTTTTTTAGCAAAACTCTGATTCCGTGCTGGCTGTATGTGATCGGCACAATTCTTTGCGTGTCGCAAAGCGGATGTGTGCTATGACATAACATGCGATGATGGTCAAGAAAAGTATGCAAACCGCGTGTTAAAGAGAAATAAAAGATGGGAAGTTTATGAGGAGAAGGGATGACTTATCGGAGTCGTGTTGTTTTAATGAATTGATCCTCCAGAAAAAAATCAGGAGGATCAAATAAAATTGCTATCTTTTTTTGCTTGGCTGCCACATATCCCAATCCATAGGTCTGTTTACAGCGTATGCATCAGTCGTATCGCCCGCGCGACTAGTGCGTTCAGCGGCTTTTTTAATCCAGCGCTCTTTGTTTTGTGGTTCCCAAAGGTCATTCCAATTTTTAGGGCTGTTAGCTGTGTTAGGTTGTACCATATCCCTTTCCTCCTGGTTGAGCGTGCCCACGAACAGATTTTATAATCTGAAAATTGACGTTGTACAAAAGTGCGGCAATGCATTGCCTGTATTTGCACAATGAGATTATATCCTAAATCATACTATTGAAGTATGATTTGAACGCAAAAAAATATTAATGAGTACACCGAACTAACTTGTGAACGGCGCTATGTGAAACCAGCTGAAAAAACATTTTGGTTGTTATGCAAATTCAAACAATTTCTTAGTAGATGATTAATGCTACAGTATTGGAGAATTTGGTTCAACTCTTTTCCTACTAAAATTGTAGGAATTTAAAAAATGAGAGTGAGGAGGCAAGAAATCTTTGCACTAAAAAATATTGATCAATAAAAAAGCCCCTTACATTGCTGTAAGGGGCTTTTGAATTCATGAGGCTGGCTGTTATGCTTTTTCTTTACCAAGTGCGGAAAGAAGTTCCATAACAAGACCCAGTGCCTGTTTGGAGTCTTTGGAATGAAGTTTTGCAACCATACCAAGCGGGCTCACAGGCTTTGCATTTTCAAGATCAGCATCGCCCATCTTTCCAAGGAGACCTGCAAGTACTACCAGACCATCGCCCATGCGGCCGATTTCTTCTGGAGAGTATTTGTCAGTGATTGTGCCCATGGATTCAGCAAGTGCATTGATAGATTTGAACACACCTTTTTCGTCCAGTTCCTGAAACTTGCTGACGCCAGCAAGGAACGTAGGCTTAATCATAGGCTCTGTAAGTGCCCATATGTCTACAAGGTCATCAAGACGCTCAAGTGCCCATGTGATATTACGAACGCTCATTACAAAGCGTTTTAACAGGGCTGTGATGTCATCTAGTTCGCAACGGTGTTGCAGCGCATCTAGTTCGCCGAGCATTACGTTGTGAAGAGTATCCCGCATAATCGGGGTAACTGTAGCTCCCAGTTCAGCCATGGTCTCAGCGCGACTGTGCATCATGCTGATTTTTTCTTCCATGGCTTCCAGGCGAGCTAAAATGAGTTCTTCGTTGGTCATAGTAGGCTCCGCTATTTGTTTTTACGAACGTCTATTTTGCCAGCCATGTACATGTTTGGCTCAAACGGAAGTTCGTGACCTTTCAGCATGAGGTTGTAGTAAACCCAACGGAACATCTGCTTGCCGTAGTAGTTCATACGTGTGTCGCCGAGAAGATCGAATGGACCTACGCCTGGAAGTGGGAACTTGCCTGGAAGCGGCTCAGTTTCGTAGTTAAAGTCAATGAGGGAGGCTTTCTCGAGGCTGGTAACAATAAAGCAGTTTGAGTGACCATCAAACATGTGGTGCGGTGCGTTACCGTTGATTTCAGCAAAAAGGTTTTCGCTAATGATGTCGCACTCGAAGTGAGCAACGGAGCCAGCTTTAGATGTCGGAACGTTGGTTGCATCACCGATAACGTACATGTTCTCGTGCTCTTCAGCTTTGAGAGTGTGGTTGTCAGTAGGCACGAAACACATTGCATCGCCGATGCCGGAATCTTCAAGTACCTGCTGACCAAAGTTAGGTGGGATGGATACGAGTAAGTCGTAGTTGATCTCTTCACCCATTACGTCAACGAGAGCTTTATTTTTAGTATCTACACTGTCGAGAACGAAGTTAGGAACAATGTTGATGCCTTTTTCTTTACAGAGGCCGCCAAGGATTCGGTTTGCAACAGACTTGGTGAAAGCGCCTGTAAGCGGGGTAACGAGTTCGATCTCAATATTGTCACGAACGCCGCGTTTTTTGAAGAAGTCATCTGCCATGTAGAGGAATTCAAGCGGAGCAACTGGACATTTGTACGGTGTCTCAGCAATATTAAGAATAAGCTTGCCCTTGGTGAATTCGTGCATTTTAGGCATAAGAGCCGCAGCACCATCAGGGGTGTAGAAGTCGTGAATGTCACCGCGCCAGTCGTCCATCATGCCTTCAACTTCTTCCGGCACAACACGACAGCCAGTACCGATTACAATCCAGTCGTAATCGTACTTGCCTTCTTTAGTGGTAACAACTTTGTTCTTAGGGTCGATGTTGGTGATGGTATCCAGTACGAAGTTAACACCTTTAGGGATAAATTCAGCTTTTGGCTTTACACAATCACCCGGAGTGTAAATCCCGAAAGGCACAAACAACCAGCCTGGCTGGTAGTGGTGCATCGGGTCACGGTCGATGATGGTGATATCCCATTCTTTCTCGGCAAGCAGCTTGCGCATTTTTGCGGCAATCATTGTGCCGCCACAACCTGAACCGAGAATAAGTAGTTTCTTCATGCCTGATCTCCTCTTACATATCAGTGAAGTAGTGCCTACACGTGGGTGCCTAGCAGGCCACGGTAAGCGGTTACGTCATTTTTAGACGATTTTTAAAGCAACATTATATTCATGGAAAAAGTGTACTGCGCGGCAACGCAGTCGTTTTTTTTCTGAATAGATGTACAATTAAGCTAACGTCGGAAGGGGGATGTGTGTCGCATCTCGTGCTTCCAATGTGTTACTGAGCAAAATGTTATTACTGTAGCTTGAAGCTTGACTCCGCATCAGATCAGCAAGAGTAATTTTTTCAAGCGTGTCTTCTAAGGCTTGTGCTACACTATCCCAAGAGCCGACAACCTGAGCCGGGAAGAATTCATCGTCAGAATTAGGAGTAGGGGCAATTACTCCGCCTTCAATTACTCGTAATACCTGCGCAAGAGTTACGTCTTCAGGACGTCTGCAGAGGATATGTCCTCCGGCAACGCCACGTACGCTTCTCACCATTCCCGCAGTTTTCAATGACCGAATAATTTTTTCGATGAACTTAACGGAGATCCCTGTTTTGTCAGATAAAGCCGCAGCTGGGACTGGTTTATTGCCATCCTGTAGAGCAAGATGAGCTAGCAATAACGATGCATTATGTGCAGTTGTAGAGATTCGCATGACTTGCTCCTTAGTTTGGTGTGTAGTTCGTGTCTGTTTAATTCCTACTTTGGTAATCCAGATTAATTTAATCCGGATTAGATAGGTCGGAAATAGCTGAATCAGAAAGGGGTGTCAATAAGGATTACAAAAAATAGTTATGTGTATTAGAGGGAGTTATGGAGAGAGGGATCGAAAGAGAAGAGGACTATCTGTAAACAGTGGGGGCGGTTATAGTCGTGTGGTGTGAAGAAAAGAGAAACACAAAACAACAACGCCTTGCTATACAAAGTAGCAAGGCGTTGTTGTTTGTTCCATATATAAAGCATGTTACAATGCAAAAAATACGAAAGGAAAAATGTTAAAAACTATTCGATAGGGTGAACTTTACCATCAATAATATCTTGCAAAGAAATGGAGTTAAGCTCGTTTTCAAGAACTTGAGAAGCTTTGATCCAGACGCTTCGAGTAGTACAGAAATCTTTGCGTGGACAATCGTCCGCAAGTTTTTTGTCACAGCATGCGGTAAGGCCAACATGCCCTTCCATTATACGAATAACATCCCCAACGGAGATATCCTCGGGGGTCTTAGCAAGCATATGGCCGCCAGCAGCGCCACGCATACTTGCAATTAGTCCGGCTTTTTTTAGGGGACGCAATATTTGTTCTATGAATTGTACAGAAACTCCGGAAGATTCAGATAAGGATGTGGTTTTCAATGGAGAGTCAGTGCCATGCCGTCCTAATTTAACTAGAATTCTGACAGCATAGCGAGTACGCGCAGAAAGCTTCATTAATTATGCCCCTTAAATTACGAAGTCTATTTATTGCGTGTCGATAAGCGTTAAAATTACTACGTTAGTAAGTGCTTCTCGTCAAGGTAGGCTGCGGTTTTAACCCGATTCATATATTGAATATTATATGGCAGTGTTGGCAGCTTCAACAGCTGGATACTAATATTACAAATAATATCATAGCTGGGTTGTATTATGTGGTTGGAGAATGAAAAAGCAAACTCTGGTAACTTCCGTATGGTATGGCATAACAAACCGCTACCAAATGTAACAGAGTATAGTGAAATGGTATAATTTTTTGAGTACTCAATCTTTTTTGATGCTGATAGGATACATCAGCATATACGGTTGGGTAGCAAGAAGGTAGTAAAAACGAAAAAAGGATTTACGGGGATATCCCGTAAATCCTTGTTCTCTCTGGTGGGCCTAGCAGGATTTGAACCTGCGACCTGCCGGTTATGAGCCGGAGGCTCTGCCAACTGAGCTATAGGCCCTTTATGTGCTGAGGAGGAGTAGCTAACACCTTGGTAACTCACTGTCAATTGCAAACTTGCAAAAAGTTACTATGGATGTATGTCTCAGCGTTTTTCTTGTAGTTGTGTGTATCACTTTAGAGCAGGTCATGAAACAGTATTTTGGGTAACATACAAGAAGTATAGTAAAAAGTAATCACTATCTTATAAGTTCTAAAGCCCAAGGGATGCGAGTAGATTATCGACATCTGATTGAGACGTTGCGTCGCTAGGTCCTTTAAGCTCTGAATTTTCAACTTCTTTCGTAAGGTCAGTCTGTTTCGCCTGAGATTCTCTTTCAGCTTTTTTTACTGCGATGAAATCGCTTGTTGAATAGAGGTCAAACACGGTGGTTTTAAGATTTTGTAACGCACCGATGATGCGGAGAATACGCTGGCCGGCAAGGTCCTGAAAGCTTAGTGCTGTCATGATTTCATTCATATTCTGTCCTAGCTTATCTTCAAGAGAAGCAAGGGCAGCTAGATCTTTGTTGTCTGGCTGTGCTCGCCGTGCATTTTGCAGGTGGGCAAATGCAAGTTCCCGCATTTGAATCTGTTGCTCGACAATGGTCATAATGTCATCAGTGGCGTTTTCCAGTGTCTTATATACAGCGTCCAGTTGTTCAGAAGCTTCTCCGAAAAGCTGGGTGGCTTTCTTTTCTTCAGAGACCGTTGACGTATCATCAGGGCCAGTGATTTCAGAATAAATAGATTGAAGGCCTTCATGCATTTCCACACTGAGTTTTTTGTAGAATTCGCCTTCCATTAATGCCTGAGTTAAATGCTCGCTTAGGGTATTTTCTACACTGTTGGTAATGGTCTGTGTAATGCTGTTCGCGAGTTGAGTAGAAACGCGATTTAAAATTTCGTCCATTACAGGAGTGTCTGAGTTATTCATGAAAAAAGTCTCCCTAAGATGTCGTTGAAGTGAGAAAGAAAACAAAAGAGAAAATACCCTTGGGGCACGTGCAACTATGAAGAATTATGGCTTGAAAAGCAACGTGTTCTATGTTGTTTTCCGCAGCATTGATAAAATGTAATAATATTGAAATGTAAGAAGCTTGTGCAGAACAGCAAAAAGCCCTCTGTTGAGAACAACAAGAGGGCTTATTTATTATGAAAGTCTATGGATTCCAGAACGGTTCAACGGTTAGCTGTTATGTAAGACGCTGAGTTCGGATTTGTCTTCGTTCTTCAACAAAGACGTGATGAACTATTTTTTCTCTATCTTCAGCGCTGATCCGGTCAAACTTAATAGTAGCACTTTCGCTGTCAGCCTTTGTTACATGACCACAAGCACCTGCAACACTCAATGGGAAGTCACTTAGAAAGATAAGCAGCTCAAGGTGTGCACCTTCTGTTAATCCAAGGGTGTTCTTGATTGTAAGGTCTGCTCCGCTAAGCTTGATTACCTCTATTGGATTTGGAAAGTCCATTTCGAGCTGATCATGCTTTAAGTGGGAGAGAATCGCATCAAGTTTTGCATTCATGTTTAGCAGAAACGAAACCATTGCTTCCGGTGTGTGTGAGTTTGTAAGCTCTTCAACATCAGCAGCGGAATCAGAAAGACCGAATCCGGAAAAACGGGACGGCTCATCTTTGTCAGTAAGAAGGCGCAGACGCCCTTTGAGATACAATGAGATGGATGCAAATTCTCGTTTTTCCATAAACAACTCCGGTGTTAGATCATTCCGTTTTCAGCATCAACGTGCATAGCGTTAACTGGGCATACTCGTACGCACATGCCGCAAGCGGTGCAGCGTTCAATATCAAATTCGACAATACGCTTTTCACGATTAACAAAAAGAGAACCATTAGGACAGATTGCCGTGCACATACCACAATGCATGCAGGAATCTTCATCACGAGAGATTCGCTGCGCAACAGGGGTTGCAACAACGTGATTTTTTTCCAGATAATCAATTCCTTTTTGGTAATTTTCTCTGGAGCCGATAATTTCAACGGTCATGTACCCTTCTTTACGAGGAGTAATCTGTGCTTTAAGAATGTTAAAAGAAAGGTCAAACATTCTGGTAAGGTCACAGATAACAGGTGAACCGGAAATGGTCGGTGGAAATGTCAGGTGGACGTTTTTACGGAACTCTTTTGTCATGATGTTAACCAATATTGCACTTACTGTTTAGCAAGCTCTTGCTTTGCGCGTTTAGCCTCAACGGATTTAGGGAATTTTTCAATAAGTTGGTTGAGGCGGAACTTGCCGGCATTCGTTTTGCCTTGTTTAATAAAACTGAGACCCTGTTTTAATAAGGCCTGTGGGTATTTGTTGCTGTGAGGATATTTTTTAATAACATCCTCGTAGGCCAAGGTTGCACGCGGGTAATTTTTCATTTGAAAATACGCTTCCCCCTGCCAAAATTTAGCGTTAGCGGCTAACTTAGACTTTGGATAGGTTTTTTCATACTCACTCCACATGCGCTGCGCGTCTTCATAGCGGCGTTCATTAAAAGCATCTAGTGCGCTTTTGTATAATGTTTCTGCAAGATCTTCAGGAGCTACCTTCTGAGGAGGAGTTGCAGGAGCAACAGGCGTAGGAACAGCTACAGGTGGAGTGCCCGGTATTACTTGTCCATTCTGGGGAGGAAGCATTGCTCCGGAGTCAGCAGACTGTGTCGGAGTTTTTTGCGGTGCAGGCGCTGGAAGATGGTTTTCAATACCTAGTTGTGACGACATCATCCGCATGGCACCTTCGATTTGTGTAATGCGTTGTTTAATGTTTGCCACGTCAGCTTCAAGAGAAGCCATGGTACCTGTTTCAGTCTGCACATCCTCAATCTGGCCTTCCAGTGTCGCTACAGAAACTTTCATGCCCTTAAGTTCAGACCAGATATCAGCCTGTTCAGGGCGAACTGTTTCGAGTGCTTGTGACGTTGAACCGAGTGAGTTGTTAAGAACCAAAATTTGTTGTTCTTGTTGAGACAGCTTACGTTCGAGGAGGTTTACTTGTTCCTGTTTAACGCAAGCAAGCAGAAATAACGTACTGAGACATACAATAGTTATACGAATGGTAATTCGCATGGATTATCCTCTCTGTTGAGGTGGTTTCGCCCATGGGGCAAGGCCGGTAGTGCGACGGAAGCCGAATAGAAGGTAGAGGATTCCACCCAGTACTGGCAGCATTACACCAGCAAGCATCCAACCATATTTTTCCATTGGTGAGGTAAATTCATGTTTATACGAATGCCAAATAGACCACAAATTAGGCAAAATGGGAAGAGCGAGTGCCAGAGCTAACAGTGCCGGATGCATTTCAGACACCGAAAAAACATTTAAAATTGGTAGTAATTCAGTCATGAGCCCTCTCTAAGTAAAGTCCCTGATAGTCAGCAGCATTAATCCAGCACCTACACATATGCAGATATCCGCAACGTTGAATGCCGGCCAGTGGTAGTTTTTATAATAAAAATCAAGAAAATCGATAACAGCGCCAATCCGGATTCGGTCAATGAGATTGCCAATGGCACCGCCGAGAATAAAACCCAGCGCTGTAAATAAAATTTTGTTAGATTTTGCTGAACGTGTCATTAGATGCACTGCAACACAGGCAGCTATTGCAGCACCACTAAACAACCAGATTTGCCAGTTGCTTTCTGTACTGTTTAAAAAACCAAATGCCGCACCACGGTTAAGTACATGCACTAAGTTAAAGAAATCAGGAACAACAGGAAAGCCCCTCCAAAGGGGGATGTGGTGAACGGTAAGCCATTTGGTGAACTGGTCCGCGATAATGGAAAAAAGACCAATTCCGTAGACGATCAGATATCGTGAGCGCATGGAACCTCCAGATATGGAAGCATATAGAAAAAGAGCCTGCCGAATCAAGTCCGGAAGGCTCTTAACTTTATGACAAAACCAGTTGCCTCCGGTTATTGAGGATGACCTGCTACATTTTTCTTTGTAACGTTCGCTTATAGCGAAATGTCAATGGTTTGCCTGTAACGCTTTTCCTTAGACGACTTTTCAAAGGCTTTTTACAATGAAAAGTCAAATGAAGAAGCTGTCAGTGCAATTAATTGCAGGTGAGAGCAAAAGCTCTCATACGGGCCAGGGCAACGCCCTAGCCCGTAGAGGCAACTATATTTGATTACTTTGCTGCCTGAAGTACGCCTGTACAACGTGGGCAGATAGTCGGATGTTCGCTGTCTGTACCAAGTTCGTTGCTGTAAATCCAACAGCGTTCGCATTTTTCGCCTTCAGCTTTAGCAACTGTAATCTTAAGTCCTTCAACGGCTTCAGATGCAAAAGCATCTGCCGGAGCATCATCAAGAGCTGCTGTAGAAAGCTGGGAAACGATAAAGTTGGCACGCAGGTCTGTTTTTAGTGCTTCAAGTTTTTCTGCAATAGGTGCTGCCATGTATAAAGTAATGTGGGTATCCAGAGGATGGCCAACAATTCCTTCTTTACGCACTGGCTCAATCGCTTTGGTCATTTCAGAGCGAACTTGAAGCAGCATTTCCCAGTTTACTCGTTCTTCATCTGAGATAGAGAACAGCTGCAGGTCCTTGGAAGAGAGAGCAAATACCGTATCTACTTCCGGCTTGAGGCCTTCAGGAATGTATTTGAACACTTCTTCAGCCGTGAAACTGAGAACTGGAGCCATGCTACGAACCAGTAAGGTTACAATGTGCAGCATTGCAGTTTGTGCTGAACGGCGCTCTTTGCTGTCTGCAGCAGAAGAGTAGAGGCGATCTTTCAGAATATCTAAGTAGAAAGAAGAAAGATCCGTTGTGCACAAGTTATGCAGTGTATGGTACACCTTGTGGAATTCGTATTCGGTGTAAGCAGTCTGAATTTTTTCATATGCACGGCATACAAGGTCAACTGCGTAGCGATCAAGTGGTTCCATTTCTTCAAACGAAACAAGCGCATCAGGAGTAAGGTCGCTGATGTTGCCAAGCAGGTAACGGCTGGTGTTGCGGATGCGACGGTATGCATCAACCAGTCGGCTCAGAATTTCTTCAGAAATACGAACGTCTTCACGGTATTCAACAGAGGATGCCCACATACGGAGAATTTCTGCACCGTATTTTTTGATTACCTCTTCTGGCTCAATACCGTTGCCCACAGACTTGGACATTTTTTTGCCTTCACCGTCGACAACGTAGCCGTGAGTAAGAACCTCTTTATACGGAGGACAGCCACGGGTGCCCATGGAGGCCAGCAGTGAGCTGTGGAACCAACCGCGGTGCTGGTCAGAACCTTCAAGGTACATATCGGCAGGGAAGCTGAGTTCTGGACGCTGTTCTACAACTGCGGCAAAGCTGGTGCCGGAGTCGAACCAAACGTCGAGAATGTCTTTGCTGCGCTTCCAGTGGTGTCCACCACATTTAGGACAAACAAGATCTTCTGGTACGAGGTCAGCGATATCTGATTCAAACCAGTAGTCACAGCCCGTTTTATGCTCTGCAAATTTCTCTACAATGCCTTTTACCCAGTCGGTGTCGTACCATGCTTCGTCACAGCTTTTACAAAGCAGTGCGATGATAGGTACGCCCCACATACGTTGACGTGAGATACACCAGTCAGGGCGGTTTTCGATCATATTGTAGATACGTTCTTCACCCCATGCCGGAATCCATTTAACATCGTTACGGATTGCTTCAAGAGAGCGTTTGCGAAGGTCGTTAGTTTCCATAGTGATGAACCACTGAGTTGTGGCACGGAATATAACAGGCTTCTTACATCTCCAGCAGTGTGGGTAAGAGTGCTTTACTTTGGACTGCGCGAGAAGGTTGCCGACTTCTTCAAGCTTCTCAATTACTTTAGGGTTAGCTTCAGTAATAGTGAGGCCTGCGAAGAACTCAACAGAATCGAGGAAGCGAGCTTCGTCGTCCATTGGAGAATAAATTTCAAGACCGTACTTCTGACCAACTTCAAAGTCTTCGCGACCATGACCCGGAGCAGTGTGAACACAGCCGGTACCGGATTCGGTAGTAACGTGGTCACCGAGGCAGAGAGGAGATTCTCGGTCATAAATAGGGTGCTTGGCTACAATACCTTCAAGCTTATCACCTGTGGTTGTTCCAACTACAGCGTAGTTTTCCCATCCAAAGGTTTTAACGTTTTCTTCAACCAGTGCAGAAGCAAGCAGGTAGAAGTCGCCATTTACAGCCACAAGGCTGTATTCAAGCTCTGGGTGTACAGCAATCGCCATGTTGTCTGGAATAGTCCAAGGGGTGGTTGTCCAGATGACGGCAAAGGTTTTTGCTGGATCAGCCTGCGGGAATACTTCCTTCACCCGTGCGTCGTTCATAGGGAAACGAACATAGATAGAAGGGGATACGTGATCGTCGTACTCTACTTCTGCTTCTGCAAGAGCAGTTTTACAGGATGAACACCAGTAAATTGGCTTTTTGCTACGAGAAACAGAACCTTTTTCCATAAAGTGACCAAGCTCACGAGCAGTTGCAGCTTCGTAAGATGGGTGCATGGTGAGGTAAGGGTTGTCCCAGTCACCAAGAACGCCAAGACGCTTGAATTCTTTACGCTGGATACCAACAAACTTTTCTGCGTATTCGCGGCATACTTTACGGAACACGTGCTCAGGAATAGAGTTTTTCTTATCGCCGAGCTGCTGTTCAACTTTAAGCTCAATTGGGAGACCGTGACAGTCCCAACCCGGAATATACGGAGCTCTTTTGCCCTGCATGTTCTGGGATTTAATAATAATATCTTTAAGAATCTTGTTCAGTGCGTGACCAAGATGGAGATGACCGTTAGCATATGGAGGTCCGTCGTGCAGGACGTACTCACCATTCTCACCGCTTGCGGCGAGCATGGCATCATAGGCTTTTTTGCTTTCCCATTCTTTGAGCATTTCTGGCTCTTTCTGGGAGAGGTTTGCCTTCATCGGAAATTTGGTTTTTGGGAGATGTAGCGTCTTTTTGTAGTCGCTCATGGGAATCTCTTCCTCCGGAAGTAACATTGCTGAAATAAGTCAGTTAGATTGATTTAAATGTTTGCTAAAGTCAAGAACACAGCTGTGATGAAGAAAAATAACTTTTTTGTCAAAAGAAAAAAGTCCCCTGCAGTAGTTCTGCAGGAGACCAAAAATCGTTATGAACTGAATAATTAAAAAGCGCCAGGCGTGCACTCATTAATTCCTGCCATTTGTCTGAGCAATCGCAGTGTCTCCTGTGCTTCATCAAAGTCCAGTTTCCGAAGTGCGAATCCTGCGTGAACAATCACGAAGTCGCCAATTTCGGCAGGACTTTCTAAAAGCATAGTCGAAACATCAATATATGTTTCACTTTGTCCCACACGACATTTTGCCACGGTATCAGACTGAATTTCTACAACTTCAGCAGGAATTGCAAGGCACATAAGCACTCCTAGGAACAGCGTAAGGCTGATAATTCATCAAAATATACGTTGAAAAGATTCCGGTTGGCTATTTTTTGAAAAATTTGCCGCCGGATTCGGTAATTTCCTGGAGTACAATGTCACACATTGAATCGAGTTTGCAAGCTACTTCTGATGAGAGATTTAGATTCATTGTTTGATAGTCGCTAGGCTCCATCCCGATTACAACAGTATCAGGACGGTTTCCTACCAGTTCACAGAAAATAAGGGTGTCGACTAAATCAGTTTGATGCATGGAGTTGTTAAAACCAAGGCTTTTGCGCAGATCTTCGCCAACTAGACGGTATATTGAACCGGCTTCATCGCCGCATAGCACGGCATCAACAACAATTAATTTGTCGTATTGAACGATGTGGTCCATCAGCTTCATGCCAAGTGTGCCACCGTCAAATAAGGTTACGTTATCTGAAAAATTATATGAAGAGGACAGCTGTTCAACAGCTCGAACTCCAAGGCCTTCATCAGTATACAGAGTATTTCCCACGCCCAGAACGAGAATTTCAGGAGAATTATTCATAATATCTTTTGTTGCCTCACTGGCTAATGCGGCCATCTGTGTATAGTTGGGGCGGTTCTTCGAAGAACGACGTGTTGCCTGAACCTCGTAAGAGGTATGCCCTCCAACCTGCGATTAGAAGTAAAATTTTGTGAAGGGTATGATTGGTTATAATCTAAGGATTACAAGATGGTGGATAAGTTTTAAAAAAAACTTTGTAGTATGTTTGCTGGGGGAAATCTAGTAAGATTTCCCCCAGCATTTAGAGGCGATTATCTTTATCTAATTTTGAACTTATGTACTTTGTTTGTATTTCCATCGATCACGTGTACGCCACAGGCGATACATGGGTCGAAGGAGTGCACAGTTCTGAGGATTTCAACAGGGCGTTCTGCATCTGCCACAGGAGTACCGACAAGTGCTTCTTCTACTGGTGACAGCAGGTCGTTTGCACAGCGAGGTCCAAGGTTCCATGTGGAAGGCACAACAAGCTGGAAGTTATCAATCTTTTTTTCTTTAACTTTAAGCCAGTGAGAGAGCCCACCGCGTGGTGCGTTAACAAAACCAACGCCTTCGCCTTTTTCAACCATATCGACATCTTCGATAATTTGGTTTTTACCTGCAGCGAGGTTGGCTTCAAGCTGATCCAGCATGTCCACACAGTGTTCAGCTGCAACGGCTGTTTCAATACCACGAGCGGCGATACGACCAAGGGTTGAGTAGAGATTTTCTACTTTAATGCCAAGGGTATTAAGAACGTGATCTACAAGCGGTTTAATCTTTGGATGACCTTTTGCGTAGGCAACGAGTACCTGTGCAAGAGGGCCGGTTTCCATAGCTTTATCTTCATAGCGAGGAGCTTTCATCCATGAGTAGCGATCTTCACCGAACATTTCAGTGTACTTAGGATCAGTTTCGCCTTTGTATGGATGTAATGCTTTATCGCCTTCGTACCAGCTGTAGCGTACGTGTTCTGCAATTTTATTTGGATCAAACTTCTGTACGTTGCCGAAGTCGCGATTCATCACTATGCCGGCTGGGAAGTAACGGGAATCAAGTTCCTGACCTTTTGTCGGGAATTCGCCGAAGGTAAGGAAGTTGGTACAGCCACCGTATTGCGTCCAGTCTTTATACTGGCCTGCGATTGCAAGAAGGTCAGGAATGTAGACTTGGTCAATGAAGTTTTTGGTCTGCATGAGCAGATCGCGGAACTGCTTGAGCTTTTCTTTTTCCAAAGATTTGTAGCAGGTAACGCCGCCAACTTGCATGAACTGAGGATGCGGGTTTTTACCACCGAAAATAGCCATAGCACGGGCAGGAAGCAGTTGTATTTTGAGTGCTTCAAGGTAGTGTGCTGTACCTATAAGGTTAAGCTCTGGGCTCAGGTAGTAACCTTCGTGACCGTTTAAGAAGTAAGCATTAGTGAAAGGTCCAAGCTGGCCGCTGTCTACAAACTTCTTAAGAGTTGCCTGAACCGCTTTAAGGTCTTCGACTTTGGTTTGGCGTGGAGAGATTGAGTTGGCGATGGAAGCAGCTTTCTTAGGGTCTGCTTTCAGGGCACCTGCTACATCAATCCAGTCCAATCCGCAGAGATGATAGAAATGCACGAGATGGTCATGCATATACTGGCTACCCATAACAAGGTTACGGATAAGGGTAGCGTTTTCCGGAATGGTTACATTACAGGCATCTTCTGCTGCGCGGGTGGAAGCGAGGCCGTGTACGTAGGTACATACGCCGCATGAGCGCTGGGTAAAGTGCTGTGCATCTTCCGGTTTGCGACCTTTAAGGATTATTTCAAGCCCACGAAATAGAGTAGAAGAACTCCATGCGTTGGCAATTTTACCATCTTTTAATTCTACCTCGATACGAAGGTGACCTTCGATACGCGAGACAGGATCTACAACAACTCTGCCGCTCTTGTTGCCCTGAGGGGTAACAGGGAATCCAGAGGAATTGCTTTTCATGTATCTTGCTCCTTGGGATAAGCTATCGGTTCAAGCTGCTAGTTTTCATAGAACGGGCTCATTTCGTCCCAGAAGTTAGGTTCAGAGCAGCCGATACAAGGGTGACCTGCATCAACAGGCCAGTTTACCTGATTGAATTTGATGGTAGGGCAGTTGTTATAGGTATCTGGACCCTTACATCCTAATTCATACAGGCACCATCCCTTGCGAGCTTCCTCAGAATTAAAGGAAGGAGCAAACTCACCAGCTTCAAAGTGTGGTAAGCGTGGGCACTGGTCATGAACGCTTGTTCCAAAGAACGGAACAGGTCTTTGCAAATCATCAAGTTCTGGGGCTTTGTGCTTTGTGAGATAATATAAAATCGTACCCACAAAGTTATACGGGTTAGGAGGGCAACCCGGAACATTGATGCCTACGATGTTTTTATCTTTAAGGATTTCATTAACACCCTTTGCACCAGTTGGGTTAGGAGCAGCAGCCTGAACGCCACCAAAGCAGGCACAGGTGCCATGGTTGATAAGAGCTGTAGCTTTAGGAGCAATGTTGTTGACAATGTCCAGCATGGTATGTCCGGCTACTTTACCGTATATACCGCCGTCTTTTGTCGGGACACCACCTTCAATAGCAAGGATAAAGCCATTAGGATTTTCCACAGCCTGCTCAAGTGCTTTTTCAGCAGCATCGCCTGCAGCGGTCATGATAGTCTCATCATAATCCAATGAAATGGTATCGAAAAGGATCTCTTGAATGTACGGCTCATGTGCCCGAAGGAGAGCTTCGGTACAGCCGGTGCATTCTGCACAATGCAAATACACAACAGAAGGGCGGAGTTTAGAGGTGATAGCTTCGGCAATTTTTGCTCCGAACGCAGGAGCCATTCCAAGGGACACAGCAGCCGCAGTACAGTACTTCATGAACTGACGGCGGGAGACCCCTTTCTTTTCTAGACGTTCAACGACATCGTCTTTGCCGAGACCTACAGAAATTTTCATACAACCTCCTTATAGGAAGGAAACGGTTTGCACCTTAGTGCTACACCAGACGTATAAACACTGTTGGCTTCATACGTAACACTACATATCTATTAAAGAAACCAACTGATATAACTGCCATCACGATAGCATAATTGAATTTTTCTTCATAATAGAAAAAAAGAATATCATTGGGTTATTTTCATTACGTTTTTCGAAGGTTGTGTCAGATACAAAAAAAAGCCCCTGATACAGGGGCTTTTTTATTGGCAGGAAAAAATAACCTTAGCTCATTTCTGCAATAATCTCATTAATGCGTTTACGTGTATGAGCTACGAACTTGTCAAATTTAGGCTTGCAAACATCGGAGAGACCGATGTTCCAAGTTGTAATGTCATAGGGCTGCATTCCAATAATTTCCATTTTAGGACGCTTACCACAACGCATTTCACACATGCGTAATGAATCAAGCATGTCAATATCATGAATCGAAACACGCTGTTTTTTGTTAGAGCGGATATCGTCTTCAGTCAGTTCATAAATGGTACCCGGTTCATGTTCCGCGTGGATAACATCAAGAACAAGCAGTCTGTCGTAGCCTTGGAAAAGGGCGTAAATATCTTGGGTAAAGGTTCCTGCTTCCATCACGGTAACATTTTCCGGCCATTCTTCTTTCCAAAGAACTTCAGCAGCATGAACGCCGACACCGTCATCAGTTAAAAGCGTATTGCCAATACCTAGTACTAAAAGTTTTTCCATGATCCGTCCTTTAAGCAGCAATGTGAAAACAGAAAAAATGAATTACCTATCAATAAAATAAACAGTGAGACCTGAGCAAGGCTTTTGTCTCAGTTGTTTTCTCGACCAGAGAAAAGAGTTTGAAGAAAAAAAGAGGAACCAGACGGTTCCTCTTTTATTAGGTAATTTCAGGAGCGAGTCTTATTCAAACTCAACTACGGAAACTTTACCGGTCTCTGCGTTCATCACGTGAACGGCACAGCCCAGTCATGGGTCAAAGGCGCGAATGAGACGCGCCACGTTTACTGGATTATCAATGTCCGGAACTGGGATGCCGATGAGAGCTTCTTCAACAGGACCGCGTACACCCTTGTCATCGCGAGGGTTACAGTTCCAGAGAGTTGCAGAAACAATCTGGTAGTTGTTGATTTTGCTGTCTTTAACATCAAGGTAGTGGAGCAGAGCGCCGCGTGGTGCTTCTGTGAAACCAGTACCTTCAGCAGATTCAGGAATTTCGTAAGCAGTGAAGGTCTCTTCGTCTGGCTTAACTTCTTTGAGCCATGCGTCAATGAAGTCAAGAATGTACCAAGATTCTTCAGCACGTGCTACGTGACGACCCATAAGGGAGAATGCTGCGTCTTCACCGAGGTCGCGGAAGCGTTTTGCATCCATACCGAATTTTTCTTTCAGCATTTTCTGACCGACTGGTGAAAGTGGAGGGTTCTCAACCCACATACGAGCGAGAGGACCTACTTCACAAGCGACGCCATTGTAGCGAGGGGCCTTAACAAAACTGTATGCGCCTTCTTTCTCAGGAGCAGGAATAGTTTTGCCTTCAGAGTAGTGAAGACCTGTAGTGGAATCTTCAAACCATGAGTATTTAACATCTTCATGGATTTTGGAAGGATCAAACTTATGATCTTTACCATCAAAGTATACGCCGGATTTCATCATGAACTTGGAGTAGGCATTATCAAGCGGGAAAACACCGTATGCGATACATGCTTTATGTCCCTGTCCAACTTTGAACATATCAGGGTATACAGAACCAACAGTATAAACAGTCGGAAGGTATTTGTTATTAACAAAGTCGCGAACTTTCTTGAAGCGCACTGCGTATTCAAGGATTCGATCTTTGGTAGGCATTTCAGTTGTGCCACCAGCTACGAGGCCTTGTACGTGAGGCATTTTACCGCCCCAGATAGCAACCATTTCGTGACAGACAGCACGTACATCGAGAGCTTCAATGTACTGATCAACTGCCGCTGCGTTAACAGCTTTGAGATCTTTGCTGCGATCTTCAAGAAGGTCAGACTTTTGGTAACGAGGTACAAACGGTGCGCTATCAGGACCCTGAACGAAGTCCTGTGCTGCTAAGTGGTAGAAATGCAGAAGGTGAGACTGCAGGTAGTTAGCACCGAGTATGAGGTTACGGGTAATGCGGGCATTGTTGGTTACTTTAACGCCAAATGCTGCGTCCTGAGCCATAATAGAAGCAGTTGCGTGCGCTGTTGGGCATACGCCACAGATGCGCTGAACGATCTGGGAAGAGTCGCGAGGGTCGCGACCACGAAGGATCTGCTCAAACCCGCGGTACATACCGCCGGAAAGCTTTGCGTCCACAACTTTGCCGTTTTCAACGGTAACATCAGCTTTTAAATGGCCTTCGATACGGGTTACCGGATCGATTGCGATATGAGCTGTTTTACCGCTGGCTGCTGCTCCATTTCTTTTGCAACCAGACATGTTAATTCCTCCTTAGGAATGTATAAGGGCGCACAAGCCGTTACGCAGGCTCGTAGAACGGGGACTTACCGTCAGGGAAGTCTGGCTCAACGCAACCGATGCATACAGCATTCTGTACACACCAGTTCATACCGTTGTTCCATTTACGTTTGTAACAATCAGACATGGTGTCTGGACCTTTACAACCGAGTTCCATGCGACAACCTCTAACATCAGTAAACTTAGTTGCCAGAAGGTCATTATCAAAGTCTTCAAGGTATGGGCAGTTGTCGTGAATGTTTTCGCCGTAGAATGGAGTAGGTCGTCCATCATCGTCGAGAATTTCAACAACTTCACCAAGACCATCTGCAAGACCATGCTTTTTGATAGCATCAAGAGCAACAGTTACTGTACCAACGATCCAGTCAGGATGCGGAGGACAACCAGGAATGTTAACAACAGGAGTAGCAATTTCTTCGGATTCGAAGAAATCACGCACACCTTTTGCACCGGTTTGGCTGCCTGCTGCTGCAGGGATACCGCCGTATGCAGAACAGGTACCTATTGCGAGCACTGCTGCTGCCTTAGGACCGAGTTCTTTCATTGCTTCGACCATGGTAATTTCTTGGTGATCGGCTTCGCCGACTACACAGTATTTACCCTCGGCTTCAGTAGGAATGCTTCCTTCGACAACAAGGAAGAATTTACCGTCATACTTGTCTGCAATTTTGAACATATGCTC
This sequence comes from Halodesulfovibrio aestuarii DSM 17919 = ATCC 29578, assembly GCF_000384815.1. Taxonomy (NCBI): domain Bacteria; kingdom Pseudomonadati; phylum Thermodesulfobacteriota; class Desulfovibrionia; order Desulfovibrionales; family Desulfovibrionaceae; genus Halodesulfovibrio; species Halodesulfovibrio aestuarii. The sequence goes on from NZ_ARQF01000021.1 coordinate 589,870, forward strand.
CATTGCAGGTTCGCCTTCCCATGCCATCACTGTTGGATGGAATTCAAGACTGATAACTTTAAGCAGAACATCTTTAATGTGTGGGTTAACAGAGTTCAGGAGGGACACGGAACATCCCGTACATCCTGCACCTTGTAACCATAAAACTGGAGGGCGTTCGCCGTTAAGTGAACCGGAAATCGCTTCACATACAGCTGGGTTGAACATTTGGGAAACCCCAAGTCCAGCCACAGTCCCTGTACACAGTTTAACAAAATCACGCCTGTTGAGACTCATCCCTGCCTCCTTGCATTTGGGCGTTTGTAAACCATAAGTATCAAACGAATCTATAACGTTGAAGAACAATAGAAGTCGTACATCTTGCTGGCAAAATGTGTCAATAAGATGCCGATGATTTCTCCTGTAATCTATAGAAAAAATTGATAATACACTGTTTGTGTAATGAGTGTTCGCTCAATCGATACTGTTCGTGTTATTTTAATAAAAGCAGTAACACAATTGATTGAGTAACTAGTTTTTAGGTCGTAAAAAAATTAGTGAAGCAAATAAAAATCATGAAAATCTATTGGGGAAACAAATTTCTTTTGCGGGGTGACAAATGGCAGTGAACAAAAAAAAGCACCAAGGCTAATACCTTGGTGCTTTCAAGTTGAGTTACGTTGAGAATTAATTAGTTTCCTAATCAGAATGCTGGCGAATTATTGGGGTCTATTCGCCTGTTAAGATGCATGGTGGAGTTTCCAAATGGGCACCTCCGTAAACTTCAAACTTTATCAGTTAGGTTACAAGATGAACTAATAAACTTCAGCTTTTATGCTTATCTTGAAATAACTATACCTCTAACTAAATGGTTGGGCAATAGTTTTTATTTTTAATTAAAACGGAAGGTTCTAAGGAGCGGCACAGAGTATAAAGGTATTGTTACTTTTTTCTGAATCGTTATTGCAGGTTTTTAAAATTACTTTAATTTAGCAAGGCAATTTTTATGTCTTTCATTGAGAATGTAAGAAATTTGCGACGGCCTTTTGCGAACATGTGTTTCTCATTAATGGATAAATTTAAGGTTGTAATGGTGGTTGACTTATCATGCACGGCATGATTTCAACGGTGCATGAGCTCCTTAAGTAATCTTGCAAAAATAGCTGCGGAAATTTGTCCTGCCGGTACATCTCCGCATTGTACTGTTAAAGGCCGTTTTGCCCCATCCCCAACAGGTTACATGCATCTTGGCAATGCGTGGTCTTTTCTCGTTTGTTGGCTTGCAGCCCGGGCAAAGAATGGCCGGCTTGTTCTTCGAATTGAAGATATTGATCCGGATAGATCAAAGCCTGAATTTGTCGATGGTATAATTGAAGATCTCAAATGGCTTGGTCTGGATTGGGATGAGGGGGTTGATATTGGCGGAGAATACGAACCATATACGCAAAGTGAGTCGACCTTATTATACAGCAGGGTTATAGAAGCACTTCAAAAGGATGGGTTGGTCTACCCGTGTTACTGTACCCGCAAGGAATTGCGATCATTGGCATCTGCACCGCACCTGAGTGATTATGGAAGTGCTTATCCGGAGCTTTGTTTACATCTTTCAGAAGAAGAACGAGGAGAGAGGGAAGCTGCTGGACGCAGAAGCTCTATGAGGTTGCATTGTGAAAAAACTGAAATTGGTTTTACTGATGCTTTGCACGGTGATTGCTGTATGAGTTGGAAAGAATGCGGTGGGGATTTTCCCCTTAAGCGTTCAGATGGTGTTTTTGCATATCAGCTGGCTGTTGTTGTAGATGATATGCGTCAGGGGATAACACAGGTTGTTCGGGGTGAAGACATACTACATTGTACCCCCCGGCAGGTGTATTTGTATGAATTGTTTGGTTGTACCCCTCCGGAATATATCCATCTTCCACTTGTTGTCGACCATGAAGGGGAACGATTGGCAAAGCGGCATAGGCATTTTGAATTATGCAAGATGCGGGAGGATGGAATTTCTGCTGAAGCGGTTGTCGGGTATCTTGCTTACCTTGGTGGACTTACTCCAACTTGTCAAAAAATGTCTGTTCGTAAATTGTTAGATACGTTTTCTATAGGTCAAATTAATACGAATGCTTTGCAGCTTGAAAAAGACGTAATAGAGCGCCTTAAAGGGCTTTCTAACGCTTGCTGACTTAATATAAAATCGATACGGTGCATACGTGAGTAATTTTGTGCATTGTATGCGATAAAATTATTGCTGAAAAAACAAGTTGATATACTTGAGAGAAAAGGTGGGAGTTCGCAATGCAGTTGGATACCGTGTTTACAAAAGAAAAGCTGGAAGAATTGTTTCCAGCATCAAAAACTGATGAATTCTTCGACGCGTTATACGGAGAAGCCGAAAGTGGTGCTTATGACATTGAGCTTGCGTTTGTGAAAGCCACCGACAACATGCTTGAGTTTGCCTTTTATTTAAATCAGCGTAATGGCGCATGTCTTGCCTGCAATTTGACCTATGGTCTTCCGCAAGTGTTTATGCGTCATCCTGTTATTAATGTTAAAGGGCTGGTGGATGAGATTGCTTCACTCGCAGGAAAGGATGAAGTAACGTTTGAGCTTGGTAGAACTTATGAAGAGTCTCATGCGCGTCATATCATTCCATTGGTGATTAAGACTACATAAAAGCACAAAACAAATTTTTGAGACTTAATACAGGCATAGTATTGAATCTATGCTGATGGCACAAAAAAAGGAAGAGATGTATCTCTTCCTTTTTTTGTAGAATAGCAAATAATGTTAGTCGTTTTTAATACTACGGGAAATAAATTTGAGGACTTCGTCGTAAAGATTAGCAGGTGCATATGGTGTGAGTAGACGGGTTCGAATTGCACCAACTAAGTTACAGGTAAGGACTGAAGTGGTTTCGTGAGCAGGTAAGTCTTTAATTGAACCATCCTCTATGCCTCTGCGTACGTGATATTCAAGTTCTCGTGGTACTTGATTGAATTTCTCGTACATAATATCCCGATCCGTTTGGGTTTTCATATCTGAGTATGGAGAGCAGCGAACGAGAACAAGAAAGTGAGATTCCGGCATTACAGAATAGTCTAAGTAGGTACGGCAAAAATTCATAACAGAATCGTAACCTGTATCTCCTTGAGCACATGCTTCTCTCAGCTTGATAATGAAGTCATCCAGAACATCCAACCCAGCTGCAAGAAACAATTTTTCTTTGTTTCCATAGTGGTGTGTAAGTAAACCAAGAGCAACTCCGGCACGTTCAGAAATTTTTTTAAACGTAGTCTCGGCATAGCCATACTCACCAAAGAGCTCTTTTGCAGCCAGTAGCAGAGCTTCTTTTTTTGTTATTGTCATAGCTTGACCCTGTAGTTTTAGGGTTAATCCAGTAGAGCTTCGCGGCAACTCGAAATTCTACCTAATAAACTGTTTGAGCACGCAATAATGTTTAGCTCACAATTTTTTTTGCGTCAATGCATGAGAAAAATTTTCTAGACTACCGTACAAAAAATTCGTGCAGGCACGTTTTAAGAAGAAAACGAAAAGATACAATGCTTGTCCATTGTTACAGACTAAGTCGGGACGGATGCCTTTTGTGAAAGAGTATTGTTGTACTGTAAAATAGAAAGCCGTCATTTTATATACAGAAGCTCATATAACGGTGATTTTTTTAATTGCTAGTTCCTAACTAGTTGAAAATTGGTTTAGCGCACAATGAGTTATTTTTCCCACTTGTTCAAAGAGGTCTCAATAAAGTTACATACGGAGGTATGCGCTTCTTTACCATTGCTTTCAGCCGTAATAGGGGGATGGAATGCAAAATGAACTTTTTTTGAAGTATCAATGGGCCCAAATTCTTTGCCAAGCTTGCTGTGCCCCCAGCTGTCTGTTTTTAGGGCAAGAGGTACAATAGGAACACCAGCTTTTTTGGCGAGTTTCACACCAATTGAATTGAATTTTGTGCGATCAAAGTTTGTGCTTCTGGTGGATTGGGGGAAGACAATAATCGATTTGCCCTGTGCAAGTTTCTCGCATCCTTCTGAAAGTACTTTTTTCAAATCTTCGCGAGGGTTTGTTCGGTTCACTGCAATTGGTTCTCTGGAAGCCATAAGATTTCCGAAGAAAGGATAGTTAAGGAGTGAACTTTTCACGACAAAAGTGACAGGCTTATGAGGCTGGATAATCGCTGGAAGTACAAATGTTTCGAGCGTGCTCATATGGTTACCGATGAATACGCAAGGAGAATCAAGTTCTGTAAAGGCAGAAAGGTTTTCGAATGAAAGAGAGACGCCGACTCGTTCCAAAGCTTTAATTACACGCAGACTGGCGTTAACCCACGCCTGATCAGAAGACTTGCCTTGTTTTGCTTCTCTGTTCGCAAAGAATGCTGTTTTTGCCATTGAGGGGTAGAAAAATAGAGAAGGGAATCTGCTGGAAAAAAAGCCCCTTGCGTCGTTAGGGGTAGTATATGTGTTACTGTACATTACAGAGTAGTTTTTCATGTAGTCTCCGGACAGTGGGAATGTAATGGTCAATGTAGGTTTTAGCTAGCATAGAACCCGTTGCCATTACAACGTCTTAGATTGCGGTGGGAGTAGGCTCTTTTTGTTTTTTTAGAGCAGTTACCTTAGTTGAGTGACGTGATTTCCTTTTCTGGACAATTTGCAACAAATGCGCAAGAAGGGAAAAAATAATTTTCCTGTGCAATGTGAACTTTGTTCTGCAATCTTCAGAACAAAAAATATATGATGGAATATGATGGCAACGAAAACAAGTTGCTGCTCAATAGGTTACTAATAGATTCAAGGTGGTAATATGAGTCAGAACGAGCCGGATAAGATTATTTATTCAATGGTTCGCGTGACAAAGCGTCACGGCCAGAAAGAGGTTCTTAAGAACATTTCTCTTTCATATTTTTATGGTGCAAAAATTGGTGTACTGGGTCTTAACGGTTCCGGTAAATCTTCTCTTCTTAAAGTTCTTGCCGGGGTAGATTCAGCATTTGAAGGAGAAACGCATGTTTCTCCCGGTTTTACTGTGGGCTATCTTGAACAGGAACCTCTGGTGGATGAAACACGTACTGTGCGTGAAGTCGTCGAAGAGGGTGTTGGTGATGTCATGTCTCTTATTAATGAGTTTAACGACATCAATGCTAAGTTTTCTGAACCTATGGAGCCAGAGGAAATGGATGCTCTTATTGAGCAGCAAGCTCAGGTTCAGGAGCAAATGGACGCGAAGGGCGCCTGGGATATTGATTCCCGTTTGCAAATGGCGATGGACGCCTTACGTTGTCCTCCTGCTGATACTCCGGTGAATGTAATCTCAGGTGGTGAGAAGCGTCGTGTAGCTTTATGTCGTCTGCTGTTGCAGAATCCGGATATTTTGCTTCTTGACGAACCTACCAACCATCTTGATGCAGAGTCTGTTGCGTGGCTTGAACGTTACCTGCAGAACTTCCCGGGTACAGTTATCGCTGTAACACATGACCGTTACTTCCTTGATAACGTTGCAGGCTGGATTCTGGAACTTGATCGTGGCCGTGGTATTCCTTGGAAAGGTAACTATTCCAGCTGGCTCGACCAGAAGCAGAAACGCCTTGCACAGGAAGAAAGGAAAGAATCTGAGCGCCAGAAGACGTTGCAGCGGGAACTTGAATGGATCCGTATGTCTCCTAAGGGCCGTCATTCCAAATCAAAAGCCCGTATCAGTGCATACGAATCTCTTGTTTCTCATGAGTCGGAAGCACATGCTAAAGACCTTGAAATTTACATTCCACCGGGACCACGCCTCGGTAAGCAGGTTATCGAGATGAAGGGTGTAACAAAGTCCCTTGGCGATAAACTGCTTGTGGAAGACATGAACTGCATTATTCCGGCAGGTGCTATTGTTGGTATCATCGGGCCTAACGGCGCCGGTAAATCAACTACCTTTAAGATGCTTATTGGTGAGGAAAGCCCAGACTCCGGTGAGGTTGTAGTCGGCGAAACTGTTCAGTTTGCTCATGTAGATCAGGGGCGTGATTCTCTTGAAGCTGGAAAAACTGTGTACGAAGTCATCTCGGGTGGTTACGAGACAGTAAAGCTTGGAACACAGGATGTTAACGCGCGTGCATACTGTTCTCGTTTTGGTATTACGGGTGCAGATCAGCAGAAGAAAGTTGATGTCCTTTCAGGTGGTGAGCGTAACCGGGTGCACCTTGCTCAGATTCTTAAATCTGGTGCAAACGTAATCTTACTTGACGAACCTACAAACGATCTCGACGTAAATACCATGCGTGCGCTTGAGGAAGCTCTTGAGAACTTCGCAGGCTCTGTGCTGGTTATCTCTCATGACCGTTGGTTCCTTGACCGTCTTGCGACGCATATCCTTGCTTTTGAAGGCGATTCTCAGGTTGTCTTCTTTGACGGAAACTACACCGAATACGAAGCTGACCGCAAAAAGCGTCTTGGCAAAGATGCGGATCAACCTCATCGTATTAAATACCGTAAGCTTACTCGATAGATAGCAGACTTTTGTACACTTCGTGCAAAATGTTTTTTAAAGCGAACTCATTTGAGTTCGCTTTTTCTTTGCTGATATACTGTTACGTCTCATCGTTTGTGCGCTAGCCCAACAGGGCTGTCTCGGCTACAGGAGTGAAAAGTTTTTCCGTTATCAGAGAAGAGTATAGCAAAAAAAAGCAGACTCATGTTTTGAGTCTGCTTTTTTTACTATTGTACCTGAATGTATGAGGTAACGGATCTAACCTTGGGGACAGCTCTGGCGTGTTGAATGATTTTTTGTTTCTCTTTTGTTGTTCCTACAATGCCTGTGAGGATAATGTTACATTGCACAACATCAGTAGAAACATTGGTTGACCAGATTTCTTTGTCGCCAATTAGTGCTTTTTTGAGTTGAGCATTCATGGTCAGGTTGTCTGTTGTTCCACAAAAATCTTGTTCATTTTTGAGAAGCAGATATGGCACAACTTCTTGAACGCCTTTTGTGTTACGTGCCGTAGAAATAGCAGTATTGCGTTGTGCAAGGGAATCTACTTCTCCTACTAGATATACCTTTCCATTGAATGTGTTGACGGATACGTCAAGTGCACTGATTGTTTTACTTTTTACCATTTTTTTGAGGATAGTGGTGGTGATAACAGTATCTGAATACTGCTCGCTGATATTGCGTTCATCAACAGCAGCGTTGTACACAGCACACCCTGACAGGGTGTAGCAAAGAGTAAGTACTACTGTAACGCAGAGTAGCTTCTTTAGCATATGTCTCTCCTGATGCTATGGGGAATTAACGGAAGCTTTTTCTGGCACGGGCAAGCCACGCAGTCAGGCGCGGTTCTACCCCTTGTTCTCGTTGCTGATAAAATTTGCGGCCTGCGAGATCGTCAGGAAGGTACTGCTGGGGAACATACCCTTCTGGATAATTGTGTGGGTACAGGTAGCCTTTTCCGTATCCCCACTCCTTCTGAAGTTTGGTAGAGGGGTTGCGTAAGTGCAGGGGCACAGGCTTGCGTCCATGTGTCCGTATCTCTTTTGCCGCGGCCAGATAGGCTGCATAGGCTGAATTACTTTTAGGAGCAAGAGCCAAATAGGTTGCAGTTTCGGCAAGCGGGATGAACCCTTCCGGCATACCTACAAACTCAACAGCTTGCTGACACGCAACGGCGAGCGGTAATGCGTTAGGGTCTGCAAGACCGACGTCCTCTGAGGCGGAAAGTATAAGCCTGCGACATACAAAACGAGGATCTTCTCCTCCTTCAAGCAGGCTTGCAAGGTAGTATAGGGCCGCATCAACATCACTGCCGCGGATAGCTTTAATCATAGCGGAGGCGAGCTCGTAGTGGCTGTCTCCGTTTTTGTCATGACGAGCAATAACGTCAGGGAGGGCTGCTTTTAACTGCTCCGGCTCTCTGGATTCGGGAGGAAGTAGAGCGATGTATTCCACAAGGTTTAGCATTGTGCGCGCATCACCATGAGCAATTCCTGCAACCATTTCGTAGACTGTTTCATCCAGTTCTACACCGCACGCCTCAGCACCTTTTTGAGCGAGTGCTTGAAGTGAAGTATTAGGCAGCGGTTTTAGTTTTAGGGTATGCAGTCTGGATAGTAATTGCCTTGTGACGCTGAAAGAAGGGTTCTCAGTCGTCGTGGCTATGAGTGTGATTTCGCCTGACTCCAAAATGGGAAGAAAAAAGTCCTGTTGGGCTTTAGAAAATCTATGGAGTTCATCTAAGACAAGAACTTCTACACCCTTGAGAGATTTGCGAAGTTGGGTAAGACCGGCTTCCGGTGCGCTTACTCGTAGCCAATTTAATCCGGTATGCTTGGCAAGCAAAAGTGCAAGTGTTGATTTTCCGCATCCCGGAGGGCCGAATAATAGCAGGCTGGGTAGCCTGTTCGCTTTTGTCAGCGCAGTAATGCGCGCGGAAAGGTGTTCCTGTCCTGAAAATTCTTCAAAAGAATTTGGGCGAATTTTGTCTGCAAGAGGTTGTTTCGCCTCCATAGACATCTCCTTGCTAACGTGCAGCATTGTTTACTTCACCTTTCCACCATGCAAGACCGAGACACAGCAAGGCTGCTGTTTCCCAGCGCAAAATTCTTTTTCCAAGGCTTACCGGTTGCACGCCTTGTCCTTTGAAATATTCAGCTTCTGCATCGGAGAAGCCGCCTTCCGGGCCGATGATAAATAATGTTTTTCCAGAAAGATCAAGTTGTTCTGAAGAAAGAACGTCAGACGGAGACTGACCTTCCCACAACATAAAAATATTGTCGAACTCTTCTGCGCGATTCATAACGCCTTTTGCGCCATCAGCAAACGTTTCGAGTTCAGGAATCCAAGGATTGTTGCATTGTTTGGCTCCAGCCAGCATTTGACCTTCCCAGCCTTCTTTCACCTCAACAGGGACTTTGGATTGAGACCTGTCTGCCTGCCAGAACCATATTCCAGCGGCACCGAACTCTACAGCTTTTTCGAAAATCCAGCCGCGACGAACGGATTTGCCCCAACCTATTGCAACATAGTGTTCTGCTTCTGGTTTCGGGTGCTGTATGACGTCCTGTTTTTCAATTGATACAGTATGCTTTGTCATATCACTAATGATAAAGGTGCCTTCACGCCCTTTGCCATCTAACAGACGAATACTGTCGCCTGTTCTCATGCGAAGTACTTTAATGGCGTGTTTTGCTTCTTGTCCTTCAAGCACGCAGTGCTCGTCCCATTTATCTGCTTCAAGAAAAAATGTTTTCATGAATTATTATCTCATTATTGTGTGTAGTGCCAAAGGGAATAAAAAAGGGAAGCCATACGGCTTCCCTTTTAATTTATTCACTTGGATGCAGCTTAGTCAACAAGCTTCATACGTGCTGTGCCACCTTTGTAGAATGGCAGCTCGGTTTTGGTTGCTTCAAGAGAGGTGCGAGCGCCTCTAACAAGGAATTTTTCGTTATCGGCAGCTTCAACTTTAACGTATGCTAATGCTACGGAGTGACCAACACTCGGGCAGTAAGAACCACTGGTAACATGGCCAACTTCTGTACCGTCTTCAAGAGTAACGGCATCGTGGTGGCGTGCAGACCGGCGACCCGGAATGGAAAGGGCAATAAGGAGTTCACTACCTTCACGATCTTTTCCCTTACCAATGTAGTCGGCTTCAGAACGGAGCATCCAGCCCATACCAGAAGCAGCAGGTGAATGGACTGTATCGAGATCCTGACCGTAGAGCGGAAGACCAACTTCAAGACGAAGCGTATCTCGTGCACCAAGGCCAGCTGGTTCAACTTCTTCCTGCGCCATGAGGGCTTCCCAAAGTGCGACTGCGTTTTCGGAAGGAAGGTAGAATTCGTAGCCGAGTTCTCCAGTGTAGCCGGTACGGCTGATAATGAGCGGCTGTCCGTTGAATTCTACGGTGCGGAAGTTGAAGTATTTGAGGTCACGCAAAGAACTGTCGAATATTTTTTCAAGCACTTCATAAGATTTTGGTCCCTGAAGGTCGATCTTCGCAGTCTGGTCAGACATATTCTCAAGCGTAAGGTGCTCTGGAAGGTGGTCTTTAATCCAGGAAAAGTCGCTTGCGATGCATGCAGCGTTAACTACAAGCATGTACTCGTCTTCTTCAAGACAGTACACAATAAGGTCGTCACGGATGCCGCCTTCTTTGTTCAACAAGAAACCGTAACCACATTTTCCGGGAGCAAGTTTGTCCAGATTATGTGTAACAATTTTAGAGAGAGCTTCACGGGCGCCTTCGCCTACGAGACCAAATTCACCCATATGGCAGATGTCATAAATGGATGCCTGCTCACGGCAGTGAGTGTGCTCAGCGATGATGCCTGTGTACTGGATTGGCATTTCCCATCCGGCAAACGGAGCCATTTTGGCACCAGCTGCTTTATGCCAAGCGGTAAGTGGGGTTTGTAAAAGTTCAGACACAGCATGTCCTCCCGAATCTGGTTAAAGTGTTGTTGTTTTGTGGTTGTTATTAAGGGCCGAAACCCTCAATAGATTTGTTTCGAGATTTGCGGATTGCTTTAATGTCGTCAAGCAGGGAGACCAGTTTGCCGTATTCTTTTTTTATGCTGAGTCCGTACTCAGAGAGGTCGTCATCACGTTTCATGATGTAGTTTCGGCACAAATAACGATCATTTAAGATAGCCTCTGTGATGCTGATCATGGAAGCAACCAACTCATCGAAATATGTTGTAATATCAAATTTTAATTCTTTTAGAATGTAAACGGCTTGTTGAACCATTTTGGCGTACGGGATTTTCTCGCCCTTGATTTTACGTTTTTTCAATCGTTCAAGAACCATTAGTTTTCGGGCTTGCTGAATGTAGTTATAGCGAAGCTGTACGTCTAAATAGAGATTTTTGTGTCTTTCGAATGATTCTTCGTTGTCAGGATCAAGCAGATATCCATCAAGGATTTTTACGACATTTGCATAGAATTCATCGGAATAGCTGATGATGCGACGTTGGTGTTTCGATAACCACGAATATAAAAACTTGAGACGTTTCTCTTCAGTATCGGTGTTTTCAACGAGTTCTATCCGTTTATAGGTAATGTGCCCGATATACTCACCGCGTACGATATCGTTTAAACGCAGAATCATGTTTGTTGTATCTTTAATGATATTAAGGTCATCAACGGAACGGCCAGTGATCGGGTGGATAACTTCCTGTTTTGCCACAGAAAGTGCACGCTCTTGTCGAACGTTTTCCGGGTTAAATTTATGCTGTGTATATGTAACGCGCAAAATTACAACATGACGTTTTCTGTCAACAAAGAAACCGCCTTCTTCGAGTTGGCGGATTACCTCAGACTGGTCTTCGTCAACCTGCACTAAAGCAATTTTTTCTACAGTAGGGTAGCGTCTTTTTTTTGTGGCAGAAGAAATAGTGGTGATAACCCTGTCTGTCTGTCCCAGTACACGAACCATGAATTTTTCACCAGCCTTATGTAATCGGCGGGAGAATAAAGCGCTTGAGGTCCTGCGTTCGGAACAAATGGTGAAGCCGTAAAGCTCCATGAGATACTGATATACAAATAGCCTATTTTGCTCGTATTTCGTGTGGTTCCCAACTTCAAATTTTTTAGCTCGGAGTCCAAACCGTTTGATCTCTGGATCAAGGTCAGAAGGGAAGGAGCCGTATACACCTGCTAAGTGGAAGAAGCCGGACGAATCGAGTGCGAGAACGTGCGCTCTGTCCATTTCAAGAATGTACGGGAGTAGCTGCGGATAGTAATCTAAGACAGAAGTGTCGACTTTGCCGAATTCTTGTTTAAACAACTCATGCAGTTTTCGGGGGATACGGTTCTGAATTGTTTCAACATTTTGCTCAATAGTACAGTTTTCCAATGGGCAGGCGTAACCGTCGGCTTTAAACGTAACGTCCATTAGCGAGTGCAAAATATCAAATTGAAATATCTCTGAAAAATATTGTAGTTCACGCTCAAAGGCTACCAGCGAAAAGCCAGGCAGGTCTTTGTATTCAAAAAAATCGCTTTCGAATGAAGGGAGCAGTTCTCCGCGCTCAACAAGGGGATAGTCGGCATTTTCAAAAAAAGGTCGCAACAGACATTGTGTAATCTGTACGGCATCAAGAAAAGTTTTAAGCTCCGAAAGAGTAGTGATGCTTATAGGTTCACTAAATGAAAAAGTGTCTTTCCATGGTAACCCGCATTCGCGGAAGGCATTTTTCCAGAGTTTTTGCATTGGCAGTTGGCTGGCTATTGTTAAAAGAGGTAAAATAAAAGTGCTAGCAAGAGCCCTATGTGCTTGGTAACCATCGCATACTATTTTTTTTTCTAAAAAAACTCTAGCATTTCATAGAAAAAAACCTGTACTCTCATTGCTTGGCGTCCTATTAAAAAAATGATAATAAATTCTGAGGGCTTCATCTTTATAAAGATCCATAAGGGCTAGCCGTAAAGATGTCGCCTGATTTACTGTATACGCAATATCCGTTATAGAGTGTTGCGCTGCAAGGTTTTACTTTGTGTTTGCGCAAATCATAATATTTTACTGGGTTATATTGGATGAATACAACCGCTTGTTATGAAAGAATTTTAGGCATTATTTGTAGTGTCTTCGACGCATACTCTGCCGTGCTGATTATGCCGGATCGCTCCGGTAATCACTTCTCTGTGGCCAGCAGTTTTAGTCTTGGTGATATGGTAAATAAGAAAGAGACGTTCTCTGCTGGAACTGGGAAAGGCCTCGTTGGGTGGATCATTAGCAATGAAGCACCAATGCTGGTTAACGACTTTGATACCAGACAATACAACTTGGGGTATTATGCGCAGAATGAAGAAACTAAAATTAAGGCCTTTATGGGGGTGCCTCTTAAAAATGGTGCCGGGGTGTTGTGTTTAGACAGTAAAAGACAGTATTCATTTTCGAGTAAGGATCAGAAAATTCTACAACTGTTCGGGGAACTAGTGTACGAGGTGCATTCCCGTTCTTTTGTTGTTGAAGAGCAGGTTAATTTGTCGCAGCAATACCATTGTTTGCAGGTTATTTATTCATTGCGTAATCACTTGAAAAAATGGGACTCTTTTTTGTCTAAGTTCTTAGTCCTTCTTTCAGACACCTCGCATTTTGAATATTGTAGTTTGGCAACACGGGATGAGGGCGGTCAAAATTATCATATTGAAGGTGAAAATTATCAACTGCTACAGGGTGAAGTGGAAGAGATTCCATACGGTAGCGGATTGGTTGGATGGGTGTTTAAAAATAGCACGCCTTTCTTTGTGGAAGGCGGCAAAGCTGCAAGTCAAACTTCTCCATTATATGGCAAGAAAAAGGGTGTGCCCCAGTTTGTCAGCGTGATATGTATTCCGCTGGAAATAGGTGGTATGACTCGAGGTGTTTTAACGCTTGCGAGTGAAACGTCTAAAGTGATCCCTGAGGAGCTTAAGACGTTTTGCCAGATGGCTTCAGAGCATCTTTCATTATTTTTGGAGAATTTGTATCTACGCAGCAAACTGTATGAGGCGCATCGACAGGTTGATGACCTGCAGCGCGCTGCAGCTTACGAACATGAGAATGAAGCTCTTTTTTCATTTTCATCTAAGACCCAAGAGAGCGAATAAATGCTGGGAAAACTCTTGAGCATGTTCGGAAAAGATCTGGCTATGGATCTTGGAACTGCTAATACGCTTCTATATACAAAAAAAGACGGTATCGTGCTTAATGAACCGTCAGTTGTTGCGATTGATGTTGAACGCAACAGCGTGCTTGCCGTCGGGCGTGAAGCGAAAGAATTTCTTGGTCGTACACCTCAGCGTATCCGTGCAATCCGTCCTATGAAGGATGGTGTCATTGCGGATTTTGAGGTTACCAAGCAAATGATTTCATATTTTATTAAAAAGGTTATCACCGGCTTTAGCCTTGTGAAGCCGAATATTGTTATCTGTGTGCCTACTGGTATTACTCAGGTTGAAAAGCGTGCTGTAATTGAATCTGCTCAACAGGCAGGCGCTCGAGATGTAAAACTTGTAGAAGAACCGATGGCTGCGGCAATCGGGGCTGCTCGTCCTATTCACCAACCGGTTGGAACCATGGTTGTTGATATTGGCGGTGGTACTACAGAAGTTGCAATCATCTCTTTATCTGCAATTGCCTACGCTGAATCAGTCCGTGTGGCTGGTGACGCGCTTAATAATGCCGTGCAAAGATATTTTCAGGAAGAGTTTCAGCTTCTTGTCGGGGAAAATCAGGCCGAGAAAGTTAAAATGACTATTGGCTCCGCTTTCCCTTTACCGGAGCCTTTGGTCATGACTGTGCCCGGTAAGGACATTGTTTCAGGGACTCCAACTTCTGTCGAAGTGACTGACGAAGATATTCGTATTGCACTTTCTGAATCAGTAAGAGCAATAGTTTTTGCGGTTCGTAAAGCGCTTGAAAAAACTCCCCCTGAGCTTGCAAGCGATATTGCTGAACACGGCTTGCTGTTAGCTGGTGGTGGCGCGTTGCTTAAAGGGCTTAATGAGCTTATTATGCAAGAGACTGGTTTGCAGGTTGTTATTGATGAGGACCCGCTTACCACGGTCGTTCGAGGGACTGGCAAGACGCTGGAAGATCGAGCTAAGTTCTCGGATGTATATATAAACTAACTTACTAAGGCGACCAACGGTCGCCTTTTTCTCTTGGAAAATACAATGGATTTACAAAAGCTGTTACCGCAAGTTCGTTCTGCTGTTATTGAGTCTGGTGCTCTTATCAGGGAAGCATGGGATAAGCCGCGAAAGGTTCGCTATAAAGGGCGGATTGATCTCGTAACTGAAACAGATGTTGCGGTCGAGAATGATGTGAAGGCTCGACTTGCAACAATTCTTCCTGAAGCAACCTTTCTTGCTGAAGAAAGTGCTGCCGAGGCTCCTTTGAATGAGCTTACCTGGGTTATCGACCCGATTGACGGAACAACAAACTTTACGCATCAAGTGCCGTTTGTTTGTACGTCTGTAGGACTTTGGCATAATGGTCGAATTGTGTTGGGAGTTATTAACGCTCCGATCATGAATGAGTGTTTTTACTCTGTGGCAGGTGGCGGTGCATGGTGTAATGATAAGCAGATTTTCGTAACAAAAAACGATAATCTCGAGAACTCGCTGGTTGCAACCGGTTTCCCGTATACGATTGCAGAAGATGCTGATGATATCACTGATCGTTTGCGCCGAGTGTTAAAAGCGTCACAGGGGATTCGCCGTTTAGGCGCAGCCGCGCTGGATCTGGCGTATCTTGCAGCTGGCCGTTTTGATGTGTTCTATGAGAAGGGGCTGAAGCCTTGGGATACTGCTGCTGGCTGGTTGCTTGTGAATGAAGCGGGCGGTTGGGTGACAGAATACGATGCTTCGAGAGATTTTTCTTTATATTCACCAAATATTCTGGCGAGCAATACGCTTTTGCATGCGCAGATGTCGAAATTAATGTAGCAATTCAGATCGTAAAATATATATGGTCATATCGAGTCTGTAAAAATGATATTTTCGCGTATGGCCCATTTTAGGATAGACGTGAGCAGGTCTGGAAAGTGTTCATAGAGTGATTGCAATTCTTCTGCATCAACATAGAGTCCATCCTGAACTTCTTCTGGGTTCGGAGTAATCGTACGTGCCCCGATGTTGGCAGAGTAAATAGAACTCCACAGGGTTGCATCATCTATACGTACTTGCTGTGAGTTTTTATAATGTAAAGATATAGAAGTCAGGTTGAGTTCTTTGAGCAGCACTCTTTCGGCAGATGCTTCAAGTGCTTCATTTGCAGCTACGTGTGTTGCGGCAGAGATATCCCACATTCCGGGCGCTAATGTTTTATTATCAGCTCGCCGTTGCAGGAAAAATTTCCCTTGTTTGTTATATATAAAAACGAAGACAGATTTCATTGCAAGACGCTGTGCATGCGCTGTTGCTGAGGGTACGACCATGAGTGGTTTGCCACAGCTGTCTACAACTTCAATATGACGTCCGTGAGAAGCGGCATCATCGGTGGAAGTATTTGGATAAATAATGTCTGACATGTTTGCTAAGATAGGGCCGTTGGAAGCTGATGAATATGTTTTTTTTCGTTTAGAGAAAAAAGATAGCGCAGAAGTGGCGGCACTTGAGAAAAAATGTTTTTCAACGCCTTGGACTGAAAAAGAGTTTAGTCTTTCCTTTGACCAGAAGATTTTTGAAGTCTTCGGTTTGAAGAAAAATGATATATTAGTGGCGTATATTGCTATGTACCATACAGAGGATGAGTTGGAAATATTAAACATAGCCACGGACCCGAAACATAGACGAAATGGTGCAGGAAAACGGTTACTTGCTCTTATGCTTTGCATTGGGCAAAAATTAGGTATACAACAGGCGTTTCTCGAAGTGCGCAGAACCAATATTCCTGCCATCAATCTTTATGAACAGATGTGCTTCTCTCAAATTGGGGTGCGAAAAAAATATTATAAAGACACCGGTGAGGACGCGTTACTATATAAATGTAACCTTGCGGATCTCTCCGATTGTCTGTGCTAAGTAAGGAGTAATGACTCATGAAAAAGCTTATGGCTGCAAACTGGAAAATGTTCAAAACTGCTCAGGACGCTAAAGAAACCGCAGCGGAGCTCGTTGAACTTGTTGGTGAGCTTTCTGAAGACAGAGAAGTTGTTGTGTTCCCTCCGTTCACGGCTCTGCATGCCGCAGGCGGAGTGTTCTCTCAACATGAAGGCTACTCTTTTGGTGGGCAGAATGTTTGTGCAGCCCTCGAAGGTGCATTTACTGGTGAAATTTCTCCACTAATGCTTAAAGATGCCGGTTGTACTTGGGTTCTCACAGGTCACTCCGAACGCCGTGCTCTTTTTGGCGAAACCAGCGAACAAGTTGGCGAAAAAACAACTTTTGCACTGAATAACGGTCTTAATGTTTGCCTTTGCATTGGTGAGACTCTTGAAGAGCGTGAAGCTGGTAAGCTTGAAGCAGTTATTTCTGAACAGCTTGAAAAAGGTCTTGCAACTATTCCTGATGTAGCTCCTGAATGCCTTGCTGTTGCGTACGAGCCTGTTTGGGCTATCGGTACCGGCAAAGTTGCTGGTCCTGAAGAGATTGTAGAAGCTCATGCGATTGTTCGTGCTAAACTTCTTGATATTTTGAAAGGAAAAGCTAATACTACCCGCGTTCTTTATGGCGGAAGTGTTAAGCCAGAAAATGCTACTCAGATCATTGCACTTGACAATGTTGACGGTGTCTTGGTAGGAGGCGCTTCCTTGAAGGCTGAAAGCTTCAGCAAAATTGTTACTGCTTAGCAACCGATTCGGATTGATATAGCTCTTAGGAGGACGTTTCGTGGAAACCTTGATTCTGACCCTGCACGTTGTGGTCTGTCTTGCACTCATTTTGCTTGTTCTTTTACAGGCTGGTAAAGAGGGCATGGGTGTTATCTTTGGAGGCGGCAACCAGTCTGCTTTTGGCGGCGCTGGTGCAGGCGGTCTTCTTGTGAAAGTTACTGCAACACTTGCAGCAATCTTTTTCATTACTTCTTTGAGCTACAACTACATCGCCAGTGATCATACTTCTGATGATTCAACCATCATGAATATCCAGATTGAGCAAAAAGCCCAGCCTAGCCCAGATCAGGCTGTCGAGCAGAAAGCTCAGCCTAGTTCTGATAAGACTAACGATAAGTAGATAATGCGCGTTTAGCGCTTCCTCAGTAACGCTTGCGTTACATGCCCAGGTGGTGGAATTGGTAGACACGCTATCTTGAGGGGGTAGTGGGCCACGCCCGTGGGAGTTCGAGTCTCCCCCTGGGCACCATGAAATTAAAGGGATCGAAGAAAATATTTCTTCGATCCCCTTTTTTATTTGTTTTGAGGGAAAGGCAATAAAAAAGCCCGCTTACGCGGGCAGTTATTTTATTATTCAGCTTCGTTTCGTAAGTCGAACACTCGCTTGGCTTTGCCTTGTGAGCGTTCAATGGATCTGGGTTCAACGAGACGTACTTTAGTGGAAACACCAAGGAATTCCTTAATTGTTTTTTGAATACGCATTTCAATCTGCTGGAGATTTTTAATGGCATCAGAAAAGAGGGTCTCATCAATTTCAACCTGAACTTCAACAGTATCAAGATTGCCCTGACGTTTGACGATAATCTGGTAATGTGGAGACGCTCCTTCAGTTTCAAGAATGATGGATTCAATTTGTGAAGGAAATACGTTAACACCACGAATGATGAGCATGTCATCACTGCGTCCTGTAATACGGTTCATGCGAACATGAGTGCGGCCACATTTACATGGAGTGTAGTTCAAAGAAGTTATGTCGCGTGTTCTGTAACGAATAAGCGGGATACCTTCTTTGGTTAACGTGGTGATTACCAGTTCACCTGTTTCACCTGCCGGTAGTTGTTCACCAGTTACTGGATCGATAATTTCTGGCAGGAAGTGGTCTTCAAAAATATGCATGCCGTCTTTGGCAACTGCACATTCAATAGATACGCCAGGCCCCATGATTTCAGAGAGACCATAAATGTTTACAGCGTCAATGCCCATTTTCTTCTGCAGGTCATTACGCATTTCGTCCGACCACGGTTCTGCACCGAAAATGCCGACACGTAGTGGAAGATCGCGCATGTCAATTCCCGCCTGCTGTGCTGCTTCGTGTAGAACCAGACCGTAGGATGGGGTACTGCAGATTACTGTGGCCCCGAAGTCCTTCATGAGTGAGACTTGACGTTTTGTACCGCCACCGGAAATAGGAATAACTGTTGCGCCAAGACGTTCTGCGCCATAATGGACGCCTAACCCACCAGTAAATAATCCGTATCCGTAGGAGTTGTGGATAAAGTCACTGCGGTCTGCTCCGGCTGCCATAAAAGAGCGTGCCATAAGTTCCGCCCAGTTATTCACATCGCGTTGAGTGTATCCTACTACAGTTGCTTTACCTGTGGTACCGCTGGAAGCATGAAGGCGGACAATATTCTCTTTTGGAACAGCAAAAAGTCCAAACGGGTAGTTGTCACGTAGATCCTGCTTCTCAGTAAACGGGAGTTTAGCCAAGTCGCTGAGGCTTTTGATATCGGCAGGAGTAATTCCTGCCTTGATAAACTGTTCGCGATAGTGAGGAACATTTGCGTACACTCGTTCACAGAGGTTCTGTAGCCGGCGTAATTGAATTGCTTCTAACTCTTCACGAGGCAGTGTTTCTTGCTCAACATTAAAAATCATACATGACTCCTGATACAATAAGAATAAAATAACTACACGGTTCAGGGGGGATATGAGGCTAGCGAGTTCGTATACCTGTCGCCTCCTGAATCTTTTGGACCTAGTCAGCTTGCTGACTATATATGTACGTGCAACCATAGGAAATGCACCATAATCGGGAGGCGGGTCAAGTCTGTTTCTCAAAATTGTCATTTTTAATGGAAATTCTCTTCCTCTTGTTAATTGCGTATAGACCGTAAATGACGTAGGAAGGTGCAGGATTATTAGACTGGTAAAGTCGGAGACGTGTTTCTACTGACATTACCGGAAGAGACTTTATTATTTCTTTGCAGCGCCAGATGCTGTGAATAAATTAAAATTATAAGCATTGCATGTGCTGCGCGCAGTGGTCTAAGCTTAGGCTGCAAAATTAAAGCGTAGCACCAACGAGTGGATGAAAAAAATGATTGAAAAAAAATACAGCACTGTTTCTTCTCAGGAAAAAGTAGCTAAAATTATTGAATGGCTTGAAGCTAAAAAAGCTACCAATGTCGTTGTTCTTGATCTTGAAGGTGTTAACTCTTTTACTGACGCAGTGGTGATTGCTACTGCTAAATCTGTTCGTCAGGCAAAAGCGTTAGCAGACGAAGTTTCTATGCGCGCTAAAGGCGAAAATTACGAGCACATGCGTGTAGAGGGTAAAGATAACGCTCAGTGGGTTCTTGTTGACCTTAACGATGTTATTGTGAATATCTTCCAAGAAGATGTTCGTGACTCTTTCAATTTGGAAAGTCTCTGGGCCGACGCTAAAGTTTTATATAAATCTGAAGCTGAATAGGAATGAGCACCATGACACCAACCCTTTTGTTGATTCTTGATGGTTGGGGCATTGCTCCTGCAGGAGAAGGGAACGCAATTTCTCTTGCGAATACACCTAACCTTGATCATTTAGTTGCTGATTATCCGATGTCCCGTCTCGCTTGTTCCGGTCGTGCTGTTGGGCTTCCGGAAGGCTTTATGGGAAACTCTGAAGTCGGGCACATGAATATCGGTGCAGGTCGGATTGTATATCAGGATATGACGCTTATTGATGTTGCACTTGAAGAAGACAAGTTCCAGAAGAACCTTGTTCTTAATAATGTTATGACGTCAGCAAAAGCGAAGGGTGGGACAGTCCATTTGATGGGCCTTCTTTCCGATGGTGGTGTTCATAGCCATATTAGGCATTTGATTGCGTTGCTTGAAATGGCGAAAGTCATCGATGTTGATGTTTGTGTGCACGTGTTCCTTGACGGCCGTGACACCTCTCCTACAAGCGGGCTTGGTTTTGTAAAACAGCTTCTTGAAGCGATTGATCGAATCGGTGCAGGTCGTATTGCATCTATTTCTGGTCGTTATTACGCGATGGATCGTGATAAGCGCTGGGATCGTAACCAGCTTGCATGGGATTGTTTTGTGCATGGCAAGGCTAGAATCGCAACTGATCCATTGAAAGCTATTCAGGATTCCTATGATGAAGGAATCACAGATGAATTCTTTGTACCGACATCAATTATTGAGCAGGGCGGTGAGCCAACTGTAATGAAAGATGGCGATTCTGTTTTTATGTTCAACTTCAGGGCAGATCGTATGCGCCAAATGGCACAGGCTATGTGTACTGATAGCTTTGCCAATTTTGAACGGGGCAATTTCCCTAAATTATCCGCGCTTGCTTCTATGACTTGCTACGAACGAGCTTTTGGCTTTCCTGTTGCATTTGCTAAAGATGACTGTCCGGATCCTTTAGGAGAAGTTGTCTCAAAGCTAGGTGTTAAGCAGCTTCGCATTGCAGAGACTGAAAAGTATGCTCATGTGACGTACTTCTTTAACTGTGGTCGTGAAGAGCCCTTTGAGAATGAAGATAGAGAACTGATTAGTTCACCTCGAGATGTGGCCACATACGATTTGAAGCCACAAATGAGTGTTGAAGAAGTTACAGATAAACTTCTTACTGCGATTGCTTCGAAAGAATATTCTTTGATTGTCTGTAATTTTGCTAACTTGGACATGGTTGGCCACACTGGAATTATTGATGCTGCAATCAAAGCGTGTGAAGCCGTCGATGTATGTGTAGGCAAGGTTATCAATGCTGTTCGAAGTAACGGCGGTAGAGCTTTGGTTACTGCTGACCATGGCAACGCAGAAGAGTTGCTTAACGCAGCTGGTAAAACGCATACTGCACACACTACCAATCCTGTTCCGATAGTTCTTGTTGATGAGAACGCTTCTTTGAAGCTTCGCGAAGAGGGTAAATTAGGTGATATTGCACCAACTATTCTTGATCTGTGGAATATTGAGCAGCCTGCTGCGATGAACGGAACAAGTCTTATTTGTAAGGACTAAGCATGAGCAATTCACAGAAACCGATTTCTCCTGTTAAGCCTGTGGGCATGGAAGTAATTTTTTTCTACCCTTGCCCTCATTGTGGTCGTAAAGTACCAATTATCGGCGCGGTTCAGCCTTCAATGGAGCGCTGTGATGCATGTCAGAACCTTTTTCCGATTGTCCCTGTCGACCGACGGACTTTGCAGTATCTTAAAATTTCTTTAGCAGATGGCGGGGCAGCAATTGACCCCGATTTCATGTAGATTCAGTTTTTCTTAGAGAGTAAAAAAGCGGAACCCAGATTTTCTGGGTTCCGCTTTTTTTATTCATGTTGAATGGGCTAATTACTTTTTAGCGCTATTATATGCATCGGTAATTCTGTCTTTAATATATGCACGCATTGTTGCATCATCTTCATCAAGGTTAAAGCAGCAGGCATCTTCGCCCATCAGCCCTCCTGGTACCCAGTCGCCCAGTTCATCAGCATCATTAATCATATCTGCATAGAAACAGACAGAAAGCCAGCGGTCATCAGGGTCGTCATCAACTACGTCTACAAGTACAAACAGTTCACGTTCAGTTTGTTTTTCGTGTTTCGCGCGCAGAGAAAAGCTTACTCCGGGTCTACCTTTAAAAGAGAGGCTCAGACCTTCAAAAGAGAGTAACAAGTTTTTGTAATCTACAAATGCAGATTTGGTTTTAGCTTCTGATTCAGTCCAGCTTTCAAGCAGAGCGTCAAGCTCTTCACGATGAGAAGTATCAATAAACATATATCTCTCCTGAATAGAGTGTCGTGAAATTAATTACTAAAAACACTGAAATTTCTCACGAGAAGAGCGGTGTGTCAATATGAGTCAGTAGCCAATGTATGATCAAATCATGCATATTTTATTCTTTTTAGTGTAGTTACGACAATAAAAGAAATACACATTTTAGTTAAACAGTAAGGTTATTATAACAGCTTCTCTACTATAGCTATAATTGTTGATATAGATATAAAAACAGGAAGTTATTGTTTGTTTTTTCAATTTTGGAACTTTCTGTTGAACAATTCTGTAAGAAATAAGTAGACATTTTTGTGATCTAAACGTACTCCGAACTTAACGAATGGGAAGTGAATGCCTGATTCAGGCTGTTGTTTTACAAATTTGAGATTTAGCATCCCGACGATTCTGTCGAAAATATCGTCTGCTGCTTTTGTATTCTTCAAATTGTACTATTCAGACTGCTGAAAGCTGCATTCATTATTAGTGTGTTAAATTTAGTCGAGGTACTGCTATGGAAAATCGTGAACAGTGGGGATCCCGTGCGGGATTCATTCTTGCTGCTGTAGGTTCTGCTATCGGATTGGGTAATATCTGGCGTTTCCCGTACATTGCGTATGAAAACGGCGGTGGTGCGTTCTTTGTTCCTTACATTTTCGCTCTGCTGACCGCAGGTATTCCGTTTATGATCATGGAATTTGGCCTTGGTCATAAATACAAAGGTTCTGCTCCAAAAGTTCTTGCCGCTGTTAACGCAAAATTTGAATGGCTTGGCTGGGTACAAATTATCACCGCAGCAATTATTGCAGTATATTATGCTGCTGTAATAGGCTGGACAATTAACTATCTTGGCTTTGCTTTTGATGGCGCTTGGGGTGCTGATACAAAAGGTTTCTTCTTTGGTGAGTACCTCGGTCTTACTTCTTCCCCGACTGAACTTGGTGGAGTTCGCTGGCCGATCTTTGGTGCTTGCGCACTTACCTGGGGGTTAACTTGGCTTGCTTGTAACTCCGGTATCCGCAACGGAATTGAACGTGCTTGTAAAATTCTTATCCCGCTTCTTTTTGCATTAGTACTTGTGTTTATCGGTCGTGTGATCACACTTCCTGGTGCAACCGATGGTTTGGATTTCCTTTTCACTCCAGATTTCTCAAAGCTTACAGACTTCAGTGTTTGGGCAGCTGCATATGGTCAGATCTTCTACTCGCTGTCCATTGGCTTCGGTATTATGGTCGCATACTCAAGCTACCTTCCTAAGAAGGCCGATATTAGTAACAATGCCGCTATAACAGTTTTTATTAACTGTGGATTCTCTACACTTGCTGGTATTATGATCTTCTCTGTACTTGGTAGTATGGCCCATTCCACCGGTAAGGCTGTTGCTGATGTTGCCGGTTCTGGTGTGGGGCTTGCCTTCATTACGATTCCGGCTGCAATTAACACTATGCCGGCACCGCTGTTCTTTGGTACAATTTTCTTCCTGTGTCTCACAATGGCTGGCGTTAGCTCACACATTTCTATTGTTGAAGCTGTGTCTTCTTCTGTGATCGACAAATTTGGCGTTTCTCGCCAGAAAGTTGTAACTACTTTTTGTATTGTTGGTTTTGCTCTTACTTCAGTATTAACCACTGGTGCGGGTTTGCTGATTCTCGATATCGTTGACCATTTCAGTAACACAATCTGCATACTTTTTTCAGCGCTCGTTGAAATTATCCTTATGAGTTGGGTTATCGGTCTTGATGACATTCGCGAAGACGTTAATGCTCACTCAGACTTCTCTGTTGGTAAGCTTTGGGCATTCAGCCTTCGGATCATTACTGTGCTTGTCCTTGGCTACTCCTTCCTTTCTGGCCTCTATACTAAAATTACTGTTCCATACGGGGGCTACCCAACGTTTGATCTCGTGATGTTAGGTTGGTCAATCCTGCCTCTCGCTATTTTGGTTGCGATTTTCCTTCAGAAGAAACAGGCACATAAGCATTTCCAGCATTATTCATAATGGGTTTTAAGGAGAAAATACTATGGCTACATCCGCAATCATCATGATGGTACTCGGCCTTCTCGTCACTTGGGGCGGCGCAGCATTCTGCATATCCGTTGCTATCCGCAATCGTGACATCTAGATTGTAAGATTATATTCTAAATGAACAGACGCTGTCTCATGGCAGCGTCTTTTTTTATGGATAATGTCAAGTTTTGAGTTTTGTCTGGAGACTGGCGCAGAAGAAGGTGTCAGATTATGTGCAGATTAAGATTCGTCAGTGCGGGGGAGACTTTTTACCTGCTCATGAAGATGAGCAAAGAATAATATAGACTATAAGTGGATCAAAGGCTTCTTGCTCGGATATTACTGAAGGGAAAAAGACTGACATAAAATATGGTAGGCAATAAAAAACCTCGCCATAGCGAGGTTTTTTATAAGTATCTTTCAGTTGTTCTTACTTATTCATGGAGATGAAGAATTCATTGTTGCTTTTGGTCTTACGCATTTTGTCGAGCAAGAAGTCCATGCTGTCAATGGTGGACATTGGAGCAAGGATTTTGCGAAGAATCCAAATTTTATTAAGCATTTCTGTGCCAAGAAGGAGGTCTTCTTTGCGGGTGCCGGTACGGTTGATATCAATAGCCGGAAATACGCGTTTTTCAGCGAGATGACGGTCAAGATAGATATCGAGGTTACCAGTGCCCTTAAATTCTTCAAAGATTACTTCGTCCATTCGGGAGCCTGTATCAATGAGGGCTGTAGCGATGATTGTTAAGCTACCGCCTTCTTCGAGATTACGTGCTGCACCAAAGAAACGCTTTGGACGTTGCAGTGCGTTAGCATCAAGACCACCGGAAAGAACACGTCCAGAAGATGGGGTAACTGCGTTGTATGCACGCCCAAGACGAGTAATGGAATCGAGCAAAATAACAACATCTTTACCACGCTCTACAAGACGTTTCGCTTTTTCTTGAACCATCTCTGCAACCTGAACGTGGCGCTGTGGAGGTTCATCAAAAGTAGAACTGATAACTTCAGCGTTTTTAACCGTACGCTCCATATCAGTAACTTCTTCAGGACGTTCATCAATGAGTAGAATAATAAGATATACATCTGGATTATTAGCATTGATGGAGTTAGCCAGTGATTGAAGAAGAATTGTTTTACCGGTGCGTGGAGGGGCAACAATTAAGCCACGTTGACCGCAGCCAATAGGAGCCATGAGGTCGATAACTCTGCCGGAAAGGCTTTCTTTTCCGTTTTCCATTACGAGCTGGCGTTCTGGATAAATAGGAGTGAGGTTATCGAAGAGAACGAGGTTTCGAGATTTTTCAGGTGGTTCAAAGCCAATTTCGTTGACTCTGAGCAAAGCAAAATAGCGTTCGCCTTCTTTAGGCGGTCTAATTTGACCTGAAACTACATCCCCTTTCCGCAGACCGAAGCGTCTGATTTGAGAAGGGGAAACATAAATGTCATCCGGCCCAGGCATGTAGCTATACATTGGTGAGCGTAGAAAACCGAATCCATCAGGAAGGATTTCGAGAACGCCCTCGCCAAAAATGGCTCCATTTTGTGCAGCACATTTTTGTAGTAAAGCAAAAATAAGTTCTTGCTTACGCATGTTGCTTGGGTTTTCAATCTCATACTCTTTGGCAAGCTCCATCAGCTCCGCTGCTGGTTTGCGCTTAAGTTCTGAGAGATTGAGGCCTTCGCTGGGATCTGCATTTGGATCGGGAGTAAATTGAGGCGCTGGAGCTCTTCTGGACTTTTCTGTCCGAGGAGCAGCAGGGGGTCTGCGTTTACGAGTCGTAGGACGGGTTGTTGCAGCTCTACGAGGTTTTTCCTGCTTCGCTTCTTCGACGTCTTTTTTAGTTGCCATATAGACTCAAAGGAATGGTTTAATTTGAATAGAACATGCACGTACGTACATAGAGAAGCTATGAGACATAGCCGATGACATAGTTTGGAAAGTTTTGTGCGTCCCCCGACGGAAGGACAAAGACGTTGAGCAGTGTCAAGTAGGGGGGACTAAAGAAAATAACTAACGTGTATAGAAGAAAATAGCGTATCAGAAAAAAAATGACAAGAAAGTCTGACTATTTTTTTTCTTGTGCAGCAATTACATCTGCAAACATTTCTTCGATTTCTTTTTGGACAGCATCTTGGGTCGTGTCTGTAGCATGAGCTATTTCAAGGGTAATGAGACCCATTGCTTGCTCCAATAAACGACGTTCACCAAAAGAAAGCTCCTTATCTTTACCGATAAGGAGGAGCTCTTTTAGAACGTATGCTACGTCTTCAAGTGCGCCACTTTTAAGTTTATCAGAATATTCGCGATAACGGCGGTTCCAGTTTTGACCGGTATAACCAGTGAACCCTGAACGGTCATCGAGAGATTTAAGAAGATCAAGACCTTCTTCATGAGTGCACAGCGGGCGCAAAACGTTGCTTGCGGTAGTAACTGGCACCATGAGTGTCACATTGTTGCTCAGTATCCGGATGAAGTAGAATTCAGCCTCGGTACCGCCAACAGTCTGAGTCTCGATTCTTTCTACTTTGCCTACACCCTGAGCTGGGTATACTACTAATTGATCCTGAGCGAACACAGCGAGTCTCCTTACAATGTCTGCGTTACATCGTGAAACGCGAACCACACTCTAACGTAATACGCATTAAGAGTCTATGGTTATCTATTCGAAGAATTAGAGAAGCTTGAAGGAATTAGTTGTTTTCACAGCTTCATCAAAACCGGATGAAACAAACGCTTCAATACCTTTTAGGGCACCTTCAAGAACCATTTCAACCTCAGCTTGTTCAGCTTTGTTGAAACGATTAAGAACGTAGTTGGATACGGTGCCATGTTCAGGCTTGCCGATACCAATACGCATGCGGTTGAAGTTGCGGCTTCCGAGATGCTGCTCAATAGAGCGTAATCCGTTATGCCCAGCGTGTCCGCCACCGATTTTGAATTTTATTCGACCTAATGGGAGGTCTAATTCGTCGTGCAGTACAACAACCTGTTCAGGTGCAATGTCGAAGTATTTGCATGCATGACCAACAGCTTCACCTGAAAGGTTCATGTAGGTCATTG
Source organism: Halodesulfovibrio aestuarii DSM 17919 = ATCC 29578 (assembly GCF_000384815.1). Lineage (NCBI taxonomy): Bacteria > Pseudomonadati > Thermodesulfobacteriota > Desulfovibrionia > Desulfovibrionales > Desulfovibrionaceae > Halodesulfovibrio > Halodesulfovibrio aestuarii. The sequence continues at coordinate 617,230 of NZ_ARQF01000021.1, forward strand.
GCTTAATGATAAGCCAGAAGTTTCGGGATGTGCCTATTCTGCATTTCCATGCATCATATTTTTTCTTTCCTATAGAAAGAGGAGAGCATGCATCGGGCGAAAAACGCTGTGCATCTTCTAATAAGTGGTCTGCAACCATAAAACCAAGGTTGTGTCGGGTATTTTCGTATTCTTTACCCGGATTTCCTAGTCCAACGATTACTCCGGAAATATTCATGACTATCCTGTAAGTGAATCCAATAAAAAGGAAATGGCCTCATGCCGAGGCATGAGGCCAACGATTTCACTAGGAATTCGCTTAATCTTCTGCTTCTTCAGTTTTTGAAGAACCACGGCCTGGTACGACTGCGAGCACTTTAAAGTCGTCGTCGTAGTAAGCAGTAACGTTTTCTGGAAGTTCGAGTTCACTAACTTTGAGGAAGGTGTGGATGTCAAAATCAGTTACATCAACAACAACTTCGTTAGGAATATCTGCAGGTTTAGCAGAAACAGTGACTACTTGACGGTATTCTTCAAGACGGCCACCGAGTTTCACACCTTTAGATTCGCCAGTTGTGCGAACTGGAATCTTGATACGAATTTCTTTTTCTGGGTCAATGCCATAGAAATCTACATGCTGGAGACGGTTTTTGAACGGGTGACGCTCAAGTTTCCAGATGAGACAATCTTTAACTTCGCCGTCGATATCAAGAGCGATAACGTTGGTAAGGCCTGCTTTTTCGTAAAGCTTTACGAGGGGCATTTCGTTCATCTGTACAGGAATGTTTTCGCCGGTAGTGCTGTAAAAGATACCAGGAACTTTGCCTGCTACACGAAGCCTACGGTTAGCGCCTTTGCCAAGACCTTCGCGTTTAGTAACGGAAAAAGTGATTTTTTCAGACATGTAATAACTCCTTTGAGGTTCCACCACGAGGTTTTTCACTCGCTGCAGACGCGTTCTTTAAACAAAAAGAACGCTTACGGAGGATTCCGTGTGGATATTGTGAATTGCTTTAGCAAGAAGACCTGCAATAGAGAGGACTTCGAGCTTGTCGCATTGGTTGATTTTGTCGCCGAGAGCAATTGTATCGGTAACAAAAACTTTTTTGAAAGTTGATTTACAAAGACGTTCAATGGCTGGGCCGGAAAGAACCGGATGAGTTGTACACGCCATAACTTCTTTGGCACCGTTGTTCATAAGAACGTCAGCTGCAGCACACATGGTGCCTGCAGTATCGATCATATCGTCGACAACGATGGCTATTTTGTCTTTTACGTCACCAATAACGTGCATTGCTTGAGCCTGATTTGGCTTGTCACGACGTTTATCAATGATTGCGAGGCCTGCGTTAAGACGCTTTGCGTAAGCACGCGCACGTTCAACACCACCAGCGTCAGGGGAAACCAATACGATTTCACCTTGTTCGTTCTGGATGCCACGAAGACGATCGAGCATAACAGGTGCAGCGTAAAGGTTGTCCACAGGAACATCAAAGAATCCCTGAATTTGTCCCGCGTGAAGGTCTACGGTTACAAGGCGATCCATTCCTGAAGTAGTCAGGAAGTCCGCAACAACTTTTGCGCTGATAGGCGCACGAGGAGCAACCTTACGGTCCTGACGTGCGTATCCGTAGTAAGGAACAACTGCAGTCACGCGGCCAACACTTGCACGCTTCAGAGCGTCGAGCATAAGGCAAAGCTGCATAATATTATCGTTAACAGGCGCAGAGGTAGAGAGAACAACAAATACGTCGTCACCTCGTACATTTGCACCGATCTCGATGCGGCATTCGCCATCGCTGAAAGTTTCACAAAGGGTTGGAATAAGCTCACAGCCTAAGTGGCTGCAAATTGCTTCTGCCAACGCAGGATTGGAAGAGCCGGTGAGGATTTTTAGATCGCCGTTCATGGTACCATACTGGGGTTATAGTTAGTTACCTGTAAAAATGGCTGGGACGGCAGGACTTGAACCCGCGGATGTCGGGACCAAAACCCGATGCCTTACCAACTTGGCTACGTCCCAGTATTACAGGTGGTGGAGATATGTGGCAACGCCTTCAGCCTCTAAGGCTGTTGCAGCACGTGCAGCCTGTTCCGTCTCTCGATACAAAGCAAAGATGCTAGAACCGCTTCCACTCATGACGGCGCCTTCAGCACCAAAAGACATGAGTTTTTCTTTGTACGCCCGCAGCTTCGGAAAGGCCGAGTATACCACCACTTCAAAACTATTAAAGAGCCACAAGGCACGAGAGGAGTGCTTTCTATCTTTTGAAGGTGTTGTTGTCAAGATTTCTTTCTTATTATTACTCGCACTAGTGCTTCGCATTGTCTTGTCCCACTCCGCAAATGCCCATGGTGTAGATATACTGATATCAGGGCAAATAAGAACGAGAGAATATCCGGAAAGCGAGATAGTTGACGGTTCCAAAATGTCACCGATGCCAGTTGCGTGTGCTGGAACATTGTTCAGAAAGAATGGCACATCTGCGCCGATGCTTGCAGCAAGAGTATTAAGGCGTTCAGGCGAAAGAGCATTGTTGGGACAGTACTTGTTTAAATAGTTAAGAATTGTGGCGGCATCAGAACTTCCGCCTCCAAGACCTGCCCCATCTGGTATGCCCTTTTCAACGGTGATAGCAAGGTCAGGCTTCCAACCTGTGGCATCACTATATTTTTTCCAGCTTTTATAAATAATGTTTTTTTCTGGAGGAATAGAAAGTGCTGGGCATTCAAGAAGAAGGCCGCTTCCGGTTGCACCTTTAGAAATGGTAATGGTATCAAAAGGGCTTGGAAGCGGAAAGAATAGGGTATCAAGTTCATGATACCCGTTTTCCCGAACACCGGTAATTTCTAAATGCAGGTTAATTTTGCACCCCGCATGTAGTGTGACGGAGGCTGGTTGCGTAAACGACATGTTATTTGTTGATGGTTTCAATAGTAAGGTTTTTATTTGTAAATACACATATTTCTGCAGCGATGGCCATCGCATTGCGGCAAATATCTTCTGCGCTCATTTCAGTGTGACGCTGGAGGCCGCGGGCAGCTGACAGTGCATATGCGCCGCCACTGCCGATTGCTGCGATGTTGTCGTCCGGCTCAATCACGTCACCATTACCGCTGATGATGAAAACATATTCAGCATCTGCAACAATGAGCATTGCTTCAAGTTTTCTGAGATATTTATCAGAACGCCAGTCTTTGGCCATTTCAACAGAGGCACGTAATAGGTTGCCTCCAAATTCTTCCAGTTTTGCTTCACAACGTTCAAATAACGTGAATGCATCTGCAGTGGCACCAGCGAAACCGGCGATTACTTTTTCGCGGTAGATGCGGCGTACTTTGCGTGCCTGATGCTTCATAACAATGGATTGCCCTAATGTTACCTGTCCGTCGCCAGCCATTGCAACACCGTTAGCATCTTTTACTGCCAGAATAGTTGTTCCACGAAGTTCCATAACAAATCCTTATATTGTGCTTGTCGTATATGAATCGAAATTGTCAGATGAAAGGGGAATGAATTATTCCTGCCTGTTGTACAGGCAACGTAAAAAATTATTCCCAGTATGCAGCTCGTTCATCCCGCTGTTTTTTGATTAGCTCAAGAGCCGACGTCTGTTCTTGGGTCGTAGCAAGAGCCTCGGCTTTTTTGATATGATATGCTGTTTTTTTGGGGTCATTGCGATAGAGCGCACTGTAAGCAAGATGTAGATGACCATTAAATTGATCACCACTTTGTCCGAGCATTTTGCCGTAGAAAAAATGTACTTCTGAATCTTCAGGTAGTTTCCGTAAAATTTTTTGGTAGTAGGACCCTGCTGATTTTGAATCACCCTTGTCATTAAGCAAACGGGCATAGAAAAACAGTGTCATTAAATCTTCAGGATTGCGTACCGCGGCTTTTTGAAGCAAGAAAATTGCTTTATTAGTATCACCCTTGGTGTAGTGGAATCTACCTGCTTCTCGAAGGATCAGGTAGTCTTTGGGTGCATCTTTTACTGCTTTATCAAAATATTCTGCTGCTTCCTTAACTTTATTAACTCTGGCTGCGGCGATACCTCGCCCCATGAGAATGATTGGTGTTTGTTCTTGTTTAGAGAAATAGGTAAGGGCAGTATTCGGGTCAGTAAAACGCGAGCGCACAAGAATCTGCACTCGTTTAAAGCGGATGTCATCTTCAGGACGGCTTTGCATATCCTTTGGTAAAGAGGCAACCCGTCCTGCCAGGTAATCCTGACGTTCTTCTACTGCGGGGTGAGTAGACAGATAGGAAGGCATGTTGGAGCCGGATTCCCATTTGCGTCTGCGGATTTTTTCAAAGCTGTTGGACAACCCGTTAGGGTTATATCCTGCATCAGTAAGGTAAATCAGACCCATTTGGTCTGCTTCCCGTTCGTCCTCACGACTATAGTTGAGTAAAGCAGCCTGACCTGCCGCCATTGAGCCGGTAATAAGGCCGCTGGTAACTTCAGACCCGCTCTCTGTTGTTGCACCAAGTACGGCACCTGCAAGCATCCCGACAAGACTCATTAGTTGAACTTTTTGCGATTTTTCGATGCGTTTGGCAATGTGACGTTGTGTGATATGCGCAAGTTCGTGAGCAAGAACTCCTGCAAGTTCGGATTCATGTTCCATTTCCAGCAGCATTCCTGTGTGGACAAATACGTAACCACCCGGCACGGCAAATGCGTTCAGGGTGTCGTTTACAATTACATTAATTTCAAAAGGGAAAGGCTGGGGAGGGATGTTTTTCTGGAGTCTGTCCAGAACTCCTTCGACGTAGGACACTATTTCAGGGTCTTCAAGAATAGGCATTCTGGATTTGATGAGAATGCTGAATTTTTTGCCAAGTTCAACTTCATCTTTTACGCCGAATTTGCCAAACGTATCAAGAATATTGGCTTTTGCAAGATGAACAGGAGGCAATAGAATAAAAAGCACTGCAACAAAAGCGCACAAGAGGTTCTTCCAGAATGAAGTTTGTGTCATTGTATGATTATGCTGCAGTGCTTTTTTCATAGTTAGATTACATCCCATACCGGGCCGGAAGGTGTATCTCGTACATCTACGCCCAGTTCGGTAAGTTTTTCGCGAATAGTATCAGCAGCTTCAAAATCCTTGTTTTTACGGGCTTCAAGGCGCTGAGCCATGAGTTCTTCGATAGCATCGATAGAAATGTTTTTGCGAGTAGCACGCTTGAGTTTGAGATCCTGCAGGAATGTTTCCGGTGCAAGAGCAAACAGACCGAGCACTTCGCTCCATTTGATAAAGTCAGCGATAAAGCTTTCAAAAAGGGCTTTGGCTCCTTCACTTTTACGCATTGCTTTATCTTCTATGACGCGGTTCATAAGGCGAACAAGAGAGAAGATATGGCCGGTAGCACCGGCAGTGTTCATATCATCAGCCATGGCTGCATCAAATGCTGCACTTTGTTCTTTGTATTCGTTTGTAATGTCTTCAGGCAGAGCTGACTTGCTCCACTTAGACTTGTTTAACTCGTTCAGAACAGCAAGCTTTGTTTCATAAATACGTTTGATGCTCTTTTCGGCCTCATCCATAGCAATAAAGCTGAAGTCAATCGGGCTACGGTAGTGCTTAGTGAGCAAGAAGAAACGAAGTACTTCTGGAAGATATGATTCCAGAATATCACGGATGGTTTTAAAGTTTCCGAGAGATTTGGACATCTTTTCAGAATCAATTTGTACAAAACCATTATGAACCCAGTAGCGTGCCATTTCTTTTTCAGTTGCAGCTTCACTTTGGGCTATTTCGTTTTCATGATGCGGGAAGATAAGATCAAGTCCACCACCGTGGATGTCCAAAGGCAGCGGCATGTGCCGATGGCTCATTGCAGAACATTCAATATGCCAGCCAGGACGACCTGGCCCCCAAGGGCTTTCCCATGAAGGTTCTCCTGGTTTTGCACCTTTCCAGAGAGCAAAATCGAGTGGATCTTCTTTTTCGTCACCCGGAGCAATGCGAGCGCCGGAGCGCATGTCATTAACATCACGACCGGAAAGCTTGCCGTAGTCTTTGAATTCACGAACACGGAAATATACGTCACCGGATTCAGTGGAATATGCTTTGCCTTTTGCAATGAGATTTTCACACATTGCAATCATATCGTCGATATGCTCAGTACATTTCGGTTCAATGTCGGCACGGAGGACGTTAAGTGAATCCATATCTTCGTAGAAGGTTTGGATGTACTTTTCAGCGACTTCTTTGCTGCTCAAGCCCTCTTCGTTAGCACGTTTGATGATTTTATCATCAACGTCCGTGAAGTTACGTGCGAAGAGAACTTCAAGACCAGTACTGCGAAGGTAACGAACAAGAACATCAAAAACCACTGCAGATCGAGCGTGACCAATGTGACAAAGATCGTACGCGGTAATGCCGCATACATACATATTCACTTTGCCTTCAGTAAGAGGAATAAACGCTTCTTTCTTGTGTGTCAGAGTATTATAGAGCTGCATGGTCGTGCTATTCCTTCTACGCTTTGTCGAACTGGTCAATGCGACGCTGGTGACGGCCGCCTTCAAATTCGGTTTCAAGGAAAATTTCTGCAAGATTTATGGCAACGCCGGGGCCAGTAACTCGTTCTCCAAGGCAAAGTACATTTGCGTTGTTGTGCTGACGGGTAAGGCGGGCATGAAATTCGTTAGTTGCAAGCGCAGCGCGAATGCCAGGAATACGGTTGGCAGCCATAGACATGCCGATGCCAGTGCCGCAAATAAGGATACCAGGCGCGTTTTTTTCCAGAACCTTTTCACACACTTTTTCTGCGTACATCGGATAATCTGTGCTTTCGGTGGAGTAGCATCCTAAGTCTTCAACATCGTAACCATTTTTAGTAAGATGTTCTACGATGACAACTTTAAGGGCAAAGCCGCCATGATCCGCACCGATAAATACTTTCTTAGACATTATTACCTCTATGTTACTGGCGGCGTAATCGCCGAGTTATGCGTCCTGTTTATGCGCTTCTTTAAGGCGCGCTATTTCTTCTTTTAAGAAGCTGATCTGTTTTGCTGCACTGGTCATTTCAAAAGATGGAGTAGCAGGCTTCTCCTCATTTTTTTCAAGGTGGTAGGAAGTCACCTTGCCGAGTGCTGCATACTCTTGCTCTAATCGCTTTTCAAGCTGCTTTATCTCAAAAGAATGAAGAATATCAGAAAACATGCGTTTTATATTTTGTTTCCAGACAGAAATACCAAAGCAAAGGTTTTCAAAAACAGATTTTTCTTTTTTAGGTGCAGAAGTGTCAGACATGATCCCCTCGTGTAATTTGCAATGCTGTTCAGTAGATTATTATAGTTACGTTTTTTTAGCTGGGAGAAACTGTAATCATGGCACAATAAAAATATGTTATGTGCTACTGCATGGGTCTTATTGGTTCAAGTTTAGTATCAGGAGGCAAAACGAGCTGTAGCGCCTTAGGATCAAAAGGGCTGACCGGAATTGTGCGGTCTTTTATTAAAAAAAGTGCACTTCGTTCTGTTCCGGCTAGTACTCTTATCTTGGTAGGCTGCCTGTCCTTATATTTCTCAAAAGAAATAGACATAGATTTATCTTTTTGCTCCCAAACAACAGGAAGTCCTTGTTTATTTAAGACAAGGACGCCATTCGTCAACTTTTGTGACGTATTTTTATTACTTACCGGTGTAGAAAATGTATACGCAATATTCGCAGCGCCTTCGACGTATGCGGTGTCATATGTTGTCGGGAAGAGCTTTGTGTAATTGCCGCGCAAGAGCGCTATAATATCCTGAACAGACACAGGAATCGGCAGTCCCATGCGCACTAACAGGTCCTGCCCGGAATCAGAGTAGACAGCGCGTTTGCTATCTGGCTCGTAAATGATTGATTGTAAATTACTCATACGCAAACTGGCAACGATAGAGCCAAATGGACCGATGATGTCTATTCGGACAGGAGCAGCACCGTTTCCCCACATGATCAGAGAAGCGCGGTTGCTGGTCTCCGATGTTTTAAACCGAAAGGAAGAACGGATACTGAAGGGTTGTGAGGTTGGGTTTCGTCTGGCGTTTGCAAGGTATTTTGCCCATACCTGTTCTGCTTCTGTTTGCGTTGCCTGCTGGTCTATACGGATTTGCGGTGCATGTTGCGCACACGCACTTAGTAAAAAAATGCAGAAGACTACAGAAGCCAGACGAAGTAGCCTTTTCATCATAACTCCTTGAGTTTTTGTTTAATTAACTCTGGATTACTGTGACCATTGAGTGCACGTGTGTAGCCTTTTCGGGCTTCTGTTTTATTTCCACGTTTTTTTGCAATGTCACCATAATGTTCCCAAATAGCAGGGTCACTTGTTCCAAGAGTTACGGCTTGGGTTATATATGTCCATGCGTTTTTGTAGTCATCACGTAAAAAATAAACCCACGCTAACGAATCGAGAATATATGGTTGGCCCGGAGCAAGGTTTGCAGCTGTGCGAACCAGCACTAAAGCCCGGTCAAGATCTTTTCCCATTTCTGCAAGAGTGTAGCCGACAAAGTTAAGTGCCTTGAAATATTCTGGGTCATCGCTGATGATTTGTTCCATAATCTCCAGAGCACGTTTTTTATCACCAAGAGAGTGGTAAATAGAACCCTTGGTGAACAGCAATTCTTGATCATTGGGCCAGATGGTGAGAGCTGAATTTATAGTTTTTAATGCATCTTTTGGACGCTTAGCTACCATAAGCAGTTCGGTTTCCAACTCAAGGATAAAGCGGCTTCTAGGGTCGTGTTTGCGGGCAGACTGTACCAGTTTGATGGCTTCATCTGTTTTTCCTAACTCGTATAAAAGGCGGCTTCTAAACTCTAAGCTTTTTGTCCAGCTTGGGTTGTCTCGAGGGATATTGTTAAGAAGCTTTAATGCTTTGTTTAGGTCTTTTTCATATTCGAAAGCGATGAGGGCAAGGTGAAAGAAGACTTCAGCCGGCTGTTTAGCTTTAGCAAACGGCTCAAGCATTACTTTGGCTTCTTTGTAAAATCCTTCATTAATGAAAATTGTAGCTGCTTCCAATGTAAAGTCGTCAGAGTCAGGACCAATTTCTACAAGTTCAAGAGCCTTAGCGAGGTGGTTGAGCTTAAGATTTAAGTTGATAAGGCGTAACCAACTTACTTCGTTAGAAGTATCTACAGTGATAAGCTGTTCGTATGCTTGTTCGGCAAGAACATAATCTTGTTTTCGTTCGTATAACCGTGCCAGTTCTGACCATGCTTCCAACGAGGTGTCTTTCTGGTCTGTCACGGCCAGTAATTCTTTTTCCGCATCATCATACTTTTTTAACTGTATGAGTGCCTTAGCGAGAAATAGACGAGTGATAGGCGAGCGATGTGCCTCTTTGCTTTCCCGAAATGCGTCAACTGCTTCAGGATATTTTTCGCTGTCGAAGTACAATAATCCGATTGCACGGAATGCGTCATCAGATTGAGAGTGGTCTTCCAGATATTTCCTGACTACTCCAACAGCTTCATCCAGTTTATTTTCCAGTCTGTAAGACTCTGCTTTAAGCAGCACCATTTGAAAGTTATCAGGGAAAGCTTTAGTGCCTTTAGTAGCTATCTTGCGAGCAGTAAGCGTTTTATCGTTACGTAGATAAAAGTTAATTGCTTCTATATAAATTTCAGGCGGTGGTGACAGTGTGAGGAGTTTTGTAAGCGCATTTTTAGCTCCGCTGTAGTCATTTTCTCTCGATGCATCTTCAAAGAGCAGGTAGTAGTAAGTCGTAGCAGCTTCAGTATTAAGTATTCCGGAAGGTGCTGACTGCGTTTCAGGCATAGTTGTAGCACATCCAGAGGCGAGCAACAGCGCGCAGCAGAATATGATAACAGAACGAAAGCGTTTGTTATTTGTACGCATAATAAGAATCCATAATTAGGGGTAGAAGTTTGGGGCTGTTGGAAGTACCCCTAGCGCTGAATCCAATCTTTAGAAAAGTCTTTAATTTCTTTAAACAAATAGTCTCTAATTTTTTGCAACAATCGTGCTTCAATTTGTCTGACGCGTTCCCGGGTAATTTCGAATTTTTCTCCGATTTCTCGCAGCGTAACCGGGTCATCAGATAATAGTCTTTTATGAAGAATCTCAAGCTCTTTATCGTTAAAGGTGTGCTCAATTTCATTAATCTTTTGTGTAAGCATTTCTGCCATTTGATGATCTGAAAGCACATCTTCAATACCTGGGCCAAGTGCAGGAAGAAAGTCCATTCTCGTTGCGCCGCCTGCGTCATCACCAATCGGGATGTTGAGGGACATATCAGAAGCATCCAGGCGTTGTTCCATTTCAATAACCTGTTCTTCTGATACATTGAGTTTTTTAGACAAAGTTGCGGCGTCAGGATCAAATCCTTGAGAGATAAGGCGTTGTCGTTCTTTATTGAGGTTGTAGAAAAGTTTTCGTTGGGCTTGTGTGGTTCCAACTTTAACAAGTCTCCAGTTATCCATAATAAATTTAAGGATGTATGCCTTAATCCAGAACGATGCGTAGTAGGAAAACTTAATTCCTTTGTCTGGGTCAAATTTGTTAACGGCACGCATGAGCCCCACGTTCCCTTCCTGAATGAGGTCAAGGACGTTTTGCATCCAACGGCGTTGAAAGTCCATTGCGATTTTAACAACAAGGCGGAGATGGGAGGAAACAAGACGAAAAGCTGCATCAGAGTCGTTGTGCTCTTGCACGCGCTTGGCTAGTTCAAACTCTTCATCAGGTTTGAGCATAGGAAACTTGCTAATTTCCCGCAAGTACATGCTTAGAGAGTCTGTAGATCGTGTGCGGGCGCTAGTACTTTTATCAACGAAGACTGGCAATGTGTCAGGAATTTCATTTTCGTCTTCTTTTGTAATATCGATAACAGGATCAATATCTAAGTTTTCCTCTTCGTCAGAATCTTCCATATCAAGAAGTTCGACTTCGGCAGCGTTTTGGTCTTTAAGGGAATTCTTAGTTTTTTCTGTAGATTTGGTCATAATCCTGTATTTGTATAATACCTTATAGCTTAGCATAAACACTGTTGTTACACAGTATCTATGTCTGGTTAACTGTGTGGATACATGCTATTTAGCAATGTAAACCATATAGTTTTTGTTTGTTCTTTTCAATGTTTTTCAGTAGAGCATTACTTTCTTAAATTGGTGATCTAGTGCCCAGTGTGGCGTATAATACTTTTGGGATATGTTTAGGAGTTGTTTGTGGCGGATTTTCGTAGTGCCTTGTCTTCTGGTGAGTTTTTATTTTTCGATGGTGCAATGGGAACTATGCTGCAAGCACGCGGGTTGACTGCTGGCGTGAGTCCGGAAGTCTGGTGCATGTCAAACCCTGATGTTTTGCAGGGAGTGCATTGTGATTATGCTCGTGCTGGTGCCAATGTTCTCACTACTAATACCTTTGGTGGAACTTCTTTTAAGTTACCGGAGGGTATGGATGTTGTCGGCTTTAACCGGGAAATGGCTGCCGCTGCCAAACGTGCTGCCGTTGAATCTGGCAGGGACGTTTATGTAGCCGGTAGCGTTGGTCCTACTGGACATTTTCTACGCCCTTTGGGTGATGTTGAATTTGCAACACTCGTTGATTCATATAAAGAACAAATTTCCGGCCTTGTAGAAGGCGGTATTGATCTTATTATTTGTGAAACCCACTTTGACGTTGCAGAGTTGCGTGCTGCAGTTGTGGCTGTACGCGAAGTTTGCGATTTACCTGTTGGGGCCTCAATGACATTCGAAAACGGAATGTCATTAACAGGTTCTTCTCCGGAAGTTTTTGTTGAGACTATGCTTAACATGGGGGTTGATTTTGTAGCAACAAACTGTAGCGCAGGGCCGGAGCAAATGGTCCCTGTTGTGCAGGAAATGCTCGAATACTCAACGGTACCTGTGTTGGTTATGCCAAATGCAGGTCTTCCTGAACTTGATGAAAATGGCAATACTGTTTTCCGTCTCGACCCCGATTCTTTTGCAACGCAGACAAAAGTGTTCGCTGAAATGGGGGCACGCTGTCTTGGTGGCTGTTGCGGCACTTCTCCTGATCACATCGCTGCTTTGGTAGCAGCTGTTGACGGATTGATTGCAAAGCCTGTCCTTCGTGAGACAGATTGTTTTTGCATGACGTCTCGGTCTCAGGCTGTACGATTCGGTAAAGAACATCCAGCCCGCATTATTGGCGAACGAATTAACCCGACTGGAAAAAAGCAATTAATCGCTGAATTACAGAATGGTCAGCTTACTTCTGCTTTGATGTTTGCACAGGAGCAGCTTGACTGTGGAGCACCTGTTCTCGATGTGAACGTTGGCGCGCCAATGGTGGATGAAACTGTAATATTACCGGATCTGGTAGAAAAACTGGTATCACAGTTCCCTATACCTCTTTCTATCGATTCTTCGAATATGGATGCAGTTGAAGCTGGGCTTAAAGTGTATCCTGCTTCTGCTCTGGTAAACTCTATCAGCGGTGAGGAAGGGCGCTTGGAGCGTCTGGGGCCATTATGTAAAAAGTATGGTGCACCGTTTATCATGCTTCCTCTTACAGGCAGCAAGTTGCCTGTTGCCGCAAAAGACCGCATCGCCATTATTGATGCAATGTTGGAAAAAGTGGATACACTAGGTATTCCTCGTCGCCTTGTTATGGTCGATGTGCTTGCACTTGCTGTTTCTTCTAAGCCGGAAGCCGCGTTGGCGTGTCTTGAAACTGTTGAATACTGTACAACGCTTGGTCTGCCGACCACTATCGGGCTTTCAAATATTTCTTTTGGGTTACCAGCGAGACCGTTGCTGAATGGCACCTTTTTAGCCATGGCTGTGTCAAAAGGACTGAGTTCCTGTATCGCTCATCCGGGCAATCCGCAGATTTGTGAAACTCTTGCTGCAGCTGAAGTTTTACTTGGCCGTGACGAAAACGCAGCACACTTCATTGCAGGTTTTTCTGGCTGGAAGGCTGGAACAGGAACCGTTGTTGCTGGTGGATCAGTTACAAGCAGTGCTGCTACAACAGTATTTGAAGCGGTCGTAAAAGGTAGTAAGGATGCTGTCATCGGGCTTATTGAAGCCGAGCTGAAAAAGAAGAAAGAGCCGTTTGAAATTGTAAACGGTATGCTTATTCCAGCGATTACTGAAGTCGGGATGAAGTATGAGCGTAAGGAGTATTTCTTACCGCAGCTTCTTCGTTCTGCTGAAACCATGCAGCACGGTTTTTCTTTGTTGCGTCCTCTGTTGGAAAAAGATGCAGCTGCAACTGTCCGTCCTAAAGTAATAATGGCAACGGTTGAAGGTGACATTCATGATATTGGTAAAAATATCGTATGCTTAATGCTTGGCAACCATGGCTTTGACGTGGTTGACCTTGGTAAGGATGTTAAAGCAGAAACCATTGTTGATGCGGCTGCAGAGCATGGCGCTAAAATTATTGGACTTTCTGCCTTGATGACGACGACAATGGTTCGTATGGAAGACACTGTTTCACTGCTGAAAGAACGTGGCATGGATGATGTAAAGGTAATGATTGGCGGGGCGGTTGTAACTGCTGCTTTTGCTGATACTATCGGCGCTCATGGCTACTCTGAAGATGCAGTGTCTGCTGTGCGAGTTGCTCAATCTTTCATAGAGGAGAAGTAGTCAGCATGAAATCTATTAAATCCATAATGCGTATCGCGTTCTTGTGCACGGCATTTGCCGTTGTTCTTGGAGTACAGTCTGCTGTGGCAGAACCTCTAAAAAAAGCGGATACCGCAGAAGTTATTAAGCTCATAAACAGCGGCAAGGGCAAAGTTACCGTTGTGAATTTTTGGGCTTCATGGTGTCCGCCATGCCGTGAAGAACTGCCGGATTTAAAAAAGACTCGTGCTGCATTTTCCGGTGACGACTTGTTGTTGCTCGGCGTTTCTGTGGATGAAAACGCTGCGGCTGCTGAAAAGGCTGTAAAAGAATTCGGGCTGAATTACCCTGTGGTTCTTGCCGAATCTGATGTTTATGAGACGTTTGGAATTAAGTCTATTCCACGCCTTCTTATATACAATACAAAGGGAAAGCTTCTTGTTGATCACGTAGGTCCTGTTAGCTTCAAGGATTTAAAAGTGCTCATCGATCAAGTCTTAAAGGGAAAACAGAAATAATGTCTGAGCCGTTTATTCGCAAAGCACAGATGCGGGACGTGAAGGTGATTCATAACCTGCTGTTAACGTGCTCTAGTCAAGGTGTCCTTCTTCCTCGCTCATTAACTCAATTGTACAATTGCCTGCGAGAATTTAATGTCTTAGATCCTGGTGACGGGGGAGATATTATCGGGTGTTGTGCTCTTTCTATTGTTTGGGAAGGGTTAGCAGAAATCCGTTCCCTTATTGTAGACGAAAAAGCGCGTCGTGGTGGGTACGGTCGTGAGCTTGTAGATGAGTGTATAGACGAAGCTCGCAGATTAGGTATTTACAAAATCTTCACTCTCACCTATCAAGATGCCTTTTTTCAGAAGCTAGGCTTTGTTGAAGTGTCGAAGGAAGTACTGCCTCAAAAGATTTGGGCAGATTGTGTTAATTGTCCTAAATTCCCAGAGTGTGACGAAATCGCCATGCTCTTAGAGATACAACCAGAGAATTCTGGAGAGAGTTAATGGAAATCAAGGAACTTACAGTAGTTTATAGCGAAGAACAGATTCAGGAACGTGTAAAAGAGCTTGCAGAGCAGATCAATAATGACTTCGAGGGAAAAGACCTTGTTGTCGTTTGTGTGCTTAAAGGTGCTTTCATGTTTTTCTCTGATTTATTAAAGCATCTCACCGTTAAGCCCGAAATAGACTTTGTGCGTTGCGCAAGCTATGGCAACAGCACAAACAGTTCTAAAACAGTTTCTTTCACTAAAGACCTCGAAGTTTCTATTAAGGGAAAACATGTTCTCATCGTGGAAGACATTGTTGACACTGGTCATACTATTGCCTTCCTCATGTCTCAGCTTAAAGCTCGTGGTGCAGATTCTCTTAAACTTGCTTCTATTGTAGAAAAAGTTGAGCGTCGCGAAATTGATGTCGTTGTTGATTACCCGGGTTTTACTCTGGAAAAAGGGTTTATTGTCGGGTATGGAATGGACTACGCTGAAAAATATCGTGAGTTGGGAGCTATTTACGAAGCTACTGTAATCGAATAACGGTTTTTGAAAACGTAATTGGGAAGCGTTATGCACATTACCTGTCCAAATTGTTCTACCAAGTTTAGTCTTCCAGATGAAATGTTCAAAGACGGAGCACAAGCTCGTTGCACAGTGTGCGATGAAGTCTTTCCTCTTATTCAACCTGCTGAACATAATGTTGAAGTAGAATCTCAAGAAGAAATATCTTTCTCTGAATCGCCAGAAATGGAAGAAACCATTGCTCCAGATGGCAACATGGATGCACTTATTGGAGAGGAAGGTACATTTGGGCTTGGCGAACCTAAGAAAAAGAAAAAATCCGGTAAGGGTTGTCTTGTCTTTTTCTTGATTCTTCTTCTACTGGGTGGAGCTTGTGCTGGTGCGTGGTATTTTGCACCAGAACTTGTTAACCGGTTCCTGCCTATGAAGGAAAAAGCCCAGAGTGGCCCTGTAACCGTTGCGAATGATGTTTCCCGCATTTCACTCAAAAACATTAGCCAATACTACATTACAAATGAGAAAATTGGTCAGATTTTTGTTATCGAAGGTGATGCAGAAAACCGTTTTGGTGTTCCTAAGGAACTCATTAAGGTGGAGGCAACATTGTACGATGCAAATAATGTAGCGATTGTCGCTAAGCAACAGCTTGCTGGTTCCAGTGTTTCTTTGTTCCAGCTTCAGGTTTTAGCTAAAGAAGAGCTTGCTGATGCGCTGAATAACAAAGTTGAGATCTTGACTAACAACACCAACGTGATGCCTACAAAATCTGTTCATTTTATGGTGGTTTTTTATGATCCGCCTAAGGGTGTTGCAGAGTTTGGGGTGAAGGTTGTTGAAGCTAAGAATCCTCCTGTTCAGTAGTATACAGTGAAGACTCGCGAAATATATATTTGCTCCGCTTGTGGTGCTTCTTCAGCACAATGGCGTGGGCAATGTCCGAAATGTAAGGAGTGGAACACTCTTGAGGCCCGCACTGTTTCGAAAGAGCAGGCCAAAAGGCGTGGTTCCACTCCTTTAGTCTCTTCAGGGTCTGCCATTATTCCTCTTCGTGATGTGAAAGAAGATGACCATACCCCTTTTGGGACGGGCATGGCTGAGCTGGATCGCATCCTCGGTTCCGGTCTTGTGCCGGGAGCGGCTTTGTTGATCGGTGGCGAGCCGGGAATTGGTAAATCAACGTTGCTGCTGCAAGTGGCTGGGGGTGTTGCTGAGTCCGGTAAACAGGTGTTGTATGTTTCCGGTGAAGAGTCATTGGGGCAACTTCGCGCCCGTGCAGCCCGCCTTGACGCTCTGGACGAAAATCTTACCGCGATTTCTACTTCTAAGTTAGATGATGTTCTACCAGTGCTGGAATCATCGAACCCGCCGGACTTGCTGATTGTTGATTCAGTCCAGACTATTTCATCGCTTCGGGTGGAAGGACTGCCCGGTAGTGTAACGCAGGTTCGTGCGGTATCGATTGAACTTATTGAAACATGCAAGCGGGTAGGCATTTCTTTGTTGCTTGTGGGACATGTTACAAAAGATGGGCAGCTTGCGGGGCCAAAACTCCTTGAGCATATGGTAGATACTGTAATCTCCATTGAGGGTGATCGCAGGCAGATGTACCGCATGATGCGTGTCATAAAAAACCGTTTTGGTCCTAATCAGGAACTTATTGTTTTTGAAATGGTGCAGGACGGTATGCAGATTGTGGATGACCCTTCAACTTATTTTCTTGGTGCGCGCGACCCGCAGCTATCCGGCACAGCTGTTGTTATGGCTGTTGACGGGCAGCGTCCATTTGCCGTTGAAGTTCAGGCTCTGGTGAGTCGCAGCTATCTTTCTATCCCACGCCGTACTGGACTCGGTTTTGATGTGAATAGACTGCATCTGTTGCTTGCGGTGCTGGAGAAACGTCTGCGTCTAAATTTTGCAGAGGTCGATATATATGCGAAAGTTGGCGGCGGGATGAAGCTGCAAGACCCGGGGATGGATCTTGCTTTGATTGCTGCTGTGCTTTCTTCTTTTTATGATCTTCCACTTCCTTCTAAGTCGGTATTATGGGGTGAGGTAGATTTGAACGGTCAGGTACGTCCTGTGGCGTCACATGATATCAGACAGCGTCAGGCCGCTAGACTTGGGTACCGTCCTATATTATGTCCTGAATCAGAGCCGGAAACAGGACTGCGCACGATTGTTCAGTTGCAGGAAGCTCTTTTTAGTAAAAATGGGTAGCAGCGTACTCGTATACGTTGTCGTGTAGGGACGTTAAAAAGCAGCAGTACACCAAAATTTCCTTGTGGGTTTTGGTGTTTTTTTGCCGCCTTTTTTTCGTGGGTATGAGTGTGAAAAGCGTATTGTGTTACTTCTCTTAGAGAATAAAGGCAAAATGTAATGTTAGATGACACATGTGTGCAGCGTGGCAGCGTTGCTGATTACCAAAATCATTCAGGGCCGGCTCTTCATTCAGCTCAGGCCTCTTTTGATGCTCAACTGTACACAATGTCTTATGTGCGACTTAGATTGCAATCTGATCTTGCAAGTGAAACTCCGGCTTCTATTTTTGCCGCACAGGAAGAACAGGGAACAGTTTTTTATCTGCCAGAATTAACATTTCTGCCTACGCTCGATGAGTATACAGTCGGTGAGCGCTACCTGCAGTACCATGTTTTAGTAATTTCGCCGTTAGCATGCAGCGCTGAACCTAGCGGTTCAGTATTTGATTCTCTTGGCTCTGCTGAATTTGCCAAGCTGGGCACTACAGGGGATGATTGCTGCAAAAATGTTACGGATGTCTTTTCTCAATATTTTTTATCTGCAATAGGCCGTGGCCAGGCCGATTTCGCTGAAATATCAGAGGAGTTGCGAGAACTGTTGCAGCCTTTGTTTGTTGCACAGGATGTTTTGCAATCTTTCGATGTGCTTCCCAATTCGTCCTGTCAGTCTGAAGACGTTTATCGATCTGATGGTACCGTCCTACTACCGGTAGATGATGCTTCTGAGAAGGTTCCCGTTTCAACCGGCATGCGGGAAGAGGCTTTGGGCGTCGTTTCTGAACCGGAGGAGCATAACTCCGCGGTACCTATGTCCGATTTAGAATGTTCTAATGCACCTCGGGTTACGGACACCATGGACGTGGTTCCTTCCAGCATCTTGAACGAAAGTCGCTCCGGCTATCTTGCGAGTGTTTGCGACCAACGTATGCCTTTTGTGGAAAGTGGGTCTCTTCGTGATTCGGATCCTTCTTTATTTGCTGCGGGCAGTAAAAAGTCTTTCGAAGATAGCGCAGTGTTGTCAGCCTGCAGTTCAGTAAAACCTTTTTCATGTAGAAAAAGGTCCTGCCTTACCCCTCTGCAATCAACCCAGGATGAAGATAAGCTGGATCGATTAATCTCCCATGTAAGCGAATTGTCTCGGATACAGTCAAACTTATACGACTATGCGCTTGCGCATGACGATGATCGTTTGCGTAGTATGGCAGACGAATTTGACCGGCTATACTCAGTACTGCGTGACTCAGCGTTAGAGTTACGTATGGTTTCTCTGAATCCGCTGCTTTTCTCTGTTAAGGATTGGGTCGAGGACTTTGTTCAATCTATGGATAAGCAGTTATTATTCACGTTAGAGGGGGGGGATGTACAAGTTGATGCTGTTATTGCAGAACAAGTAACTGATGCGCTTGCTACATATTTTTCTACAGCTATCCTGCCTTTCTTTGATGATGAAATTCTTTCTATTTCGCTTTCAGTTGAGTATTCTGGCACAGATATTCTGTTAGTTATGGAACATTCTGAATGCGCAATTCAGGGTTCAGAAGAAAACGTGATTATTTCAGAAGCATTACTTCGGTTACAGGCAGAAATCTTAGCGCTTCATGGAGGACTGGCTGTTGAGTGCGGTGATCAGAGCCTTCGTATCATAAAAGTTTGTTTCCCTGTGACGCAGGCAATGATTGAGGGGCTGGTCGTACAGTGCGGCGAAGAGCAATACATTGTTCCTATGAATCAGGTTGCTGAGTGCATTGATTGCAGTCCACGCATGGGGGTTGAAATTAAAGAGGATAAGGTCGTACTTGGTGGTGAGACTGTTCCTTATGTTCGTCTTCGTGAGTATGTAGATATTGATGGTAAGACAGAGCACGAGCAGTGTGTTGTGATTCAGTCTCTTTCAGGCACGTTCGGTTTAATTGTCGATGGTGTCGTGGGGGAACTGCAGGCGGCCATAAAGCCCGTAGGTGCTCTCTATAAGCATGTCGAAATGATTTCAGGCGTATCGGTGAAGTCAGATGGTATTCCGTGCCTTGTGTTGAACCTTCAACATCTGCAAATGGTTGCGGATTGTTTGGTTATAACTTGAGAAAATATATAATTGAGCAATCAAACAACTTTGTAAAAAATTATTTTTTCATTTAATTTGGTGAAATTGTTTAAAAAGACAAATAGTTATCTATTTGTCTTTTTGTTTTATCTAAGAATGTTAAAGTGATGTTTACATAGTGATGTGCTAACTTATTAAAAGATAAGTATATTTTATGTACTTAATCTAAGTGTTAATCGCTTAACCAAGCACAAAGTTTAGTAAGCATGGACAGGAGCGCAGCTGTAGTGTAAAAATCCACAAAATTAAAAGCAAAAGTTCTTTTAAAGCACACCCATAATTATATTATAATAAAAATAACTATTAAGAAGGGCATGATATGACTACTCCAGATGGTGCAATTTTACAGCGCGACAAAAAAACTTATGCAATCGTTCCACGTACCCCGGCAGGTATGCTTACTCCAGATGTTCTTGAGACTATCGCATACGTTTGTCGTAAGTACGAAGTGCCAATTATCAAAATTACTTCCGGCCAGCGCATGGCCCTTGTCGGCATGAAAGAAGAGCAGGTTGAACCAATTTGGGAAGAGCTTAAATGGAAAGTGGGCCGTGCCACTGAACTTTGTGTTCATTACGTTCAGGCCTGCCCTGGTACCGCAGTATGTAAACTCGGCGTGCAAGATTCTCTTGGTTTCGGTCTTGAAATTGAAGAAGCTATGTACGGCAAGCCGTTTCCAGCAAAAGTTAAGTTCGGTATTTCCGGCTGTCCAATGTGCTGTGGCGAAAGTCGTGTTCGTGACATTGGTCTTATTGGCACGAAAAAAGGTTGGGAAGTTATTGTAGGCGGTAACTCTGGTCCTCGTCCTCGTATAGGTGACACTCTTGCAAAAGACCTTACTCAGGAAGAAGCTCAGGCTCTTGTTGAAAAATTCCTCGACTACTATCGTGAAAACTCAGGTAAACGAGTACGTATATCTAAGTTTGTAGAAAAAGAGGGCATTGATGCAATTAAAGAAGCTATTTTATAGTTTTTAGTAAAAATAAAAAGCTCAAAGATATGCAAGTGTTGCATGTCTTTGAGCTTTTTTTTATTCAGATTTTGACGCAGGTAATATTACTGTTACGTCTTCTTGTAAAATGAGTGCATCAGCAGCGAATTGTGCTAATTTAGGAATAAAGCTTTGAATGTTCTCTTTTGTGTCGATAATTTGTATAAGAAGAGGAAGGTCTTCAGAAATACGCAACACACCCATAGAGTGTATTTTTTTGTCTCTGCCATAGCTGTACAAACCTCGGAAAACAGAAACACCTGCAAGGTCTGAATTTTTTGCTTGTTCTATAATAACTTCGTAAAGACTTTGACCATTGAACTGATCTTTTTCACTAATATAAATACTTAGTCGCTGTGTGGGGCCTTGTAAGTTATGCATTGTATTCTCCTACAAAAGTCTACCAAGAGTGAGTCCGAATTTAAGAAGGATAACTCCAGTGATAATTTGTCCCGCAACATTTAAGAGAAAGTACGGCCATTGTGCAGAGTCTAGCAGGGCTGCTGATTCAAAAATGAATGTTGAGAAGGTAGTAAAGGCACCCATGAAGCCAGTAAGCACTATGACACGAAAGTCTGGAGAAAGGGAGAGTCTGTCTTGTGCGTATGCCCAGATAAGACCGAACAGGAAGCACCCGAAAATGTTGACTAGATATGTGCCTATAGGGAAGCTAATGTTTATTGCGCGTTGAAATACCCCTGAAAGTAAATAACGGCTCAAACTGCCCAGCCCGCCGGCACAAAACAGTAGGATGATTTTTGTCATGCTGTTTCCTTGGTTATTATAACAAAAAATCTGGAAGTTTCTATATGGCGTTCGAAATTGAACTGAAATTTATACATATTAACCCCTCATTGCTGCGCGAAAAACTATCAGCACTCGGTGGTTTGTGTAAAGGAAGACATCTGGAGCGCAACGTTGTTTTCGACTTGCCTGAACGGGATATGAAAGAAGCAGGCAAGCTTTTACGCTTACGGACAAAACAGTGGAAAGATCGACATGAGACGGTTCTAACATTGAAACTTCCGCCAAAAGGTGACATGCCTGTAGATGTAAAGATATACGATGAGCGTGAAACTAAAGTTGAGAGCTTTGACGGAACGTATGCTATCCTTGAAGGGCTTGGGTATGATGGAGCCTTTCGGTATGATAAGATGCGTGAAGAATGGGCACTTGATAATGTTGAGATTTGTCTTGATGAACTTTCATTTGATACGGTTGTTGAGTTGGAAGGCGAGCGGGATGATATTTTTGCGGTAGCGGACAAGCTTTGTCTACCGCGTGAAAATGCATCTACTGCCACCTATCATGAATTACACAGCTCCTACCGTGAAAGGGAAAATCTTGCTCCGCAGGATAGTTTTTATTTTACCGATGATGAATGCCAGAGGTTGCTGGAAAAATTGTAGATACGGCAGCAAAGGAGCGATTAATCCTGTGCGTAGGTTGTCACTACCTTAATCTGGCATTAACAATATTACATGTAATGGATTCATTATGGCTGAACATCATAGACCTGACTTTGATTCTGACATTCTGCTTGAAGAAGACCTGAAAGAGCCTCGCAAGTTTCGAGTGCTCATGCATAATGATGACTATACCACAATGGATTTTGTCATTTTAATTCTTGTTGAAGTGTTTCGAAAAACTACGCAGCAGGCAACACAGATTATGCTGAGTATTCATGAAAAAGGTGCCGGAGAATGCGGAGTGTACACCGCAGAAGTTGCAGAAACGAAAATTGCAATAGTCCGTGCCCGCGCAAAAGAAGCTGGCTATCCTCTCAAATGTTCAATGGAAGAGGTATAATATGCTGAGTATACATTTAGAACAAGCGATTGCTAACGCTGTTCACGAAGTACAGGAACGAAATCATGAATTTTTAACCCTTGAGCATCTTCTTTACGGTATCGCTCAGGATGACCAAGGGTACTATATTCTAGAGCAGGCCGGTGCAGATGTGCCGTCTCTGTTAAAACGTGTAGAGGTATTTTTTGCCTCGCATCTTGAACCGTTACCGGAAGATGTACCTACAGAGATTATCCGGACTATTAGTGTCCAGAGAGTGTTGCAGCGCGCGGCCATGCAGATGCAGTCATCCGGTCGTGATGTTGTAGAAATTGGTGATGTGCTCGCAGCTATCTTTGAAGAAGAAGATTCCTATGCCCTTTATTTCCTGCGTCATATGGAAGTCACTCGTTTAGATATTCTGGAAGTCGTTTCTCATGAGATGGACGGAAGTGAGTGGGTAATGATGGATGAAGCGGGCATGAACGAATCCCGTACAGACTCGCTTACCGAATTCTGCGTTAATCTTACCGAGAAAGCTAAGCAAGGTGGAATTGATCCGCTTATTGGCCGGAAGACAGAGCTTGAACGTACTATTCAGGTTCTTGCCCGCCGCCGCAAGAACAATCCGTTGTTTGTAGGTGAACCTGGGGTAGGTAAAACTGCGCTTGCTGAAGGGCTTGCTGTCCGTATTGTTGACGGTAATGTTCCTGAAAGTTTCCATGATGCACATATTTATGCATTGGACATGGGGCTGTTGCTTGCCGGCACTAAGTATCGCGGTGATTTTGAGTCTCGCCTTAAAGGGGTGATTCAGGATCTTAAAAAGATAGATGGTGCAATTCTCTTTATTGATGAAATCCATACTATTGTAGGCGCGGGTGCGACAACAGGCGGCTCAATGGATGCTTCCAATATCCTTAAACCTGTTCTTGCCAGTGGTGATATTAAATGTATTGGGTCAACGACCTATGAAGAGTACAAAAACCATTTTGAAAAAGACCGTGCCTTGTCCCGTCGTTTCCAGAAAATTGATGTTCCGGAACCTACTATTGAAGAGTGCATGTCTATTTTGAAAGGTCTTAAGCCATATTATGAAGAGCATCATGGTGTGCGTTATAGCCAGCCTGCAATTAAAGCATCGGTTGAGCTTTCCGCACGGTATATAACTGAGCGTTTTCTTCCTGATAAAGCTATTGATGTAATCGATGAAGCCGGTGCAGCATATCGCCTGCATGGTACACACCGTAAGAGTAATACTATTACGGCAAACGATATAGAGCGTGTTGTAGCAAAGATGGCGCGTATTCCAGAACAGCGCGTCTCTACAGGTGACAAGCAGAAGTTGTCCGGTTTGGTTGATGATTTAAAAGCACAGGTTTATGGGCAGGATAAGGCTGTTGATATCGTAGGAAAAGCCATTCTACGCAGTCGTGCAGGTTTGGGTAGAGATGATCGCCCCACTGGCTCATTCCTTTTTTATGGTCCTACAGGTGTGGGTAAAACAGAGCTTGCCCGTCAGCTCGCAACACAGCTTGGTGTGCAGTTCCTTAGATACGACATGAGTGAGTACATGGAGAAGCACGCGGTTTCCCGTCTTATCGGGGCACCTCCGGGCTATGTTGGTTTTGATCAGGGTGGGCAGCTCACAGATGCTGTTCGTAAACATCCGCACGCTGTAGTTCTGCTTGATGAAATTGAAAAAGCGCATCCAGATATCTTTAATATTCTTTTGCAGGTTATGGATTATGCGACCTTGACAGATAACTCCGGTCGTAAAGCAGACTTCCGCAATATTATTCTTATCATGACTTCCAACGCCGGTGCCCGTGAAATGGTAGCAAAATCCATTGGGTTTGGCACACAGGGGAAAGTTGATGTGGCGCAGCGCGGCTTGAAAGCTGTAGAACGTACTTTTAGTCCGGAATTTAGAAACCGCCTTGATGCAATGGTTCCATTCCACGGCCTTGGTGAGTCCATTATGGAACGCATTGTAGATAAGTTTGTGGCGGAACTGGAAGACATGCTTAAATCTAAGCGGGTGCAGATTGAATTAACAGAGGCAGCGCGGAAACGTCTTGCAGCTAAAGGCTATGATGATGCTTTTGGTGCACGACCAATGCGTAGAGTAGTCAGAACAGGGCTTGAAGATGCCATCGCACATGAAGTTCTTTTTGGTGACTTGCAAAAAGGCGGTATAGCTACTGTTGATGTTAAGGATGTAAAAGCACCACAGGATGCAGAAGATCTTGGCTTGAGTCTGACATTCCTGCCGTTGAGTTCTAAAAAGAAAAAGTAACTGCGGTTGTGTGAGGCTTAGGCAACGTTTTAAAATAGCAATTATGACAGTTTATTTACTTTCAGATGATGATGTCGCCTTCCCCAACCCTGCATTAGCAGATGGGGAAGGACTTCTTGCCGTTGGCGGTGATTTATGTATGGAGCGTCTTATCAATGGATATGCCAACGGTATTTTTCCTTGGTATGATGATGACTCTCCTATCCTTTGGTGGTCTCCGGATCCACGTTTTGTCCTTTATCCTAAAGAATTGCATATTCCACGCAGTTTACGTCGAGTTATAAATTCGCGTAAATTTACTATCAAAATTGATACTGCCTTTGAAAAAGTTATTCGGAATTGTGCTACGTCACAGCGCCCTGATGAAGAAGGCACATGGATTGTAGAAGAGATGATACAAGCTTACTGCGAGTTGAACGATGCAGGGTTAGCACACTCTATCGAAACATGGCGTGATGATGAACTTGTAGGTGGACTTTATGGAGTCTCTTTGGGGAAGGTCTTTTATGGTGAGTCCATGTTTTTCAAGGAGTCAGACGCGTCAAAAGTTGCTCTTGTATGGCTCGCCCGATTGCTTGTTGCGGCGGGGTTTGAGATGATAGACTGTCAACAGGTGACAGACAATCTTGAACGTTTTGGTGCAGTCGCTATCTCACGCGAAGAGTTCTTGAAGAAGCTTCATAACGCACTGGAAGCACAGACTATTCAAGGGCAATGGATGTTTCCTGAAGAGTTTTTTCCGTTATAATTTAAAAAATCCCTGTTCGTTAGAACAGGGATTTTTTAACATACACGGAAGCTTGATGTTTAAGGCTAAATGACATTCGGCTCATGCTGGTCCAGATCGTAGAACCCTCTAAAATTAAACGGTAAAGGGTATTCATGCACTTTATCGAACTTAATGAAGCCCATGCTTTTTCCTTCAGGTATGGAGGCAAGAGGCATGGTGCCTTGCGGAACAGGAAAAGAGAGTGGAGCTGCGAAAATACCTTCAAGTCTGGTCTGGTATCGCTCTTCAAGATAACTAATAATCATATCCCGTTCTTCTTTGGTAAAACTTTCGAGTATCATCTCTTTGGTGTCCTCAAGTGTACCGGTAAGGTCGGGGCTAAGTTTCTGTTTTTCATAATCTGTATCTATGCAGCGAAGTAGATTTGTGTCTTGTCGTTCTTCTTCAGGAATGTCAGAACGGAACAGATGTACTTCTACATGCTTGCGTCCCTTGAAGCTACGTATGACTATTGTCATGGCGTAGATTCTATCAATGGGGGTGTTACCGGGGGCAGAGACAATTTCTTTCTGCATATGGTTCCCTCCGCGGAAACTGATATTATCTATATTTCTGCATGTTATGTGATTGTTCACGTAGCTGCAACAGAGTGATTAATTTTTTGTTTTACTATAGTTCCGGTAGTGTTAAGTCGAAAGCTATGTGAGCATCCGTCTACCATTTCGTGATATTGTCGTTGAATATAATAAGAGGAAGTAATGCAGGATACGCTGTTTACATTAGAAACTTCATTCACCCCGCAAGGTGATCAGCCACAAGCTATTGAAGAGCTGACAACGAACTTGGAGCAAGGTGTGCAGGATCAGATCCTGCTCGGAGTTACCGGTTCCGGTAAAACCTTTTCAGTTGCACAGACCATTGCCCGTGTTCAACGTCCTGCGCTTATTCTTGCGCCAAACAAGACATTGGCGGCGCAGCTGTATAATGAATTTAAAGAATTATTCCCGCATAATGCGGTTGAATATTTTGTAAGTTATTATGACTATTATCAGCCGGAAGCCTATGTTCCGTCGTCTGATACGTATATTGAAAAAGATTCATCTATCAACGATAACATCGATAAATTACGCCATGCTGCGACGCATGCGTTGCTTACTCGTCGTGACGTAATCATTATTGCATCGGTGTCCTGCATTTATGGTCTTGGCTCTCCAGAATACTATGCAAAGTTGGTTATTCCTGTAGAGGTGGGGCAGGCTCTCTCTATGGATGAGATCATTACACGTCTTGTGGAAGTTCAGTATGAGCGCAATGACTATGACTTCCACCGCGGTACGTTCAGAGTGCGTGGGGATGTGTTGGAAATAATTCCGGCGTACCACCATGAAAAGGCGTTACGGATAGAATTTTTTGGTGATGATATCGATGCAATGCATGAGATTGATCCTATTACAGGTAATATTCTCGGAAGTATCGGAAAAACTGTCATTTATCCTGCAAGTCACTATGTATCAGACAAGGACAATTTAAAGCGTGCTGTTTCTGATATCCGTGAAGAGTTACAAGTTCGACTTGCAGAGTTCAAGGCTCAGAATAAACTTGTGGAAGCGCAGCGGTTGGAACAACGTACGATGCTTGATCTCGAAATGATCGAAGAAATGGGCTATTGTACAGGTATTGAAAATTACTCTCGCCATCTGGATTGCCGTAAAGAAGGTGATCCTCCAGCGTGTTTGCTTGATTACTTTCCTAAAGATTTTTTATTATTTATTGATGAAAGCCATATTACGGTTTCTCAGGTCGGGGCAATGTACAAAGGGGACCGCTCCCGTAAAAGTACTCTTGTTGACTTTGGTTTCCGTCTTCCTTCTGCTTTGGATAACCGTCCACTTGAATTTAATGAATTTCTGGAACGGATAGGGCAGACGGTATACGTTTCTGCAACTCCCGGTAAATGGGAGCTTGAGCGAACTCAGGGGCTTGTTGTCGAACAGATTATTCGTCCTACAGGGCTTGTTGATCCACAGCTTGAAGTTCGTCCAACAAAAGGTCAGATGGAGGATTTGTTAGGGGAGTGTAAGCAGCGTATTGCTAAGAATGAACGTGTACTTGTTACAACTCTTACAAAACGTATGGCTGAAGACCTAACCGAGTACTTTAAGAGTATGGGCGTGAGTACCCGTTATCTGCACTCTGACATTGATACTATGGAACGTATGGCAATTATTCAGGCATTGCGTAGAAAAGAGTGCGATGTGTTAGTTGGAATTAACTTGTTGCGAGAAGGTCTTGATATACCGGAAGTTTCTTTGGTAGCAATACTCGATGCGGACAAGGAAGGTTTCTTGCGTTCTGTAGGTTCACTTATTCAGACTTTTGGTCGTGCTGCACGTAATGCCAGTGGTAGGGTTATCATGTATGCTGATACTATTACCAAGAGTATGAAAGCGGCAATGGGTGAAACGGAACGCAGACGTGAAAAGCAGGAGGCTTTTAACATAGAGCACGGTATTGTTCCGCAAACAATTATGAAACGTATTGATACGCCGTTTGATTCAATTGCTCCTAATGCTGCTGAGGCAGATAAAGGCAAGAAAGGTAAAAAGGGCGTGGCTATTGCGCCGGAGATTGAACAGGATCCTAAAAAACTGGCTAAGATGATAGCTAAGCTTGAACGTGAAATGCGTGAAGCGGCAAAAGAGCTTGAGTTTGAAAAAGCTGCAGAATTAAGAGATCAAATTCATATCCTTCGGGAACGTCTGCTTGAAACTGGTTAATCTGGGGAAATGCATGAAGTTGTTTTCCAAGTCTTTTGTTGGCCGTCTTGTTCGTCTACGAAATCAGTTGGGAGTCTTCTGGCCTCTGATGGTCAGTCAGATTTCTATACTCGGTGTCGTTGCATTAGCTGTGTACGGCTATATGGAGCTTGAGGGATGGTCCATGGCTGACGCTGTCTACATGGTGGTCATTACGCTTTCCACAGTAGGCTTTGGTGAGGTTCAGCCTCTGTCCCCTGCAGGACGTATTTTAACTTCTTTCCTCATTCTGGCTGGTGTTGGTAACTTTGCTTTTATTCTGGGTGCATTTTCCCAATTATTGGTTGAAGGGAAGTTTTTTCACATTATCGGGAGCCGCAGGGTGCTTAAAACAATCAGCAAACTTAAAGATCATTGTGTCGTCTGTGGCTATGGCCGCATAGGCTCGGTTGTGGTGAAGGAAATTATCGCAGAGGGGCAAGACGTAGTTGTTATTGAAAACGATCCGGAAATGGTACAGCATCTTCAAGAAGAAGGTACGTTATACATAGATGGAGATGCCACCTCTGATGACGTGCTTGTCCAGTCCGGTATTGCGAATGCAAAAAGTCTTATTACTGCATTATCCGAAGATGCCGCGAATGTTTATGTTGTGCTGAGTGCGCGGGAGATGAATCAGGAACTGTATATTGTTTCAAGAGCCAGTTCTCATGAACGTGTAAGCAAGCTGAAGCAGGCAGGTGCAGATTCTGTAATTCTTCCAAACCATATCGGTGGGTTACGACTTGCGCAGTCTGTGCTTCGTCCGACTGTGACGAGCTTTATGGAACTGGCAAATAGAAGAAGCACAATAGATATCCAGATGGAAGAGCTTACTATACGCGAAGGCTCGTCCCTTGTAGGTAAAGATCTTATTGAATCGGAGCTTCGCCCTAAATTTAACCTCATTGTTATCGCCATTAAGAAACAGGGGCAGGATATGATTTTTAACCCTGATGGTAAAACCGTGTTGGACGCAGGGAATACAATTGTTGCTGTTGGTGCAAAGGAAAAACTAGATGAATTTGCACAGCTTTTATAAAAAGTATTGAGCATCAGTTGATAACGGGCTGAGATGTGCTGAAAATTTTGTGTGTTTATAAATATAAACACAGTGAGAGTTTAGTACCGTCGCGGACATATGTTTTTGATAATCCGTAATTATGAGTGTAGAAGATTGTGGTGTCTCACTGTATTCTGCACTCATTTTTTGTATGTAAAAAAGCGTCAAATCTGAGAGAATTCCCATTTGAACGGGGACAATACACTGGACAATAAAGAGTAAGAAAAGTATCCAGCGGTTCTAAAAAAAACTCAACGCAAGGGCCGTTATGTTGTACAAATGTACAGCACTTACTTAGCCTGAGTTTCTAAGATTTTGTAAATAAAGCTGCAAGTCTCCTTGCACAGATAAAATAAGGTGTCGCATGTCCGATTCTACCACGTTGTCTTTCAATGAAGCTCAAGAGAGAGTTTTCCACCTTCGTAAGGAACTCGAGCACCATAGCTATTTGTATTACGTTCAGGATGCTCCTGAAATAACAGATGCTGAATATGATGTTCTTTTTCTGGAACTGAAAGGGCTTGAAGAAGCATATCCCGAACTGCTTACTTCTGACTCTCCCACTATGAAGGTTGGTGGAGAAGTTCTTCCAAGTTTACAGTCTCAAGAACACACCTTACGCATGTATAGTCTTGATAACGCGTTCAGCGGGGAAGAATTTTTTGCGTTTGTGGACCGTATTAAACGCCAACAGGCTGATGCAGACCTGTCTTTTTGGATTGATCCTAAAATGGACGGACTCGCTATGGAGATCATTTATGAGAATGGCTCCTTTACCGCGGCACTGACTCGAGGCGATGGAACTGTCGGTGAAGTTGTAACCCACACGGTCCGTACCATTAAAAACGTTCCCTTGCGACTGCGTGGCGAGAATCCTCCGACCCGGCTGGAAGTTCGTGGTGAAGTCGTTATCAGACGCGATGCCTTTGCTAAGCTGAATGAGACTCAGCGCAAGTATGGTAAGAAGGTTTTTGCTAACCCGCGTAACGCTGCGGCGGGGTCTGTTCGTCAGCTGGATTCTTCGGTAGCGGCTGAACGTCCACTTATGTTTCTTGCTTACGGTGTAGGTGTGGTAGAGTGGGAGAATGAGGGACAGGAGTGGACTACCCAGAAAGCGATTATTAATGGCTTGTCCGACTTAGGTTTTACGGTACCACCGGAAGCACAGCTTTGCGGGAGTCCCGAGGACGTAAATGCCTTATTCGAACAGTTGCGAGAAAAGCGTGATACATTGCCGTTTGAAATTGACGGCATGGTAGCAAAACTGAACGATCTGGAGTTGCAAAGATCGCTCGGCTTTACTGCCAGATTTCCCCGCTGGGCAATTGCCTTCAAATTTCCTGCTCAGCAAGCAGTGACTAGGTTAGAAGAAATTACTATTCAGGTTGGCCGCACAGGAGTGTTAACACCGGTAGCCATTCTTGAGCCTGTAGAAGTCGGCGGTGTTGTTGTGTCCCGTGCAACTCTGCATAACGAAGACGAAATTCAGGCAAAAGGGCTTATGGAAGGGGATATGGTCATCGTTCAGCGCGCTGGAGATGTTATCCCTGAGGTTGTTCGTGCGTTGGTAGAAAAGCGTACCGGATCAGAAAGAGCGTTTACGTTTCCTAGAAAATGTCCTGTCTGTAATTCTGACGCCGTACGGGAAGAGGGTGAGGCTGCATGGCGTTGTATTAACGTAACTTGTCCCGCAGTTGTTAAACGTTCTATTGTGCACTTTGTATCTAAGGCTGGACTGGATATTCAAGGCGTCGGTAAAAGTTGGGTAGAGAAGCTTGTAGATAAAGGCATGGTTAACGATCCAGTTGACTTGTTTGAAGTGAAGCGGCTTGATTTAATGCAGTTTGAAGGAATGGGGCCTGTTTCTGCACAAAAATTTGTTACCGCACTTGCAGATGTTAAAAAGACAGCGCCTTTGTCCCGTTTTATCTGTGCATTAGGAATTCGCCATGTAGGTGAACAGACTGGCAAGGTTTTGGCAAAAACGTATAAAGATTTAGACGCGCTTGCTCATGCGAATGTTACAGAGCTTCAGGAGCTTCCAGACGTAGGTGCAGAGATTGCTGAATCTATAGTCGACTTTTTCGATAACGAAGCTAACAAGGCGATGCTGGAGCGTTTTAAAGCTATCGGGTTAGACCCTAAGCAGGAAGAATCTGTAGTCATCGATGAAGATCATCCTTTTGCAGGTAAGACAGTTGTTTTTACCGGCTCACTGACAACAAAGCGTGCTGATGCTAAGGAAATGGCAGAAAGTGTAGGCGCAAAGGTTGTGGGAAGTGTTTCTAAAAAACTCGATTACCTTATAGTTGGTGAAAACGCAGGGAGCAAGCTTGCAAAAGCAGAGCAACTCGGGATAACAATTTTAACGGAAGATGAGTTCTTAGCAATGTATAAGGGTAATTCTTCAACACAAAATGTGGACTCTGAAGCTGTGGCGGCAGCAGACGAAACGTCTTCAGGTATCGAAGAATTATTACAGGAAACTGCGGATATTTCTGTTACAAAAAATGAAGAGAGAAAAGATGTTGCGGCGGAGTCTGCTGCGCTAGATGACGCATCTATTGTAACGGAACAGAATATCGTAAAAGAGTCAGTGAAGGACGAATCTTCTCAAGAGATTAAAGATACTGAAAAAGAAAAAACTGCAAAAAAACAAAAGGTAAAGACGAGGAAGAATGAATCTCCTATCACTTTACCTGGTATTAAATAACGTACTCTCTTTTATCGGGATCAAGGGGGGAACCTCCCTTGCGGGTGCAGTGCAGAGCCTGCCCGCCGGAGGCAAAAAATTATCGGAGAAATAACATGAGTGTATCTATAGTTGTAATGGGTGCTAATGGTCGTATGGGTGCAACCATTGCGCGCATGGCGCAGGATAGCGATAAATATGAGCTTGCCGCAGTTGTAGGAAGAAAGGAACACGAAGAGCGTCTTAATATTTGGGGCTGCGAGGTTTCAAATGATCTTGATGTTGTTCTTGATAAAATTGACAATGCTGTTGTTATCGATTTTACCGTTCCTGCTGCAAGCTTGGCTAATGCTAAGATCGCGGCAAAACATAATACTCCGATTGTAATGGGAACCACTGGTTTTACTATTGAAGAGCGAGCACAGCTTGAAGAGTTGGCTAAAACATCTCCTATGTTTTGGGCACCAAACACAAGTGTAGGTATTTCTGCTCTTACCCAAATTTTGCCTGAACTTATTAAGATCCTCGGTGAAGATTACGATCTCGAAATGGTAGAATTGCACCATAACAAAAAGAAAGATTCTCCAAGCGGCACGGCAATGCGTCTTGCAGAATGCCTTGCGGAAGCTAAAAAATGGGATCTTGATAAAGTCGCCAACTATCATCGTGAAGGTATAATTGGCGAACGTCCTAAAGAAGAAATCGGTATACAGACTATTCGTGGTGGTGACGTTGTGGGTGTTCATACTGTATATGCAATGGGGCCGGGTGAGCGCATTGAAGTAACGCACCATGCGCATTCCCGTGAAACGTTTGCGGCTGGCGCCCTTCGGGCTGCATACTGGCTTGCAGGACGTGATGCAGGAAAACTTTATTCTATGTCGGATATTATCTAATGAAAGTAGCGCTTCTTCAGCTGAATCCTGTTGTGGGTGATGTTTCTGGCAATATCATTAAGATTGTCGAAGCAGTTAAAAAAGCTGCAAAAGACGGGGCACAACTGTGTGTGACTCCGGAATTGTCTGTGTGCGGATATCCTCCACGTGATTTGTTATTGCGTCAGGATTTTATTGATGGCTGTCAGAGCTCTCTCAAGGCATTGGCTGTAGAACTGAAAGATATGCCTCCCACCTTAGTTGGTGTGCCGATCAATAATTTGTCTAGCGTAGGTAAACCTGTGTTTAACGCTGCAGCCTTGGTGGCAAATGGAACCTATTCCATTGTAGCGCATAAAACACTGCTTCCTACCTATGATGTATTTGACGAAAACAGATATTTTGAACAAGGAAAATTACGTGGGCTTGTGACAATTAATGGACGCAAGGTCGGTGTAACCATTTGTGAAGATATTTGGAACGACAAGGCATACTGGAAGGATCGCAGGCAGTACGCGCAAAATCCGCTCGCGGCTCTTGTTGAAGATGGCGCAGAGCTCATTATCAACCTTTCAGCATCTCCCTTTACGCTTGGCAAGCAGTTTGTACGTGAGCAGATGCTTTCGTCAATGGTACATTCTTACGAACTTCCGTTCTTATATGCTAACCAGATAGGTGGAAACGACGACCTTATTTTTGCAGGTAAAAGCCTCGCTTATGCTGCAGACGGTACGCTGATAGGTAAAGGAAAATCCTTTGAAGAAGATGTACTGGTTGTAGATCTGGAAACAAAGGCTGGACGAGTTGAGCAGGAAGATGCCAGCGACGAAGCACAGGCATGGAATGCGCTGGTTCTTGGAACACGTGACTATGTGAGAAAATGTGGCTTTACAAAGGTGGTCCTCGGCCTTTCCGGCGGGGTTGATTCAGCCTTGACAGCTGCTGTTGCGGTGGAAGCTCTTGGTTCTGATAATGTAATCGGTGTGCTTATGCCGTCGCCTTACTCCAGTCAGGGTAGTGTTGACGACTCTCTTGATCTTGCAGATCGTCTTGGTATCCATACTGAGACAATTGAAATTGAGCCAATGCTTACAGCCTTCCTCAGCTCTCTTCATCCTGTCTTCAATGGTGAGGGCACAGATGTAACAGAAGAAAATCTTCAGGCGCGTATCCGTGGTAATCTGCTTATGGCAATGTCAAATAAATTTGGTGCATTGCTTTTAACCACAGGTAATAAATCCGAGTTGGCAGTAGGATATTGCACTATCTATGGTGACATGGCTGGCGGCTTGGCTGTTATTTCTGATGTGCCGAAAACTCTTGTTTGGAACGTTTGTCGTTGGGCAAACGAGCATTGCGGAAATAAAATTCCTATGGAGATTATCGAAAAAGCTCCGTCCGCAGAATTACGCCCTGATCAGAAAGATACTGACTCGTTACCGGAATACGAAGAGCTTGATGCTATTCTGCGAAAATATATTGACGAGCGGTTGAGTAAAGAAGCAATCATCTCACAGGGGCACGCTCCTGAAGATGTAGAACAAATACTAAAGCTTGTGAAGATTTCTGAGTTTAAACGCAGACAGGCTGCACCGGGACTGCGCATCACAGACAGAGCCTTTGGCACTGGTTGGAGAATGCCGGTTGCAAGTAGTGTACGTTTGCCTTAGCTATCATATTGAAAAACAATAAAAAAAGCGTGAGCCGTACAGCTCACGCTTTTTTTTATTGTTCAATGGGTTCTAACCGTACCCGCTGGCTGTAATAAGCTGCGTTCCAACCAATGTCGGTGACATGTGCTTCAATAATCGTGTTGGGGCATCGGTTGAACATCATCCAGCCTCCACGGCGCACAATGACGGCTTCAGGATGCACAGAGGTATCCGCTACGACCTGTACTTGTATTTTGCCGATTGGGGATACAATATATGCTTGGACATCTGGTTCGATGTTGCTTTGTGTAAGAGTCGCAGGGTATACGTATGCTTTTAGTTGCTCTTGTTGTTTGTCCGCAGGAATCTGGGAGTGCTCAAAATCTTTGTTGATGAGTGACAGTAGTGAGAGTGGAAAGTCTACGGCTGCTTTTAGCTCATCATGTAATATTGGGTCGGGGAAGCGATATTTACCATCTGGATGTTTGAACTGCATATCCTTGAACGCAACAGTTGGCCAGTCTGTAGGCAGAAAGCCTTGTCGGCGGATTTTTTCAAGCGGATTTTTTGTAAGATTTGTGATTGGCTTTGTATTAAGTGCAGTTGTTAAGATTTCATCTCGTTCGGGAAAGGGAATAGACAGACGGTTCGCAAGATCTTTTATGATGTCATAGTCAGCGCGTGCTTCGCCTCTGGGGGCAAAGACTTTTGCACTGTGTTGGATATAGTTGTGGAAATATGACCCGAGAATGTCTTCTCGCTCATAGATAAGCGCGCATGGTAGAATTATGTCTGCGCGTTTGGCTGTGTCATTCATAAAGGCATCTACTACGACAACCATATCGATTGTATTGAATGCCTTTGCCATCTTATTAGCTTCAGGTGTCTGGTTAACGGCGTTTGTTCCGTCACACCAGAGAAATTCAATGTCACCGGCATCAAGAATTTCGTCAGCAAGTTTTGGCGTTAATAATTTTCGGGCAGTTTTGCCTCCGGAGCGCCAAGTAGAGTCAAAGTTTCTACCAGTGCTGACACCGCCGTAACTCCCCGCTCCTTTTTTGCCTATATTGCCGGAAAGCATACTCAGGGCATTAATATAGCGGACATTCTCTCCACCATAGGTGTAGCGTTGTAATCCCCACCCAAGGATGCTGGAAACCGCACAATTTTCTTTGCCATAAATTTCAACAAGTGTGTTGAGTTCTTCAGAACGTATGCCACATGTATCCAACAGCTTTTTTTCATCAAGTTCTTTGATGAATGCGAGAAATTCTGAACCATTTGATGTGCGGTTTAGAATGGTGTCGGATATTCCTGCTTCGGAAAGACGTCTTATAATTGCAGCTGCAAGAAATCGATCTGTACCCGGCCTGATTTGGATGTGTGTGTCACTGACGTGAATCCGCATCCCTTCTTTAGGTGACACTGGTGAAATACTGATGAGTTGACAGCCGTTATTCTGTGCGTCTTTTAGCAGGGCAGCTGTATGAATAGAAGAACGAAGAACATCGCGGCCCCAGTTTACAATGCAGTCAGCATTAAGAAGCTCTGTATAGCTGTTTTGGTCAAGCTCACCGAAGTCAAGAATGCAGGAATCGATAATTGCATTGTTACACAGTGCGCCATGGGTACTGGAAGCTTCAAGTTGTCCAAAAAGATAACGGCTTGTATCTGCAAGCACACCGTGAAAACCGAAACCACGAACATGAAGCATGCGTTCGGGGGTAGTTCGCAATGTAGAAATTTTATTCGCAATGGTATTAAGAGCTTTTTCCCATGAGACAGGGACAAATGTCGTTCCGTCACGCATAAGCGGGGTTGTTATGCGGTCTGGTGCGTTGATTCGCGCGAGGGCGTGTTTCCCTTTTTTGCAGGTGTATCCTTGTGTGACGGGATGCGTAGGGTTGCCTTTTATCGACGTATTACCATGTTCATCAATTTTTACAATTGTTGAGCAACCGTCTGGACAGTCTAACGTACATGCAGAAATACGTTCCATTTGTGTTCTCCTAGGGGAGATCCCCTCTATGCGATACTTGTATTCCGCATTGTCCTTGTGCCTGCGGAAACAGGTATGTTTTGCCGTAAAATTTTTCCATTGGCATCTAATTTTTAGTCAATGTTATAGAAGGCAGACTTCACAGAGATACAAGGTGCACTATGAAAACAAAAGAAGCCGGAAAGATCCGGCTTCTTTTATCTGCTGCGATAACTAGTTATTGAGCGTGTAATTTTGTGCCCGGGATAATCGGAATGTTATTCTCAGATAAAACGTCTACGGCTTGATCTGTTTTGTCGAAACGGAAAATCAACGTAGCATTTGTGCTGCCGGGCATAACAAAAGCGTACATGTATTCAACGTTGATCCCATTGTTACCAAGCGTATCGAGAATATGGTTCAAGCCGCCCGGCTTATCTTCTACTTCCACTGCAACAACATTTGTTTTGCCGACCGTGAAGCCCTTATCTTTCAATACGGATTTTGCCTTTTCACTATTATCTACGATAAGGCGCAAAATTCCAAAGTCCGTTGTGTCTGCGAGGGAAAGGGCGCGAATGTTTATGCCATTCGCTGCCAGTGTATTAGTTACTTCTGCAAGGCGCCCAGCCTTGTTTTCTAGAAAAACGGATATTTGTTCTACTTTCATGAGGAGTGCCCCTTATTGTCTTCAGATACATAGAAATATACCCTATTTCTAGCATTTGAACCTTTGGTGGGCAATACGTAATACAACTTTGTTAAAAATTAGTATCGATATCAAACTTTTTAAAAGACAGCTTAGTTGTAAGGCATACTGGTTGTGCCTATTTTCACACAATTTCGTGCTTGCCAGCACACTACTGTGATGTATATTAAAGAATTCGTGAAGCAGGTTGAGTGTTCAATGAGTTATTGTGGCAGTTACTCCTTTGAATGAATTTAAGAATAGGGGTGTGTTAGTGTCTTCATCTTTACACGCTGGTATAATGAATTTCGGTTTCTTACAGACCCAAAATACACACGCAGTAAATAGAAGTGTTGGAATTATTGGCGCAGGCCCTTCTGGCCTTGCTGCTGCTGGGCTTTTAGCAAGTCGGGGCTACGAAGTGCATGTCTACGATAAGCTACCAAAGCCGGGTGGGCTTATGGTCTTTGGTATTCCAAGTCATAGAATACCTGTGGATCGTATTAACCGCGGGGTGCGTGACTTAGAACGCCGTCTTGGCGTCACCTTTAGAACAAATACAAAAATTTGCTGCAGTGCGCCTATGCACGAAGAAGAGGGTGACCATTTTGCGGCCGATGTTTTAGGTCTTTCTGACTTGACGGATAACCATGATGCCGTGGTTGTATGTTCCGGATCGTGGAAGTCTCGTAAATTGACTATTGAGGGAAGCACACTGGACGGCGTGTATTCCAGTCTGCAATTTTTATTTCCTATCCGTGCCATTAAGTATGCCCACAGCAACGTTTCAATGCCGGATGTTAACGGAAAAAAAATTATAGTTATTGGTGCAGGGCACTCTGCTGTCGATGTGGTTGACTCAGCCAGAAAGCTCGGTGCAGCAGAAATTACTCTTGTATATAGACGCACTGTAGCAGAGGCTCCGTGCGGCAAGTTCGAGATTGATCGTATTCAAGAAATGGGTGTTACATGGCTTGAGAAACGCTCTCCTGAGGCTATACGAGGCAATGAGCATGTTGAAACGCTTATAGTGCGTAATAGTGCAACTGATGAGCTGGAAGAATTGGACGCCGATATTATTGTAAGCGCAATTGGGGAAATTCCTACTCCTCCGTTTCAAAAAGAGCTTGGCTTGGAGAACGTACGCAAAGGTGATGTCCGCTGGTTGAATATGACAGCAATAGATAACGTTTTTGTTGCTGGTGATGTGCTTACAGGGCCAAGTAAGATTGGCAAAGCTGTCTACAGTGGTTTGCGTGCGGCCCGTTCATTGACAAACTGGCTTGATTTGAAAGCGCAGTCTCGTGAAGCAGAATATAATTTTGAAGCCGATAAAATTTCGCGGTAAGTGGCGGGAGCAAAAGTGAATAGTATGCAAGAACAGAAAACACTGTTTGTTGATTACTCCAAATGCATTGGCTGTGAAACTTGTGAAGCAGTATGCAGGTTTCTTTACGACACTCCGCGGATAGCAATGTCGCGCACTATTGAAGGTGAGATTGTTCCTTTATATTGTCAGCATTGTGAAAAGGCTGCATGCCAGCGCGTTTGTAAACGCGGGGCAATTTCTCGGGACGCTCAAGGAGCTGTATTGCATGATTCGATGAAATGTCGAGGATGTGAAACAAAGGATTGTCTGATTGCCTGCCCGTATGCTGCGTTTTTTGCAACCTGCAAAAGTGTGGCTGTGGCAAAGTGCGATTTATGTAAGAAACGTAGGGCAGAGGATATGCTTCCTGCTTGTGTAGAAATGTGTCCGTGCGATGCTATTAAATATGTCGATCGGGAAGAGATTGAATCGCTGAGAACTCCTGCATCTGAAGAGGCTTTTAAGCGTGTAATGTCACATATTCGTCCTAAAAAATTCGTTGATTAACGTGAGTTATTATAGGGCAGAGTAAGCTGTGCCCAAACGATGTAACTTACTAAAAGGTGGAGTGAATTGCTCCACCTTTTTTTATGCATGAGTATTAAGGTTTTCAAGCTTGGCTGTTCCGTACTTTTAATTTTGCTGCCTACTTGCTCTGTGTTCTTACATAAATTTTCCCCATAAACTTTTTTTTCTTCGTACCCCAACGCGTTGTGCAGCTTTATGTTTTTCAAATAGTTGTTTGTAGGCCCTTCTGAATTAAAAAAATTACAAGTTAACATAATGATGTAGGTCGGCTAGTTACCCAAATGTAATAATAGGATAATGAAAATATTTTACATCCCAAAAGAAAAGCGGAGTTGCGTACTTATAGTTAAAGGGAGTGCTGTTAGATGCCGTTTTTCAGCAGAAGGTGAAAAAAAAGCCCGTGTGAAATACTCACACGGGCTTTTTGAATATAATAGTATTTAGTCAAAATTAAGTTTGTCAGTAATGTTATATTGAATCCATCGAGGGTCGAACCATTCGATAGGTGTGACTGGAATACCTGATACAATGACACCAAAGTGGAGGTGGTCACCACCCGACATACCAGTAGAACCAGAACTTCCTATAATATCTCCCTGATTAACAACAGAACCTACGGTCGTTTTGATTTCTGTCATATGTGCGTACAGCGTCTGCAGACCAAGACCATGGTCTATTATAACGACGTTTCCGTAGATGCCGAGGTTGCCGCAAAATACAACAGTTCCTTTGTTTGCCGCTGGAATAGGGGAGCGCTTGCGGGAAGCAAGGTCAAGTCCAAGGTGGGTCTGTTCGTCGATGACTTTTCCATCGTACATGTAGCTTCTACGGTCGCCAAAACCTGCGCGAGTGGCTGAGTTAGGAAACCGAAGGAACTTACTTTTCCATAAAATAGACGATGATGTCTGCCGACCTATTTCTAGGAGTTTCGCACGGTTTGCTGCACGAATTTTCTGATTTACAATAAGAAAACGTTCCAGGTTTGTTTTTGCCTGAGGTGTATCTTTAGTAAAGGCAGGCATTTTACTATTTAAAAAGTGGTCGCTTAAATTAATTTTATCATGTCTGAATCTACGGGCAAGAGCATTAATGGAAAAAGGCTGGTTGTATATATTGCCCGCTATATCCATTGCAAACGCTGTAGGATTGAAATCCTTTTTGTCAATGTTCTGCGGGAAAGCAAAGAAGCTGATATAGCTACCGTCGGCTTGCTTGTACCCCGGAAAGAACATTTTCTTTACTTTTACGCCTGAAGTTTCAACAGGCTCTGAGACGGTGTATGCAATAACACCGGTGCCTCCCTGCCAGATGTTTGGCGGCAATGACTTGATGGTAATGCTTGGTGGAGTGTTGTCCATCCGCATGATAACAACTTTACGGGTAGTGTTCCCTTTACCAAATGCCGCGAGAGAGGTGTCTGTCGCAGTGATGATCATTTCGAATGAACCATCTGAAATGTTCGCACTTGCAAGAGGAATGCTAAGTGTGATCGATTTTTTTCCTGGTTCAAAAGCCGTTGAATACAACGGGATGGTTTTTGAGTTTTTGCGAACGGCAATAGAAAGATTTTTTAGCTCAGATGTTACATCGTGTAGTGAAAGAGTCGCTACGCTGCTTTTGTTAACTCGGGCGTTTTCTTTATCAATAGCAACGATCGGACCTTGCTGGTCTTTGAATAAAAGCCAGCCTGCAATCGCACCGCCGCAAATAAGAGATAGAAATATAATAAAGAAGAAAGTTTTTTTAAGGCTCGCCATGGGCAGTCCCTTGTACAACGTTAGTGTGATGGAATAGGGTAATATTTTGATATTACCTAAGACAGATGGTTGTTTGGTGCAATTACAGCTTTATAAGTATGAAAGCGTGCGCCGACATTACGATTATAGGTAACCATAGCGTAAAAAATCGATTATTTCATAATGGTTGTGATTATGCCGGTGGGTGCTGAGTGATAAAAGCACTCAGTGTTCCATAAAGTGAAAAGCACAGCAGCCGATGAGACTCTACCTAGATACATCGAATCTAACAAGTCTAAGTATCAGCTGCTATGCATATTGTAAGGTTTGACTTATGTATCTAATGCATCCATTAAATCAATTGTCAGACGCAAAAAGTCCGCTTCGGTGAGAATTCCTACAAGAATGTCTTTTTCTACAACGGGTAAGCAACCGTATTTGTGGTTGAGAAGAAGTTCAGCTGCATCCCTTAAGCTCGCATGGGGGGCGACAGCAAAGACATCGCTTCGCATTATTTCTGATACTGGAATAGATGCTTCAATCTCCTCCTGCACAGCGCGGTCTACATCTGCTAGTTTTGAAAGAGTAGCAGATAGAATGTCTCTGTGTGTTATAAGGCCGACAAAAATATTTCCATTTTCAACGACCGGGATGTGACGAATGCGGGCTAGTTCCATCAGCGATTTTGCAGCCATCAATGAGTCAGATTTTTTGAGCGTGAATAAATTGGTGGACATCAGATCTTGTACATGCAGCATAATTGTCTCCATTATTTCTAATTTACACAATGTTCATATGGTGTTGCAGAGTGTTAAACTAAGGGTTGTAGTTGACTTGTGCGAAAAAATCTGCTTCTCAAGCCATGCAGAGAATGTGTCGAGTGTAACTCTTGGTTGTTTTTCTGACTATGACTATTTCACATTAAAGGAATCTTATTTTGCCGTACGATTTGAAGCGTAATAGAGAGAGAATGGTCCGTGACCAGCTTGAAAGGCGGAATATCTCTGATCCGAACGTACTACGGGCAATGCGCGCCGTTCCTCGACATAAGTTTGTGCAGGATGCCATGAGGCTGAGTGCGTATGAAGATAATGCATTGCCCATAGGATACGGACAAACGATTTCTCAGCCGTATATTGTTGGGCTTATGTCGGAAGCGCTTGAAGCAACCGAGGGCATGAGTGTGCTTGAAATTGGCA
Organism: Halodesulfovibrio aestuarii DSM 17919 = ATCC 29578; assembly: GCF_000384815.1. Taxonomy (NCBI): domain Bacteria; kingdom Pseudomonadati; phylum Thermodesulfobacteriota; class Desulfovibrionia; order Desulfovibrionales; family Desulfovibrionaceae; genus Halodesulfovibrio; species Halodesulfovibrio aestuarii. Next base: position 659,064 of record NZ_ARQF01000021.1, read on the forward strand.
CAGGTTCCGGCTATCAAGCAGCAGTACTCTATGCAATGGGCTTGAAGGTCTATTCTGTGGAGCGGATTCAGGAACTGCACGTTGCTGCAGTAAAACTCTTTGCAGAGCTTGGTTATGTTTCTCCTCAATTCAAATTGGATGACGGGACTCTTGGTTGGCCGGAGAAAGCGCCGTTTGATCGAATTTTGGTTACTGCGGGAGGGCCTGAGATTCCTGAACCTCTAGTGGAACAATTGTCCGATCCCGGAGTTCTTGTTTTGCCTGTCGGACGCGCAAAACGTACGCAACAACTTGTGCGAATACGAAAAAATAATGGTGACATCACGATAGAAAAGCTGGCAAACGTTGCTTTTGTAGATCTGGTGGGTGCACACGGATGGTAATTTTATGAGGCTGATATCTCGGCTGATGGACTGGGTTTCCAGATCGGCACTTTCTTCAAAAGCGAAATGGATTCTGGCAATTGTTGCCTTTACGGAATCCATAATTTTTCCTCTTCCACCTGACTTACTTTTGATTCCGATGGCACTTACTCAGCGAAAAAAGGCATTTTATTTTGCCACGATTTGTACTGTCGGATCTGTACTGGGCGGAATGATTGGATACTATATCGGATATAATTTTATGGATTATGTAGGTATGCCTATTGTCCGTTTTTATAATCTGACAAACGAATATGTTGCCATCAAAGAATGGTACGACACCTATAATGCATGGGCTGTTGCTGTTGCTGGGCTTACACCTGTTCCGTATAAGTTATGCACACTTTCTGCCGGTGCTTTTAAAGTAAATTTTGGTATTTTCCTTTTTGCTTCAGTCGCAAGTCGTAGCCTACGTTTTTTTGCCATTGCAGGTCTTATCTATGTTTTTGGCGAACGGGCACGATACTTTTTGGAGAAGCGATTTGATCTGGTGCTAATTGGTGCGCTAGTGCTTGGCGTTGCCGGATTTTTAGCATTAAAATTTCTCTAATGACTATATTTGTCCGCCTGATAGCTTGACGGATTGGGCAGACTGCTTATGTAGCCATTAAATATAAGGAGTTGCATATATGTCTTCTTGCAGCGGTTGCTCCTCTTCCAAGGAAATTACTCCGGGGAAAGAGATTAAAGCGAGCCCAAAAAAGAATATTCAGGACGAAATGATTAACTGTACGTTGGACAAAATCCGTCACAAGTTATTCATTATGAGCGGTAAAGGTGGAGTCGGCAAAAGTTCTGTCACCGTTAATACCGCAGCAGCACTTGCTGCTAAAGGTTTTAAAGTGGGTATTCTGGATGTAGATATACATGGTCCAAGTATCCCAGGTCTTCTCGGCGTAAAAGACTCCGGTCTGGAAGCTGATCGCGGAGGGTTATTAACCCCTGCAAAGGTTAATGATAATTTATATATCGTTTCAATGGATTCTTTGTTGAAAGACAAAGATACTGCTGTATTGTGGCGAGGCCCTAAAAAAACAGCAGCAATCCGTCAGTTTGTTTCGGATGTAAATTGGGGAGAGCTTGATTTTCTGCTTATCGATTCCCCTCCGGGAACCGGTGATGAACATATGACAGTTCTTAAAACTATTCCGGACGCAACCTCCGTTGTTGTGACTACTCCGCAGGAAGTTTCTCTTGCAGACGTACGTAAGGCTGTGAACTTTCTTCAGTACGCAAAAGCGAATGTACTCGGTGTGGTTGAAAACATGAGCGGCCTTTCTTGTCCGCACTGTGGTGAGGAGATCGAGTTGTTTAAGAAAGGCGGCGGCAAAGAGCTTGCTGAAAAATACGGCCTTGAGTTTCTTGGCGCTATTCCGCTCGATCCTGCAACCGTAGTGGCTGCGGACAGAGGTATTCCAGTAGTTATGCTTGAAGAAGAAACTGCTGCAAAGCGTGGTTTCTTGAATCTGGCAGACAGTATTGTAAAAGCACTTAACTGCAGCCTTGAGTCTGTTTCTTCAGACAATTCTTAGGTTCTGAATCTAAAAAGAGGCGCACAGGGCAGTTGGTCTTGTGCCGTGTACAGAAAAACCATGGCGGCTTTCGTCATGGTTTTTCTGTGAAAATATAAAAAAATACTTCAAATAACTCTAGATGGTATCAATATATTATAATTTGGTGTCCTAGCAGTCTTTGCACCTTGTATGAACTGTGGTACACAGCGTTATCTTGAATAAACCAGCTAGAGGTAGAGCACACATGTTTAATTTGGCGAACAAGATTACCATGTTCAGAGTTTTATTGGTTCCATTTGTAGTTGTATTGTTATACTTCCCAAGTGAAACTACATGCTTACTTGCATTTTTTCTCTTTTTCCTTGCATCTCTTTCAGATCTTGTGGACGGCTTTGTTGCCCGTCGTGAAGGCATGGTGACAAGTTTTGGCAAATTCCTTGATCCGCTTGCAGACAAGCTTCTGATTTGTTCAGTACTTATTATGCTTGTCGAGCTTGGTTGGGCACCAGCTTGGGTTGTAATTACAATTATTTGTCGGGAACTTATTGTGACAGGGCTACGTGCAATGGCTGCTGATGAAGGGATTGTTATTGCAGCAGATAAATACGGAAAGATGAAAACTGTATTACAAATGTTTGCTCTTTCTCCTATGATTATTCATTATCCATTGTTTGGGTATGATGTCGCCGTTATTGGTGAAATACTTCTTTACATTGCGTTGATCCTGACGGTATTTTCTGGCGGCAACTACCTTTTCGGGTTTTACAAAAACTGGTTACAGCAGGACGAGCCCAAATAAGTTTTCTGCTGAGAGCTTCTTACGGAAGGTACATCCCTTTTATGTTAGACTCGCAAGGAAAATACATGAAAGAACTTAAAGAATTGAAAAGTAGGTTGCGCAATTGCCTGCATACAATTCTTGAGCTGGAACCTGATCTTGATGACATTGAGTTAAGTCATGATTTGCGGGATGAGTTTGGCATGTTAAAAATGCTAATTGAGCGAATCAATGAGATGGAGCTGGTTGAAGCGGATGTTGCACGTATTGAATCTGCAACAGCAAACTTCTTGGAAGAGCTGCAGCTTCCGATGTCACATGTTAAGTTTACAGCTGAAAAGCGACGTTTCTTACAATAATAATGTTAGTAAAAAAAATTTTGCTGGCTTTATCTGTTCTGCTTAACCTTACCCTTATTGCTTATTTACTAATGAGTGATAAAGGCGTGAGTAATTATCAGACACTTAAAGCTGATACGCATGCTTTTACTGAACAACAGGACGTGCTTGATGAAAAAGCGTATTTGCTGAGTCATGAAATACGACTTTTGCAAAACGACTCTGAATACGTAGAAAAAATTATAAGAAAACGTCTTGGGTTTGTTAAGTGTGGAGAAATATTGTATATTTTTCCAGATAGTAAAATAAAGGTCCCTGTTGGAGCTCGTGAATGATTCAAGCAAAGATTAAGTGGTATAAGGAAGTTTTGGAGCTCGATCCTGGTTCTAAGGTGTTCTTTCCACTTGCGCGACTTCTTGTAAAAGAGAACGATCTTATCGAAGCGGTTTCCGTTTTAAAGACAGGACTGGAAAGGCATCCTGAGCATTTTGAAGCTCGTTTGCTACTGCTTAATTGTCTTGAACGCGTAGAGGATTTTGATCAGATTGATGCAGAACTTGGGGCGCTTGGAGATATTTTGAAGCGCTATCCCAAATTTTGGAAAATCTGGGCAGGATTGCTTGCTGCTGAACCGGGCTCTCAAGATGCCGCTCTTGCGATGACATTTCTCGCGGCAGCTTTTGAAGAGACCCCTATCACTTGGCGTGATGTAATTGATAGAGGGCTTCAGGCTTGTCTGGAAGAGAGCGTAGATAAATTTCTTATAACTCGTCAGGCACCAGCACCTGTTTCAGAACCATTGCCGACTAGCGATAATGTGGGGTTGGTAAAAGATGTTCATGAAATTCTAGTGCCGACGACCTCGCCGAAAGATATTTCTCAGTTAAAAAGTTTGGCAGAACTAGAGGGTGAAATTCCGCTTATACGTAAACAGGAAGCTGTTTTTGGCGAAGCCATGGAAGGGGGAGAGTCCATTTCAGAACGTACGTTATCTATGGCGCAAATTCTTGCTGACCAAGGTGATCTGAAAGGTGCTCTCGAGATCTGTGATGAACTCACAGAGCAAGTAACAAGCAGGGAAGAGCTTGAGAATATTACTGAACTTCGAACAAAAATTCTGGCCAATAGAAATAGTTCTGTGCTGGATCAGGTTGAAGTTGTTACAAGTAAGGACAGGATTGTCCATACGCTTGAAGCACTTGCAGAACGTTTAGAAGCCAGAGCCTCGTAGGTCTTTCCTTTATATTTTCAGGAGATTGCATTGCATTATTCATTGAGATGTGGTGTTGCGTTATGCGCACTGCTAGTCTTATTAACTGGTTGTAAGCAGAGCGTTAACAACACATGGCGTGAGACTAAGGGGTACTACAATACGTATTTGAATACCCCTGCAGAACTTGAATTTGCTGAAGTTGATGTTGAGGCGGCTGAAGATAACTTAGCTGCTATGTATACCCCGATCGGGGAAGAGTTAGAAAAATTTGTTCGCGTTATTGATGCAAAAGATGTTTTTCCGGATTTAGCGTGGGTCGACGCTACGATGAAGCGCTTTCCTTGGCTTTCCGGCATCGCCGTTGTTAACCTTGAGGGTAACGTTTTAATGCAGCGTCCTTCGGTAAGTATGAAACCTTTGAATTTTGCTCCTCTTCTGGACGAAAATAAAGATTATGGTTTCCGTGCGTTGCGTGGGTATGTTGATGAAACACCGCTTGGTAACGAAGCATATGTAGCCATGCCGTTTTTTGTTGATAACGAAATGAAAGGGCTGGTTGTTGCGCATTTTGATGCCCGTAACCTTGTTGAGCTTTCCCCAAATCCTGAAGAGCTTGTTGTGCTTTCAGGAAAGAAGATGTTGTGGAGCGGAAAGTACAACTTTGAGAGTACGCCATTTGCACAGATCAACTGGGAAGAAATGCTTAGCGAAGAAAGTCATGGTGTTTTTGAAGAAAGTGGTAATTCTTACACGTGGCTTGTTCGGTATGTTGGAAATATCCCAATGATCTTTGGCACTGCTATAGTCGAAGCGTCTGCAAGCTAGTTTACATTAGCGCCATATTTTTATGTCTTTAAATAAACTGTTTGACTCTATAGGGCGTTATGCATAGAGCAAGCTTTCATCCTGTTTAACAATACGAAGGGTACCTGAATTGACGCTATCAATCAGGTACCCGTTTTGTGTCAGGAGAATCTTTGTCTCCCCCCTCATCTCGATGTAACGTAATCGAATTGTATTATTTTTTTCGGGTAATTGACAAATCCCAGTCCCATTGTAGTATGAATAAATTAATTTTTATTCATAGATAGTTAGGAGTAAACTCATGCGCCAAGTAACCGTCACTGAACATCTCTTATTGCATCAAACACAGACTCCCGATGCTTCAGGTAAATTTACTGCACTCTTTTATGATCTTATTTTGGCTGCTAAAACCATCTCGAAGACAATGAATAAAGCTGGTTTGCTTGATATTTTAGGAGCAACCGGTGAGATTAATGTTCAGGGCGAACAGGTTCAAAAGTTAGATGCATACGCCAACCGCGTACTTATTCATCGTATGGAGCGTACAGGCGTTTTGTGCGCGATTGCGTCTGAAGAGAATGCTGATTTTATTCGTATTCCAGAGCAGCTCCAGAAGGGCGAGTATATTCTCATTTTTGATCCTCTCGATGGTTCCTCCAATGTTGACGTGAATGTAAATGTTGGTACAATTTTCTCTATTTTGCGCCGTAAGTCTCCTTCAAATAATGATGTTACGTTGGGTGATATTCTACAAAGTGGTGTGGAGCAGGTCGCAGCCGGGTACTTCCTTTATGGCCCTTCAACCATGCTTGTGTACTCTACTGGTGACGGAGTTCACGGATTTACACTCGATCCGAGTGTTGGTGAATTTTTATTGTCCCATCCGGATCTTCGGATTCCTGAACAGGGAAAAGTTTATTCGGTAAATGAAGGTTACTATAAGTATTGGGATGATGCGACTCGAGAAGCCGTAGCGTACTTTAAAGGTGACGAAAACCCGTTGGGTAAGCCGTACTCTGCGCGCTATATAGGGTCTCTTGTGGCGGACTTTCATAGGGGCCTTCTTAACGGCGGCATCTATATGTATCCTGCAGATTGTCGTAATCCTGGTAAGGCTAAAGGTAAGCTACGCTATTTGTGTGAAGCATCTCCACTTGCATACCTTGCAGAACAGGCTGGTGGTGCTGCAACTGAAGGTACAACCCGTATTCTTGAGTTGCAGCCGGAAGAGTTGCATGAACGCGTCCCACTTTTCATCGGTTCAAAGAATGATGTAGAAGCTGTGGCAACTATTTATAAAAAACATCGTAAGACAGCTGAGTAGCTGTTGATGGAACCGACGTCGGAATATTTGTATGCTCACTTTAGGTATTGAATCTTCGTGTGATGAGACTGCTTTTGCTCTTGTTAAGGACGGGAAACTGCTAGATAGTGTAATTTCTACACAAATTGACATTCATGCATTGTTTGGCGGTGTTGTTCCTGAAATTGCATCCCGAGAACATTATCGGCTTATTGGATATTTATATGATTCTTTACTTGCAAAATCGGGTATCGATGCAGCACAAATTGAGAACGTCGCTGTATCTCGCGGGCCTGGCTTATTAGGAAGTTTGTTAGTAGGGGTCGGTTTTGCAAAAGGTCTTGTTGCTGGAACCAATAAGAAGCTTATAGGTGTTAACCACCTGCATGCCCATCTTCTTGCCGCGGGGCTGGAACAAGATATCAAACTTCCAGCTTTAGGTTTGCTTGTTTCCGGTGGACATACCCAGATTTTTCTTATTCGCGCGGCAGATGATTTTGTTGAATTGGGTAAAACCTTGGATGATGCCGCAGGTGAAGCTTTTGATAAGGTCGCTAAAATGTTGAATATGCCATATCCCGGTGGCAAATTCATTGATCAGTTAGGAAAGCTTGCTGCACCGGATAAAAAAAGATTTACAAGACCGTATCTTGACAATACAAATTTAAACTTTAGTTTCAGTGGGTTAAAAACTGCATTAAGCTTGTATATTGAAGCGCATCCGCATTTAAAGCTCCCTAGCCTTAATGATGTTGATGAACTCTTCAACGGTACACGTGAAGTTGCTGAACTTGCAGAGCTTTGTGCATCTTTTAACTTTACTGTTGCAGACACGTTACGTGTGAAAATGCAACGCGCTGTTGACCAGCGAAAAGAGCAGGGCGACGCTATCAATAGTATTATTGTAGCGGGTGGCGTTGCTGCTAACAGTGTGATCCGTGACACAATGGCAGAAGTTGCTAAGAACAATAAACTTACGCTTACACTGCCATCGTTAAGTTTGTGCACCGATAATGCATCTATGGTTGCATATATGGGAGAACAGCTTGTTCTCAAAGGCTACTCACACGGTTTGGATTTGGATGCAATTCCGCGTGGTAGAAAGATTCCGCAGGACTATCTGCATAGTTTGTGTTAAAAATTGAAAGGTGAGGGGAGAAAGCTTGCCTCACTCTTGACACTGTCTTACAGGCTTACTATTTGTAGTTTTCAGTAAATATAACCTCCTGTAGATATTTGCTGAGTTCAGAACACAATGGTCAATTGGCCAAGTTTTTAATGTTTAGTAAAAAAGGAGCGAACAATGGCTGCTCAAGTAACAGATAGCAATTTTGAAGCTGAAATTCTCGAATCTAAGATTCCTGCTCTGGTAGATTTTTGGGCACCCTGGTGTGGCCCGTGCCGTGCTATGGGGCCTGTAATCGACGAGCTTGCTGCTGAGTATGAAGGCCAGGTTCGTATCGTAAAAATGAATGTTGACGAAAACCCAGGTACTCCGAGTAAGTACGGTATCCGTGCTATTCCTACCATCATTCTTTTTAAAGATGGTGAAGTGCTCGAGCAAGTTACTGGCGCAGTTTCTAAGAGCAGCATTCAAGATATGATTACCAAGAAGGCTCTTGGCTAATGAAAAAATACGATTGCTTTGTAATCGGGGGCGGTCCGGCTGGAATGACGGCCGCCCTTTATCTTCTTAGGTCGGGGGTGACAGTGGCGATGGCCGAAAAGCTGACGCCTGGCGGACAAGTTCTGCAGACCGAGGAAGTAGAGAACTACCCAGGTTACCCAAAAGGTATAAAAGGGTACGAGCTCGCAGATGTCTTTGCAGAGCATCTTGAGGCGTATAACCTAGATCGTTATTCGGAACCGGTAACTTCTCTTCAGCATGCGTATGGTGCTAATAAACTTAAAGTGGGTGATCAAGAAATTATTGCTCGCTCCGTTATTATTTGTACCGGCGCACGTTACAAGAAACTTGGTCTCCCTAATGAGGAATTTTTGACAGGCAAGGGCGTATCTTATTGCGCCTTGTGTGACGGTAATTTTTTTAGAAACCAAACTGTCGCTGTAGTCGGTGGTGGTAACTCTGCTCTAGAAGAGTCTCTCTATCTGGCTAAGTTGGTAAAAAAACTGTATCTCATCCATCGTCGGGAAGGCTTCCGTGCTGCAAGGTACTATCAGGATAAGATAAAAGCCTCTCCAGTTATCGAAGTTGTAAAAAGCACCATTGTCAAAGAACTGCATGGTGAGAACGGCTTGACCGGGGTACTCATTAAGAACTTGAAAACAGAAGAAGAGCAAGTGCTGCCAGTAGATGGCCTGTTTATTTTTGTTGGTTATGAGCCAAACAAAGAATTGCTACCAGAGGGGTTGCAGACAGACGAAACAGGCTTCATTTTAACTGACATTGAAATGCGCACTAATTTGCCGGGGATTTTTGCTTCCGGCGATTGCAGGGCTAAACAATGTCGTCAGGTAACTACTGCGGTTGGTGATGGTGCAACTGCAGCAAACTCTGCTTTCCTTTACTTGGAACAACTCAATGCGTAGAACGCTGCTTCGCTTTTTAGCTATTCTCCCACTGTTAAGTGTTTTATCCGGTTGTGGTATTATTGACTATTTTTATCTGCCGCCTCCTGAAGATACCGCTCAGGAAATTTTTGAAGCAGGTAATGATGCTATGCGTGACCAAAACTACGCAAAGGCAAAAGAGTACTTCAACACCCTTAAAGATAAATATCCTTTTAGTCCGTACGCTGTGGAATCCGAACTTTCGCTGGCAGATGCGTACTTCCTTGATTCCGACTACTTGTTAGCAGTTGATTCATACAAGGAATTTGAGTCATTGCATCCACGCCATAAAGCTATTCCGTATGTTTTATTCCAGATTGGTAATGCAAACTTGGAAAGCTTTGTTTCGATTGACCGTCCTCAAGATAATATTGCGGAAGGTTACGAATACTTGATGCGTTTAAGAGAGTCTTATCCTGGTAGTGAATATGCAGAAAAGGCAAAACCTTTAATGCAGCGTGCCCGTAAGTTGATGGCAGCACATGAAGTATTTGTTGCTGACTTTTATTGGCGACGTGAAAATTATGGATCTGCATACGAACGCTATAAGTTCGTGATGGAGAACTTCCAAGATGTTCCAGACTATCAGGAATACGTAAAAGAGCGTGCCCGACTTTCTTATCTTAAGAAGACTGAGCAAGAAGCTGAACTTCTTCGCGAAAAAGATAACGGCTCTTGGAAAGATTATTTTGAGTGGTTGTAATTACACTCTTTGATTGTATAAAGCTCCTGCATGACATTTGTTATGCAGGAGCTTTTTTTATTACTATAATCCCATTTCAGCACATTCTTCGAGCATAATTCGGTTAAGAATATGTACAGTGCGTCCCTCTATCGCAATCATTCCTTTCTCACTCATTCGTTTTAATGTTCTGGAGAGAGCTTCGGGGGTTGCTCCGATAACTTTTGCTAACTCCTTATGCGAGATAGGCAAATGGACGGTGTGATCTTCTTTTTGTGAAGTAGCCGGAGAGTCAAGTTTTGCAATAAAGGTTGCAATGCGTTGTGGTAGTTCCTGTAATGAAAGAGTTCCTGCAAGTTCCATAGCATCTCTTAAGCGTTCTGAGACTTTTAGGAGCATTGAGAACAAGAAAGCGTTATCTTTCTCCGCCGCGGCGAAAAAGCTTTGCTTTGAAATAGAAACGACTTTACATGGTGTTAGAGCAGTGGCTGTAACGGGAAATGGTTTCTTGCGGAAGGTGGAACAAAGGCAGAACGGTTCACCATCTGTTAGAACAAAAAGTGTCTGTTCTTTCCCATCTAGAGAGCTTTTGTAGAGCTTTGCCGTACCACTGAGCAAAATATAGAGCCCTGAAGGGAGTTCTCCTTCGCCAATTATAATTTCCTTTGCCTTAAATGTCATTTCAACGGCGCCGTCCAGCAGTATAGGAAAAACTTCTGCAGGAACTTCAGTTAATAGCGGCAATTTTTGAAACGCTTGTTGCAATGTATCCATTCTTTATGACCTTTTGTTGTATAACGATACGCAATGAAATTATTAAGTATAGTATGATGGGTAAGTTTTTTAAAAGAGATTTCTCATCTATGGCTATATCAGTTAACACAGTTTGTTAGTTAGTATCTTTTGGCTGTGTTGCATAGAGTTCTATAACTGATATTGCAGGGTGCTAATGTCAACGGCAGGTAAAAACTGACAGCGTTGCCTTCTTTCAAAATCGCAATAATCTGAGGTTCAGTGAATCGTGATTTTTTATAGATATCTTCTGACTACGTTATGTCAGAAAAATTTATTTTTGACTTGTGTCTTTTTAAGTGAAGGTTGCAAGTTTGTTAGGTGTAAACTTGTTTCAGGACGAGATACAAAGACAAAAAAAGCCGCCGGTAAAACCGGCGGCTTTTTTTGTCTTGAATAACTCAAGATAAGATGTCTGTTGGCTGGGACGGCAGGACTTGAACCCGCGGATGTCGGGACCAAAACCCGATGCCTTACCAACTTGGCTACGTCCCAGCAGCAGCAACAAGAGCGTGTATAGTGAGGAGTTCAGTTTTCGTCAAGTAAAAAAGTAATTTTTTATATATTTGACGTACGTTAGACGAATATAAGCTTAACCTACGCAAAGTGATTTCAAGGTATTTTACTGTAATATCTTAAAATCACTATAGTTGTTTTTCTTTGGTGGTGCACTACTTATTTTAATTGAACATAGCGACTCTTCACTGATATTTTTAATAGCTTGGAAGGACTGCTTATTTTTCTAACGCAGTGCGTCTATGTGCAGCGGCTTATGACAATGTGGGCAAACAATATGTGGGCTGTACTTTGTCGCATCAAGTAACGTATATGTCCAATTTCCAGATTGTTTCACATAATCTACCAGAAGAACAAAACCACAAGTGCAGAATCTTTTTTGCATGACAACCTCATTGTTTATAAAAGTTAACAAGTGGTGTTAAATAAAAGCCAGCTAGACTGGCTTTAGAGTTACGATAAACCTGCATGGCGTTGCGTGCTGAAAAAAGCGAAGCTTTTTTTTGCGTAATAGCACTCTCTACTTCGTGATGCTTGATGGTTTGCTAACGAAGAAAATGTACACCACACAGGTTTTTCGTAATCTGAACAAATAAAAACAAAGTCACAACCGAGCTAAAAAAAGAATTAATAGTCCCTTGCAGACCATACCACTCGACCAATAACTCGGAAGGAAAGTAGCTCATCTCCCTGAATACTTATTGGAGAGTACGCTGGGTTATCGCTTAGAAGCGTAATTTTGTTGTGTTCCGCAGTAACGCGTTTTACCATAATCGAATCATCAACGCCTACGGCATAAATAATGTCTGCACGAAGAGTAGTCTGGGCTTGATCAACAAGTACGGTGTCACCTTGACAGATACATGGCTCCATACTGTCACCGATGACATCCATGAGCACCATCGCAGATGGTGTACCCTTTTGTGCCAGCCATGACTCTTTGAATATATGTTCCTCAATAGGGGTTGCTTCTACTTCGAAAGAGCCGTCACCAGCACAAAGCCGTGCAAACACTTTGGGGACAGCAAAGGTCGTAGTGCTTTCAAGTAGCGCGGGGTCGAGCAGTGCATCTGGTTTACCCACTCCGAATTCAAGCCAGTCAATCGAGAGCTGAAACGAGCGGGATAATGCTAATATCCATTTTTGAGGGATGGAATTTCTGCGTTTTGCCTGTGTAATGGCAGAGCGATTTACTCCAAGCGCTTTAGCAAGATCTTGCTGCGTAGATATGGAGGTGGCTTTTTGAACGCGTGTAAAAAAAGTATGGAAATCAATCATAGCTCTCTCAAAAGTCGTTTCGACATATAAATTGAATCATTAGTGGGCTTGTGTTAATATATATAAACATAGAGTGTTTTATTTGCAATTAGAAAAAAGTACAACGATGAAATGTGACAAAAAAGCTCCCCCGTTTTTCAACGGGGGAGCTTTTTGGGGTCACTTGGTAAATGTCGTCCTCAGTGATTTTTATTGGTGGAATGTACTGATAAGACTAGCACCATGACTGAGGGCGATACATTTAAACAGAGTTAAGGCATCTCAATAAAATGCTCTTTGCTTACTGCATTCGGCATACCGAAGTACCTGCTCTTAGCCGTTACTTTCATTCGGTAGAGTGTTGAAATTTGTGTCGGACAGATTGTGGTAGTAAATTGCCCATTATTGCTTAACAGGCCGAGTTCTCTCGGGGTTAAGGCAAAACTTTCGTCAGCTTTGAACGGACAACCCGGGCAATCAGCGTTGTCACCGGCCTTTTGTAGCTCAAAGAGAACTTCTTCAACATTGGATACATTGCCCGAAAGGTCGCCTGCGATATTAATACATGGACTTTGAACAGATGTCTTAATGGAATCCCATTCAAAAAGATCAGCAGAACTGGTTGGTGACGGGTCGCTTTTGAATCCACAACCTGTAGCAGTGATTATAAGTATACAGGCTGCCATCATAAATACAAGGCGCTTAGTTGGCGTCATTTCGTTCTCCCCACAAGAGCTTCCACTCTGTAAGTTGTTTTAATGCATCCATCGGAGTGATGTTGTCGGTATCCAAGTCTTTCAATGCGGTCACAAGAGGGTGGTTTACCGGCTCCGTATTCACAGGTGGTGTTTTAGCCGCTTTGGTTTTAGTTGGTGCTTCTGGTATCCCGGGTAGTACCCCGGACATAGTTGTAGTTGTTTGTACCTGATTTGACTTTTGTGAATTACTTTCGAGTGATGCAAGAATTTCTTTCGCTCTTTTTACAACATTTGCAGGTACTCCTGCAAGGTTGGCTACTTCAATACCGTAGCTTCTATCTGAAGGTCCCGGTACCAGTCTGCGTAAGAAAACAATTTCGCCTCCCCATTCTTTAATGGCGATGTTCATGTTGTGAACGCCAGCGATTTTGCCTTCAAGTGCTGTTAACTCATGGTAGTGTGTAGCAAATAGCGTGCGGATTCCGTTAGATTTTCTGCAAAGCTCTTCTACGACAGCCCAGGCGAGGGATAACCCGTCAAAGGTTGATGTTCCACGTCCAATTTCATCAAGAATGATCAGGCTGCGCTTTGTTGCTTGCCGCAGTATTCGCGCTGTTTCCATCATTTCAACCATAAAGGTTGATTGTCCCTGAGCAAGGTTGTCCGACGCTCCTACGCGAGAAAAGATTCTGTCTGCAACACCAATATTTGCTTCACGTGCCGGTACGTAGGAACCCATCTGAGCAAGAATACAAATGATTGCCATTTGTCTCAGCACCGTAGATTTACCAGCCATGTTTGGACCGGTAATAAGGAGTAGCTTTCGTTTGTTGTCTACACGCAGGTCGTTAGGAATAAAATTAGAACTTCCTTGAACCGCCTCTACAACGGGATGACGCCCATCTTTGATGGAAATATGTGCTTCATTATGTAGTGCAGGGCGAGCCCAGTTCCATTTGCGTGCAGCTTCTGCAAGGCTTTGCCAATAGTCCAGACCTGCAAGCAAATCTGCCATAAACAGCAGGCGGGAACGTGCTTCGGTCATGGTTTCACGCATTTTTTGGAACAGCTTGTATTCGAGACTCTTACGCTTATCCGTGGCTACAAGGAGCTTTTCTTCAAGATCTTTCAGCCTTGGTGTCGAGTAGCGTTCTGAATTGGCAAGAGTCTGGCGTCGTACAAAGTAGTCCGGTACGTCAGCCACAGAACCTTTTGGCACATCAAAGAAATAGCCGAATACGCGGTTGTACTTCAGTTTCATCTTTTGAATGCCGGTAGCTGCTTGTTCTTCCTGAAGCAATTCATCGAGCTTGGATTCTCCATGTTCGCTTAACTCAATAAGTTCATTAAGTTCGTCGTGGAATCCGTGTTTGAATAATCCACCCTCGGTAATGAGGTTTGGTGGATTGTCGACAAAAGCTTTATCTAGAAGCGTGTGGTAGTCAGCAAGGTCGTCCCAGTGCTTGAGCAGATTGGTGAGCCATTGTGGAAGCGTGAGCTTTTGCTCGTCATCCATAGTGGTGTATTGTTGAGTACCTGTTTGAACTTTTTCCAGCACGCTTCGTACAGTAGGTAAGGTGCTGATACTCTGGCGTAACGCGACAAAATCTTTTGGAGCGGCGCGGTTAAGCTGAATACGGGTGCTTAGACGTTCAAGGTCATACACAAGATCAAGAGCTGTGCGGATATCGTTTCGAAGAGTGTCGTTAGTAAAAAAGTACTCAACGGCATTTTGGGTTTCGATGATTGGAGCAATGTCTCGCCATGGGTGTCGCATGCGTTCTGCAAGCAGACGCCCGCCCATAGGGGTGAGTGTGTGATCTAAAACTTGCCAGAGAGTGCCGAGTCCTTTTCGGCCATCTAACGTTTTAAAAAGTTCAAGGTTGCGCTCTGTGATATCATCCAAGATGAGATGTTTCGAAAGATTCAGCGGCTTGAATCGGGAAAGATGTGTGAGCTCACTTTTCTGGGTTTGTTTCAGATAGGAGAGTAGGGCCCCGCATGACCTCACCAGCTCATTACTTTTTTCTAATCCAAGAGCCCCGAGCTCAACAATATTTTGAGATTCTAAAATTTTTTCTGTACTGCGTTTAAGATCAAAGAAGGCCTTTGTTGGCTTTTTGAGAACAATTGTCTCAGAAAGAGCAAACGATGGTGGCGGAGTAAGCTCATCGGGGATGATAAGTTCTCTTGGGCTCATTTTTTGTGCCCATTGCCATAGGTCAGCCTGCTTCTTCAATTGCATGCCGGACCAGTCTCCAGTTGAGTAGTCTACCCATGCAAGGCCGCCGCTGTTGCTTTTTGCATCCCAGCAGAGAGCCCCGAGAAAGTTGTGCCCCTTGGCTACAAGATTAACATCTTCGACAACAGTGCCCGGAGTCAAAATTCGTTTCACTTCGCGTTTAACAAGCCCTTTTGCTTCCCGTGGGTCTTCTACTTGTTCACAAATAGCGACGTTATGTCCTTTTGCAAGGAGTTTTGGAAGATAGGTCTCTACTGCATGGTATGGGACACCACACATCGGAATTTTGAATTCAGAATTCGCGCTGCTTCTGCTGGTAAGTGTAATTTGAAGGTCGCGTGCGGCAACTTCAGCATCTTCAAAGAACAGTTCATAAAAGTCTCCCATGCGGTAGAAAAGAAGACATTGCGGGTTCTGGTCTTTGATGTGGAGGTACTGCTCCATCATTGGAGTCAGTTTAGTGGGGCGGTTTGCAGTCATTTATATATTCGGATGTCAAATTGTTTTGTCTAAGAAAGTAACAAGATGCCGCTTTCTTAACTATATTGCCTGAAGGTAAAAAATGGCGCTGCCCAGAGACAACGCCATTTTCTGAAACAACGTACAAATCAGCTGACAGAATTAGTCTTGAAGATGAATTCTGAATGCCGCAGTGTGCCAGTTTCGGCATTTAGGACAAATGTAGAATGTTTCAAGGCGTCTGATGCCGCAATGGCTGCATACGAAGCGCTTAACATTACTAATTTGGTTTACAAAGAAACCAAGCTGATTTTTGAAAACAGGTGAAAGAGGTTGCTCGTTCATAGCAAGACCGAGCAGTTCCATACGCGCAGCCCAGAAGTTCGGATTAAGCACCATGGTCTTCGCAAGCCATGCGTTCGCTTCTTCAATGTTCCCATCATAAATATGGAAGCGAGCGCAGTAATACTGAATAATAATATCCGGTTCCTGCGTACCAAGAGCTTCTACCACAATTTTACATAGCTTTGTGGCAAAATCATTGCCGCATGAGTCAACATATCCATCAAGAGAAGTATAAATATGCTCAAGCATTAAGAAGCGCATGCTTGGAGTAATGTTCGTCAATCCATCTTTCAGGATAGAGTTACATTTGCGGAGGTCACACTTTTGTACAGCAAGCGCGAATTTGGCAATCCAAGCTTCAACAGAACCTTTGTAAATACGCAGTGCTTTGTTGAAATATTTTTTAGCATCGCCTTCGTTGCCTAAAGATAGAAGCTCTTCACCGTGGAGAACCATATAGTGAGATTGACCGATTCTGTGGCCGAGCTTTCCATATAGTTTGGATGCATCGAGGAAATTACCTACTTCTGCGTATAAAACAGCAAGTGACTGAAGGATTTCATCTGTATCCCCGGCAATTTTTCGTGCACGTTCAAAGGCTTGTAGTGCCCTGTCCATGAAGCCGCCACGACGGTAGTCGTAACCAAGTTCAAGAAAAGCTCGAACTCGGAATTTTTCATCAAGACCGGGACGTGCAATTAAATTTTTACGCAATTGCACGGCTCGTTCGATATCACCCTGAGCGCGGTAAAGGTTGCCAAGGGCAATATAAATTTCAACGGCATCAGGATCGTTGCGAACAGCTCGAGACAGTTCTGCAATGGTTTCCTTGGTGTCTCGCTCACTATGCGGTGTTTCAATCGTAGTTGGAACAGATTTCCGCTTACCAGAAATCAATCGACTCAGCATGGACATTGGCTGTCCTCCGTAAGTTGCGCTTACGCCTCAGTATCTTTTTCCGGAGTACCTTCAGATTCAGGCTCAATCTCAGGCAGTTTTGCTTTTTCATCAAGAGGGTTAGTACGAAGGGCAGTTACTTCTTTTTCAAGTTTTTTCAACTGCTTGCGTTCTTTGCGTATGGCGGAGCCAAGGCGAACGCGTTCGAGCAAGAAGAAAAAAGTAACAGCAAAGGCACCAAAAACAAAAGCACCGAGAATAAGAAAATAAATTGGAAGTGGAATGGTTTCCCAGGATTGGAACAGCAGGTCTACTTTCAGCGTGATAGTCTGAGAAAGTTCTGCTGTATTCTGCTGGAAGAACACCATACAGAGAAAAAATACAACAACAAGCAAAAGCACCTTAATAAAACGCATAGACTACTCCTTATTACACCCTATGGGAGGGCATCAAAGTTGAGTTTCAATTTGGCATAAGTACTCTGAAGATGCTCAGAGATTAGTCGGACATCGGCACACGTTGCTATAAAAGAAGAATCACCTTCCCATCGTGGAACGATGTGATAGTGAAGATGCTCATGTATGCCGGCCCCTGCGGAAGTGCCAAGATTGAGACCAATATTGATCCCAGAAGGGTTAAATGTTTTTTTAATGATCGTGGTGGATAGTTGCAGTAAGTCCATCAATTCGTGAGTCACATCAGCAGCAAGCTTTGTAATGCAGTCCGTATGTTCGTACGGCATTACCATAATGTGTCCCACGTTATATGGATATTTATTCATGATGATGAAGTTTTTTTTGCCTCTGTAAAGAATGAGGCGTTCTTCATCTTCGTCTGTATGGTCAGGAATGCAAAATACGCATGTATCAGGTTTGGGGCCAAGAATATAGTCAATGCGCCAAGGCGCCCACATATGTTGCATGATATGTCCTAATTTCTTTCTGAATGAAGCTGGAAAAGTTGTCCGGCTCTTTATGAAAATTTAATAACGCCGTACAAACCTGTCATTATTATCCCTTGCCGATTTACACGGGAAGCGCAGGAAGGGCAAGATTTAGGTTGCAAAAAGAGCATGCAGATTGCTGTGTTCGTTGCACAGAATCATAAGTTTTTAACAATAACTGTCTATTATTCCCTAGCTTTTAGCATGTGATATGCAAAGTCAAGCTGTTCTTGTCTTGTCTTTATTCTTTCATCGAGTTTAGCAAAAAGTGTGTGTTGGAGTACTTCTCCATAGGCAGGTCCGGGAGGAAACCCAAGTAATTGTAAATCTGCACCTGTTATATCGAGGGTTATGTTGCGTAGGTATGCAAGGAAATGCGAAATTTGCTTTTTTACTGTTTCTGATTTTGTTCGTGCCATCATATATAACACACCTTCAAGAGGTATCGGCACAAGCAGCTTGTACAGTTGACTGTAGGCATCTGGGCGGATTTGGCCGATGAGATGGATTACGGAGTTTACGGTTTCCCGTAATGTCATAAAGTCTGAATGTTGTTTAGGAGAAAAATGCAGTCGCTCCAGAATTTCTTCTACTGCGCCAGTCTTAGCTGCAGAGGCAAGTCCAAGCATGTAGATAATCCAAGGTTCCGGGGATGGCGTTGTGTATAGCATGCGATACCATTCAACTACTTTTTCAATTTCTTTGAGTACAGCTTTTGGGGGAGGAGTCAGCTTGAGCGCAGGGTGAATTGCTTCTAATACTGCAAATTCGTGCAATCTGTTAAGAGACTGATACGGGCTTACTTCGTTAAAAATAGATTGCAGTTCATGAAAAACTCGTGACCCGCTAAGCTTGGTAATCAGCTTAAGTTGCAACGCGTTTTTAATTAATTTCGTTGTCTGTGGCCCGATGGTAAAATCAAAACGGGTCTCAAATCTGATTGCACGCAAGATACGGGTCGGGTCTTCTACAAAACTTAAAGAATGAAGTACGCGGATAACTTTATCGCGAATATCTTTTTGAGCGCCAAAAAAGTCGATGAGCTTGCCGAATTTGTCGTGACTTAACTGAATGGCCAGCGCATTGATGGTAAAGTCCCTGCGGTATAAGTCCATTTTTATGGAGGAGAGCTCTACCGTCGGCAAAGAAGCTGGCTGCTCATAATATTCAAGGCGCGCTGTTGCCACATCTAGTCGTTCTTCTTCTCCTGCTGCATTAGTATATATAATGATAGCGGTCTTGAATTTTGTATGCTGCCGTACACGTCCACCAAGTTTGCTAGCAAGTTTTTTTGCAAAAGAAATGCCGTCACCTTCGACAACTAAGTCGAGATCAAGGTTCTTGCGTCCGAGTAGCAGGTCGCGCACAAAACCACCCACAACATATACTGAAACATTCAGAAGATTACCTAATTCTCCTGCCATGGTCAGTAATTCAAAGTGGTGTTTTGGCAGACGTTCTTTTAGCAGCGGAAGTACGTTGCGTTCTTTTGTTTTGTCCGTGAAGAGTTTGTCTGGCACTCGGGATGGTTCTTCAACAAGAGTGTTAATAAGGTCTGTTCGGGTAATAACTCCCATAAGACGTGTATCAATAACAACGGGGACCAGTCGCTGGCGTTTTCCAACAATAATTTCCATTACAGGATATAAGTCGTCATCCGGCTTCACTGTTTGGAATTTTCTGTTCATATAGGTACTGGCAGGGGCGTTCCCAAGCCCATGAGAGCAGGCGCGGACAGCCGTTTGGTATTCTAGGTAGCCGCTGACAATGGGGTTGCTGGTACTTTCGAGTAAAGGGATGGCCTTAAGTCCGAAACGGTTCATGATAGATTCTGCGTTGCGCATGGATATCGTTTCGTATTCATAGATAGCGGGAGCAGTCATGTGCTCACGTACGGTCTTCTCATGATGAATAGAAGAGTAGAGAAGTCCGAAAAGTTCATCCTTTACTTCAGATAATGGTTTGCTTTTTATAGAGGCCGATGCCGCAAAGTAGTGACCTCCACCTCCCATAGAATGACAAATTTGACCGACATTTACAGAATGAATTTTGCTTCTGGCGACAACCTGCACTCGGTCGTTCATCCGACATAAGGCAAAAAGAACTTTTATTTCCTGCATCTCAATCATTTTGTGTGCGAGTAACGCAAAGTCCCGCACATAATTGGATGTGGATGTTTCCGCAATAACAACCGGAATCCCATTGATATCGTGTGTTGTTGCAGATTCCAGCAGACTGTTAAGAATGGAAATTTGTTCAACAGTCAGTTCTCGGGTGGTAAGTTCTGAAATGGTATTAATATCCATTCCTTTTGATCTTAGCCAACCTCCTGCTTTAAAGTCCTGCTCTGTTGTAGAGTTGAAGGAAAAAGATCCGGTGTCCTCATAGATGCCAAGTCCTAGCAGGGTGGCTTCTTCTGGAGTGATAGAGAGTCCCTTTTCTTTGATCATCAGAGTGATAATTGTTGTGGTAGATCCCCAGGGTTTGACTATAGAGAGGGTTGCCGGAAGGTCGTCCTCTGAATCTGGGTGATGATCGTATAGATGAATTTCCAAGCCGGCATTCTCCAGTGCCGGGAGAACATGAGTGATGCGGCTGTGCTGTCTGGTGTCTACAACTACGAGAGTTTTTACCGTGGAAAAGTCAATTTCCTTGGCGTCCTTAAAGTTGAAGAGGTAGGTTGCACTTTCAATAAAAAAATTACGGAGATTTGCTTCTTGTGATCCCGGGAAAACTAAAACTGAATCCTCGTAGAGCTTGCTTGCGGCTACAATTGCCGCAAGGCAATCAAAGTCTGCATTCGCGTGACCAGTAATCAGAACGGGAGCCGGAATAAGGGGCTTAGATGTAGAATTCACGCTTACATCCTTGAACGTGGGTGGAACTGTTTATGGATTTGTCTGAGTCTGTCTGCCTGAACATGGGTGTATATTTCTGTGGCAGAAATATCCGTGTGACCAAGCAGCAACTGAACTGTGCGTAAATCGGCACCGCCGTCCAGTAAGTGGGTTGCAAACGAATGCCTAAAGGTGTGTGGAGATACATTTTTATGTACGTTCGCTTGTAGTACATAACGCTGTACCAGTTTCCAAATTGCCTGTCGGGTTAAACCCTTACCGGACCGATTAAGGAAAACAAAATTTTCAATAGGAGCAAAAAGTGGTCGCCAGTCCCGCATGTACAGTTGTAAAATTTGTATGGCTGCATTATGCATCGGAACGATTCGATCTTTGGAACCTTTGCCATGTACTCGTAACAAACCGCTTTGCAAATCAAGATCAATAGGTTTCAGCGTTACGCATTCTGTCACACGTAGACCGGAAGCATAGAGCAGTTCGAGAATTGCGCGGTCACGGAAGCCGAGCTTCTTCTTCATATCTGGTTGTTCAAGTATTACTTTAACTTCTTCTACTGATAATACATCTGGAAGAGTTTTGGGAAGTTTGGGGTTTTCGAGATATTGTACTGGATTGGCATTCAGATAATTTTCATCAAAACAGTACCGGAAAAATCCGCGAAGCGCGGATAAGTGGCGGGCGAGGCTGCGGCTGTTCAATCCTCCACGACGCAAATGCATAATGTAAAGAAAGATGGATTGATCTGTAACATCTTTAATGTCGTAGCTCTTTTCATCGAGAAACAGGAGAAACCCGCGCAGATCTGTTTCATATGAAGTAAGCGTATTTTCAGACAGTCCTCGCGTGACAAGTAAAAATTGTAGGTAGCTATCAACAAAAGGGTGAGAGACCTGAAGTGTTTCATGAGATTGCGTATTCATTGTGCTTGCCTGTAATTAAAAGAAATATTCAACAATATATTTGCCCGCTGTGAACAGAATAAATGTTGTGAGAATTAATTTAAGAATATTTGCAGAAACATATTTTTGACATAACGCGCCGAAGTACATTCCTCCCACACCGCCAATTCCGAAGAGTATGCCTAAAAGGTAATCTGGAGCAATTACTTGCGATGGATAGATATACGAAAGAGTTTGGTATATTCCAACACCGGCAATAGATGTTACAAATGTTCCCATAAGGCATGCTCCGGCAACGGTGTAAACAGGCAGCCCGAAGAACGTAATAAAGAACGGAGCAATAATAGCTCCTCCGCCTATACCGTAGATTCCACCTATAATTCCTACCATAAAGGTAAGAGAAAAAATACCGATAGTGGGGGCGGTGTACGTTTCGCCTTCAAAAGAATAAGAAATGCGTTTTAGAGAAAACTCAAGGGTCGTTGTGTTTCCCATTGCATGGGGTGAGACTTTTGGTTTTAATGGTCTTCTTTTTTTATGCTGGATCGATTTCAGGAGACGATAGCCTATGTAGAGTAATACTCCACCTACAAATAATTTAAAATCTGCTGCATTTGGGAGATACGCGATGCGAATTATAGCACCGATTATAACTCCCGGAAGAGTGCCGGCAATAACTGCCCACGTAAGTGGCCAGACCATTCTTCTTTCACGCACGTAGCGCAATACTCCGCTGGGAATAGCAACAATATTAAAAAGTTGGTTTGTTGCACTTACAGAGGGTGTGGTGTAGCCAAGGACTGACATTTGAAAGGGAAGCAGTAAAAAAGCTCCTGAAAGTCCACTCATAGACGTAAAAAACGAGATGACAAAAGCAACTGCTGGAGGAACCAGTGGGTGAATTTCAATGCCGGCAACAGGAAACAGCATATGTTCTCCGCTGTTATATAATAAGGTCGTAGACGTGGGTGAGCTTGTAAAGAATTTACACTATTCTCCGATAAGAGTGCAACCTGTAGCATCTGAGATAACGGTAAGCGTATTTGTATTATGGCGCAATCTGTGTCGAATGCAGCAGAAATGGATACATGTGTTATTCCAATGATGAAGTTATATGCAGATACTTTTCTGTATTAGTAATATTTTCAGTAATATGTGACTTGGCATCAGTTTTTAGTAAGGAAGAAATTGTATGTGGAATTTTAAAAAGATTCAATGTCTTGCAATGGGTGGGGTTCTAGTCCAATTTATATCCTGTCTTGTAGTGTATAATACAAGTGGTACAATTCCACTTTTCTTTCTTATCGCTACTCTGATGGCGGTTGCGTTATTTTTAGCAATGTATATTGCTGTGTCACACCTGCGATCTGATAATAAGAAATTACAAGAATATATTTCAGAAATCTTGAAAGATAATTTTGATGCTCCATATCCTAAAAGAACCTCACAGGATGAGATTTGTGGATTAGTAAAACAGCTCATTGACGAACTCAAACGCGAAAAAGGCGTACTTCTTGGCGTCATTAAGGGGTTGCCAGTTCCGTACCTTCTTGTTGATGTAGACGAAAAGGCGCTTTTTACTAACCAAGAATGCTTAGATATGCTTGAAATAGATGGAGCTCCAGAAGCCCAGTATGGGAATACTCTTGGTGAAATCTTCTATAATGACAGAACTCGCGAGACCGCTGTTGGTCAGTCTATCAAAAACGGAAAAGTTTTTAAAAACCTTGAAGTGACAATTAATGGGCATAAGGGGGGGCAGTGTCATGTTCTCGCAAACGTATACCCATTGTATAATATTGATGGAAGTTGCGTTGGTGGACTTTGTTTATACCTTGATATGACGCAGCTTAAAAAACATGAAGAAAGTTTGATGGCGCAGCATAAACTTATTGCTTCTTCAGCTGAAAAAATCTCCGTTATTACGGAAAGGCTTACTGCCTCTTGCTCTGAAATTTCTTCACAAGTTGATGAGTCCCTTAAGCTTTCTGTAACACAACAGAATGGAACGACCGATGTGGCGGCAGCTATGGAGCAAATGAATGCCTCGGTTGTGGATGTGGCTCGAAGCGCTAACGAAGCATCTGAATTGGCAGAGTCTACTCGGGGAAGTGCTACTCAGGGCGTCGAAGTTGTCCAGCAGTCTCGCAAGGTTATCACTCGAGTGCATGAACATGCCGTTGAACTGAAAAGTGATATGCACGAACTGGGGGGCCATGCTGAATCAATTGGGGATATTATCAGCGTTATTAATGACATTGCCGACCAAACCAACTTGTTGGCATTAAATGCTGCTATTGAAGCCGCCCGTGCTGGTGAAGCCGGTAGGGGCTTTGCTGTTGTTGCTGATGAAGTACGTAAACTTGCAGAAAAAACCATGCAGGCAACTACGGAAGTTAGCAGGACGGTCGATGCTATTCAAGTTAGTGCAGAAAAATCAATTGCTTCAACAGATGCTGCATCTGACGCGATTGATGAGAATACAAAACTTTCTGCCGATTCTGCGGAAGTTCTCGATACAATTGTTACCATGGCGAATACTACCGCGGACAGAGTTCGAGACATTGCTGCAGCGGCCGGAGAACAGTCTGCTGCAAGTGATCAGATTTCATCTGCCGCAACGCATATTAATGACCTTGCCAATGAAAATACCGCAGCCATGAACGAATCCGCAATAGCCGTAAACGATGTGGCGCGTCTTGCATCTGAATTAACAGTGCTTGTGGCTGAATTGCGCGACATTCGTTAGAAAGAATGAATTTCACTACAGGTCAGGACTTGTAGAGTATGGATAAATCGTGGCTTGAGTGGATTCTCATGTACTGGTTTGTTGACCGATAATGATTCTCAAGGTATACACACAGTAGCTTAAAAGCTATTTTATACGACATGTAAGGAACAGAGCTTATGGCAGAGCTCTTTTTTTCCCGACCGGTAACGGGATATATACCCTAAGGAGAATGCAAAGCTATGGCTGAGTTCAAGCTTGCTGACCGTTTGGCCGCAGTGCCACCGTATCTGTTCGCACAGATCGATAAAGTTAAGGCTGAAGTAGCCGCTCGTGGTGTTGATATTATTAGTCTCGGAATTGGCGATCCGGATACACCTACACCACAGTTTGTTCTTGATGCCATGCGCACAGCGCTGGATGACGCGGCAAACCACCAGTACCCATCATACGTTGGCATGAGAGAGTATCGTACCGCAGTTTCAGACTGGTACAAAACTCGTTTCAATGTTGACCTTGATCCGGATAATGAAGTGGTAAGCCTTATTGGCTCTAAAGAAGGTATTGCACATTTCCCGCTTGCTTTCGTTAACCCGGGCGATCTCGTCCTCGTATGTACTCCTAACTATCCGGTATATGGAATTGCAACCGAGTTTGCAGGTGGTCAGGTTCAGTATGTACCGCTTTTGGAAGACAATTCCTTCCTTCCGGATCTCGATGCTATTGATGAAGCCACTTGGGAAAAAGCCAAGGCAATCTTCATTAACTATCCGAATAACCCAACTGCAGCCACTGCAGATGAAGCGTTCTATAGAAAGCTGATTGATCTGGCGAAAGCATATAATGTCATTGTTATTGCTGACGCAGCGTACACTGAGATTTACTTCGATGAGAGCAAGAAGCCTCTTTCTATTCTTGAAGTAGAGGGTGGTAGAGATGTTGCGATTGAGTTTAACTCCTTGTCCAAACCATACAACATGACCGGTTGGCGTGTTGGTATGGCCTGCGGTAACGAACAGCTTGTTCGTGGCCTTGGTAAAATTAAAGAAAATGTGGACTCCGGTATTTTTCAGGCTGTACAGATTGCAGGTATTGCCGCACTGCGTCAGGGGGAGCCTTTTGTTGCAGGTCTTCGTGACATGTACAAAGGTCGCCGTGATATCGTGGTCAATGCGCTTCATAAAGCAGGCATTAAGTGCAAAGTACCGGATGCAACCTTTTATGTTTGGTCTCATGTGCCAGACGGGTATACCTCATCTGAATTTGTTACCAAAGTTCTGGAAGAGACCGGCGTTGTTCTTACACCGGGTAATGGCTTCGGTGCTCCTGGCGAAGGGTACTTCCGTATTTCTCTTACAGTAAATGATGAGCGTCTCGAGGAGGCGGTATCACGCATTCAGAAACTGTAGTTGCATTCGTCTGCCTTGGCTCAAACATGGGCGATACAGATGCAAACCTTGCAAACGCCATTGCTGCTATTGATTCGCTTGAAGGTGTTTCAGTATCGGAAACTTCTTCAATTTTTCGTACTGAACCGCAGGAGAAAAAAGATCAGTCATGGTTTGCAAATCAGGTTGTCTCTGTTATCTGTTCAGAGTATGTAACTGCGTATAATCTTTTGAATAACCTGCTGAAAATTGAAAATACACTTGGCAGAGTACGTGATGAACGTTTCGGCCCGCGTGTAATTGATTTGGACGTACTGTTATTCGGCAATAACGTAATTGAATCGGAAGACCTTATTGTGCCGCATCCGCGAATGACGGAAAGGGCCTTTGTGCTTGTTCCGTTACAAGAGATCGCACCACAGTTACAGTTTCCAGATGGTAGAGGGCTTGAAGACGTTCTTGCTAATCTGGAGTACAGGGTAGACGCTGATCAGATCTGGCAATAATTTATCGTAAGGGAGAGCTCGTGTGATTAAATGGGTAGTTCTTTTAGTTTGTGGCTGGCTGCTTTTTAAACTTGTTACGAATGACAGCAAGAAAAAATCAGATAAGAAACAGAAAGACATGGAAAAGAAAGTTGCAACTGGTGACATGGTAAAAGATCCAGTTTGTGGCGCATTTGTTTCGCTTGATCAGGATATTCGTATCCGTGACGGAGAAACTATCCATCGTTTTTGCAGCTACGAATGTAGAGACAAGTTTTTGGCCCGCCTTGAAGAATCAGGTCGAGCTATTTCTAAAGAACGTAAAGAAGAGCCAGCTGATTAGTTAGCTATAGAAATAAGAAAATGGAACGGAAGCCTTACTTAGAGGCTTCCGTTTTTTTTGTGGGTTAGCGAAGTGAGATGAGTAATTCGGATGATGGGCTGAAGAGCATAGCATTTTGAAAAATTAGATGAGAGATCAAAAACACGAATACATGTGAGACAGTTTTTAGGCAGAAAATGAATATACGGGGAGCGACGAAAAAGATTGCGTAAAATATTGGAGCGAAATGTTCGGGCAAGACGTTGTTATAAGGGAGGCTGGCATTGAGTCTTTTCACACCTTTTTTTATGTCTCATAATGTATATTATGTTAACTTTAATAAAAAAAGAAACAATTATTATAGAATGTTAGCTCTCTGTGGATAATTGTGAAACAATCGATAAATGCCCTTTTTAAAAAATGTCGCACAATGCCCTTTTTAAGGCTTGTTTATGAAAAATAGGGACATGGCTACGTCATTAAAAAAAAGACGCGTCTGACTGTGTTGCTGTGCTATTTTTTATCTCGAATAGAAAAAGGAACTCCTTGAATTGTTAGTTCAAGGAGTTCCTTTCTGTTGGTTGCTTACCCCCTGCAAATCTATTGTTTGTTGGGGAGCAGCGTTAGCATGAGGTCGGTGAGCTCGAAAACAAGGTGCTGTTATTGAGCACTGCTATCATTTCTTGGGAGGATAAAATCACCAGCCTTCGGCTGGGTTTTCCAGCGCTTATGCATCCAGAACCACTGCTCTGGGTATTTGCGCACGATTCGCTCTACAGCATCTGTGTAGAATCTCGTAATTTGCTGGATTTTTTCTTCACGTGTTCCTTGAAGGCTTTCTGTATCGAGAGGTTTTTCTAAAATAAATGTATATCCACCCTGTTCATTTCTGACGAGAAATGCTGGTAGAACAATGGCTTTTCCTCTAAGGGCTAAAAAAGCTGGGCCGGAGTTTACAGCAGCTGTTTCACCTAAGAAGTCTGTAAAGAGTGCTTCCTTTCGTTTGGTGTTATGATCGACCAAAAAGGCTGCGATTCCCTTTCTTTTGAGAGCTCTAAGTACTCCAAAGACTGCATTTCGGTGAGAAAGGACTACTGCCCCGCGTCCACCCCGGAGTTTGAAAATGAGCTCGTTAATGTTTTTGTTTTTATTGGTGCGAACGACAACTAATGGCTGCGCCCTGTGGGCTACAGAACCAATTTCACCTAAAAGACCTGCCATAATTTCCCAGGCGCCCATGTGGGCTGTGACAGCAATCATAGGAGAATTTGTTGCTACGCAGGTTGAAAATGCATTCTCTGGGTCTTGAACAACCAGTTCATTAATAAATTTCTGGTTTACCTTGGGAACAAGAAATAACTCTAAGAAAGACCGGCAGTTATGCATAAAACTTTTTTTGGCAATAACAACTGCTTCTTCATATTCAACATTTAAATGGCGTTGAATAGCTGTTATCGCAAGTTTTCTTCGTTTTGGTATGCTGTTCCACATTAGAGTGCCAAGGGCACACCCAAGCACCTTAGAACTGTGGACAGTCATTTTTGTACCCAAGGTATATATAGCTGAATATATTGGATTCACAATCTATCCTTAAAGTAAAGCTTTAAGTTTGTCTTCTAGGCGCTTACGCTCTTTCTCGAGATATTCATCGTTAAGGCTTCCTGCTTCTAGATCGTAAGGTTCACCAAAAATGATTTTTACCTTGGAAAAGGGTAATGGCACTTGAAATTGATCCCATGCTTTTTTGAAGATATACGTTTTGGACATGGCTATCCGTACAGGAACAATCTTAGCGTTGCTTCTGTGAGCAATAAAAACGGCACCTTCTTTAGCTACATGGCGTGGACCTCGTGGGCCATCGATCGTAATACAGCCTATATGACCGGATGTTTTCATGGTTCTAGCTACTCGCAGCAATGCTTTTACCCCGCCACGCGAACTGGATCCTCTGCTGGTAAGAAGGCCAAGTTTTTCTAAAACTTGTGCAAGAATTTCTCCGTCTGAACTCTGACTTACAACAGCAATGATTTCAAGCTGTCTTCGTGCATGCATAAGCGGAAATAATTCATCATGCCACAGGCAGGTAACCATTGGTGTCTTTGTATCCCAGAGCTCGTCCAGTCTTTCACGCCCTACTTCTTCATAACGAAGTGTTTTGCACCAGATCTTGTACAGATGAAAAAGCGTTGAAGAGATAAAGGGAATTGGTAAAGGAATCTTCACTAAGCGATCTCCTCATGCCTTTCAAATTGTAATGTGTAGAGTCGTTGATATAAAAGGCTATTAGCTAGCAAGGATTCGTGAGTTCCCTCGTCTACGACCTGACCGTTTTTCATGACCAGTATTCTATCCGCAGAGATGATGGTGGAAAGACGGTGTGCAATGACAAGGCTGGTTCGGTCTTTCATTAAGTTTTCCAGTGCTTGCTGGACTACTTTTTCGGACTCAGAATCAAGGGCGCTTGTTGCTTCATCAAGTATCAGCAACGGTGCATTCTTTAACAGAGCACGAGCGATGGTGAGGCGCTGTTTTTGTCCACCGGAAAGGCGAACTCCTCGTTCGCCGACAACGGTGTCGTACCCATCAGGAAATTCAGTAATAAATTCGTGCGCAAATGCGGCACGAGCTGCCTCTTCAATAGCTTCTCTTGAACTTCCTTCTGAAGAATATGCAATGTTATCAGCGATTGAGGTGTCAAACAGAAACGCATCTTGAGAAACAATTGCAACATTTTTTCGTAATGACTTGAGTGTCAGAGTTCGGGAATCAATACCGTTAATAAGAATGCGCCCTTCCTGCTGCTCATAAAAACGCGGCACAAGGTTTACAAACGTCGTTTTACCGGCACCACTTGGGCCAACGATTGCAACTTTTTCGCCTTCTTTTATGTTAATATTAATATTTTTGAGCGCAGGCTGACCGTTTTCGTCATAGCTGAAAGTTACATTCTCAAAGGAAACTTCATGTACTCCTTCAAGTATTTGAGTGCCATCCTGCTCTACCGTAATATCTGGAGAATCAAGAATTTCAAAAACGCGTTCAGCGCCTGCAAGTGCTTTCTGTAATGAATTGTTCGCCGAAGTGAGCTCTTTTACCGGATCATACAGCATGACAAGTGCTGCAACGAAGGAGAAAAATGTGCCTGCGGTCTGTTCGCCTGTAATTACCTGTGAACCACCGTACCAGATAACTAAACCTATACCGAGTGCACCAATTAGTTCCATAATCGGCGAAGACATTTGACCGACGATTGTCTGTTTAAGGGCAAGCTTAGCAATACGGCTGTTTTCAATACGGAAACCGGCTTTTTCACCCTCTTCATTTGCAAAGGCTTTAACTACACGAATCCCGCTAAACTTTTCTTGAAGGAATGTAGTCATGGCGGAGATAAGAACTTGGTTTTTCTTTCCGAGCTTACGGAGTTTTTTACCGAAATGGATAAACGGGAATAAGGCAAGCGGTAAAACAAGTACTGCCCAAGTTGCTAGGTAGGCATCCTGATAGAAAACAACAAAAAGCAAACCAACCATAGTCAAAAATTGACGTATTCCTTTTACAACAGCTGGAAGGCTGCCGCGAATTTCAGCCACGTCGTTAACAACGCGTGACATAAGCATGCCTACTTGTTGTTCTTCATAAAATTTGAGTGGAAGGCAGATAATTTTATCGAATAATTCGTTGCGTAGTTGTTCAAGCACCTTAAGGCCGCAGTAGGTCATAAAGTAATTCTGAGAATACCGCCCTGCCCCTTTTGCGAGGACAAGAAGGAAGTACAAAAAAGGAATAAGTAACAAATACTCACTGTTTTTATTGATAAAAATGTCATCAAGTGCTGGTTTGATAAGGTATGCGGATGCCCCAGTTGTCGCGGCCACTACTGCCATTGCAATAAGAGAGATAACTATTGATGCTTTGTAAGGAGCAAAGTATCGCAGTGTACGTTTAAGAAGTTTTGCGCTGTTTTTAGGCAGTTTTTTAAATTTTGCCATGGGTTAGTTTTCTCCACAAAAGGCTAGTATTTAAATATTCGATAGTTTTTTGAAACTATATTACTTTTTTCGATTTGACGGCTTGCATGACTGCGTATCTATTAGTAAGAGGAGGCTCGCAATGAGTAATACTGAATTAAATTGTCTTTCTTTGTCCTGCCCGCAGCCTGTCATCCAGTGCAAAAATTTGATTGAACAAGAAGCTCCGTCTGTATTTACTGTATTAGTAGATAATGATGCAGCAAAAGATAACGTGGTACGGTTCCTTTCTTCAAAGGGATACTCTGCTAAATCCGACCAAATTGAAGGTGGTTGGCGAATTTTGGCCACAGCTTCAAATGTTGAAGCATGTGAAGTTCTCACTGACGACGAACTGGCTTCGGTCGACAGTAGTATATGCGTTTTTATTTCTTCTGCCACTATTGGCAGAGGTGATGATGAACTTGGTGCTAAGTTGATGAAGAACTTCTTAGCTACGTTGCCAGAACTTGGCAAGTCTTTGTGGCGTATTGTAATGGTCAATGGTGCTGTTACCCTTGCGACTAAGGATAGTCATGTTTTGGAAGAATTAAAAGCCCTTGAAGCAGCTGGAGTAGATCTACTGGTTTGTGGAACATGTCTTGAACATTTTTCCATGCTGGATAAAAAAGCTGTGGGCGAAACCACAAATATGCTGGATATCGTAACCAGCATGCAGGTAGCTGCAAAAGTCATACGACCATAATATATGTCAGAACAAAATAGAAAATTTTCGTCTCAAGAGACTGAAGACCGACGCGGACGTCGGACTGGCTTTGGTGATCGTTCCGAACGTAACCAATCAGGCAACAACGCAGATCGTCGTGACGACGAGCGCACTCCCAAAAAGCGTAACGAACGCTCTTACTTCGATAGCAAAGGCAAATATCAGGGCCGGCCTATCGATGATGGTGAGGGTGAAGGTAGACGTAATACCTATAACGACTTGCCGGGGCGTGCTCCATCTGGTGGAGGAAACCCTCGCCATGATGACAGCCGTGGTAGTCGCAATAATCGTGGACAGTTTGAATCTCGTGGCCGTGGTGATAACCGTGGACGTAACGAGTCTGGAAGTCGTAATGCCCGTGACGAACAGTCCGGTTCAGAGCGACGTCCACAGCG
Source organism: Halodesulfovibrio aestuarii DSM 17919 = ATCC 29578 (assembly GCF_000384815.1). Classification (NCBI taxonomy): domain Bacteria; kingdom Pseudomonadati; phylum Thermodesulfobacteriota; class Desulfovibrionia; order Desulfovibrionales; family Desulfovibrionaceae; genus Halodesulfovibrio; species Halodesulfovibrio aestuarii. Next base: position 690,647 of record NZ_ARQF01000021.1, read on the forward strand.
AGGCGGATATAAAGGCCATCCGGTAGAACGTGACGCAAGTTCGCGTAACGATTTTAGTCGCCCAGAGCGCTCTGACTCCCGCCGTACAGGCGGCGGAGATCGCCAGCGTGATAACCGTCGTGAAGATTCCCGTGGTGGCCGCGATAATCGTGGTCGTTTTGAATCTCGTGAACGTGTTGAGAAACGTGGTCGCAGTGAGTCCTGGAACCATAATGATCGTGGCGAACAGGCCGGTTCAGAGCGTCGTCCTCAGCGTGATGGCTTTAAGGGGCGTCCAGTTGAACGTGACGAGAATCGCCGTACTGGCTTTACTCGTTCCGATCGTTCTGATTCCCGTCGTCCAGACCGTGATTTTCGTGGCGGAGACCGCCAGCGTGATAACCGTCATGAAGATTCTCGTGGTGGTCGTGACAACCGTGGCCGTTTTGAATCTTCTGATCGCCGAGGTCCCAGTCGTCCTTTATCTGATAGACATGACCGACGTGATTCTGCCAAGCGTGGCTTTGAAAATCGTGGGCGAAGTGACCGTCCTAGCCGACCTCAGGAAGGTAAGCGTGATGGAAGCGAAGCTTTTGGCAAGCGCCCTATGCGTTATGACGCAAGTTCAGAAGGCACTCCTCGCAACAACCGGACAGAGTCTCCGGTTAAAAAGGCAGAGACTCGACCTCCACGGCCTGCGAAAAAGCCGTTTGTACCTGCAAAGCCAAGCGTACCCAATTTGAATGAGCCTTTGCGTATAAATAAAGCTTTAGCTTTTGCCGGCATTTGTTCACGTCGCGCTGCTGACGACTTGATTACTCAGGGCGTAGTGTTTGTTAACGGCGTAAAAGTTGAAGAGCCGGGATTGAAAATTATCCCAACTTCAGATGTGCTGGAAGTAAACGCAGAACGTGTTATTTTTGATACCGAAAAAGTTGAACCTTTGTACGTTCTTCTTCATAAGCCAGTGCAGACTGTATGTACGGCGAATGATCCAGAAGGCCGCCCTACTGTTCTGGATATCCTTCCAGAAGAGTTTAAAGAAAAGCGTATCTTCCCAGTGGGCCGACTCGACTTCTTTTCTACCGGCTTATTGTTATTGACCAATGATGGTGAGTTAACTCATAGACTCACACATCCTAAGTGGCACCAGAATAAAGTATACCGTGTACGTGTGCGTGGCGATGTTCCGGAACAGGTTCTTGAAAAATTCCGTAGCGGTATGATACTGGAAGAAGGTGATAAGCTTGCTCCGGTTGAATGCAAAGTTCTTGCGCATGATGAAGGGAATACCCGTGTAGAGATGGTGCTAACTCAGGGGATTAATCGTCAGATTCGCCGCATGTTCCGTGATGTCGGGTTGACTATTCTTAACCTGCACCGCGTGAAGATTGGGCCAATTCAGATTGGTGAACTTGAAAAAGGCGAAAGCCGCGAGTTGACCCAAGAAGAACTTGCTCAATTGTATGAGGCGACTGGTCTTAGCAAATAGTTTAACTTAGTTAGTAAATGAAAAAGCGAGTGGAATTTCCACTCGCTTTTTTTTATTTTTTTGTATTGTCTTCAAGATCAACGCCGTTAGGCGGAGTAAAGTTGAAGACTAGATTATTAACGGGAGCATTTAATGTAACGTTTTTAAACGTGATGTCATTTATGTTTCCATAAAAATCGATAATGCGAAGTCGTGTTATGATACCAGATGATTCATCGACCCAAATTTTTGCTTCGGTGAGGTTGGCTGTCGGTTCTTTAGGAAAAAGAAGATAATTACCTTTTTCTTCGCCATCTTCTACATAAAAGTCGTTGTCGACTTTCGCATCTCCAAGCAAAAAACGTAATGCGTTTTGGCTTTCATCTGCAAGTTCTCGTGGATACTTGTACACGACCTCTTCATCTTTCAGATAATTCCAAACGGCATCTTTGTTTACGATAAGTAGTTCACTAAACGGTTTGTCTGTTACCCAGCGTACAAGTTGGGGGCGTTTGATAACAAAATTTCCAGTTCGAACGTCTTTTTCACCGCTGTCCTTATGAATAAGGGTTTGTACAAAGTCGGCCGCAACTGTTTGTGCTTTTCCGTAAGACTTTGTGAGACATTCGAGCCCCGCGTTTGCAATTCCTGCGGTGGTAAAAAAAAGACAAAAACTTAGCACAAATGTTATGAGACTACGATTCATATAGCGTCCTATTTCTATCCTGTTGGTTGCTCTTTTTTGGCAAGCACTGTTCGTGGCTTGCTCCCGTCAGCTGGTCCAACGATCCCGTCTTGCTCCATTTGTTCAACAAAACGGGCTGCTTTATTAAAGCCAATTCTGAATCGACGTTGGATAAGAGAAATAGATGCTTTGCCATTTTCAATAACAAAAGCAACACATTCTCCGTATAATGGGTCATCCGCTGTACTGTTGTTACCGTTTTCCACACCATTCATTGAACCGGATGTATTACCGGTTCCTGCTGTTGCCCATTCTACAAAATCAACCTTGTATGAAGGTGGAAGCTGTTTTTTCCAATGGGCAACAACTGAGATTACGTCATCATCACTTACAAATGCTCCATGCATTCGGGTGAGTCTTCCCCCGCCAGGTTTGAATAGCATGTCACCTTTGCCCAGCAAGTGCTCCGCACCGACTGTATCAAGAATCGTCCGCGAGTCATGTTTGCCTGTAACTTGAAAAGATATTCGACATGGGAAGTTAGCTTTAATCAGACCCGTCACAACATCAACACTTGGACGCTGCGTTGCAAGGATAAGGTGAATACCTGCTGCTCGGGCAAGCTGAGCAAGTCGAACAATACTGGTTTCAACTTCTTTTGCTGCGGTTAGCATAAGGTCTGCAAGTTCATCGATGATGATAACTAAGTATGGTATTGGCTGTAGGTCTATCAGATTTTCCGGTCTGTCATCACCCAATTGCTTTAATTTAGCATTATAACTCAAAACGTTACGAACACCCATGCGGGACATGGCTTCGTAACGTTTGTCCATTTCATGTACTGCCCAGTCCAGCGCATTCTTAGCCTGAGACATATCAGTCACAACAGGGTGCACTAAGTGCGGTAAATCCGCATAAACTGCAAGCTCAATACGTTTTGGGTCAATAAGCAGCAATTGAAGTGAGTCTGGTGTGGTTTTAAACAGTAAACTCATCAGCACTGAGTTGATAAAAACACTTTTACCCTGACCGGTTGCACCCGCAACAAGCAAGTGAGGCATTTTTGCCAAGTCTGATGTAAAGGGTATGCCGGAAATATCTTTACCGATAGCCAAAGTAAGCGGATCTTTTGAGTTGATAAACGTTTCTGACGCAAAAAGTTCTCGTAAAGAAACCAACTCTCTGATTTCATTTGGTATTTCGATACCGACTGTATCCTTTCCCGGAATCGGAGCTTGGATTCGTACAGAAACGGCACTCAATGCCATTGCTATATCGTTAGATAAATTTGCAATTTTGCTTACTTTAACTCCTGGTGCCGGTTTAACTTCAAACATGGTGACAACTGGGCCGGGAGTAATGCGTTGCAGTTCGCCTTGCACGTTGAAGTCTTCAAGGCACTCCATAACAAGACGCCCTTTCGTCTCCAATACTTCACGCGGAGTTTTTTCAATATCGTCATTACTGTTGGTGAAGAGGTCAAGCACGGGCAACGAAACTTTTTTGCTTTTCTTGGTAGTTCCCCTTTTTGCTTCGGGGAAATCAAGACCATCCTCAAAAGGATTACCCTCTCCAATTAATGATGTTTCTTCTTCGGTTGATTTTACAGGTTCATCAATAATGACGGAGCTGAATTCATTGGAGATTGCGCCCGTTGAAGCTATTTCATCCCAAATTTCTGGTTCATTGTTTTTCGATGGGACACAAATAGATGACGAGGCTGCATCAGGGGCTTCAGTTTTTTTGCCAAAGAGAGAGCGCCGAGCTTTTTTCTCATTGCTAACTTCAGATGTTTTTTTAATCTTTGTTTTCTTTTTGGTTGTAATCGTTTTTTTGAGTGATGGCTTTTTAATATTACCACTAAGTTTTGTGAGCCATGCAAACAGGCCAGCCCACGTGCCACCCATGATGAGTTGCACTGCACATAGTGTTATAAAAATCCAAAGTAATGTGCTGCCGATTGGCCGTAAATAATACCATGTAACACCAAACAGCACGTCACCCAGTAAACCTCCGCCTAGGATTTCTCCAATATTTAATGGTGCGGCAGAACTTAGTGAGCAAACACTGAGGCTGAATAAAAATAAGCCGAACCACCTCCACCACTCAATGCAAATTTTTGCAAAAAAACAGCGAATGCCGGATGCAAGAAATCCCAGAGCTAAAAGGTACGAGGTCAGCCCGAGCATATCGACCAGAAGTCCTGAAAGATATGCTCCAAAAAGACCAGCAGCGTTATGAATAGTTTTAGGCGAACTTACGATATGATTGAGGCTTGGGTCAGCCTGACTAAATGTCACGAGGCTGATAGTAAGTAAAATGCCCCAGAATGTGATGAATAAAGAAAAAAGTTCGCGAGTTATACGTTGCGTATTCGTAATACCATCCTCCAGTAGGAGTGCTACCAATTAATAACAGAAAATAATCAGATACAAATAGAAATGCTAACCAGTTAGTTCGCCACGAATCTGATAACCTTGGTGTACTGTAGTCATATTACGGAATGCAATCAACAGCATATTTTTCAATGTGTTTATATGAACAATATTTTGCATTTGTAAAATAGCATAAAAAAAACGCGTTTAAAATAAAACGCGTTTTTTTATACAGTTCGGGTGCGTAAACTTATGAGTTTTCGCGACCAAGGTACTCACGAGTACGAGTATCAATTTTGATTTTATCACCAATGTTGATGAACAGAGGAACGTTTACTTCCAGACCTGTTTCAATGGTAGCTGGTTTTGTAACGTTGGAAACCGTGTCACCTTTTGCACCTGGTTCGGTGTGGGTTACTTCGAATACAAGAGCTGCAGGAAGTTCCAGAATAAGTGGTTCACCATTGTAGAGCATTACTTTTACTTCCTGACCGTCTTTAAGGAAGTTTTCTGCACCATCAGATTTTTCGGTGCTCATGTAGTGCTGTTCGTAAGAACCGAGGTCCATCAGAACAAGGTTGTCACCTTCCATGTAGAGGTACTGCATTGCAGCATGTTCAATATCCGGACGACCAACTTTTTCACCGGAACGGAAGGTGTTATCAACTACGCGGCCTGTAAGAAGGTTGCGCAGCTTTGTGCGGATCATAGCACCGCCTTTGCCCGGTTTAAAGTGCTGAAATTCTACAATTTCGTATGGGGTGCCGTCTAAAAGGATTTTAAGACCACGTTTAAAATCAGTGGTTGAGAACATGTATTCCTCCAAGTAGTTCCGATGGGTAACCGGAAAATTAAATTCTAATTTTCAAGGTGCTGAAACAGTGCCTGCACGGCAAGTGCGTAACTCATCATGCCGAAACCTGCAATAACACCAATGACATGTCGACCAATAAAACTTTTTTGCCGCGTTGGTTCGGAGCGAGCAAGTACATTGCTTAAATGTACCTCCACCACGGGCAATTCAATCCAGGCAAGACAATCTGCTAAAGCAAGGCTAGTGTGGGTGTAGGCACCAGCATTAAGCACTATGCCGTCAATCCCTTCTTCTCTTGCTTGTTCAATGCGATCAATCAGTTTGCCTTCTGAATTATTTTGATAAAATTCAAGGGAAACGCGTTGGCTATTTTTTCCAAGCACCTGCAATACCAGTTCGGGTAAAATATCCATGGTGCTGCTACCATAGATTTCCGGCTGGCGTTTTCCTAGTGCTCCTAAGTTAGGACCATTAAGAACCAATATGTTGTAACCGGGCATGCGTACTCCCTTTGTCTTTACACATTGCTGTTATACCATTAGGAATGGTGGAAACAAACGGGTAATATTTTCCAAAGCGCTGCTTGTTGTCAAGCTTGGCGTTGCCTTTATTAACTATTACCAAAGGCCCCTCATGCAACCAAATCTTATTTTAGAAGACACAATATATACGCTCGAACAACTTCAAGAAATTGAGGTTCCGCAAATTGCTCTTGCAGGACGCTCCAATGTTGGTAAGTCTTCTCTTATCAATGCGTTAGCAGGACGAAAAAATCTCGCCCGCATTAGTTCTACACCTGGCAAAACCCAATCAATCAACTTTTATAAAGTTGAACCTTGGCAATACTATCTTGTAGATCTTCCAGGCTACGGTTACGCGAAGGTTTCTAAAGCAGATCGCCAGAAATGGGCTGAGCTTATTAATCAGTACCTCATTTCCACTCCGGGACTCAAAGCTCTCGCAGTTCTTATCGACAGTCGCGTTCCGCCACAGCAAATTGATATCGAGCTGACTAGCTATGCCCGGCAGATTGATCTGCCACTTATCCCAATTCTCACGAAATGTGATAAGTGTAAGCAGCGTGAGCGCGATGCAAAACAAAATGAATGGGCAAAACTCCTTGGCGGAATTAGACCCATTATGTCTTCAGCTTCATCCGGATTAGGCCTCGACAAGATCTGGCATGCATTTGCAGAACATGCGATGGATCCAGAAGAGTTTGCCCGAATTGATGCGGAAGTGAAAAAAGCCAGAGCTGAGAAAAAAGCACAACGCGTTGCTCGTGCTGAAAAACGTGAGAACGCTAGCCCTAAGGCAAAAACAAAAAAAGCTACTCCTTCTAATAAGAAAAAGAAGAAAAAGTAGCGGCTGTAAAGGCTTTTCTTTAATTTTGGTACGTTGCTTTCCCTCGGAATGCAAGAAATATTCAAGTGAGTTCGCATATTGCGGGCTCACTTTTTTTATGACCGTATGGTGAGATTGCGGTTAGATAGAGCTTTTATCAGAACAGAGATAGTAAAGGGGACATATGCTGTTGCATATGCCCCCCACTACACTTTAGTTAACCAATTGTTACTCTACCATTTTTTCTTGCGCTGTGCTTCAAGAGCAACAGCTTGCTCTTCAAAGCTAGCGAAGCCGGCTTGGTGGAGAGCGTCAAGAACCGTCTGTTCCCAGTTCCAGCCTGCATAAATTACAGGTTTGTGGAACTTCGCACGGAATTGTTCCAGTTCCTGACGGTAGAATTTTTCTTTAGGAGTTTCGATAGATTCGCGAAGCTGCTCATGTAAACGAGCAATTTCACCTTCATACCAATCGAGGATGTCCTGAGCGTTTTTGTACTTCTTGAGAATATGTCCGTATCCATTTTCATTTAACAGAACACGAATTTTCTGAAGGTACTTGTCACCAAGCCACTGACCGAGCTGTTCGGTTTTAATGTTCTCCTGCTCTATCTCAGCCATGTCCATTTTTGTCTGGAAGTATGTGTCTGGTACTACTGACGCAGATACAATTCCAGCAATGGCAACAAGACCACGAAGCACGGTGCTGTTTGAAACACCCTGACCGCAGAAGCCAACTTTTTTACCGTATTTCTGACCAGTGAAGATGGTACAAAGAATTGCCCAGATAACAGCAGGATCTTCTTCATCGTAGATGTGGGAAAGACTTGCATTATCTCGGTCAGTTGCCAGAACCATCTGAGTCATATCGTTGGAGCCGATGGAGAATCCGTCGAATTCCTGAATAAACTGTTTTGCAAGAATAGCGTTACTTGGGATCTCAGACATGAGGATGATTTTGAGACCATCTTCGCCACGCTTGAGTTTGTGCACCTGCTCGAGGTAGCGGCGCATTGCTCTACCTTCTTCAAGTGTACGGACAAATGGAAGCATAATCTGCAGATTGGTTCCGCCGTACACGCCACGAGCAAGTTTGAAAGCTTCGATTTCCCAATCGTGGATGTTACGGGAAACACCACGGTAGCCAAGCATTGGGTTATCTTCGAAGTGTTCAAACAAAGAACCGCCAAGCAAGTTGCGGTACTCATTGGATTTGAAGTCGGTGGTTCTGTAGATAATGTCTTTTCCATAGAATGCCATTGCGAACAGTGCGAGTCCCTGTGAGAGGGTCTGTACGTAATGTTCTTTACCAGAACGGTATCCGCGTGATTTAATAATGGTGCGGATATTTTCTGGAATACTGCGCATGTCACGGATTTCTTTTTCTAAGCCGGAAGTGAGAGCAACCTCTACACGAACCTGCTGTACTTTTTGGATTACGTCCATAACTACAGGATCTGTGGCTGCCTTGGCTGTAAGCGCTTTCACTGATGCATCAATTTCAGCCTTGCGTCGAGTGCTTTCCGGATCTGTTCCGGTGAGCTTCATCAGTTCATCAGAGAAGCCCATAACAGCAGAAATGTGGTCTTCAAGGTTTTCAGAAGTCTTGAGGACATCAAATCGACGTGTTGCCGTTTCCATGTATGCATCAAGCTTATGATCAAGTTCACGCATGCGACGGTGTACTGCAAGTACTTCGTCGGTGCCGCGTGGCTGTTCATTTTCGGTAAGCTTTTCAATTTCTTCGGAAAGACCGGTTAGGTGACCTACGTACTCACGAAGGTTGAAGTCTACACCAACAATACCCAGAGCAAGCTGTTCACGAAGCACTTTTGTAAGCTGACTTTCCAACTCGTGCACTTTGCTAGCAACTACTCGTTCTAGTTCTCCGGAATCGTAAGCTTCAAGTGCTTTCGGGTGGATGGATATGTTGCCGAGCATGAACTCTGCACGGAGCAGACCAACCTCGAAATCGGTTACATTTCTAAGTCTGGAAAGGAAAAGAGATTGACCTACGTCGGCGAGAATAAGGCCAACTTTGGTCTTGGTTTCAGGCAGCTTTGCAAGATTCATTTCGCCGCCAACCTCTTTTAGAGGAAGTAGACCGCGATATACTTTGCCACGAGTACCATCAACTGTAATCTCTTCGCCATCAAGGTTGCGAAGAACTTCAAGACGCTGGATACCAATGATTGCCGGAATACCAAGTTCTCGAGAGGTGATAGCAGCGTGACTGGTGTCACCACCGACGTCTGCAAGAATAGAAGAAGCAATACGCATGCCCGGAACCATGTCAGGGTCGGTACGTTCTGCTGCCAGAATATCACCTTTAATAATTTTGTTCAGTTCAAGTGCTGAACGGAGATATTTTACACGTCCTTGTCCTGCACCGCGAGATGCACCGTTACCTTCTAAGATAACTTCTGCATTTGCTGCTGCTTTTTCATCCACCTCAAGACGGCGCATGAAAATAGTATCTGGATGAAGTTCAAATTCTTCATTCCAGCGGGTTTCTGGACGAGCCTGAACAAACCAGAGTCTATCAGCGTCATCAATACAAAATTCTGTATCCATGATCATGCCGCCGTAAGCAATTGAAATGCCACGAACGCCACGCGCTACTTCTTCTGCCTGTGCAAGTGAAAGTGACCAACGGAATGCTTCGAGGTCAGGAACATCCACCATTTTGGTGCCACCCTTTGCTTCGTAGACAATTTTTTTGTCTTTGCAACCCATCTGACGAATAACAACTTCTTGTTTATCGTCGCGCTGGAACACGTAGAATTTATCAGGGGTTACCATACCGCCAACTACTGCCTCGCCGAGACCGTAACTAGCATCAATGGAAACAAGGTCTTTTCTGTCTGTGCCGCGACAACCTGTTGCAGTATCTGCGGAGAATGCAGTACCGGATATAACAGGGTTAATCATGCGCATAATACAAACAGAAAGTGATGTATTTTCAATGGCCCATTCTTCTTTTGCTTTAATCGCAATCGAATTGTCGCCGGTTGCTTCTGCACGCGCCATTGCATCCAGAATGGCTTCACGACGGTAGGTCATTGAGCGAAGGTTATACGCAGACGCGCAATCCCAATGGTACGCTTCAACACATCTGTTTTCGCTAACGATGTTCAGGTACGTATCCTGAAGACCTGCAAATGCTTTTTTGCGAGAATCTTCGCCAGCCGCGGATGATCGGACTGCTACAGGAACGTCTTCAAGCCCCGCTTCTTTGCAGATTGCGTTGTACGCATCTCGTACGCAACCGGTTACACTGTCAGGCAACACTACAGAGAGGATGCCGGCCTGAACCAGTACTGAACGTTTGCGAAGCTGGTCAATTCCTTCTGGAGAAGTAGCAAAACCCTCAACAACGTTGTTTACAAAGGTTCTAGTCTTAAGGGTGTTCTGAGTGCCTTCAGCTTCAGCTTCAGCGCGAATTTCTTTAGCGATGTTTCGTACAAACTTCTGCAAGAACTCAGGGTCTTTGTTAATTTCAGGGTCATTCCAGTCAATTCGGTTGTACTCTTTGTCAACCATGGAGCGAACAAGTGAAGCGTTCACTTTCGTTTCATCCATGAGCTGGTGGAAGGCTATGGAAGAGATTGCACGAAATTGCGGAGCCCGAATACCGTCAACCTGACTAATAATAGCGGTGTTGTAGTTTTTACCACCAACAAGAAGCTCTGCTTCTTCGCCAATGGCTACAATATCTGCACCTGTAAGAACTAATTTTTTTTGAAGTTCTACAATCTTAGTCGCTTGTGCTTTAACACTCTTGGAATCGTCAGCCTTTTTCTTGGCCATCAGTCTTTCCTCCTGGAAGGACTTATCACTTTAAAAAACCGGAAACTATAACTTATAGAGTAAATACTCTACGCCCATCGTTAGAATTAGATTTTGATAAACAACTTTTTTTATAGGCAATACCTACACGGTGGTTATTTAATGGAGAGTCCCACTCGGGACTCTCCATATTCTCTAATCCTTACTCATGCCGAAACATGAGACCCATCTACGCTTCCAGTTTTTCACCACAGAAGGGGCAGAATGCCATGCCTTCCATGGAGAGAGGCTTCTGGCAAGCCTCGTTGCTGCATCGGCGTGGGATTGGACCAAGCTCAATAAGCAGGTCGCCCTCTTTAACCGGAACCATCATTTTGGTATCTTTGTAGTCAGCAGTTTTGAGTACACGTTTAACCATAGCATCTGCTGGGCTTACGACTGCTTTTTCCTGTTTCATAATGGAAACGTTGAAGAGTTCTTCACCCTTTTTAACTACATCACCCGGATTAACATACATTATCCAGAGATCGCCATTTGATGGCGCAGCTATATGAAGAGGATTGTTTGGATCAGCTTTTTCGCTTCCAGCATGTTCCTCTTCTTGTGGTGTTGCCACCTGAACGTCGTAACTCATAATATCCGAGTCAAGAACATACCGCACAACGCACTTTCCGTTGTTAGCTGGTGCAGAAATGTGCAGAATGGTCATTGAATGCGGCTTTGCGTTATCATCAACAAAGTGCAGTTCTCTACCGGTTTCAAGCCCTTCAAACCAGACATCAAGCGGAATGTTGTTCGGGTTGCCAAAGTCTCGTTTAAATCGGACAGTCTTGAGAGCGTCAGCCGGATGGTTGAGGAACATAATAAATTCCTCGTCTGTTGGCTTACGACGGATCTGACTAATGAAATCTGTTTCCTCAGCCGCAAGGTTAAGGTCTTCCAACGTTGTTAATGGAGACGCTTCAGTGCGGGTTGCAATGGCATGTTTCCACTCTGCTGATCCAAAAGCACTCTGGTATACCCAGTCTGCAGGGAAGCCTAGTGGTAGTTTACCAAATTTACCAAGGAGCAGATCCCGGAATGCATCATTACTATCTTGATAGATAGCAAGACGCGCTTCTTTCATTTCGTCACTCAATTCACGTTCTTCGAACTTGGTAACGTATTCAAGCACTTCTAACAAGTAGCGAACTTCTTCTTCGCCACCGCGTTTATATGCGTTGGTTACAGCAAGGAAAGCGGTGTTCCATGTAATTTGGGAACCAGGTGTTACATCATGGTAACGTACAACTTTCCGGGTTCCGGCAAGGAATTTAAGCATGTAGGGAAGAAGGTGAATATATCCCTGCTTTAATGCGCCTTCCTGTGAAGAGGAAGTTGCACCACCAGGCATCGCATGATGTACAACATCATGATCAATTCCCTGAAAGAATGGTGCAGTATATTTGTCGTAATATGGCATGATCTGTTTGAGTGCGAAATTACACTCACGGATCATATCTTTATTAAGATTGGTCTTGAGTCCAAGCTCTTCCTCAATGTATGCCGCAGTGGAAAGCACTTCGCCCTGTCCATACCAGCGAACTGCAGCACCAATGCCAGTATCGACAATATGTGCGCCAGCTTTAGCAGCTGCGCCCACAGTCGGCACGAAAAGGCCGTCAGTGCAGTGTCTGTGGTAATGGGTAACAAGGGAAGGCCATTGCTTACGAATTGCAGTAATAAGCTCAGTCACAAAGCGTGGTGGGCATACACCCGCCATATCTTTAAGGCCGAGGATAATCATTTCGGAAGCTCTTCGTATGCTAACACCCGCTACGTCTGCAACCATTGAAAGAATTGCTTCTGTTACCAACAGGTAGTGCTTAACATCAAAGCCTTTCGCCCATGAAAGAGATATAGCTGGTTCAAAGACTACTTCGTTACGATTCAAAGCTACTTCTGCAAACGGACGCATGTTTTCTACATGGTTCAGGAAGTCGAAGCAGCGAATAACATCGTAATGATCACAAATCATCTCACCGGTTGCCCGCATAAGGTTCTGTGGCTGTGGTTTGTAGCCAAGAACGTTTGTTGAGCGGATAAGGATTTGTTTAAGAGTCTTAGGAGCAAACTGGTTCCACTCTTTTGCTTCGGTGAACGGGTACGTCATGTTGGCAAGCATTGCTACATGGAAATGTGCCCCACCACCGTTTTCGATAGAGAAGAATCCACAGTTATCAAGGTATGGGCCAATAATTCTGTCCTCTGCAAGACGGAATCGGTTGCCACTGTTAGACTGCGTGATATCGCGCGGAGTAGTGTCGCAGAAATGTACGTAGTCTGAGTCTCGTACAAAATCTAACAACGCGGTGCGGTCACCGCGAGGATAAGCAGGCGCAGCCTTTAATACAGGGAGCTTAATTTTTGGTAATACAGGTTTGAACTCACCGATACGTGGTGTATCCTTCGAACGGTATTCACCAAGCTGCACATGAGGGTTAAAACCCTTTGCAGAAATTCCTGCAATCAGTTTGGAGAGGCGTTCAGCTTCAGGAGCCAGATCTGTGTAACAGAGCAGTTCAGGTGTGTTACCAATAAAGTTGGTAGTAAAATCACCCTCTCTAAATTTAGGATGACGAATCACCTGCTTAAAGAACGGGATGGTTGTTTTAACACCACCAATGGAGTACTCGTTAAGAGCACGTTCCATAGTTCCCAGAACTTTTTTCCAACCACGGCCATGAGAGATGAGCAGTGCACCCGCAGAGTCGTAGTTAGACGGGAAGTCGTAGCCGGCAGATAAGTTGGAATCAATACGGATGCCAGGTCCACCAGGAGAAATGTATCGAGATATCACACCACAGTTAGGTGCAAAATCATCCTGAGGATCTTCGCAGTTGATACGTAATTGCATCGCCATCTGGGACGGTGGGAATTCTTCTTCATTAAGACGGAGTTCAGCACCGAATGCAACCGCAATTTGCTCTTCTACAAGGTCGATTCCGTAACGCACTTCAGTAATACCATGTTCAACCTGCAGACGAGTGTTGACCTCAATAAGATACGGTTCGCCGTTAGGAGTTACAAGGAATTCAACTGTAGCAAGAGAATCGTATCCAACAGCCTTAATAAGACTGCGTGAATATTCTTTGAGTCGAGCACGTAGTTCTGGAGTAATAAGTTCAGAAGGAGATGGAGTAATCTCTACCAGCTTCTGGTGGTTACGTTGAATACTGCAATCACGTTCGTCAAATGCAAATACGTTTCCGTGTTTGTCGCTGATTACCTGAATTTCGATATGGCGCGCGGATGCAAGGAATTTTTCGATATACAGACGTGGGTTACCGAAAGATGCTTGCGCCATTGTAGACGCTTTAACAAAAGCACTTTCAAGTTCATCTTGAGTCTGAATTAAGAAAATACCACGGCCTCCACCGCCACCTTCTGCTTTGAGCATAATCGGGAAGCCGATTTCATCGCAGAATTTACGTGCGGTTGGAATATCCACAGAACCTTCGGAACCCGGTACAACAGGTACACCAAGTTTTTGTGCAAGAGAACGAACCTGTACTTTGTTACCAAGCAGGTTCATTGACTCCGCTGTGGAACCAATAAAGATGATGCCTTCTTCGGCACATCTTGTCGGGAATTTGTGATCTTCAGAGGCAAAGCCCCAACCCGGGTGAATAGCAACTACGCCGCGTTTTTTTGCCAGACTAATAATTCTGTCAATATCAAGGTACGCTCGAGGGTCAGAACCAAGTAAAAGAAGTTCTTGAGCGGCTGATGCGGCAGGAGACGTTTTATCAATATCTGTAGCCGTCATTATAGCTACAGCATCAAAACGCTCGCGAATTGAGCGACAAATACGACGGGCAGGAATGCCCCTGTTAGCAACCAAAATTGGTTTGCCTTTCACTTCTTCCAAAATCTGTTTAAACGTCTTAATCGCCATTCAATCCTCGTTATGCAGCGTCGGTGACATTTTGCAAATAAATAACCCATCGGGTGAACTAATCACGGGTGGAGGGAAATACTACCGGAATGGATGATCTTCTCGCCGTTTTTTTGACGGATCCGAAGACCACCATCTTGAGAAATACCCATTATCCTGCCCGACCGATTGATTAGATCACTTCCATGGATCCATACATTTCGCCCCAGCCAAGCAAGTTGTTTTTCAACACTCGAAATTAATTTCGCGGTAGTATACTGAACAACCAGTGAGTTGTAGCAAAAATGCATGTAGTCTACAAGTGTCTGCCACAGCTGTAATACCGGCACTGGTTGTTCTTTTTTGCACAAACAGTCTGCAGGAACAGCCCATTCGTTCCGCAAACGTTCTGTTGGAGGGTGTGAATGGACGTTCAGCCCAATCCCGGCCACTAATACACCTGACCTCTCTTCCAACAGAATACCGCCAATTTTTTTATCATCTACTAAAATATCATTAGGCCACTTTATATGTGCATTATAATCTAATTTTTGCAATGCACTTGCTAACAGCAATCCAATAACCAATGAACCAAGCTCATTAGCGAAAAAACCTGTCGCGGGTAGCCGCATTGCAGCATAAATATTACCTTCCGGTGAATCCCACGCGCGCCGCAATTGTCCACGGCCACTCTGCTGCCGTAGTGCTAAAACGGAATCCCATTCTTCAAGTAGCTCTTTTTCATGTAAAATACGTGCCACATCTAATGCTGAACTGCATTCTCCACATAAATATATGTTTGCTGGGAAATATGGCAAGATGGAGCTGTGCATGGACAGGTTGCCAAAGCAAGATTTTTCCCACGATTGTTTTTTTAAGGACTCCCAGCAGATATGGGAATTCGCCATTTCTTCGGGGGTGATTCCGGAAACAACATCAGGAATTTCATTATGTAAAACAAAGCAGGTGTGCATAGATTGTCCGTACGTTCAATAACCGGATAGGTTTTTCTTGGAAACTTTCTTTGCATGCAGTATGACAAAGAGATGAAATTTTATTTAGTTGGTGGCGCTGTGCGAGATATGTTGCTTGGTATCTCTCCTAAAGAATATGACTTTGTATTCTCAGGAACCGTTAATGATTTTATAAGCTGCAATCCCACAGCGCGCAAGGCTGGAAATGATTTTGGCATCTGCATTCTTCACGGTATCGAGTACGCCCCCATACGAGGTAAAACAATTGAAGAAGATCTTACCTTTCGAGATCTTACGATCAATGCCTTAGCGTTGGATGATGCTGCGCGCCTCTACTCTTTGCCACAAACGTTGCATGATCTTGAAAAAAAAATACTTCGCCATGCATCAGAAACTGCATTTATTCAAGATCCGCTTCGTGTTTTTCGTGTAGCGCGCTTTGCAGCAGATTTACCAGATTTTACTGTGCACCCCGGTACTCTTGCACGGATGAGGTATGTGGCTGAACTGGGATTGTTAGAGCATTTAACTCCGGAACGTGTAGGTGCAGAACTTTTAAAAGCTCTGTCTTCCATTCAACCGGGGAGATTTTTACACATTTTGGATGAAGCAAAATGTCTAACTCCATGGTTTTCAGAGTTGAGCTGTATGTCTTCAGTACCTGCCGGACCTATACCCTACCATCATGGCGACTGCCTTGCACATATTGTGAACACCGTTAATTATTGCAAAAATGATGTAACTGCACGTTATATGGCGCTTTGTCATGATTTAGG
Source organism: Halodesulfovibrio aestuarii DSM 17919 = ATCC 29578 (assembly GCF_000384815.1). NCBI lineage: Bacteria > Pseudomonadati > Thermodesulfobacteriota > Desulfovibrionia > Desulfovibrionales > Desulfovibrionaceae > Halodesulfovibrio > Halodesulfovibrio aestuarii. The sequence continues at coordinate 706,769 of NZ_ARQF01000021.1, forward strand.
AAAACAGGAAACTAAAAAAGAAATTCTTCCACGTCACATTGGCCATGAAAAAAGTGGTGAACAACTGGCGGTATGTTTAGGAAAACGTCTTAAGCTTTCGGCGCATCTAATTAGAGCAGGTGCAGTAGCGGCACGACAGCACATGAAGGGAGCTCGGTATTCCGTACTTCGGCCTGGTACGAAGGTTGACCTACTTTATTCGCTTCATAACCAGCGTATTTTTAAATCATTTTTTATGATGGTTGAGGCCGACTCTGGTGTAAATTACCTGCCTCAAGCACAGGAAGAGCTCAAAGTTTTACTTTCAGTTTCTTTACCTCCTGAACAGCAGAATTTAGGAGCCGAGTCTGGCAGGCGTTTGCGAGAGCTCCGGTGCATGGCATTGAGTTCAATGCAGCCTTAAATGTTTTTCCTTACTTCTAGGTTTATTCAAATAAAAAGCCCCGAAGAGTTACTCTTCGGGGCTTTGAAATCAAGGAAAGTTACCTACTATTTGAAAGCTTTTTCAAAGTTAGGAACAACCTGTTTTTTACGGCTCATTACGCCGTCAAGCCATACGGATTCGCTACCAGCTACACCGAAAGCTTTTTCAACTACGGAAGCATCATCAGAGCAGATGAGCATTTCGGAGCCTTCTTTCATGATGTCTGTGAGAAGAAGGAATACGGAATGACGACCGTCTGCTTTAACTTTAGCAATTTCTTCTTTAAGACCAGCTTTTACGCTGTCGAGAAGAGAAAGATCAACAACTTCGAGCTGGCCGATGCCAACTTTGTTGCCGTTCATGTCAAAGTCTTTGTAATCACGGAAAACAAGTTCTTCCATGGTTGCGCCATCTACTGCAGACTTAACTTTGAACATTTCCATACCGAGAGCTGTTGTGTCGGCAACGCCAGCCATTTTAGCGAGAGCTTCTACAGCCACTTTATCAGCTTCGGTGCAAGTTACAGACTTGAACATTACAGTATCAGAAAGAATAGCGCAAAGCATGCCGCCTGCAATGCCAGCAGGGATTTCAAGGCCGTAGTGGTCGTAGAAACCTTTGATTGCGGTACAACCACAACCTACAGGCCATACCCACATTTCAAGTGGATTTGAGGTGGTGATGTCACCCAGTTTGTGGTGATCAATTACGCCACAGATTTCTGCTTCGTCGATATCTGCTGGAAGCTGCGCTTTATCAGAGGTATCTACGAGCCATACTTGCTGACCTGCAACAGAAGTTACAACTTCTGGAGCGGTAAGGCCAAATTTTTCTAAAACAAAAGCAGATTCAGGGGTAACTTCGCCCTGCGCTACTGCTTTAGCTTCGATGCCACGTTTATTGAGTGCATCCGCAACAGCGATTGCAGAAATAATAGAGTCGGTGTCCGGGTTCATATGTCCCATTACGAGTACTGCCATGGTAATTTCCTCCAGAAATTGTTGTAACGCGTTGTTCACGCTTATTTCCAAACTGAGTTTGTGACAGATAGCACAAAGCAAATCCGCTGCCAAGTAGTACTGTGTGACTTAGTGCATTTTTTTTCTTACGTGGAATCTTACAAATTGGTAATAACTACCACGCTAAAGAGGAAAAAAAAGAAGGAATAATAGGCGCGCCGAACTCTGAGAGAAAGTACCCCACCAAGAGTTGCAAAGAACCATAAATAGCTCCATGAAAGACCTGAACATTCAATGATGGAGCCGTGGACGTCGTATGCGACGGAGATCGTGCCAATTAGCACAAGCAGGTAGATAAAGAAGAAAACAAAATTGATACTGACCGTTTGAAGCAAGGCTTTGCTTATAATTTTATGCAAAAAAAGTTCTTCATCAACGTCGAATTCTGTTTTTTTAAGTGCAAGCAGCTTATTATGATGCTTATTATGTCGTTGGCGAAGAGCCTGATCCAGATGTGGGCTGATCAAGGCGGCTGGCATGGACAGTACCATGGGAATTACGAGCTGAGATGGGAATTGCAAAGAAAAAAAGCTGGCTGTGGCTAGGGTTGCAACTAGTGATGCAGTTCCATTAGGTGGGATATATGTTCCAACTGGAAAAAGATCGAGCCAAAAAAGCTCGAAGAAAATAGCTGCAGGGAGCGCTAACTCCCATTCTCCTGTTATGATCGCCCAGAAAAAGCCGATAGCTAACGGGCGCTCAACAAAACCTAAATTAACATTGGTTCGCAGCAGAGCCAGAATGGCAAAAAAAAAGCGTAGCCACTAAGCCAAGGAATTGAGGAAGATTGAATAACAGGAAAAACAACATCCATTACTATAACCCCTTAATCTGTAATGGTTGGTTTGGCACGCAGCGAAAATCGAGAATAATCTCGTGATTAGCAAAAAATTTCAGACACTCTTGGTCGTGATCTGAAACTGCTATGTGGTCGCAGAGTTGTTTTTTACCCGGCGCATAGTGCAAATTTCCTATGTTAATTGAGTCAAAGGAAAAACCTTGATCATGGATACGCTTTGCATCGTCACAATCTGCGACGATGATAAGTGTGTCCTGAAGGTTGTTGCTTTGAGCGTAGCCCATAATTTCTGTAATATGGATGAAATCTACAGAAATTCGATCTGGAATCGCGAGTGTTGCAATTTGTTGACGCAATGCATCATCTGCAAAGTCATCGTTCACGACAAGCAGATTTTTGGCATTGGTATATGGAATCCAAGTTTCAATTACCTGCCCATGGATCAAACGGTTATCAATGCGAATCCAAGCCATAATTTACTCGTTAACCTTGCTTCGCAGGATTTCTCCGGCCATGACAATACCTTTACCACCAGCATCTTTTGCTTCAATAGCAAGACGGTCAAGAGCCATGCTCCGACAACCAAATACCTTGAGCAGCATAGGTAGGTTTACACCCGTCAGTACTTCTAAATGTCTGGTTCCGAGTAGTGACAGACTCAAGTTTGTCGGGGTTCCACCAAACATGTCTGTAAGAATGAGCACTCCGCGTCCTTGGTCTACGCTTTCAACCATTGCTTTAATAGTTGTGACAGTTTCTGAAACATCTTTTTCGCTATCAACGCTTACGGTTTCGCAGGAAGGTTGTTTGCCCATAATAACTTCAGCCGCACTTAACAGTGCCGCGCCGTAGTTTGTGTGGGTAACAATAACTACACCAATATTTGTTTCTTCAGGAAATGTGGTAGACATGAGATTATATGTATTGATTGTTATCTTAGGTGTTATGCCAAGTTGATATGACGATGCTCTTTTGAAACAGCAAAGTCAGATTTTTTCAAAAATTCGAATATGGCCTCAGTTACCGCAACAGAGCGATGTCGTCCACCAGTACAGCCGAAGCCAATGGTGATGCGGTAGCGCCCTTCTTTTTCCATTTGCAGAAGCGTGAAGTGTAATAAGTCTTCAAGCTTTCGTAAATAGGTCTGTCCCACACTGTTCTTAAGCACGTAGGAAACAACGGGGGCATCCTGTCCGCTGTATGGGCGTAGCTCTGGATCATGATGTGGATTTGGTAAAAAACGTAAGTCAAAAATCATGTCTGCTTCAGAAGGGGTATTATGCTTAAACCCAAAGCTCATAAGGTGAACTTTAAGGCCCTTCATATCATTTTCTTCTGACTGCCATCTGCGTTGCAGTACACGACGCAAATCATGAATAGAATACTCTGAAGTGTCAAAAATAAAATCTGCTTCTGCTCGTGCTGGTGCCATCAGAGCACGTTCGTTTGTCATTGCCTGTTCAAGGCCAATACCATTACCCTCGAAAGGATGCGGACGCCTGGTCTCTTTATAACGTCGAAGAATAACATCGGCGCGTGATTCGAGAAAAATGACAGTTGGTGAATATCCGTCTGCAACTAATTTATTAATTGCTGTTGTCCATTCACTTTTGAATGAGCATTGCCGGACATCTACTCCGAGAACAATCCCCTTATAGCTTTCAAGGCCACATTCTGTAAGAACATCCATGAATTCTGATGTCATGGACATCGGGAGTCCATCAATTGTGTAGTATGCCATGTCTTCAAAGACTTTTAGCGCACTACTTTTTCCGGCTCCAGAGAGTCCCGCGATGATGATTACAGGGATCACGTGTTGAGATGCAGAAATCATTGGATACTCATTTTACGCAGCAGCTAAAAGGTTCCATAAAGCGTCCTGAGTGTCAGATTCCATAAAGAGTTTTTTGAAATCCTCGTCTTTCAGGAGTCGTGAAATTTGAGCTAGGATGCGTAAATGTGTTCCTGCAACGTTTTCGGGTGCAAGTACCATAAAGAAAATTTTACATGGTTTTTGATCGAGAGCATCAAAGTCCAGACCGTCTAAGCTTCGCCCTGCAACTACGACTATTTTATCGAGTGAGGGGAGTTTTCCATGAGGAATGGCAATGCCATTACCAATGCCTGTGGTTCCGAGACTTTCTCGTTCCATAAGCACGTTAAAAATTTCTTCAGCATCAAGAGATGGATTTTTCTCAACAACAGGAGCCAAGAGCTCCGCCAGCGCCTCTTGCTTGGTGCTGGCGGTAAGCTCCGGCAGTACAAGTTCTTTTTCTAGGTATTCACCCAGCTTCATTACATTTCCTAGTAAACGGGATCGATCAAACCGAAGTTTTCATCTTTACGGCGGTAGATCACATTAACCCGTTCGGTTTCAGCATTAAGAAAAACAAGAAAATCATAATCCAGTGCATCAAGCTGCATAGCGGCTTCGTCAAGATCCATAGGTTTTGGTACAAAGTTGTCCATACCAATAATGGTTCGTTCAGAATCTACTACTTCTTCCGGAGGCAAAGTACCTTCGAGTACAAACTTTTCTGCACCCTTGCGTTTCGTTTGTAGTTTTTCCGTACGACGTATGATCTGTGCTTTGAGTTTATCACGAACAAGATCAACGGTTGCATACATGTCTTCAGATTCTTCTGTAGCGGATAGAGTTAAGTTGTCCGATACAAGTGAAATTTCTGCTTTGTGGCGGAAATTGTCAACAGAAAGTGAGACTTGCATTTCCAAGTGTTCAGGGTTCGGCAAGAATCTGCCAAGCTTGTTAAAGCGTCGTTTGGCATATGCTTTTAGGTGATTGGAAGGCTCAAAATTCTTGAATGTGAAAGCGATGTTCATGGTGCCTCCTAATTGGATACTTTTGAAACCCTGTGGGAGTTGGTTTCGCTTCTAGAATACCACCTTTCTCTTGGATGATGAAGGGATATTCATTGCGGTACGGTATTTAGCCACAGTCCTTCGTGCAATGTTAACCTGAAGTTTTTCCTTTAAAATCTCTCCGATTTTCTCATCACTTAACGGTTTCTTTGTATTTTCTTCACTAATAAGTTTTTTAATGAGAGCCTTTACGCTCTCAGACCCGACCATACTACCATCATCAAGGCCAATCGCACTGTTGAAGAAAAATTTTAATTCAAAAATGCCATGCGGGGTCGAAATATACTTATTTGTGGTGATACGGCTTACCGTTGATTCGTGCATGTCGATATCATCAGCAATATCTTTCAAAATAAGTGGCTTTAACGATGTGACACCGTTAATAAAGAATTCTTTTTGATATTTAACAATACTCTCAACTACTTTATACAAAGTTCGTTGTCGTTGGTACAGACTTTTAATGAGCCAGGATGCAGATCGCATCTTCTCCTGATAATAGTCTTTTTCTTTGGCATTAGATGTTTTCGGGAGTTGTTCTGTTAATTCGCTTAGCTGTAATTGTGGCAAACCGTCTTCATTAAGGACGATGATGAAGTCCCCTTCGTATTCATAGATGTAAACGTCTGGAGAAACATAGTGTGCTTCCCCACCGCTAAACCGTGCCCCCGGCATTGGGTCAAGGCTTTGAATGACATCAAGGTACTCTCTGAGATCTTCAAGAGAAATTTTATATTTGCGGGCAAGTGGTTTGTAGCGACGCTTTTCCAGGTCCTCAAGATGATTAGTAACAATATCTACAAGAATTGGATCCCGGTCATAGTTAAGGGCTTTAATTTGAACAAGCAGGCATTCCTGTGGCGTGCGTGCTGCAACCCCTATAGGATCAAATTGTTGAATAAGGGTAATCACCTGTTCGACAGTTTCTATGTCGCTTTGAGCAACTTCGGCAAGTTCTTCTGAAGATACGTGCAAATATCCATTAGAACTGATGCTGCCAATAATAATTTCTCCGACACGAATTTGTTCTTCGGTAAGTGGAGAAAGCATGAGTTGCCAGTTTAGGTGTCCATCGAGAGTTGGAGCCGGAGCAAGACGAGCCTCGAAAGAGCTCATTTCTTCTAGTGCTTCAGATTCCCGCATTGAAACCTGTTTGGTGGTGCTTGAAAAGTCACCCAGATAGTCTTCCCAGTCAGCGTTGTTGGAAAGCTCTTTATCATAAGCTTCCTGGTCATCTTTTCGTTGATCTGCGGTAGACGGTTTGTCTGGATTAGCACTTTCTTCCAAAGACTCTTCCAAGAAAGGGTTCTCCAGCAGTTCTTGTTGAACTGTTTCAGCAAGTTCCACGCGAGAAAGTTGCAGCAGTTTGATTGCCTGCTGCAATTGTGGTGTCATTACAAGCTGCTGGGTAAGCTTTAATTGTTGGCGAAGTTCAAGAGCCATATATAAGAATGTCCTATGTGGTTCGACTAGCTAAAAAGCTGAAATATAATGTGTGAATACTGCCTATCAAAAAACATTCCAAATTCGATAACTGAACTCTTTTTTGCCACATAGAAAAGTTATATGCAACCAAGAAAAAAGCCCGTAGAACGGGCTTTTTTTTATTACACATTTGCAGATTATATTTTTTTATCGATGTGCTAGAGGCTAAAATCTTCTCCAAGGTAGACACTGCGCGCCTTAGGGTTGTCTACAATTTCTTGCGGTGTGCCGGAAAGAATGATCTGCCCTTCATAAACAAGATTTGCTCTGTCACAAATTTTTAATGTTTCTCTAACATTATGGTCGGAAATGAGCACTCCCATTCCTTTATCACGCAATTTACGGATGATGTCCTGAATGTCGTCTACAGCAAGTGGATCGATGCCTGCAAATGGCTCATCAAGAAGGATAAATTTTGGATCCCGGATTAATGCGCGGGCTATCTCGAGACGGCGACGTTCACCACCAGAAATGTGCATAGCGTGAGTGTCTCGAATGTGTGCGATACCAAATTCTTCCATTAACTCTTCAGCCCGTTTTTTCTGGTCATTACGGGAGAGTTCTGTTTGTTCCAGAATAATCTGTAAGTTTTGCAAGACAGTTAATTTCTTGAAAACTGAACTTTCTTGTGGAAGATAGCTTAAACCTATTCGCGCACGTTCATGCAAGGGCCAGTCTGTCACTTCCATGTCATCTACACGCACGACGCCTGCATTGGGTTTGATAATGCCAATGAGCATGTAGAACGTGGTTGTTTTACCGGCACCATTCGGCCCGAGAAGTCCAACAATTTCCCCCTGCTCCATTCGCAGGTTAATATCACGAACAACCTCGCGCTTACCGTAAATCTTGCAAAGCCCTTCAGCTTGAATAACTGACATCTATTTTTTCGCCTTGCTTGGTGCTGAGAAAATTGCTTCAACAGGTTGGTTTGTAGAGCCGAGTACTTCGCTGCGGTTCTCTTTTACCCAAAATTTAATAATATTGCCGGCGATAGTATTTTTGCCTTCACTTAACTTTGGAGACCCAGTCATAACAAGCAGCTCATCATTAAGCGTGTATGTCGCTGTATCACAGGTGCCTCGTCTGCCCTTTTCCATTTTAATACGGACATTACCTTGGGCAACAATTCTTTCAATTTTACCTGGATTCATGCCTCCAACATTTTCAGACTTTGGAGCATTTTTATCATCCTGCAAATATACGGTAACTTTGTTGGCCCAGATATCTGCTTGCGGGTGTTTTACCACAACGTTCTTAATAAATACGACTGTTTGACCATCCGCACTGTATGTCATTTTTTCAGAAGTAACTTTTACGTCATCTTTAGCTGGGGCTGCAATAGCAACCGTACCAATTAACGTAATGAGACAAGAAGATAACACAAGAATTCGAAAAAGCGCTTTCATTATTTTTCTCCACCAGTCGCGTCGTCCAGCTTTTCAGCACGGAAGTTAACAACCACATTGCCGGTTGCTGTAATTAAATTGTCTTTTAAATTCCAATTTGCATTGTCGGAAGAACCATTAAAGCCATCGCCTGTAAAAATAACATTACCTGTCATAATGAGCAGTTTCTTTTTATCTTCAAAAGTAAGTTCACTGCTTGTTATGGTGCCCTTCTGATTAACTACTGTCACATCACCCCATAAACGGGCAACGCCCGTATTCTGGTTGATGGTACCGTTAGGCGCAACAATATGCACTTTATCACGGTTCGGTTGGACAAAATACATAATGTCCGGCTCAGCAAGATCAATAATGCTCTCATCTTTTTGATACCAACCGTTAGTAGCTTTCAGCGTCCACAGCTCTTTACCGGCTTCACCCTGCTTCAGCTCTATTCCTTTTAAAGAAAGGTCCACATTTGTTTTAGCATTATTGCCAATGGCTTCACTTACTTTGTCTGCAATCTGTTCTTCTACTGAACTGTGCAAGTAGTATATTCCACCACCGAGTAAAGCTAACAATGCTCCCCAAATCAGCCACTTTCTCATTTAACCACCTATGGAGTTAATTATACCCTCAAGTTTACCTTGAGCGTTTATAATAAAATTGAGCGCCTCGCGGACAGCACCGTTTCCACCAGTTGCTTCTGTCTGTAAAATTGCAACTTCTTTAACTTCCGGCACTGCGTTTGCTACCGCAATAGGCAACCCTACTTTGCGCATTGGTGCCAAATCAACCCAGTCATCACCGACAAAGGCAATTTGGTGCCATTCAAGATCATATTTCTGTCTGATTTCATCAATACAGGCCATTTTTTTTAAATGTCCTGCATAGTAGTCAGTAATACCAAGATCATTCATACGGGTTGCAACGGATTTTGCATCAAGACCCGTAATGACACCGATTATAAGGTCGCAAGCCTGAGCTGCTTTGATACCAAGACCATCCTGTACATTGAATCGTTTGATCACATTGCCTTCATTGTCATAGTATAGCCCACCATCTGTAAGCACGCCATCACAATCAAGGATGATGACTTTTATATCCTTGGCAAGATTCTCAGCTTTCATATTTCATGCTCCAGAGCGCAGAAAGGTCACGAAGAAGGTGCGGAAGTTTGGCAAGAGGCCAGCTGTTAGGACCGTCGCAAAGTGCGTTATCCGGATCTGGGTGTGTTTCAATGAACACGCCGTTAACGCCAGCGGCTACAGCAGCACGGGAAAGACGCGGTACGAATGAACGGTCACCGCCAGATGTTCCACCCTGCCCGCCTGGGAGTTGCACGGAGTGGGTTGCATCAAAAACTACGGGAACACCATAAGACTGCATTATAGGGAATGAACGAAAATCGACTACAAGATTGTTATATCCAAAAGATGCGCCGCGTTCTGTAAGCAAGATGTTTTTATTGCCAGTAGAGAATAATTTGTCCAGCGCAGGCTTCATATCCCATGGTGCGACAAATTGCCCTTTCTTGACGTTAATAACGCGGCCGGTAGCAGCCGCGGCAAGCAAAAGACTTGTCTGGCGGCATAAGAATGCCGGAATTTGCATGACATCAGCAACTTCAGCAACCGGTGCTGCCTGCTCCGGCTCGTGGATATCCGTTACAACAGGTAATCCTGTCTCTTCTTTAATGCGGGCGAGCCATTCAATACCCTTAGAAAGGCCAGGCCCTCTGAAGCTGGAAAGCGATGTGCGGTTTGCTTTGTCGTATGAACTTTTGAAGATTGCTTTCAGTCCAACGGCTTCTGCTGCTTCTTTTACTGCGTATGCTGTTTCCAAAGCCAACTCAAAACTTTCAAGTGCGCAAGGACCTGCAAATACAAAAGGTTTTGTTGTCAGTTCTGCGTATAATGCAGAACCGTTTTTGATATGTTTCATTTCGGTAATCCTGTTTGGGAATGTAAAGCGTAAAATTACTCGAATAAATGGGGGATTGAAAGAGAAAATCGGAACATGCTGTCGCATGCTCCGATTTTAAATCAATATAAACCCGCATATTGCGGTGCAAAGGTGAAAAATCCAACCACCATTATACATAGAGAGTTTGATTTTTCTGCGCGATACAATGCTGCGAACGTTATTTTTTATTCGTTATTGATGCTTTGATAAATTCGCGGAAAAGAGGATGCGGATTCATCGGGGTGGATTTGAACTCTGGATGGAATTGACAAGCGAGGAACCATGGATGTTCTTTTACTTCTACAATTTCAACGAGGGTTTCATCCGGAGAAACCCCGGAGAAGCTCATTCCTGCTTCTTCAAGGCGTGTATAGTACGCATTGTTAAATTCGTAACGATGACGGTGACGTTCAGAGATCATTTCCTCGCCATAGGCAACCTGAGCTTTGGTTTTAGGGCGAATTTTGCATGGATATGCGCCAAGACGGAGAGTGCCGCCCTTGTCCGTGTCTTCGTTACGCTTTTCAACGGCTTCTTTACGGAAATCGTACCATTCAGTCATGAGATAGATGATAGGCTCTTTTGCATTCTCATCAAATTCAACGGAAGTTGCTTCTTTGATGCCAACTACGTTGCGGGCGTATTCGATAACAGCAAGTTGCATACCGAGACAGATACCGAAGAAAGGTACTTTCTTTTCACGCGCATAGTGAATGGCAAGCATTTTGCCTTCAACACCTCGGTGTCCAAAGCCACCCGGAACAAGAATGCCATCCAGACCCTTGAGCTTGGAAGCTACGTTTTTAGCGTTAACTTCTTCGGAGTTAACGTATACGAAATCAACGGTAACACGGTTAGCAAGGCCGCCGTGCACCAATGCTTCATGAAGGCTTTTGTATGCTTCCTTAAGGTCAACGTATTTACCGACAATACCGATCGTCACGCTGCCTTTAGGGTTATTCATGTTATGAATCAGGTTTTGCCAAGGGGCAAGGTCTGCGTTTTTCGCTGGGAGGCGAAGCATAATTGCAATTTTCTGATCGAGCCCTTCGTCATAAAATGCGAGAGGAACTTCGTAAATATTTTTAACGTCTGCGCAAGAAAATACTGCGTCACGGTCTACGTTACAGAAAAGGGCAATTTTGTGTTTGAGGTGATCATCGATTGGTTTTTCACAACGACAGATGATCATATCTGGCTGGATACCGATAGAACGGAGTTCTTTAACGCTGTGCTGTGTTGGCTTGGTTTTATGTTCGCCAGCAGCTTTAAGATACGGAACCAGCGTCAGGTGGATGTACATGCATTGTTCACGACCAAGGTCTGTGCGCAGCTGGCGGATAGCTTCAAGGAAAGGAAGACCTTCAATATCGCCAACGGTACCGCCGATTTCGATGATTGCAACATCAAGATCATCACTGGCAAGGCTGAGAACGCATTTTTTAATTTCATCAGTAATATGCGGAATAACCTGTACGGTACCACCAAGGTAGTCTCCACGGCGTTCTTTTGTGATTACTGTATTGTAAATAGAACCGGAGGTGTAGTTGTTTTTCTGAGAAAGAGGAACGTTGAGGTAACGCTCGTAATGACCAAGGTCGAGGTCAGTTTCAGCACCGTCATCCGTTACATACACCTCACCATGCTGAAACGGGTTCATGGTGCCCGGATCAACGTTGATATAAGGGTCGAGTTTCTGAATGGTTACATTTAAACCTCTAGCTTTAAGAAGGACTCCAATGGATGCAGCTGAAAGGCCCTTCCCTAAAGAAGATAAAACCCCACCAGTAACGAATATAAACTTAGTTTTCATTCTTTCTCGCCTACAACAAGTTATTAAAAATTAGTTAATGACCAAAGTTACGTATATTTGTTTCGAACGTATCTCGTCCGTATACACTTTTTTTGAAGTTACGTCAGCCGTTGACTGTTATCTCCGACGCAACTATAACTATCAGTCCCGAATTATTAAAACGGTGACTTTTTTTGCTTTCAAAAACCGTGAGTCACTACCCGAACTGATCGGGTAAGTAAAGCGACTTTTTGTAAAGCCCCGTGTTAATCTTTTTTTAGGAGAAACTTGAGCAATGACCCAGGTTAATACTCTGGTAATTACCGGCTATGGGACGAACTGCGAGGTTGAATGCGCGCACGCTGCAAAGATTTCTGGAGCTGATCGTGTTGAAATTAAGCATTTTTCAGACCTCATTTCCGGTGACACTAGCTTAACAGATTTCAATTTTTTGATTCTGCCGGGTGGTTTTCTTGATGGCGACGATCTGGGTGCTGCTCAAGCTGCCGCAAACCGCTGGCGGCATGCAAAGACAGAGCAAGGCGAACCCCTTCTCGATCAACTTAAAACATTTTTTACCAATGGCGGCATTATATTCGGTATTTGTAACGGCTTCCAGCTGCTTGTAAAGCTTGGATTACTCCCTGCAATTGACGGATTATACTTTGAACGTCAGGTTTCCTTATCACATAACGATTCTGCCCGATATGAAGATAGATGGGTGCATCTTGCAGCTAATGCAAATAGCCCGTGTGTTTTTACAAAGGGTGTAAAAACGTTGTATATTCCTGTGCGTCACGGCGAAGGAAAAATTATCGCTAAAGATGAAGCAACTCTTACAGCTCTGCAAGAAAATAATTTGATAGCCTTGCAATATATTGATCCAGAATCTGGTGAAGTTACGCAGGAATACCCAATGAACCCGAATGGTTCTCCTCTGGGTATTGCAGGCTTGACCGACCCTTCCGGACGTATTTTAGGCATGATGCCGCATCCGGAAGCATACAACCACCCTACTAACCATCCGGGCTGGACTGCTGGTAAAACGGCGGAGCTCGGTACCGTGTTAATCAAAAACGGCATAGACTACTTAAAGAGTCTCTAGCAGCTTTGTGATATAATATCAGTTGGCTCCGACTCTGGTCGGAGCCACTATTTTATTTTTCAGGAGTGGAAATGATTCCTTGTTTTATTTGTAAAAAAGATTCTATTGGGGGCTTTACATATGGCCTCCCTACCACTCCTTTAACACAGCATGTCGGGTTATGCCCTGAACATAACACGCTGGAAAATAAAAAAGCAGCACTGCTACATTGGATTGAAACAACGCAAGCCAGTGTCAATGCATTTAATGAAGCTAACTTTGCGCGGTATGCAGATCCTGTAGAGTACGCCTTGACCGTATATTATCTTGCCGGTGGATCTGCCTCGTTCCGGTGCACGAAATGGAATGTTCCTGACAAAGCTACATTACAAATTTTGGGCATCGATGGGCGTAGTACATTTATTCCTCTCACCCATATTGAGCTTTTTGAAGTTGTTCCTGTTAACGATCCAAACAAATTTACTCCAACGACCTCTGCGAACGAGCGATACTCAATCGAAGACGGAGTGCCTACCTTACAACGGTAATCATATTTGTGTGGTAGTATACGATAGCAGACGATTACGAAGTACAAGGAACGCTCATTGATGCAGATATATTTTCCTAAGAAATTAATCACAATTGTTAACTGCATTCCTTCGGAATGTTAGCTTCTATTGAGATCGTATATTCTCCAGTTATTGAAATTGGAGAACATCACCGGTTGTAATTCGTTTGTTATTTGGCAGCCAAAGTTTTCCCCATTTCCCTGTACAGTGACAGGCATAGGATTCCTGTATTCCGACGCGTTGGAAAAAATTTCGAACTTCATACACATGGCCGATACTTGCGGCTCTCAGGTGTAGTCCGCCAACAATTGCAGCAATTTTTTTTTCGCCTGTAACGTCTTGTGCTCTTTCGACAATGTTACATATTCCTGAATGACTGCAGCCTGTTATGATTACCAGCCCCTCCTTACCTTTCCACACAATTCCTGTATCGTCGTAAAGGAAATCGTCGATATAGTTTTCACCCTGTTTGACTATACCGAATGCTCCGCCACCCTTGAATGATGGCTTTCTTGGGATTTCACCTAAGAATAGAAATTTTGAGCCAATATGTTGTGGTTCTTTGGAGTCACACATTACAAAATTAGCGCGTACGGTTGCTTCATCCAGTCCCGCATCGAGCTTTTTTATTAGAACAGGACGCCCACCAGTGAGCTTTCCAGAATAACGTTCAATAAAGCAGTCCGGATGGCAGGTGAGTGTCGGGCGTTGAGCACTGTTAGCAAACAAATCACAAAGCGCCGGAATACCCCCTGCATGGTCAAAATGGCCGTGTGAGAGTGCTACATGCTCAATATTTTCAAGCGGGATACCCAGTGTTTCGGCATTTTTCAAAAATGCCCCATCAGTTCCGGTATCAAAGAGTACCCTCTCGTCACCGTCTTCCAAAAGAATAGAAAGTCCTTTTGTAGAAAGTAGATCATCTCTATATGATGTATTTTCAATAAGGATAGTTAATGTAAGCATGTGTATTGTCCTTTAGATACGCAGATCCTAACGGGCGCTTTGAGGATTCTAAATATTATTGCTAGCTGCTGTATCTTTCATTTTGTAGCTAGAAGTTTTCTTGATAATAAAAAACTAAGAATAACAAAAGCCCTGCCTAATTTTTTTTGTTTCAGAGGTATCGCTGCACATTCGTAAACTTCCCTTGCAGGAAATGAACTTCTTCTGTATCCCATAGAAGAAATTAATATTTTTCACACAGGGGAAGTTTTTGTATGAAGGGTAATAGAATATACCTTATTTTTACTGCAGCCTGTATTGCAGGTGGCGTATATATGTTCCACCCAGAGTTTATAAGAAAATATTTAGATACAGTCGTAGTTGTTTTTGCTGCTCTGATGTATTTTTTATTTGTTCGTCCTTGGCTTAAGCAAAAGTTGGCAGTGAATAAAAAAGATGACGCGACTGAAGATAAAAAAAGCGAGTAGTGCTTCAGCACTACTCGCTTTTTTTATCTGACTGAGATTAGAAGGTAAATGCTACTTCGCTTGCCCGGTCACATCTTTATATTCTGGTTTTGAATTCCACATCGGGATAGTCAAAATTTGTTTCCCGTCATGTGGTAGTTTATCTAAATGTACTACGCGTACATCTTGATTGTCGTATGTCTTAAAATAGCATCTGCGACGTGTTAGATCGTATACTGCCGTCCATTGTGTATAATCAATGGACGGTTTTTTATCGTGCTGAATTGTTTTTACCAGACCTTTTGCAATGGATATATTACTGATAAGCATGAAGCTTTGATTTATGGCTTCGTCTGCAGTGCTTACAGGATCTGTTGCATTACTCAGTAAGGCAGCACGTACAAATCGCGAAGGTGGCGTAAAGTCACCTGGGAGGCCTAGCATACCAGATCCTTGACCAATTGATGTTGCTGTATAGCTATGAATTTTTTTTGGTTTGCAACTATTTGATGTCAGATTCATATAGTTTGATAGATTTTGCAGGTGCCATGAAAATTGTGGCGCATTTGTGAAAACACCTACTGGGTTTTCTGTAATGACAATCTCTCCGCTAATAGGCTCAATAACAAGGGCTTTTCCTGATTTGTCCATTGCATACCAGTGCAAAGGAGGTACCATGCCAAGTTTTGTATTGATAACACCGACAAGTTTTATTTGTGCAATTTTATTTCGCACATCATCCAGCGTGGCACATGTGCCAAGAAGTAACGCAGTGAATATACTTGGGGCAACAACCTTTGTTATTTCATCTTTGGTTGCTTCCTGATATTTAGCTAGTTTTGGGAACCAAAACGCTCCAATATATAGTCCTTTTTCATTTATTCCACCAAGAAGTAGCGGTTCATTCAATCCGTTTGGTCCAAGGAATGCATACTTGTTTTCCCATGTCATTCCTTTTTTTCCGTCAGGTGTCGGACTTGTCCATTGTTGTCTTCGAGGCGTAAAGAGTAGATTCGATTTAAGCGAGGTCGTAAATTCTAATGTTCGGGCAAATGTTACTGCTCCGTCTGTTGATTGAACTCTTACTCCTGTGCAAGCTTGCGCTATTGCAGTGTTTAGCAAGCAGATGGCACAACAGGTTACTATGAAAAAATGTGTAATCTTTTGCATATGTTCTCACCTTTATTATTCTGGAATTGAATATGGTGAAGGGAGCATAGCATAAAGCGTAGTTTAGACCGATGAGTAACAAAAAAGGCAGCACAAAGTGCTGCCTTGAGTGA
This sequence comes from Halodesulfovibrio aestuarii DSM 17919 = ATCC 29578, assembly GCF_000384815.1. NCBI lineage: Bacteria > Pseudomonadati > Thermodesulfobacteriota > Desulfovibrionia > Desulfovibrionales > Desulfovibrionaceae > Halodesulfovibrio > Halodesulfovibrio aestuarii. Next base: position 722,866 of record NZ_ARQF01000021.1, read on the forward strand.
GTAACAACTTAAATTTTTTTATGATGCTATGGCGTCTGCTGTGTGAATTTGTCTTTTTAGTCCATAGCACAGCATGTATACAATTGGAGTATCAATAACTGCAATTGCCAGTTTTACCAGCCATTGACCAAGAATGACTTCACCAACAGGTAAAATTCCCCAGAAGGCTATGGTCACAAATATTGTGGAATCAATGAGCTGGGAAATTACAGTTGATGCGTTATTACGCAACCACAGATGTTTTCCGTTCGTTCTTTTTTTTAGTAAATGGAAAAGCCAGATATCGTGTTTTTGACTGACAAGATAGGCAACCAGTGAGGCTGCAACAATACGCGGGGTGCTGCCGATAACAGCTGAAAAGCTCTCCTGCCCGTTCCAGAATGGTGCTGCAGGCCATGCAACAGCAATCCATGCAAGTGCTGATGTCATAACAAGTGTGATGAAGCCGCACTGTACAATGTCGTTTGCGCAGTCTTTTCCCCATACTTCACTTACAACGTCTGAAACGATAAAGGTCAGAGAATATGCCAGCACTCCGGCTGGTACTGCAAAACCAGCGACCATAATAATTTTGCTTGCAATAAGCGCTGCAACAACAAGCCCGCCAATAAACAGGCTGAACAGCAAAGCAAATGCCTTGCGATTAAAAGAATCCATACATTAACTCCATGGGATCAACAGTCCTAAGATGGGCATAACGCCCTTCGCGGTCGGGAAAACAGTCCCGGGCGAATAATTTATTAGCCATCCCTTGCCATTTGTGTTTTAGGAAGTCAAACTAACGTTGGTTACGTATATTACAAGGAGAATTTACTATGACTACAACTAAAAGTCAGGATAAAACTGACCACCTCCAAGCCCTCGGCAAAGGTGGTGAGACTACATATCAGTTAGAAGGTCCTCATTCCGGAATTCTTGAAACATTTCCGAACAACTATCCTAATCGTCCATATATTGTAAGCGTGGAGTTTCCCGAATACACTTCTCTTTGCCCAATGACTGGACAGCCAGATTTTGGAGTTATTGTTGTGGAGTACATTCCTAAGGAACGTATTGTAGAGTCCAAAAGTATCAAGTTGTACTTCTTTGCATATCGTAATCATCAGTCTTTTATGGAAACCATTGCGAACACAATGCTTGAAGATTTTGTAGAAGCGCTTGACCCTCTCTGGTGTCGTGTGAAGGGGCTTTTCAGCCCGCGTGGTGCTACTACTCTACACGTTTTTGCAGAACATTTTGATACTGAAGCTGAAAATATCGAAGAAGTTAAAACTATTGTTTCTGAATGGAAACAAGAAGCCAGCCGTCATTCTTCATAACTAATTTGCATGGGGTAAATCATTACCAGCGCGGCATTCTATGATTCTGTTATTGGTAACGCTTGTAACGTGCCTGTAAGTTTTGTGAGTGCTATCGTTAATTCAGGCAAAGCGACTTCATAATTCTTTGTCCGGAACAAGTCGTGTGTGTTATCTTGCTTTGATAACTGATGATTGAAATTCAGCAAGTGGTGAACGGAATTTATTCAGTGCTGCCTGCGGATAATGCATAGTTAGATGCAATGACATGAATTTATTGTTATAAATTTGCTTATAGCAATAGATATGGTGGCAAACAGAAATACATTTCTTCAACTTGTACCATTGCTCTATGGTTATGTTTATTTCCTAAAAAAGCTCTTGCATAATATGCTGGAGCTTTTTTTATTTGTAATAGTAGAATTTTTACCTACGTAAAAATATGTATACTCTGTGTTAACAATATATTTCTTTTTTAAACAACATTAAATAGTGTACGAAACAAAAGACCCTTTCTCCTGTTATGAATACAGGATGTTTTGTTTACTTTTCTTAGAAAACCCATTCGAGATCTTTACATTATCGCTACTTTTTCATAGACAATTCCTGCTAGTTTTTTGGGAGTTCAATAATGTTTCCAGTAAAAAATAGAATCTTACATCTATAGTGAGCATTTTTGTATTACCTTTTTATTCGAATTGTTATGATGTTATATGCGGAAAATTTGGCGAAAGCTAAACGTGGATTGCTATGATTCTTGCTTTAGCTTTTTTCTTACTGAATTTTCGTTGTCTTTTGCTGAGGATGGTTAGCGGTATTTGGTTTCGCGTCTCCTCACGTTATTTCAGCTTTAAAAGACCCAATCTAGACTTTCTGGAAGAACCTATTTGGTCGACACAGATTTCTTTCGATACAAAAACAACGCCGTATCTATTAGGTAGACGCACTTTTTTTATATTTAAATAGCTATAGTATAGCCTGCAATGTCGCAGGCTATACTCATCTTTTTAGTTTTTTCGGAGGGCAGGAAAGAATATGAGTAGTCCACGATTATCTGCGCTTATTACCGGAGCCAGTAAAGGCATTGGAGCTGCAATTGCGGTACAGCTCGCACAGGATGGATTTGATATTTTTCTTAACTACCGAAGTGACCATACTCAGGCAAAAAAAGTTGCTGAGCAGATAGAAGCTGCGGGCGTATCTTGTACGTTGCTTCCTTTTGACGTTGCTGATGGTGATGCGGTTGAAAAGCAACTTGCCCTCCTCCTTGATGCTCCTCCGTTTGTTCTTGTTAATAATGCAGGCTTTGCTGCGGATTCCCTGTTCGGTATGATGGATGATAATAGCTGGAAAAGTGTTATTGATGTTCATTTAAACGGATTTTTTAATGTTACTCGCACCCTTCTCCCCCGCATGATGCGCAAAAGAAAAGGTCGCATTGTTAACATTGCCTCCACAGCCGGGCAAACTGGTAACCCCGGGCAGGCTAATTACTCAGCCGCAAAGGCGGGGCTTATTGGTGCAACCCGATCATTGGCTGTTGAAGTGGCGAAGCGTAATATTCTTGTAAACGCCGTGGCTCCCGGTTTTATCGAAACAGAAATGCTCGATGGACTTCCTGTTGATGAAATTAAAAAACGAGTTCCACTTGGCAGATTTGGACGTCCCGAAGAAGTTGCCTACATGGTCTCTTTCCTATGCTCCGATAAAGCGCAGTATATTACCGGTCAGACGTTCTCTGTGAACGGAGGAATCTACGCGTCATGATGCATAGAGTTGCAATTACCGGCATCGGCATTGTGTCTTGTCTGGGTCTTGATTCGGACAGTGTGCAGGAGAGCTTACGTCTTGGTATAAGTGGTATCCAAGTCGTACCTAAGCGGGAAGAAATGGGATTTTTTAGTCCACTTTCCGGTGTTATTGAAGGCTTTGATTATGCAGGGTGCGGCCTTACGCGCCGTCAGCGTAAAACAATGCCTAATTTTACCATTCAAGCTTACTCTGCTGTGACTCAGGCTCTCGAAAAAGCCGGTTTGCAGTCTGACGATATTCAAAATGCCCGTACCGGGCTTATTTTCGGGAATGATTCAACTGCCAGAGCGCAAGCTGAACAGGCTAAGCTTACAGAGCAGGATGGTTCAACTGCTGGAATTAGTTCGGGCTACTGTTTTAAGGCAATGAACTCCACTATTACGCTTAACCTGAATGTACTGCTGGGGGTTCGCGGTGCTTCGTGGAGTATCAGTTCAGCATGTTCAAGCGGTGGCCATGCCATTGGTCAGGCTGCGGACTTAATCGCGTACGGTCGGCAAGATCGAGTCATTTGTGGTGGCGCTCAGGAAATTAACTGGGAATCATTATGCAGCTTTGATGCTCTTGAAGCATTTTCCCGTCGGGTCGACTCTCCGGCACAGGCCAGTCGTCCATTTGATGCAAAACGCGATGGATTGGTTCCATCCGGCGGTGCGGCAGCAGTTGTTCTTGAAAGGTATGACCTTGCTGTTGCACGAGGTGCAACGATTCTCGGTGAGATAGAAGCATACGGATTTTCTTCTGACGGGCACGATTTGTGCCGCCCAAATGGTTTAGGTTTACAGGCTGCGATGGAAGATGCATTGCAGCGAGCTAATCTTGCTCCGAAGGACATCGATTTAGTTAGTGCACATGCAACGTCTACCCCTGTGGGAGATAATGCTGAAGCCTTTGCCATCGGTAATTTATTTGGTGACAATCAAGTGCGTGTTACGGCTTTAAAGTCTATGACAGGACATGAATTGTGGATGTCCGGTGCGTCACAGGTCGTATATACTCTTTTGCAGGCACAGGGCGGTTTTACTGCACGGACAATAAATTTTGAAACTGCTGATGAAATGAGCTCCAAATTACGCATTGTTCTTGATAATAACTCTACCCCTCCGGGGCGTGTCATGCTTAACTCTGCTGGTTTTGGAGGTACAAACGCCTGCCTGATCGTGAATACGGTAGAACCTTAGTATGCAGTGTGTAATTATCGGATCGGGCTGCGCTGGATTGACATGCGCTCTTATTATGGCAAGACATGGTTACAACGTAACTGTTGTTGAAAAGAGTGTACGCCCTGCCCCGCTGCTGCAAGGTTTTGAGCGCAAAGGGTTCTATTTTGATACTGGAGTCCACTGTCTGAGCGGTATGGATGAAGGTGGTCCGTTACGGTCCTTGCTTGAGTACCTTAATGTATATCCTTTGCTTACGTACATGCCTTTCGAAAAGGACAACAGTTTTACCGTATATTTTCCTAACGGACTCGTTTGGCAGATGCCTCAAGGGTATGAGGCATTGGAGGCTTCTCTGATTGCTCTTTTTCCTATGGAAGAAAAAGGTATTCAGGGGTTTTTGAGCGAAGTTCGTGCCATAAGTCATGCCTTCCAGTATAACGCGGATTTTCAGGTGATTGAGACACATCCTCTGGCAAATAAGTCGTTTCAAGAGGTCATCGATCAGTATATTTTTGAACCACAGGCGAAAATTTGTCTCGGATTTTTGAGTAACCTGTTTTGCGGACTGCTTGCTTCTGAGATCTCTTTTCCTTTTTTCGCCAGTAGTGTTGGAACATATTTCCAAAGTAGTGGCACCCTCAAAGGTGGAGGCAAAGCTCTGTTCGAGGCCATGCAGACCGAACTTTCAAATTTTGGTGGGCGGATTATTTATAACAATGGTGTCGCTGAAGTGAACGTCAATGAGAATCGACAAGCAACAGGGGTTGTTTTGGAAGATGGATCATTCTTGCCAAGCGATAAACTAATTGCAACATGTCATCCTTCCTGCTTGACGGACATTGTTTCAGGAAAATCTCTGCGGAAAACCCGAAAAGCATACTATCGCGAGTTAGAGTCCACCACATCGCTCATTGGTGTTTATGGGTATATCACAAAGCCTATCGAAAAACTTTTGCAAAGCAATGCCGTAATTGTTTCTGATAGCTCTTGCACTGATAGCACTGTAAGCGCTGATATCCCGCTAGCCAAGCGCCAGATGCTTATTACAAGCAGCCACGCTGCGGAACATGGCACCAGTGTTTCTTTGCTTGTCCCTGCTACGTATGCAGAGTGGGAGCGATTTGTAGGGAAGAAACCACACCAGCGAATTAAAGGATATGTTGAGGAAAAGCATGCAGCTGCTAAAGAAGTTATTGCGGCTGCAATGAAATTTCTTCCTGAATTGGAAGATAACTTTTCCATGGTCAGCGTAAGCACTCCTCTTACTCTTAAAGATTATTGCTACGCTCCTCGTGGCACGGCCTATGGCGTGAAACGTTCTTTAAAACAGCTTACACCTACGGCGGCTCTTCCAATAAAAAATATGCTGTTATCAGGACAGGCAGTTGTTGGTCCCGGGATTTTGGGTGCTATGACTGCGGGGTTTGTAACCTGCGGAGAAATTTTAGGTCATACCCATCTTCAAAGTGAGATGAAAAAATGCAGTTGAATAGAGTTGTTGTTACCGGAATGGGTGCAGTCTCACCCTTTGGCGAAGGGGTCGACTCTTTGCATGCGGGCATTGCTGAAATGCGCAGTGCGATTACACATATGGAGCGGGCACAGGAAGTGCAGGATATGCGCTCTCATGTGGCCGGACTTGTTCCAGAGCTTGATATGAAGGCGATTCCCCGTAAAGATCGACGCACTATGACTGACATGGGAGTGTTTGCGCTTTTGTCTGCCAAAGAAGCCCTTTCAATGGCAGGAATTACAGAAGACCAGCTGACTTCCGGACGTTTAGGCATGGCTTTATCCTGCACAACAAACTGTGGAGAACTTATTGAAGAGTTCTTTACCCATTACCTTCCAGAAAAGACGCTCGATCATTGCAAGTCAACGACATTTTTCAAATTTATGGGACATGCTGCGGTTTCTTCTGTAGCCCAGACGCTCGGTGTTACAGGCCGCATTCTTGCTCCGGCAGCCGCATGCGCTACAAGCACCCAGTCGATCGGGCTTGGGTATGAGGCTATTTTGTTGGGGCAGCAAGATATGATGATTTGTGGTGGTACCGAGGAAATTCATCCCTTAAGTATCGCTTCATTTGATTTTATCAACGCAGCATCTACAAAATTTAACAATGCCCCTCAGGATACTCCACGTCCGTTTGATGTGGAACGTGATGGTGTTGTCTGTGCAGAGGGTGCAGGGCTGCTGCTTTTGGAATCGTATGATCACGCAATAAAACGCGGTGCAAAAATTCTTGCTGAAATTGTCGGGTTTTCAACGCTCTCTTCCCCTAAAAACCCTGCAAACCCAGATAGCCATGCGATTAAGCTTTGCATGGAAGAAGCTCTGCGGCAAGCAGGCCTTCTTCCCGAAGATATTGATTATTTGAACGCACATGCCACAGGTACGAGTGCAGGTGACATCGCAGAGTCAAAAGCCATCGAAGAACTTTTTGATACAAATTTACCGGTTTCCAGTTTTAAAGGCCACCTTGGGCATACTCTTGCAGCAAGTGGCGCACTGGAAACTATTGCTACTATTTCAGGACTACAGAACGATATGTTGTATCCGACAAGGAATTTAGAACAGATTGATCCCGAATGCGGTTCAATTAATCTGCTCACAAAAACTTGTAAGGCTTCTGTGACCTATTTTTTGAAAAATAGTTTTGCCCTTGGCGGCATAAATGCTTCTCTCATTTTAAGGAGATTATAACTGTGACTCTCGCCACTATGACTAAAGAAGAAATTATTGAGATCACCAATAACGCTATCAGTGATGAATTTGAATTTGATCTGGAGCAGATGGTTCCAACTGCGCACTTATATAAAGATCTTGGTCTGGATAGTCTTGATGCTGTCGACCTTGTGTTGTTACTGGAAAAATCTTTTGGTGTAAAATTACGTAACCAGCCGGAAGTAAAAGAAGTGCGTACGCTTGAAGATATTTACAAGCTGATTATGCAATTGCAGCAGGATGCTGCATAATAATAGTGACTATGAGCACAAGTAGAAAAAAGTCATCGCCGAAATTGTATACAGTGCTGTTGCTTTGCTTTTTATTGCTGCACACACTGGTGACCTCTCTGGCTGCGTTTATTGCCTCGCCCTACTATCTTTTTGTTAAGAAGATGCCGCTCGATAAAATGATTCGTTATTTTATCTGGCTGTATGGGAAGGGGTATGTGCGATGTACTCGCTTTTTCATACCTGCATCACTTAGTTGGGAAGGCGAAAATCCCTTTCCTTTGCAGGCACCGTCGATTGTTGTCATGAACCACTACTCTATCCTGGATTTGTATTACCTTGGGGTACTACTCCATGATGGTGATATTGTTTTTGTGACACAGCGAAGACCCTTTTTAATAAAGCTCTACGCTCCGTTCATGTCTATGGCGAAATATATTGATATGCGCACTGGAGATTTTTCTAGCTGTCTTGAGCAATGCAGAGAGCATCTCAATAATGGAAGCAAAATTCTCTTTTTTCCAGAGGCGGGGCGTAGTCGGGATGGTACGTTGCAGCCATTTAAAAGTGCCCCTTTTCTGGTTGCCACAGAATGCAATGTTCCTGTTATTCCGTTTTGCATTTCCGGTACAGAAATATTGCTCCCTGCCGGAGCAAAATACATTACACCTACAAATATTTCTTTACGTATATTGCAGCCGCTATATCCAGAACAGTATTCAGGCGACTTTCCGCACAGGGTGCTTAAAAAAATGGTGCACAAGCAAATGAAACGCGCCTTGGAAACACAAAAAAGAGTTTTAAGAGAGGCACAGTAATGAGAGAACCGGCGTCACTCTATGTTCCGCATTCTGGCTCTATGTTATTAGTTGATACGATCATCGATCATCATGACGACAACGGCGTCGTTGAAACTACTTTTACTGCCGGAAGTATGTTTGCTGATAGTAATGGTATTTTGCAGCCATTAGTATTTATTGAACTGCTTGCTCAAGGGTTTGCCTCATTGAATGGATACACTAACCATTTGAAAGATGCAGAAAAGCAAAAAGGCTTTCTTGTCGGTGTCAAGAATATACGATTTTACGATACTACTGCAGTTACAGTTGGCATGACCCTGACGGCAAAATTACAAGTAGATATTCGCTTTGATGATTTTACCATGGTTCATGGCTCTCTTTTGCACGAGAGTACGCTGCTTATGGATGGGACACTAAAACTATTTATTCCGGAAACAACGTAATGCGTACAATTTTTATGAGTTTTTTAATGCTGGTATGCTTAGCAGTACCTGCTACTTCTTTTAGTAAAGAGGCATCTCTTTTTGACCGTATTAAACTGGCCAACGCGAATGTTTCAGTTGTTAAAGCAGCCTTTGAGCAATCGTCCAAGTTGGCATTGTTTAACGATCCCTTAGTGGTTACGGGCGAGCTTGTTTTGCAAAAACCTCAAAATTTGCGATGGGAATACACTTCCCCCTCTGCATCAGGTTTTATTTTAAATAAAAATGGTGGGCTACAGTGGTGTAGCACAGGCAAGAACTGCTCTGTTGTTCGCTCTGAGTTGTCCCCTTCGTTGCGCGTAATGGCCAATCAAATGTTGTTGTGGGTAAATATTGATGAGGAAACTCTTACTGAAGATTTTCATATAAAGATTACTGAATCAAAAAATCCGACAATTTTGTTACAGCCTAAGGATGAAGATATGGCAAAGTTTATTAGAAGCATTGCTATTGAGCTACCTGAGTCCTTGCGTGGAGTTAAAGATATAACGGTAACAGAAGCAAATGACAGCGTAATTACGTTGAAATTTGGAAAGACACTCATCAACCCTGAGATTGCGCCTACTACTTTCAAAATGCCATGATCCGTTTCGTCTCAAATGCGTATATCTATCTTGCCCAGCGCAAGTGGCTTCTCCTGCTCGTCATGGGTGGCATGATGCTTTGCTGCGTCCTGTCTCTTTCCTCTATGAAGCTGGAAGAACGTATTTCGTATTTGTTGCCGGACGATAAAAGTGTCCTCAGTAATGACTTAGATCTTATACAGTCAGCTCCGTTGCAGCATCGGATTCTTATTACACTGCATGCTGTTAATGATGATCTGGTGGGTGCCCCCCTTGCAAAGCTGACAGATCAGCTTACACGAACTATGCAGTCCAGTTTTTTTACAAAAGTTGCATGCAAACCGGACTCACTTAACCCCAACTTTTTTATCGGGCTTCGGGACTTGGTTCCCAGTTTGTTTTCTAATGGTGTGCAAAACGCAGTGTCTCAGGCAATAACAGCTGACAATATTGCAAAGGCACTTACATCACAAAAACATACACTTGGGACTATGGAAGGTGTTCTCAAAGCCTCCACGATTGCTGCTGATCCGCTTAATCTGCATCGAACAGCATTGCAAAAGATTGCCTCTCTTGCATACATGAAAAATCTTCGCATATTGCATGGCGTGTATATGACTGAGGACGGCAAACATAGCTTGATTATGGCGACAACTCCGGTGATGACCACAGATTCAAGGGCTTCCGTCGCTCTTGAACAAGAGTTGGAAAGAATTTCAAATACGTTGCCGAAAGGTGTCACTTGGACAGTGCTTGGGGCCCAGCGCTATACTGCCGCCAACGCGTTGACCATTAAAAATGACATTAAAACCACCTCAGTTATTGCTTGCATCGCCTTACTTGGTATCGTGGTCTGCTTTTTGCGCACGAAGCAGGTATTTTTTTTATTACTGCTTCCACTGTTGTCCTATTGTGCGGGAGCAGCGGCTGTTGCTATAGGGTGGAAGCCCGCCTCGGCTATGACGTTCGGATTCGGTCCTATACTAGTTGGTATGACTATCGATTTCGGGCTGCATCTTTACTATGTACTTGGTTCCAACACTGCTCCTAAACGTGATTTGCTTCAAAAAGCGTCAGTGCCAATCGTCATTAGCGGTTTGACTACAATTGCCGCATTTGCACTGCTAATGTTTTCTCCGGTTCCAGGGCTGCGACAACTTTCTGTATTTATTACTATAGGTCTTTTGACGGCGGTAGTTCTAACGCTGTTCATTTTACCGCATGTCATTTCCGGGCATACGGGACATATCGCATCAAAACCTTTGCCGCAATTTTCTCACAATCATCGGGCAGCTGTATTAACGGTTACGGCTGTTGTTTTTATCCTCGGGTGTGTCGGCAGCAGCCAATTACATTTTCAAGATCATATTAGAGCTATGGGTGTACGCCCCGCAGCGTTGCTTCAGGCCGAAAAGGATATTCGTAACATATGGGGAATTAAGGGAGAAGAGGCTTTGCTTTTTGCTTCCGGCACATCAATTGATGAGATCGTACGCAACACTTCTGATAGCATTGCCTTGCTTAGTCCTGAAGATAAAAAGTCTGTTGTCAGCCTGACTCCACTTCTTCCTTCTCGACAGAGACAACAGGAGAACTGGCAGCATTGGAGAAAATTTTGGGAGGCTCATCCGTCTGTTGCTTCTACCGTTCAAGCAAAAGGTGTAGCTCTTGGCTTTTCTAAGCATGCTTTCACGCCGTTCTATGATTTTATCCACGCGTCACCTCAGGCTGTTACTGTAGGAAGTTTGCGCAATCTAGGTATTGGCTCATTGCTTGACTCTCTACTTGTTGAGCGTTCTGTGTCTCCGCAGACTGAAATTGATGTCGAAGGCACGTCCGGCCTACCCATGGCTGCCACCTCAACCGTAGGGTATTCAAATTTTTCTGGTGTGTTGGATACCTCTAATTTTTACACATTGATTTCGTATCTTCCTGATACCCACACGATCAATTCGGTATTTACGCCGGAAATTGAAAAAAAGTATGACGTGCGGCTTATCTCCGGTTCACGATTGGGTAAAGAGCTCGCGTCTGTGCTTACAGGCACTTTTGTTCGTTTTATAGCGTATGCTTTCGCTATTATTGTGGTTATCATTTTGCTTGTGCATCGTGTGGTGAAGCAGTGCATATGCGCCCTGCTTCCTGCTTGTTTTGGTTTATTAATGATGGGGGGGGTACTGGGATTGCTTAATAAACCATTAAGTATTTTCAGTGTTGCCGGAGCATTACTGGTTCTTGGCCATGGTGTGGATTATGGTGTTTATGCAACCCATGCCATTAAGAAAAATAGTCTTGGCACATCGCAGGCTATTTTCGTTTCCGGCTTGACCAGTCTTGCAGGTTTCGGCTCGCTTCTTTTTGCTGACCATCCGGCTTTGTTTGATATGGGACTGAGCGTGTTTTCAGGGTTGCTTGCTGCAATGCCTTGCGCGCTTCTTGTACTTCCAGCCCTCTTTTCAAAGGATACAATTAGCTCATGAAACATTTTTTGTGCATACTCATTATTCTGTTAACAGGATGTGCTAAACAACTCCCTCCGCCGATGCCCGTACTGCCAGACATGCAAGCAGAATTGCTTCAGCAGAACTGGCCTGTAGAAGAGGCTGCGTTTCGAGTAAGCGGGTCGTTATGTCTTTACTCCATCACTATTCCTGTTCAGGGTATAGTTTCCATGGAAAAAGGTGGAAATGTTGTTTCAATCGCATTCTTAACACAGATGGGGACTTCCATTTTTGAAGCCAGACTTACTCAGGACAGCTACAAAATGTTTACAGTATCCCCAATGATAAAAGAGCATCCGCAACTGGAGCCTATCCTTATCCGCATGGCGCGAGCTCTTTATCTTCCAGAGCCGGTATCTACTCTGTGCACATCCGAAGGAAAAGCCCATATAGCGCAGCTTCGTTGTCCTGAACAAAATATTTTGTACAGTTACTCTGTAGTGCCCCAGCGTTCGGATGTAATTCAACTTCGTCGTCGTATCAATGTTGAAAATGAAACTACTGTATATTTGAAAAATTGGCAGGATGACCATGGGACGTCCTACCCGACACGTCTTTTTTATAAAGATGACGGGTGCGGGTTTATTGGTAGGCTGACACAAAAGCCGTTGTCCTGTCCTCATAGTATTACAGCTGAGAAAGCCTCATGACCCCTATTGAACAAAGTCTAATGAATGCGCTTGTAGGAACTATTACCTGCACCGGTGAAAGCGCTGAAGCTTGCTATCATTTGCCTGAAGATTTTGAAGGCTTTAACGGGCACTTCCCCGGTCATCCTATCCTTCCTGCTATTTTGCAGTTTATGCTTGGCAGGCTGGTATGCAGCGCCCTTGCCGGAGAGTCGTTACGTGTTACTTCCATAAGCCGTGCAAAGTTCTCACATGAAATTCAGCCTGAAGTGGATATTTATGTGCAGGCAGTACGCAAAGATATATCTGCTGAAAATATCCATCGGTTTTCTGTGACATTAACAGTTGGCACTGCGCAAGCTTCTACCTTCTCACTTTTCTGTGTTGCAGAGCAGGAACATGCGTAAAGAATATTTTAAAATTGACCCAGGTGCTCCTGCGCCGTTGACTGTTGAAGTAAAGCGTGATGTGCGCTTTCAGGAAGTAGATCTGCTTGGCATTGTATGGCACGGGCATTATGCAAGTTATTTTGAAGATGCTAGAATGGCTTTAAGCCAAAAGTACGGAATATCTTATGACGATTTTTATCGTGAAAATATTTCTGCTCCGATTCGTAAATTGCATGCTGACTATTTTCGTCCGCTATCTTTAGGTAATGAATACAGCATTAAAGCTCGATTGCATTACGCTGATGCGGCAAAGATTAATTATGACTTCTTTATTTATGACAATGCAGGAGAACTTTGTACCTCCGGTTACTCTGTTCAGATGTTTGTGTGCACAGAAAGCCATGAGTTATTACTTGCCCCACCTCCTTTTTTTCAAGATTTTCTTGATAACTGGCGTGATGGGAACCTGTTAAAATGACAACGATGCTGTAGTTCTTTAAACGCATTTTTATGGTTGCCTGTGTTGTAAAGCCCGACTACCAATGTTCTGCGCCTGTTGAAGGCATAAAACTTAAAGTATTACTTTAGGTTTGTTCCGTAGAAGAAATAACACAATTTTTCCGCATCATAAGTTGAGAAATGAATAAGACACCTCGTAGCATAGGACATCCTGAATTCTTTGAGGCTAAGCTGTTCGCAATTTTTAAAGGGTGTCAGGAATGTTTTTATGTCGATAGAGGTTGTGATGTCTAATTTCGTCCGTCCACTTATTGTTATTCCTGTCTTCAATCACCGGGAAGAGCTCTCCCGCGTTGCTATAGAGGCACTTGAACATGGGGACGTTCTGATTGTTGATGATGGTTCAACTGATGGCGTAAGCGCAGATATTGCCTCCCTTGCTGTACAGTGTATCCGGCATAGTAAGAACAGGGGCAAAGGCGCTGCTATTCTTACAGCAGCAGCTTATGCAAGAGAGCACGGCTACACGCATATTGTAACTATTGATGCAGACGGTCAGCACCTTACTGCTGACCTTCCAAAATTTTTTGTGGCTATAGAGGCAAATCCAGACTCTGTTGCTGTTGGTGTACGCGATTTTTCAAATGCAAAAAATCGTAATATCCCCGGTTCTGCTACTTTTGGGCGGGCATTTTCAAATTTTTGGTTCCGCGTGCAAACCGGTGAAAAAGGTTTAGACACTCAAAGTGGCTTTAGAGCGTATCCGGTTGGGCTATTGCAGGAACTTTCTTTTAGTGAATCCCGTTACTCATTCGAGATAGAAGTGCTTGTAAAAGCAGTTTGGGCAGGATTGTCCATCCAATGGCTTCCTATCCATGTTCATTATCCAGAACCGGAAAAGCGTGTGAGTCATTTGCATCGGGTGAAAGATAATATTTTGATCTCATGGTTGAATACGCGCCTTACCATGCGCGCTGTGTTGCCTATTCCGCATCGCAAACTTGTTCGTGTGGAACAAAGTGTTGAAAACGCTTCAGAGCAATTTTATCTTACGCGTCCTGTAGATTCATTGCGTGATATGGTGCGGCAAGGTGCAAGTCCGGAGTATGTTGGATTTTCTGCTGGTCTTGGTGTGTTACTTGGTACATGGCCGCTTTTTGGTATTCACACTGTTGCGACACTGTTCGCTGCAAGTTTTTTACGACTGTCAAAAGTAATTTCCGTAGGAACCAGTCAATTCTGTATGCCTCCATTTGTGCCAGCCCTATGTATTGAAGTTGGCTATTTTATCCGGAACGGTGAATGGCTTACAGACGTTTCGTGGCAGACTCTTGGTGTAGAGTTTTTAGACAGGGCTTGGGAATGGATTCTGGGATCGTTAGTCTTAGCACCGATTTTGGCCGGTGTAACAGGACTCGTTTTCTACTTGGTGACCCGTTCAATTTATAAATTGAGACAAGAGATATGACCCGAAAGTCAAAATGTAACAGGTCGGAAAAATCTTGGAGCGGTAAAAGCCTTGCAGGCCGTTGGCAGCACGAATTTTTTTTCATACTTATTAAATATTGCGGTCGATGGCCTGCGTATATTTTTTCATGTTTTGTTGTTTTCTTTTATGTCCTTTTTGTGCCGGAAGTTCATAAGCGTTCTTCTTTTTACATTGCAAAACGTTTTCCGAAGGCTTCGAAATGTGCACGTTGGTATCATACTTGGCGTCTTTGCCAGAACCTTGCGTTTTCTCTCATAGATAAAGCGGCGGTCGGTATCAGAGGCACACAAGAATTTTCATATTCCCGGAATGGCATTGAACAGTTGCAGGAACTGCAAGAGCAAGGCAATGGTCTTATTTTGCTTACAGTCCATGTAGGTCCTTGGCAGGCGATGTTAGGCCCCCTTGATGAATTGAATACACCTGTGCATCTTATGGTGTACCGTGATTCCGGTGATGTAGATTTACAGTATTTTGACTTCAATCACTGTAAAAATATTAAGTTAGTGCATGCAGAGGACACAATGGGAAGTGTTATTGCAATGACTGCGGCACTGCGAAAAAATGAAATTATATCCATCATGGGGGACAGAATTGTTCCATCTACATCATATACTGCAAGTGTTGATTTTTTAGGTGGAAAAGCTTTGTTTCCTACCTCTGTGTACAAATTTGCTAAAGGCACGCAATCTCCTGTTGCTCTGCTCGTGACACGTAAAGTGGGTATTTCGCATATGGAACTTTCTGTAGCACATGTTCTCACTGTTCCTAAAGCAACGGGTAATGACTTTACGCCTTTTGCACAGGAGATAGCGTTCGCGCTGGAAAAATACGTACAAGAAACTCCGTATCAATTTTATAACTTCTTCGATCTCTGGAGAACAACGAATGAGTAATATGCATCAAAAATTAAAAGAACTCTTCATTGCAGAATTAAACCTTGAAGATATTTCTCTTGAAGAGTGGGAAAATGATATGCCGCTTTTCGGAGATGGACTTGGTCTTGATTCTCTCGATGCAGTTGAAATCGTAGTTTTTATTGAAAAGCATTACGGTGTTGTCATCGCGAATTTTGATGAAGACAAAAAAGCTATGCGTTCTATCAACACTCTTGTTGAATTTATTAAGGAAAAACAGGCTAATGACTAGCGTTTTCATTACCGGAACAGGTTGTATTACTGGTTCCGGTAGCACCCCGCAAAGTACGCTTGCCGCCATGTACGAAGGTACTGCGGATCCTTCCCCTTTTGTACGCCATAGGATGGACTGGGGCAAAGAGGCTCTGGTGTTTGCCGTTGATGATGCGCTGTTAGAAAGAGCATCGGGACGAACGGAACAGTACGGACTTACGGCCAGGCTAGGCCTTGGCGCAGCGTTTCAGGCCTTGGAAGATGCCGGAATTTCTCCTGCTGACTTGAAAGGTAAGCGTGTAGGCGTTGTGATGGGGACAACTGTAGGTTGCTCCATGAACCATATCGTTTTTTATGGTGAGTACCGAGATCCTGACATTGCGTTGCCATCTATGGAGCATATCCGATGTGTTTTGCGGAGTAATCCAGCAGAAGCCATTGCCCGGGAACTTGCGGTAGTCGGCCCTGCTCAGACTGTCGTCACCGCATGTGCTTCCGGCACAGATGCTATTGGAGTCGGGTTACAGTGGATTCAGTCCGGTATGTGCGACATGGTTATTGCGGGCGGCTGTGATGGTCTTTCTAGAGTGACCCTTAATGGATTTCATTCACTTATGGTGATGGACAGTGAACGTAGTAAGCCGTTTGATGTGGATCGCAAGGGCTTAAATCTTGGGGAAGGTTCCGGTGTACTGGTTCTTGAGTCTGAGCAGTCTGTGACACAACGTAACGTAACGCCGAAAGCACGCCTTGCCGGTTACGCAACTGCGTGTGATGCGTATCATCTCACGGCACCGCATCCGCAAGGGCGTGGACTCATTCGCGCTATAAAGCAACTTTTTGCCCACATAGAGTGCACTCCTGCAGACATCAGCTTTGTGAATGTCCATGGTACTGGTACCAAGGATAATGACAATGTTGAAGGGTATGTAATGAACGAGTTGTTGCCCCATGTTCCATTTTTTTCTTCCAAGGGCGCTACAGGGCATACTCTTGGCGCTGCGGGTGGTATTGAGGCTGCCTTATGCGTGCATTGTCTGAATCAGGGACGCATTCCACCCACAACAGGCTTAACAACGCCTGACCCGACTATTCCAGCTTCTCCGGTGCTTGAAGCTACTAACGTAACTGGCACAATTGCACTTTCGACCTCATTGGCCTTTGGTGGAATAGCCTCTGTGCTTGCTGTTTCTCACATTTAAGACACACAACAGGCAACGCTAATGGATTGTAACAAAAACTCTTTTTCAAAGCCGGATGTTATTCCTGTGCTCGATTTTGAGCTTTCGGAAATTATGCAGGCTCGTGATAAGGGTAATATTTTATCGCTTGATTTAGAAATTACCGAGGCATGCAACTGTGCATGTGTATACTGCTACCGGTATGAGAGTGAAGGAGCACAGCCCCCTGCTGCTGACGAACTCACAGCACAGGAGATTATTGAGCTTCTGACTGAAGCGAAAGAAAAGCATGATTTGCGCCGTATTTGCATCCTTGGTGGCGAGCCACTTATCCCTGTAATTCGTGAGAAGTACATCGCAACACTTGAATGTTGTAACAGACTTGGCATTGAGCATGTAACTTTTTCCAACGGTGTGGCGCTGGATAAAGAAACCGCGCAATTACTGTACGATTTAAATGCCTCTGTCTGTCTTAAATTAAATGGGATGAATGCGCAGACTCATGATGCTCTGGTCGCACGGGCAGGTGCTTTCGACAAAAGCATGTCCGCGTTTAATCATCTCATTGAATTAGGGTTTGGGAACAAGCGAAGCCTTTCATTTGAAACAGTTGTTACCAAAACTAACTACAATCAAATTACTGACATGTGGCGATGGGCGCGTGAGCGCAATATTGTGCCGTATGTAGAGACATTGACAGTGCAGGGGCGGAGTCAAGCTCATCCCAATGATCTTGTTGTTTCCAACGAAAAACTACATGCCCTATTTGTCCGGCTGAATGAAATTGATCATGCGGAATACGGTCTGGAATGGGAAATTTTACCGCCGATTGCTGGCGGTCATCGCTGCCTGCGCTACTACATGAGCATGTATGTCCGTGCTAACGGCATAGTTTGCCCATGTGTTGGCGTCGACCTTCAAATGGGATCACTGCGGACAGACTCGATTAAAGAGATTCTTAGTTCTGAAGTTGCTTGTCAAACACGCTACATTAATGAGCATATTACTGGAAAATGTAAAACCTGTGATCTTGCTAAGTCGTGTTACGGGTGCCGAGGTGCCGCGTATCAGCAAGGCGATCTTTTTGGTGAAGACCCTGTTTGCTGGCGTGAACAGAGTAACAGGTGACATTTGTATGCAGCCTATTCTTTCTATAGATGATATCAGCAGAATTCTCCTGAGTATCTGCCGCTCGGCAGTGCAGGAACATACTTCTATGCCTTTGCATAAACTTGAAGAGGATTCGAGCCGGTCTATTGTTTCCCTACTGGAAGGCACTACTATTTTACCGATGGCTATCGCAGCGCATGTTTCAACCATGTTTCAATGCCCTGCTCTTGCCGAAGTCCTTTGCGGTGATGACAGTATTGAGCATTGGGCGGGTGCTATTTATCACGAATGGTCACAGGATCCTGCTATAATTACATTTATAACATCAGGGTCAACAGGAAAGCCAACACAGCAGAAACTTGAATCTGTGTTATTATGGCAGGAGGCGCAGGAACTGCAACGCACCCTTCTTCATGAAAGAAAGCGCATTGTATCAACCGTTCCATGTCACCATGTCTATGGATTTTTATTCACCGTACTACTCCCCAAAGTTGCGGAAATTCCGTGTCTAATACCGGTTCCATTCCCTTCACGAGCTTTTATTGAAGAGTTGAAGGAAGGAGACTTTATAGTTTCTTTCCCACTCTTTTGGAACGGGTTGATTAAGCTCGGCATACCATTTCCTGCAAACATTCATGGTTCCACTTCTACTGCGCCGTGCTCACCTGAGACAATGCACCAACTGCTTTCTTTAGGGCTTGCACGCATCAGCAATATTTATGGCAGTTCTGAAACGGGTGGACTTGGTTTTCAGCACCACCCTGATGCACCGCTGACGTTATTTAATTTTTGGCAACGCGTTCGTTGCGATGATATTGAAAATTCGTGGATTGAACGTGTTCATCCTCTTGATATCCCTCAACCCCCTGTTGCTATCCCTGACTTTGTTGAATGGTTCTCTCACGAGTTATTTGCAGTGAGGGGACGTAAAGATAAAATCGTTCAGGTTGGTGGTATTAACGTTTCTTTACTGAAAACAGCTGCCTGTATAAAACAACACCCTGATGTTTTGGACTGTGCTGTGCGTTTAATGCGACCGGATGAAGGAAATCGTTTGAAGGCATTTATTCTCCCAAGAAGTTTTGAGCCGGATACGATCGCGTTGCGAGCAGAGTTATATCAGTGGTGCCGTAATCGTTTACGGCCTGCTGAACGTCCAAAAAAAATTACATTTGGAAATCAATTCCCAGTCAATGCAATGGGTAAAGCCAAGGATTGGAACTAGTCATGTCACAACATCGCGAAATATATATTCTTGGTACAGGAATAGTGACACCGCATGGTGAGCAGCAGAATGCTCTGCCTGTGGATTTGGTCGCTTCCAGTATTACTGATTCCAGCCAGCGGACTGATACTTCCGGATTGACAAAGTTTATTCCCAAACGTGCCCTTAGACGTATTGATCATTTTTCCCGTCTGGCACTTTATGCTTCTTTTCTTGCTCTTGAAGATGCCGGTTTGTTAGAAACGGACCATGAAAATATGGGAGTGGCATTAGCCAGTGGCTATGGTGCTGCGCAGACTTCATTTAGTTTTCTTGACTCTTTTTTTAATGACGGAGACAGGCTTGCGTCCCCTACCTACTTCTCAAGCGGGTTACATAATGCGGCATCCGCATACATTGCTATGCAGACTAAAGCCCAAGGACCAAACATTTGTACAAGTAATATCGGGCTTGGTCCTGCGTACTCACTCGCCACTGCCGTGCATTGGTTAAAAACCGGTATAGTGGATTACGTCCTTGTTGGTGGAGTGGATGAACATTGTCAGGTATTGGAACATTGCGTTAACCGTTTTCAGTCTGCTGAAGAAGGGGCATGCTTGCTTCCGGATGTCGTTGCAGGAGAAGGCGCCGCTTTTCTTGTTTTAGGAACCAAACCTGAAAGAACAACTTCCTGTGTACTTACAGACATCAAGATTGAACCATACTCTAAACAGACGCTTCAACACATGTGTCCGGTGTTTGTTGCTCCGCTGGGGTTAACTGATCAGCAGAGTATTGTTGCACGTATTACCGCCGGAGAGAACGTCACAAATATTTTGCCTGTGTTAGGAAGCCACCCTTCTGCGTTAGCTTTTTCCTCTGTGCAGGCAGTACAGAGTATCCTTTCCGGTGCCGTATCAGAAGCTCAGGCCTTTGCTTTAGACGGAGCAAGGAACAGCGCGGTTATTTCGTTCAGCAAGTAGCTTACCGAAATATTTTTTAGTTAAAGCAAAAGCGCGATGCCATCACATAAATGGTATCGCGCTTTTTTTATACTACCCTGCAATATAAGGAATAATAACAAAAAAACGTAATATATCCTCAGTATACTCTATTAATTGCAGTACGTTCATAGAGCATCCGCATTAAGGAGAGCTTATGGTACGCAGGATATGTTATGTTTTCGGTATGCTGTTCTGGATTACGCAAATCACATCGTGCAGCAGCTTTGTTCCCATTCAGCGATATTTGGCACAACCCGTAGAATGCACACCAATAGTACATGATAGTTCAGATGGATTGTTGCTGGATAATAGCCTGATGTGTTCATCTGCATCAATTCCATGTGCTTTTCCTGTTACAACCCGTTCTATTCCTAACTTAGAATACCCATTGTTTACCGTTGAACGTAGAAATATCGGTTTAGACAACCCAGTCTCTTTCTGGCGTAGCGGTTGTGCGGGGCTGTATCAAGTTTCATCCGCACCAGCAAAACTCGTTGTTGTGTATATCAACGGGTACAATGGTAGGCCAACGGGGTGGAAACCAATTTATAATGAGTTGCAGGGACTCCCTGTTACGCATATTTTTTTCAACTACCCCACGGGAGATTCGCTAGAAACCACGGCGATGGTGCTTTCAAGCCTGTTGTGCAGTAATGTCCGGCAACTGCGAGACAAGTATATTGTCCTTCTCGGTCACTCTCAAGGTGGCTTTATCGCAGTGCGTACTGCCCAGATACTGAGCCAACATTCTTTTTCTCCTGCGATACGCCAGATTGTTACCCTTGTTACACCTTGGGATGGTTGCAAATTGGCCAGATATGCAAAACTGGTAAATCCTGTCAGTCCTAAGGTCTTTGATGATATCGATACGGACAGTAAGTTTATCCATACAGTAAAATCATCTCCCCTTCCTCCTGAAACGGCTTATACCTTAATTTACGGTGCAACAGCAGAATCCAGTAAGACTGCTAATCCCAATGATGAGCTTTTTACTACGGAAAATCAGCTTGCTACTGGAAAAAACATCAAACCGACATCGACACATAATGTTCTAACTAGCCATGCTGAATCGTTACGGGACAACGAAGTGGTTATGTTGATCAAAGGATGCGTGGAGCAATGTCTGATGAATTTTAAAACTTCTTCATATACAAATCAGAGGTAAGCAGGCACTGGGTATAGAACTCTAATATTTACCAAGCCAATAGGTTGTTCTTGTTTGTATTATTTTTTTCAATTTGATTTTATCTTGTATAATTAGATAGTATTATATTTTATTATTATGATTCCTAACAACAAGGATTGCCGGATGAAAATCAGTCACAAATTTTTTGCACTTCT
This sequence comes from Halodesulfovibrio aestuarii DSM 17919 = ATCC 29578, assembly GCF_000384815.1. NCBI lineage: Bacteria > Pseudomonadati > Thermodesulfobacteriota > Desulfovibrionia > Desulfovibrionales > Desulfovibrionaceae > Halodesulfovibrio > Halodesulfovibrio aestuarii. Next base: position 744,378 of record NZ_ARQF01000021.1, read on the forward strand.
ATTCATAGCAACGTTCTGTTTTTACACTCCTGCTTACGCCTCTGGTTTGGATGCTTTTGCAAACAAGTCTGGCACAATTGCCATTGCAGGAGGCACAGCGCATATACCTGTTATGAAAGCCGCTGCAAAACGTATTATGATGAAGAACCCTGATATTCGCATTACCATCGCAGGTGGTGGTTCCGGTGTGGGTATCCAGAAAGTCGGCGAAGGGCTCGTCGATATTGGTAATGCAGGTCGCGCTACCAGTGAAAAAGAAAAAGCCAAATATAATCTCACCTCCTTTCCATTTGCTATTGATGGTGTAGCCACCGTTCTTTCTGCTCAAAATCCTGTAAATGCGCTTACTACAAAGCAGATTCAGGATGTTTTTGCCGGAAAGATTACAAACTGGAAAGAATTAGGTGGTGCGGATGCCGCTATCCACATCTACACTCGTGATGAAGCAAGTGGAACCAGAAGCGTTTACTGGAAAAAGTTGCTTAAAAAGGGAAAAATTGTTGATTCCGCAAATGTTGTAGCATCTAATGGCGCGATGAAAGTAGCTATCGCTCAGGATCCTGACGGAATCGGCTTTATTGGCATCGGTACACTGGATAGTACTGTAAAAGCCCCTACTCTGGATGGCGTTAGTGTATCACAGGAAACAGCTAAGAATGGTACATACAAAATCGTTCGTAAGCTCTACATGAATACGAACGGTACACCTTCCGGTATTGTAAAATCATTTATTGACTATATTCTTTCAAATGAATGCACGGATATTATCGTTTCCAGTGGATATTTACCATTAGACTAGGGACGTGCCTTGCATAACGTCAGAACAAGTCGTTTAATAACTAGCGTTCTTTTTGTAGCAACCACTGCCTCTTGTATTGCAGTGGTTGCTATTTTCTGTTTCCTTCTCTACTTTTCCTTCCCTCTTTTTTCATTAACTAAACTACAGCATGTTTTTGCATGGTCATGGCAACCGTTTGAAGGTAATTTCGGCATATTGCCTATGGTTATGGGGAGTCTCCTGTTGTCGCTATTCGCCTTAGCGTTGAGCTATCCCCTAAGCTTAGGCCTCTGTTGCTATATTCACGGTTCCAGCCATTCTACACTGCGTAAGGCTATGCTGGTACTGGTGCAGTTTATGACGAGCATTCCGACGGTCATTTATGGTTTTGTCGCAGTGTTCTTGCTGGTGCCGTTTTTGCGTTCTTTTTTCCAACATGGCACAGGATTTTCCATACTCGCGGCTGGACTCATTTTGAGTCTGCTCATTTTACCGACTATCGTACTCATTTTGCATAGCCAGTTTTCACAGATTGAACCAAAAATTCGTCTGACAGCTAAAGCGTTAGGCATGTCAGAAGCTCAAAAATTTATATACATTGTGTTTCCGAATGCAAAGACAAGTTTACTGACAGCAGCTGTTCTCGGGTTTGGCCGAGCCGTTGGAGATACTCTTATTCCACTGATGCTTGCAGGGAATGCAGTAAGCCAGCCGGAATCTATTCTGGACTCTATCCGGACTCTAACGTCGCACATTGCTCTTGTCGTGGCGACGGATAGTCAGAGTGATGCGTACCTGTCGCTTTTCGCATGTGGTATGGTGCTGTTTTCTTCTACGGTAGCTGTTAATATCGCGCTTCGATGGATCGCTGGTAAATCTGAGGAAGGAAAGGCATGAGTAAGGTAAAAGAGCTTCTACTCTGCATAGTTACGTATACAGCTCCCATTATGACTGTTGGCGCTATCGTGCTTTTACTGGGATTTTTGTGTATCAAGGGCATCCCTGCACTTTCCTTATCTCTTCTTTTTGGCGATTCCTCTCCTGTAGATGTACTTTTTCATGGAATGCCTGTGTTTGATGGAATATGGCCGGCATGCGTAGGGACGTTATATCTCGTATTGTTATCATGCAGCATGTCCATTCCTATTGGGATAATGACAGGTATCTATCTGGCAGAATTTGCACCGGAAAATTTCAAGCGCCCTGTCACTTTTTTAACAGATTTGCTTGCCGGTATTCCATCAATTATTATGGGGCTTTTTGGTTTTGCACTTATCCTGCTTGCGCGGAACACTTTTTTCCCACACGCTGTTACCGGACTTTGGCTTTCAGCCTTATGTATTGCGGTACTTGTGCTGCCTTATTGTATTAATACTACAGTCATTGCCCTTTCCAGCTTGCCTGAGGAATTAAAGCTGACGGGCCCCTCTTTAGGGTTTAGCCCTGTACAAAGTACCTTTTACATACGCATTCCGTTAGCCCTGCGCGGCATTATGAGTGGTATTATTTTATCTATAGGTCGAGCGTCAGAAGATACTGCGGTTATTTTGCTCACCGGCGTCGTTGCAAATGCTGGGGTACCTCGAAACCTTTTTGATAAATATGAAGCATTGCCGTTTAAAGTGTACTACCTTGCTGCACAATTTCAGAGTCAGGCAGAGCTTACCCAAGGATTTGGAACAGCGTTAATTTTACTTTTACAAACAACGTGTCTCTTTTTAGTTGCTCACTATTTAAGACGAACAATGGAACGAAAATGGTTCTAACAGAAACTTTACCTCCTGCTATCCAAACAGAAGACGTAACCATTTCTTTTAACGGGCTGCCTATTGTTAAAAATCTGTCCGTTTCATTTCCTAAAAACAAACTCTCAGTTCTTATTGGACGTTCCGGTTCTGGAAAGACAACCTTGTTGCGCAGCTTCAACCGATTGAATGAGTGTCTTGAAGGAAGCAGCACTACAGGGAGAATCCTTGTTACGTTGAATAATTCTCAGCATGACATTTATTCCGGCACAATTTCTTGTGAGGAACTCCGGCGTCGTGTGGGTATGGTTTTTCAAACCCCAAACGTTCTGCCAAATTCTATACGGAACAATCTTATTATTCCGTTAAAGCTTGCGCTGCACATTCACGGTAGCGAAGCTGAAGCCCGTATGGAGCATGCGTTAAAACAAGCAGCTTTGTGGCGGGAGGTAAAAGACAGATTAAACAGACCTGCTACGCATCTTTCTGGAGGACAACAGCAACGCTTATGTATAGCCCGAGCTCTGGTGTTGCAGCCGGAAATCCTTTTATTAGACGAACCAAGTGCTTCCTTGGATTTTCATGCGACACGAACCATAGAAGAGTTGCTAGGCTCCCTTTCTTCAGATTACACGACCATTGTTGTTTCCCATAGTCTGGCGCAGGCGCAGCGCCTTGCTGATAGCCTTTATGTACTTTCTTCTGGTGAATTGGTTCAAACGCTTTCTAAAGAAGAAGTTCGAGATAGTGCTGTTATGCAGCAGACTATAGAAAACATACTGTAAACATTGAGTGTTTCACTTCTTTATAGAGTCTAGTGGCTAGTGAACGTTCTATCTGTGAGTATATGTCTTGCGTATTCTAACAACATTGTAATCAAATTTTTTGTGCCATACGGATAGGATTCGTGTATAGCCGACAACAGCATCCTTCCCTTTTTGTTTACAAAAAAAACATAGGGAAAGCACATATAGTAGCCGACAGGTGTATGTGCTTATCGTGTATACGATGTGTGAATGAAGCTATAAAACAGGGAAATATTGTATGACCAGCAATGCCACTAAACTCCTTTTAGTTGAGGATCAGGAAACAGCAGCTACCTATATTGCCAAGGGACTAAGAGAAGAAGGATTTGTTGTAGATGTTGCTTACAACGGTCCTGACGGTTTGCACTACTTACTGACAGAAGAATATTCATTGGCAATTCTTGATATCATGTTGCCGGGCATTGATGGGTTGACCATTCTTGAAACAGCAAAAAAGGCTGACAGAACCCCTGCTGTACTGTTCCTTACTGCCCGCGACGGTGTTGAAGATAGAGTGCGCGGATTAGAACTCGGCGCAGATGATTATCTTGTGAAACCATTTGCCTTTGCAGAACTGCTGGCGCGAATCAGGGCCTTATTACGGCGCTGCTCCCCTATTATTAGCGCTGAGACAGATTTAACCGTAGGCGATTTAACGCTCAACCTCTTAACGCATCAAGCTACAAGAGCTGACAAAGTTATTGACCTCACGCCTAAAGAGTTCGCCCTGCTCCAACTTTTTATGCGTCGGAAAGGCGAAGTACTCACCCGCACAGTGCTTGCTGAACAGCTATGGGGTATTAATTTTGACTGTGATACGAACGTCGTTGATGTAGCTGTAAGCAGATTACGTATTAAAATAGATGCTGACGCAACGCATAAGCTTATTCATACACAGCGGGGAGTCGGATATGTTCTCAAAGCCGAAGAATAAATTTGGCGTATTACGCACATGCTCCTTACAAGCACGTCTCGCTGTGGCATTTGCAGTTATAACAACACTTATTGTTTGTGCGACGTCATTTTCGATCTATTCTGGTCTAAAGACTCAGCTTCGAACGGAAGATAAACAGGAATTTATTGAAGCTGCAACGTTTATCCGTGATGCAGTTGAGACCCTTTCTATTACTACCGATTCTAAAAGCTGGCAGCTTATATGGGAATATGCTGTTAATGCACATGGCCGGTTGGGTGTACGCGTCTTTTCTACGAATAACGAGCTATATCTCTCCACGCCCAATATGAATATCCCTTCAGAAGTTTTTTCACTTTCAAACCCTCCTAAGTATGGGGTCTGGACTGATCCTAAGTCTAATATTGAATACCGAACCACTTCTTTTTTAATAAGCACAGCACCGGGACAGACATGGCGGGTTGATGCTTCTTATGACTTGAGTCCCACAAGTGAATTACTAAGCACGTATCGATGGAATCTTATGATTTTGCTTCTTGCCGGAATCTTGCTTTCCGTTGCCATAAGTTGGTTTGTCAGCGGGTATGGCCTGCGTCCATTACGGCATGTGACAACATCCATACAAGGAATTTCTTCGGAGCATCTCTCTGAACGCATTGGCGAACAACCTTGGCCTGAAGAGCTTGCAGGGCTCGCGAAGTCTTTTGATGCCATGCTTGAACGTCTGGAAGAGGCCTTTACGGAACTAAGTCAGTTTTCAGCGGATATCGCCCATGAAATGCGCACTCCAGTAAATAACATGCTTTCAGCTGCCAGTGTCATGCTTAACAGGAACAGAGATGTTGCAGAGTATAAACAGACTCTTGAGACAATCGAATTAGAAGCAACACACCTTTCCAGACTTATTGAAAACATGCTTTTTCTTACAAGAACTGAGCATATGCAGGCTCCTTTGAGCATTGAAGAATGCTCAATTCAGGAAGAATTTCAATTTCAGTATGCCTTATTGGAAGCCCTTGCAGAAGAAAAGCAGGTTGAGCTTAGGTTGCAAGGAGAAGGCGTTGTGACTGCAAACAAAGACTTATTGAGACGGGCACTGCTTAACCTAGTAGGAAATGCTTTACGATTTACTCCTACGGGCGGGCTTATACAGCTAGCTTCTGAGCATCTGGATGGCTTTGTGAAAATTACAGTATCCGATACCGGCTCTGGAATTGAAGCGCACCACCTCCCGCATATTTTTACGCGGTTTTACCGTGCTGACATAGCCCGTGCAGATCGTTCAAATACGGGGCTTGGTCTTGCCTTTGTGCAGACCATCATGGCAGCGCATGGAGGGAGTGTTTCTGTGGATACAGAGGTTGGGAAAGGGACCACGTTTACCCTGCTGTTTCCTGATAACTAACAAGACTGTAACGTTTCTGTTTGAGATTTGTGGAGTGCTTTTTTGTAAGGTGTTTCCATTGCATAAGCTGACTTGTTGAAAGGACCTTTTAGGTGCGTAACAGCGTCAGCTTTAGTTAAAAAGCTATGGAGAAACGTAATGAAAATAGCCTCCCAACTTTTAATAGTTGCTGTCTTTTGGGGTCTCAGCATAAGCGTTGTGTCGACTGCTTTTGCCAATGATAATGCTAAGTGGCCAGTAATAAACGGTCAGGTCGTTGCTGTTGATACTGAGCAATCTGTCGTTATTGTCAAAAATGATGCGGAACAACAGATGACATTTCAGGTGGTACCGACTTCTGAAATTACAATAAAAAGCAAGGGACTATTGAAATTCAATCGTAATGCAACCTTGAAAGATCTTACCGCTGGACAACGGGTTTTAGTAACATACTATGGTTCAGGCGAACTGAAGGTTGCTAGAGACATAAAGAGTTTTTTCGGCGAAAGGGCCGTGAATACTTCCCCTTAATGGTAGTACTCATGGCTCGAGCAAAGTTAGCATCTCATAGAAAATAAATGGTATTCAAAAAAGCCAGCAGGTATTCCTGCTGGTTTTTTTTGCTCCCTCTGCTTGGCTGACAACTTTGTCATGTTTCTGTTTGTTCTTTGATATGTGCCAATCGGTATATGTTCTTTTTATATGTGCTTATAGCAATAAGCCTGCGTACAATCCTATTGCGATATAACCGTTATGCAGGAACACCATTTTTTTGTTGGATAATCCCGAATGAGTATGCAAAAAATCTGTACATTTTTTGAAGAAAAGCTGTGCCATAAGTATGTCCCTTTATTTTTACTTGGACTGCTGATTGTAATTACGACAACTGCGTATTTAAATCAGCTTGATCCGGAGATAATGGAAGGACGTAACTTTATTACTGCAAGTGAAATTATTAAAACTGGGAACTGGGTTGTGCCAAGCCTTTTTGGAGAGCTGCGCATTGCTAAACCACCACTACCGACATGGATGACTTCGGCTGTAATGATGTTAGCAGGGACTGATACAAATCTGGTTGTAAACAGAATCCCTTCAGCTTTTGCCGGATTATTTTTGTCGCTGGCTTTTTTTGGTCTTACAAAATCTTTGACGAGGTCAACACGTATTTCCGTGATAAGCACAGCCGTGCTCGGAACCAGTTACCTATACATATTTATGGTACGTAGAGGCACGTGGGATATACACGCTATTGCCTATATGACAGCGATGATATGGGCGCTTGATGTGTTGCTCAAATCCAAAAAGTTTCGCCCTTGGGTGTGCTTGTCTGCAGGTCTATTCTTTGGTCTATCGTTTCTTAGTAAGGGACCGGTAGCTTTTTATGCCCTTCTGTTACCATTTCTTTTTTCAGAAATAGTCGTAAATGGCGCAAAAAAAATGACCAGCCAGTGGAAAAAGCTTCTGTTGGTTGGGGCATTGGGGCTGCTTATCTCCGTCAGCTGGTACGTTGTTATTATGATAATGCACCCGGAGGCAATGGCCGCAATGTTTTCTAAGGAAACAGCAGCATGGGCTGGGCGACATGTCCGGGGGTGGTGGTATTATCTGCCGCAGGTTCCTGCAATGCTGGGGCTTTGGGCCATCCCTGCCGCACTTGTCTGTATTCCGCAATATGCGCGTTCGCGTTTACAAGATACTATTCCATATAAGCAATTGCTACTTTGGACTGTGGGAATAGTTGTCCTTCTTTCAATTATTCCCGAAAAGAAAGTTCGCTATCTGCTTCCGGTCATTGTTCCGTTATCTATACTTGTCGGTGGGTATCTGGATTACTGTTTAAAACAAGGATTTTCTTTTTACGGAACGAAACGCGGATTCCAGCTGTATGCTGTCTTAGGTGTTATAATCCTTCTGGCAATCGTTGGTGTCATGTGGATTGCTGGAGAAATTTCCTCAACGCCTTTTTATACTGATCCATGGCAAGTCTTTGCGGCGTTATGCAGCCTACTGCTTGCAGCACTGCTTTGGACTACTGCTATGTACCATAAGCCCCAATTACTTCTCGGATGTTTGTTCAGCACAATGGCACTCTTACTGGTAACAATTCCGCCGCACATAAAAACCTTAATGCCCAACAGAGGCGCTCTTCCCATTCAGACTATTCGTAGTTTTGTAGGGAATGTTGAAGAGCAGGTGCATTCGCTCGCTTCATTAAAATTGCAGACCCAGTGGATCTTAGGCAAGCCGGCAATACGTATTGCAAAAGAGGATCTGATGACCCTTTCGCCGGGGGAACATATTGTTATCGCTTCATATCCAACTGATTTTCCTAATAATATTGTGGTAGAAAAAGAGTACCTTGCCAGATATGTTAAGCATAACCCATTGCTTATATATCGAGTCAATGTACAGAACTAGTTGGATGAACGTGGTAAAGCTCTCACAGCATATTGTGAGAGCTTTTTTTATGTTTTAAGCGCATACAAGCTTGGTGCGCCCCTTTTTTCCTTCTAGCTTCAAAGACAAAGAAAACACAAATATAATGCAACAAATAGTAACAAAATACTGCACACCTATCGTATCTATCAAGAACAGTGACGTGCTTTTTCACCCCACCCAATAGGTATAAAGTGGCTGTTCAGCCTATTTCAGGTTAATATTCACTCTGGTCTATTGTTATTGATGATTGATCTTTCTTCATGAACCAATTACGAATGCCATTTTCGTCCATTGTAATTGGAACTGGGCGTAACTATGAAGAAAAACCTCTTGGCTCTTCTTTTTGGTTTCTTCACGGTGAATCCTGCATTTGTATTAAGAGGCTACAATGAATTTGAAATTTTTCTTTGCCACGAAAGCGCGTAAAATTACGACAATTACGGTTGGAACCCTGCTTTCCATTTTTCTTCTATATGTACTTGTGGGATTTCTTGTTATTGCGCCTGTAGCCAAATGGCAGCTGGAAGAACAATTACCGCCATTACTCCAACGTAATGTTTCTATTGGAAACGTCAGTCTTAATCCACTTACGCTACATGTTGAGTTCAATGATATTGCCATTAAAAAGAAAGATGGAAATGGAGACCTATTTTCTGTTGCAACATTTGAAGCACAGTTATCGGTAAAATCCGTCCTCGCTCTGGCGCCGATTGTTGAGCATGTCCGAATTGTTAAGCCCAAGATTAACATTACACGGTACAAAAATGATAGCCTCTCCATTGATGACATTCTTGAACATCAGGCAAAATTAGCGGAAGAAGCCGTTGAAGAGCCTCATGAAAAAAAGAAAGACGAACGGATTTTCCCCTTTAAGATTCTAAATCTGATTCTGGAAGACGGCGATATTGTGTTTAATGATGAGAAAGTAAACGCAGTTCAGCATGTTAGCAAACTATCCCTTGCCGTTCCGCTCACGTCTTCATTTGAAAACGATCTTGAGCAAGCGGTTAAACCAAAGCTATCTATGCTTATTAACGGTACTCCGTTTAATCTTGATGGCTCAACTTTTCCGTTTTCAAACAGCTACTTAACCAAGTTTTCTTTTGTGGCGGATAATATTTCTCTTGCCAGATATTGGAGATACTTTCCTATAAAATCTCCTGTTGCTTTGACTTCCGGTACGATGAATGTAGCCATGAATCTTGGCTTCAGTCGTCCTGCTGGTCAGCCATTGAAATTGGATATAGACGGTACTGTGAAATTTAAAGACCTCGGTTTAACTAAAGAAGATAAAACTGAGGTGCTCGCTATCCCACAGCTTGTGGTGAATCTTAAAGATTTTTCTTTGACCGAAAAAAAACTCATTTTTCAAAACATTGAGATTGACTCACCGTATGTTGAAGTTCACAGGCAAAAGGACAATTTGATTAACTGGACAACATACTTTGTTCCCAAAAATGATAGCACTGTAACGCCAGATACCAAAAACAATGTGGTTTCGGACGTAAAAAAAGAAGCAAAGAAAGCAACTCCAGAGAAGAAGGACACTGCGGAAAAGAAATCTGTTCAAGACACAGCAAATGCACTTTCTGCAGAGCAAAAAAACAAACGTCCATTTACAATGGTTGTGGAATCGTTCTCGATAAAAAAAGGAAAAGTTCTTTTTAAAGACAGCACTGTTCCCGGGGAATTTGCAATAACGCTCACTCCAGTCGATATAGCTGTAAAAAACTTGAGTACAGAGCCGGCGAGCTCTGCTGATGTAATGATTACGGTTGGAGATAAGAAGCTGATTGAAATTGCGGGAGGAGTTGGGATTTCTCCTGTTACAGCTAAGTTAAAAGCAGATATCAACAAGCTGTCACTTTCTCAATTTATGCCATACCTTGCCGCAGCAACACCTGCCCAAATTAGCAGTGGTGCTCTTAATGCGACTGCTAATATTCAGGTAGCTACCGGTGCGTCTTCTCAGGTGCAGGTACGTATTGCTAACGGCAACATTCAGTTGCAGAATCTGGCTCTTACCGGAAAAAACTTTAAGAAAGCCCCTATTGCTCTACAAACACTTACGGTGGACGGAGCAACGATTGATTTGCAAAAACAGTCTGTGGAGATCGGAAATATCGGATTTATTGGGCCTGATATTACAATAACTAGAAATAAAGAGGGAATAGATATTATCTCCCTTCTGGTTGCCGAGCCAGTTGCCTCAAAGCCGAAAGCGCCTTTAGCTGCCTCAAAATCATCATCTTCCGCGAGCCCATGGAAACTGCTCATTCAGGGGGTAGCTGTTAAAAATGGAAAAATTACTCTCCATGACACCGCCCTTAAAAAGACTGTTATAACTAGCTTGAAAGACGTTGCCATAACAGCAAGCGACATTACGCTAGATAACAAGCCGTCTGCTTTTTCTGTTTCCACTGGAGTAAACAAAAAAAGTACTATTAGTGCAAAAGGTACCTTTGCTCACTCCCCTCTTGCTGTTGATGGTAATATAAATGTTAAAGACGTTAATCTTCCTGATTTTGCAGAGTATGTTAAAGAATATACAGAAGTTGCCATCACAAAAGGAACCGTCTCTGCCACTGCAAAAGCTAACGTTTCTGTTCCTAAAAATGGTGATCCCAAAATTAATGTAGCAGCGGATATCACCGTCAATAACCTCTCAGCTGATGGCAAAACAGCAAAGGAACACCTTGGCTCTGTAAAGCAGATTTCTGTCAAAAAGGCTGCGTTTGATTCCACAAAAAACAGTGCTGCAATTGAGTCGGTAACGATCGACAGGCCAGAGACTGAAGTCATTTTAGAAAGAAACGGTTCGGTGAACCTTGCTCGTGCAGTTCAAGGGAAGCCTGAAGGTACAAAAGCTCAACGTGCGTCTAAGCAAAGCAAACGCGCAGCTATTCAAGCTACAACTAAGCCGTTTGGTATCACCATAGGCAACATTACACTTAAAAACGGGGCAATTACATTTCAGGATGCCTCTATTACTCCTAAAGTTGTGCTTGATTTTGAAGATATTGCAGCATCATATAAACAATTTAGTTTGTCAGCTTCAAAACCATCTCCGGTTAATTTCTCTGCGACTCTACAGGGACGGAGGATTTCTGCTTCCGGTACTGTGAGCCCTATGGCCTCCCCGATTGCGCTTAATATGACGATGAAACTTGATGATATCGTACTGGATAAATTTAGTCCTTACACGGTAAAGTACATTGCTTATCCAGTTAAAACAGGGTCACTTGATGCTGATGTGAAATTGAAAATTTATCAAAATAAGCTCAATGCTGAGAACCAGCTCCTATTCGAAGATTTTACACTTGGAGAACGAAACTCACAGTCTAAGGCACCATCCGTGCCTATTAAGCTGGGTCTCTCTCTTATGCGACAACCGAACGGGGATATTCCATTAAATCTGCCTATTACAGGTAATCTGAACGATCCGAACTTCCACATTAATCAGATTATTGCAACGACTCTGGTAAACGTAGTTGTGAAGGCTGCTATTTCGCCTTTTACTTTACTGGGGTCACTACTTGGCGATGTTTCTCCTGAACAGGCCCAGTTTATTACTTTTAAGCCCGGTTCTGCTCAGTTACCTAAGACAGACCTTCAAATGCTCACCAAGCTGGCATCAGTTTTGAAAACTAAACCTACTATTACTCTTGAATGTCTTGGATACTACAATACAGATATTGATGTGAAAGGGTTGAAAGATCGTGCTCTTAGCATGGCAGTTAAGCAACAATGGTATGATAGTCTCTCAAGTGCTACACAAAAAAACATTGATCTGGAGGCAGCAGCTATACCTAAGTATAACTATGAAAAGTACTTGAAAGAAGCCTATGAGAGTTTTCCTGAACAAAAAGATGACCCTCGCCCTAGTGGATTATTTGGATACGAAGAACAGACGCAGGAACAGATGGAAGAATTTCTTAGAAATTCAGTAGACACCACTCACGAAGCGCTGCGCAAACTCGCTGTTGACAGAGCTAATGCTGTCCGTGACGTGATCATCAGTAAATATCCGGAGCTTAAAGACCGTGTGAAGGCTATCCAGGCTGGTTCAAGTAAAAAGGATTCACACGCAACGTCGGTACAGTTAAAACTAAAACAGTAGATACCGACAATGTCGGTCTGACTTTCTGTTAACAAAAGAACTGCACATATTCACTCTGCTATAACGCAGTAAGAATGTGTGCAGTTCTTTTGGCTTTGAGCATAAACTAGATAATATCATTCACTAAACAATAAAGGACACCTCCTTGCGAACGGGATAATTTTAAAGACAAGATCGTTACGTCTTGCCCTTAATTTACCTTTTAAGGAAGTGTATGAATTTGACAGAAGCTAACAGACTAATAGCAACTCTGAAAGAACAACTGGAAATCGAACAAGCTCTCAACAATGTAGCCTTTGAGGCAATAGGGCTATTCGATGAGAACCTGAAGTGCGTTGCGGCAAATGCTGAGGCTCTTAAAACTATGGGGTATACATTAGAAGAGCTTCCTACTCTTTCTGCTTTTGACTTCCTTGCTGAAGAATCGCTGGCTATTGCCCGAAAAAATGTTGAGAAAGGATTTGCAGAGCCATATTTTGCAACCTGTAAACGAAAAGATGGCACAACATTTCCTGCCGAAGTTAGAGGCAAGGCAGTAACTCTTCATGGCCATAGATATCGTGCCACAGCCATGCGTGATCTCACGTTTACTCGTGCTATTGAAATTGATTTAGCAGACACCATGTATGAACTGGAACTTATTTTCAATAACTGCAAAGTTGGCCTCATGCTCTTAAAGGGCGGAAGGTATTTAAAGCGAGCAAACCAAGCTTTTGCAGATATTTTAGGGTATGACTCTCCCGATGAGATGCTAGGTATCAGCATGAGGCAACTCCATCTCTCTGAAAAAGACTACAATGAATTCGGTGAAACTACGTATACTAGGCTCAAATCCGGTGAACCATTGAAGGTTGAATATCAGGCACGAAGAAAAGACGGTAATGCAATTTGGTGCCTATTTACAGGGCAGGCTGTAGATAGAAATGCTCCTGCCAATCTGTACAAAGGTGTTTTGTGGGTTGTTGATGATATTACGAAAAGAAAGGCTAAGGAAGAGTATTTATTGCAGATGGCCACCACGGATGACCTTACAGGAGCGCTGCATCGAAAAGAGTTTTTCCGTCGAATAAAGTTTCTTACAGATGGAGTAGGTCAGGACGCTCAGAGGTGTTCTGTTTTAATGATTGATTTTGATAACTTTAAAAAGATCAATGATACATTCGGGCACGAAGCCGGAGACGCTGTTTTGCGCGATTTTTCCATTCTGTGTAAAGAACATCTTAGAGATAACGACTTGTTTGCAAGAATCGGTGGAGAAGAATTTGTTGTTTTTTTACCGAAAACAACGAGGTATAAAGCTGTTCAAGTTGCAGAACGGTTGCGCAAAAATTTTGCAGAGAAGGATACTATCTGTTGTGGTAATATTATCCCCTGTACAATCAGTATTGGAGTTGCCGGAGCGACTTCAAAATACATAGCGACAGAAGAATTACTTCGCAGTGCTGACTCGCGTTTGTATAAAGCCAAGAATAGCGGACGAAATAGGGTCGTTTTTTTTGATGAATAAGAAGTAAGATAGATCAAGTGTGGATAGTTTTAACGAGAACGTTTTTCTACAGTTAATAAAAAAGGGCATTGTTCCAAACTGGATACAATCCCCTTTTTATTAGAGCTTAGGTCTTTGGTGTATCATAAAAAGAAAGGGCTATTTCTTACCGCCGCCTTTGCCGCCGCCTTTACCGCCGCCCTTGCCATTTCCACCACCTTTTCCATTTCCGTTGCTGCCGCTTTTACCGCCGCCTGCACTATTTCCACCGTTCCCACCGCCTTTGCCGGAATTACCGGAACTGGCACCGCGAGCACTGCTTTTAGATTGGCCAAGACCTACAGCTTTGCTTCCACCAGCCTTGCCGGCTTTTGCACCCGGAGCAGTGGAGTAGCCTTTTTTAACGTTACGGGCTGTCGCAACACTTCTATTTTTTTTCTGTCCACCAAATCCAGCATTCTTGCTTCTTTTCGTTTTGCCCAGAGCTTTACCGTTGAGAGCTCCTAAAACACTTGGGTGAACTCCAAGCTCGTGTGCAATTTGTCCCCAGCCCATCTCTGCTTCGCGCATATTTGCTATATCAGCAGTAGTAACAGAGGTCATGGATGCCATTGCGTCATCTGCTTCAGCTTGAGCGGCAGCCAAACTTGCTTCGGCAGCTGCTACAGCCTCTGCAGCAGCTGCAAGCGCTGCGTCATCTGCTTCAGCCGCGGCCAAGGCTGCTTCAGCTTCTTGAGCCGTTGCTACAGCTGCTTCGGCTTCGGCAACAGAAGCTAATGCAGCATCCACTTCTGCATCAGGTTGTGCGGCAACAGCCGCAGCTAGCGCATCCGCTTTGGCTGCTTGAGCTGGATTCGCAAAAGAAGGAGCTTCGTCAGTACCGGCCTCTGCTGCCGCATCGGCCCCTTCTTCTGTACCAGTATCTGTTGTGGCATCTGTACCTTCTTCTGCACCTGCTTCTGTTGCAGTATCTGTACTGGGAGCCGCGTCTGTTTCAACTCCCGTGCTGGTGGTTGCATCGGTTTCTGCAAAAGAAACAGCTGCAAAAGAACAAACCATCAGGCAGCATATTATGCCTAAGACTGCATATATCTTATTTACTTTCATCTAATCCTCCTCCTAGTTCACTTTTGTAATAAATCGTACAGATTCAGGCAGCTTCTGTGTTTTATTGCTTGAACCAACAATTTCTGACTGTCCGAACCAGCTAATAGGTAGCTGGTTTCTTTCAACATCAGGAACATAACCAGTTATATAATTTTTGATGGCAACAGCTCGTGATTTTGCAAGAGATTTATTCCCTTTTACATAAACAACAACATTGACAGAAAGATTAGGTGCATTTTTGAGCATTGCTCCTAACAATTTTAAAGATGCTGTTGTTTCTGTTTTTATTTCTGCTGTTTCTTTTTCAAATTTTACAGTCTCAAAGCTTACTTTTCGCTTACCAATATAAAAATTACGCCAAGAATAATCACCAAGCTTGTTAAGACTGGCAACTGCATTCAAAGCAAGGTGACCATCTGGGTAGTATTTAAGGTATCTTAATAATGCCTTATGCTCTCGCTTATAACGCTTCATCCCATGCAAAGCAGAAGCAGTGTTAAATAGCGCTTCAGGGTCATACTCGTCTTTTCGTAATACTATCTGATATTGGTCGTACGCTTTTTGCCACTCTCGTTTATCCAGATAATTGTGCCCAAGATACAAATGAGCATATGTTGAATCGGGATTAAGCTGTAATGCGCGTAGATATGCCTTGCGCTCATTTTTATAATCCATGACAGACCAGTAGTTAATTCCAAGCCAGAACTGGTAGTCATCGTCATTAGGTTCAAGTGCTACAGCCTTTTTTAGGTGCTTAAGCGCTGCTTCCGGCTTATCTTGTGCTAGGAGCATACGTCCAAGGAAGTAATGAGACATTGCGTCATCTGGATTTTCAGCTACAGCTTGTTCAAAATCTTTTTGACCTTGGCTATATTTTTCCATCCCAAGATAATATTGCCCTTTTACTCCGGTACAGCCGGCCACCATCACAACGAATATTCCAATCAAAGCAACTCGGGACACTATGTTAGATATGCTCATCTACTACTCTCAAAGTCTTTAACGTTGAACAGATATAAAACATCCAAGACATCTATTTTATTTTTCTTCTGAAACACCTAACAGGCGGGGGCGTAAAGAAAGTTCACGCGCAAACTTATGAGGAGAAGTTCCCTTTTTTACAGCCTGCGTTGCCTTCTCCATAAAATCATCCGGAGCCACACCACCTCTCGTAACAATTGCAAAAAGTTGCGGAAGTTCTTTCCATCGACTCATTACAGCATCATCTTTCATGACGAGAGTAATAAATTCATTCAACTGTGAGGAAGAAACACCAGACTGTTTCAACAGCGAATACAGGCTGAATGCTGCCAGTGCTGTCTTAATCTTTTTGCTGTGATGAGAAGAAAGAAACGCCTCAGCCTGAGCGTGTGTAGCTCCTTGTGAGAAGGCTTCGTGCATAGTTCGTATCTCTGATTCACTAGGAGTTTTATTTGTATACTGAGCTAACAGCTGTTTTGAAAACTCCATTTCTTTAAACAGGCTTTTCAATGCCATACAAATACGTTCACCTTGAATCCTTTTGGCACTCCCCTCACGGATTTTTTCTTCGAAGACAGATGCAGGTAACTTTGAGTTTTTGGCTGCAAGTGCAATATTGAGAATGCAGACAGCACTTTCTCCATCTAATTTTTTATCAAGAACTTCCTGAGTGACTAAAAGTAATACGTCTTGCTGTATGCCAGCTTCTTTAGCCATTTCAATCCGCTCTGAAAGCCTAGTTTGAACGGAGGCTATAGGGACGTCGCTCCCGTTTGCTATTATCGGAAAGCACAGCAAGCATATTGTGATGCAAACAATAAATTTTACATCCTTAACTTTTATGACTTCCCTTTCGGCACCTTTTGGTAACACGGTATTAGAGATCATGCAGAACTCCACCGACTTGAAGCAACGCGTTTTTATTTCCGAAGCTGTCGTGAACATAAAAAGCAGCCCTTGGGTCAGGCAACGGGGCATCACCATTAACGAGAAAAACGTACTCATAGTCCCCAGGGGGAAGCTCGTGTTCAAGTACCCATGCTTCCTTTTCTTCATTATAGCTCATTTCAAACCCCTGACTCTGCCATTTATTAAATGAACCGATAACTACTGCGGAAGAAAACTTTCGATCCGGATCTGGCAAGGCAAAAGAAACAGCTTTAAGCTGTAAAGCTACAGGCGTGGTTTGAACTGCATTAACCAATCTGCCCTGTTTTCTATACGGAGTATCGTACAAAAAGGAGATGCAACAAAAAATCAACGCGAAGCTGGCTGCAAGCTGTAAAGGGGATATATTTACAGTTATCGGGTTGGAAAATATCGACCAACAATTACGTATTCCTCTAGAAAACCTGTCGAAAGGAGACAATGTTGTTGGCACTTTATTCGGAAGATTTCCCATAACATTTTCTAGAAAGTTATCCGGAGGTTCTACATCAAGAAAGCCATCTTCATGGAAAAGCTTACGCAACCGTTCTTCTGTAGTTACAGTTTTATTCTTTTTCATTTGTCCCCTCCACTCTAGCTGAAACAATCTCTATTCCTCGTTTCAAACGCATTTTAGCTGCACTTGTTCCAATCCCCAGAGAGTCAGCCACTTCTTGTATTGACAAATCATCACGAAAACGCAGTAACAAGGCTTCACGATAGAGAACCGGAAGCTGCTGAATAACCTGCATAATGCTGCCATTTAAAACTTGCTCTTCAATCGTTGCATCAAAAGACTCATAATCCGTATCCAGTTCGTCAGTAAAAGAAGATTTCCGTCCATCCTTGCGCCAGTAATCCCGTAACGTGTTAATTGCGATGGCGTTTATCCAGGACGAAAAGCTTTTTTCAAAAGAAAATTGCGCTAATTTTTCAAAGGCTTTCAAAAAAACATCTTGGGCCAATTCTGCTGCTACGGCTTGAGAGCGGATAGAACGAGCAAAAATACTATAAATTTTAGCCTGATATTTTTTTACCAGAAAAGCATAAGCATTTGTGTCTCCGTTTAGAACAGAGACAACAATATCCCTGTCTGGAATAGTGCATTCCTTCTGGTAATTAGTGTTGTTCATCACTGTATACTACGTTCTTGAATAAGGTTTGGTCACAAAAAAAAATATTTCATATGTTTTTCATATGAAAACAGACGATAATGTATCGAAACAAAAAAAAGCAGCAGGTGTCTCTGCCGCTTTTTTATCTATTGACCGCTTAGTCTGCCAGCTTTTATTTCTCACTTTTACCTCGTTTCCTCGTCAGTACAAGACGAAAAACACAAATATAGTAAGTAATACAATAGATACCTCAGCAAACAATACTCTGTAATAATTGTGTACCACCACCTCAAGAATTTATAAGAATTCTTTACGGAAGTTTTAGCGTCTGCAACGCGTTCATATCTTGATGAAGATTTTTTATTAAAAACAAATGCAAAATGTTGAAGGCAGATGTTCACTCAGCTGACCTTATTATTTTATAAAGTCACAATGAATTCTTGCTGTAGCTACTCAGTTTTATATAGACATCATTATCGAAAAAGCATACATCTCCTTAGCTTTAAAAAATGCCTCTTGTTTTCATGTAAAAAACCTATAAGAACAATATGTTAGAAAAAGAAACACTTGGTTGGAAGGAATGGGTTTCTCTTCCGGATTTTGGTATTTCGTGCATTCTCTCCAAAGTGGATACCGGAGCCAGAACGTCTTCGCTTCATACAATAAATGAAGAAGCATTCATCAAGGACAATTCAGAGTGGGTTCGCTTTACCATTGCACTTGATTCTCGAGAAAATAGAACGATTACAGCTGAAGCTCCGATATCGGCAAGGCGCATCGTTACAAATTCCGGTGGGCAGACTGAAGAACGATTTGTTATTGAAACTCAGCTTTGCATTGGTAACTGGCGCAGTTTGGCTGAAGTTACCTTAACCCGCCGTAAGGGTATGAAGTGCCGTATGCTCATTGGCCGCACGGCTATGTCTGGAACAGCAATTGTTGATCCAGAACATGCTTTTTTACATCAAACTCCATTATGTGATTAAATTAATGAAGATAGCTATCCTTTCCAGAAAGGCTGAACTGTACTCCACCAATCGGCTTGTAGAAGCAGCGGAAGTACGTGGCCATGAGGTTGAAGTAATCAACCCGTTACGCTGTTACATGAACATTACTGCTCATAATCCTGCGGTATATTACCGGGGTGAAGAGTTGAAAAATATTGACGCAATCATCCCTCGTATTGGCGCTTCCATAACATTTTATGGAACAGCCGTTGTACGGCAATTTGAAATGATGGGGGTATATAGCGTAAACGAATCCGTTGCGATTACCCGCTCCAGAGATAAGTTACGCAGCTTGCAGCTCCTTGCAAGAAAAGGGATCGGGCTTCCGGTCACAGGCTTTGCCAATTCTACTGCTTACACACAGGATCTTATCGATCTGGTCGGAGGAGCACCGCTTGTTGTAAAGCTTCTTGAGGGTACACAAGGTGTGGGCGTTGTACTGGCAGAAACTCATTCTGCTGCCGAAAGCGTGATTGAAGCTTTTCGGGGGCTTAAAGCTAACTTTATTGTCCAAGAATATATTAAGGAAGCAAAAGGTAGCGATATCCGGTGCATTGTTGTCGGAGGAAAGGTCGTGGCTTCGATGATGCGCAAAGGGAAGGAAGGAGAATTCCGTTCTAACCTACACCGAGGTGGTTCTGCTTCTGTTGTTCGTATTACTCCTGAAGAACGCTCTACTGCCGTCAGGGCTGCAAAGATTATGGGACTGGGAGTAGCCGGCGTAGATTTATTACGTTCAAATCATGGCCCTGTTGTCATGGAAGTCAACTCTTCGCCGGGTTTGGAAGGAGTCGAGGGAGCCACGGGAAAAGATATTGCCGGTATAATCATCGATCATATCGCTAAGAACGCCTGCCCAGGAAATACCAGAACAAAAGGCAAAGGTTAGCCTTTTAAAAAATAAATCTGCAAATGCAAAAAGAGGAGCTCTTGGAACTCCTCTTTTTTTGGGTACTGAACCCATGTGTCTGGATACGTATTGGGCATAACCAACTGTCCGACTAGTAGTCCTTTTCCCGCATTCTACGCGGCTCTTTGCGGCCGGATGACCAGTCGGCATCAAATTCATCTTGCCACAAGTCGTCTTCAGTTACAGAGGCGGAACGAATAACGAGATAATCTAACTGACCGTCTCTACGAATGTAGCCTGAGACATCAAGCCACTCACCAATGTATGAAAGTAAATTTAAACCACTACGATTTTCTTCTACTACATATCCATCATTAGTTGTTGTAACTAACATTAAACCTTCAGGCTCGTCGCAATTCTTGATCCAAGGTTGTAATGTTCCGCTTAGTTGAACTGTTTTCTGTTCACGACTCATAACGTTCTCCAAACTTATGATCCTGACAAACAGGGTCCCTGCACCTCCAAACAACATGAAGAGAACTTCAGCTATTAGGCATGGGGCTTTTGGGATGTTAATTTGTTAGGGTGCCCCGACAAATTGCCGGAGCACCATCCAGTGCGGCACGCTGCTAATGTACATCCACAGCTGATAAAGTGTTGTATGTTTCAGTATAAATAAGTGTTAGCTCCCGAAGGATATGAGCAATATCGAGTGCTACAGATATTAGTTATTCGACCTACAACTAACTATAAAAGACTCTTTACACGTTGCTTCAAAGATATCTAAAGAGTTTGAGGAAATACATTTAACAGAAGATAGTTAGGATCCTTCTTTGCCGTCAGATTCGGTATCTACCTCTGACGGAAGATCTCCACCTTCATAAACATCTATACTGGTGACTTTGAATGCCGGTTTTTTATTTACGGTGACATAGTCACCGAACACTTCAACCTGCATACCTTCGAGCGAGATATCCTCAAAATTTAAAAGCAAAAATTCATACTCACCGTCATCGAGATAGAAATTTTGGCCCTTAACAGTGATGCTACCTGCAATGACTGCATTCGGTTCAACAACTTCATATTGTTCCGCCCTGCATTCGCCAATTACCAGCAGTGCCATAACTATGCTTAAGCATAGAGAAATCATTTTTCTCATATTGTGTTCCGACTGTTAAAAAAATCTGATTTAACAAAAGGAATTACTTTTTTTACGTTGATAGTCTCTGTTGTCCCATCACTGCTAATAAAACCCTTCAGCAACACCGGTTCTCGTAATAACTCCAACAGATTTGCGTGCTGTGAAAGATTTTCAATAACAATTTCACGCTCACCAGCGCAGGCAATTGAAACTTTCAATATATTAAATTGATCATCCCTTTCGTAAGGAACCAAAACACCAAGAACGTCTTGAAGTGTGCCACATTTTTTTTGTTTCAAGGTATCCATTTTGACACCTCACTGTGTTTACTTTGCTAAAGCATAGAAAGTGCCAAAGCGTTAAGTATCTGTTTTTATTTGTTTTCACTTTGTTTGTTTACAAAAAAAAGAACCACCAGTTCTTATTTCTAAAACGTGGTGATTCTTTTTTTGAATGAAGTTATCTTTTTTTATCTAATTAGCTAAGATTAAAGACTAATTGATAAATTAAAAAACGGAACTATAGATTCTTATTGTGTCAAAACAAGAACTTACAGTTCCTACTTAAAGTCATCTTTTGTTAACTCATGCTTTTGCATTAGCTTATGAATTTGACGTGTTGTAATGCCTGCCTGTTTTGCTGCTTTATTAATTTTCCCCTTAGTAGCCTGTAGCAACTCCGAAAGATATATATATTCGAATTGGTTAACAACGTTTTGCCGAGCTTCACCAAGTGGGACTGATATATCTGCCTGCGTATCAAGTGTAGCACTCGAAAGCGCTGAAATTTCGTTAGGTATGTTTTCCAACCGAATAAACTTGTCAGTTTCAAGGATGCAAGCACGCTCGATAATATTTTCCAATTCCCGCACGTTTCCCGGCCATGAATAACGTTTAAAGGCAGCCAGGACTTTAGGATGAAGGCCAACAATATCTTTACCAAGCATATGGTTGCAGTCCTGAATAAAAGTTTTGGCAAAAGAGGCAATATCTTCTTTTCGCTCCCTAAGGGATGGGATGCGGATAGGGAATACATTCAATCTATAGTACAAGTCCTTACGAAATGTCCCGAGTTCACACTGCCGCCACAAGTCATCATTAGTCGCCGCGATAATACGTACATCAACAAAATGCTCCTTATCGCTTCCCACACGTTGAATGGTACGTTCTTGAAGGACATGGAGAAGCTTTATCTGCATTGAGGGAGTAATTGTTCCGATTTCATCCAGAAAAAGCGTCCCTCCTTCAGCCGCACCAAACTTACCGATAGTGTCTTTTAAAGCTCCTGTAAAAGCTCCTCGAGTATGTCCGAACAGTTCACTTTCGATCAGAGAATCCGGTATAGCTCCGCAATGCAGGCTAACAAACGGTTTATCTCTTCTTGTACTATGAGAATGAATGAGCTTTGCAAGAACACTTTTTCCGATACCAGTCTCACCAGTTAAAAGAACCGTTGTTTTGGTTGCAGCCATCTGCCTGACCATGGAAAAAACTTCACGCATCAACGGGCTATTTGTTTTCACAAGCTGTAGCGCCTTCTCATTCCAGAAATCATCTTGGAGATAGCTCAGCTCATGTTTACGTGCTAGATCACGATCTAACCGCGAAAGTACCAGAGTTACCTCTGAATGCATAAGCGGGTATGCCAGATAATCCACTGCACCGGCATTAATGCCCTCAATTGCATATCTGATCTCAGTTGAATTGACCAAAATAACAACATCCGCACTAGAAGCTTCCTTCCATATATAATTCAGCCCCTCAGAAATATCGACTTTGTCCCCGAGCAGTAAGCTGTGGTCAACAAAAAAAACATCTATGTGGCTGTTTGTTGTGGCACTGACTAACTCACAGGCAGTATTGACTTTGATATCAGGTTGTATCGCAAGGATACTGCGCTTGAGCATTTCACTGGCTTCAACATGTGGGGTAACAATTTGGTATTGTAACATTGTAAATTCCTATTAATGAAATTTACGAAGTTACATATATCTTGGCAATAAAAAATAGTCTTATTCCCCTCCTCTCTTTCCTCGTGGTGACCAATTTAGTTTATATATTTAGCTGCCTCAGCCTATAAAAACATTTCCTTTTAGCCACATTGCAATTCGCTACTCAAAAAGATGCTTTGAACTAACATTCACTGTTATACCTACGAAAAGTTGTTAATTTGCCAAGATATACTGGTGAAATATCGATCAAAATATATAATTAGATAAGTACAGAAGAGGTCTCTACAGAACATGCATCGGTCGTGTGGTGGGACTAATCTATTTCTAACCCATCTCCTCAAAGCTAGATGCAGTATCATAATTGTTCATCTGCTCGTAACCAATGGAGAGATAAATGCGCGAATATATCCTTAAGCTTTCACCTGTTATTGTTGCCATAGGTATGGCTTTGTTTCCTGCTCCGGAGGGACTATCAATTGAAGGCTGGTACTTTCTGAGTATTTTTATTGGCGTTATTGTCGGGCTCATAATTGAGCCGGTCCCTGCGGCACTTGTGGGCTTTGTCGGGGTGTCGATAGTCGCCACATTAGGCTTGATCGGCAATCCTACCGCCAGTCGAAACTGGGCTCTCTCAGGCTTTTCCAATGGCGTTATATGGCTCGTTTTTTCTGCATTTATGTTTGCATTAGGGTATAAAAAGACAGGACTTGGGAGACGTATCAGTTTAGTCCTGATACGGTTCCTAGGTAAAAATACGCTTGGACTTGGTTATGCAATTGCTTTTTCTGACGCGATACTGGCTCCATTTATGCCTTCAAATACAGCAAGAAGCGCAGGCACAATTTATCCGATTGTGAGTAATATTCCACCGATGTTCAACTCTACTCCGGATCATGAACCACGCAAGATAGGTTCGTATTTAACGTGGGTTGGTATTGCCTCAACATGTGTCACCAGCTCTATGTTCTTAACAGCATTAGCTCCAAACTTACTGGCCATCGATATCATCGCCCAGACAACAAAAGTTCAGATCACCTGGGGACAATGGGCAAAAATAATGATTCCTGCCATGCTCCCTCTTTTTATCCTCACACCTTGGCTTGCTTATATAATTTACCCTCCAACTCAAAAAAGATCACCGGAGGCCCCTGCCTGGGCTGCAGAAGAACTTAATAAACTTGGAGCAATAAGCCGAAAAGAGCTTATGATGCTGGGTTATGCTATATTGGCACTCATTTTATGGATTTTTGGCAAAGAGCTTGGCATAAACAGTACCGTCGCAGCTATACTGGTTCTTTCTTTTATGGTTCTGAGCAATATACTCACGTGGGATGACGTCATAAGTAATAAAAGCGCATGGAACGTTCTGGTCTGGTTCGCAACTCTTGTTGCAATGGCCTCCGGATTAAAGAAAACTGGCGTGCTTCTTTGGATCGGCAAACTTGCTGCAAGTCATCTGCATGGCTTGCCTCCATCTTCCGTGGCGTTATTCCTCGTTCTCATGTTTTTCGTCCTTCATTACTTCTTTGCCAGCACTACGGCGCATACAACAGCCCTTATGCCCTTATTTATGGTAACCGCAGTCTCTCTTTTACCACCTGAAATGCTTCCACGAATTGCCCTTATGCTCGCAGCAAGCCTTGGTCTCATGGGTATTATTACACCATACGCAACTGGCCCATCTCCAATTTGGTATGGTTCCGGATTCATTAGTCAAGCTCGCTGGTGGTTTCTAGGCATCATTTTTGGCGGCCTTTATGTCGCTACAATGCTATTGCTTACCACCTTGTACGTATAGATAGACATAAAAAAGGACTTGCTGATATCAGCAAGTCCTTTTTTATGTCTTGTTCCCAGATGTCGTTTTTTATTAATATATTTAGAAGGTTATCTTTTTTTATTAATAACTATAAAAGGTAAGCAAAAAAGCAACAGCTTTCCTCCATAGAGACATAACCAGTCGCTTCTCAGACTATTCCAGCAGCAAATAGAAACAAAAAAAGAAATACTAGTATATCTAACATATTATCGTGGAATATACGTAGAGGGATAGTAAGTTGCAACGATATAAGCCAGCATTAATGAGACTAATGAAAGGATTACCTTATGCGTTTTTTGAAAAAATTCGGCTTGCGAGGAAAAATCTACCTCTCCTTTCTACTCATTGTCTTTATTATGCTTGCCTCGATCGCTTTAACCCTACCTCCGATTAAAAAAAGCTTTGAAAAAACCATAAAAAAAGAAATCCAAACGAACACATTGCTTGTTGGAAATATGGCAGGAAAACTCCTTAATGAATCTATTAAACAGTATCTTAAAGGAGTCACAGACGCGGATATGCGCATTGTTGAAAAAATTTACAACAAATACAGAAACAAAGAGTTGACATTAGAACAAGCGCAAAATTTTTCAAAATCTTTTATAAATGCGCAACAAATTGGAGAAGCAGGATTTACGTTTATTATTACTCCCGAAAACCGAATTACAAAAAGTTTAACAATGCAAATGGAACAATGTGCAAAAGAATTTTCTCCAGCATTTATTAACAAATTGTTAACTCAAAAAGAAGGATACCTGCGTTTAGCAAAAAGCAAAGAAAGCTTGTCAAAAGATGATATTGCTTACTTAAGCTATTTTGCGCCATGGAAATGGACTGTATGCGCTATTTCAAATCAAATAGGAATACACTCCATTATCGATTTGGCGAATTTTAGAAAAATAATTACAGATGCAGACCTTAGTCCGTCAGCAGGAAGCTATGTTGCAATTTTTGAATTAGATGGCCGTCTGCTACGTCATCCGTTTCTTACAAATGAAAACACGCTGGACTTACAAGATCCTAAAACAAAAAGATTCTTCCTTCGAGAAGTCGTTGACTCCATAAAAGCTAAGGGGCTTCAGCATCTACAATCAGGTTGGATTGAATATAATTTTACAATACGCGAAAATCCAGACACGTATGGTGCAAAAACTCTCTACTACGTGTATCAGCCTGAAAATAAATGGTGCGTTGTTACAGTTATTAATAAAAAGGATCTGCTACGACCATATACTAAGCTCTTTCTCGATTTAAGAATAGTTGTTGCCGTTATGCTGTTCTCAGTGATTTTACTCGCCTTCCTTTCATCTAATTCTCTGGTTAAACGTATTTTTGCGCTGAAAAATGCCGCTCGGAAGCTTTCAGAAAACGATTTTGATATTAGCCTTAAAAAGCATGCTAATGATGAGATTGGGGAACTTGAAGAGGCTTTTAGTGACGCCAGTGAAAAAATATCATCACTTACGTTAAGCCAGAAAAAACTAAATGAGAATCTTGAAAGGATTGTTGAAGAGCGAACAGATGCTTTGCACCTTGCGTTACAAAAAGCAGAGTCTGCAACTAAGGCTAAATCAGAATTTCTTGCAAATATGAGTCATGAGATACGCACCCCTATTAATGCCATAACAGGGTTAACGTATCTTATGCAGCAGCAGGATACTCCCCCAAAGCAAAAACGATACATCACCAAAATTGAAATAGCGACACAGTCTCTTTCAGGAATTATTGATGACATTTTAGACTATTCCAAAATCGAAGCAGGAAAACTTGATTTGGAAAACACGACATTTTACCTGCACGATGTAATGGAAAAAGTGTCAACGATTGTGGGGATGAAAGCAGCAGATAAGGAACTTGATTTCATAGTAAGCTATGAACCGGACGTGCCTATGGCCTATTCAGGAGACCCGCTTCGCCTTGCTCAAATCATAACCAACTTAACGAACAATGCCATAAAGTTTACTGAAAAAGGGGAAGTTGGAGTCTATATTACACGAGTGCAAAAAGATCACATACGTTTTGAAGTTAGAGACACAGGAATTGGACTGACAAAGGAAGAAGCGTCCAGACTTTTTAGGTCTTTTTCTCAAGCAGATACAAGTACGACTCGCAAATATGGCGGAACAGGACTTGGTCTTGCCATTTCAAAACAACTTGTCCAACTAATGGGTGGGTATATATGGGTTCAAAGTGAAAAAGATAAAGGCACTTCATTCTTTTTCACTGTAAGACTTAAAGAAATTTCATCCCGAAATAATGATCAAACAATGTTTACTAATAAACGAGTTTTGATAGTGGATGACAGTCCTTCCTGGCAGACTTCGCTTACAAATTTACTGTCCGTATATAATTTCGATATTGAAGTTGTCAGCAGCGGAGAAGAAGCTCTACAAAATATCAAAGAAAATCCACCGTATGATCTTATTTTAATGGACTGGAACATGCCAGGATTGAATGGCATTGAAACTACGGAAAAACTTAACGCAACATTGCCGTCGCCTGCGCACCCAATTATTATGATTTCTGGGTATGATGAAGAGTATTACAAAGAAGAAGCTGCTCGGCATGGAATTACTACATTTTTACACAAACCGGTTAATCCTTCAGAGCTGTACAATATAATCATTTCTTACTTTGGGTCAGAAGTAAAAGAAGATATTAGCACTAAGGTAAAAAAAGTAAGTTTGAAAGAAGAGCTCGTCACAAGGAAAGGCAGCCACATTCTATTAGTTGAAGACAATAATCTTAATCGAGAGATCATTAAAGACATACTCGTTCACTCTGGTATCATAATTGACGAAGCTCATGATGGTTTGGAGGCTGTCGAAAAGTTAGCACAGCATCCGGATCGGTACGAATTAATTTTTATGGATATTCAGATGCCTGTAATGGACGGATATACTGCTACAGCAAAAATACGAGCTACAGGCTCCAAAATTCCCATTGTAGCTCTTACTGCTAACGCGATGGCATCTGATGTAGCGCGATCAAAAGAGGCTGGGATGGATAGTCATCTTAATAAACCGATCGATGTCGAAAAGTTTTTTGCAACATTATTACGCTACTTATCTCCGAAAATTGATTTGAAAGAAGACGTATCAGATTATGTTGAGCCACAGGAGCAAGTTACGTTTAAATTTACCGCAATAGATGCTGAAACCGGTCTAAAATATATGAATGGCAATCTGGCTCTTTATTATAAAATTTTGCGTAACTTCCAATCTAATTACGAAGACGCGCATAATTCTCTCAAAAAGCTTCTTACAGAAAACAAAAAAGAAGCAAAAAGGTTACTGCATACTCTTAAAGGGGTAAGTGCAAGTATAGGTGCAAATGATCTTCACTCAGTGACCAAAAAGTTAGAAGCAAGTTTCGATAGCTCTCTTTTAAGTACCTTTGATCAGGAACTTGGAAAAGTACTCAAAGATATCTCAAACTGTCCGGAGCTTCAGCAAGAAGAAGTGCCTCATTCAGATCTCCCTTTGCTAGGTGGAAATATTCGTAAAAAATTATGGTTATCACTATATGAAGCTGTAAATAGCAAACGACCTAAAAATATTAAAAGAGTTTTAACTAAATTCACCCTCTACTCTCTCCAGCACGAAGATGAGCAACGTCTAAAAGAAATCCGGGCACTTTTGGATAAGTATAAGTACAATGATGCTCTGAACCTTTTAGGGGAAAGCAATGAATAACGAGATACAACAATCAACAATTCTTGTTGTCGATGATTCAGAGTCAAACATAGAGATTGTTCTTGCTATTTTAGACAATTATGATGTCATACCGGCCACATCAGGTAAGGATGCGCTAGAATTGTTAGCCAGTGAGAATGTCGACCTCATTTTGTTGGATATTTTAATGCCGGAGATGAGTGGTTTTGAAGTTTGTGAGGCACTTAAAAAATCCGAAGAGACAAAAAACATTCCCGTCATATTTTTAACGGCACAAAAGGATGAGGACAGCATAGAAGCTGCCTACCTTATTGGAGGTGTTGACTATGTGACAAAGCCCTTTAAACCGGTTGAATTACTTGCCAGAGTAAAGGTACATCTTGAATTGCAACATCTTATTCAAAAACTAGAATATCTTGCAACGAGAGATGGCTTAACTGGTATTTATAATCGAAGAAAATTTTTTGAATTAGCTGAAAAAATGTTTAACGAGTATGATGAACAGTTCTACGCAATAATGCTGGATATAGATTTTTTCAAAAAAATTAATGATCAATACGGTCATCATGCTGGTGACATTGTTTTAAAGAAAACAACTGATATTATTTCAAGCCTGTTACCGCCCGACTCTATATTTGGTCGCATAGGGGGAGAAGAATTTGCTGTTGTTCTAACAGCAAATTCAGACAAAGTGGTTATAAACTTGCTGAACAGCATTGTTTCAACATACTCTAAAACAAGTATTGCAATTAACCCGACACAAAAAGTAACGTGTACATTAAGTTGTGGAATGGCGCCCAAACATCAATTCACTACATCAATTGATGTACTACTCAGGGAGGCAGATGAAGCACTCTACGAAGCAAAACAAACAGGAAGAAACAAGAGTGTTGTTCGTGATGTAGTAAGGTGACAAGCAAGGTTAATGAACCAGTGTTTTATTCTCGCACACTCTATACATCTTACCATCGGATAGACTTCTCTGTGCGGTTATGCAGTAAAGGCACCTGAAATTGCACTGTTCAATTGGAATGTTGTGTAAATCTCTCGATGAGTAAAGAGAACTACTTGAATTAATTTCAAGTGCCTATTACTATTATCTTATTTCAATGTTAATTATGACATCGTCCTTGGTTGAAGCTCCTTGTTGTTTTTCATCCATAGCCTTTTGAACTTGCTGCGCAACATGTTTATTTATAATAACAACCTGCCCGCCATTAATTGTGATGTCTCCTCGCGTTACGCTTAGTCTTTCACTAGACATAATAACCTCCATTTACGTAGTAACTTATCTCTCACACATATGATTCAGAGTGTTTAGTATACCAAATTTTACAGACATAATGCCAATACAGAGGTTAATCTATAACATCATCACGCTGTAAATCGCCCTCTCCTACTTACAACAAGTGTTGCATCTTAGGATTACATAAAAATAACAAGAGTTAGGGAGATACCATATGCAATTACCGCTGTTCCAAGTTGATGCTTTTACAGATAGCGTTTTTGGAGGCAACCCTGCGGCCGTCTGTAAGCTTGAATATTGGCTACCCGATGAAGTTATGCAAAATATAGCGAAAGAAAACTCTGTTTCTGAAACGGCGTTTTTCATTACTGTAGATGATGGTTTCGAAATCCGATGGTTTACACCGGAACTTGAAATCGACCTATGCGGTCATGCTACACTTGCAACGGCACATGTTATTGCAAGACACCTTCAGCCTTCTTTAAATTCACTGAAATTTCATTCAAAAAGCGGAATCCTGACGGTTGCTGTTGAAGAAGATTTGCTGACATTAAATTTTCCGTCCCGAAAACCCATACCCAGTTCCGCTCCTCAAATAATTCTGGATTCATTTAAGGAAAAACCTATAGAAGTACTGAAATCTCGGGACTATGTTCTTGTGTTTGACAACGAAGAGACGGTTAAAAACATGGTTCCTAATCAAGAGCTTCTTAATCAAATCAATCTCGACATCGGCGGTATTGTCGTAACCGCCCGAGGTGATGTGGTAGATTTTGTTTCACGTTTCTTTACGCCTCAGTCCAGCATTTTTGAAGATCCAGTGACCGGTTCTGCCCATTGTTCATTAATCCCCTACTGGAGCGAAAAGCTTTCAAAAGAAGTGATGCTCGCTTTACAGTTATCACCAAGAGGTGGAACGCTTTTCTGCGAAAATCTGGACGAACGGGTTTTGATCTCGGGCAAAGCGGTAACGTATTTAGAGGGGCATATCACAATTTGATTACCCTCGGCATATAACTTGTCTGACCATGTTATCCACGCGGACATTGTTAATGTTGGTTGATATGATTTAGTAGAAGGTTATTTTACGTTTGTTATTTGTAACGTAATTTTAAACAGCAAAAAAAGCCCCGGATTTTCCGGGGCTTTTTACGTTGCCTAATCTTTTTCTATGCTAATCTTTTTGGATTCTGTGATTGCTTCAGCTTTTCGAGGTAGAGTAATCGTAATTACTCCATTGCTATATTGTGCTTTTATGTTTTCAGCATCAGCATCCTTTGGGACAGTCAATACACGTTGAAATGATCCATAATTTCGTTCCACGCGATAATAACCTTCGTCCTCAGATTTTTTTTCCTGCCGCTTCTCACCTTTTAAAATCAAGGAATCCCCTTTTAATTCAATGGAGATATCTTCTTCTGTCATGCCTGGAAGTTCTGCTGTAATTGTATACTCTTTTTCCGTTCCCGAAATATCAACATCAGGCTTCAAGATCCCTAACTGAGGGAAAGCATGTTTGTGAAAAAAAGGTGTTTTAAAATCAATACCCTGAAAAGTTTTATCGAAAAGTCTGTCAATTTCATCATGCAAGTTAAGCAAAGGACTACGATCTCGTCGGTGCCATCGACATAAATCATGCTGCTTTACTGGCAGGATTTTTTCCTCTTCATCTTCTTTTTTAAGCCAGTTCCAAGGATTTAATTTGGTAGTATCCATAATATCCTCCAAGAACCAAATGTAACAGATTTCTAAATTGGATTTTTGAATGCAAATTTTGATAGTATGAATAATAAGCGGATTCATTTTAGTGTCAATGCTAACTAGATGTATTATAACACCTACTCTAGCCAACTATTAATCCTAATAAAATAAACAGGAACATTGTAAAACAATTGTAATAAAATATAATTAGAATGAAAAATAAAATATCCATAGAGGATATAGATAATACTTTTTATGAAATGTACAGCCCGTGTTACGTACTGTCTCTCTTCCAACAAAGAGGCATCGGCTGGAACAGACCAGTTTTGCAAATGAGATTTAAATTACCAGCTATAAAAGAGGAACAATGGAAATAATCAACGGATGATCTCAAGCACTATTGGGACAATTTTAGTTAATGCCTTGCTTATATCTATCAGGAGATGGCACATGCGTTTGTCGAGCAAAGTAAACATACTGGTTGTATTGGCTTTCGTCGCCTCAGGCCTGCTTTGTCTTGGCATCCAATGGGTATTTATTATGCCGAGTTTTATCTCTTTGGAAAAAGAAACGGCAATCAAGAATGCAGAACGTGTCCTTGAGACTATTAACAATGAGCTTAACCAAGTTGCCCCATCAGCTTCAGATTGGGCCTTTTGGACAGATACCTACAACTATATGACAGGTAAAAATCAGAACTTTGTTAAAGAAAATCTTGAAGGAACCAGCGTTCTTGAAGCGTTAAAGGCTAATTACATGGGTTTTTATGATACGGAAGGTAATGCAGCCTGGAATCTCGCTATTGACTTGCCAACCAATGAGTTACTTCATCTCGGATGGCTTTCAGAAGCAAAGCTCCCACCAGATCATCCGCTACTACAGATTAAGACATTAACGGACGAGGTTCGTGGGATAATCGATACTCCCTATGCCCCTATGCTGGTAGTAGCCAAGCCTATTTTAACTAACTTGCGTAAGGGACCGATTGCCGGAACTTTTATCTTAGGACGCTTTTTGGATAATTCTACAATCAGCCACATAAGTAAATTGACCAAGCTTTCCATTATTCCGTCCCTCCCCAAAAAACAACAGATTGTCCCTTCGCATTTGTTACAGATAGGTCACCGGCATAAAGGAATAACGTATTCAGCGTTGCGGAAAGTTGAAACACAGACTAGTTGGCAAATTTATACTACGTTAGTTGACCTTACTCAAAAACCAGTTTTGGCGTTACAAATAGACACGTCCCGAGATATTTCTGATCAAGGTGCAAAGGCTGTAATGCAATCCTTATGGTCATTAGCTGCAACTGGGCTGTTAATGATGTTTGTATTTTGGAAGCTGCTCCGAATTACCGTTTTGGAGCCCCTGACAGAATTAACTGAACATGCCAAAAAAATCGGCAAGGCTGGTAACTTGCAGGAGCACATACAAATCAAACGAGATGATGAAATTGGCTTTTTGAGCAAAACGTTCAACCAAATGGTAGATCACCTTGAAGAAAGCAGACAAAAAGTTGTCGATCAATCATACCGATCCGGTGTTGCCGAAATGGCGGGCGGGGTTCTCCATAACATTAGAAATGCCATAACACCCTTGAATGTCAGGCTGTCAACATTGCAACAGAGTCTCCGGACTGCGCCACTTGAAGAAATTAAACAGGCGTCGGCTGAGTTAGCAAATTCCAATACGTTATCAGAGCGCCGTGCAGACCTACTACAATTCGTAGAGTTGGCTGCAGAAGAGCTGAGTAAGTTGGTAACAAAAAGTTATGAAGACGTGACACTTTCTATCCAGCAGATAGCTCAAATAGAAGGACTTTTAGCAGACCAACGACGACTAACCCGCTCTGAAAGGGTAATAGAGGCTGTCGATATGGTAAAAATTATAAATGATGTTGCGGCTGGATTACGGTCTGTATTCAAAGATGTAATGGAAGTTAAAATTACTGACAGTGTGGTTAGTTGTGGTAATGTTGTCGGAGCGCGAGCCGCCTTGCAACAAGTCGTAGCAAACGTGTTAATCAATGCTGCGGAATCGATTATAGAAGCTGGAGAGCATACTGGTTGCATTACAATTTCAGCAAGTAAAGAAAAGCTTATGGGGAGGGAAATGGTTGATTACCATTTTGATGACAACGGAATAGGAGTGGATCCTGAACATCTTGAGCACTTATTTGAACGGGACTTTTCAACAAAGCACAGAGAAGGTTCCGGTTACGGTCTCCATTGGAGTGCGATTACAATACAGTCTCTTGGTGGCAAAATGTTTGTAGAAAGCGCCGGATTAGGTCACGGAGCATCTATCCGCATACTATTACCGGTTGCCTGAACAGCGGTACACTTTAACTTCCAAAAAGGAGAACGCTGTGGACGCGGCAAACAATCCAGTTAGAATCTTAGTTGCAGATGATGAACGAGCAATTCTTGAATCTTATCGTATGATCCTTGAAGGAAACACTCAGTACTCCAATGCTGCTATCAATAATCTAAAAAGCAAACTGTTTGGCGACAAACGTGCTTCTGATGGCCGTTCTGCACCTCCGGAATTTGATGTCTTATACACTATGGGGGCTAACGAAGCAGTACAAGCAATAAAAGAGAGTCTGGAAAATAACAATCGGTTTGCGATGATATTTCTTGACATGCGCATGCCTCCAGGACCGGACGGTGCGTGGGCTGCGGCAGAGATTCGCGCCCTTGATCCAGATATTGAAATCGTTATTTCAACTGCTTATTCGGACGTTGAGCCAGGCGAGCTATCTTTACGAGTCCCGCCTGCGGGAAAGATGTTTTATATCCAAAAGCCATTTCATCCTCACGAAGTGCGTCAGCTTGCCGTTGCCTTAGGACAAAAATGGCAAGCTGAAAAAAAAATGCTTCAAATGGCTTATTATGATAGTTTAACAGGGCTGCCCAATCGTGCTTATTTTATAAACAGAATAAAGCAAGAGATCGTTTTTTCAGAAAAAAATGAACAATCTTTAGCTGTCTTGTTTATCGATCTTGACAACTTTAAACGAGTTAATGACGCACTGGGCCATAAAGTTGGCGACGACTTGTTACGTACTGTTGCTAAACGAATTAAACACAGCCTGCGTAGTAGTGATGCAGTTTCAAGATATCTGTTAAGCGACAATTCCAACATGCAAATAGCCAGGCTTGGAGGGGATGAATTTACGGTGTTACTTACAGACCTCCAGCAGCCGGATGATGCGTTAACCGTGGCGAAGCGAATTCAAGAAGAACTTTCAAAGCCGATAGAATTAAACGCACATAAGCTCATTGTTACGCCGAGTATTGGAATAAGTCTTTACCCAAACGATGGGGAAGATGATGTCGAGTTACTGAAAAGTGCGGATCTGGCTATGTATTTTGCAAAACGTAATGGGCGCAACAATGTTCAGTTTTATGACAAATCTATGAACGAACAAGCTCTGTTACGCATAAATCTTGAGAATGAACTGCGCCACGCCATTGAACGAAATGAAATGTCGCTTCACTATCAACCACAAGTTAATCTATCTACAGGAGCTGTGACCGGCCTTGAGGCATTGCTTAGATGGAATAATGTCAGTTTAGGTAATGTTGCCCCATATGATTTTATTCCTATAGCTGAGGAAAGTGGCCTTATCGCTCCAATTGGAGAATGGGTACTGCGTACTGCGTGTCAGCAAGCTAAATATTGGCAGGATGCCGGTCTAAATATAACACGCATGGCAGTTAATGTCGCAGCAATGCAGTTCTCAAGCTCTGATTTCCCAGACACTGTTGCTAGAGTACTTAAGGAAACAAATCTTGAGCCTTCGGTTCTGGAGTTAGAAATTGGTGAGTCTATTTTGGTGAAAAATGCGAATAGCGCGATTAATACATTTCTCAAGCTCAAAGAACTTGGTGTGAAACTTGCGATTAATGACTTTGGTACCGGATACTCAATCCTCGTTTATCTGGAACATTTTCCTATTGATCGACTCAAGATTGATAGCACCTTTATTAAGGCGATCACCACCGACATTGATGATATGGCAATAGCAAGCGCAATTATCGCCATGGGAGATAGCATGAAAGTAGACGTTCTTGCTAAGGGTGTCGAAACAGATGACCAATTGCAACTTTTGAAACACGAAAATTGTACAGAAGCACAAGGTTTTTATTTCTATCACCCTATGGATGTAAAAGACACAGAAGAATTTCTGCTGAAACAAGGAAAGGATAATAAATGATACCTGCTGGCCACGCATCACTATTAAACTGTAGCCACATCTTACCCCGACAATAAAAAGCTGGAATTCCTGTTACGCTACAATATCAGATTACTCATTACGATATTACATGAAAACCAACGGTTACTCTTATGGCATCGTCTTAAAGTGTAACATGTCCAGCAATTACATAACGACATAGCGAAACTGGACATTTTTTATAATAAACAAGCCCCTGTAAAACAAGGGCTTGTAAGTAAGACTACTAATACATTGATAAGCCATGTAACCTGAACTTGCCGTGCTTGGTTTTTTCCTAAACATGCTCACTTAATTACGACAGTTCTAGGTCAAAAAGCTTCTTACAGTCCGAGAGGTTGCACTACCCTATCCAACACTCCATGAACTTTCGAGATTGCAACTCCGTAGTTGGTGATTGGAACTTCACGGCGAGTGCATTCACGTATACGGCGCAACATTTCTGTTCTATTGCTCATACAACCGCCACAGTGCACGGCGAGAGCAAAGCATTCGAGGTCCTCTGGAAAATCGTGACCGGCGTATATGACAAACTCCAGTTCTTTACCAGTGTATTGAGTTATCCATTTCGGGAGCTTTACTCGGCCGATATCGTCCTCAACAGCATGATGTGAACACGCCTCACACATAAGTACCTTGTCGCCGTCCTTCAAGGAGTCTATGGCACGTGCGCCCTCGACCAGTGTTGGTAAGTCGCCTTTATAACGTGCAAATAAGGTAGAGAAGGTCGTAAGTGGCACGTTCTTCGGCACATCTGCCACGACTTCTGCGATAGCCTGCGAATCTGTTATTACTAACGCGGGGTCGTGTCGCAATGCTCCGAGCGCCTCTGGTAACTCATGTTCTTTAACCACTATTCCTAACGCATCGTTGTCCAACACATCACGCAGTACCTGAACCTGCGGTAGAATGATCCTCCCCTTCGGAGCAGCGCGATCAATAGGGACAACGCACAACACGGTCTCCCCATGTGAAATAAGGTCACTGACAAGAACAGGGTCTTCCACAAACTCTTTAGGCGCAGTAGCAATTAACGTTTTTTTGACGTCATTTACTCCTTGGCCGGATGCTGTGCAAACTGTCAGATGAGGGAGTCCGTTGTTCGCACAAAATGCGATATCGTCAGGCTTAGGAGTGGCAATGTCTGCTTTGTTGAACACAACGATAGTCGCGATATTCATCTTTTGCAGTGTATTTAAGATTTCGTGTTCTGCATCACCCATACCCTCTTCGCTCACCACAAGAATTGCCGTATCAGTGCGATAAAGCACCCTCTGAGCTGCCTTAATGCGAAGTTCGCCGAGGGTCCCGGTGTCATCGAGCCCTGCCGTATCGTAGAACGTTACAGGCCCCAATGGTAATAACTCATAGTGCTTTGCAACTGGGTCGGTGGTTGTGCCGGGGTGATCAGATACTATCGCGATATCTTGTCCGGCAAGCGCATTGATAAGTGAAGATTTTCCGGCATTGCGTCGACCAACAAGAGTAATGACCATGCGAATGCCTCTGGGAGCTTTTTCAGACATCATAAATCTCCTATGCTGTTTTCCGATATGCGGGTGATGCGCCGCGTGCGGATGATGGTTTATAGCCTGCGTTACAAAGGCGTTGTTGCAGTCTTTCAATAAGTTCCTGCACCGGTTCCGATGCATTGTTCTTTCCGGGATAAATATTATATCGGGCACGAACAAACTCTGGCGTGACGGAGGGCATGACGACGTTTGCACCAGCATGCAACCCCTTTTCTCGGCCATTAACATCCAGCGCATCCAG
The DNA here is from genome assembly GCF_000384815.1 of Halodesulfovibrio aestuarii DSM 17919 = ATCC 29578. NCBI lineage: Bacteria > Pseudomonadati > Thermodesulfobacteriota > Desulfovibrionia > Desulfovibrionales > Desulfovibrionaceae > Halodesulfovibrio > Halodesulfovibrio aestuarii. The sequence goes on from NZ_ARQF01000021.1 coordinate 781,581, forward strand.
AGCGCTGGTTGCGGGTATGTTCGCCTTAGGGTTCATTATTCGTAACAATGCAGTAACACGCAGTGCTTCTTCCATTGATCCTGCAGAATAAGGGGCAAGCGGTGTATCCGGATGCGGGACGAACGGCCCTACGGCGATCATATCAAGAGACATATCAGACAACTTCAACAAATCATCAGCAAGCATTTCCTGCGTCATGTATGGTAGACCGGAAATAATGCCTGATCCTGTTTCAAAGCCAAGTCTGCATAACATGTTTACCCTTCTAAGCCGTTCTTTCATTGTTTGACCGGGGCGCATACGGGCATGCAGAGTTTCATCGAACGTTTCCATCTTCAAAAGATACCTATCAGCACCGCAGTCAAGCCAATATCTGTAGGTGTCCTCATCATGATCACCCAACGAGAGGGTGACGGATACGTCGCTAAGATTCTTTATCTTTTCAATTATTTTACCGACACGTCGGATATCCAGTTGTTCCTCGCCTGATTGAAGAACGACAGTGCCCATACCTGCTTCTATAGCGCAATGCGCTGCGGCAATGATTTCCTCGGTGCTTAATCTGAATCGCTTGAGAGCTACATTCGCGGCACGTAGTCCGCAATACTGACAGTTTTTTCGGCAATGGGTTGAAAATTCAACCACCCCTCGCTGAAAGACCTCCTGCCCAAAAGTGTCGTTACGGGTACGATAAGCAGTTTCGAACAATGAGCTTGCATCGGACGCGCGCAACGCGTCTAAGATCTCGTTCTTCTGCATAATTAATACTCCTGCATCGCTGAAATTGCGGAACCAGTCTTCACTTTGGCAATGGCACAGATGATCGTAAAGTACTGACCATAGCTGTACCAAAAACAACTAGCAAAAGAGTGAATGACTTAGTATCTTATGGGAAGTTATGCGCTGCGTGTTCCATGCAAAAAACATGTAGATATCCCCTGAGAGGGGTAGAAACTAAAGGAACCGGGTGGATGAACCCGGCCCTCCAGTTTTCTGCGGGTTTACTAATAGATATAAACCCGGTCTCGGCAGAGATATTTTTGAATAGCGGGACTACAGGTATAAGTCTCGTTCTCCCTCTTCAATGCGATGTAGCCGTGTTTCAACCAAATCACGGCGCTTTGCAGGGAAGTTATCCACCTCATTTTGAATCAGAGGAATACCGATAGAGCGCGTAGCTTCACCGGCGTAGTCATGCAAGTATTCTTTAAATGTAAACAGTGAGTTAGGATGGCAGAACTCTTGAATGAAGCCTTTTTTAGCTAACTCCATAAAGTGCTCACCGGTTCTACCCAGACGATAGCATGCAGTGCACCATGACGGAATATATCCGTTTTGTACGATTTCCTGAATAACGTCTTCAAGACTACGGTTATCACCTATACAGAACTGCTGGACATCAGGTCGGTCATAGTTCGGGTCAGTATAAGCTCCAGGATAAGTGCGTGAACCTGCACTTATCTGCGATACACCAAGATCAAGCAACTCACGTCGCATAATCCGGTCTTCTCGAGTACTGAGGATAAGACCTGTATATGGTACAGAAAGACGTAGTACAGCCACTAAACGTTTGAACTGCATATCTGAGATAGGGTACGGTGGATTGAATGCAATATCAGCATTAAGTGCAGGTTCCAAACGTGGGAAAGAAATTGTGTGTGGGCCTACGCCAAAACGTTTTTCCAGTTCCGCAGCATGTGCAAGACAACTGAGGATATCAAAACGATAGTCGTACAGACCAAGTAATGGTCCCATACCCACATCTTCGATCCCCGCCTCCATAGCTCTATGCAATGCATGCAGGCGCCACAAAAAGTGCTTTTTATGTCCGGTTGGGTGCAAAGCAGCATATGTTTTTGTATGGTAAGTTTCTTGGAAACACTGATAGGTTCCTATGCCCACGTCACTTAGCTTACGGAAACCTTCCACATCCAGCGGTGCACAGTTAATATTCACGCGCCGGATTTCACCGCTTTTTTCAGCGACTGTGTCATACACTGTTTGAACTGTTTCAGCGATCCAGTCCGCACCAAATTTTGGATGTTCTCCGTAAACAAGTAATAGACGCTTATGCCCCATATCTTCCAGGACTCTAACTTCACGCTGGAGTTCTTCAGGAGAGAGCGTGCGGCGATCTAATTCCGTGTTATCTGCCTTAAAACCACAATAAGTACAGTTATTCCCACATTCGTTAGTAACATAGAGAGGTGCAAAGAGAACTAACCGATTTCCGTAAATGGCCCGCTTAACAGCACGAGCAGTTTCAAATATCATTTCGTTTAATTCTGGGTCCTCCGCTTGTAGCAGGCAAGCGGTTTCCTCTAAGGTAAGGCCTTTAGCTTCGCGAGCTTTATCCAGAATATCGCGAACACGAGCTGATTCCGGCTGTGTTGTAGTGCGTATAATTTCATGAATAGCATTCTCGTCTATAAAATTTTCTAATCCTTCTGTATCTACTAACATATCCGCCTCCGTGGCTATACAAGTGAAGATTTAACTTTTACGCTAGAAAGGTTGCCAAGTTGACCGGTGAATGCACCAACCTCGTTCGTGGTTGCCTCAATGATAAGGGCAATGACACTAAGTCCCCTATCACGACACGGCAGGCCCATGCGGGCAAGAACGATGTTACTATGTTTGGTTATGATGTCATTCACACTGCCAGCCTCACGCTTTCTATCGCCAACAATGATACTTACAACGCCCATGCGCTTTTCCATGATCACATGCTCTCTTGTGTAGAACGTCGAAATTTGATCCATACGGGCAGGTCGGTTACGCGTTGAGTTCATTGCTCTTTTAGCCGACGGAAAAAAGGGCGGCCCTGAGGTTCAGACTATTCCTTCCCGCAGGCTGCCCGTAGGACTACGGTACTATTACAGTGCCAGTTTTACGCCTTTGGCTTTCAAAGCCTTAACGCCTGCACTTCGATCATTGTAGTGAGTGTGGAGTAAATGATGAGATTTATGCCCGCATGGACCTTCATGTAGAAAGCCATCCTTCGCATAAAGCTTCTTAATCATTGGGTTGTCCTGAGACTTGCGGATGGAATAAATCTTGCTGTCTGCATTGTACACGGACTGCTGACGCAAACCGACGAATTCCAAGGTCGCTGCGAACGCTTCACGGGTAACGTTAAAACCAAGAACTGAGTACCCGCAGGCGATACCAGCAACCTTGATGAAACCACGTCTGCTCATTAATCCTATTTTTTTCATAGTAATCTCCTAGCCTACACGTCGCTGATTGAAGCGGCGGTTGATCTTAGCAACAGTGCTATGGAAAAGCGAAGATTGGAGCATTTCAGGCTCAAGAGGTTGTCCGCCACCATTTACGCAACCACCGGGACAAGTCATGACTTCGATGAAGTGGTACGGTGATTTACCAGCGCGTACTTCGTCGCAGAGTTTTGCCGCATTTTGTAGGCCACTTACAACAGCAACCTTCACAGTACCGAAATTAGGTACAGGAATATCAGCTGTCTTGATGCCTTCATGGGCGCGGACTACTTTGATGTCCGGATTGGCAAGGGTGTTACCGGAAAGCACTTCGTAAGCAAGACGTAGTGCGGCTTCCATAACACCGCCACTGGTGCCGAAGATAGTCGCAGCACCTGTAGACATACCAAGAGCAGGATCCGGCTGTTCTTCAGGGAGCGAGGCAAAATCAATACCAGCCTGTTTGATCATCCATGCCAGTTCACGAGTATTGATGGTAGCATCAATATCACGGGAGCCACTTGCGTTCATTTCAGGACGGAGTCCCTCAAACTTTTTGGCAACACAAGGCATGATGGACACAGTGTACATCTTTTTGCTCTTAATGCCGGATTGTTCAGAACCATAGGTCTTAGCTAAAGGACCGAGCATACCAATAGGAGACCTACAGGTGGAAAGGTGAGCATTAAGATCTGGGTAAAAAGTTTCCGCAAACTTTACCCAGCCCGGGCAACATGAGGTGAATTGCGGCAATGGCTTATCACCTTTCTTAACCCTTTCGAGCAGCTCAGTGCCCTCTTCCATGATGGTAACGTCCGCAGTCCATTCGTTATCCCATACAAGGCCAAAGCCCAGACGGCGCAATGCTGCATGCATTTTGCCGCCGACGTACGTGCCTGTAGGCATACCAAAGCATTCGCCAAGGCCATAACGTACAGCCGGAGCAGGCATGGAAACAACAATGGTATCAGGGTCTTTGAGTTTTTCGAATATCTCACCAACATATGAGACCTGTTCACTGATTGCGCCAAAAGGACAGTTGGCAAGACACTGTCCACAGTTGACACATGCCGCAGGATCTACTACCCCGCGTTCACCATCCGGATGCATTTCCTGAATGGCTCCGGTAGGACAGTGGGTTTCACATTCGCCACATGCCTGACACTTGTCCTTGTCAACCTGAACAAAGAAGAGTGTGGAAGGATCAACACCCTGAGGGGCGGCAATTTTGTAGTTTACCCCCTCCATCTCCACATTGCTTCCCGTCGCCGGTAGCTTCAGGTTCGCTAAGTAGGCTGGCTTGGCAGTAGCCTGCTTTTCTTTTGCTCCAGACATAGACAACTCCTTTACTTTGTTACAATTATCCATTCCGGAATAACAACACTCCGTACGTGTTACGAAAATTAAAAAAATATTACAAGCAGAATAAAAAAATATTTTGCTTGCTACCTATCAATAGTGCTACTCGATTCACACTAACACGAGAGTGGTTCTAACTATCAAGATATATTGCTTTATTAAGAAAACATAAAAGCACAGAGTAACAGCGCTGTGGTTGAACAGAAATGTGATCGCAGAAGGACTGAAAAACAAACGCAGATATTGCAACAAAAAAGGGAGCCAAATGGCTCCCTTTTTTTACTGGTTCTAACATCTTTCAATCATTCATAATAAGAATTATAAGCTGTTAAACGTATTTTAAACATTGTGCTGGCGAACCGGACGGTTCGTCAGCACAAAACAATCAGTTGCCGATAACGGATATCGTAAGTAGCGCACAAGAAAAAAGAAGCTGTACGGCAAGTCTAAGGAGTTCTTTGGTTTATTTAATATGTCCGGTTTCAATTATCTCGTATGCACTGCTAAAAAGCGGTGAAGAGATAAGAAAATCCGCAGAGGACCGGTTACTTGCTGTGGGAATGTTGTAAAGGACAGCCAGACGAAGCAGCGCCTTAACATCGACATCATGAGGCTGAGGTTCCATTGGATCCCAGAAAAAAATAAGCACATCTATTTTTCCATCCGCTATTAACCCACCCAGCTGCTGGTCACCTCCAAGCGGGCCGGATTTCATTTTACTTACACCAGAGAACTGCTCCATTTCTGTGGCACTAGCCTTCTCCTGCAACAATTTCTCAACCATACTTCCTGTTGTCCCTGTCGCGAACAGATGATGATGGATTAATATGTCAAAGTTACAATCAACAAACTCCAACATAGTTTTTTTGCAGTTATCATGAGCGACAATAGCAATATTTTTTGTGAGTTCCATGAGCTTTCAATCCTATTAGTTAGTATGATTGTGAAACAAGTATCTGTTTTGGATGGTAGCATGGGTTGTTTTCGACAACAATATACTATGCGAAGCCTGTTACGTTTTTGTTAACAACCAATGTCAATGCAGTATAATACTGATTTCTGATTACCTCCATCCACGCTTGCATTATCTTTTCGTACGAATCTTCCTCAGATCAGTGCGCTCTCCATCTATTTTTGATATAGCTAATTGTGGTGCAAAATTCATAGTTGCTTCATTTTATCGTCTACATGTTGCGAGGACGTCATGACGGAACAACATAAGAGCGTTGATCAAGTTTTCTCAGAGCTATCATCATCAATGAACGGCCTGACCTCAGAAGAAGTCGAAAAACGGCTGGAAAAATACGGACAAAACGCTTTAATTGAAAAAAAGGCTAACCCGTTACTTAAACTTTTAGGTTTCTTCTGGGGGCCTATTCCATGGATGATCGAAGTAGCTGCCCTGCTATCCGCAATCGTGGGACGCTGGGCAGACTTTGTAATTATTGTAGTGCTGCTACTGTTTAATGCTGCTATCGGATTTTTTGAAGAGCATAAGGCATCCAATGCGCTGGATGCTTTGAAAAGTCAGCTGGCTCTCAAAGCTCGTGCATTGCGGGACAACACATGGGGAGAAGTTGAAGCAAATAATCTGGTACCCGGCGATATTGTACGCCTACGTCTGGGAGACGTCATTCCAGCAGATGTTGTTCTTGTAAATGGAGATTATATCAGCGTAGACCAAGCCGCCCTTACTGGAGAATCCCTGCCCGTCACAAAAGGGGTGGGTGACACAGCATATTCCGGTTCAGTTGCAAAACAGGGAGAAATGATTGCAGTGGTCTCCGGAACCGGATCCAACACCTTTTTTGGACGCACCGCAAAATTGGTAGAATCTGCAGGTGCAGTCTCACACTTCCAGAAGGCTGTACTCTCCATAGGTAATTACCTAATCTACCTGACTCTTGCTATGGTGGCCGTACTAATTCTTGTAGGTCTTGATCGTGGAGAACGCCCTCTTGAGCTTGTTCAATTTGCACTGATTTTAACTGTAGCCGCTATTCCTGTAGCTATGCCAGCAGTTCTTTCAGTAACTATGGCTGTAGGTGGTCTTGCTCTGTCTAAGATGGACGCCATTGTTTCCCGTCTGGAAGCTATTGAAGAAATGGCCGGAATGAATATTTTATGTTCGGATAAAACAGGCACTCTGACTCAGAACAAACTCACACTAGGAGACTCGGTTCTCTTTGGAGCCAAAAACGTCGAAGAGTTACTTCTAATAGGTTCTCTAGCCAGCAAAAGTGAAGATGGAGATTCTATTGATTTGGCGATCATGGCAAAACTTGAAAATCCAGATGCCCTTCAGCAATTTAACCAACTCAAATTTATCCCGTTTGACCCAGTCCATAAACGAACAGAAGCCGAAATCAAAGGGCCTGAGGAAACAACATTCAGAGTCACTAAAGGAGCCCCACAGACAATAATCAACTTAAGTGACTTGTCCGAAGCAGACAGAGCTAAGGCGTTAAAAGACGTGGATGATTTTGCAGCAAAAGGCTTCCGGACATTAGGTGTAGCTCGCTCCAGAAATAACAGTTCGTGGGAATATCTAGGCACGTTGTCTCTGTTTGATCCTCCTCGAGAGGACTCAATTGAAACTATATCGCAGGCCAATAAACACGGCATCGCAGTAAAGATGGTTACCGGAGACAATATAGCTATAGCCCGAGAGACAGCTAAAAAGTTAGGACTTAGTACTAACATAATTGAGGCTGAAGCTTTTTTTGATAAGGACGAGGATATACAAAGTCTTAGCTCAGATATTGAACGGCGCATTGAGAAAGCCGACGGATTTGCTCAAGTCTTTCCCGAGCACAAGTACGGTATTGTTAAGGCTTTTCAAGATCTAGGGCACCTTACAGCTATGACCGGTGACGGTGTTAATGACGCCCCTGCCTTAAAACAGGCTGACGTGGGGGTTGCCGTCTCTGGAGCCACTGACGCGGCTCGAGCTGCAGCGGATCTGGTTCTCACGGCACCCGGTCTATCCGTTATCATTCGCGCCGTTGAACATGCGCGTATGATCTTTGAACGCATGAATTCCTACGCCATCTACCGCATAACCGAAACCATCCGTATTATGCTCTTCGTGGTCATAGCCATTCTGGTATACAACTTCTATCCTATTACAGCCATAATGATCATCTTGCTGGCACTACTTAATGACATTCCTATCATGACCATAGCCTACGACAACACATGGCTGGATCCCAAACCTGTGCAATGGGATATGAAGCGTGTCTTGACCGTATCCACAGTGCTGGGGGTTATCGGAGTAGTAGAAACTTTCGGTCTACTAATTATTGCGAAAACCTGGCTTGGTCTGGACATAGCTCAGATTCAGTCCTTCATTTTCCTCAAACTTTCCGTGGCCGGACATCTTACCCTCTTTGTAGCTCGTTCCCGCAAACCTTTCTGGTGCAGGCCGTTTCCTGCCCCTTCCATGATCTGGTCCGCTCTGGCTACTAAGCTTCTTGCTACTCTCATAGTAGGAATGGGTTGGTTTATGGCTGCTGTTCCTTGGGAATACATCGGCCTTATCTGGGGCTATTGTATTCTTTGGATATTTATCGAGGATTGGACAAAACTGATCATTTACGACCACTTAAAATTGGAAAGTCCGCGTCACAAATGTTTCCTCAAGTGTCTGAATAAGTCCGTGCATCATCATACGCACTACGGAGTCAAATAGCCCTTTTTAGATATATATTTTCAAGCATCTTTGCTCGTGGCTGGTCTTATTCAATCCGGAGATTGTCAACGTATTAGCATAGCTTGTTTTAGCACATTACCAGTTTGACGGCGGTTAGCTGGCAGTCTCAAAAAAGGTTGGTTCACACTGGACTACTTCTTTATACGAGGCGTATTGGCGGATAGTACCATCACCCGTAATATGGATAATTGATTCAAAATGCTGAAGTAAACTCATATTGTGCACAATCATCAGGACGGTTTTTTCTTTAAGGGTAGTATGGAGCAGATCCAGCAATCTGTTTTCAGACTCTGTATCCATGTTGGATGTGGCTTCATCAAACAGGTACCAGCTGGTATTGCGTAGTAATGCTCGTGCCAGAAGAATTTTTTGACGTTGCCCACCGGACAACTGCTTGCCGTTTTCCCCCACTGAAGATGCCATCTGTAGCTCTTGTAGCCCACACTCTTTTATTCTCTCAATCAAATTGTTTTCAGAATATGAGACAGACATACAAAGATTATCGAGAACGGATCGATTGAACAAAAAACTGTCTTGCCCGATAGCAGAAAAAGATGCGCGATATTTTTGCAAGTCATACTCGCTGATATCTTTTCCATTTAGAGTAATTATGCCCTGATTCGGCTTAAAGAAACGTTCGATCAAAGAAAATACTGTGGATTTACCTGCACCATTTTGTCCGATGATGGCAATTTTCTCACCTTGTCCTACCGTTAAATTCGCATCTTTCAAAACATACTTATCACCATAGGCAAATGAGACATTCTTGAAAGCCAGCTCACAAAATTCAGGAACGGACTCACTGCCTCCCTGCTCACAATGTTCAGAACTGTGATCGAGTAAAAGAAAATAGCGCTCTGCGGAAGGGATAATGCCAGAAAGTAAAAATTTAATATTAAGAACGGCAGAAATGGGGTCAAGCACTTGTATGCTGTAGCTGATAAATGCAAACAAGCTCCCCATAGTAAGAGAATTATCCAAGATAAAATATGCACCTGTCAGCAGTAAAATTGCTTCCAAGCTGTGTATAAAAAAAACTTCAGAGCATAAATTCATGCTTTGCAGAATGGTTACCTTGCGTTGAGCATTAGCTACAGAAAAAACCTGCTTTGCAGCTTCATCCTGCATCTTATTTTGGATACCGAACAAACGGATATCCTTGATGCCATTCAAACTGTCTCCAAACCAATGTCCGAAGGACGTGATAAAATTTAATAGAACGTTAAACTGTTTTTTTTGTCTGTTGGAAAAGTAATGAACGCACAAGTATTTGACTGGAATAAAAAGAAAAACAAGCATAGCGAGTCGTTGGTCAATTACAAACAATCCGACAATTCCGCCACAAAAAGTAAGCAATTGTGTTACCACAAAAAAAACTGAGTTGTCGCAAATCTTATTAAGGTTACCAATGTCCGTAGTTAAATCATTGAGCATTTCCGCACTGTTTTTCTTTGTGAAATACGCGATATCTACGCGTAAGAAACTATCAAATGCATCTTTAACTAGTTTCTGATGTATTCCGGAGGCGATGTCCGCCCGCAAAAATTCCTTAAGCATCTCAGCCAGTGAACTGAGTATGATCGTGCCCAACATCATTGCAACAATGATACATACTGTCGTGAAATCTTGTTTTAGTACGCCGTCATCAATAAGCATTTTGTTCAAAAGCGGATATGCTATGGAAGCTGCGGTAAAAACTACAAGGCACAACAAAATCAACGCCAGTTTTCTTTTATAAAAAGAAAAAAGTGTAATGATGCGTGAAATAATCTGTTTATTTTGATTGAATGGCATTGGTCAGCAATCCAGTGTTGATAAAATGGTTTTGTATACCATGCTAATAAAGTTTTTTTCCGTGCAACCAGTGCTACTTGTTGCTGGAATATGATGTGATGATTGCCATTGATGTCGACCTTCGTCCAAGTTGCTATTCCAGCATATTGTCGCCCCATCAGTACTGCTGCAATAAATTGCGATATCAGCAAGTTTGTCCATATGGGACGCTGTCTGCTTATCAAACGCACCTTCTAAAAGCTGGACTCCACAAATATGCACATCTGCTTGTGCAGTTTCTTCCATTGCTCGAAAAAAGGAGTCATCTTGTAGTGTTTCGTACTGAATATAGTAAAAACGTTGCAGAGTTCCCGCAGGTACATTGGTCGCTATGCAAGCATGATATCCGTCCGTGGAGAAACTCTGTGCTAATTGTGCGCAAGTTCGCAACAATGTCTTTGAAGTGTGATCATAGACTATGATGAATGGAGCCTCTAAAGACTGCTGTTTCGGGAGAGGAAAATGCGGCAGACGCTTCTGTGAGCTCCAAAACTTATGTTGGAAACCTGCAGGGGGAAGTACAGAGAAGCTGTCAACAATCGCGACATGTTTTTCCATACTGCATACGTGGCGTATCATTTTTTGTTTCTCAGCCCGTGTCATAGTGTCATCAAAAGCCAAAACTATGGTGTCAAACTCACTACACCGTGTTGATGATGCACTATTACGCAATATACCATACTGGTTCAGAGGCACTTCCATGACCACATGAAAAAAGAAGAACTCTGTTAAGCCGCTCACATCGCCAATAACGAATGCATTAACAATCCAGTCAGGAAAACAAGGCGCATGCCTGAACAGTGGCATTTGAATATATGAAGCTAATGCTTCCAGTGTCTGTACAGGATGAAACCTGTACCCTTCATATAACATGGAGCATATACAGGCCGTTACATACGGTGCAGCAAAGCTATTCCCTGTGCCTGTTGAAATTCTTTCTAAGGTCTTGCATTGTAATGTATGATTGCCCCGTGCGGAGACCTCAATACCGTTAAAAGGACGATCGCAGAGTTTTAATTTCTGTTCGTCGGGCAATTCAGCTTCCTGCACACCGATAACATTCGAAAAAGATGCAGGATACGTCATATAGCCGATATTTGATTGAGCACAGACAACTATGGAACGCTTACTCAGCATGGAAATCAATGGTTGTAAGACATCAGCATCAGCAAAATTAACAGATCCAGCGCAAATTGTGACAATGTCAACAGAGTGATTAACGCACCATAAAAGGGCAGCACATAGAGCTTGAATATCGCCCTTTCCATTATGGTTATTGAGAACTTTTAAGCTACTGCACCGAAATAAATGGCAATATTTTTTTAAGATTGCCGCACACGTTGTTCCATGCGTCAGTTCTTTTACATCATGAACTGCACGTGGAACAAAGGTGTTTGTATCCGACGCAAATTCAAGATCATAACATAACGGTATATCGAAAATACTCCCGTTAATCCCGTCATCAATAAAAACAACATGTGCAGCAGCCATATGTGCTCCCGCAATGGGAGATATGTTCATGGGTTATTCCACTAGCCTATTTCCAATGATTTCAGTCAAACCATCAAGAGTATAGAAGCTAGGATCCTGAACATCTTTTTCTAAAGAAATAGAGAACTTTTTTTCCACTTCGAAAAAAACATATACCAAATCGCATGCATATATTTTTATGCGCTTCCCAAAAAAATTCTCCTTCCCTAAGCCTTTTTCAAGTAAATTGATATCAAACTTGTCCACAAAGAGTGCGTTCACAAATGCGCGTATCGTCTGAGTTTGAGCATTCACGTGAGTGTTCCTTTCGTTAAAACTGTTGCTAAGAGTGGCTAACACACTTCGACCTCAGCATTTGCAGCGAGCTGGTCAATGATCTTCATAAAAAAATGTTCCCGTTTCTGTCGGATTTCAATGGTGGTAGTCATATCCGTAAAGGGCTTGGAAGAAAGAACCTCAGGTTCAAGCATCAAAAGCGGAAAATGATCATCCTGTTCGTAGCCAGAAAACGTAGTCGTAATATTATCGAGAAGGAAACCGGAAACATCGATGCTGAATCTGTTCTCTAATAATTGAGTTAAGTTACTAAAATATTCTTTTGGATATTCATTATAAAGAGTGCAGATAATGGAAGCATCCGGCGAGATTCCCTGCGTCATCTCAAACGCAGTAATACCGAATCTGTTTGTAATTTTGGATGTTGCTGGGAGTAAACCTCCAGGTACGCCGATGATAATGACGTCAGGAGACTCAGTGACTTCGATATACTTTACGTAGTTACTGAAGAGAAGAATCTTCTCTTCCTCTGTAAAATCTTTGCTGAACATAAATCCGGGCACAGGGTTTCCTCCAACCAATTCTCCATATCCCCGGGAAGTAACCAGAGACACTTTGTAGCCTTGAGTTGTAAGAAAATCTTCCAGTGCAAGTTGTGTTTCAAATTTACTAACTTGTTCAATAAGTCCAAAGACCATTATAACAGGAGCATGGATGTCTTGCGCAATAATTTCATTACGCAATGCCTGCTTTGCTGTTTGGATGTGCTCAATGTTTTTATTGATATACTGAAATGTTACGCCATATTCAGAACATTTTTGTACAAGCCTATCACGTTCGGTTTCTGTCAGGTCAACTGTACAGGCAATGTTTTTCTTTCGTTCTATAGCAAGGTGCATACGTGGAATCAGACATTCATCCTTGCTCACGTGATTGTCAGATTGTGTGAAGAGAACTGTTTCACATTGTTCTAAGGCTTGTTCAAAATCATTTGTGACTGTCATTCCGAGGGGAGAACCTTTGTCGGCTACACCTGCATCCAGCCCGCACACTCCCCAACCGGAAGGAGAAACCAGCGCGGTAAAATCGAATTGTTTCACTTTGTCTGCATAGCGCAGTATTGGAAGAAACTGTCTGTCAAAAGGATATACAAGAGTTTTCTGTGCCATGCGCTTTTATCCCCATGCCTGTAATGTTGTTTTTTCATTTTCGAAAACATAGCCATGTTCAAGTAGCGTGCAGTAGTCGCGTAAAATTTCATGGGTTAAATATTTAACGCTGCTACATTCCTCAAGTCTCTTTTGTTTTGACAACGAATCAATATCATCCGCAACCGCAACACACTGATAGCAATGAATAAATGCCCAACATTTTTTGCATACATCTTCTGTAAGACGAGCAATGTTCAAAATTTTAGAAACTTGCTGCATATCAAAACCAGTGTCGATATGCCCGATACACGTGTTCTTTGATGTTTCACTTACCCGTTCACAGGGATAGAGTTCACCATCCACATTCATAAAAAGCTTTGTCGCTCCGGGAACGCATGGCCCACCCGGATGGCATTTCTCTGGTAACGATGAATAATGTTGACGCACTAAATACATTCGAGTCTGAATTTGTTGAAATTTTTCAGCCATGATTGCTGAAATGTACTTCCCATCGACCCGTTGTAATTTGTGAAGTAACAGTTTGAATTTATCTATTTCTTCATCAATAAAAAAGCTGTCTGGAACAATGACTTCATCTTTCTTATACTGCATTGAAACAAGGCTGGCTGTTACTTGTGCGCCTTCGAGTTCCTTGCTGGTTATAAAAAAGTTGTTTGTACACGCTTTACCTAGTGTCGGATCGATAACTGCATTAAAGATAATACGTTTATAAAATTCAGGGAAATGTGTTTTAATATGTTGAAGATTATGCATGATGGCATCGAACGTCCCCTTACCGGAGGCCGCAAAAACACGGTTTTTATCGTGTACTTCCTTTGAACCATCAAGACTGATCATAACTGAAAAGGCATTTTCGGATAAAAACCTAATATTTTCATCGGTAAAGAGTGTGCCGTTTGTCGTAACGTTAAAGAAAACCTTTTTACCTTCCGCACTTTTTTTTGCGTACGCGACTACCTTCTTCATTAAATCAAAAGCAAGCAGAGGCTCCCCGCCATAGAAATTGATTGCTACTGTCGGAATATCAACCGAACGCTGCAGAACAAAATCAATGCCTTTCTTTGCCATTTCAAAGGACATTTTTTTTCCGCTATGTTCCCTACTCTTATAACTTCCTGAGTAGATGCAGTATTTGCATCGCAGATTGCATTGCTGAGTAACCTGAAGTGTAATGCCTTCAACTCTTCGGCATAAAATTTCATTTAGAATTTGTTCGTATTGATGTTCAATTTGACAAACAGGGGAAGGATGAAGGTAACCTTCTCCGTACAATTTTTTTAAAAAAAGAGTATCGTCATTAGATAACTGCGTTTCTGTTTTTTTATCAAAAAGTGCATGAATATTCTTTGGAACTTTTATCACAGCATTTTTGTTGCCGTCGAAGAGGTAGTAATTACGTGGAGTGCAAAAAGGGTGCACTAGAGCTTTCGATAGTTCTTGCATATGAATCTGCTCATCTGTAAATGTTATACGCGTTTAAAAAATAGCCTTTACAATATGAGTATAGCTAAGACGTTATTACACCTTAGCTATACTCTGAATGCGTTACATACTAGTGAACAGAGTTGCTTCTTTTTATAGAATAAGTAATGCTGTAGCGGGTGTTACGTATGTAACAAGAGCAGTAAGAGCAGTAGCAAGAGCTGAATGCAGAAACTGTGTTAGTTGTATTTTGGTTTTTTTTAGCAAGTTTTTTCATTGTAATTTCCTTTTTTAGTAGTTTGTGAATCAGAAATCGATTTCTTCTTACAGGTTTCCCTATATCGAAATTAGATTATACTCTATTTTTTTATTTATAACAGTATTGCAGCAAAAAAATATATTAGTACTCAGTACATAGTACAAAAAAAGCCCCTACCATACGGTAAAAATTGAAAGTTACCATAATGCCCAATTATGAGTTAAAAAATAAGCCCCATAGGAACTACCTATGGAGCTTATTCTTACTTTTCAGTCAGATCGTTTTTGCTTACGTAAATTTCTATTTTCGGCTCCTAGAGCCGGAAGAATCTCATTTTTTACGTTTCACGGTTTGTTTATAATAGTCTCCCACGGCCTCATGCAAGGCGTTGGCTGCTAACCAAGCGCAATGCTGGTCATCAACAGGCAGACAGTCAGCCCCTCCCAAACCTTCAAGAACAGTCTCTCCCGTGATTGCAGCAAGGTCGTCACAAGGCTTGCCCACGGCCAGCTCCGCAGCCATGGACCCGCTGATCATGCTGGAACCGCAGCCGTCAGTAGCGAACCCGGCATCACAGACTCTGTCGTCGTCAATATACAGGAATATTCGTATAGTCTCACCGCACCCCCCAGTGGATGCGCCCTCATAGTTAGCCTTGGCGGGTTTTCCCCGATGCGGCGGGTTGCGCCAACGCTCAAACCCCGCCTGCCCAAAGGCCTCAATGGTTTCGTTATTAATTTTACCCTGAAGTTCATTCACAATTTCATCAAAACTGGGCACTTTCTCGTCCGTTTGTTAAAATGTTACACTCTGCCTCAAATTGAGTTCCTTGGCGAACTTTTAACACCCTGAGCTTTATTCTTCAATAACAATTGGTTATCAGGTTATAAAGTATACTATGACCGGAGGAAATGTCTGATCCTACAACAAAAATGTCGACACCAAGTTAAGCCACAAGGTCATACTGTTCATTGCGATACTTAAAGGTGGCAGGGAAAAGCCAGTCATTACTCGAATGTTGCCGCCTTAGATTATAGTACGCCTCGATATAGTTAAATAGAGCCAATTCGGCTTCATGCTTGGTTTTAAATCTCCTGTGACGGATCAGCTGATTTTTGATTGTTTGAAAAAAAGACTCTGCTACTGCGTTGTCCCGGAAGTTCCCTTTCCGGCTCATGCTCTGAATGTAGCCGTGCTTTTTCAAGCACCTGCGGAAATCCTTGCTTGCATACTGTACGCCTCGGTCACTGTGGATCAGAATACCGGAAGAGGGTTTCCGTCGTGCCACAGTCTTCTTTAAAGCATGGATAACGGAATGCCGTTCTAACGAATCACTAAAATCCCACCCAACTACCATTCGGGAATACAGGTCGATGAGCACGGTCAGATAATGCCACTTTCGTCCAACCTTGATGTACGTAATATCAGTAACCCAAGCCATATCGGGAGCTGACGTAGTAAAATTGCGATCGAGCAGATTAGGAGCAACAGGCTCCGTATATGCAGAATCTGTTGTAGGGATAAATTTCTTCGCATACTTACAGCGTAGTCTCAATGCTCGCATATGCTTGGCAACACGAGCCTGACTAACACTCTGGAATAAAGGCTCATCACGCAATTCAGAGGTGAGCATAGGGCTTCCGATCATCCCATTATGTTCGTTGTATATTGCTATGGTCCGCTTGCGAAGTAGCGCATTTACCTGTTTTCGTTGTGACTCTGGACGCTTACATCACGCATAATATCCGCTCATGGAAATTTGTAGGGTCTGGCACATCTTCTTCATCGGAAACGTAGAGCGTTTTGACTTGACGAATTTGAATCTCATTTCGATGTTCTGCTGAAGATGCCCAAAGCTTTTTTAAAATATCACGCTCCATTTCAGCATCTTGGAGCCGTTTTCGAAGCTCTTTTATCTCTCGTTGCTCTTCTGTTAAAGCCCTCTTTTCCACGATCTGGAAATGCGATTTCTTTGTGTGCTGTCAGCTCCCTACGCCAACGATAGAGCAGACCCTTAGGAATCTCCAAACTCTCTGCTACACCTGCGACAGTTCGACCTTCTTCATCACAGAGCAGAACAGTATTCTTTTTGAACTCAGCATCATATGATCTACGCATTCGGACACTCATCTCCATCTCCTCTTTAATTCAGGATAATGGCTTAACTATGTGTCCACAAGTTTGTAACAGGATCAGGCAGTACTCATAACGGCTCATTGTGCCGGCTATCGGCTCAACCTCACTCGTTCAGAACCCTTAGGCTTGTACAAAATAGTTTCTGAAGCACCTAGTCGCGGGGATTTAGCAAGCTTCTGCTTCTCTCCGGAGAATGAATACAAAGATCTTACAGCTGACCGTAATTACCTTGGCACAAGTCTACTTTGCCCTTCCGGCCAGAAGCCTCTTTTAAAGGAAGTTGTTGGCGTGGACGGCGATTCACTCACAGTCAAATTCAGCTCGATGAAGGTGAACGACACCATTTTCATACTGACGAGCCGGGCTCACGACAGCAACGGGCGCAAACTGCCACACGAATTACGCTCAGGCACCATTCCTGGAAGCAAAGCACTCCTACTTTCTACACATCACAAAAACAGTTTTGACAGCAGATATTTTGGACTTGTGGATGTAATGGCGCTCCGCAAAGTCATCCCCGTTTTCACCTTTAACTAACAGGAGTCAATCATGACCATTACCACCAAAGAGTACTTACAAGAAGCCGCGCTACAAGCCGACGCAGACGCAACTGAACTTGCTGAATTCAATGAAGGTGTTCCGGTTGATCCGGATGTAGCCGACCACATGAGTGCATTTGAAGAAGTCGCTTTGCGTTTCAAGGATCTTGATAAGCCGCTTAATCGCGAGTTGCTGGAAAAAACCCTCAAAGAAATGAGGTAAACACGTATGAAAGCCCAAAGGAAACCATTTCATCAGGAATTTGCAGAACAGATTATCGACGACTTGAAAAACGGCACAGCGCCTTGGCAAAAGCCGTGGAAGGCAGGCGAATTCCACCCACCGTTCAATCCAATCTCTGGCACCATCTACAGTGGCGTTAACTTCGTATCACTTGCTCGCGAGGGCATGGATGATCCGCGATTCGTTACCTTCAACCAAGCCAAAAAGGAAGATTGGCGTATCAAAAAAGGTTCTAAGTCCCGACCTGTGGTCTTCTGGCAGTTTACTAAAGAAGAAAATGTCCTCGATGACAACGGCAAGCCTGTTTTAGGCGACGACGGCAAACCTAAAAAAGAGGAACTCCGACTTGAGCGCCCTATTCTGCGCTTTGCCAGCGTATTCCACGCGACACAAGTTGAAGGAATGCCAGAATGGAAGGGACGGGATGTTAGCTGGAATCCACACGAACGCAGTGAAGCGATTCTCGAAGGCTCCGGCGCATCTATTACCCACGATCAGCGCGACCGCGCATTCTTTTCTTACACTTGGGATCAAATCAAACTCCCACCTAAAGACAAGTTCGAAGATCAGAACAAATACTACGCGACCGCGCTCCATGAACTTGGCCATTGGACCGGTCATGAAAAGCGTTGGAACGGCAACGAGCGCACCTTCGGCCCGAAAGGAACGCAGGAATACGCACGAGAAGAATTGAACGCCGAAATCGGAAGCTGGATGACCGCTATGGAACTCGGCCTCGAGTACGATCGTGGCCAACACCTCTCCTACGTAGACAGCTGGATTCAGGCCCTTGAGAAAGATCCATACGAGATTATGCGTGCTTGCCAGACCGCTGAGCGCATCAAAGGCCACATGCTCGGCTTTGAAAAAGGTATCAAGATGGAAGATCAGAAAGAAGAAAAGATAGCTAAGGAGAGGTCCAAAGGGGAGCGTGAGCACGATCGAACTCCAGCGCAGCCAGCTATAAATAAAACGTTCCTTGCCGTTCCATTTTCACAAAAAGACGCTGCCAAAAAACTCGGTGCAAAATGGGATGGTCGTAAGAAGAGTTGGTACGCTCCGGAAGGTGCTGACATGTCCGGCCTGAATCAATGGCTGCCGAAAGAAAACCATCAAGAGAGCAAGCCGCACATGGCTCCAGAGCAAGAGTTTGCTCAAGCACTGCGTGAGGCTGGCCTGATCGTGGAAGGCTTGCCCATTATGGACGGAAAGCTCCAACGTGTTCGAGTTGAAGGCGGCCGTCAGAACGCCAAGGACGGCACTTACACTGGCTATTTAGATGGTCGCCCTGCCGGATTTATCGAGAATCATAAAACAGGTTTTCGAACTAACTGGAAGGCTAACGGGCACAAGCTTTCTCCTGAAGCAATGGCCGAAATTAAAGCAAATGCTGCAATCCGGCATGAAGCTCGCGAGCTGGAACGAAAAGAAGAACAAGATCGTGCTGCTAGACGCGCCTATGTTAAATGGAAAAATGCCAAGGGTTGGGCACCGGATGATCAGCAATACCTTCAGAAAAAAGGTGTGAAGAGCCACGGAACCAAGATTGATATGCATGGAAATTTGCTTATCCCGGGACGCGACTCCGGCGGCCGCATACAAACCATGCAGACCATTACAACGGATGGAAAATTGTTCGAGTCCGGAGCCAAGAAACAAGGCGCGTTTCACCTCATTTCGCACTATTCAAGCACAAACTTGAAACAGCCAATTCTTATTGCTGAAGGCTACGCAACGGCTGCGAGCATTCATGAGGCAACACATAAGCCTGTAGCGGTCGCATTTGATGCTGGAAACCTTGAACCGGTGGCAAAAGAGCTGAAAAAAGTGTTTCCAGATGCTCCGTTTGTTTTTGTTGCTGACGATGATCACACCCAGAAAAACAATCCTGGCATCACAAAGGCCCACGCAGCAGCACGAGCCGTTGATGGCGCTGTCCTTGAGCCAAAGCTTACTGAGGCTGAAAAAGCAAAGGGGCTAACGGATTACAACGACATTCATCAAGAGCGCGGACTTGACGCACTCAAAGTTGAACTGAACGTCGGCATTCGCAAAGCGCTTAGCAAAAAACAAAGCCACGAGCTGGTTCCTCAGTAATAAACATGCGTCTCGTCTGCTTAGGCGGGACGCCCTTCCCACCAGCATCTTCCCATCAAATTTCATAGGACAAACATATGCGACTATTCATAGCTGAAAAACCGTCTTTAGGCCGCGCTATTGCAGAAGGACTCGGCAATGGCAAAAAGTACGAAGGCTACATCACGTGCGGAAACGACACCGTAACTTGGTGCTTTGGACATTTGCTCGAGCTGGCTAATCCAGACCACTACGACCCAGCTTTAAAGAAATGGGATGCTAAAGCGCTCCCGATCATTCCTGATGAATGGAAGCTCCTCCCCCGTAAGGGCGTTGCAAAACAGCTCAATGCCATCAAAAAACTGTTGAAGAAAGCTGACGTTGTAGTCAACGCCGGTGATCCGGATCGCGAAGGTCAGCTACTCGTTGATGAAGTGCTTAAACACTTTAATTACTCTGGCGACACGCAGCGCATATGGCTTGCATCCCTTGATGAAAAATCTGTTGCAACGGCGCTCAGCTCTCTGAAGAACAACAAAGACTATGCCACACTCTCACAAGCAGCACTTGCCCGTTCCAGAGCCGACTGGCTGACAGGAATCAACGCAACTCGTGCAATGACTTTGCTTGGCCGATCTAAAGGAATGCAAGGCGTGTTGTCTCTTGGCCGAGTGCAAACTCCGACGCTAAACTTAATCGTCACACGCGACAGAACGATCGCTAGTTTTAAGCCGCAAAAATACGCAGTCGTGCAAGCTGCGCTGAATCATGAAAAGGGATCTTTTAAAGCGCAACTCCAGCCCTCAGAAGACATGACAGGCCTAGATGAAGAAGGCCGTCTCATTGATACCGCAAAAGCTGAGGCAATTACAAAAGAGGCGACGAACCAGACAGGAACGATTGTTGAAGCTACTTCACAGAAAAAGACCATTCATCCCCCTCTGCCTCATTGCCTATCCTCTCTGCAGAAGGCAGCTTCGGCAAAGTTCGGCATGTCGGCCAAAGAAGTCTTAGACATCGCGCAGCGTCTCTACGAGAAAAAGCTGACAACTTACCCACGCTCAGATTGCCGTTACCTTCCGGAAGAACAATTCGACGATGCTACACGCATCCTAAAGGCGCTCTCTTCAACTCCAGTATTTAAAGCAGCAAATCCAGAGTTAAAATCAAAAGCCTGGAACACAAAAAAGATCACAGCCCACCACGGCATTATCCCGACTGGACAAACGCCAGCGAACCTTCCTGCAGAAGAAGCAAAGCTGTTCGAGCTGATCAGCACGACCTACGCCCTCCAGTTCCATCTGCCACGTACATATGAGGCAAAAAAGATTGTTTCCGAGATTGCTGGTTATCTCTGGTCAACAACCGGCCAAACAACACTTGAGACTGGCTGGATGAAGTTCGACAAGCAACCTGAAGAACAACCGTTGCCGGCCGTGGAAAAAGACGATGCTGTCTCCTGCGTTGAGTCAAAAGTGGAGCTTAAACAAACAAAGCCCCCTGCAAAATTCACAGAGGGCACACTGATCATGGCGATGGCCAGTATTCACCGTTTCATTGATGACGCTGAAGCAAAAAAAACTCTGAAAGAAAACGAAGGGATCGGCACCGAAGCCACACGCGCCGGCATCATCGAGACTCTAAAACAGCGTGGCTACATCAAAGCAGATAAGAAAAATCTTGTTTCGACCGAACTCGGCCAGAACATCATCGCCCTAACTCCGGAACAATTGAAGGACCCGATTACAACAGCGCTATGGGAATCTCGCCTAAGCGCGATCGCAGCCGGCACTGAACAGTTCGACACATTTATGTCCGATCAAGTGCACTTACTGCCAACCCTCATAACCCCAATCACTGAATCAGCCGGCACTGGCCTACAAGGTCACTCCTGCCCAGAATGCGGCAAAGCTCTGCGCCGACTTCCTTCAAAAAAGGATAAAGACAAATTCTTCTGGGCCTGCTTCGAACACGACAAACCTGTCTTTCTTCCAGACGTAAAAAGAAAGCCTGGAACAAAACAGCCAAAGCAACAACTACCTCAAGCCCCCTGCCCCGAAGAAGGCTGCGACAAAATGATGCGCCGTTTTGAATCAAAGAAACACAAAGGCAAGTTCTTCTGGGTCTGCGAAAACAAAGAGCACCCGCTAAGAAGCGACGATGGGGGAAGACCTGGTATGGATTTTAGGAGGTAGTTATGAAAAAGAATGAATATGTCATGGTTGAAGAATGGGATGCCAAAAATCAATCTCTTACCGAAGCATTTCAACAGTATTCACAAGAAATTGGTTTGATCAACACGAAATACATAATCAGCTCTCATCGAGCCGAAGATAAAAACCATATAGTTATTTATGGAAAATGCGATTCCAAACAGCCAGAAGGCACAGTCCACCTTTTTCTTTCAACAGCATTTACAGATGACGACGCCCCACCGGTTTTAGCGGATCTAGGGAAAAGTGGAATTGAACATGTTACGCTAAAAGAAGAAAGTGCAAAGAAATTTCATAGTGACCCGTTAGGGGTGGTGCAGGAACTTCAAAAAAACATAATTTCCCCCATCACGGAAGAATTTATTGCTTTTTGCAAACCTCTATTTAAAACAGTCTCTTTACGTTACACCAAGGGTGGTACTCACGACCTTCTGTTGTGGTCAAATGACTCAATAGACGAACCCACAGGATGCATAACTTTTGAAGAAAGTACACCAGAATGGAATTTTATCTGGTTTGAAGAAGATATTACACCATTAAATCGTGACTTAAATCTTGCTCAGAAAGTCATCTTGAATGGCCTAAAAAAGAGAGCACAAAACCGAAAAAAAGTGATTTCTTTTCTCACAAGATGTGCTGCTGAATGCTTTTATGAAGAAAGTCAGGGACAGTTCCTCGGACATAAGCAAAAATACCCAGATAACGCTTATGTCTTTAAAAATCCCAAAAAAGAAGCAGCAATTTTTTTAAATTTAGCTGTTGGTGTTCTTAGAAGGCACGGAACCAAGTCAACCATTAGATTTAAAAAAGACCCTAAAGACTTTCGTGAACTACTTAAGAGAGTTGAAGAAATTAATACTGCTGCGGAAAATCTTTATAAAAAGCAATGGTAACGACTATGAGAATTGAAATGATAGAACTTTCATGCGTTGGATTTCTCATATAGTTTCTCGAAGACCATCCAGATAATCATACTATAGAATTAGATGGTTCTGAGTCAGAAGGAGTTACACTAGAGGATCTCTTTTGCCTTGGTGTGGTAATAAAGCGAAAAAACTGTTATTTGCATTGGATCCATTCATTCTTAAGAGGCGTTATGGACCACATGATCAACAAGGGATACCGCAAGAGCTCGAATACTTGCGGTATCCATTCGGACATGCCAGTTAGTCTGTCCAATCGGTCCATCTTTTAGCTCAAACCCTTCAATATCATTTTGAGTCCCGTATGCTTCTATGTTGCAATGTGAAATTGCATTTCTAAACCGACGAAGAAATTGCCGGAGTGTTGCATTTGAGCCTTCCTCATCTTGCAGTGTATCAAAGGCAATATCTACATTGAAATCTTCTATTGTTCCCGAAGGAGCATGGCGCCCCTCTTTGATGAAGACAACCATACCAAGGCATGAATTAATGAGCTGAGTTACATTAAAGACACTGTCCTCCCCTCTACCCCTAGCAGCATCAATGAAAACAAGGTTAGCTTTCGTTCGTAGTGCAAAATCTCGATGAAGTTCGTTATAAAGTCCCATCTAATTCTCCCGAATCTGCTCGTAAGCATCTCAGTTATATCCTTCACATTAGCCAGCAACTTATTAACATCAAAAGATCACTCAAAAAAGGGATAGATTGTTGCTAATATGAATACAAATTAACCAACACCTGTGAACTTCATTTTTGCTACAAACACAATGTCCCTACCAATATTCGGAAGGGACATTGTGTTTAGTTCAATTTAATCAATTTCAACTAATATAGCTTCTTTCCAATACCTTTTGGAATTACTATCTAACCCAACTTTCTCAAATAAAAATTCAATAGCCTGCTGTACGGTATCGGGTGAAGAGCTCAACATATTGAAAATATTTTCAGTAAAACCTGCTTGAACATCCAATGTTATCAGTGCAGCTGATGAAGGATCTTGGTTTGCATTTTCTAGCAACTCTTCACCATTAATTACCTGCCACACACCACTACTTCTTAATCTCCAGAAGGGATATTCAGGATGATGAGCCTTGCGCTCTGGTCCTAATTTCTCCAAGAGCTTGGTTAAAGGAGCTTGAACAGCCTCAAACGCCATTAAACGCTCTTTACCAGCACGTATACGAAATAAAGTATACAATAGGACAAGGGGTTTATGAATTGCTTTTTCTTCGCCTTTTTTCCAAACAACTAAAGAAGATAAAGCTTTTTGGAGCTCTTTTGCGCCCATAAGTTGCCAAAAAGCCTTATCCAACATGTGACGCACGCTTACCCCGCCACCAACGAATAAGCTCTGATGTTTTTGAAGCGTTGCAACTTGCATTGCCAAGTCAGATTGAATATTCTTTTCTGAAGCACTAAATATCAAGCTTGCATGATTTTTTTCTACTTTTGCAATACGATGAATAATCCAGGTCGCCATATATTCAGCATAGTCATTATCTTTTGTCTTGAAATGGGCAAGACTTTGCGTTGACAAAATAGTTCCAACACCAAACTCCCGCCCCTCTTTCAAAACTTTACGAAATGACGGAAAATTCTGAGCCATAAAATTATCAGCCTCATCAACTAAAATAACTTTGGTCAATTGGCGATGTTCTCCTTGAATTTCTGGCTTACCCGCTTTTTGCATTTGAAGATAAAATAAGTCTAAAGTCAGCGCAACAATCAAGCTCTGAATATTACTCGGGTAATTGATTAGATTTAAAACAGTCACCCCTGAAAGAACTTCATAAAGAGAATTAACTTTTGTCGCATCTCTCTCAAAGATATCAAAAGAATCCAACCGGTACAGTGCCGCATAAAGCGAGTCCTCTACAGGATTTTCCTCTAAAAAAAGTTTATACACATCGTGTATGGTTGGAGCTGGTGCTGTCAAATCATCCAACACACCTGCACGGCGATAAGCTTCCATTATCAAGCGATGTAATTTCATCGTTTGTTTAACCCCAAACCCAAAAACACGTGTGATAGTATCAACAAGTCCTTCAGCTATCAGCATTGGATCTGCATCGCCATACAGGCTTAATGGATTATAAGGGAGCTTTTTAGGCTTAAGAACGGTTGCATTGGTTGCTGAAGCAAATTCTTCTCCTACGTAATCAGCTTTGTAATCAAAAATTAAAAATCCAACTTGTTGGCCATTAACATTGCAAGCCCTCTGCTGTACTAACTGGGTAATAAGAGACTTAGTAAATTGTGTTTTACCCGATCCCATAGTCCCAATAATACCGGTATTGGGATTCAAGAATTTTGATGTATTGGTTGGCTCCCAATAAACTGGTGATGCTGTTACACTTTCATGGCCACAAAGTACTTTAATGCACTCAAGTTTGTCTATTTTATCAAAAGCTACTGTTTCCTTTGAGCTAGTCTCTGGTTGGTCATCATCGATAATAGATGACACCTCATTACTGGCAACATTAACTTCAATACTCATACTGTGCTCATTGCTAACTACCTGCGACGAGGAAAAAAGCTCATCAACAACAGATGACTCCGCTTTCTCTAAACTAGTTTCATCCCCTTCTACAGACAGTGCATTCTGCCTCAGCTCTTCTTCTTTGGAAACAGAATTGACATTCTCAGAAGAAGCTAAATCTAACTTCCCTGGCTCAACTTTCGCACTATCACTTTGAGATGGATGGACCGAATTAAGGTAACTTTGGAGAGACATTGATGCTAAAGAGCATAACGTGAATTCACTCGGTATGCCAAAATGTTCTACCAAGCTTAATCTTGCCTTTCGCCCAATCAGATCACCATTCACCAAATACTCTAGTGAAGCCATTGGGAGCGTTATTTTCAAGACATTACTCTCAACTTGATACATTGGTCCTGAAAGTTTTTTTGAATTAGAGTGGGCTACTACAATTCCTTCAAAAAAATCATTCAATTGTTCAAGTTGATAGTCACCTCTAAGCCATTCTTCTCGTTGATCTAAAATTGGCTTGAAGTAATCTTCTTCAAAAATTCCATATAATTGATAATTTTCTATTTGCATGAAGACCTGACGTACAAACAGCGCTCGATACAGCTTGTGTGCAAGGATTTCTTTTCCCAACAAATCATCACCCATATATAGTAAAAGAGAGCGTGCCTGAGTAACAGCTTTGTCATAATTGGGTGGCGCTCCTGTTTTCACTTCAACAGGCAGTAAATACATTTTATTATCTTTAAACCCTACAAATAAAATGTCATCTGAAATTGCCCCATTTTTTACGCCATGCAACGCCCTAGCCAAATCTCCTTCTAATATGGACAAACCAATATTCCCTGACACACGAATCATTTCGGCAATCGAAATCGGTACCCAAGTAATTGAAGAATCAGAAAGCATAGCAGCAACAAATTTATACGCACCGATAATACCAACACGCTCACGTTGTATATTAGGCTTTGCGGTCAACATTCCTAACAACCACGTACCATTAAAGGCATTAAACTGACTAATGTCACCACCATCAATCGTAGCTAGAATATTGGAGAATAAGTTAGTTTGCTTGGTAACAGTAATTGCATCGTAATTGGTTGAAGGAGTATATTGATCTGAATAATGAATAAGCATCAAATCCCGTTCAGATCTAAAAAAATCTAAAGTAACTTTAGGATCAATAATTGTTGTCCAAATTGAACTATCATAGCAGTGCTGCAATGAGTTCCTAAAACTACCATCAACTGCTAAGGCCACCGCAGAAGAATTAGTATATTGTTCATTGGAACCGATAGCGGGTTTAATAAGTAAACCGTATAGGTTAGCCAACGGCAAAGCTGTCGAGACTGAACTGTCAACATTTCTTAAACCAAACGCTGTGAAATATGAGTCTTCTTTGCATTCAGAAGCATCGCCACAAAGTAAGCCATCGCAAGTGACGCCGCTCAAGTCATTTACAATCGTAGTTGGTTTCACTTGCGGCTTATTATTATTTCTAAAAAAAGAGACATGCGAATAGGCATGACAACCATCAGCCTCTTTATGGGTAAACTTGCTATGAGTAACACTCTTACGCATCATTTCTATTACAGAAGTTAGTAGCTCTTTTTCTGATTTTTTAAAGCGCCCTTCTTTGCTGATAAACTCTTCTGCTTTTCCGATGCTTTCTAAGCGTTTAAATTCATCAAATGAGTTTAAAACAGCATTATCATCATAGAAACTAATATGAATTGGGTTAGATACGCCTTTCCTTTTTTTCATAAAACGAACAATCCCCCAAAATAGTTCCGCTGCTGAGTGCATATTTACAGCGGTCACTAATAGCGGGCTCTCTGGACGTTCAAATAACGATTTATACCCAACCTGAAATTCTTCAAGCTTATCTGCGACTAATTTTCGAACAAAATTACGGCAACTGTCGTGCTGCGGAACAACCTTTAACCAAAATATATTTTCAGAAACAGGAGTCAATGAAGCATATTCTTCATCAGTGTGGAAAATATATGGCAACAGGCCACTTGGTGTTAATCTTTCCTTAGTAATTGCTGGAATTAATTTAAAGCTACCACTAGAGTCACTTGTCACCCTATCAAACAAATCCCAATAATACGCCAAAACTAAAGGGTGAAAACTCGAATAGTAAGTCTCACCATTTATCTCAGTCACCCCCAACGACAATATCTTTTTATGCTCTAATGTAAGCATTGCCCCCTGAGTTATCTCACGTAAGTAAGCAGTTGTGGAAGTCACCAAGTCATGAACAATAGTCCGATAAGACTCTCCCCAAGAGGTTAATGAAGGCGTTGTATTATTTGAGCGCAAGTATTCAAAGAGCCTTTTGTAAGCAGAAAAAACTGGGCCTGAAATTCCCTTAAGCTCTTCCAGAGTAATTTCGTTACCGTTATAAACGCCTAGCTTTTCACCATGCAACATTTCGCATTCGTGATTTAAAAGTACCCCACGAACACCAACAACTTTAGACTCACGATTATCTAAACTATATCTATCGCTATCTGTCAGGACAGTAGCGTGGTAAGAATCATCAAACAATCTTTCAAACCGCTGCTTACTAAAGGCTAGCGGAACATCAAGAGAATCAGTTGCAGGCACTCCTTCTAGAGCAACTTTCAGTTTCCCTTTTACACCTTTCAAAACAAACTCAAGAGAATCAGTATCATTCCAAGATGTTGAAACATCAATCTTTGAAAAAATAGAAACATCAACTTCAGGGGTGTTATCCAAGAGTACAAAAGTTTGGCCGGGTGCATTTGAAATAGGTAAAATGCATTTATCAGTTTCTACTCTCAAAATTTCTTTAGTGACATTTAATAAAAAATGATCCTTGATGTTACCTACTGAAATTATCCCTGCCGGAATTACTAAACAACAAAACTTATAGCTTTCTGACGTTTTTTCTCGCTTCACTTTTATTGTGAAAAAAGCAGGACTCACAGGAACTGGCGCAATAAAACTCACCAAACTGCGCCCAGAAGGACCTAACCGACAATCTGGTTTTATATTTTTTAATGACTGACATTTTGTTTTTAGACTAACCTCAGATTTTTCTAACGCAGCTCCATCAAATGTAATTTTAAATTTCATCTCTGATGCATCATCATTAGGAACAGCAATTAGGTGTAATTCCCGTTGCCCTGCCTTAGTTAAGCTCTTAGGTCGATCCCAAAGTAGTCCCCCTTCAAATTCTACCCGTTGAAAAACAACTCCCTGTTCCTTATTGCGTTCGATTTCTTCTCTATATTTGTCATAGCTAATTTGATTCCAAGTTGTTGGGTCATCAGCTATTTTTTTTCTAAATCTTCGACCTAAATCATAATTTTTCAAACGATCAGAAAGTCTATCAGGATAATTCTCTACCTCAAACCCTATATCCTCATATAGCGTTCTATTCTCTTCTATTCTTTTCTGGATTTGAGAAATATCGCTGCTCATAGTTAATATGTATGGATCATTAAACAAACCTAACTCAGAAAACTCTAATCTCCCATCATCTAATGCATCAAAAAGAGGCTTAAATCCAAACATTGTAGAGTTTTCATTTTGGATAACATCACATTGATATCCTAACAAACAGCGTGAGAGGTCTTTAAAGCGACCTTGCTCTTCAATTTTTTCTTTTAACGACTCACTTACACTTTCAACACTCCAGACATTCCCTTTTGAGCCAAGGTTAAGTGCAGAGTTTGTTATCGTATCAAGAGAACTATTATGGATCATTAACAGTGCAGCACCCTTAAATTTTCCACTTTGTCCAGCAACTTCGTCACGCAATTTGGAAATATAGCTATCGGTAAAGCCATTCCCCCCATTTGTTTTATGAAGTACGGGAATAAGATAACAATCTGCAATAGATATCGCCGGCAATGCAGTTTTGCCATCATTTATATACGGTTCCGCTCGTTCTAAAAATGCATTAAAAAGACGTTCACTATTATCTGTGCTAGGAGACTTAAACTGACAGCGGAAACCAGGACTAATAGATTCCTTTGCCCAACTAACAAACCTATCAACCTGAAACAACTCAAATTGTTTTTCCAACATATACAGCATCTCCACTATCACTTAAACGTTCCGAATTACCAATTCGCTCATAGAATTCAATTAACTCTTGCTGACTTTGCGTATCTAAGAACACTCCACGATCGTTAAGACCTTGAAGCAGATCACTAAATCGTAACTTTTCACTTTTCCCAACAATTAAATTAGTCAACAGCAGGATCATATCTTGCGATAAGACTAAAACCTTTCCTGCTCGCCCTCTTGTGGCAGTGAAGGACTTGGCAAAGTAATTTTCAGCACTCCTGCAATATTTATTGAGTGCGGCACTTCGAGTTCCTTCGAACTGAAGGATGAACAAAGAAGACAAATAATTAACCGCCTCTTCAACATCATTAAAATCTTCAACTTCTCCAGCGAGCTCTCTCTTGATCATAAAAGGGCTTAAAAAAGCTCTTAAAACCCTCAAAGCTTCTGTCTCATATAACTCTAACTCATTAATGAATTTCCAAAACGGCTTAACACTTTTGGATTTATACTGAAAACATTCGCACATAGCTAAGATAGGGAAAACTTGACGTAAATGTTCCTCAAATAATTTATATCCATATCTATGAATATACTTTCTTTCAAAACTTGCTTTTTCATTTTCTAATAAAAAGTATAAAGGCTTAACCCTAGGCTCTTCTTTTGAGTGCCAGCTAAGAATTGATAGACTAAGTTGCGAAGTATACAGAAAGCCATATAGGGTTAAAAAATTTTCTATTTCTCGAACAAACAACTGAGGATTATCTACTAAGAATTGAAAATCTTTTCTGAAATACTCAGAAATCATAGGAAAATATGGTTCTCTTTTGGGAACACGCGGCTCTGTATCTTGAAGGCTGTTGCGCAATAAATCTGATAGCTTTTGCTCGATAAAAGTTAATTTATCAAAACAAAAGTCTGGATGCTCAGCACTCAACAAATCAGCAAAGAAATCAGCAACTCGCCTCTCTGGTGATTTGGAATCTACTTCACTGCCATGAAAAACTAAAAATTCTGGAGCGACAGAATAAAGTTCATTATTACGAAAATATGTTTGCTCAAGAAGTTCCCATCCCTTCCCTTCTTTAATCCCTACGCTTTCAAACTCTTTTTTGGCATCTTCGCAAAAATGCTCAACAGAATATCGACTAACATCTTTTGCTAAAACAATTTCCAAAAAGGCACCCACGACTTTATTCCAGTCGATAGGAGTATCATGAGTTATGAATGGTAAAAATAATCCAGGCTTATTCTTAGCCTCTGCACGTTGTACAATCTGTTCGTCTGTCCAAGTTACAAATTCTATAGGATGCATATTACCCCTCCTGGACCCCAATATATTTGTCATGGTGTTTTTTAAACGTCGTGCACTCACCATTACGCCAAAAGACTAATGATGACTGTTTTCTTGCAACAGAAAGAATAAGCTCTACTACTTCGTCCAACAACAAAATTACTTCGTTATCATATCTTGTTGGTTGATATCCTTTAAGAACATCAAGAAGCAACTCAAGCATATTTAATGTAACTTCGATAACACCTATTTGTTCTCCCTCAGCAAGCAAGTACGCCTGAAAACACATCGTCTTCTTTTCTTTTCCCTTGCTAATACGTTCAAAATCAGGAGTAATATTTAGCTTTGCAGCTACAATGGTTTCGCCATATTCAGAAATCACAAACTCATCACTGGGCAACTGTGGTGCAGACCTATTAATATAGGTGTGAAGACTTGGAATTAATTTTTCAAAATAAAAATCAAATAAGTAATTTTCAGATAAACCTTCTCCAGTTATCCCGCTGTGCAGTAACCAAAGGCGTGCGAAAGTTCTAACGAGATCATCGTCACTTTTCTGAAAGAATGTTCTATGATAATTTGATGAAAATTCAATTCGATGAAGAAGATAGAATAACCGAACATGAGAATAGGCTGAGTCAACACGAATTACACCAAACTCATCTTCCAGCTCATCAGTAAAAGTCTTAAAATCTAAAACAGTAGCGTCTGTACTTTGTTCAACAATAAATTGATCAAGCTCTTTTGAGCGGACTAAAGCCGGATCATAACTTTGAAGATTGTCAAGCAGTTCATTATCCCCTCCCTCGAATAATGTATCAAATAAATACCCTTTCGAGCATAGCAGTTGATATAAAAAATCCAGTAAGGCTCGGGCAGTCATAAATTGATTTTTTGCTAGGCGTGCACAAAGTAAAAGTTCAATTAAAAGCTGTTGCACTTCCTTTCTTGCTAGCAACTTAAAATTAACGGCCAAATATGATGAAGTATCTCGATGAATTTCACTTTGGAGTAAACTGTAAAATGGATTCTCATCACTCAACTTTGTTAACTTTTTCATTATGCTTTGAGCAAATTCTGAATCAACACCTTCGCTGGAAAAAGAAAAACGCTGAAAATCTTCAAAACACAAAAATCTATAATCTGAGCTAGTTGTATCACTATCTACCGCTAAAAACTCTTTGATTATAGACTTAATATCATCGTGCTCAACGGCTCCCTCTTCAGCAAAGTTACCAAGCATTCCTACATTGATCCCTACCACTAGTGGTCGCTTACTCTGCTTGTATTTAGTAAACCGCTCATTAAGTGCTTCAACTGCGGTTTCTTGAGGAGAATTGCTATGTGTTCCATCTAAATGAAAATCGATTAACTGCTGATAAGAATTCTTATACCGTGTTAATATTTCAGACTTTCCATCACCACTACTCCCACACAAAAAGAGTATTCCCGCATTCTTATCTGCAAGCTTATTCAACTTGAGAGCAAACTGCTCTTCTATTTCACTTGGAACATACAAGTAGTCTTTTATTTGTCTTAACTCGTCCGTTCTTTCCACGTCAGTGCTCACAGCAAATGGTGATGACTTGGAAAGTACACTCAAAGCATCATACAACCTCATCACATTCTCCCTATTATTCCAGTGGTGAAGACAAATATTAGCTATATGATATTGAATGATTTAAATCCATACTGTTATTCGGAAGTCAATTAAGTTGACTTCCACTTCATATTTTGCAAATCACTACTTATGAAAAATACTTCCACAGAATTTAGTTATTCGTTTCCAGTAATTCGGGGGATACAAGCTGGTCGTGAATACTACACAACAATGTGTCCGCTGAAGCTTGTTCCACGACTTTTTAAGTTTGTTGAGGACGATCTTCCTGCCGATCTTCGCGCACAACGCACTCTCAACAAACAACGCATTCCTTCCCTTGCTCGGTATATTATCGATAACAAAAAAAGCTATGCATTTTCTGCTCTCACGGTATCTATTGATGGTGAAGTTTATTTTGAAGCAGCCAGTAACGACCCTATAGGAAAGAAGCTAGGTGTACTTTCAATCCCAATGGAAGCTCGATTTCTTATTAATGACGGGCAACACCGTAGGGCAGCAATTGAAGAAGCGTTACAAGCATGTCCTGAATTAGCTGATGAAACGATTTCTGTAGTATTTTTCGTTGATTCTGGTCTAAAACGCAGCCAGCAAATGTTTGCTGATTTAAATAGATATGCAGTCCGCACCACTCGTTCCCTTGGAATCCTCTATGACCACAGGGATCCACTCGCAGAACTTGCTAGAATGTTGGCAGATACAGTTCCAGTTTTTATCGGGATGACAGAAAAAGAAAAAACGACTATTTCCAACCGTTCTAGAAAACTGTTCACACTCAGTAGCATCTACCAAGCCACAAAGCAGCTTCTGCAAAAGGGCAAAAATACCAAATTTTCTAAGCAGGAAGAAAAATTGGCGATCGAATTTTGGACAGAAATTTCCAACAATATTCCAGATTGGCTTCTCTGTAAGCAAAAGAAAGTATCTGCATATGAATTACGTGCAGATTATGTTCATGCGCATGGCATTGCCCTTTCTGCACTTGCAACAGCAGGTTCTACTTTAATCACTACTCATCCAGAAGGTTGGAAAAAACACTTAGCAGCTTTAAAAGATCTTGATTGGAGTAGACACAACAGGGAAATATGGGAAGGTCGTGCGCTAATTGGTGGCAGGTTAAGTAAAGCAAAAACCAACGTCACACTTACTTCAAATTTATTAAAACAGACACTTTCACTTCCTTTAGAGCCAAGTGAAGAAGAAATAGAGACACACTATGCCCCAGGCAAAAAGTAACGTTACTGCTAAAAAGCTGGATGAACTCATCAACATAATTCAGCAAACATATCTTGCTGACGATCGCCCTTGGATCGTTGGTTACAGTGGTGGTAAAGATTCCACATGCACTCTGCAAATTGTATGGGAAGCTTTAGCGAGACTACCGAAAGAAAAACGCACAAAGAAAATTTACAGTATTTCTTCTGACACTTATGTAGAAATGCCTTTAATTGAACAATATCTTCTAGGGCAAATATCTACACTTAATCATGGCGCGACAGAGCAAGACTTACCAATAGAAGCATACACGGTTGAACCAGATGTTGATGAGACATTCTGGGTAAACATGATTGGGCGCGGCTACCCAGCGCCATACAGGAATTTCCGTTGGTGTACAGACCGCATGAAGATCAAGCCGACCAGTCGATTTATTAAAGACAAGATTGCAACACATGGTGAAGTGGTTATAGTTCTTGGCGTTCGCTATTCAGAAAGCTCAGCTCGCGCTGGAAGCATGCAAAGTGAACGCACAACTGAAAGCGGTAAAAAAGTTGGTCGCAAGATTCTTTCAAAATACCTTTCCCAACACAAAGACCTTGCTGGCGCTTTAATCTTCTCTCCTATTGAAGATTGGAGCACCGAAGATGTCTGGGAATACTTACGTGGCTACTGCCCACCGTGGGGCGGCGACCATAAAGAATTAGAGCGCCTTTACAGCAACGCTCAAAAAGCAGACGACGATGGTGAAGATGAGTTGGCATTAAAAACTTTTGGCAACAGCCGATTCGGCTGTTGGACCTGCACTGTTGTGCAGCGTGACCTTTCAATGGAAGCTTTCATTGAAAAAGGCGAAGAATGGTTGAAGCCGTTGCTAAAATTTCGCAACGATCTCATGCGTACATTCGAACAAGAGTTCAAATTTAAACACCGCAAGTATCGTAGACGTACAGGTCGTATCGAAACAAAAGATACAAACGATGGGCAGAAAAAACTCATTTGGGGGCCATTTACCCTCGAATATCGCCAACACTTGCTACGCAAACTGTTAAAAACACAGCTTGAAGTCTGTGAGCTCAAACAAGATCCTTCCATTGAATTAATTCGCAAGAATGAGCTCTACAGGATTAGACAACTGTGGTGTAACGATGAAGGCGACTGGGCTGATTCATTGCCTAAAATCTATGAAGAAATTTTAGGTGAAAAATTAGAAGTTCCACGTGATGACTGGTCAGGCATGGGAAAAGCTGAACACGAAATCCTTCAGGAAGTTTGTGCTCAAAACAATATTCCTAAAGGACTAGTTACAGAACTTTTCGATCTCGAACGCCGTCACCACGGCATGAGTAGACGTTCGAAAATTTTTGACAAAATTGATTCTATTTTTAAAAAAGACTGGCGTACTCGCGAAGAAGTCTTTGCTGAAATAGGATATGAAATGTCAATAGAAGATGATGGCGTTGGGGGTATCCATAATGTTCTTGAAAAAAATAACTCTCGATAACTATGGGCTGTATAGAGGGCAGGTTACTTTCAACCTATCACCCGAAACAGCTCCTGAAGACCAACCTATCGTACTTTTTGGTGGCCAAAATGGTGCTGGCAAAACAACGCTATTCGATGCAATCCGTCTCGCTTTCTACGGCAAGACAGCAATTGGGTCACGTTTAACTGACAACGAATACAAAACTTTTCTTGCAAGTAAAATCCACAGATCCACTTCTGCAGTCTTACATGCTAACTATGCGGCTATCTCAATAGAATTTCAGCACGTAATTCTAGGTGAACGTTCTGAGTATAAAATTTGTCGTTCTTGGGAATCATCTGAATCTGAAAAAATTACGGAAAAACTTTCCATATGGAAAGATGGCGAAACTCTAACTGGCGTTAACCAAGATTACTGGGCTGGTTTTATCGAAGAAGTTATTCCCGAAAGGTTATCTAGCCTTTTTTTCTTCGATGGTGAAAAGATCAAAAGCATTGCTGATGACACAAATGGCAATGCCGCTATGGCAGAATCTATTAGAACCCTTCTGGGACTGGACATCGTTGAAAAGCTCAAGTCTGACCTTGCAATATACCGCACCAAGCAAGCTAAACAACAGTCTAACAGCGATTATGCCTCACAAATCAACAGCCTTGAACTCGAAGTTGAAGAATTAGACGCTAACTTGTTGGCCTTAAAAGAAGAACTTGCCTCTAATAAGACTGGCATAGATGGAATCCAAAATACCATCAACAAAGTTGAGGGAAAACTTCGCAACGAAGGCTCAGTATTTGCGAACCAGCGTGACACTTTTATTGAGAGACGGGCACAAATCGAAACTTCAATCGAAGAGCAATCTAAAATAATTCACCACCAGTGCGAAACCATGTTTCCTTTCTCATTGTGTCCAACCCTGTGTGACAAGTTAACAAAACAACTTGCTGCAGAGGATGAGGGCACTAAAGCTCGGGTTGTAGTTAATGAACTAAATGGAATTCTTTCTGAGATTCAAAGTAAGCTATCTAGCGACGCCAACCTTGCTGATAAAATCTCAAAAGGCATTAACAACAGGCTAAACAAGTATAATGCTGCCTTAGATTTTACTTCATTACTCAAGCTATCGCCAAAAGAAGCGCTGACAATTTTAGGTTGGATTGAACACTCCGCAAATTCATCAAAGCCATCGGTAAACAGCGCACGTGATGAACGCGAAAACCTTACACTTCAGCTTCGCAAAGTTGAACAGGACATCCAAAAAGCTCCCGAAAGCACTGTGCTTGAACCAATCATTGAAGAACTTAACTCTCACAATCAACGATTAGGCGAATTGCAACAACAGCGTGTAGAATTGGAAGAAAAGCTTCGTAAAAATGAAAATATATTAGCAGATGCACAAAGACGCTTACATAAAGCAACCATTGCGGAAGTTAGTGACAAAGCTTGCGGAAAGCGCATTGAATTGACAACGAGAATTGATGATGCCCTTGAAGAGTATGCAGCAAAGCTTACCCAGAAGAAAATTGAAGGACTACGAATTACTGTTACAAAATGTTTCAACAGGTTAAGCCGCAAAGGCAATTTGATTAAAGACATCCAGATCGACCCAGATAACTTTTCAGTTACTCTCTTCGATCGATATGGACATATGTTGCCGAAAGAGGAACTAAGCGCTGGTGAGAAACAACTGTTTGCGGTTGCTCTACTTTGGGGACTTTCAATTACATCAGGCCGCCCACTACCTGTAATCATCGATACTCCGCTTGGTCGTTTGGATAATGCACACAGAAAAACGCTTATCCACAACTACTTTCCTAAAGCAGCCGCTCAGGTCATCATTCTATCAACGGATACTGAAATTGACGAACAATGGCATGCAGAACTAAAACCTTATGTGTCCAAATCGTTCATGCTTGCCCATGACACCGTCGAGAACTGCACTTCAGTAAAAGAAGAATACTTCTGGAGCTAACAATGAACGAACTTACTCTACAGCGCGTTCCTTTTACTAAAGACGCAGACAATAAGCTTAGGTCATTAAAGGCAAAGACAGGACTTACCCCAAATATCCTATGCCGCCTTGCCTTCTGCCTTTCAGTGGAACACAGCACGACACCACCTGAAGTTGACATGACAGAACGTGGGCGTGAAATTAACCGCTACACACTGTTTGGTGAATATGAAACATTGTTCACGTCTCTTTTAAAAGTGTGGCACCATGAACACTCGTCACCTCTTGAAATAAATGATCTTTGTATTCGCCACATCCACCGTGGGATATCATTGATCAATCCCAACAAGTTATAAAAAGAGCAGCCGAATGGCTGCTTCATATTGCTGACAAACCCCAGTTTCAAATCGAAGCTGGGGTTTTCTATACGTAAGCTTACGCCCCCATCCTGAGATTTGAAACCTTACAAACAACATAAAAGAAGTAAGCTCTCTACTAATAAATAAGCTTACTTCTATTTATTAAAATTATCTAAAACCATGTGTTATGGTGTGTTATTAGTCATGTTGAGACCTAATCTTGATTGCTTCCTCAACAGCGTTGGTAAGATGCTTCTTAATCCATGCATATTTTTCTTTACTAGTCGCCCCGACTGGATTGTAACATTTAACCAACGTTGATAATTTCTTTTTAGACGGGCTATGTATCACGTGATCAAAAGGGTTCCCCCCCATACGAGACGTCTTTCCGTCTAAATCCTTTAAGCCGTGAATTTTAATCCCAACGACCCCCATCCCCTTATCCCAAGCTTTTACGATTTCGTGAGTAATCCATTTACGACCTCCTGTATTCTCACCAACAAGAACAACTGCGCAGGACTTACCTTTCATTTGCCCCTCAATCCACTCCTTAATTGCTTTCTCCCCCCCCTTCTTTACCTTCTCCCAATCATTATCAGTAGCAGGACGACTTCCCTCTAGAACCCCAATGTTACGAACTTGTGAGGCTCGGCTAGCGTCAGGCTTATAATGAAAACTATAGAAAACTCTTCGTTTAGGCATATTTTAACCTCTCCATCTTGCATGTATGTTGAATTGCTTCAAGAAGTAATTCATTTAACTCTTTAATGTCACTTACTTTGTCTAACTGAATAAGGTAGTTCTTAAAGTCATTAGGTAACTCCTCCTTATCCAAGTATTCTTCAAGCAGTTCCTTTGTGATATAACCAGTTGCCCCAACTAAAATAATTGGAATTCCATGCTGAAGGCAAATTTCAAATTCTTCACTCATGCCATCCGACATAGCCAAGGTGCCATCCTTTAACTTCTTATTACCAAAAAGGAATACTGCTATTCCAGCATGCGAGATCATATCGCTGCGATATTGGGTATAGCATTGTTTAAGATTATCACTTTTAACCTCTTGGTATGGGAATGGTCTCAATATAAGCTGCTCTGCGGAATGCGAAGCCCCTCTCAAATATATTTCTTCCAATGCCCCTGAAATAATAGAACTCCCAACACCAAGCCCAAAACCTGAAACTATTTTAAAATTTTTTTTAATAAGATCTGAACTTAAGTTATTCAAAAAAAACAAAGCGTCTTCTTCTGACCAATCATTATACTCGTGGGCTGCTCCAGATATAAATACAGTTTTTCTTTTATATCGAGATTCAATTTCGCGTAATAGTTCTGTTATTTCAAAATATTCTTCAACCTTGATGGCCTTTATTCCAAATCTTTTTAGATCGTTTATAAATAATTCTTGCTTTCGCATGTTGTATTCATAATCAGCATTACTATTACATTCATATTCCTTCACAGACCTTACAAAACAATAATGCTGCCTCTGATTTTTTTCATAGGCAACTCTAACACGGCTTAAAATATAATCTAAATTCGGGTCAGTAAAACTAAAGCCTATAAAAATGAACGTCTTGGATATCAAATCACCTTTCAGTGCCGACAGATAATGTTCCATTTTTAAATGATACTGTTCATAGTCATCTTTTGTTAGAATTGCATTATTGGGATGGTCAACATCACCATGCATTTTATATACAACGGCATCGCGACCTCTTTTAGTAAGAGTCAGATGCTCGTTTGTATGTTTCACATCAACACACTTTCCACGTTCAGCTAGAGCTAATTCGATTAGTTTATCATAATTAGTTGTCCAATAAGTCGATATTGGCAATGAGCTCAACACAGAATGTGTTGGAGTCGTATCTTTTTTCTGTGAAAATTTATTTAGTATTATATCGTTTATTTTGCTTCTATTATCGCAATTTTCATTACAATGGTATTGAGCTAACGCAACTAAGTCAGTTACTTTAGAAATATCTAATGATAAATCTTCAGCAAGTGGTTCTAACAGCGTTTTCCAATCAACAAATCCAGCCCCTGCCGATAGTCCTGCCCCTGCAAAAATAGCTAAATTGTCATCTTCAAGCTCTGTTAAAATGGCTTTGACAAACACTTCTTTCTCACGACTCATCATATTACAACTCTAATCAGCTAAAATTATACTAACAAAATAAATTTGATCACCGGACATGCCACGTACAACTCTTTTTTTAAACCCATGCTCGAATGCTACTTCCTGTAGAACCTTAAAAAATCAAATTGAGAGCAATTCATTTTTTTACATAAATCAATTTTCAGACTGCGTTGGCTCAGTGTTGCTAAAATCCCCTTTAGCAACACTTAATGGTTCAAAACGAAAAGTTTCATCATCAACTATTCGTTTCAAAACTACATCTATAAGCATCGTTTGATTTGGCTTTAAAATGTCATGAACAGCATAGCCATTTGACCGAAATTCGATTGGAACATAACGGCAAAAGCCAACATCTGGTCTTGCGTTAATTCTAATTCCAAAATGGCTTTCCTCTCCCATCTGACTGTGATTTATATAATACACAAGCGCCCCAGACTGCTTATTATACTGTCGATCTTGAAAAAAGCCCTGAGGTAGCATGTCAGGGCGATAAGATTCTCCAGCAAGCAATAACATATCAAAATCTTCGATAATGTTGCCTCGGTCATCCCGTATGCGAAAAATTAACATCGAAAATTTATCTGTTGTTTCTTGATTCAACTGTAATTGCGCATTAAAATCATGTGTTATATTTTCATAGTCCTGACGAGAGGCTACTTTCAAGCAATCCAAAATACGTGAAACAACAGGTTCATTACGCTTAACATTACGCATAATACCAAAAGCTGTTCCAGAATGACTCGCCTCAGGAATAATGGCTAAAGGAGTTGAAGGACTTTGAACTATGCCACGAACGGGGCTAAGCAACGCAATTTTTTTTCCATCAAAACCAATCAGTTCAGGATCATTGTTTTGAATAAGCTCAACATACTGGTAATTCATATTCGCACTACAAATCCGAATAACACCATCTGACCCTGGCTCAACTAAATAGCTATTAATAAAATCATAAAAGCTATTATCAATTGTTTCCCCAGTCAGAACAAAAGAATAACAATCGCTGTTTTCTGGGGAATAATCTAACCAGGCCATATTTAACTCACGTTGTTCATTACTTCCAAGCTGAAGCCAACGTAACAGTTGAATGCCTTGCTCAACACCTTTAAATAACTCTTTTGCAAACCTAACTAATCTTTTTTTCCCTAAGGCAGCCAACGCGGAACCATGGTTAGCCGGTGCTAACATTACTAAGTGTTTTAAGGGACAATTAGAAAAACCATTACTTCCGTAATACAAATGCATCCATAAACGAATTACCGGCCCACCGGTAGAATGGGTAATACAAGAAAACTCTTCTTTCCCAACAACATCTAATCGAGCCTTGTTGAAAGCCCGAGCTACATCTTCTAAAGTTATTTCATCATCAAAGTTAATATACCGGCCTAAGAAAAGATCTTCTGTTTCAATAGATAGCTCAGGAGGGGCTGAGATCTTTAAGGCATCTGGAAGCTCACCATAGCTATCAAAACTCGTAACATTCCAACCATGAACAAATAGTAACTTCACTTTCATTCTCTCAAAAAGTAGTTGATTAAAAAATCTTAATAATCTTCAATCGATTCTCTTGCCCCTTCCCCTCCACACACAAAGAAATCATATGCACAAAGCAAGAATTTATAGTTGGTACTCTTGAGCTTGCCAGAATATTGCAACAAGTAACCTTTTAAATCCTCTGAACTAATATTTTCTTTGTAGTAATTCCAAAGTATTACTACTTCCTTTTGGCTTGCAGTAATCGCATCAGACTCAAAAATGTCACTTATTGAATGAAACTCCATTTGATGTCGCCTAGGTATACTATTAATTTTTGACTTTAATTTATTTTGTTGTTGTAACTGCAACTCATCTAATCTTTCAATTTCATGGCATATTTCACCAAAGGCATATATCGGGAAATATTGATTAGAATTAATACGTTGTTTATTGATTACCCTCAGCAGGGCTCGATTATCTTCTTCAATAATTTCAAAATAATTTGCCATCATTTCTGCTAAATTTTGATATTCATACGATATGGTCTTTTCCGAACCAACAGCCAACACTAAGTCCCCATTTTGCAAGGAATCTATGTCTTCTGTAATTTTTACAGAAATTGAACCACCTGTGACTATTTTTTTCCATACCTTTTGAACTTTTCTAATATCCATTGCTGACACTGGTAGCTCAAGGCTGGATACCGCATCATATACTGCGACATAGTTATCTGTTTTGATCTTATTGATCCTAACCGTAACATTTTCGTTTATCACGATATCATGGTCGACAATCTCAGTTGAGTCACTTCCTGTTTGATACTCAATAAGCAAAAACTGACTCCGAATAACCTCAGCTTGTTCAGAGTTATAATCAACGTAGTTGAAAATAGTTTGAAGCAACTCCTTAATATTTTGATCTCCCACACTATAACCAATAAAAATTATTGGATTATGAATAAAAAGGGATAGTAACTGCGCTCGAATAAGCTCATATTTCGCCTTAAAGTGCTCATAGTCATTTTCTGTTATGATAATATTAGTGGGATCTGTCACACAGCCATGAATTTTATATACAGAGCCATATTGATTACTAAGCAATAAATTATTACCCACAATGGGGGTAAACTGGAATAAATCTTCAATTAACAGATCATAATTAGTTGTAATTATGGAACCGATATTTTTGCGCATTCTTCTAAAAGCAGTTAATTCTTCTTGAATACCGTCTCTGTATTCAATATTTCGTAACACTTCAGATAAATAGATCTTTAACCTACTTAAAAAAATGTCTTTTTCAGCATTTTCATAAAATATATCATTTACATATTTAAACTTACCGTTACGCTCTGAAGTCGCAACTACCTCAAATTTATCGCTCAGCATGGTGGCAAGTTTATCAAACCTAGCACTCCCTTCCTCTCGACATTCCAATTTAAGGTCTAAGTAATCTTCATTATTACCTGTAAGCTCAAAAGCGATATGCTTAAGCAAACCGTCCCATGAATAGGACGATTCTAGATATCTCAAACTAACGCCAGTACCAATAAAGAGCACAGGATGATTACGATAATTGCTAACAAATTCAGAAATATTCATTATAGCATCCATAATTAAGCAAAATTAAAATAATATTTTCTTAAATGACAACCTGTTATGAAATATAATTAAAATTTACAATTGTAAACCTAACAACCTATTTCAACCGCTTTATTCATGTAAAAAAGGATGTTACATTTGCAACATCCTTTAAAAATAACACATCGTTCACTATCAATTCGATAGATCTATATTAATTATTTCGCTTGCGCATTGGGCGAGACATGTCATATTCACACTTCCCCTTATCATCGAAGGTTTTATTTATAAGAAATCGTAGTTTCTCTGGATCAGTACACACCATGTTCCAATCCGTAACAGAAATATGAACGTTCTCTTTAAGCAAATTATCGATTATACGCTCAGGAACATCTGGATATAGTTTATGATACTCTTCACGTTTACTGAATTTTTTCCATGAGTCCAAGTTTGG
Organism: Halodesulfovibrio aestuarii DSM 17919 = ATCC 29578; assembly: GCF_000384815.1. Taxonomy (NCBI): domain Bacteria; kingdom Pseudomonadati; phylum Thermodesulfobacteriota; class Desulfovibrionia; order Desulfovibrionales; family Desulfovibrionaceae; genus Halodesulfovibrio; species Halodesulfovibrio aestuarii. The sequence goes on from NZ_ARQF01000021.1 coordinate 824,550, forward strand.
ATATATAAACTCTTGTTCCCCTTCATGTGCAACCGTGCATCCATTACATTCTGCATCAGGCAAATGAATTACCACTATCCCAGATTGTTTATTTTTTACCCCATTATACATGCTTGAATAAAGTTCCCAATCAATGTGTTTTCGATTCTTTGTTTCTGTACCAACAAGTAAAATCGTTACAGTAGTATCCTTAAGATAGTTATCTCGTATTATCGTACGTATCTTTTCCGGTGGAAGATTATCTTTTACATTTCCAGTATCAACGGATCGATCGATAAAGATCTCATCTTTCTTATTCATATCAAGAAGCTTTTGCTTGTAATCTTGATCATTCTCGTGATGGTAACTAATAAAAACCTTATGCATATCTACCTCGCAATTTTTTCTAAAAATATAATTTACATTTTATATATTCCATTAGAAATTTTTTTGTACAATGCGCAACGAACTGCATTATCCATACAAAGGAACTACTAAAAATGGTAGATCTGGGTGCTATTAGAGCGCCACTGCTTATGCATTCAAATATTGTCATTGAGCTTCCTTATATTTTTCTCGAAACGATTCGTTCGACTGTTTACAAATTAAAAAACGGTCGTAACATTTTCGCCCGCCCTGACAATAGAAAAAAACTATTAGAACAGACCATTAAAACCCAGCACAGAGAACTTACACGCTGGAGTTTTTAAAAATACCAACAAAATCAATACAAAAAGAGCTCGCAACCAATCAGGCTGCGAGCTCTTTTTGAATACAATACCGTAAGGGATGGAGTCTCATTGGGGTACATAAAAATTCAAAATTGAAAATCCATTTCCCCACCATATTATAATGAAACTCATCGAAAAAACTGGAGTTTTGTTTCCAGTCATTTTTGCCAAGCTACCTCCAAAATAATGATACAACGTCAAAGACTACGAAGATTTTGTGTAAATTTACCTTCTGCAAAAAACATCCCCCATCCTCCAATAAATTTTTTTACCATTTCCAGACCTGAGTTGCTAAATAAAAAAATTAAGCTTAGCAATGCGTTACACACCCTAGAAGGAGTTATCATGCCAACTTGTTTTCTATCTCACAGTAGTAAAGACAAAGCTCATTTTGTATCTCTAGTTTCTGACAGGCTAAAAAGTCACTTCCATGTAGTGGATGAAAAGTCTTTTGAAGAAGGCGAAAAGTCTATTGACGAAATCATCAAGAATTTAGATCGAACTGACATTTTTGTTTTATTCATTTCAAATGATTCCCTTGAGTCAACATGGGTGCTTACAGAAATCACTGAAGCAAAAGACAGGTTGGATAAACACGAGCTTAAAAAATTCTATCCAATAATTATCGACACAAATGTAACCTACTATGACAAAAGGCTCCCAGACTGGCTACGGGAGTATAACTTAAAGCCTGTCTTAAAAGTTGCCGCTGTAGTACGCAGAATCGAAAAAAAAATTCGTGAAGTATCTTGGGAACAACATCCACAACTTAAAGCGCGAAAAAAAATTTTTATTGGCAGAAACGAACATATTCAAAAATTTGAAGAAAGATATGCTGATTATGATCAAGGTACCCCGATCTGCTTTATAGCTTCAGGAATAAAAAAAATTGGTAGAAAATCTTTTCTCACCCATTGTTTTGAAAAAGTGAGTTTCTTTGATGAAAGTTACAAGCCAGCACTAATCGAACTGCAACAAGATGAAAGCATAGAAGATTTTATTCTTAAAATTTATGACCTTGGTTTCACAGAGCACATTGAAACCAGAAATTTAATGAAAACCCCCATCGAAAAGAAAGTAAATATTGCATTTTCTCTTATGAAAGATGTCCAAAGAATAAAAGAAGTCGTTATGATTAACGACAATGGCTGCTTGGTTACTAGAGAAGGTCGTTTCACGGACTGGTTCGACTCCTTATTAACAAAACTCTCACAGCATACTGATCGGGCTACATTTATTATTGCCTCAAGAACTACAGTGAAAAATTTCTTCTATAGGACACGTGGTGAAATCTTTTCAATTTTTATCCCCGAACTTGAGCAAAAAGAACGTGCAGGTCTATTTAGACGTTATCTAGATTTATATAATTTGGAGCTCACTAGAGAAGATTTTAACTTATTTAGTTCACTACAAAAAGGCTACCCAGATCAAGTAGCCTTTACTGTAGACTTAATACGTGAATTAGGAGTCCCAAATCTTAAGCGTGATACAAAAAAAATTGTAGATTACAACTCAGAGCTAGTTAACATAACCATCCAGGAATATAATGAAAACAAGAAGGCAATAGGCTTATTAGCTTTCTTTTCTAAATTTGATTTTGTTAGCTACAAGCTTGCTGATGACATTATTGGTAAGGATGAAGAATCTTATCTGCTACTCAATGAGTTTACAAACACAGGTGCATGTGTCCAGATGGGTGTTAATGGGGAATTTTTTAGAATTAACGATATGCTTCGTGATTATGTTCAAAGAACAAGATACGAAATTCCTTCTCAATTTGAAAAAGCAATGAAGCAACACGTTGAAAACTCTTTGGCGAACTATGAAGATGACTTCGACCTTTCCGATCATTTAAGCACAATAAAAGAAGGGTTGATTCAAAAAAAGATTGCACCATCCGATAGCCGGATCATTCCTTCAATTTTAATTAAAACGATGCGAGACTTATATCATCACTCAAAAGCATACGGCGATGTTATTTCTTTCGCTAACAAGTTCTTAGAGAATGAACAGTATTTAGATCGAAATATCGTATATGAAGCAAAGTTTTTCTTATGCCTTTCATACTCCCGAACTAGAAATGATAAGGCACTAAAGATTGCACATCAGTTCCCTGCACCAGAATTAAACTTTCTTAAAGGCTTTTACTATAGAAATGCTGAAAGATACGCTGACGCACTAGAACAATATAAGAAAGCACTCGCAATTACCCCTTCATTTTCAAGAGCTCAAAGAGAACTTGTAAACGTTTATATTAAGCTTGAAGACTATGACCTTGCATTAAACTTAGCGAAACAAGGTTACAACAACAACAAAAAGAATATATACCTAGCACAAGCATATTTTAACTGCTTAGTTCGTAATTTAAATCCCACTCATCTGGCTAATAAAAAAGAGATCTTACTTGAAATAATTAGTTCCCTTGAGTCCAATGTTTCAGAAAAAGCAAAAGAAATGTCATATAGCGCGAGAGCATTATATAGCTTCTACATAGAGCAGGACTATACAAGGGCACTAAATACAGTAGCAGAGGCTATGATCCTTCTACCGCATAATATTTATCCTATAATGACAAAATTTGATCTTGCCGAAAAAAGTTCAGACCTTTCCACAATGGAAAAAGCTCTCAAGGAGCTTCAGTCGATAATAACGTCATCAAGTAGATTTGTTGCTCCTATCGCAAAGATGGAAGCTAGTATTGCTTATAAGAAAGGAGATTCTGAACTCGCACTTCATATTTTAAGTAAAAAACTCGGAAACTATCCTGCCGATAGTCTTGAAAGGATAAAACGTAGGCTTATGAATGGAACATTGTCTGGAGACAATGTGGGGCCAAAATAGATTTCGAAAATAAAAAAAGCCTTTACACGAAAACATTTTTTTCAAGTAAAGGCTTTTTTTATTCGGCACCCGGATCAGAAATTGAACCGGCACGGCCGTCAGGCCGAGAGATTTTAAGTGTAAGAGTTTCGACTTGATCTGACAGATGATCGGTCAAAAGGGCTATGTGTCAGATCAAGTATGAACCACTACATTTTAAGTTCATCGTAATTATTCACTCTCTTTTTCGTCCAAACCGTCTTGCTCTCAGCTTTTCAGCAAACTTGATAGCTTCAACATCATTGCTCACATAAATGTCCTTAAGGCAATCCCGCACCACACCGCCATTCTTAAGTTTATAGGAAATATTCCCCTCATTATCGACAGTGTAGGTCATACCTTCCAGCAGCTTCACCGCAGCATGTTCTTTAAAGGCAGTCTTCTCTTTCGGCTTTGCTGACTGAAGCACGGCCAGCGCTGCCGTGTTACCAGCTTCGGCCTGTTGACGAAGGAATTCGTTCCAGTTGCCGTATGGAATCTCTTCTTTGATCTTGGTACGCTGCTCTGCGTACTTTTTATTCAGCAGTTCTTCATGGCGTAGTTGTTCGGCCTTGGCCGCATTGACCAAGTATCGCTTTTCTTTCCAGCTCAAGGTGCTATCAATTTGATACTTTTTAATCTTAATCTTCCATTTAAGCTTCTGGTCTCGGGTCTCTTGTTCCCTTCGCTCCTTTTGTTCGTTGAACAAGCACTTACGCCTTTCAATACCGACTTTATATTTCTGATACAGCTCGCCACGCTCCGGATCACGGTGAAGAGGCTTGCTACTGTAGTGACGTTTCGGCTTAACCTGTCGCCCTCCTTCAAGTTTTTTAAACATGCCGAACTTTGCTTCTAACTTAGCCTTTGAGTACTCTCGCCCAAGGCTGCTAAGTTTAGCATGAGGCTGATTCTTGCCCCTAACAGTAAGGTCAGCAATTACTGCGCCCCTACCACGTTCTTTGAGTGTAACGTTCAGCTCGTCCTGTAGAGTATTCTGGAAGCTTTTCCACGAAAGCGCTGAATCACGCGCAGCGTCGATAACCCCTTTGTGCCGTTTCAGGTAGCCATCAAAGCTTTCTTGGCCAGTGTAGGCTTCCAGCGCTTCCGCTTTTTCGTTATTCTCCGACTTCGCTTGAGAACTCGGCTCGAAGGCTTCCATCGTTTGGTAGAAATTTTTCTTCGTCTCGAATGCGCCCAGACGCTCTTCTAAGGCTGTTTTACTCAGCGAGGTGTGAATCTCTACGCCAGCAACTCTGCATCCTCTACCAACCCCTTCAAAGGGAGTGAGCTGAACATCTTCCTTGCAAGTCATCTGCAAACCAAACAGAGCCATTGTTGCGTGAACATGCTCCCATGATTGAGCCGCGTTAACTGCCGGCAAAATCCTCTCTTTTCTATCTGTGAGGTAGCAATGCAGCTCCTTGCGTTGCTTCCTTCCCGGGTCGATGGCTATGTCATATTCTTTCTCAAGCTTCCGGCACAACTCATCGCGCTTCCAGTAGTCATAATACGGGGCATGGCGAGTTTTCTTTTCTGGGTGAATCATATTGTATGCAACGTGCATATGGGGGGTAGCTGTATTGTTATGTATCCCGCAATGGCGCTGGTGATCTTCAAACCCAAGCACTTCAGCAAAGCGCTCTTCAATCTCTTTGAAATCTTTCTCAGTAAGCTTTGCTTCGTCTTCCGGCCGGAAAGAAACAATGAGGTGGTAGGTCTTTTCTTTCTTCGTACGCGTATTGCAATCCTGGGTCGCCAACACTTCAGATATGCCTAATTGAAAATCATCCCCAGCCATGCAGCCGGCGCTCCACGCCATAAGGCACTTCTCACCTTCATGCGAAGCATCGGCAATGTAGTTGGCCAGACGTGCGTAGTTGTCGTTCCTCGGCTTAGGAGAAGGCTGTTTCGTTGATATCATCGCCTTCTCTCAGAGTCCCGCTTCAGCACGACGCGTTCAGTTGTACTGATGAGCTGTCGCAGCTCCTCTTGCCTATCCTCAATCTGATGTAAGATTCGGCGCACTTCCTTATGGCTCGCTATCTTGTTCACACCATCAGTTAACGCCAACTTAAAAAGACCGCCAAGACGACCTAGGTCAGCATTGACCTTCAGCAGATTCAGGAATGCTTCTTTATCCACCTTGGAGTTAACTTCCTGCCCCAACACAACACGGCGCATGAACTCAGATACAGAAAGACCGCATTGCTCGGCCAAGGCAACAATGCGGTCACGTTCTGATTCTGTCATGTATGATTTCATGCAGACCTTACGTTTCTTTTCTGGAGATTTTTGATTCATAGAACTGGCTCGCTATGCCACCTCTTTTAAGGCCAGTGCCGCGCTTAGCTTACCCCAAACAATAAGCAACACTTTGAGCACATCTTTTTCTGGAATAAACTCAGGCGAGCCAATTCCAGTCGTTCTTTCAAACTCTTTCATTACTTCTTCATAAGAGCGAGTCTCCGCATGATACACCCATAAATCCAGTGCGCCACGTAGCATGGAATAACTCTCATCTGAGCATAGCGTCTCTGTCTGAACATTTGGAATATGCGGCCGCTCTATTCCCATCCAGACGTACTCAAGGGCTATCTCATAGGATTCAAGCCCCAAGTCTTCCAGTCTTGCCAGTTTAAAATACGCGCACAACTCTGCGGAAGTTTCATCATAGGTCCTATTTTCTATGGCGGCATAAATTCGTAATGCACCTTTTAAGGCAAGCATTCTCCTGGCATCGATGCAGGGTTTAATCACGCGAGGCGTAACCTGCTTAACTGTATTCGTCGTGGCAACCAGCGGACGACATAACGCAAACTCTTCAGCAACATGGAGCATAAAATCTTTAACTCGCTTTCCAGAATAATGCTGCATCATCAGATTAAATCCGGCCTGTGTCATTGCCACGATAGAAATCCGCTCTCTTCCTTCAACAACTGCTTCACCAATGCGAAAATTATGCTCCATTACTTCGAGAGACTGCTCAAGAGCCCAAATATTAGCTACCACATAGCTGTGTTCAACTTGCAATTCCTCAGCAACTGTCAATGAAGTTATGACATCAAGTTCCAAATATTTTTGCAAATACCTTCTGCCCAGAGAAGAACTCTCGACCACTGGGGCTACCTCGCGGTTAAAGTAGGCATCTTCTAGCTTCTCGAAAACATCCCATGCAGCGTCAGTTTCAAGCATTTTTGCGTGACGAGCTGCGCCGCGTTCTGTCCAAAGAAGCACGGTTGGGGTTTGGGTAGAAATTTCCACTTGGCCTCTTTGAGAGGCTAAGCGCTTTATCTCTCGAAGTGCTTCTCCTTCTAGCTTGAAGTAGTGCTTCCCTTCGACAAACCGTGCCTCATTTCTTTTATAATTCTGCTTAATATTTTTTACGTTACATCCGTAAAATTGCGCTAGTAACTGCGTAGGAACGACCGGCATTTTTCTATAAACCAAGGGCTCACCAAGCTCGAACTCAACGGGAGCTGGTAGTTGAACAAGATGTTCTTCTTCGCCCTGCTTCTTCTGTTCTACCGGATCAATCCCACGCGCTATCAGTTCTTCTGCTGCCATACGCATACCGCGCGCGTCTTTTAGCCCCACATCTGGATAAGAACCAAATGACATTCTGTTGCTATGCCCGTTCAACTGGTACCTATAACGCCAATGTTTCCTTCCTTCGGGAGTAATTTCCAATTGCAGTCCATCTCCATCGGGCAATGCATATGTTTTTTCAGCCGGCTTTGCGTGTTTGATCTTTAGTGTATTCAATTTCATTGCAGGTTTCTCCCTGTGCATGTCTTCAGACTGTATTGTGTGTTTTCTTACGTTGAGCCGGTAGGCGAATAAGTTCTTCTCCACCTTTAGGTGGCAGGCTGTGATGTGGCACCATTCGAAGAATGGGACCACATCACATGTCCTGCCTACGGACTCCGAAAGAGGAAAACATACGAAGCAAGATTAATCGAGAAATTTTGGAATGTTATTGGTTCGGCTCGAATCGGCTTGAATCGACTCGATTGTTCTCGATTATTCTTGAATCCGCTCGACTCTGCTTGCATAAAATCGGCTGTAACCTATTGAAATTTATTTCGCTTATACGGTTGACCGCATAAACTTTTGCATATAATTATCAATGTACGTTACAGCTTCTCTTCCTTGCTGAGGAGCCAGATGGGCATAACGCATAGTCATTTTTATATCGCTGTGCCCCAAAAGGTGACTCACAACAGCAATAGGAGTTCCACCTTGTACAAGCCATGAGGCAAAGGTGTGACGTAACGTATGAAAAACAACGCGCTGGCGACGGTCTCGCATACCGTTGTTTAAGCCGCAGGAATTAACAACTCCTCGATAGAGCTTTCCAGCAAACTGAATTTTATTTCCGTGAATGGTAGTAAATAGATATGTTCCCGTATTACGGGCAAGGTAGGTTTTAGCAATCGCTTGTGCTGCATCATTGAGCGGCACAACCCTGTTATCTGACTTTGTATCTACGACAGCAACAGTCTTTGCTAAAAGATTGATATGTTCAGGAAGTAAATTGAAGATTTCTCCGGAGCGTAAACCGGTAGAAAGTGCGAAGAGAGTTATGTCATGCCATAACTCGGAACGCCGCTTCAGTTCATTAAGTAAGATCGCAGCTTCTTCTAATGTAAGAAACCGTGTTCTATCATTCTGAACCTTGGGCATTTCAAATATTGGCAGTGGTCCCTGATATAATTCCCACTGGACGGCCTTTCGAAGAATTCGGCGAAGTAAGCCTAAGACGTGGTGCACAGATTGTGGACTAAGTTGTTTTGCTTCGATTTGAGATCGAAGGCGGAGAACGTCGATACTTCTAACGGCATCCAATTCTTTGGCACCTAAGTAGGGAGCAATATGCATTTCCCACACTCGAATGTCAGTTTTTGGTTTGCGTACAGAAGGTAATTTTAATTCTTTATACAGGTCCCACGCGGATTCAACAGTAGGTCTCATAGTTTTTTCCCCCTCGTTTAAAGTTTTTACTTGAAACAAGCGGAAGCAAGAACTATGACTAGTACAGTTTTCATTAAACATAAAAAAAGTCCTTAAAGAATAAGAACTTTTGAACTCTTCAGATAAGAGATGGTGCGCCTGACAGGAGTCGAACCTGTGGCCTGCCGCTTAGGAGGCGGCCGCTCTATCCATCTGAGCTACAGGCGCGTTTGAGATGCGACTTTTACTCTCATTATTGGGTAAAGGTCAAGGAAAAGTCTGTAATGATTACTCTTACCTTTTTGCCTCTTGTATCTTTAAGAAATTATCTTTTAATTCCTTAAAGATAACCTATCAAAACACCCTGCCTTTATATCTCTTTAGTCTTTTTTCTTAATTTATTTCGTAACGTTTTTGTCCCATCCAGATTTTTTTGCCGCACCTTGTACAATTAGCTCTTATCACTATACGTAACTCCAGCATGTTGTACTCAATTGCACCTATCATTCTTATCTATTTTTTGTCTGTCTGCAGTCTTAGATTGTATTCTCTACTCTTTCCTGCTACTGCGCGATTTCAACTATCATATTTTTTTGATAGATGCTGGTGATTACTATTTACTTTTTCGAAGAACTCTATCGCACCGTGTTTGTATTCGCTACCTAGTTTAAATTTATACTAAATTTTACTCACTAAACTGCGAGTCACAGGCTGAGTGCGATATTTTTTCCTTCTATTTAATGTATTGTACAAATAACGAGTGTACCAATGCCTAGTTCTAATACGTCTTCAGCTCTACTGAGTGTTTTCGCAGGTGCCATTTGCATCAGCTTTTCAGCTATATTTGCAAAACTCGCCAGCACTAGCCCTGATGTCTCTGCTTTTTATCGCACATTCATTGGCGGATCGTGCCTACTTATTCTATCACTTTTTCAATGTCGTGAAGCCATCTTTATTTTACTGAAAAAGCATTTCGGCATGCTATGTCTGGGTGGAGTCCTTCTCACACTGGATTTAACAGCCTGGCACCGCTCAATCAACATCTTAGGCCCCGGAGTCGGGACAATCCTCGTTAATTTTCAGGTATTCTTCCTTGCTGTTGCCGGTTGGATTTTCTTTAAAGAACGCATCACAGTCCGTTTTGCCTTAGCCGTCCCTCTGGCGCTTGCAGGACTTTGCATGCTTATCGGCATCACACTCGACAACCTCCTAACAAGTGAATTCTCAGGCATTGGACTTGGACTTGCCGCAGCACTGTGGCTTGCATTTTACACCCTCATAGTACGCCATATTCAAGTACGTAGCCCGAAGATTTCACCAATCGCAGTAGTAGCGCTCGTATCACTTGCGTCTGCTGCCAGCATGGGCATTTTCTTTATATGGAACTCCACTTCAATAGTTATTCCAACTGCAACAGACGGCATATGGCTGTTCCTCTACGGACTTGTAAGTCAGGCCACAGGCTGGCTGCTCATTTCTCGCGGGCTGCCAAATATCTCAACCTCGCAGGCAGGATTAACAATTCTCATCATGCCTACACTCTCCTTCATCTGGGATATTCTCTTTTTTGCCCGACCAGCAGGTATTATGGAGCTTGCAGGTGGCATTCTCGCATTAACCGCTATCTGGCTCGGAACCTCTTCACAGGCAGGAGCTAAAGAATAAGGCTATTAACGCCCCGCGAAAATCGCCCCTGAAAGTTTTAGAAGGCAAATCAAAACTACTGCGTTCTGTGCCGAAACATAACAGCGGCGGCGGGCATAGTTACGGCAGAGATTATAAGCAACGGCCATATATAATGCCATATTGTGGATAGCTCCGCTCCCATGAGAAAGATATCTCGCAAAGCCTGCACTACGTATCTGAGAGGATTAACAAGCGTACCATTTTGCAACCACTGCGGCATGTTACTTATAGGTGTAGTAAACCCGCCAAGTAATACTGATGGCATAATAAAGACAAACGCACCGAGTAAACCTTGCTGCATTGTCACGGATATGGATGAAATAAACAGCCCCACTCCAACAACTGCTATCAAAAATGCTAAAAGTACGATGACAAGCGCAACAATTGAACCCCTGAACGGCACATCAAACCAGTAGGCTGCTGCGAGAGACAGTATTGTTGCGTCCATCAGTCCAAAAAATACACATGGCACGGCTTTACCAATTAAGATTTCTGCTGGTTGAAACGGTGAGACGAGAAGTTGATCAAATGTGCCAAACTCTCGCTCCCGTGCCACAGAAAGCGCAGACAAAAGCATAACAATAACCATGCTTATTATCCCACCCAAAGACGAAACAATATACCAACGCGTTTCCATATTTCTATTGAACCATGAACGCTGAATAAGCGAAATACGGGGGCTGGTGGAGACAAACCTGGCCTGTAGAGACTCGCCATACTGTTCTGTTATCTCTTGCACATAGCCAAGGGCAACAGACGCAACGTTGGAATTGCGTCCGTCAGCTATGACCTGTAGGACTGCCGGTTCATGATTACGAACCCTGTCTGCAAAATCAGTGGGAATATGAAGCACGAGCCGCACTGCTCTATTATTAATCAATTCTGGGACCTGTGCTGTTGTGTCCAGCATACCCACCAGTGAAAAATGTGGCGACCCGCTGAATCTACTCAATAATGAACGAGAGAGCACAGTATTCGACTCATCCAACACAGCATACTCCACATTTTGCAGATCAAACGTTGCAGAATAGCTGAAGACAAAAAACTGTATTAACGGCGGTACGATGATTACAAAACGACTTTTGGGATCAATCAGAATCAGTAAGAACTCTTTCACGATAAGTGTAGCAATCCGCTGGAGTATTTCGATCATTGCGGCAACCTTCGTCCTAATTTTTTACGGGCGGCTACGAGCAAAACAATACTCATTATAACCAGTACAAAGCTAGCGGGGAGCAGCACAGACCACACATTACCTGCCAAAAACAACGTTTGCGTAATGGTAACAAAGTACTTAGCGGGGATAATAGTACTTATATACTGAACAATCACAGGTGTGCTTTTTAAATCAAACATTAGTCCAGACAAAAAGAAAGCCGGAAGAAACGCAGACAAAACCGATCCCATTGCTGATACAAACTGAATTCTGGCGGCAGAGGAAATAAACAGCCCGAAACCCAGTGACGCGAGCAAAAAAACACTGCCCAGACAAATAAGAACAAACAACGACCCGCGAAGCGGTACATGGAATAAAAAAACACCAAGTGTAATGGAAAACCCCATACCGATCATACCAAGCGCATAGTACGGTAACAATTTACCTAAAAGAATCTCGTTCGCCGAAATCGGCGTACTCAGCAAAGCTTCCATAGTTCCACGTTCCCACTCCCGAGCTATGACAAGTGCGGTAAGCTGCGTGCCGATAAGGGTCATTATTAACGTCAACAAACCAGGGATAAGAGAATATGTACTATTTGCTGCGGCATTGAACCATATACGTGACTCTAGGATAATGGGAGGAGAGTTGTAACTTCTGCCGGACTGATTTGCGGCATGCTGCGCCCATAATCCGACGGTATTCCGAACATACCCTTCAACAATACGCGCCCTGTTTGCATCGATACCGTTAAGAATAAGTTGAATTGGTGCTTCTACCCCCGATTCCAGTAACGAAGAAAAATTAGAACGAACATGCACAATGCCGTCAACTTCGTCTGCTTGCATACGCTGAACGGCCTCCGCCATTGAACGCACTGTCACCGGAGAAAAATAACGGGATAATTGAAACCGCGCCTTTAACTCTTGCGTGACGGGAGTCTGTTCATCAACCACAAGCGCAATCGGTACATTCGTCGGTTCCAACGAGACGCCATAGCCAAAAATAAGCAACAACAAAACAGGCATCACAAGCCCCAACAACAAACTGCTTGGATCACGTTTTATTTGCAGCATTTCCTTACGGATAAAACCGCGAAGCCGTATATATGATATCCCTGTCATATGAGTTCCTTCCGGCGCTGTACTAACTTTCAGCAAGCTGTATAAAGGCATCCTCAATTGTTGGCTCCGGCGTTTTCTCGCTCACTGCATACTCTCTGATTTGTGCCGGTGTTCCCGCTGCAAGCTGCTGCCCTTGCGCCATAATCAACAAATGATCACAGTATTCTGCCTCTTCCATAAAATGCGTAGTAACAATGACCGTTACTCCCTCACGGGCAAATTTGTTTATCCGAGCCCAAAACTCACGACGCGCAAGCGGGTCAGCACCTGATGTGGGTTCATCCAGAAACAAAATCTCCGGCTCATGCAGCATGGCTGCCGCCATTGCCAGCCGCTGCTTGAATCCCGCAGGTAAGCTTTGCGTTATAACATCTTTCCGGTCTTCCATATCAAATTCGCGCAATGCCCAGTCTAACCGTTGTTGTAACTGCGCCCGATGCAATCCGTAGGCTTTGCCATAAAAACGCAAGTTCTGCTTCACTGTGAACTGCTGGTATAATGAAAATTTTTGCGCCATATACCCAATTCGCGAACGAGTTTTAGACGGCGTTTTACGCATATCATTTCCGGCAACGTGAATTTCGCCACCGGATGCTTTCAGCAACCCGCAAAGCATACGAAACGTTGTTGTTTTACCTGCCCCGTTCGCACCTAATAAACCAAAGATCTCACCACGATGAACAGTAAAAGAAATATCGCGTACAGCGGTGAACGTTCCAAATTGCTTTAACAGACTTGAAACAACAATAGCGGGAGCATTCTTCATTGCAACAGGTCTTGTTTGCTTAACGGTATCCTCATCTGGCGCAGCTAGAAGCGGTTTTTCTATGACAGTGCCGTCCTGCTGAAGCATATCCACAAAAACATCTTCAAACCTTGGGGTAACAGGAACAAGTGAATCTTTAGGAATTGTTCGAAGCGTCTTTTTCTCGGACTCCCCTTCGATAGGGCTACTGTGGGTTTCAGCTACATCATTTGTTAATACGGGGCTATTTTTCGAAAACACAGTGCGAACCATGCCGGATTGGATGGAAGCATCGACAACATCGCTTCTCTGAAGCACCTCTCCATGCAACATACGGGCTGTCTGAGGCGGCTGAGGCGCAACAACAAAGACACGCCCTGATACTCTGCTATAAAAACTTTTTGGCGTTCCTTCAGCCAGCTTCGAACCGTTGTGCATTACCACCACATTATTACAGCGTTCCGCTTCATCCAAATAGGCTGTGGACACAACTACGCCCAAACCTTTTTCATCAACAAGCTGATACACTATCCGCCAGATATCGCGCCGCGAAACCGGATCTACTCCTACAGTCGGTTCGTCCAAAATAAGCAACTCAGGCACTTTTACCAGACAGCATGCTAGCCCTAACTTCTGCTTCATCCCACCGGAAAGCTGGCCGGAGCGTCTATCGGTGAACTTTTCAAGATCCGTCATATCAAGTAGACGAGCAAACTGATCTTTACGTAACGCCATTGGAACGCCTTGCAAGTCTGCGTACAAATTTAGGTTCTCCTGCACGGTCAAATCTTCATACAGTCCAAATTGCTGTGGCATATAGCCGACTCTTGGACGTATGAGGTCTGCCTCGTGCACAACGTCATGTCCAAGCACATGCATACTGCCAGACTGTGGGACAAGCAGCCCTGCCGCAAGGCGCAGGCAAGTTGTTTTACCCGCACCGTCCGGCCCCACAAGCCCAGTGACGCTTCTGGCCTCAACGCGCAGATTTAAGTTGTTCAACGCAACAACCGGATGGTCACTCTTGGGTTTGAACACAACACGCAAATCCACAGCCTGCAACAACGGCCGCCCTTCCTGATCTTCATGCATCGTCATACAGTTACTGCTTCCGTAAGTCGCTGCTTAAGTTCGCGAACCTATCTTTTTCTATATTTAATTCCGAAATATTTTCTAAATCAGAATTGATGTTCTTACTAGCCACTGTATCCAGTTTAACAGTCACGGGCATCCCCAATTTGAGCTTGTTATCAGGATCATCCACCCATACCCGCACCTCATATACAAGCTGGGTCCGCAACTCTGTGGTTTCAACCCGCTTCGGTGTAAATTCTGCCTGAGGGGAAATAAACCCCACCCAGCCTTCAAACGGTTCAGCAAATGAGTCAGAATACACAGCTGCAATCATACCTTCTGAAACACATCCAAGCTCCGGCTCCGGCAAGTATGCGCGCACCCATTTAGGCTCCGTAACAGCGAGGGTAAATGCCACACGAGCTGGCGATGCCAGCTCACCTGCTTCTGCAATCCGGTTTTGAATAATGCCGTCAACAGGCGCAGTCAGTTGCAGTTCTCCCATACGAACCTGTAATAACTCTACAGCAGCCTGAAGCCCTTTTAGCGTTGCCTCAGATTCTGCAATATTTTCTTTGCGGTACCCTTCCTCTGCGAGGCTCAATCCATTTTTTTCAATAGCCAGTTCCGCCCGAGCTAAGTCAACCGCCGTTACAGCATCATCAAGGCTTTTTCGGGTGCTTGCGCCGGATGGCGTTGTTGTCTTCACACGACGTAACAGCGAATTAGCATTTTTCAATCGAATCTGCGCTGCATTAACCTTTGCCCGTGCCTGCGATACTTCCTCCGGGCGCAGCCCTGTTGTCAGTCGCTGTACCACTTTTCTCTGAGCATCCACGCGGGCGACAGCCTCCTTATACTGCGCCGCAAGCCGATCTTTTTTGAGCACAGCCAGCACCTGTCCACTCTGAACCACATCCCCCTCATCCACATACATTTCTTCAATGTACTCCTGCTCACTGAACGTTAATTGCACAGTTCGCAGATCAATCTGACCGTACAACGTTATTTCGCTGGTATCCTCCATTATTCTCGAAGGAGAAAAGTACCACCAGAACACAAGTCCTACACAGAAGATAAGTAGAATTAACAGCATCTTTCTTTTATTCATGCCCCAGCTCCTTGCCGACACTCCTAACTGTGTCCATATCTGCTTTCCCTGTAGTAGATGTGCCATTTCTCCTATCAGTCACGGTTTTCCCTGCATGTTCTGCCACACTCCAACCACCGCCCAAGGCCCGGTACAGGTGGATAACTTCACCCAGTTCCTGCTGATGTGCGATTACAAGAGAATCTTCCAAATCCACTTGTTCCAACTCTCTCTGAACAACTGTATCCTTATTCGCAAGTCCACTTGCAAACAATTGCTCTGCAAGAACAGTCGCCTGTGACAATTTTTGCAGGGCCCATGCAACATCTTGAACTTGCCGACCTTTTTCTACTACCCCGACTGCACTATCTTCAATCTCTGCCACAGCCTCAACTACGGTCTGCTGCAACTGAAACTTGCGTTGTTCTGCCTGCGAGGCCTGCACTGCAATCTGGGCATCAATACGTCCTCCGGTAAACACCGGAACCAAAAGTCCGCTACCGAACGTATAGACAAGAGTGTCTGCATGAAACAGCTTATCCACATCAGTTGATTGAAAACTCAGCATGCCGCCCAAAACAATTTTAGGATAACGCTCCCCTTCTGCTGCCCCCACCAGCGCCACAGCCCCTGCATATTCCTGCTCTGCTTTGCGGACATCCGGTCTGCGTGAAATCAAACTTGCAGGAACACTTATCCCCATCACAGCAGGAACCGTAAGCTGACAACCTCTGGCACACGAAAATTCACTGGGTGGAATCCCTAACAGTACGGCAATACTGTTTTCTGCAACAGCCTTTGCCTGACTCAGCACCCGCTGCTGTGCCTTTTCATTTCGAACCATCGCTTGCGACTGTAAGTATTCCTGCCGTGTTCCTGTCCCCGCGTTCAGCCGCGCACACGTAAGTCTAGCCCGCTGCTCTAATAACAACAGTTTTCGTTCTGAAATCCGAATGCGTGATTCCACAGCCCGCAAATCAACATAGGCAAGTGCCAACTCTGCCACCAGTGAAACAGCCACATCACCGTACGCAGCACGGTTTGCCTCTATGGTACTGTCAGCCGCTTCTACAAGCCGTTGCACACGTCCCCATAAATCCAGTTCCCACCCCGCAAGAGCTGCACCTGCAAAAAGATTGGTCTGTACTCCTCCCGGCACACCCACAATTCCTTGTGCATCATCAGCGGCACGAGTGTGTGCACCATATCCACCAAGATACGCCCGTGGTAGCAAGTCTGCCCGCGTAACGCCGCGTTGTGATCGGGCCTCAACTATCCGTTCGCGCGCTATCTTCAACGATAAATTCTGCATAAATAGCGTTTCGACCAGTCTGTTCAGTTCATTGTCGTTAAACTGCGTCCACCAAAGTGCAGCAACACTCTCATGCTGTAACATTGGGGCGCGCACCTTCCATTCTTTGCCATGGAACTCCGTAAGATCTGGTGCAACATAGTCTGCACCAACTTTCCAACAGCCGCACAACGCAGCAACAGTAAACAACAAACTGGTGACCAGCCCAACAATCTTATGCTTTTTCATGCACGACCTAACCATGCTGCAGATTATAAAAAATAATTCTTATATTCAGCCATACCTTGTTTTTTATTTTTTATTAACTAGTTAGATACTTTTTTCTTTAAAAAGAGGTCATGACAAATCTGCAACGCTTTTCCCTTTGCCCTCAGCCCCCGCGTAAAGCTTCTATTAGCGGGGTGCTGACATGATTTCTAGAATCGTACACAACTTCATACCTCACTGACGTAAACAAACAAAAAAGGCTGCCCTAACTAAATAGGACAGCCTGAAAAATTTTCAGAAAAAGTAGGTGATGAATATAAGCCGTAAGGTTCTGAGAAAAGTAGCTTAGAACAACTCCTTAAATTACAGTTGCTGCATACAGATGCTAAGGTTCTGTTTGCAAGCTTTAGCTAATTCAGAATCATCCTGACCTATTCGTTCACAACACTTGATAGCTTCTTCAAGGCTGTTCTTTGCTTCTTGGAACTGCTGAAGAAGCATGTATGCGAGCCCCTTGTTCATAATTGAGAAGGCAGTCTGCTCGTGATCACCGAACACCTGCTTTTTAATCTCGATTGCCTGCTGATGCAGTTCTAAAGCTTCTTCCGGTTTGCCTTGTTCTTCACGCAGCCGTCCTAAATTGCTGAGACAGTCTGCGACTTCTGCACAGTCGTGACCTTTTTCATGAGTCCAGATAGTAATAGATTCCATAAGGACAAGTGCTGCGTTGTCGAAGTCTTCCTTCGCATAAAGAATAGAAGAAAGATTGAGAAACGCCTGCGCCATATCGTCTGCGGTAGTGCCCTGCGCGGTTTGCATAATGGCAATACCTTCGTTAGCAATGGCTTCTGCTTGTTCCATGTCTCCACTATATAATAAAATACGGCTTGCATTCTGAATGAGCTTTGCTTTCAAAAGCATATTCTCAGGTGCAACTTCTTCCTGTAATCCAATACAGACCATTGCCGCCTCTAATGCTTCTTCCATCATGCCAGATTCAGCAAATTCAACGGCGCGTTGCTGCAGCTGAGCAATCTGTAGCAAGCCATCATGTTCAGTAGTTGTTTCTGTGTTAGTCATAACATTCTCCTGAATCAGAAGTTGCAAAAATCACGCCACAGCTTTGTACTTTTTACGTATGAGTTTTCAGAATTTTTTAGATGAAAGCACCTATTTTATCTGACTTTTTTGTTTTTCAGTTCATTATTGAATGCAGCTTTGTTGCAGCAAGGCAACACAAAGAATTGCACAGCTGCAACATATAACAACTAATCACTGGTAGCACGTATCCTTCATTTTTTATGAGACTAGAAATAAACGTCGAGAGCTCATTCATAACACATCAAAGAAGTACATTTTCACCTGAGGTTCTAACAACCGACCTTTTTAACTGATACTCTTCACTGTTGCGTAAGCTTTTATTCTCAAGCACAAACAAGCTGTCAGCAAGTTCCTCTATCGCCACTAAGAGTGACGCCATAAAACACTCACAACATGCAGCACAATACACATGTATTTGCTTCATCTTACTCATTCAAAAACCGTCACATTTCTGCTTGTACTGGACAAATTTGTAAATTTCGGTACAAATGTCTTCCACATTTTTCACTAGCGTATGCAAAGAGCCACATTCTCTGCAAACGGCGTCATTCGCCATTCCCGCAATCTTTGAGCGGCCTTTTAATACGCTGCAATCTTGTATAATAGTAAGTCCTGTGTAATGACTAAACAAACGTAAGTTTACACTGTTTGTGATTAGCAGACACTTTCATATAATTATGTTGCCGTGTTGGACCTTTTTCTTTGCTGCCGTAAGGAAAGTGCACCACACAGCACAATTCTTTATTTCAATTACGAGCGAGTAAACCATGAATGCTATGAAGAAGTTATGTACTGAGGAAAATGGACACAAAACAGTCCTGCAGGGGAACATTGCCTTTGCTGCTGGATGCGTACGCAATGGCATCCATGCAGTCGACGGTTACCCTGGTACTCCAAGTTCTGAAGTTATCGACAAAGGGTTGTCGCAGGTTCAGGAGATGATCACTGTTGGCTGGTCCGTTAGCGAATCGGTTGCACTCGGCGTTGGACACGGGCACACACTTGCCGGTCGCGACTGTGTTGTAACCATGAAGATTCCGGGATTATTTCAGGCAGGTGACGTGTTTACCAGTCTTGCGACTTTTTCCGTTCCTCGCGGTGGTCTTGTTCTTTATGTAGCAACAGACTTTACCCCAAGTTCTACTCAGCACGTAATTGATCCACACCTTTTATACAAAAGCACCTTTGTGCCTGTTTTTGAACCTCGTAGCCATCAGGAACTATACGAGGCCTCCAAAATTGCAGCAGACCTCGCGCGCAAATTCAACACCGCAGTTGTTATTCAGCCAAGCGGAGTACTCTGCCACAGTGAAGGTTTGGTAACACTGACAGAAACAACAACACGTGAGCTTGCTGAAGTTGCACCAATGAAGCAGCTTAACGCTCTGCCAAACCTTGCACGCATGAACTACGATCGCGTTATGGACGAAAGAATGCCTGCGCTCACCAAATACATCGAAGAAAGTCCTCTCAACATACATATCAAAGGTAACGGCAAACGCGGCGTTATAGCATACGGTGTAAATGCTCTGTACATGGAAGAATACAAGGATCTGTACGATAATGATATTGACGTACTGTCCCTCGGGTTCACTAACCCGCTTCCAATACAGAAAATCAAAGATTTCTGTGCATCTATCGAAGGCGACGTATACGTTTTGGACGATGGCTACCGCTACTTGCAGGACGAATGTGCAGCAGCCGGCCTTACAGTTATCGGCAAACCTGATTTCAGCAAGGTAACCGAATGGACACCGGCAAGCATTGCTGCTTTCCTCGGCGAAGAAATCACCGTCAAGACTGTTGCAGCACAACCTGTACCGCGTCCGCCAATGATCTGTGCGGGCTGTCCTTACCGTCTCTTCGCACAGGTTGCATCACGTATGAAAAAGAGCGGCCAACTTGAGGCCATCTTCGGCGACATCGGCTGCAACACTCTGCTCTACTTTATGAACGCACTGGATACCGGCCTTGCCATGGGTGCAAGTGAGAGCAAACGCACAGGCTATGTTCTCTCCAAACCAGAATCTGCAAGTAAGTGTATCAGCCTCATCGGTGACGGAACTGAATGCCACAGCGGCATGGACGCAACCCGTAACGCTGTGTTCAGGCACGTTGCCGGTGTAAAAGTCGTTCTCGATAACGAATGGACTGCAATGACCGGCGGCCAGCCAAGCCCAAGTTCCCCTGTTAACCTTGCTGGAGACGAAAACCGCTTTGTAATGACAGAAGCACTTCGCTCACAGGGAACCGACGTGGTTGAAGTAGATGCCTACAACTACAAAGACATCAGAAAAAGTTTGCGCAAAGCACTTGCAGATGCAGATGAAGGCAAATTCACCACTCTCGTTGTTCAAGGCACATGTATCCGTAAGGTACCGAAATCGGCATACGGTCAAAAACTCGCCGTTGACCACGAAAAATGTATCAGCTGTGGAGCTTGTAATATCTGCTCCGGCCTAAGCCTTGACGAAAATGGTCAGCCAGTATGGAACAACATCTGTTCCGGTTGCGTATCTCAGACTCCGGCATGTATGCAGATGTGTCCCAAAGGCGCTATCTCCGTTATTGGTCCAAGCGATATAAAAATTGAAAAATCCTCCGTGGTGCTTCCAGAGCCTCCACAGGAAATTACAGTACCGACACTGTCCGATGAAGAACGTCCGGAACGTCTATCTCTCTCCATCCGTGGTGTCGGAGGTCAGGGCAACCTATTCTTCGGTAAAGTTCTCGCACAGCTTGCATTTGCAGCAGGCTACGGTGATAAAAATATCATTAAAGGTGAAACACACGGAATGGCCCAAATGGGCGGGCCAGTTGTCTCAACCTTTGCATGCGGCAATGTTCGCAGCCCGCAAATTATTCCGGGAACCGCTGACTCGCTTATCGTAATGGAAAAAAGTGAACTCCTGCGTCCCGGCTTCCTCGGAATGCTTAAAGACGGCGGCACAATTCTCTTTGCCGACACTGCAATTATCCCACAAGGATTTGATGCAGAACAGTACCCTTCTGACGAAGTCATTGCCGAGCTTGTTGACGGCTATAACGTAATTAAACTCGACATCCTCAGCGAAGCAATCAAGCTTGGTGATACAACAGGCCGTTGTGCTAACGTCGTAATGCTCGGGGCTCTCAGCACCGTGGCACCGTTCAATGCACTGCCAGAAGAATGCTGGTTAAGCGCTCTTAAAAACGTTACTCCAGCCAAAATGTGGGCTGGGAACTACGCCGCCTTCATGGCCGGTAAAAATCTTATGAAGTAGAAAAATAGCTGAAAGGCTATTTTCAAACTGAGTGGAACTCCCCATCGTCATCATGACGCTGGGGAGTTTTTTATATGGATATAAAATTCGGGATACCTTTTTGACTTCGACAAACAAGGAGATCGCCCATAATACGCCCACGAGAAAAAATTCTCTGGCCTGCAAGGATTGGGAAGTCTTTTAGAACAATGCAGATTAATTTACTCAAAAACAAAAATCCTACATTTACCCCGCCTCTAGGAATCAACGTCAGTAACATGCTGTTACAATATGTTATGTTCACGGTCTCGTTCAGCCTATATGATTATGTCAACTTGTAAATAATCAGAAACCATTCTACTGCTGCCTTTCTTTTGAATTATTAATTGCCCGACCAAGTGCTTTGCCGTACGGTTAACAATGATCAGGAATCCAAAACATTTCATCTTGTACTAAAAATATAGGTAGTTAGTTTGGCACATAACTGTTCAACATAACCGCAGACACCTGTCCGCAGGTAATCTGTATTATGGAGGGAATACAATGTACTACGAAATCACACCTGACGGCGCGGGATTTCTCCCTGCCGAAACGGCTAGAATGGATGTCGACGGACTATACATTCGAACTCTTGCTATTGCCTATCATCTTACAGGCAGTGCCGGTCATCTGCTTATAAATGGTACAGCAGCCCTTTCACCGTTAAGTATTCTCAAACAAGCTCCTCTTCTCGGAACGCCGCAAACGCTACACATCATCCAGCGACATGAAGAAGAAACTATCGCAGGCGAAACCGTAAAGGCGCTATTTGAACGCGACTTTCCTTCTATAAAGATAACCTATGAAAGCTCGGCAGCCGATGCTCTTCTACTTTTGGCAAATGGTACAACCACAACTGATCCAAACCAGATAGTGCAAGCTGAATTTTCTATAATTACCCCTCCGAATCGAGAAAAACGAATCGCTATAAACTGTCTTAACAATTTATTTCTGCCGCTGAAACTGTACGATGTACATGTAGATCTTCAATTCAATGGAGAAATATATTTAGGAATACCAGCCCTTCAGCTTTCACAGGAAGAAATGAAGGCATTGGCAAAGGCACAACCACGTCCGGAACCATACAAAACAGCATTAGATCTGGGGCTGTGTGTAGGACTTTTTGATATTGCACCGCGTTTTTCAAATCTTACATCCGAACCAGCCAAGTAAAGAACAGGCATAAAAGACTTACCCACGTGAAACGTAGAACAGCTCATGTCACAACTGAGGATCCTATGGAAATATTAAAAAAATTATGGCGTGGCGAGTTGCCGCTATATATCACTTTTTGGTTTTTCGGCATGGTCATAGGCACGTTTGTCAGCTTTTTTGTAAACAAATACGCACTGCAAGTGCAGAAATTATCAGACGCATCGCGCGTCAGCTGTCTCATGGCAGCCCTGTTTTATACAGGATTTTTGTGTGTTGCCCTGTGGCGTAGCGCAGAGAACTATCAGGGTGCTCCTCTATGGTCCATAGGAGCCCGTTTCTACTCAGCAATTTTACTCATGTCGTTTGTCAGTTTTGCTGTGGAAATAGTCAAAATCACCTACAATACCTAACTTTTCATTCTTACCAAAACCAAGCATCTTCTGTATCCACTACTGACTATTCATTTTTTTTGTAAAAAATGAATATTTTTCTTGCCAAATATTGCTTCCATCCGTAAATAGATCCCCGTTGTCAAAAATACTTATTTAGACAACAAACATAACAGGTGGGGTTCCCGAGTGGCCAAAGGGAACAGACTGTAAATCTGTCGGCGTACGCCTTCGGAGGTTCAAATCCTCCCCCCACCACCACGTTGCTAACTAGCACGCTGTAAGAGAAGCGGGAATAGCTCAATTGGTAGAGCATCAGCCTTCCAAGCTGAGGGTTGCGAGTTCGAGTCTCGTTTCCCGCTCCAACAGTCAAGATGAAGCCAGTTGCAACCACTATACTCAAAGTGAAGAAAATTTATTCGTAAAAAGGAGCCTCAGGTGACAATCTGAAGCTCCTTTTTTTTTAATTTGTAGACCTAGAAATGCCGCTTCCTGTCGTAATAATAGTATAATGAGACGCCCAATTCATCATGCCATCAGCACGTTGGCATACAAAATGTCATTTTTTTATTTTTTTGCTTGCCAAATTTTTTAGATATCTATAAACAATTTTCTCGCTGCTGGCGTAGCTCAATTGGTAGAGCAGCTGATTTGTAATCAGCAGGTTGCGGGTTCAAGTCCCATCGCCAGCTCCAGCAAAGGTGGGGTTCCCGAGTGGCCAAAGGGAACAGACTGTAAATCTGTCGGCGTACGCCTTCGGAGGTTCAAATCCTCCCCCCACCACCACGCAATTAAAGCCAGTCATATGACTGGCTTTTTTTATGTCCAAATGTAAGCTGACACCCAAAATGAGAATTTTGTACTCTCAAAATGAGAAAAGTACCGCACACAAAAAGGAGCTTCAGAGAAATCTGAAGCTCCTTTTTCTTTATGTTATATTGCTCAACATTTTTCTTGTTAGAGATGGTTCCCATGTAGCGAAAATTTCATCTTGTTTTTTCGCTTCAAATTGACCTGTTGAAGCTAATTTCTGAACAACACTCGTTAACAGGTGAACACCCATTGGAGCTAAGGCTCTACGCCAAAGAAGTTGAGGAGTATCATTCGCAGCAACGTGACACCAATCTTGAATTATGATCCCGCCTGTATCTGCGCCATCATCCATTTTGTATACAGTTCCACCTGCAATGGGATCTTTCATTGCGAGTGTCCAGTGAATTGCATCTCTACCTCGATGCCGAGGAAGTAATGACGGATGGTAGGCAAGCACACCATGCGTTGCTTTACTCCGTATAGCCTTTGATACAAAGCAGTGACAATGTGCGGCTAAAACCACGTCACATTCTGGTAGTTCTTCCAGTGCTGCGACTACCATCACACCGAGTTCATTTGCTAATTTCTCAAAATGATCATTTCTCTTTTCAGGTGAAATCGCAATGACCTGCACGCCATCAAGCTTATTAACCTTCTTTAGAACTTCTGCAGCAAGCCAACCTTGGCCTATGATTATTACTCGCATGAGGTATCCCCCATATAACGAAAACCTTGCACCGCTCGGAAATGGCCACCGTAGCCCGACATTGCTGTTTTCTTTTTCCCGCGCCTTTCTGCACTCTGTGCCAAACTCTTCGCGCAACGCACTTTGTTAGCGCCATAAAGTTTAGTACTTACCTGACACCATTTAGGTTGTCGTCTGAGTGCTGCAGCCAGCCCAGGATGTGATGTATGGAAGAGTACGGGCATCGGTCTTTCATATCTATTCTCCCCTCTCCGCCACAAATCACAAACAGCATTCAAGAACCGGAGTCCCACACCTGCGCCCTGCCATTCTGGCATCACAACAAGTCTACACGCCCTTGCCTCGTTTCTTGAACGGGTGCTTACAGCCAAATGTGCTACTGGCTCCCCATTCACGAATCCAACATAACAGGTGGCAGCGATCATGTGCGGAAGCTTTAAATAATGATGCGGCGCAAAGTACTCCCACCATTCCCAGCCTGTCTGTCTGATTTCCAATTCAATTGGTGGTCGTTGAAGACACCTCCGAGAAAGTTTACCTGTAGCAGTATCAAACACCCAGTCTGGTTGTAACCACTCTACAATGTCATAATGGCAAGAAAGCAACACGGCCTTGCCTGATGTCCTGCGCCACGCCTTAGCAAAAGCGTGTGCTCCGACTTTAGCAATCTGACGGTCTACCACGGAAGTAAATTCATCAATTACTATTCGCTCAGGCTTTTCACTTACAATTCGTGCAAGCTCTGCTCTGAATTTTTCACCTGTTGAGAGCACCCTGTATGGGCGAAGCCATGAGGGGACATCACCAAGCCCCACAGCAGACAACGCCCTGTTACCGCCTGCCAATCACCATCTGGTGCAATAACATCTATAATAGGTGCGCTATCTGGCCATGCTCGTTCCTGATGCATCGTGAAACCTTCTGCAGCAAGCGCATTGCCTATTGAAGACTTACCGGAACCTGATGGACCGATAACAAGACCGACTCGCCATCCATCTTCCTCAATTGGCAGGTCTGCTTTAAGTGAAAAGCTATTCCCTGCATCTACATTAAATAGGGATTTCACACAGGCAGCTCGGTATGAAGAATAGTCCGGGCATGAATGAGTAATGTCTATTCTCATGTCCGCACCGCCCTGCATTTGTAGCCTTTTGAATACAAGCGTTCATACACTTGCTTGTGCTCTGCTTCTGTTTTGCAAATCACAATTACCCCAAACTGTTCTTTGTACCGGGTATCTTTTGGCCTTCCCGGAGCCTCTGGCGCTAACGCTGGAAGCTCTGTTTTATTTTCCATGTAATGTCCTTACGGACGGTCACGCCGTTCCTGTCCGGTGCTCTTGTCACTCACATGGTTATATGTCCCACAACGAGGACATTTTATTTCAAGTATTGTTGCTGTGCCTTTAGCCAACAGACGGTTACAGTTACCGCATCGAATTTCTTTTCTCATTTTGAGTTGCCAAATGGTAAGCCCTTTAGATACAAGGCTACTTAGTCTGATCAGACGACTGGAGCAGCGGTGTATCTTCACGAATGGCTATCACCAATCATGAGGCCGTGATGCAGTGTGCTACCACTGCATTGGTGGGGGCAGGTTACGCCCTCGCCTGTTCCTCTCAAAACTAAGAGGAGAATTTATGTACTATTCTTACACCTTTAATAATGGTCCAACTTTTGAAATTCATCCTGAACTTAATAGGTTCTGGGGAATTTATGGTAATGACCAACACATCATCAACTGCAATGACACCTATACGTGCATAGAAATGGTTGCTCGGCACAATGCCATTCCCGACGACTTTCCTGAAGAAATACACCAATACGGTCAGCACCTTCCTCCATTAGGACAATGGGAAACAGTAACAGACTAATCTATCGTAATTATTTCACGCCTCACACTAGACAGTGAGGCTTTCTTTTTCTTCCCTATCAATTGTCAAAAAAAACTTTAGTCAGTCAGTAGCGCGGCTAGTTCTGTACGTAGTTTCTGCGCTTGTTCTTCTAGCTCGTTAAGCCGTAACTCATCTACTTCCTTTGCTGTTCCCGCGGTCTTTGCCCGTAATGGACGTACAGAGGCAAGATCATTACTAACAAGTTCTTGTTGAATTTCCGCAATACGTTTCTGTGCCTTCTCTGCTTCTGTAGGCTCCGGTGGCACAATCGCTTCAAGCCGCACTTTTTCCGCCTTCCACGCTTCCAGATATGGCTGCACTTCTAATTCAGAAACTGGCGCAGTAGTTACACCTCCGTCCGGTGTTTCAAATTCAATATGCCCTTTCTGTCCATCAAATTGGATAGCGTGAAGAGTTTCATCAAAATCAAAGTTAGGTAACTCAAGAGCGTTGCCATCAACTAGAACCAATTTATCTGGAGCTATAACTGTTACGTGCATAAACTCTCCTACAAATATTTAATATAGAACACGCCTATATATGGTGGACGGTTTTCATGTGCCTGAGAGCCACCCGTATGCCTTGTTCCATCGTCATAATCACCTGTATTACGGCTGTTGAAGTTGTGATAAGTAGAACCCGACAAATCATTACCCGTTTCATACGCAATTACGTGATGATGTGACGCAGTCGTGCTTATAGTCGGAGATACTTTATCAGCACCACCTTTACTTCCAACAGAATATTTTCCGCCTGCACCAACGGTAAATCGGTCTCTCATATTGGGCGTGCTTACATTTCTGCCATCTGGAGATGCATATGTGCGACCATCACACACGCCGTATCGCAAATCAGGCTGTCCTGTTTTTTCATCAATAGGTCGTCCAGAGCTATTTACAGAACCACTAAACAATTCAATACCACCATGAATTTTAGAGTCTGCAATACGCGATCTGACTTCGCTTTCTGTGTAATAACGTGAATCATGATTGTGATTCGATGCAGCTTTGGTATTTGCGGCATTTAATGCCTGCGTTGCTCTATCGTATGCAGTCTTAGTGGCCTTGCTAGTCGACAGAGCATTTTCACTAGTTGACGAAACACTACTACTTTTAGAGTTAGGCAGGTTGCCAAGTCCCACCTGTGCAGGCGTATGCGTATGTGTTTTGGTAGCATATACGCTATTATGATTATGATTAGATGCTGCCTTTTGACCAGCCAGATCAAGAGCTTGTTTTCCTTTATCGTAAGCGACTTTTACGGCCTTACTCGTGGCAAGGCTGTTGCCACTGGTGGACGTTACGCTATCACTTTTTGCATTAGGTAAATTACCTAAACCTACCTGACTAGGTGTGTGCGTATGTCCAGCTGGTGGAAAAACTGAAGGCTTGCCAGTAATGACACTCCACGCATGGGTATGCTCGTTTAACAATTTTTTTAGATGCGGATGGGCACCTTGTGAGCCATTATGCTCTGCTAGCTGCTCATTCACGAACTCCTGACTCGCAAGAACCACCGTCGGATCAACAATCAGCGAAACAGCACCAGTATTACCGAACGTCACAGGAGCTTTAATTACATGCTCCATCTTTGTCGGTTCTTCTGGCGCAGGCTTCCACATAACTGGATGTGTGCCGATTGCTAGCAGGACATCTCCTGCATACAAAGCGGCTTCTCTGATATACCAGCCGCCCGCGTTGATAGGCACATGTGCTTCAAATACAACTTGCTTACCTGCGTCACTATCCCCCTGTTCATTAATAGTGATAGACTGCAATGCACCACGCCATACTTCATTAATGAGGGACGACGAACTCGTTGTGTGTTCCGGCACTGAGCCGTTACCATCGCCCAAGGCCATGTGGGTTGCCTGTAGCTTTGTGCCGCTTTCTTCAGCTTCAACTAATGCGGCAAGCCCTGCTTTTGTGAGAATGAGTGCCATAATGTTATCCAAGACTTGTTGTTGTGATTGTATGCAGGCCGCAGCCTGAAGAAATAGTCACGGTCAAAAGAGCTTCTTTCGGCTTTTCTGGCTCCAAGGTAACAACAGAGCAAAGAAGTAATGTGCCTGAAGCATTTGCTGCGCCCTGCACTGCTGAATGCGTCTGCAAGGCAGCAAGCTTTGAACGGGCAGGCTTTGTTTCCTGAACTGCCCAAGTGACCAGCGAGTAGTCATTAACCTCAAGCCCGTGTTTCGGGACAGGGATTTGCACTTTAAACTCTGCCCAGCGCACTGCATCGTCATTTCGGCAATTGTGGAATGTACAGCCGTCGTATCCATAATGCTGCAATATCTGCGGCATCCCTTCGGCCTTACCGCCTTGACGATGCCACGCATACGCTTTCACGACACGTTTTCTATACTGGTCAGTTGATTCCAGCGGGTATTGAAGTATTCCACGAGTTGCGCCGTGTGTTGGAAGATATTGTTCCTCACAAGTCAGCGGGTTGAGCTGATCCCGAAGCCAGAAAATATCTTCTCGGATATCATCAAAAACCAGAGCAACACCTTTCGCGATGACTGAAATAAGACCCGGTGAATGGATAAGTGCCCACCCAAGTACATCCTTAAAGAATTTCCAGAAGGTACTTTTCACGCTGCTAGCTTTCCGACGCGGCTGTTGCCGTTAGGATTATGCTGGATAATACAGCAAGTCCGTCTTGCATGACGGGAAAATCTGCCGTTCCATTCCAAGTAATTTTTTTAATACCGGGTACTGCCATAATAGCGGCAACTAGCCTGTCTTTTGTGAGGTCTTCCCCAATCTGTAACGGAGTGATCCCGACAACCTTAGTCGGGTCTGTAAACAATGCCCGAACACGTTCCTCAACTTTGACCTTAGCCTCTTCCCGCTGTGTACCGGGATGACACTGAAGCGCTGCATTCAATGTAACGAGCACGTGTTGTGGAGCACGTACTTCCCAGTCGTCATTTACAGGATAGTTTCCAGTGATGGATTTACGCACTGCCTGAAGCAGCTCATCCGTAGGTATTCCGGCAGTGCCTTTGATAATGACGTCGACCGTACCCTGCCCCCGTGGGTGCTGATCAAGAATACGACAGGCAACCACGCCAGTAATTTGCATTGCCCAACGTTCATAAGCGTGTTTGGTAACTCCATTATTACCAAGCCATGCAAGAGGAATACGCGGTGCAAGCTTATGATCAGCTTCAATATCCGCGCCTTCCTGCGTAAGCCAATTTGCCTTTACCGTGATGCTACTAATGCCAGAGACAGGCGTCACAAGCTCAAGGTACTGTCCTGCGGTCAAGTTGCTTGCGCATCCATACTCTTCGGCTTCGACCGGAATCAGCACGTTACTTGCTCCATCTGGTAGAACCACATCGCTCATTGTCACATAACGGTATACCTGCCCTGCCCCGTCTGGTTTTGTCCGCAAAATACGGCCATTCGGAATAACAATATTGCCTTGGCGACCTTCCCGACCGAACTCTATATTGCCTTTCGCTTTAGTTGCCTGCTTACGTGACTGCTCCACCTGATCCGCATGAAGGTCAAGCCACGATGCGTCCGCATGTTTCGCAAACCCCTGCCGGACTGTTGCCTCTACTAGCTGATAAAGTTGGTAGAGACCCCAAGCAAACAACTCTATAAGACCACGCACCACGCCCTTGTTTAAATTCAATCTGCGAGGGAGCCAGCCTTTAGACTGATACTCTTCCTGCACTTCCTCAATTCGGGTAAAAAGCATCTGGCGGCAGTCGTCCAGCGATTTAGAAAGACGCGGTATTGGCATCGGGTTTGGCATCAGCAAGTACCTGCTTCATTTTTCCGGTTTCATTTACAGCAAATGTAAGATTGTATTCGTGATCTTCATCAATAAACTGCCATGCGGCCTCTGCGGTAATACCCGCCTCATCCCAAGCAACCACCTTGCAACGTTCCGAGCCGATAACCACGCGAGGGTCTGTACGAATGGTGCGTTGCACTTCCAATGCAAACGCTAACCTGCTAGAAGAATTCGACTCTTCTTTTATCCAGTCCGGCACAAGAGAACCGAACTCTTTGTGATAAAACAGGGTGCCAAGGTATGTGCGCAGTGCAAGCCAGATGTCTTGAATTCCGGTGTCCACACCGTCAGTCAAAACTAGCGTTCCGTCTGCCGCCACCTTGGCCTGTAAGGTATCGTCTAAGGCTATGTCTTGGGAAAAAATATTCAACAACTTAGCAGACTCCATAGGAAATCATGATGAGTAAAATAAATAAGGCATTCCAAAAAGACATCTTAACGACCTGCTGCAACTTTTCGAGAATTGCTGTAGCTGAGCACGTGTATCGTCCTATATACGATGAGTACTTCCCTTCCCAAAAACAAACTATCGATCAGGTGGTAACTGAACTCTACGAAGATAAACTTTTTTTTAACCTTAATGACCTTGAGCAGCGTGACCTGATTGAATTTAT
Source organism: Halodesulfovibrio aestuarii DSM 17919 = ATCC 29578 (assembly GCF_000384815.1). Taxonomy (NCBI): domain Bacteria; kingdom Pseudomonadati; phylum Thermodesulfobacteriota; class Desulfovibrionia; order Desulfovibrionales; family Desulfovibrionaceae; genus Halodesulfovibrio; species Halodesulfovibrio aestuarii. The sequence goes on from NZ_ARQF01000021.1 coordinate 855,232, forward strand.
AAATTTTGACAAGAATCAAATAGCTAACCTCGGCTATTCTTGCCCCTTGCCTAAAATTCAAATCACCTCAAAAGGTCGCGACTATCTTCAAGCTCAACGACTTATTAACAAAATAAGAAATCTACTTTTTCCATCAAAAAGGTTTGCGGACTTCCTGTGGGGCGTCTTCACAGGGGCTGGTGCTGCCATGTTAGGACAATACCTTATTAACTGTTTGAAACTAGCCCCTAAATAGCCGCTATACAGATCCACCACTCCGGCTCCCCGCGTGGCAGTTGCCGCCAACATCTACGTTTCCTGCTACGCTGAGGGAAGAACACTGCACATGCCCTAAAACTGTTAGGCTGCCTTCCTGCTCTGTATGGGCTTTAACTGTTGTTGTGCCTATTCCACCGTCTGTGCCTGTTGCCTGCACATTGCCCTCTTGAATTATCTTGGGGGCTTTAATCGTCCAAACACCGCCGATAGTTTCATCTTTGTTGCCACCGATCTCTGTGCTGGCGTTGGCGGGTGTTACTTCAATTAAATTTTTCTCAGCATCAATTTTTATATACGTTGAAGGGTCAGCCTGAATGATGAACGCTCCTACCTCGCAAGCAGGTGCACCGTTATTCTGCCAACGGAAATTACTAATACGTGGGTAGTTCGGGTCTCCATCGTAGTAGCTCAAGTCACACAGCGTCCCCACCATTGGCGGGCACACAACGCCTCTGTCTTTTCCGCCCCATAGAATGGGGATTTCTACTTTCGACACGACAGGTTCGTTTGTATCTTCTGATTCATCGTTCTTCAAAGGTTGCACGTCAGCCCAATAGCGCCCGTCGCTGGCGTAGGTTTGTACAACTTTCGCTTTGCGTGTGATGCGGTAGTAGACACGAAGGTTAGGCATTGCTATTTCTATAGCTCTTTTAATCAACTGAATTAGATCAATATTTCTCACAACAAATAACCTTCTGGACTACTTTATGCTTTACGAAAAAATAATTTTTAACGGCGATGAAATCAAAGTTATGGACTACTGTTTGTTCGAAACCTTTTTTAAAAACTCATTTGATAGTTCAAAAGACTCTACAAACAAACATCTCTCTTTAATTACGGACAATAAGAATTGGTTTGACACGTTAACGAAAGGAGATGCCTATTCCATCGGGTATCAAAACATTACACGGGAGTGGGTATTAAAAGAAAAACACGAAGAAAAAAAATTAGAACTGGAATTCAGTGAAATTACGCCCTCCAGCTAAATACACTCCTAATCCTATTCGGCTCAACGCTATGCGTTACCCGTAACGCCCTAAAGGTTCCTGCAATTCCCTTGCGGGAATCTTTTAGCGTGAACCGCATTCCCGCCCGCATTGTCGGCAGTAGAAAGGTTTCAACCTCGCTGTGCCCGTATACTGTTTTTGCTGGAGTGTACCGGATAAGTCCTGCGCCTGTTGCAATGACTGGCGTTGTCTCCTGCCAATGATCACAAGGGGCAAAATGAACAAGCTTTGCTTCGCCCACCCACAAAGCATGGTCTTTCATATTACAGCCGTGCCCCTGTTGCAGTGTGTTTGAAAGCTGCTGTATGGCCTGCCAAACTGGCACGGTTGCCAAAGTCATACGCGGGATAATTTCTTGCGGCACATCCACAACACCTACGGTCAAACCGCTTGCTTCCAGAATACGTTTTGCAATGGCTGGTGCGGCTTCATTCACCCACATTTCGCATATAGTCTTTTGCGCTAATGGCAATTCAACACCTGCAGCATAAATAACGAGCTGGTCACGTTTCTTGCCTTGGCCTTGCTTCCAGCCATCAACCGTGCCCTTCCATTTGTGCGGCTTTTGGTTACGATAGCCTACTGCAATAGAAACTTCCGGAAACTGGGATAAGCTAGACAACATATTTTTCGCCGCACCAAAAACATGGTTAGGAATATGAATTTCTGCACGGCTTAATACCGTATGGCGGTCATAGGTGATGATGCAACGCGGCGCACGATGAATAAGGTAATTTCCAATCTGAATTGAAAGCTCTATGCCGTAAATGTGAGACATCATCGGCCACCTAAAATGTGATCAGATAGCCCGGGGTCTACGTTTGCTGTTGTGTCAGGTGTAGTGCTTGATACTGAGCGCTTCTCTACAAGCTGGATAGGCGGGTTGTGTTCCACGAAACGTAGATTCACCGTAATAGAATCAGACTGATTGTTTTCTGAGCTGTTCAGACCATCAAAGACAATTTCATCAATATTCCGTGCTGCAAGATGTGCGTTTGTCGTGCGGTACACCATAGGGTTACCGCCAGAGTCATGTCCCTTGTAGAGACGTGAAAGGGAGATAAGCTTGTCGTAGCAGGTAGAGCCTTCATCAGTCAGCAACTCCATCGTTACAGAGACCGCCGCGTCCTCCCACCCCATAGGCACTTTGACCTTGCCGGAAAGGCCATCCTGTTCTGCCTCATCAAAACGCACTTTTCCATCTACTGACAGGCGGGAGAGTACGCCGGGGACAAGCGTGTCCCCTAGCCGCAACTCACCGTGCTCAAATGTAATATAGCCATCCATTAAAACGCTCCCTGAGGCGTCTGGCCGTCAAACTCTGATACTAGTTGCTGAAGGGCTGAAACAAAGTCCTGCGCATTACTTACGTCCGGCAAGGAAACAGTTAAATTCTGAATTACCACACCACCGGAAGAGCGCTCCTGTGGTCTTGGAGGCTGTTGCTTCTTAGCCTGCTTCGGTCTACCCAGTTCAGGCTGCTGGACTGGAACCACCACCTCTTGAGCTAATTTTGTCTCTGGAAAAGTTGGAATTTCCGGTAAAGTCACGCCTCCGCCTACAGGCTGCTCTACCACATTGGATATTGTTTCGATGGTAGTATTTTTACTGACTTCAACAGCTGCCAAATCAGGCACAGCCTGTTGCATAATGCCTGCGTCTGATTCCTGCTGAAGGACAGGAAGCTTTACACCTTCTTCAAGAACTTCTGGTACTACTTCTGCCACAGTAGACATGACTAAATCTGGAGTTTCAATACCCGCCAGTGCGTTGTTAACAACGCCATGAAGGTCTGGCGCGGCCTTGGTCACACCTTCGCCAATGGTATCCATAACTTTTTGCCCGTTAAGGGTAAGAGCAGAAAGAGGACCTTCCTTAGCGTCTGAAAACGGCAGCAAATTACGGACACTGGTTAAAGCCGACTTTACAGCATCAAACGGCGCTGTTGCCATCGACTTCACACCTTCCACGAGGCTGCCTAAAATTCTTTTGCCAGCCTCAAACAACGAGATATCACCCTGCAGAAAATCAAAAATATGACCTACTGATGAAACCAAAACTCGAAGTGGCGTAAACATAAGCTTTATCCCATCAACAAAGCTTGTAAGAAGCTTTCGGCCAGAATCTGACAAGTCAATATCAAATAGTCCCAAGACCGCTTCAACAACCCCTGTCAGGCCATCCATATGGAATGCACCGGCAATACGGTTCCATGCGTATTCCACCTCATCCGCAAAAGCGGTCACCGGCTCCCATAACGAAACAAAGAAATTCTTAATATCATCCCAGTACGTCATAATGAGAATAGCACCCGCAACCAAAGCAGCAGCCACAAGAACAATAGGGTTAGCAAGAATCATAAGGTTCATAGCACCAACCGCAGCGGTTGCCGCCCATGACGCTGCTGAAAACAACGTAACGGCAAGCGTAACCGCGGCTACGCCACCTACTAAGGCTAAAATAGCCTTTCCAACAGGATGGGACGCAAGCGCATTCAGCCACCCCACAACTCCTGTCACAGCATCCACCAAGACCTTAAGCGCTGGTGTGAATACGCTACCAACTGAAATAGAAAGGCCCTCAACACCTGAATCTAAAATAGTAAGGGAGCCTTTCAAATTATCGAGTTGTTTTCCAGCCATTGCCGAGGCCGTTCCGGTGCTGTTAGAAAGCGTGTCGTGATATTCACGCAAAGAATTAACGCCCTGCCCAAGCAAAGCCGTAACCGACCCAACGGCCTCCTCACCAAAGACACGCTTTAAGAGTTCTGCCTGTTCAGCTGTACCCTTGCCTTGCATGGCGGTTTCCAAGCTGCCCATAATATCCAAAAACGGCAGCATGTTTCCCTGAGCATCACGGGTCACGATACCAAGACCACTTAACGCCTTTGCTGCGTCTCCAGTAGGAGCTGCCAAACGGTTAAACATAATCTTAGTTGCGGTACCAGCAACAGATGCGTTGATGTTTGCATCCGCTAGCTTGCCCGTAATGGCTGCAAGGAGCGCAAAATCACCACCTACACCAGCCACAACTGCGCCAGCGTTTTGCAATGCCATACCTAAGCCGTCCACGTCCGTTGCGCTTGTTGTGGAAGCCGCCGCGATAATATCCGCAACCTCCGCGGCCTGCGCTGCTTCCATATGGAACGAGTTAAGCGCACCAGAAGTAACACCCGCGGCATTAGCAAGGCTTGTTTGTGCCGCAGCAGCCAAATCAAGCAAACCCGGCATGGAGCCAACAACCTGATTTGCAGTAAATCCTTTCTTTGCAAGTTCTGTCTGTGCTTCAACAACCTGTGCGGCACTAAAAGCGGTGCTTGCCCCAAGGTCTAACGCTGATTGCTCCATGACATTCATATCCGCAGCGCTGGCGTTACTAATAGCCCCAAGACCGGACAACGCAGCCTCAAATTCCATCGCGACGCCAATCGTTGGCGCAAAGGCACCAAGCACAATCCCCGCAGCCAGCGCTAGAGGCAGAAGCCTTTTAGTAAGGCCGCCCATCATGCTTGATAGGCGGCCTCCTTCAACGTCTGTAGAGCGGAATGACTGGCGAATCCTGTTCAGGGGACCAGAAAGGTTGTCGAGCAAACTGAATGTTGCGAAAACTTCAAATAGTTCCATTGACTTCACCCTTACAGTGTCTATCTATGCTTCAGATAAGGAGAATATTAATTTGACAAAGAAAGAAATTAAAACATTACTGGTTACTTTACTCAAAAATAAAAAAAGCCAGACTGTAACGAACCTAGAGCTTAACAGTTACCTTTCAGCCGATGATGCAGACATTCTATCTGAATGCGTCGTAGAGTTATCTGAAGAAAAAATCATACGGGTAAATCCCGGTTCGCTCTGCAAAGGTCATAACTTTGCTTCGTTCTCCTAACAAACCTTTCACACCGTGTTGTTGATACTGCTTATGACAGCCGCAGCTTGCTGCTGCATAAACCGCTCTTCCATCACCATTGCTCTGGCGACTTCCTCTCCGAACTCGTCCATATCTTCGGAAGGCTCTATGCGCAGCCAGTAGCGGACTAAATCTGCATAAACCAGAACGGCGTTGTTTTTCACCGCCGTTCTGGCTTTTTCTAGTTTCCCGCTTCAACCACTCCTGAGCCGCATTTTTTAAAAACAGTATCCACAAAGCTCATGGCAAGCACAGGCTCATTTTTGATGATGTCTTTCATCTGCACAGCATCGTCGGGATGGGCAATCTGCGTAATGATGTTGCACATCACATCAAACTGTTTTGCTTTGGAAGCCTTAGCAATGGTGGTCAATTCCTTTCTCCCCGGACGACGAAAACGAATGGTATACTTACGCTCTTTACCATCAAAGTCTTCATAGTCAGCAGTGAATGGAGAGTACATTACGTCTTTTTTAACTTCTGTCTGTTCAGCCATTTATTCTGTCCTTACTTGTTTTCGTAATCAGCCTTACCATCACGAGTGATCATAAGTGCTGTACCAGATAGTTTTACGGTTGCTTCTTCATCACCCTGTTTTGCTGATTCATCCAGATCATCAACCATGATCTGCTTGATAACGACTTCGTGCTTTGTTGCGCCTTCCGGCTCAAAGACCACAGCAACATCAAACGGCGTACGGTAAATGCCTTTAGCTAAGGCTTTCGCCAAATCCTGATATTCGCTTACAAGCAGCGTCATACTGGTTGTTGCTTCATAATTACCGCGAGTTGCACCAATGCTGGTTGCCCCCTTACCGTAAACACGCTTTTTCTTTTGGCTGGATTTCCAGTTTACTTCTGAAATCCCGATAAACACACCCTGTGGACCTGTGATGGTGACACTTTCCCAGTCATGAGTTTTGCCGTTAATTGTTACACTGTCAGCCATATTGCCACCTACCCTTGTAATCGCGGATCAAACTTGCTGCCCGCATAAATGTACGAAGAATACAGATTAATTTTGTCGATGATTGGGATACCGATCAGCTTGGTTTCTACCGCCACACCGTTGTTCACGAAGTCCTGATCAAGTGGAATCACAATGGCGTATCCCGCTAGTTCTTTCGGCTTGGCTTTAACCATCGTATCCAACGCGTTTTCAAGATTTGAACGAAGGTAGGCAAGACCGCTTGCATCTGCACCTTGTACTGGATCACCGAGCTCATCTTTCAATGCCTTCAGAGCTTGCAGGCGCATCAATCGAATAGCCTTGAACGTAGTACGGATAACTTCCAGTCGCTGATAGTCACTTGTGGTATCAGCCATTGTTCTGGCTGTTCCCCAGTAAGTTCCGCGAAGGCCAGCGTAACGTGTCAGCGTAATGTATCCGGCATCTTCTAAAGCAAGCTGCATGGATTCTGTATATTCATCAGAAACCGTAATTCCTGTGATGGACTGATCACGCACACGCCCGATATCGCGCTGCACTGGAATGCTAAGAATACGCCCGCTAAGCAGGCCGCCAGCATTTCGCACCTTACGTTGACCTGTTCGATCGGCAATTTCTCCGAATCCACAACAGACACTCACAAAGCGATGTGCAAAGGTTGCCCGTTCTTCCTTAAGCGCACTCACCCAGTCGTCTAAATCTTCACCTGCTGAAGGGAGACGCGATTCACAAAGAAAGAATGTAGGACGGTGCTTATTCCATAAATCGTCTGCCAGTGCGCCAAGAGACGCCCACGCTACGGAATCGGACGCACCGACAACATAAACATACTCTGGATCAACAATTTCAAGCGGCTTTTTAAGTGCTGCGATAACGGCTGATACGGTAGGAACTGGTGCAAGCAAACTACATGAATATGTAGTACCCAAGGTAAACTCATCATCAGGGCAAACAATGGTTGTTCCTGTATCAGCGGCGGAAATCCGCCCATCTACCGGAATGGTTCGGTACCCGCTAAAGTTATCGCCACCGTCAACACTAAGACGGTATTGCCCAACATTGCGTCCACCGGATTTGACGACCTGCAACGCAAGCTGCGCACCTACTTTAACTGCGCCCTCAACTGAAACAGAGGCACCCTTGCCCGTCTGCTGAATAGCCCCAATGGCACCACGGACAATATAACTATACGTGTCACCTACAACCAGATTACCCGACTCCAAAACCAAAGTTGTTCCAGAGCCCCCAATTGCAATTTGTCCATTTGCAGCAACAGCTGAGGCCGAACCAAAACTAGCACCGGCATCCGTACTTACTTTCGCTGTAGCTGTTCCCAAAGAGCCACCATTCACGATCTCAACAAGTACATCCGCATTGGCCGCAGGAAGTCCAGAAACAGAAGCAGAAACGCCTGTGCCTACATGCTTTACCCGACTAATTGTACCTGAAGGATTACCGGAAACTGGTACAGCAAGCACGGTGGCATCCTGCCCTGCAGCAGCAAATATATCGTTCAAACGATCCACAAGAGGACCTGCCCCAAGCAGCTTGGTTAAATCGCTGCGTTTACCAAGATAGTAGACTTTGCCCACTTCACCTTGGCTGCAAACACCGACAACCAGCGCTTTGCCTGTAACGTCACCCGGAACGAGACCGCTGACGCCATCAACAATGTGTTCAAATACGTCCTTACGCCCCATTACTGACCTCCAAGGCCGATTGCTCTGTTCTGGAAGCGGGTATAGGCTGCGTTAAAATCGGCTTCTGTCACGGCCTTATCTTCTGTCCAACCTTCAGCACGCACCAAACCAGCCAGCTCCCATTTTTCCAACTTTTGTGCTGCAGCAAGCTCGTGCACCGAAATTTGTGGTTTGTTATCTGTTTTTTTATCCTTAACCACGGCTATTCTCCTGCCTGCTTACGCTTGGTGAAACGTCCTTCATCCAAGGATGCGCTACCTCTTTGGTAAGGAGGCTTGTAAAAGTTATGTGGTATGCCTTTGACCAAGTTTTCAAAACTTCCACTAATTCGGAACTGAACCCGCCCCATTCTGCCTGATGCACTTTGCTGGTTACTAAATTCCCTTGTGGATCTGAACTTGTCTTAGGTAGAGCAAGAAGAAATTGCTTACTCATTTCATCCAACGAATCTTTGTCATCAGTAATAATCGAAACGGTAGCGGCCTGTTCAGCACTATAAATTGCGGCCTTAACCCTGCGGTTTTCTGAATCACCGTTCACGGCTATCTTTTTGCCTATGCGAGTGTTTTTCTCCTTTAGCCAGGTAACATCAATACGAGGCAAAGGAAGCGCCAAGTCGGACGGGTCTTCAGGATTAATAAGAACTGTAGAAAGCCCTGCTGCAAAAGCAGCTTTTTCTATTCTCGACTGGTAGAAATTTCTCATTTTGACTGTCCTACTGCGGTCTGCATGTAACTTTTAATAAGCTCTGCGGCCTCTTCTTTATCCTCGTCGCTAATTCCCAAAAATTCCCGCTGTGGCACTGTCACTTTGTCCACTTGTACAAACTGTCCATTGGGTAGCCGAAACTTAAGCTTTCCCTTTTTGCCTTTGATTTCTCCACCGAGCTGGTGAATTGCAGCATAGACTTTATTTGAACCGACGCTAACGCCCTCTGAACTAGCCATGTAGCCAATAGAGTTCTTCAGTTCACTTGTGCTTGTCAGGGTTACCCCGCCCATCTCTTTAGCGCGCATGGATGGTTTCCAACTTGAACCGTCTGGTGCTTTCTGATCTTCAAATCTCTGTTGTGTACGGCTGACCAGCATTTCACCGATATCTATTGCAAGCCGTCTTTGCTGCTGCTCCCCGGTTATTTCTTTGTCAGCCCAGCTCAGCACCTTGCACATGTCCATTTTGAAAGATGCACCAGCCATATTTACCAGCCCTTAAAATCAAAACGACGCTTGCGACTCACAACAGCCATGCCACCAGTGGGTGTATCCACCACGGCCTCACCCGAAAATACTAATTTCATTTTCCACGATCGGATTGCCGCTAGGTCTGCCCGTGCCTGCTTATAAAGGTCTTGCAGCACAAGAAGCTTGTTGTCGTTTCCGCCCTCTTTCTTGACTGCCGTAATACCGCCAACCGCCTCATACGCCGCCATGACAATCGCCATCTGCTTAATAGTTTCGGGCACGTCCTGAAGCGGAAGCACATAATGTTGGCGCAGCGTGTCATCAATGACTCGGCTCACACTCCCCATCTTTCTTTCCACAATTCCCGGCGTAACCTTGTCTGCCGCGTCAAGATAGCCCTTCGGGATAACGTCGTATAAGTCGGCTAATTCACAGTATGGCATCACGGTTTCTCGCGTTTTGAACTAGTTTTAAACTAGTGTTTATGCATTAGTACGCCCAACGCTTCGACAGGCTTGGTAAAGCCCGCCGAGAAGCGATATGGGCTTTACGTCAACACGGTAGCTTTAATTGTAGCTTTAGGAGCGACAGCGGGGAGGGGTTTGGATTCACCGATAAGCATATACTTGCTTGGGTTATCCATTTTAAGCGGTTTCACAAACATCGGCATAGCTTGCAGATTAGAATCTAGATCATCAATAGGACCGTAGAATAAGGCGGTATTGCCCGTTGCAATCATGCGAATTTCTTTAGGCGCAAGCTTGGCCTTTACGGTATCGTTTTCTGGATCAGGATATGTTTCTGCCATCTTTTTAATTTTGTGGCCGCCCAAGTTGATAGAGCCATCATCCATAATTTTCACAGGAATTTTCGGCTTATCTGTAGCTTCAATGAGCGTGAGAATAGTGGTAAATGCAAGCACACCAGCAAACGTAATTTTTTCTCCACCATGCCCGGCCTTGTCGAGCTTGCTACTCATTTCTTCCAAAGTCTTGTAGATAGACATCATGCTTGCATCAGCATGGTTCCATTTTTCCTGTGCGGTAGTGTTGTACGTAAGCACATCACCATATTGCACCGTATAGGTTGCATAACTTCCGTTAGATTCAAGCAATGGGTAGCTAATACTTCCATCAAACACAGCTTGTGCACAAAGCACCGCAGCAGTAAGGCGTGCAGTTCTACGAAGAGCAAGCTGCTTACGTTCTGCCCACTGTTCCAACGTGGTAGAGTTGGCCAGCTTTAAATTGTTAAGCGTCACGCCATCAATATCGTCATGAATACGGACGGGAAGCGGTTCTACGTAGGTATTAAGCGTAACATCACCACGTAGCGGAATAGAGGCCGCGCCGCGATGTACTACCGGAACAGCTCCGACAACCTGCTGGATATCTGACACCGGAATTACTGGGGACTCTACAGTCTGCCGTACTTCTGGCGGAAAGAGCGTATCCATGACTACGTCTTTAATTATTGGCGCATTCTGGAAACGCTTAGCGATTCGTACCGCTGTAAAATATGGTTTTAAATCAAACATAATTGTCCTTCTTACTTAGTGCTGCTTACTCGCAGTAAATATGACGTTCTTCGAGCTTCACTGTAATTGCAGCATCAAGGGCAGCATTATCTTTAACCGTAACCAACTCACGCTTAACGCCACCCAAAACACAAAGGGTGACACTTATGTCGTCTGCGGCTGCAGGCTTTATTGCAATGCCTTTCACAGCTAAATCGCCTGACGGGTCAAATTCAATTGCCTCGGCACTGTTCATTGCAGCAATGCCGCCAAAAGGAATCACTACCCCTGCCTTTTTAGGATAAGTGCGCACCACATGCGGTCCGCTGCCAGAAATTACAATTTCTACAGTGTATGAATGCTGTACTGATGCATTATGCTTTCCCATAACAGCCTCCTAAAACTTTCCGGCAAGACCGCTTAGGTCTGCGGTTTCGCCACCCTGCTGTGGATTGGTATCAGCTGCAGAGAACTCAAAAAGACCATGCTCTTTGCGGCCTTCAACCCATGACCAAAAATGATCGGCCAGCGGCTTTTTACCTTCACCTGCGCTAAAACTGATTTCCTCACCACCTTCCAAAGCCTTGGCGAACTCAGCTATCTGCTCTTTTTCTGCGGGCAACACTTTGCCTTCGGTAATCAGCTTTTCCACTTTGGCGGTACGAGATGCAGAAGCCTGTTCTTCAGCTGTCTTTGCAAGCTTCCCTTCTGCTTCAGCTCGGGCTTGGGTTTCCTTTTCCCGTGCGGATTCAGCCGCTGTCTTCGCGTCCTGCTCCGCTTTAAGTTTTGCTTCAAGATCAGCAATCTTTTTGTCTTTTTCGTCCATTGTTGCCTGTTCCTCAGTTTGAAAATTTGCAAACATGAGCGCCCCGTCTTCGCCCTCTGAAAGTTGAATGCCTCCAAGGCCGTCTATGGCTGGTGCAGCAGCACCAAGCAGCCCTACGTGTTTAAGCTTCCAAGGCTCTCCAGATTTAGGAGGAAAAACGGAAATACTCTTGCTCAAGTAGCGTCCACTATAGACCTCATTTTTCAACTCGTCGGGAACTGAGGCATATAGGGCAAACAAAATGTCACCTTCCCGTTTAAGCTCTGCAACATGCCCAAACGCTGGGTCTTCCACTTTAGGATGGCCTTTAACCACAGGGGGTTTGTAGGTTTCCGGGACAAAGCTTTTAACCAGCTCGTCCAGTTTTGATTTTGTGATCGTCACCTGCTTTCCGGACATGGCGGTAAACGTGCCAGTGCGTGCAATCTTGTCCCATTTCTTCATAAGTACTCCTCAAGTATTATCTCGTAGTAAAAGAAATGCGCGCCAACACACCGTGTTAACGCGCTTAAAATCATGACTCACGATAAAGCAGTATCCCTTCTCGCTGCCTCTCTAGCGATTCCAGCATTATCGTTTTGTTTCCGATATTCGGCGTAAAAGAAGCTACACCTGACCACTTGCGCCCATTTACCAGATTAAAAATAGCGAATCCGCCAGCTTTGCCATCTTCCCCGGCAAACACACGTAGCATCCGCAATACATGCGCAGGCTTTCCTGCAAGCATTGACGGCACTTTCCAGACTTCAAACGGCCTTTTGATGGTTCTGGCCAATAGCTTCAGGTACTGCTCGTGCCCGAAGCCTTTTACTTTCCACTTACCTGTCTTTTTATCGAGAAACAGGTGCTTGCTGATAACAAGAGGATGCCCACACGGAAGTGTATGCAGGATTGAACCATCAACATCGGGCAAGCCAAATTCGTTTAGGAATGCTTTTGCGTATTGCTCTGAAGCTAGCCCTTCGGAAAGTATATCAGCATCTACCACGGGCAAAACATGACGGTCACCAAGCTCATGTAATGGCAATTTACACGCGTCTCCTTTATGCACAGTAAACTCAACAGGAGTGCGGCACATTGTTGTTCGCACTCCTGTTGATACCAACTGAGATTCATCTTTAAGCTCAGAAGCTGTAAGCCCTGCGTGCCATTCCTTTCCTACATTGGTTGAAAACCCTGCATCCGGCTTTGGTCGTACTGGAGGAAGTGGCTCACCTGTAGTCGGATGGGTGGCGTGTACAATGTCCGGCATATCCTTTTCTACTTTCAGACCACGCTTACGCATCTGGAACTCGGACAAAGTCTGCACTGAACAACGACAAGCGAAGCCATTAGGCGGATAAAATGTATTCCAAAATTCATGGTCATGCGGATAGACTTTTCCGTGTAACGCCAAATGATCAAGACGACTGCGCTCGTCACCCACGGCAACATATCGCCAATACGGGCGACTAGTAGCTGCTCGTTTCATCTGAGAATAGCGACCTGACATATAAGCGCTCTGAATATTGGTGCGGTAAATGTTTGCAAGTTGCCACGGGCGCAGCGTTGCTTCTTTGGCTACATCCGCAACACGTTTTTTGAAGTCATTAAAGGTCTCGCCATCTTCAATGGCCTTGCCTATCGCGGCCTGCATAGTTGCCACCTGATCAGCACGTGCAAGACTACTCACTGCGAAGGCACGAGAACGAGCTTCATCACCCATCCGTTTAAATTCACCACTTGAAACAGGAACTTTAGTTTTCCAATAAGTAATGGCCTCGGCAGGAGCTAGTGCAACTGGTTTAATCATCGCTATTACCTGCTGCATATTGCCCAAACATAGCAGCACCATTTAGCACTTTGGACATAAACGCGGCCTGCTCGTCCTCCGTCATGTCTTGCGGAACAAGCTCTTCCAACAGGAGCTGCATATCTTCCCATGACTCCGCGTTTTCAGCTGCCGCCTGAACTTGCCGCATAAATTTCTCATTTTGGGTGACAACATCTGGCAGCACACTTTCAACAAATGTATCTATCTGCTGCTGAATTGCGTCCGGTTTTTCTTCTTCAGGAGCTGCAAAATTTTCTTCTTTCTCTTCAGGTTGCTTTTCATTGTCTGACGTACCTTTTTTCTTGTTCTCGCCGTGAAGGTTGCCCGCCCCGGAGTCCTCTTCTCCTTTCAGCGTAAACTCTTCTTCGGCCAACGCGTACTTTTGTACAAAATGCTGCTTTTTAAACGTCACTCCAAGTGAGGACAGCCCCTTATCCAGTTCAACACGTTCCTTGTAATCTTCCGGTTCTATGTAGCTAAATATAGGGCTAAATGCGGAACGAAGTCGTTTGTTCACGGCGTCAGGCGTATTGACCTTAGTGTACGTCCACGCGATGTTGTTCATTGCAGTTACAACTAGTTGCGCGTCAGCCGCCGCGTAGTCTTCCAGAACGCCATAGTGTGTTTGAGCTGCTGCATTTGAATGCCCGCTGCCCATATCACTAGTGAGCGTCTGCCCCTTGAGGACTTTATTTATTGCCTTGTCCCAATGCTGTACGTAGCTGCTGTGTGCTTCGCCCTTTCCTGAAAACTGAAGCGCCTCAACCTTTGCACCACTTGGAACAACCGCCACGGCATCCTGCACCATTGATGCAAGGTTAGCCGCCATCGTATTCATTTCTGCCTGAGTTGCATTTTGCCCGGCTGTTCCCAGCATCCAAGGTTGTCCAAACTTCTCACAGAACCGAGTCCAGAATTCTATCCCGCCACGTTTAAACGCCACAGGCCACAAGCAGCGCGACAACAAGCGTAGGCCATACGGGTTCTTGTATGTAGAGAAATGTCGTACCAGTACAAACTTATATGGATGAACTGGCGCAGGATTAGAGAAGAATTCACCACGAAATTGTAGTTGATTGGTATCGTTAAAAGTGAACCACTCCACGGGCTTTGGTTCTACTTGCACCAACTTCAGACGACCACCATCCGGCGCAAAGGTAAGTTCTATTGGCGTCATACCGTAATACGGCGCATCAAGAATGCCGCTGAACAACACATCCATATCGATATCTTCAAAATCACGAACAAGGCTGTCGCACAGCTTCACGGCCTCTGCTTCAGGCTCTGCTCCTGCAGGTGCACCCGGAACAAACTGATACTGCCGTTTGTTCAGCGTCATGAGCTTACGTCCCTGCACGGCCTGTGTAACTTCATCGTCTGCCATCAGGTCATCAAGCACAGCAACACCGTCACCGCGCTTGCGTAAAACCAGATCAGGGTCAGGAAGGCTGCCTAACGCCATAGCGGGAGAGTAGCCGCCCGCCCGTTGGCGAGTAGCAAGTTCTGCCGTTAGTGCTCCACGCTCATTAGATTTTGAAAACTCGACAAATTCTCCGGAGGAGAGATATAGACCGTTCATAATTAACCTTGGAGATGTTATGAGATATTACAAAAGCATATGGCATCGTATAGAAATGTTTTTTTGCGACCTGCTTCCAGAAAAATTTTGGTATTGGTGGGCATTCATAGGTAAACATAAGACTGTCACTGTTCTAAGCACCATCGCTATTTTTCTAGGCATCTTCTGCTATGACATAGGAAAAGAAGTAATTAGTACGCTCTTAATTGATTATATTAAAAACTAGTCATCATCCGTCTAGCAGCTCCACCACCTGCTGTGGCGAAACGCCATTCCACATCCACCTCAATGGTATTACGGGCAAACAATGCCAATGCGATTGATACAGCGCTATCGCAGTGACGTTGCCCGTCTTTACCTTTAGTGCTGGACTCTGGTGGCTTGGGAATGCCTTTCTGCATTTTGATACCACGTAAGTCTTCCAGCACGGCACTTGTCTTCGGGATCAGTAAGGTGCGATCTTCAAATTGCGCTTTGAGTGGTGGCATCTGTTCGCGGTACCACGTTTGAGAAAGCATCACTTCTGCGATAAAATCTGCGCCGTATCTCTGGCGTGCAAACTCAGCCAGTGACTGACCGTTACCGCGTGCATCAAGTGCCCCACCTGAAAAGTTAGGGAGTCTATCCACCATATAGGCCAGAATCTGCTCTTGTGTTCTGAACGGCGCGTTGCGTAGCTCAACGAGAAACGGGGTTACTAACGACAAGTCGTCATTTTCAATCAAAGGAGTGAATACGGACAAGTCACCAGTACGCCCAAAGTCTTCACCAAAATAGTGGCGACAGCCTTGCGACAAACGCATAAGAAGCGGCGCAAGTTCTGCCTCGCACCAGTCCTCAACCTCGCTGTGAGCTATATCCAAAGGCCAATCTACAAAATCAACCGCAGGCGGTTCCCACGTAATGACCGGAAGTTCTGGCGACATACACGATTCAATAAGATTACGAGTAAGCCATGCGCCACCAGACTTTGACGGGACACAAAACAACTCTTCGCTTGCTCCATCGCCATAACGAGCAATTGTTTTCTCTCGCCACGCAGATTCAGCAGCCTGTTCCCACGCATCTCCTTTCACACCACAAATGGCTTTGAACAATCCGGCATGAAGGGCTTCGTCAAAATCAGTACGGTGCAAGGTGTAATCAAGCTTTCCAGCTCGAATATCTTGTATGTATTGGTTGAACTCTGACTCTTCGCCATTATGCGTGGAGATTACGGCCACATCGCCACCCCACATAGTGAGCGCCAATGCGGCCTTAAGGAGTTCGCCCAAGTCTTCAACGAACGCGGCCTCGTCAATTCGCACTCGCCCTTGCTTTGAACGTAAGTTGGAAGGATTAGAAGAAAGCCCCTGCACCACAAAGCCGGAAGCAAAACGTACCTGATAAATAGTCACATCTCTTTCAGCATCAGCCAAAACGATCTCTTCCACTTCACCAGCAACAAGGTTGTATTTCTTTGCCCAGTCTGCGGTATCCGCCACATACTGCTTGGTCATATCCTTGTTGTACGAAAGGTAATACGTGGACATACCGCCCTCTTCCTTACTGAGAGCCGCCACAAGAGCGCTGTCCGCTGCATCTGCCCATGAGGCACCGATACGACGAGACTTTTCCCAGAACTTCACAGGCGATTTGTCTTCTATCCATTCTTTCTGATATGGAAGCAGCCTTGCCATTACATCAGCTCCCGAATCTTCGCCGCAAGATCAGCAGTCATGCCTTTATTCGGCGCATCTTCTTGATTCACGTTGTGTGCTGCTTCCATCTCTGCAAGCAGCTTCAGTGCTTTTTGAATGTCCGCAATGGCTTTAAAGTTTACATCGTCAGGACTGGCCAGCAGTAAGCCCAACTTTTTCTCTACAGCTTCACGCAAGGCCAAAACCGCATCTTTGACAGAGCCTATCGGGCGTTTCTCATATTGAGTGGCAACATCAGCGATAATGCCTGCCCGTTGAAATTCAGCCTGTTTTATTGCCAAGTTTTCCAACGATGCCACAGCAAATCCAGTTTGAGCGTCCTTGCTTTTCATCAAAGATTTGATCATCTCCGATCGCGCAAGAACCAGATCAGCTCGAATGTCACATTCGGCACGAGCGATTCGCTCCCGCTTGTCGCGCCATTCATGCTTGACCGCCCAGCGCTTCACCGTAGACTCTGCAACACCTGACTGTTTCGCGACTTCACGAAACGTCAGACGCGCCACACAATATAGTTCCTGCGCCTTCCAAACCGTTTCTGGTGCGTGTTCTCTGCCTTTACGTTTCATAGGTACGCCTAGTGTAAACTTGGGCGCTTAACGCCCGGAACAATAGTCCGGCACTTTGCCACGTCTTCACCACGAACAGTCAGTCCAGCCACAAGACATGAGTCACCCTTTAATTCCACTAGTCCTTGTTCTTTGAGCCAAAATAGTTCTGTACGCACCTTGTCACGGCTTGGCGCAAAGCCATACTCACCTACGGCATCAATAAGCACGCTTTCGTTAGATTTCATGCTGGGGGATTCATCAAGTAATCGAAGAATTGTAATTCGTAGATGTTCAGTTACGTAATCGGCATAGCTCATTTGGCAGCTCCATTCAGCAAGAACTCTTCCTGTCGGTTCGTCATGGTTTCTAATTTTTCAACGGCTGCCTGCATTCCTTTAAGATCGCCCTGAAGGTCTTTCATTGTCAGGGCTAGATCATGCAATTCTGTTTTACTTGGCAGCTCTCTAATTGATGACTCAACGGCTGTCTGGCGGCTCTGCATTTCCATAACTGCACCCTCCAGATGTTTACGGCACTTTTTGCATTCCTCTGTGCTTACGAATCGTTTTGAAAGCGACCAAAGCCCCCATGCAAACAAGCCCTGAACGATACATAGCGCCAACGGGATAAGGCGCAGAATGGTATCAAATTCTTTCACCTACTTTCTCCCGAGCAATGCTAACGGATTAGGTATTTTCGCCCCCTTCTTATCCAACGCGGAACGACTGATGAAGTAGTAGCCAAAGGTCCACGTACAAAGCTCAGTTAAGAACTTGTACTTATCTGGTGGGACATATGCGACAGGAACAAAGGTAGCGACAAAAACCGCCAAAGTGACACCAATCAGCACCAAGGGGCGTACGTTTTTAGAAAGCCATGAATCAGACTTCATGTCTGCCTCATGGCGCTTGGTAAGTTCTTTTTCCAAGCCGAGCTCGTAGCTCTGCCATGCCTGTTGAAACTGGAGGGCAAGCTCTGGATTCTGCTGCAAAGCGGCAAGCGCCGCATCGTCGGAATCCGCCCCTGTAATTGCCTTTGCCATGCCCACAACCTGCGTTGTGACTTTTTCCGCGCTGTCGCCACCAATCCATTTGGCAATAGTCGGGGCAAAGGCACACAAACCGGAGATGATAGATAGTATCGCCATATGCTACGCCTGCACCACGTTATGCAATCCGGCCTTAACGCAACGCTGCTCGCCATTGTGCGAAAACGTAAGCGCTTGCCGTAGCGGCTCCTCTCCGACCGGAGGGACTGCTACGTGCGTCCACGAACCATATTCATTGATTACTTGTTGGAATGGCAGGTTCAGCCGCTCAATAGCTTGAGCTACCTGTAAAGGCGGGATGCCCGGTACAACGAGATCAGCAGCCAGTCCAAACAAATGATGGCTCGTCTGGCTACCGCCGATATGATCATTCAGCCACTTAGGACGATAACCACTCGTAATGGTGATGCTAACACCAAGCTCGTCACGCAAAGGCTGCAATACCGTAACGCACAACTGCTTCAGATTCTGAATAATCTCTGAGGCCTGATCTACGATAATGGGACGCCCTAACCGCTCCGCCGTTTGACTGCGGCAAAATTCGTCTAAATAGAAGTTAGGAGATAATAAAAAACGCTGCATACCAACCTTCCTTTATTGAAGTATTGGTATGCAGCGTACTGCGTATTATGTGGGATGTCGGGAAATTAGGGGTGTTGGGGCAGAGAAAGCAATAACATGAAGTTATTGACCTAACTCACTACCCTTTTTACAAATGGAAACACAAATCGATCATATTTTACAATCACATATACGTTAAGGGGTACACCATGAATTCTCGCGGCTCCGAATGGCATAAATGGGATCTCCATGTTCACACGCCAGCCTCAACAATCTGTTATGAAAATAAAAATGTTACCAACGAGGACATTATTACCAGCATGATTGAACATGGTATTTCAGTCTTTGCTGTTACAGACCATCATGTAATTGACATTGAACGTTACAGGGAACTTTCAAAACTCGGAAAAGCAAAAGGAATAACAGTGCTTCCCGGAATCGAATTTCTATCTGATTCGAGAGGTAAAGAACCTATCCACTTTATTGGAATATTTTCCGAAACTGATGACCTCGAATACATTTGGGGAGAAATAAAACATAATACTGCAATAAAGCAAATTGATGGTCCCCAGAAAAAAAAGCCTGATGAAGTATATTGCGATCTAGTTAACACCATAAAACTTGTAAAAAAACTGCAGGGGGTCGTAACTATTCATGCGGGAGGCAAGTCACACAGTGTCGAAAACATCTCCCACTCATTCCCCCATCTAGCAGCCCAAAAAATTGATATTGGAAACAATATAGACATCTTTGAATTTGGACAAAATTCACACAAAAAAGACCAACTAGCGTATAATAAATTTGTTTTCAAAGAAATGAAGCGCTCTGTCCCAATGATTATATGCTCTGACAATCATAATGCTCTTGATTATACGGTAGAACAATACTGCTGGATTAAAGGAAGTCTTGATTTCGAAGGATTAAAATATGCTCTAAACGAACCTGAAGAAAGGTTCTACATAGGCGCTCAACCTGATATCCTTTCGAGACTCAAAACTGATTCCACAAAATTTCTTAATGAGATCGTCATCGAACGGATTGGAAGCGATGATCAACAACATCGCTGGTTCGAACAAGTTAGAATCCCCCTAAATCCAGAACTTATTACTATTATTGGTAATAAAGGAAGCGGGAAAAGTGCACTCGCTGATATAATTGGACTATGCACTGATGGAGAGCATTCACCTGATTACACTTTTCTCAATAAAGATCGTTTCAAGCAAAACGGTTTAGCCGAACGCTTTGCAGCCGAAGTCACTTTTCAAAGCAATATAAAGACAGAACGCCGCAAGCTGAGTCATGAAATTGACCCTTCAGATGTCTCACGAGCACACTACTTACCACAGCGCTATTTTGAAAAAGTTTGCAACGAGATAGGTGAAATTAATAAATTCAGAGCAGAAATTGAAAAGGTCGTATTTCAATATATCCCTGAACACGAACGACTAGAGACAAGCTCGTTTTCAGAATTGGTTAAAATCAAAAAACAATCTGTTGAAAGCGAACTTAAAACCCTCAGGGATAGCCTTACCAAGCTCAATGAAAAAATCATTACCTATGAAAACTCCTTAACACCCTCTTATCAAAAGAAAGTTCAAAACCTCTTAGAACTTAAAAAAGAAGAGAGGATCGCGCATATAAAGAAGCGTCCAAAAGAGGTCCTTATTCCCAATACAAACAACACCAAATATGAACAAGAACAATTAGATCATTGGGATAATCAAAAAAAAGAGCTTATTGAACAAAAAGAGCAAGTTATTCGCGACGTCACACAAAAAAAAATATGGAAAGAAGAACTCATAACCTATAAAAAGACCATTCAGGACCACCTAAAATCTATAGAAAAAATCAATACTCAATATAGCTCAATTCTTGAAGCGACTCAAATTAACCCAACTGATCTTCTTTCAATAACATTTATTAGTTCTCAGATTGACACACGAATTAACGAATTGGGAATGGAAATTACGACATATGAAAAAGAACTTACTGCGACTAGGCCCGACTCAGAGAGAAATAAGGACTATGCAGGTCGAACTATTGTAGAAAAAATTGCATACTGCGATCAAAAAATTACGCAATATGCATCAGCCCTTGGAACTTTAGAAAAATTAAACAGAACTTTCCAAAAAGAACTACTTGAATGGGAACTAAAGAAAACTAGAATAACACAAGAAAGTAAAACGCAATCAGAACACGTTGAAGAAATAAAAAACAATTTTCCCAAAAAATTAAGTACACTAAGGCAAGAGCGGTTAGACCTTGCCCACAAAATTTATCAAAAATTAGAAGAAGTAAAATCTATTTATGATCAAGTTAAACTATCTATTGATAACCAATTAAAAAAAACAAACAACACTGGAAATCATCCCATTGATCTTACTATTTCTAGTGAATTTTCAACAACAACAAACTTTTCCAAAATCTTATTAGAGCATATTTATAGAAATAAGTCTGGCTCATTCCATGGTAAAAGGGACAGTGAAAAAACTTTAAACGAAAAAATACTAAATTCGACCGACTGGAATAAAAAGGAAAGTATTAAGACTTTTCTTTCAGCTACCATAAATGCCCTAGAAGTTAATATTAATTCTGCCAAGGGTGATATGGATCAAAGGACTTGCATCACAGAGCTTGTAAAAGACAGAAAAACTTTTTACAATTTTCTTTTTGGACTAGACTATCTTAATCTTCACTACGAGTTACGACAAAATGAAAAAGAGCTAGCACAACTATCTCCTGGAGAAAAAGGGGCTTTACTTCTTGTCTTCTATCTTGTTCTAGACAAAGAAGATATCCCTCTCATTATTGATCAGCCCGAAGACAACTTAGACAATAAGAGCGTTGCTGAGGTCTTAGTACCATTCATAAAAGAAGCCAAAAAGCGACGTCAGATAATTATGGTGACCCACAACCCAAACCTAGCGGTTGTAGCGGACTCTGAACAAGTTATAAGAGTCTCAATCGAAAAAGAAAATGGGAATAAATTTTCGCATGTTTCGGGGGGGATTGAAAAGCGCATAATTAATGATGCGGTAGTTGACGTTCTGGAGGGAACCCTTCCTGCCTTCACTAAACGCAAAGATAAATATAGTTCGGTTATTACAAGATAACCCCTTGTGGTATTTAAGCTAAAAAAAACTGCATACCATCTTCCTTTATTAAAGTAATGGTATGCAGCTTTTTTTATACTGTATGTCAGGAAGCTTTAAGGATTTGCGAGAAAAAGACTAGTTACCACCACAACATTTTTTATATTTTTTGCCACTGCCGCATGGACATGGTTGGTTTCGTCCTATCTTTTTTGAGGAGCGCTGGACTGTGGAAAAATTCATCTTTTTCCTACCCGTTGAAAGAACTCCTGTTGCCTCCTCGAACTTCTCATCATATTTCCATTTCCCCTTAAACTCGACTCCACCTTCAACCTGAAGAGAAATAGGGTTAAGCGATATTCCAAGCCACTGCTCAGCCTTTTCCTTATATTTCCGTAGGGCGCAATGTCCTTCCAACTTCTTGGCTGCAGACTCATCAAATCTGAAATTACAATGTACTGTAAACCCAGTAGAAGCTTCACTTACTCCAGCTGTAAAATCATGAGAACTACTATCTGATTTAGATAATTTTATTGCATTAGCAACTCCCACATTAATTGCAGAAATTGTTTCCTCATTCAAAAGCATCAACATGCGGCTTAAATTAACTGCAAAAGGTTCTTCAGACTTTTGAAGTTGCTCAATTATTACACCATATATCGTACCATCAAATTTAGTTAATATTCCTTCAGGTGTTTTTATCCCCGGCACCCCCTCCCTTCTAGCCATCATTGCTAAATCTAAGTCAGCTGTAATATCATCCTCAAACATCATCAGGTTGTACTGAGGGTCAAGCCATAAGTTGGATTTCAAATGATAAGAAAGTAGCGTCAATTCATGTTGAGCCATCGTAGATTCAGTGTAACCAACTCGACGATGAAGATAATTTAAAAAATATAGCGGGGAATCTAACATTTCTGTTAATGCATCAAGGAAAAATACATCCATTACAAACGGCGACAATATTTTCTCATTACTTTCATACGTAAGAAAATTACGAGCCTGAAAACTTAATGCTGGATAATGATCAGCAACTATACATATTGGAAAAATTTCTGATATGTCTCGATTCACTTCTAGTTTTTGACCATCTGCTAATACTAAGTCATATTTCGAATCTGACAAAACAGCAGCACATGAATATGCCTGATTGTATGACTCTTGAATTGCCCCCTGAAAATCTTTCTTAAGGCATTTATCGCTTCCTTTTCGTGCTTCAATTGTTAATTTTTTTGACTTCGCCTGTAAAACGATTGCTCTATCAGCATATATAGCCAAGACATCTATCTCTCCATATTTATCTCCTCGTGCATTTTTTATGTCTACATTTTGATAGACATTACTACCCCCCAAAACTTTTCCTAAAAACTCTGCTGCAATTTCTTCAGTGTAAGCTCCACGATTTTTACTTGCGGTCTCCTTATAGTCGGCATCTGCTAAGAACCAATAAAACGGTGACTCATAAATAGATTCTGAAAAACTATAGCTTAAAAATAATAAATAACTGTCATTTTCTGTTTTTATAAAAGGGCAAGCATTAGATATGTTAAAATCATTCAAACATGTAAAACCAGAGTTCTGCGCCTTAGGTAATACAGAAAATTCTTCTAAAATATTTTTTATTATATCTACATCAAGATCTACATACTGAGTCAGCTCACTAACTTTGAATTCAAAAGCTGGTAAACAACTCCAATCTTCTATTTCTATTTTTTTATCTTTAAACGATAAGAAATAATCTGTTAATTTTTCATTTTGAAATGTAGAAATTGATTTATGGAGTTTAGCCGCATCTGCAATCGAAAACCCTTTGTTTTTTAGTATCCAAGCGCTATCTTTTTCATACCGAATAGGGGCAAGATCTCTATATTGAAAGTTATATGCCGTCTCACCACCATAGAAAATTGGTTCACGCATTACACTTGCTCGCCTAAAAGGATTTTCCTTTTCTTCAATTGCCCCTTTCAAAGCTGTTGGTGGCAACATCATTGCATAATGTAGCTCATGCAAAAGTCTTTCTGTTTCCGCTCCCATTTTACTGAAGGCATCATAGCTTGGCTTTGTAAAATCAATATTTTCCTTTAACATTAAACCTAACAAGACAGATTGCTCATTCCTAATCAAACGACTTTGAGAAAACTGATCTAGAATATCTTCTGCTGACACTTCTTTATCAAAACCAATCACATTATCCCGTACGCAAAGGTAAGCAAACACATGAATAAAACCAGATTGCGTACAAACCGTAGCCAGATCTTTAAAAATATCTTCTTCGGCTCGAGTCTCTTTAACAACTTCTTGTAAAGATTCTAATGAATTCTCAGCGCTCATATTGACCTACCTGTTTTCTTTTAACAAACGATAATGCCCCTGCTATACTTAGCAGAGGCATTAAGTGCTTTTACTGACTTTCCATCATAAATTTTCAAATATCCACAAAGCATTACATAACAAAGCAAGGTTACGCCTCATTAAAAAAAAAGAAAAGGTTAGCCAATATGCAAAGTTCAAATATGACAATTAAATATTCTACCAATCAACCCTTTCCATCTCCTCCTGCACACTCTCTGCGGTTATTCGAATAGGCAATCGCAGATGCCGAACAAGCACACCGTCATCTACTAGCTTACGAACAGTGCGCTCTGAGATGTTTAAGCAGTAGGCGGCTTCATCTACTCTAAGAAATTTTTTGGCTTGTAGCATTTCTTCAGGAAGCATGGAGAACTTACTTTGTGTCTGCGATGCCGGGAACTGCATGGGCACTTGAAAGCCTTCTGTATTCTTTGGGGTACAGCGCTTATTACAACCAAGGCAGTGCAAGATAGGCCAGCGATGTAGCCAATAGGCACGAGAGGCGTCTTTGCAGCCAAACTTTGAATAGACGTCCTCAGCTATTTCCCCTCCGAAGGGGCGAAAGCCTTCAATCATCATTTGCGCCATTACGCGGCATAGCTTGCTATTCATACCACCTCCAACACGGCCTTAGCCTGTGCCGTAAAAAGCTTATCGCATCTCTTGCAATGCATTGATGTAACAGAGCAGCGGCTACACGCGACTTGCTTGATTGCTGTAAAAATTTGCTCTTCTGGCCTACGCTCATTCAATGCGTTTTCTATACGCTCAACTTGCCGCGCTGAGTTTCCAGCGTAAACGCCGCGCAGCACCATGTAGACGGTGGAACGGTTCAGCTGGAATTCATGCAGCTTGCAAAAGTTATGGATAGTGCCAAACCGTTCTTGTATTTGCGCTGCAAGCTCTGCATGTTCGGGACTGATCTGCATCTAGTCGGTGTCGATTCCGCGAGCTTGGCAACGGCTCACTAAATCCTTAGTAATAGTCTGCAATGCGGCCTGATCGTTAAGCCAGATGAAGCTTTCAACACCGAACTGCTTTTTCATACGAGTATCTACTCCGCTCATCTTCCAGCCAAGCTTCTTCCATAACGCAAGTATGTAGCGCTTCTGCTGAACATGCGGTGCATTATCAGGAATGACATAGAAATCTTCTGTGGGCTTGGCAGTTGGCTTGCTCTTGGTGGCGAACACTGCCCCACGTTCTTCCATGTGACGCATCAACCTATATCGTTGCTTAAAATTAAGCTTTGCGGCAGTGGCTACGCCAAACATGTCGTCCAGCATGGCGCGATATGTTTCATCATCAAGGCCAAGCTGTTTCTTGCCCATATGAATTTTGGCTAGTTCTGCATTTCTACTCATATCAATTCTCTCTGGCTGCTCATCAGGTTGAAGCCGCCACGCTTCAACGACTGTCCGCTGGTTGCTTCGGACAGTTTCGCACTGTTACAACGCTGCGATATCCAGCGGAATAGCCGCCATCTTTCCGTTTGCGTTGCGTTCGTAGATTCGGAAGTATGCCTTTGTGCCTGTCACACGGATAGAATCTGAAATAGCTTCCATTGCACGCTTCCAGCGTTCGTCCATAATCTGAAGGCGGCGCAAGCCAAGAATACGACCTACATTAATCTTGCCTTCCTTATCCACTTGAAACGCATCATTCACCACGGCACGCAATTCACCGGGACTGCCTTCTGTCCAATCCTTCAAGCATTCATCAACAAGAGATTTTGCGGCCTGAAGGCGTTCATCAAAGTCAAGGTGCTCGCTGATCTGACGCTTAATCTGATATTGCCCATCGTAAGAAACAAGAGACACATTACCCTTTTGGCCACCAATCTTCACACCGTATTGTTCAGCAGAAAGAGAAACGAAGGTTTCAACATCATTCATGATTTCGCCTTTCAACGCCGCGAGCTCATCCTGCATGGCCTTGGCCTTATCAACCTTCTCCATAACCAGCTCATGCCGCGCTAAATCGACAGGCTTAATCTGTTCCACTGGAACGAGATGTCCCTGTGCATTCTCCATGTATCCGTCCATACTATCTCCCTAGCTTGTTACTGTTGCGTATTTTTCGAGTTCTGCCACACGTTCTACTTCTGCCAATGCACCTTTGTATGCGATATTTGCCGCCTCAAACTCTTCACCGGGTAACGCCTGCATCTGAGCTGCAAGCTCAATCAAGTAGCTCTGCAACGCGCCGGAAATCGGACCGTATGATTTCGAACTTCCTTGTGCATATTCCATATCTTCTCCTACTGTTTCGCAGTTGTTGCAGGTGCGGTTCGTTCAAACTCAGCCTGCGCGGTCACCTCATCAAGCAACTTCATTGCAACATTATATACTGAGGGCTGTAGATTCTTAGGCAATGCTTCAATCACCTCCGCTAGCTCTGCCAACAGGCCATATAGCTTTTCAGAGGGATAACTCATCCGTGCTTCGTTACTCATTTCGCACTCGCTCCCGCAGTTTCTTAGCGCTTATTGTTTTTCTAAAACCACAGCCGAACACATCAACTTGAAACGCATTGCGGCTTGTCTGGCGTATGGCCTTTACCATCACATCCTTTAATTGATACTGCCCACCGATTTTCACCCACAGCAGGTACCTATTGTTCACTGCAATTGTTTGCAGATCAGGACATTTTAGAGCATACAATTCTAAATCAGCAGACATCTGCGTTCTGCTCTTCAAAGCGATTCAGGATAGTTTTGCACTGCTCAACTACCTGCTGCTTAACCCTAGGTTGGTGCAAGTCATGCTGCATGAACAGCCCGACCAGTTCGTGCAGGCAAGCCTTTTCCTTTTGAAACGGATCAATAAAAAGACTTGGTGGCTGGAAGGCGTGATGTTGTTCACGCACTTTATTTGTAATCTGGTACAAGGCTGTTTGCTTTTGCTGCCCACAGCGACGCACATAACCGCCCTCTTCTAATGCCCTAAGATACTTTAAAGCGTATGAATAACCCGCGCCTGATACGCGTGCCAGCTCTTGCACTGTAAACCCCGGCTTTGAGGTTTTGAGAGTACGCCACATACGGGTTACAACTGCTGCATTTTCCGCAGGAGCTGCTCTTAGATTGTATGAGTACTGCCCACGAGAGACACGCACGAACTCGCCCGTCTCAACCAGTTTATTTGCGCGTCTGCGTATCCGATCCTGCTCATTTTTCCCACTCGCATGTAAGGCTAGATAAAGCATTTTGTTAGAAAAAATGCGCCCGTCCTTCCCTAGCACTTGTGCGGCCTCGCGTAGCAACGGCATCTTACGTTCACTCATTATCGCCTCCAGCTTGCCACTTGCTTGGCAACTTTTGCCACAAGCGGGGTATCTACTTCTTGTGTTTCATGCGCCTTTGCCGCCTGCTCAAGGTGGCTAATAAAACTCCATACAAGTCGAAAATCACCATCAGCTTGTCGTACTATCTGTGCACATGCGTCTGGGGTAATATCCAGCCCTGCTGCTTCATCTCCAAGAATCGCCACATCTTCCTCAGAAACCGAACCAAACTCGACCACCTGCTTTACGCGGCTCCAGATACGACGACGAGCACCAAGCAGCCCACGTAACTCCAGCTCTCCAATCAGGACAATTGGCGACCCAGTAATGTCGAATATGTCGCGTAAATCTTCGATTCGATCGACGTGTAAGCGGTCTGCCTCATCCACAAAAATCGTCTGCGGCAATGCCTCCAACGCCTCGATAATCTTATTTTTACAGGCAGCAACACCATGAGGACGCAAACCACAAACATGATAACAAAGCTCCTGTAAAAAGGCGTACTGCGTCCAACCTTGCATGACACGTAAGAATATTCCGCCAGTCATCGCATGATAGTTACGGGTAGTTTCTGTTTTGCCGCGTCCCGCTTGCCCAAAAATCAGGGCAAAGCCCGGCTCTCCATGCTGATCATCTTCCAATGCGCGCACCTTCTGACGGAACTCAAGCACATTACGAGTTTCAATAAATACATCACGTCTCATAGCAGTTTCCTTCTAGTTCGCCTGCGCCACGCACTGGCGGGTTTTTCCGTAGTATTTCCGAAGCCGCTCGTAGCGCGGTGCGGCATCCTGAACATATTCTTCTGTGCTTTCATACTGTTCCATCCACTCGCTATCCGGCTCCCGCAGAACAACACCGTCCTTTACGGACAGGCCAAACAGGTAGTCATACTTATCCAGCTCAGTAACAATCTCAGGCTTCTGTACTGGGGGAACATAAGATGGGGCTTTGCTGCGCTGTGTTTGCGCCTTCTTCTTAGCTGATTCAATGCTGAGAACCTTTGATTGCGAAAGCGGCGTATCTGCGACCTTCTTCGGTTCAATTTTCTCATTTTGAATGGCAACCATTCGATCACGCTGTGCGGCAAGTGAATCTTCAAGAACCTGTCGCGCAATGCTTGATGCGTCACGCTCCTGATCTTTCTTCAAAGTAATTGCTTGCTGAAGTTCTTCACGGTGTTGATCCGTTCCGAGCAAACTCGCAGCAGGGTGAATTGCATTCTGGCGCTGCGCCTTGCAAATGAACTCGCTACCGTCTTCACTGAACACCAAAATTGAAGAACGATCGTGTAAGTCATACTTAATTTGAACTGCATGTGTTCTGCCGTGCATCAGGCCGTCGTAGTAGCGTTCACCAAGAAAGCGGATACCTTCTCGACGTATCTGACGTACTGCTTTTGCCATCATAAGGTGGCGCAATTTGCTTTCATCAACGCCAGCACCTCGCCCTTGCATAAATACTTCTGCAGGAGTTTTGCCGTTCAGATGCCCACGCTGTGGTCGCTGGATATATTCATCTATCCACTGAGCCACTACGTAATGAGTTTCCTCAAGGGTCAAGGGGCGGCCTCCAGCAGCATCATATGCTTTGCGATGCAATGGCTCACCACGATTTAAACGTGCTGGCTTTGCAGCAATGTTATTGCCCACGTATGACGGCACCCACTGCTCTAGCTCGTGCAACGTTCCAAAAAATCGTTCGATTGTTTTTGACTGACCATGATACGGCCATGCAAAAATTGTATGAATACCAAGATCTTGAAACAACCCTGCTATTCCTGTCTGGCGGAAGTCTACCCCGTTAAAATACTTGGAGCGAAACGCCCTGCCGTTATCGAGGTAGGCAATAAGAGGGAACTTACCGAGTGTCATAACAGCACGCCGGAAGGCTGCGGCAATGCCCTGCGTATTTTCTGTGGGCATGATCTCCCAACCCATTGGGCAGTTAGACTTCATGTCATACCACATAATAAGTTCCATGCGCTGCGGTTTGCCCGTCCAAGGATTAAGCGTTTCAAAGTTCAAAACGTGTCCATCAGCAACAAGGATGTCACCAACTTCAATCAGATTGTAGTCACGCTCAATGTAGAATGCGGCTTTATCATTCCACGCTTTCTTACCTTCACGCGTATAGACCCACGTTCCAAAATTTGTTTCTTTCCAAATAGAAAGGAAACGACGCATTGTGCGCTCTGCGGGGATTGGTAACTTCTGAGCAGTCATTGCAGAAGTTGCCATGCGAATGGCGGTACTAATAGTTGGGTGGTTAGGTTGAAGCACTGCATTAAGAAGTAACTTTGCATGCTCTTCTGTCATCTTTGCGCGCTGCTCGTTTCCTGCACCGCGTCTATCAACCAACGCCACAACCGTTCCATTCTTACGAAGCTCCAGCTTCCAACGTTCAATGGATTTCCACGAAGCCTTTACGCCAAGAGTTTCCAATAAATGAGGCCATGCTCCACCCTTGTAAGCTTGAATAAAGGAATCGCGCGCCACGGCTTTGCTGCCGAATTCGGCCTTAGCAATCCATTCCGAATACAGCACAACAAGATCCGCACGGGCTAGCGCTTTCTTACGTTTTGCATCACTTACACCAGCAGTTGCTAACGTAGGCACTGTCGGCTGCACAGCCTGTTGATCTACAAGTCTAGCTTCAGCAGAGACAAGAGCTGTGCGGGTTGCTTCAGGCATAGTCGAAACCAGCCACTCATTGCCACCGCCACGTCCAACACGAGGGCGTGCTTGCCATGATTCACGGTTTGCTCTTACAAGCACCCCTTTAGGCTGCGAAAAACCTAAAATACTTGCTAGCTCTCTGGTTGTGTAAGCTTCTTTCAACATAAGCGTCCTACGTATCGTTTTTTAAAGCGGCGCAGGCCAGCCAAGCCTGCGCCTAACGCATTATCCAGTGCCATCACCATGTATCTACTAAATTTGGCAATTTATTATTGAGTCACACGGCCTGTTTCATTTTCATTGAGTCCGGCAGACTCAAAAACTTTTGCGGGCACCCCAAATCAACCAAGGCCGTCAAGACTCTTTGGCTATCGTCGTCCCCAATAATGGTTTTTCTAACCTGAACTGCTGACACACCGATTTTTTTTGCAACTGATGCCATCGTATGTCCCTGCCCATGTAAATATTCGCGTATTGCCCACGGCTTCCTGTTCCTCCCTGCAATTGTGGCCATTACAACTGTGCCTCCAACTGTTTCTTACGCTTCTTTGCATCCCGCTCTGATAAGACCGCCTGAGCGTAGTCACGTAATTTTTTATCTTCCTCACTCATTATCTCGCACCCTACGGCCTGAAGAATCGGCAATAGGGGCGAGATGTCTCCTGTGGCCATGCAGAACGCAACAACCGCAAGAATAGGTGGGGGATGTTCCCGTGCTGCTGGTTGCAACCATTTATCCAACATAGCTCTAGAAACACACTTGGCATTTCTAGTACTAAGTAGAATCCCAGCAGCACGAGAAATTTCAGTCAGTTCATCTGCTAGCTGATCACGGGAAAGATTTGGCCGCTCTTTCATAACGCTATTCATGTTGGCGCGAACCTGCGGCATAACACCAGCCAGCTTCGCCACCTGTTCGTCTTGTGTTGCGTATTGAAAGAGTTTGATTTGCTGCATCTATTTTACCGTCCAATCTAAGCAAGCTTTTCGTCCAAACTGAATTGTTGACCTCTGGTTGGGGGCAGGTTAAAAATTGAATTAAGAAAAGAATTAATTTTTTAACCTGCCCATGCCTAGTTTTTAGGCTAAAATTCTGTCCGTTTCAAGCAGAATTTTGGGTAAAACTTAAATTTCTGCCCATACAGATTTATTTTCTTACTTTTCAGCCGGTTACGTAATTGCACCTGTGTAAAAGTTAAAGTAAATCTTTGGTAGATGGACTTTTACCTATGAATACGCTTGGTTCTAGGATTAAAATAGCGCGAGGAAAACTATCTCAAGATGCTTTTTCTAAGCAAATTGGAGTTAGCAAAGGGTCTTTAGGCTTCTACGAACGGGATGAAAATCTGCCCAATACTGAAGTTGCACTAAAAATCTGTTCAGAGACAGGAGTTAGCATTGCATGGCTTCTGTCTGGTGAAGAATCAGAGGAACCTGCAAGTACTTTAGATAACGCGGATCAAATGACATATTCCCAGTGTCCAAAGTGTGACAAGATAGAGGCTGATTTACGCAAAGAGCGTGAAGAGGTTCGCGAGCTCACAAAAGAATTGCGCGAAATAAACGCAGAAAACAGGACATTATTGAAAGAGAACGGAGATCTTAGAACTCGTTTGGCTACTCTTGAAGCAAGAGCTGCCCCTACAGATAAGTCTCCTACAGATAGCCCAGCAGACGCCGCCAGCTCGCGCAAGCATGCATAAAAAAGAAAGCGGGAAGAGTGATACCACTCTTCCCGCTTTTCC
Organism: Halodesulfovibrio aestuarii DSM 17919 = ATCC 29578; assembly: GCF_000384815.1. Classification (NCBI taxonomy): domain Bacteria; kingdom Pseudomonadati; phylum Thermodesulfobacteriota; class Desulfovibrionia; order Desulfovibrionales; family Desulfovibrionaceae; genus Halodesulfovibrio; species Halodesulfovibrio aestuarii. The sequence goes on from NZ_ARQF01000021.1 coordinate 886,978, forward strand.
TATAATCTAACACTACGCACATAAAATATATTGTCAATAATGGCAGTATACTAGTTTATAACACCGTCACTCTATCTTGACTTGTCGAATATAATAGCCCATTGGACGACAAAACGCATTCTTGCGCCATGGAAATTCTCATTTTGAAAGTCAAAACACACTTAAAGTTTAAACTTTTCTCATTTAGAGTTTCTCTCTAAAAAAACATTTTACGCTAAGCATACGCCCGCATCAGTCCTACCTTTAGCCCATATTCGTACTATGTTATCTAGGCTATCCGGTATTTCTCAAGTCGGGTGTCCCCCTACACCAAAAGTTCTCAAAAAACACACCCCAAACAGTACTCACCCAAGTCCTGTCACACTTTTAGATGCCGCATAAAAAAGTGCCCCTAGCAACTAGATTAAGGACACTTTCTCCATCTACTTCAAATAGAACTTGATTGTCGAAACTACACGTATTGTTTTGTAGCGAGCAAATTTTTCCAGATACATTTCATCTGAATGTCTTGGAAGCATTTGAAACACGCCCTGATTGGCTTGCTTGATCGCTCCTACTTCTGCTCCTGAATCTTTTGCGAATTGCTCGGCGCTGCTTCGGGCATTGATAGTTGCGGCATGAATCATCTCAGGCTTAATTTCATTTAACCGCGTAAAGATATAAATAGGATTACCCGAGCCCTCCTGCCCCTCTTTGACAATGCTCACACCTTTTTTAATCAGTTCGCCTACATCCTGATAAGCACCCTCTACAGCATCAAGTTTATCTGTTTGCACTGTAATTGTCTCAGAAACAATATACCTTTGGTCTACAGGAGCTTCTTGGCCATAGGTAAGAGCAAAACGATCCTGCACATCAACCGTTTTAAAAAACTTTGTATCCTTAGGTACACCGTGATTTAGCAAAAATTGCTCAATTAAGCCCGAATTCGCTTCAATAGTAACCTGCAACGCTGAAAGATCGTTACCAGTAACAACATGCTTTATGGACCACGAGGCGATGTTAGCTTCAACATCTTTCATTGCAAGGCCCTTAACAGTTACATAGCGCTCTGATCCCCTAAAATTTACAAGCCCCTGCATAATAACAGCAGCAGCCGCGACAATTCCTACTGCCAAAATACATGCACTTATAGGTGAAAGAACTTTTATGTTTTTTTTATTTTCGCTTATCATTTTTACACCGGTCCTTTTATTCCCGATTATGGAGAACTAGACTATATACTTATTTATATATCATTATATAATGTCCTGCGCACATTTTTTTGTCATGCCTAATGCTACTCCACCAGCTAAGCGAATCCAAGCACTAAGGGCTCCGTAATTTTTTGAAAAACTACGCGTTCCACGCCATACCTATCGGAAAAATCGTCTCACAAATTCTTACCCCCGGAGACAAGAGAACGCTCCACACCAACCGTCCTATCTATCAGGTCTCAGTATGTAACGAACTGCGCTTGAATACGAGAAAGCACACGAGCCCTGGCAACTCATTCGTTCAATCCGTAACGATATGGTTCTCCGTTGCGCGCCCAGCTCCTTCAGTTATTAAAGATGCTCTCTTACCAGCTAGTACAATTCCTTAATCAAAGCTGTTCCAATGCCCGCAATTTTCACAAGAGAAAGAAGATAAAATATACGTATCGCCTTCCTTAGTAACATCTACTTGATTAAGATGCCCACAATTTTCACACGGAATTAAGGCTACAGATCTCTCAGGATCAAAATCAAAAATTTCCCCTTCAATAGTGATGCTGTCACTAAACTGATCCATATTCATCATCAACTCCTTACACTACATATTTTTTAGAGTATCAGTTTCAATATATCGCATGTAACCATGCACAGCAACGGTAAGAGAAAACTCAATACCAATATCGAAAAATCGAGAAATTTCCCCTCCAAACAATCCATATCTACTTCAACGTACCAAAAAATTAAAAAATATATTTTTTCGCTTGCCAAACTCAACTGACATGCGTAGAACCCGTTTCCGTTGTCAGGGAATTTATTCTACAGACAACGCACACAATCAGGTGGGGTTCCCGAGTGGCCAAAGGGAACAGACTGTAAATCTGTCGGCGTACGCCTTCGGAGGTTCAAATCCTCCCCCCACCACCACGTCATTAAAGTCAGTCGTAAGACTGACTTTTTTGCGTTTAAGGCATACTGGACTGGACAACCGGCATAGGTTGCGAAACTAGAACTATTCCACGACAGCAACAAGATATTTTCTACACAGAATTAATAGTAAAAAAGCCAGTCATAAGACTGGCTTTTTTTGTGTGATCTCGTAACTCTCATGTCTGAATTCTCACAAAGTTAAGCTAGATGCATTCCTTCTCCCCAAAGTCGGAAATGCCTTAACTGTTGTACTCATACCCTAGCGCTTCTCTGAACTGATGTTCGAGCCTTTCAGTCCGTATTAGATTAGCTCAGGAACCTTGAAGGTAATTCAAGCCGTTTCAAAAGCACTTATAGCGACGTTTGCGGCCAATCTCCCATCTCAAACAAGTTTAACTGATTGATTTTCATAAAAAAAAGTTTGTTACCAATCTTCTACCACTATTGCGGGCGTTGCGTGGCAGGAACTGAACGTTCAAATTTGGCCTGACTATAAACTTCACTTAACAGTTGATCCGCCACGCCGTTTAATCGTTTCTGTAAACCAGATGGCAGTGCTTCAATCTCTTCTGCAAGCTCAGCCATCAGGCTAAATAAATTATCTGAAAAATATCTGCTTTTTGGGTCGGTCTTGGGTGCTGCTTTAGGCATTTTCCCCTCCGTAGATTGCGTTTTCTCCCATCGTTCCACTTTCAATTTAAAAAACATGCGTAGGGTCTGTTTCAAAAAGAATTGGCGCATTCAATTTGATGCATGGTTACCATTAGGAAACGATAGAAGTGTGTTGCTTATTTATAGTACGTCTAGTCTCTATTTTAATTGATCTAAATCACATAATGAAAAAATCTAACGTGTTGGCTAAAGTTTCTTGACAGAATTTGCAAACATTATTTTGCTTTTTGACCATTTTTTTGTTGTAGTTATTGATTAACTTTAGAAAAAACGCCCCAAAAACGTGACTTTTAGCTTGCCAAAATCATTTAGTCTGCGTAGAACCCTTTTCGTTGTCAAGGAACACGGATTCCTAGCAAAACCATATATGGTGGGGTTCCCGAGTGGCCAAAGGGAACAGACTGTAAATCTGTCGGCGTACGCCTTCGGAGGTTCAAATCCTCCCCCCACCACCATGGAACACGTTTGCGGTTAGTTTTTTTAAACTAACCGCTTTTTTTTGGGCCTTCATACTTTTCTTTAACTCGTCGCATACTGTGTGCCTGAAAAATAAAAAAAATCTCGAATAACATAGCACCATTTCTATACATTATAATAAAAAAAATGTTACAGTTGTGGCATATGCAACAATTGGAGATTTTTTATGCAACAACCCACACGCTCACCGGAAGCAGCTAAAAAGCTTGTTTGCCCATTTCAGCTAGGGAATGCCGACTTTGCGTTTCGTTTTAAGGACGAAAACTCAGACCACGGAAAATGCATGGCAGAAAAATGCATGGCGTGGAGCGACGGCCGCTGCTTGCTGATTCCCTCCTCCCCCAAATAAAGCACCAAACCATGTTACCAGACTCAGGATCGCATCAGGCATGATGCATACCTGAGTTTTTTCTGTCCTGTCTCCATTTCTCCACACCACACTTGTCCCCAACGCACACTAACCTACCGTAACTTAAAATCTTATTTTTATACAATTGCAGTAGATATTAGTTAGTTCATTTCAAGTGCTTTTTACTCATATTTTATTGCAGTAATCAGTTTAACGACTGTAGTTAATTATGAAGAATCGAAGTACGATACAGTGCTATTCTATACTTTTCTTGTAGAGTTTATATTTCACCATTTACTCAAAATATTACGTAGCTATTACATAATATTTTGTAATGAATGTGCATTATGTTTTATAAATCAAAATTCTTTTAGCCCATATTTAATACCATACTACTCTACTTTATTTATTTACTTTCAAAAAAAGATGTAGATCGAATTATGGTTATAGTTACCTACCTGAACAGTATAGTTATAATAACAATCATATATTGTGTAACACCCTGTTTTAAAGAATATTATAAAGCATGGTTCATAGAAAATAGATTTCCGACCACGCTTGTTATGTATTAATTTAATTTTTTTATGCCCGTTTTTTATATGTCTGTGCTACATTCTTAAAGAAATAGGAAAATATGGTATGCAACTATATTTTTCCCTTTTGCCGTATGTGTTGGCAAAAGGAACGTCTGTTAACTCTTGGATGGCCAGGGAGGCCAGCATGTATAAAACGGAAACGTGGGATTGGGAGACCGGTCAACGCACCATTGCTGACATGACACCCGACAATGACCACAAATGGCAGGAAGAAATTTTTATTTCTCCTGATGGGGAGAAGGCTTCTGCTGTTGTATGTCTAGATGATGCTGAGTTCTCAATACGGACGAATGACAATGTTTCTGAGAACACATTCGAAAAATTGTGGGAACTTACGTATGCTACCAATGGTAATCTCTGCTGCTATGCAATGCAGGATGAAGAGTGGACCATGATGGTAGATAACAAACCGTGGGAAGAAACCTACGGTTTTGTCTGGTCCCCATTGCTCAGTGCTGATGGCAAGAACGTTGCTACGGCAGTTCAGCAGGACATGGAATACGGCATGTCCGTAAACGGAACAATCTGGGAAAACCTTTTTGAAAACGCAAACAACTTTGCGTTTAGTCCTGACGGCTCGAAATCAGCTGCAGTTGTTCAGGTTAAATCTATGGGGCAAGCCGATCTAAAAACATTCCGCAGCGGTATTTTCTCCATCGCAGTAGATGGCGTTGCATGGGATAACAATCTCATGAACGCATGGACACCTGTGTTTGATAACAATGCATACCGCGTTGCTGCACAGGTACGGCTCACACTCTACGATTACACTATTATTGCTGACAACATCCTTTGGGATAATACGTATCAGGGTGTGTGGAACCCAAGTTTTACACCGGATGGCAAGCATGTTGTTGCGCCTGTTCGTCAAGGTGGAAAATGGGGAATGGCTAAGGATGGACAACTGATATGGCAGGCTACCTACGCTAACTGTTGGCACCAGCAGTTCAGTGAAGATGGTGAAAATCTCTACGCAATTGTTGCTCCTGAATTCGGGAAGTTTACTGTTGCAGCTAATGACAAGCCCTGGAAGATGCGTTCTCCGGTTGTGACAGATCTTGCTGTTTCCCCTGACGGCAAGAATGCTGCTGCGTTGGCAAACACACTAAATAAAAATTGGCGTGTTTGTGTAAACGGTTCCGTTTGGGATGGCTCATACGATATGGCGTGGAAACCTGTGTTCTGTCCGAACAGCGATGCGGTTGCTGCTAAAGTACGCAAAAAGGGAAAATACACAGTACTTGTTAACGGAAAAACCGTTGGCGGTGAGTTTGATATGTGCTTCGACCCTATTTTTAATACAGATGGCAGTAAAATTCTTGTCCGTGGCCTACACGATGGAAAAGCTCTACGTGTTGTTGCTAATGTGCCTAAATAACTGACCGGAGATTTTGCTATGAACAGTCTCTACAATTTTGCTGTAGGACCGTTAGCATGGGCAGCCTTTATCATTCTGGCTGTAACCGCAGTATGGCGCCTGTGGTCCATGCACTCCCTTGCTAAACAAAAAGACGCGTCATCAGTAGCCTATATGAGCTGGAAATTCAGCCTCCGCTCAATTTTTAACTGGCTTATTCCTTACAAATCACTCGGCTGGAAAGCGAATCCAGTTCTTACTGCAGTTACTTATGTGTTCCATATTTGTTTTATTGTCCTAGTTATTTTTGTAACTCCTCATCAGATTCTTTTGGAAAATGCGTTTGGTATTACCTACCCGACGCTCTCTTCCGATGCTGCTGATGTGCTTACTCTTATTGTCATTGCCTGTTGCTGTTACTTTGTGTACCGCCGCGTTACCAACGTCACTGTCCGCTATGTTACCCGTACTAACGACTGGGTCAGCCTTGGTCTTGTTGCTGTTCCTTTTCTTACGGCAATACTCGGTTCATGGAGCGTAGGCGGAGAAATCATGCCGCTGCTGCACGTACTCACAGCAGAAGCTCTTATTGTGGCCATCCCGTTCACCCGTCTTGCTCATATCCTGTTCGCTCTGTTCACCAGAGCCTATATGGGATCTGAATTCGGCGGCGTTCGCCACTGTAAAGACTGGTAACGGGACTGGAGGAAATAATGAGTATTCAAGACAGAAAAATTGAGGATGAAGGTCTCTCATACGGTGTAAGTAAACTTACGACTGATAAGATCCAGCAGACATTCAAAGCTCTCATTGATAATGAAACCGGTGCCAAGCTAAAAGCCTTCTCCGAAAGCTGTGTGCGTTGCGGAATGTGCGCGGAGGCTTGCCACTTCTTCGTGTCTCACGGCAACGATCCTTCCTACTCCCCTGTGGGTAAAGTCTCCCAGACTATGACCAAGCTCCTTGCAAACGACGGCAAGGTGACTCCTGACGATATCTACGGAATGGCACAGGTCGCATATACTGAATGTAATTTGTGCCGCCGTTGTGTTCACTACTGTCCTATCGGTATTGACGTGGCCTACATTATGACCACTATTCGCCGTTTCTGTCACAAGCTTGGCGTAACACCACAGTATATTCAGGACACCGCGCACTCCCACTCCGCCACCATGAACCAGATGTGGGTAAAGGATGACGAGTGGATAGACAGCTTGTTCTGGCAGGAAGACGAAGCGCGGGAAGAGTTCCCGACTCTTCGAATCCCAATGGATAAAGAAGGCGCGGACTTCTACTACTCCGTTATTGCACCGGAACCAAAGTTCCGGACTCAGCTTATTTATCAAGCTGCCGCAATCATGAATCAAGCTGGTTGTGACTGGACTATGCCGTCCATGCCGGGCTGGGATAACAGCGATATGTGCATGTATTCCGGTGACTTTGAAATGATGGGACGATTAAAACGCCAACACTTCGAACTGGCGCAAAAGCTAAAAGTAAGCCGAATTGTCATGGGTGAATGTGGTCACGCATTCCGTTCCATTTACGACAATGGTAACCGCTGGCTTGGCTGGAAAGATTATCCAGTACCAGTAGTGCACTCCATTGAGTTCTTTGCAGAGCTTTTTGAGCAAGGACGCATCAAGCTCACCCACAAGATTCAAGAACCGGTAACCATCCATGACCCTTGTAACATCGTACGCGGCTACGGTCTTATGGATAAACTACGCTACGTAGCTCACCAGCTATGTGACAATATAGTTGAAATGTATCCTAACCGCGAACATAACTTCTGCTGTTCCGCAGGTGGCGGTGTTATCAACTGTGGTCCTCCATTCAAAAAAGTACGTGTAGAAGGCAACCTTGCTAAAGCCAACCAGCTTAAAGCAACCGGCGCTAAAATATGCATTGCGCCGTGCCATAACTGCCACGGCGGTCTTGAGGATGTTATCCACCATTACGACCTTGGAATCGAACTTAAATTCCTTGGCGACCTCATTTATGAGTTAATGGAAAAACCGGAATAACTGGAGAGCATCATGAACAAAGTATTAACTTCGATACTGATGGTCTTTGCCTTCATGCTCACCGTTCCGGTAGCATCCGCAGTTGCTGAAGGCATGCCTGAAGGACAAATGGACGTACCGGAGCTTGCTCCGTTTAAATACGCACCAGCCTCTTTCGACCACGATCCGCATAACGAAAAAGCAGGGTTGGAAGACGACTGCACCGCCTGTCACCACGGTAGCCAAGACGGCATGAAGGTTCAGGAATATGATGAAGAACTTCCATGTGCAGACTGTCACACCGTAAAAAAGAAAAAAGGCGTAACGCCATTGCGCAGAGCATTCCACCTGCAGTGCATTACATGCCATGAAAAACAGAACAAAGGCCCAGTGCAGTGTAAATCCTGCCACCAACCTGAAAAATAGCATGTTAACAGGAGAAGCAGCATGGAAGGACTCATCCTCGCACATGATGGAACACTCCGGCTAAACGATACCGCCGCTGCGGACGTAATCAGCTGCCTTAGACATAAGGTTGTGTTTGAGGATGGAGTAACACTGCGCTCAGTTTTTTCCTTGTTTTCTACGTATCCAGAGACACTTCGCCTGAATCCATTTTTGCAGGGAGCCTGCGATGATGCAGCTGCCTGCAAAAATTCAGGATGCACGACAGAGGAATTCACGCATTTGGAACTCTATAGACAACTGGAGATGACAGGTGCTCCCGGTACGCCGGAAATGAACATCCATACTCTGGTACGCGGCATAAACGACACAGGTAGGCATGAGTTGCGGTTTTTCCGTCTCGACACCCTGTTAGACATGCCTTTATTGCTCGGCCAAATGCGTCATGTACTATTCGGAGATAGAACAAGTGAGCTTTACTGCAACACAACGTTCTCTCTCTTTGAAGTAATCGAAGGGATTGCCTGGGAACTAAGTTTCCAAGGAGGATCCCTTACATGCAGCCTTAGGAGGTAGCATATGTTTAAGAAAATTCTGTTCGCTACATCAGCTTCTCCCGCTTGTGACAACGCAGCCAAAGTTTCTTTTGACCTCGCACAAAAAAACAATGCTAAACTGTATGCCCTGCATGTTCTAGGAGTTCCATCCCGGGGCTTCAGTACTACAGTGACAGACCTTCGCACTGGCGAAGAAGAAACCGTAGACGCTGATTACCGAGACTGGGTAATGGAAGAATTAACCACAACCTATGCAACTCAACTGACTGAATACAAAGACACAGCACTGGAACTTGCCGTTGGCGTTCCTGCTACAGAAATCCTGCGCTTTGCACGCAAGGAAGGGGTTGATCTTATTGTTATGGGTGCAAACACTCGTGATGATGACCCAGAATCTGCCCGTTCCCGCTCTATTGTTGGTCGCACCATGGAAAAAGTAGCGCGTCTTGCCAAGTGTCCTGTGCTCATTGTGAACAGACCATGCACAACCTGCTGGAAACTTTTCTCTAACATCGTGTACTGCACGGACTTCTCCCCTGCAGCAGACAACGCATTCGAGTTTGCCCACGCAACAGCTAAAGAGATTGGTGCAAAGCTCAATATCTTCCACGCATTCGATATTACCAGTTCAAAAATGGGCCTTTTCCCATCTCAGAACGATATTGAACGCCAGCTAGAATTGGCGCAGAAGAAAATTGACGAACGCTATGTTTCCAAACTGAAAGACTATGACAACTATGATGTAGAAATTTGGGAAGGCACCCCGTACGTTGAAATTCTTAAATTTGCACGGGAAAAACAAGCCGACCTAATCATCATGGCACACCATACTGCTGAAGTTCCAGCAGAAGACGCAGAACTTGGCAGCACGGTTGAACAGGTTGTTGTCCGTTCCGCCTGCCCTGTCGCCAGTGTGTCGCGTGCATAAAGACACATGCTGGTTAGAGGTGAAACATGAATACACCGCGCGTACTTGTAGTAGATGACGAACTCAGTTTCAGGCTGTTCTTAAAAACGCTGTTCGAAACAAGTGGCATGCGGGTAGAAAGTGCCCGTAACGGCAATGAAGGTTACGATAAAGCGCGCGCTAATAAGCCTTCTTTAATCGTACTTGATGTGATGATGCCCGAATGGGGCGGAATCAATATGTATCGGAAAATTAGAACAACGCCGGAACTGGCAGATATACCGGTAGTAATGCTTTCTGCGGTGGCTCCGGAGGGTTTTACCCATGCTCTTAACATGATAGGCATATCAGAAAAGGAACTTCCTCCACCTGAAGCCTATGTGGAAAAACCCCCGAGTCCTGAAAAATTACTTACAACGGTTCGTAGTCTGCTAAAAAAGAGTGTTTCCGAATAACCTGCTACTACCAAGGAGTGACGATAATGCCACATAAAGTCCTTGTAATTGATGACGATCCATATATTGTTAAATACCTCATCGATATTTTAACTGACAATGGCTATGCAACATGCTCAGCTTCAAACGGTGCCGAAGGTATCGAAGTGCTGAAACGCGAAAAGCCGGATCTCGTGACACTTGATCTGGAAATGCCGGAGGAATGGGGGCCTCGCTTTTATCGCAAAATGGTAAAAGAACCGGGCTTCGAAAAAACTCCGGTTATTGTAATCAGCGGCCTTCCTGGTATCCATCTGGCTATCAAAAATGCTGTTGCTTCACTGAAAAAACCTTTTGACCCCAACGCACTCCTTGAAATTATCAAGGATGCTTTGGCTAAATAAACAAAAGCTTAGTTATACATTTACACCTCCGGCGGTTAGAAAAAGTTATTTCTATCCGAGATCAAGAAGGCGTCCCCCTTACGGGTGCAGGGCAAAGACCTTGCCCCCTCGGAGAGCCGCCGGAGGCATTAAAAAACAAAGAAACGCCGAAAGCAAAAAAAGTCCTCGTAGAACCGCTGGAGGAATAATGTTGCACACGATTCTGCTTGTGGATGATGAGGAAGGCATTCGAAAAATCTTAGGTTTGTCGCTGCGGGACCTAGGATATACTGTATATACAGCTGCCAGCGGCGAAGAAGGTATTGAGCTGTTTAACAAGTACGAACCGGAAATTGTGCTTACGGACATTAAAATGCCCGGCATTACCGGCCTTGACCTGCTCGAAAAATTCAAATTTCAGGCTCCGGATACAGAAGTTATCATGATTACCGGTCATGGCGATATGAACTTAGCTATCCAGAGCATCAAACGCAACGCTACCGATTTTATCACCAAGCCTATCAACGAAGATGCTCTGGAAATTGCACTCAAACGTGCACACGAACGCATAGACATGCGTCGTCAACTCAACCAGTACACCTGCGACCTTGAACGCCTTGTTGACGAACAGGCAACCCAGATTGTAGAACAAGAACGGCAGCTTGCTGCACTGCAAATTGCAGAAGGCTTTGCAGATGGGTTGCGCACTATCGTAAATCTTATCGATGGTGGAGCCTCCATGTTCAACCAACTGCCATGCTTTGTTTCTGTACACAACGCTAACAGCGAAATCATTTCCACCAATCCGCTCTTCACCGAACGCATAGGCCCTTCCACGGGCAAACCCAGCTGGTGGGCATACAAAGGTGATACCATTCGACGGCCTGACAGTTCTCCTGTTGAGCGCGTTCTTCTTTCTGGGGATGCTCAATCCTCACAGGAAATTATTACAGATAAAAAAGGCAACAAACTTCCGGTACAGGTGAACGCGGTACCTATTCTAGCCAATGATGGCACTATTGAACTAGTGTTGGAACTAGCCGCAGATATGACGGAAATACAAAGCATGCAGGAAGAGTTGCGTATCACCCGCCATCGTTACCAACAGCTTTTTGAAGAATCTCCCTGCTACATCAGCGTACAAAACCGAGAGCTTAAGATTATCGCGAATAACAGACGGTTCCGTGAAGACTTCGGCAGCTCTCTCGGCAAAAGTTGTCATAAACTGTACGCCCATAGGGACACGCCCTGCAACCAGTGCCCAGTGATGAAAACATTTGAAGATGGCAAAACACATCAATACGAAACGGTTATCACCACTCAAGCAGGTGAACAACGCAATGTTCTGATCTGGACAGCCCCCATCTGTGATGTCGAAGGAAATATTGCCGAGGTGATGGAGATGTCTACAGACATCACCCAGCTTCGCGCCTTACAGGACAGACTCTCAACCCTTGGTCTACTGCTAGGTTCCACAGCACATGGCATTAAAGGTCTGCTCACAGCACTTGATGGCGGCATCTACCGTCTTGGTTCAGGCATTAAAATGGGCAAACAGGAACGTATTGAAGACAGCTACAATGATCTTTCCCACCTTATCTACCGTTTACGCAATATGGTTCTGGATATTTTGCACTATGCCAAAGAACGCTCGTTAAACTGGGAAGTAATTCTCCTACCGAACTTTGTTCATGAAATCGAAAATATTATCCGTCCTAAAGCCGAGGCCAAAGGGGTAAGTTTTAAGTGCGTCGCGCCGGAAGAAGGCACTATTGAGGCAGACTACGGAGGTCTTTCCTCCGCTATAGTAAATATTTTGGAAAATGCTGTTGATTCCTGCGAAGCTGCACATTCCACAGCCGAGTATTGTGTTGTGTTCACAGTCTGTACGGATGGCAAAGCTGTTGATTTTACCATCACCGACAATGGTTCAGGCATGTCTCAAGAAACACGGGAAAAATTGTTTACACTGTTTTTCTCTTCCAAGGGCTCTGCCGGAACCGGTATTGGACTATTTGTAGCAAACCAAACCGTACAACAGCATGGCGGAACAATTTCCGTTTCGTCAGAGCAGGGAGAAGGCAGCAGCTTCGCTATACGTATGCACACAGAACTTCCCCAGCATCTTAAAAAAGAACTTTCAGAAAAGCATAGCTAAGGGTCATTTTTAAAGAAGCCACGTAAAAGACATTCAGTATTTTGCGCATGACTCCTTTAGAAATAGCCCATAGCCCACACACTCTGCAAAACAGAGAGCCTGCTTGAGGCGGTGTGAAGCCCGCGCCGCCTCATCTGAAACACTCTGTCACCCTACCTTCAAGTAAAAAACATCTGCCCATTCTTACTTTTTGCCTTAGCAATGCCCTTTTTCATCAGCAATGCCCTTTTTTACCTTTGTTTATATATATAAACAACAATGAAAACAAAACTTTCACAGTCCGGTCTTAAACGACTCACTCTCAAAAGCAGTAGTTTTGACAAAAATTCAATCAAAAAGCCCCGTTATCAATTCCGGTTACAACTGGAATCGATAACGGAGCTTTGTAAAAGGGACATGTCAAATGCATGGCAGATAATTTATTAAGAAAGGTTAGACAGTAACACTTCTTAATAAAGGACTTTCATTCAACAAAGCTGAAGAAAGGTAACGTCCAAAACCACCAGCATTCTACACTGTTACACGGATGCTCGATTGCGCAGTTGAAGCAACCGCGCGGGAACTCATGGGTTTGTATCCCACAGCCCCCGAAGTACGGGGAACAGCTTGTACAGTCGACACAGACTGAACACTCTGTACAGTTTGTACATCAAGCGCTGCTTGCGGAGTTGTAACACCCATCTGTGCAGCTATAGCTGCATGTTTCGCTGCTCCAGCCTGCTGATCGCCACGGAAGAATGCCTCATTGGATGCGCGGGACATCCTGCGCATTATGATTTCCTTCACATCCTCCACTGTTGGAGAATCAGGCATCGCGTTCATACGCGCTTCAGCATAACTATTGCTTACGTCAACATAGGTGGGCTTTGCTCCGGCAGTACTCATGATTCCCGCATGCTTGTTTGCATCAAACTGCACACCGACAACTTCTCCCGTCATCAACGCCTGATATTCATCAGACAACTCGACAGAATCAACCATTTCCGGCTGAAACATCTCGTTACGTTGCGCAGAGGAAATTGGCAGTTGCTCATCCTGCCTCGAAACCAATTGCGCGTTAACCTGCGCCAAAGGCTTCGCCAGTTGATTTTCTGCATTCAGTGCTGCGGTAATCATAGTGAACCTCACATGTATCACGTCTTGTCCTATCCAACTGATCGGCAAGAGGCACAAATAATTTATAGAAAAAAACGATACATGCAACAAATAACTATGTAGAAAAGCAAATAGTTACGTACGAAAATGCGCTAACCCTCATCCACCTAAAGGAATTTTAAACGCACTCTTCGAAATTATTTTTTTAACAATTCATAAAAAAGTTAAAGTTTTTTCAATTTCAACCTGTGATAACGATACTCTTTTAACTAAAATCAACACCAAAATAAAAAAGAGCGGCACACCCCCGTGCCGCTCTTTCATATTCTGTACAAATTTTCCTAACCTGAGGTATATCCTTACAGCTGAAACTTTCCCCCTCATTCAACAGAAACCTTATTCCGGTGATACAAACGGAAGAAGAATAACAGCACGCACACCGCCCTCTATTCCATGTTCCAAAATAAGTTCACCGCCCATTTCACGCACAGCTTTACGGGTTGCCATAAGGCCGAAACCCGAACCACGATCTTTGGTAGTAACAAGTCCTTCTTCAATCTGCTCGAACAATTCTGATGAAAGGCCGCGTCCGTTGTCTTCAACGAGATATCGTACATGCTGGGCATCACATTCCGTATGCAACATAACCTTACCGTCGCCAAATTCTTTACGCCCCGATTGAATGGCCTCTTCTACAGCCTCTACTGCATTTGTCGCAAGATTCATCAAACAGGTATGAATGGCCTGTTCGTCCAGCAAAGCGGATTTTAGGGGGACACAGGAGTGGATAATCTTCCCCCCTGCTTCGTGCATTCGTGCTGTAAGCAACTCTGCAATTTCACACATGGGCGCCCCTGGGTCGATACTTCTGGGACGTAATGACAATGGACGCGAAAGCTGCAACAGGTTCATTGTTAAGTCTCGAACCCGCGTCACATCGCGTTTAACCATGCCCCAGCCCTGTTCCAAGTAATCTTTGCGGTCAAGCTCCAACCCTTTTTCTAAAACAAACAATGCCCCTTCAAGACCGCCTGCAATATTCTTAATAGCATGCGCCAATCCGGCGACAGTTTCCCCCATAACGGCAAAACGCTCAGCGCGAACCAAGTCCCGAGTCCGCTGCTCAACAAGTGATTCCAAATTCATAGTGTATTCAACGAGCTGCCTGCGCATAATTACACGCTCCACAGCCCTCCGCAACGCAAACTCTAATAATTCCATATTAACCGGCTTGGTAATGAAATCCGCAGCTCCAAGCCGCAAGCAGTCCACCGCAACAGAAAGATCTGCATGCCCCGTTGTAATAATTACTGCGGTCTCCGGCCACTGTTTCTTAACCGCCTTCAACAACGCAACACCATCCATACCCGGCATACGCACATCCGTGACGACCACCTCATACGCCTTTTGATTCAGCTTCTCCAAAGCTTCATCACCACTGTGTGCAGTTTCGACCACGTATCCCAAGTCTGTAATGTATGCTCCCAGTACAACGGTGATGCCTTTCTCGTCGTCTACTAACAATACTGATGATCTTGATGCTATGCTCATATAACGCTTGCCTCCGGCGGATCTCCGAGGGGCAAAGGCCTGCCCACCTGAAGTAAAAAGTATAAAAACAAAGCTCCCTAGCTGCTGCTTCTAGGAAACATAAGCGTAAACCGCGCGCCGCCTTCTTTTTTATTCTTAACACGGATAGTTCCGCCAAAGTCTTTTATCAAACCATAGGTGATAGAAAGTCCAAGCCCTGTTCCCTTACCCACTTTTTTGGTTGTAAAAAACGGCTCGAAAATTTTATCTGCCAGCCCCGGAGGAACACCTGTGCCAGTGTCTTCCACAACCGCAACAACGGCCCGTGGAGTGGAATATGTACGCAGGCTAATAATTTTATCTTCACTTTTCCCCTCAGCTTCAGCCTCTTCAATAGCATCACGAGCATTAAGAAGTAGATTAATAAAAACCTGCTCCAAACGATTTGCAACGCCCAGAATTTCCGGCAAGTTCTCTTTAAACTTCTTGTCAACAGTAATGCCCCGGAGCGTAAGCTGGGAGATAAACATTCCTACCGAACTCTCGATAACTGAATTCAGGTTTACCCGTTCAAGTACAAGGTCGGACTGCCTGCCAAATGCGCGCATGTGATCAATGATCTGACTAGCCCTGTCCACATGTGAATCAATTTCTTCCGCCATTGTCTTCAGAATATCAGGCTCAATCGGCTGCGAACGGCTAATTTTACGTATCATGAATCCGCTCGCTGCCTTAATCACGGTTAAAGGCTGATTAAGTTCGTGCGCTACACCGGTTGCCATTTCACCCAGCGTCGCCATTTTACCGGTCTGAATCAGCTTCTGTTCTGTTTCAAGTCTGTCCGTCACGTCTGTTGCGGAAACCAACAGCACGTTACGATCATTATAGACAGCAGGTGAAAGCCTAAAATCTACATAAAAAGTCGTCGCATCTTTTCGCTTCTGTCGCACACGGTTGAGTGCAGTAAAGGCTTTTACATATGATCTGGCCTTTTCTTGTTCTTCTTCAGGGAACAGACTAATGAACGATGTGTTATACATTTCACCTGATTCATAACCATAGCTACGCTCCGCCATGCCATTACAGTCAATAATAGTATAATCTTCCACATCCAACACAAATACAGCGTTAGGAATATGGTTAAAAATGGCATGATACTTAGCCTCGGAAGTGAGAAGCCGCTCTTCCACACGCTTACGGCCGGAAATGTCTATCCCCATCTCCATTGCCGCTACTACTTCCCCTTTGTCATCAAACACAGGAGTAACATGTACAAGCCAATGCGCCTTGCTCCCGTCAGGGTTTGTCCGGCTTTCTTCTGAACAGTACGGGCGCCCCGTTTGAAATGTTTTATCCAACGGACAGTTTGGGCACTTGTCCGTTAATCCCTTATACGCTTCATAACAAAAAGCACCGGGCTTTGGAGAAAACCGCTCTGCAAATTCCTTATTATATTTCAGGATACGCATATTCGCATCCTGAACGGTAATACTGCATGGGACCTGCTCAAATAGATCCTGATATTCCTTACGCTTTCTATCCAGCTCATCTTGTTTCTTAGCTATAGACTGTTCCATAGCCATTACTGAATCCACAAGGTGTCCCAGCTCACCAGTACAAAGAATTGCTTCTAACTCTGACGGCTTTCCTTCGCTTATACGTTTTGTAGAATGAATAACTTTTTTAATTGGACTTGTGATATACCGCCGCAACCCGAATACCAGAAGAGATACAGCCAGAACATAAATTATTACTGTAAGCGCAAGCAGCTTCCTCTGCACAGCAGCAAGCCCCAGCACGGCCTGATTTGTATGCAAAGTAAGCTCCAGTTCACCTAACACTGTATTGCCAGCATTATGCGCGTGACAACTCGCCTTGGAGCAACTTGTCTCGTTCATTATCGGAGTAATAGTTCCAAGCAGGATGGAATCGTCCACCGAAAAGGTTCGGGTTCGTTCTTGAAGTGTTAACGTTACCTTCGGCGGCTCTGTAATATGGCAGACGGAACAGGAGGGAGTATCCATAGAAACCTGCGTTCCTACTTCATCCTGATAATTAGAAAAACGGATAACCCCCTGTTTGTCATAAATTCTAACAGAGGCGATATCCGGATGTTTTGCTATATCAGAAACAATCTGATTTATCTCACTACGGGCATTTGCCATCATGGCATAGCGGGCAGAAAGCAATATTGTCTTACTGAGCCTGTCTGCTTCAATAGAAAGCTTCGATGCAGTATGTTTGCTTAAAAAGTGCATCGTACCCCATGAATGCAAACCAAGACAAAGAGTAAGTACAACAGCGATAAGCAGAAGGACTTTAACAGCCAACGAATTACGGAAACGGGAAAGCCAAAACGCCATGCGCACCCCCCACTCAGGCTGGTATACTCGAAACAAATTCTACGACATAACAATTAAGACGATCAATGTATTCACGACATATATACGCTAACTATACATAAGATGCATGGTACAAACTGACGCACTCTTTAAGCGTTACTCCAGCTGGCTCCTGTCTATCACGCATGTATCTTGAACGCCCAAAAAGGAAGTGCGCTATACGATTTGACTGCAACGGACTAAAACGAGTCTTCAAGACCAGTCAGTGAGTACTCACGTAGTAAGTTGAGCCGTTTTTGCTCATCATCCATTGGAGCAGTGTTTGCATTTTGTACAGTACGAACGCAGTAGTCTCCAAATTTAACACCTTTTTCAACATAGCCGACGAGCTCAGCAAAGGTAAATTTGTCCAAATGAGAATACATGGCATTGCTTGCCTCTTTCCACAACAGCCTTGTAAGGCACCCCGGCGCATCACAACATGTTGCAGCATCCTGTCCACACCCGACTATGTCAGTTCCACCTTCTAATACTCGGACAACCTCACCCACGGTAATTGAAGCCGGATCAACCGCAAGCCTATGCCCGCCACTAGGGCCACGTCGCGTTTTTAAATATCCACCAGAACGCAATTGTCTGGCAATTTTCTCAAGATACTTCTGAGAAATGCCAAGCCGTGCAGCTGACTCTTTCATGAGTACCGGCTTTTCTTGACCATGGGTTGCAATATCGAGCAATAATCTCGTTCCGTATCTACTATTGGTTAATAGTCGCATAGCAAACTCCTTATGGTAATACCCTATAAAAAATATAGATACACATTACTATATCCGACAATATCAATCGGCTAAGTAACTTCATTGCTATCTATACCCTACCGGAGAATTTCTAACAACTAATGAATTTTTCATACTATTTTAATCAACAATAAATTTTTTCAACGTTCCTTTTCAGTTAAACTGTGAGCCGGTTGAGTAAATATATTTTCTAATTTTTCACCTTGAGAATTCGCTTATACCTGCTACGTTAATAAGTGGTAACTTGTTCTCGGAGGAATAATGGCACTTTCAGACAGCAACGATTGTAACTGTTGTGTATATCATAGAGGCATTTGCACACTAGGCATTACAACAACGTCACGAAAAAGTTGTAGTAACTACCTCCCTCTCTGTGTTTCATGCCCGTATCCTGATTCATTTTGCCCGACATGCCGTCTGCGACCGTTCAAGGATTTAAAAAGTGAGATCTATCAGGACAAAGAATTGGGAAATCATATGTACGGGTGTATGTGGCATGAACCTTAGCCTCATGCACTCGCGTTCATACCAATAGTTACATACAAGTCATCCACAAAAAAAGAGCTGCCCACATATGTAGACGGCTCTTTTTTTAAGCTCTAAAAAGCTTGCAGATAAGGACATACTCCCTGCGGTTACCTGTTTATCCATTCCTCCACGTTAGTAAAAAGAATAAACCAGACCGAGCAAATATACCTTACCTGCACTTACTGTTCTACAAGCTTATCAAGATGCTGCACAAGTCCCTCAAGCATTTTCTTCAGACACTCTTTCTGTTCTCCAGAAACCTTTGTCCATGCTTCTGCATAGTTCATTGTACATTGCTTGCCGGATTCAACGTCAATGTAAAGTAAACCATGTTTGTCTACATTTACCTCTATTCGCTCTCCGCAAGATTTTTTTAACACTATTTCTACGCAATTAACTTCATCAACAACTTTGCCACTGTTGCCCATAACTCACTCGCTCCGTTTGATGTGCCCGAATTCATCCGGTTGGTAAGTAACTCTTGAAATTTGATGTATTCTTTATCTAATGGCACAACAACAAGACTCTTTGCAAAACAAAAAAATACTTTGTACATTCAACCAGTTTCATACCATCATCTTGAAATAAAAAAAATACTAATATTTAAACGCATTAACACAGCAACCCACCACAACTCATAAAAAAAGATGTCATCCTTAATTTAGCATGACATCTTTTTGTAGGACTGTTTTTTTTAATTCATGGTCTCTGACAAGCGTTACCACACAAAACTTATAGCGCTATCAATCACAAAGAGAACCAAACAGGTAGATACCTATCGTTAAGCACTCCTGCCAGTTCAGGAACAAAACTAGTCTTCATCATTTTCCGACTGCTGATCCTCGTTGGCATTGTTGTTACTTTTGCCAAAGTCACGCAAACCTTCAGCAAGAGATACAAGACGTGCATCCACAAGGCCATATAACGTATTTTCAGGATATTTTCCGTCAGTACCTCGTACACCGGCAGACATTCCGGTTAAAACTTCAATACCGTCATGGACATTCTTTACAGCCCATATAGAGAAGTTGCCCTCTTTTACAGCGTCAACCACTTCCTGTTTCAGCATCAGATCTTTTACGTTGGCATGAGGAATCATAACCCCCTGATCACCTGTAAGCCCTTTTGCCTTACAAACAGTAAAGAAGCCTTCTATTTTTTCGTTTACGCCACCGATTGGCTGCACTTCGCCATTCTGGTTCACAGAGCCAGTAACAGCGATAGATTGCTTAATAGGCACCTCTGACAAACTGGACAAAAGAGCATACAGCTCAGTTGAGGATGCAGAATCACCATCTACGCCGCCGTAGGACTGTTCAAAGGCAATTGAGGCCGCAAGCGAAAGCGGTTTATTCTGTGCAAAGTTCTTACGCAGGTACCCACTTAGAATAAGCATGCCTTTGTTATGAGTAGGCCCGGACATCTTTGCATCGCGTTCAATATTAATTATGCCCTCTTTCCCCATTGCCGTAGTACAGGTAATTCGTGTCGGCTTACCAAACAGCATATCGCCTGTAGAGTAGACAGCAAGGCCATTGATCTGCCCAGTAACGTCACCTTCCGTATCAATAAAAATACTACCACGGTCGATCATTTCCTGAATTTTCTCTTCCACAAGGCCGTCACGGTATATTCTCGAATCCAGAGCTTGTTGTACATGTTCCAGATCAACAAGTTCAGACTTGGCACTCTTAGCAAAGTAGTCTGCTTCTGCCATAATATCACCGAGGACAGGGAAAGCGGTACTTAGTTTTTCCTGCCTACCACTTTTACGGACACTATGCTCAAGTAAAGCTGCCACAGCTCCATTGCTGAACGGCTTCAGTTCTCGTTTTTGAGCATACGTGGCAACAAGGCGGCAGACCTCTTTTACACCTTCTTCAGTGTTGTTCATGCTGGAATCAAAATCTGCACGAACTTTAAAAATCATCTCTACTTCCGGATCATAAAATTTAAGCAGGTGATACAGTTGCGTACTTGCCAATACAACAACCTTTACATCCATGGAAATGGATTCCGGCTTAATACCGGTTGTAGCCATAAATGAGTAAGGATCAAAAGTCTGGATTTCAAGCTCAGACGTTTTCAGAGCGCGTTTCAGTGTCTGCCAAACACCAGGCTCTGCTATAGCGTCCAAAAGGTTAAGTACAAGAAACCCGCCATTAGCTTTAATGAATGAACCGGCAGTGATCTTTTTGAAGTCCGTCCGCCATAGACCGGATCTATCCATAGCACGTTCAATGGAGCCGAACAGGTTACGATAGTTTGGAAAAGATTCTACAATTACCGGAGGACCATCGCTTTCTGCATTATCGACCAGTAAATTTACGCCATATGGATGCAATACAGCTTCTGTATTAACAGCAGGAAGGTGCATACCGGGCATTGGCCCTGTTTGTGGCTGACCAATCAATCTAATTATATCAAGATGCTCAGCCATGTTGGTCAGCATGTCATTAATATGCTTGGCTGCTTTTTCGTGCTCTTTCCAGGTGTTAATCAAGTTTAAGGCAAGCTCACGGGCAGTGTTCATAAACATCAAGCGGTCAACTTCTTCGCTTTTTGTTTTCACATCCTTCTGCAACCGCCGAACATCCATAAAGATGGTATCAATTTCCTCTTTAAGTTCCTTGTACTTTGCCTGAAGCGTAATAAATTCGTCTTTAGGGAAACGACCTTTTTCTACAAGTTCTTCCAACTTGAGAAGGTGAGTAGGTTCCCCATCCACAACCGGAACAATATCCGGACGCTGCACTTGTCCCATCTGCATATTAACAAGCACAAATCCTGCCTCTTTAACACGTTCTTCAAGCCCCTTAAAGAAGTCGCGGGTCTTTTTGTCATGCTCTTCCAGCAAAGCGTTCTTGCTGTTTATGTATTCCTGACTTTCAAAAAGTTGCGGTATTTCACGTTTGATGTCTTCTAAAAAAGTTTCAATCTCTTTCTTAAACAGCTGGCCCTTACCTGCGTCAAAGGTAAGTAGAATAGGCTCTTCCGGTGTTTTAAAGTTATTTACGTAACACAGATCGTTAGGGGTACACTGCTTATGCGAAGATTTTTCAAGCAATTGCCGCACCATACCCAGTTTTCCGACATCAGCCTCACCGGTTACAAAAATATTGTACCCTTTAGCATCAATACCCACACCAAAGCGGAAAGCTTCCACACCGCGTCGCTGACCGATAATATCATCAAGCTGTTCCAAATCTGTAGTGTTGGAAAACGGGAGCGCTGTCGGGTCAAATTTCCACCGCAGCTTATCAATAGGAACCAAATTGCGTTCTACAACATCTGCCATGTGAGCCTCCTATTCTTTTTTATCGCCGCGGGTAATTGGAATGGTACGTCTCTGTGGAATATTGCAGCTTGGCAAATTAATGATCAGTTTTCCATCTTCCAAACTGGCGTCCACATCCTCAAGCCTCACTTTGCAAGGCAGACGCAACTGGCTTTCAAAAGAACCACTGGACTCTGTCCCTTCGCATTTTTCAGAATACACACATCGCAATGTTAAGTATGCACCATCAATACTTAATTCGAGATTCTCTTCTGTTACACCGGGAAGCTCTGCCTCGAGACGATATCCTTCATCTGTTTCAATCAGCCGCAATTCAGTATCCATAAGTGGTTGGCACACAGAAGGTAGGCCGAATTCAGAGCAAATTTGATTGAACATACGATCGCTATCGAGTTTGAGCCGTTGCAGTTGCTGATTTCTCCATGATTTTAGATTGGGCATAGACAGACCTCCTGCGCGTACGCGCTTTCATCAATTACTAGTCGCTCCTTTTCTTTGTATCGTAACAGCCATCATCTTGATATGATTCTAGTTTGTTATATGACATAATAAACGCAAAATTACTAACTCATTCTTTTAAAAGCTTGTTATGTCACACCATGCATAAAGGATATGCCAAGAGGTATTGGCATATCCTTTATTGATTAGCAGAGTTGCTTAGCCATATGCAAAATGGATGATAAACGAACAGCTAAATTTCAGCCCTCTTAAATCCGCTCGTATTCTGTTTTGAATACTCCCGCACAACTAGTCTCCCGAAATATTCCCATCAAAAAGCCCCGTCTTGTTGCAGCAACAAAACGGGGCCCAAATTCACAAGATAATCTCAATAAGATATCCTGCTTCGTGTGATGCAGCGAGCATCACTTGCTTTTTTAATAACAGCGACTAATCCTGGCGTTCAGTAACTTCCACAAGATGGTAGCCAAACTGAGTCTGAACTGGACCATGAACAACACCTACAGCTTCGTTGAAGCATACGGTGTCAAATTCTGGAACCATTTGGCCAGGGAAGAATTCTCCGAGTTCTCCGCCACGGCGACCGGATGGGCACTTTGAGTACTCTTTTGCGATCGCGGCAAAATCTTCTCCGCCAATGATACGTGCCTTAAGTTCGTTACAAGTATCCTCAGAATCAACGAGGATATGACGTGCTTTAGCTTTTGCCATGGTAAAACTCCTAATGTATGATATAAGAAGACATATAATGCCAGATGATACAAAATGAATCAACTTAGTAAATACACACTGTCAAAATGTGCAGTACCACATAAAAAAATTTTGGGGTTATGCGGACTTGCCGATATTTGTTTTGTCCGCATAAAATGAATGTTTTCAGCATAAAAACGATGTGCGTTTTTTTTTGGAGGTCTTATTTAAGTGGCGCTCTTTACGTTTTCGCACTTGTATATAAAACAAATGAACGATATAGCGCCCAAAGCGTATTGTGCATCAACCATCTAACCCCCTCTTTCAAGGAGAACTGGATGACCGGTTCCGAAGATAGCCGTCAGAACGGCACAATGGAAAATTTTGAAGAAATGCTGGAAGCCTACACAGGTGCTGACAAAGCTCTGTCTGTTGGCGATAAAGTTTCCGGCCCAATCATCGGCATGTCCGGTGATAACCTTTTTGTCGACGTTGGAGCCAAAATCGACGGCATTGCTGATCGTGCTGAGTTCCTCGGCGAAGAAGGTGAACTTACCGTTGCTGAAGGTGATACCGTAGAACTCTACGTTACTGCTGTTAAAGCTGACGCAATCCATCTTTCTAAAGCTATCAGCGGCCCTGCTGGCGCAGCTATGCTCGAAGAAGCATTCAACGCAAAACTTCCTGTTGAAGGTAAAGTACTTGCTACCCGTAAGGGCGGCTTTGATGTTGAGGTTTCTAAACGTCGCGTATTCTGTCCAGTTAGCCAGATCGACACCAAATTTGTTGAAAATGCTGAAGAGTATGTTGGCAAAACATTCTCCTTCGCTATTATCAAATTTGAGCAGCGCGGTCGTAACATTGTTGTTTCCCGTCGAGCACTGCTCGAAGAGGAACAGCAGGCTGCTCGTGATGAGTTCCTCAAAAACGTTAAAGAAGGCGATCTCATTGATGTTACCATCACCCGCCTTACTAACTTTGGCGCATTTGCAGAACTCGCAACTGGCGTTGAAGGTCTCATTCACGTTTCTGAACTGTCCTGGACTCGCATTGCTCAGGCTGACGAAGCCGTCTCCGTTGGTGACAAACTGCGCGTTAAACTGCTTGGCGTAGACACCGACAAAAAAGGCCAGCTCCGCATTTCCCTTTCTGCTAAACAGGTTCAGGAAAACCCTTGGAACCGCGTTGAGTCAGAACTTACCGCTGGTGAAGTACGCGAAGGCAAAGTTGTTCGCCTCACTCCATTCGGTGCATTTGTTGAAGTGCTTCCTGGCATTGACGGTTTGGTGCACATTTCTGAAATGTCCTACACTAAACGCGTTCACAAAGCAGAAGATGTTGTCTCTGTTGGCGACATTATTTCTGTTAAAGTTAAGTCCATAGACTTAGCATCCCGTCGTATTTCCCTCAGCATGCGTGATGCTGAAGGCGATCCTTGGGCAGACATTGAAGAACGTTTCCCAGCCGGCGCTGAAGTTGAAGGCACCGTAGAGTCTTCCTCTGATTTCGGTCTGTTTATTAACATTGCTCCGGGCATTACCGGTCTTATGCCGAAGTCTCTGATGGCTAAAGCTGACAAAGCAGCAAACCTTGATGCTCTCAAATCAGGCGACAAGGTTGAAGTAACCATTTCACAGCTCCGCGCAGCAGAGCGTAAAGTTACTCTTGCTCCTAAAGGCGTTACAGCCTCTGAAGACAATTCCTGGAAAGCGCATCGTAAAACACAGACTGCTAAAGCAGAACCACAGAGCAACTTCGGTTCCTTAGGTTCCCTGCTGCAGGACGCGCTCAACAAGAAAAAATAATCTGTTGATGCACATGCGAATTAAAAGGATCAGTTTTAACTGATCCTTTTTTTTGCCCTGATTTTGTCGGGCTCAAGGTCTTCCACTATAAAAAATAACAATCTCTTCTACTTTTTTTCGTTTACAATGGCGAAATAAATATTATTTATATGGTCGGTATGACCTAATCATACCACACGGATAGAGTGCCCACCTGAGCATTTAGGAGATTTTGAATAATGACTTTTCGTAACAGACTATTTTTACTTCCTATTTTTGTACTAGTTTTTACACTAACCACTCTCCCTGCTATGGCGGATTTACCTAACTTTACCAAGTTAGCAAAAGAAGCAGGTCCCGCAGTTGTTAACATCAGCACCCAAAAAACAATTACAGTCCCCCGGAAAAACCAACCGGAGATACCAAATTTTTTCGAAAATGATCCACGCTCCCCGCTGAATGACTTCTTTAAACAATTTGAACGTTACTTCCGCAATGGTCGTCCTCGTCCCGAAACAGAGCGCTCACTCGGCTCTGGATTTATCATCTCTTCAGACGGTTTCATCGCAACTAACAACCATGTTGTAGAAGGTGCTGATGAAATCAAAGTCAATATTCTTGATGAAAACGGAGACTATGAATCATACGATGCTAAAGTCATCGGCACAGACAAATTAACCGACCTTGCCCTCTTAAAAATTGATGCTAAGCGGGAACTCCCTACGCTTAAGCTTGCTGACTTTTCTGAAGTTGAAGTCGGGCAATGGGTGCTGGCAATCGGCAACCCGTTCGGGTTAGACCATACCGTCACCAGCGGTATTGTCAGTGCTCTTGGTCGTAACATCAGCAACAATCCGTACGATAACTTCCTCCAGACCGATGCCTCCATTAACCCCGGCAACTCCGGCGGCCCGCTTCTTAACCTCAAGGGGGAAGTAATCGCCATCAACACCGCCATCATCGCCCGTGGTCAGGGTATCGGTTTTGCCATCCCGAGCTCTATTGTTAAGGACATCATCAACAAGCTGAAAACCGACAAAAAAATCCGTCGCGGCTGGCTTGGTGTTTCCATCACTAATGTAGACCCTAACATGGCGCAGGCACTTGGACTTGACGAATCAGAAGGCGCATTCATTGCACAGGTCGTACAGGGACAGCCCGCCGCAGCGGCAGGCCTGCTCGAAGGCGATATCATTTTAAAAGTAAACGGTGACAAGGTTGCAGACGCGTCAGAACTTATCCGCATTGTATCCTCCCTTACACCGGGCAGTACTGCCAAATTTACAGTGTACCGCAAAGACAAGACCATTACAGTGAAGGTGAAGCTTGGCGAACGCGACTCTGAAGATCAGCAGCAAGCTCCACAAAAGGGTTCAAAACCAACAAATAGTGACATCAAAGAACTGGGGCTCACTTTAGCTCCTCTTGATGTAAAGACCGCACAAGCTCTCGGAATTAAAGACATTAAAGGTCTGTTAATTACCGATATTGCACAAGATAGCGTTGCAGCACGCGCAGAACTGCGCGCTGGTGATGTAATTCTTGAAGCAAACCTGACTCCGGTGAATTCCGTCAAAGAGTTCCTGAACATTCTCAAAACACAAGGCGAAAAACGCGGAGCTATGCTCCTCAAAGTTGTCCGCCAACAGCAAGTCATGTTTAGAACTATGACTCTGGAAAAATAATTCCCTTACAGAAAAGGGCACCTTCCGGTGCCCTTTTCTGCTTTATTTATCTGTAAGCTTTTCCCCCTTCCCATGTTCAGAGATAGTATGCTGCATACTCACCAGAAACAAAACAAACAGCTTCCAATTTGATATTGGCAATCAAACAGCGGCTTGGTAATATAGGCCGTTATTGTACACATACTTATCAGGAGATTATAAACGTGCTTACACCACGTGAAATTGTATCCGAACTGGATAAATACATTATCGGACAGAATGGTGCTAAACGCATGGTCGCAGTTGCCATGCGCAACCGCTGGCGTCGTCAGCAAATTGATCCGTCTTTACGTGACGAGATCGCACCTAAAAATATTATCATGATGGGCCCTACCGGCGTCGGAAAAACAGAAATCGCCCGCCGTCTTGCCAAACTTTCTGCTTCTCCGTTTGTAAAAGTAGAAGCCACTAAGTTCACAGAAGTCGGGTATGTTGGACGTGACGTTGAGTCTATGGTTCGAGACCTGATGGAACTGAGTGTTGCCCTTGTTCGTGACGAGGAAGCAACCCGCGTTCGTGCACAGGCAGAAACCAACGCAGAAGAACGCCTTCTCGACCTGCTTCTTCCGGGTTCTGCTCCAAAGCCAATGCAGGAGCCGATTACCACATTTGATACACCTGCTGCTGAAACAGATAAAGCAAGCTCAACCCGTGAGAAGATGCGGAAAATGTTCCGCGATGGTAAGCTTGACGACCGTGAAGTGGAAATGGAACTTGAAATAGCTCCTCAGGGCATTGAAGTAATGGCTATGCCGGGTATGGAAGATATGGGCGGCCAATTTAAGGATCTTTTCAGCAAAGCGTTTCCTTCCAAGAAGAAGAAAAAACGCATGAGAATTGGTGATGCATTGCCTATTCTGGTTGAAGAAGAGGCAGCCCGCCTTATAGATGAAGAAAAAGTCACAGAACTGGCAAAAGAACGTGTTGAACAATCCGGTATTATCTTCATCGACGAAATAGACAAAGTCGCCAGCTCACAACATGGGGGCAAGGCTGCGGATATTTCCCGCGAAGGCGTACAACGAGATCTGCTTCCGATTGTTGAAGGTAGCGTTGTTAACACTAAATACGGTATGATCAAAACAGACCATATTCTGTTTATTGCCGCGGGTGCATTCCATCACTCCAAACCGGCAGATCTTATTCCGGAACTACAGGGCCGTTTCCCGCTGCGTGCGGAATTGACTGCTCTGGGCAAAGACGAGTTCTTGCGCATTCTTAAAGAGCCTCGCAACGCCCTTACAGTTCAATACATGGCACTTCTTGCAACAGAAGGTGTAACCATCACATTTGCAGAAGACGGTCTGGACGAAATTGCAGCCTTTGCAGAAATGACCAATCAGGAAACTGAAAATATCGGCGCACGTCGTCTTTACACTATAATGGAAAAGATTCTGAGCGATATCTCTTTTGAAGCGCCAGATCGTTCCGGTGAAGAAATTGTTATCGACCGTGCATTTGTAGAACAGCATTTAGAAGATGTTCGCGAGGATAGAGACTTAAGTCGCTACATCCTCTAATATACCCGCGGGGCGCCACTCCGCAGCACAGGAACTACGTACATGAAAGACTACGCTAAAGCACAGCTTACATCACGCATTCTAATTGAATCTCTTCCGTACATTAAAAAGTTTCATGGTGAAATTGTGGTCATCAAATATGGTGGTCACGCAATGAAAGACGAAGAGCTTGGTCGTGCATTTGCCCAGAACATTGCTCTTTTAAAATACGTGGGATTGAAACCGGTAATCGTACACGGCGGCGGTCCTCAAATTGGCAAAATGCTTGACGCTCTCAACATCACCAGCCAGTTCCGCGAAGGACACCGAGTTACTGACGACGAGACCATGGACGTTGTAGAAATGGTGCTCGTTGGCAAAGTAAACAAAGAGATTGTAAACAAACTGAACCTCGCTGACTGCAAAGCTGTCGGGCTTTCCGGCAAAGACGGTACTCTTCTTCGCGCCCGCAAATACAAAATGCAAGTAAACAGCCACAACAAGACACCTGAGATCATTGATCTTGGCAAAGTGGGTGAAGTAATCGGTGTAGAAGCAGGACTGTTAACCGGTCTGCTTTCAGAAGGGTACACACCGGTTATCGCGCCAGTGGGTGTAGATACAGAAGGTAATACTTACAACATCAACGCAGACTCCGTAGCAGGTGCGGTTGCAGGCGCATTGCGCGCGAAAAGACTTCTGCTGCTTACTGACGTTGCAGGTATCCTCGATGCAGATAAAAAACTTCTCGAAGAATTGACCATTAAAGAAACTCTCGAGCTCTTCGATGATGGAACTCTTCAGGGCGGCATGATTCCGAAAGTTAAGTGTTGCCTTGACGCCATTGGGAATGGCGTGGGACGAGCGACTATCCTTGATGGCCGTGTAGAAAACTCCGTGCTGCTGGAGCTCTTTACAAACAGCGGCATCGGTACACAGATTCTCGGAAACAACTAAAAAACAGTCCTTTACAAGTACGCAAACAGATGGAGTTCGGCCAATAGAGACCGAACCTCTATCAGGTAATCTCAGCCGGCTAAGGGCATCCCTTGCATCTTCGCAAGACAGCTTCCCTTTTCCAGCAATTACCGAGATTGCCATGCGCTCTAAAAATAGGTTTCGAACAACCTAACTATTTATTACTAAACAAAAAGCGTGGACTAACAAGCCCACGCTTTTTGTTTTTGAATCCCTCTGTAATTCTATACTACAGCGATGTTACTCGCTCATATTACATTTTCCTTTTTTCTCAACCAGTTCACGGGCTTTTTCAAGAATATCCCGCGTACCTTTTTCACTTTCAAAATTAAATTGAAGACTGCTTACCTTCCAGCCGTCCGCAGTATAGCGGCAACCGAAGATATAGCGTCCTTTTCCTTCCCAGATATGCTCATGCAAAAAATATGTTGCCGTAGCATCGGCTTTTACAGTGGCGTCCTGTCCTTTCAACTCCACCATAATATTCTCCAGTTTATGCCGAGTTGCGTCAAACCCGCACAACGATTCTTTCCAGTGATGAATAAGCTCCTTAGGCGTTGCATCATACGGCTCCCCGCCAAGCAGTGATGTGTAATCCACTGCTACTTTCTCCGTAAAAAGCGTCTCAAGCGAACTGAATAATCTCAAATCCGGCAGCACTCCCATACTTTCTACAAGAGTCTCAATGAGTGCTTTATCCGTCTTTTCCCTGCGCTCTATATACGTAAGCATACGCACCTTTCCTTACTTTATGTACTATGACTGTTCAGCATTTGAATAAAGGTCACGTCCAGTATAGCCAAAATGAAACCGGAAAGGATGGATATCTTAGCCGCAATAACGACCTTATGCCCCCTCATAAAAGCTTCACACAATAAAATAGCTGCCTATCCAGTACGGAGGGCAGCTATTTTATTATCAGAATTATGAACATCCCGCAGCAATCGCGGAGGGATAGACTTAGGAGTATTTTTTTACGACCGACTCGAATGCGGCACTGTCAACTTCCCCTGTACCGATCGGGTACACAAGTTTTTTCGCCAGATGACCACCGTAGGCTGGACGGTTATTGGTATACAGCACTCCTATAGGGATCTGTTCATCAAGCTCATTGGCTTTTTGAATTGCAGCATTCCAGTTTGTGGAATCATAATCTTCACCAAGTTCGTAACAACGCTTTTTGTACCAACCGAACGTGTTCACCTTATTAAAAGAAACACACGGCTGGAACACATCTACAAGGGCAAACCCCGGATGCGCAATGGCAGCTTTCAGTGTTTCTACAAGATGCGGAACATTGCCGGAGAAAGAACGGGCTACAAAGTTTGCACGCATGGCAATGGCAACTTCTACCGGATTAAACGGCGCATTTGTTACACCGAAAGGTTGTGCCTTTGTAATTTGGCCTTCCTTCGTTGTCGGGCTTGCCTGCCCTTTTGTGAGCCCGTACACCTGATTATCATGAACGAGGGCTACCATGTCCACGTTTCGCCTGATAGCAGCAAGGAAATGATTACCACCCTCACCATATGTACATCCGTCACCGCTCGTTGCAATGACTGTCAACTCCGGATTAATAATCTTTATCGCCTGCGCCGAAGATAAAGCCCTACCGTGCAGCCCGTTAAATCCGTTGGCAGTTATGTAGTGCGGCACCTTTGCAGCCTGACCTATTCCAGATACAATTGCAGCCTGATACGGTGCAATATCCAGTTCAGCCAAAGTCTGTTTCAAGGCTTTTAAAATATCAAAATTGCCACAGCCGGGACACCATGCTTCGCTATACTGACCATATTCATTAATATCGCGCATAATGCCTTACTCCTCGTACATCTTATGGACAATATAGCCAGCGGTTAAAGGTCGCCCGTCGTACCGGCTGATATTTTTTTCAATAGGGATGCATGTAAGACCTTTTAACAGCCATGCAAACTGACCAAATGCGTTACCTTCAATACACACGCGTTCTTTGGCGTTCTCCAAATAATGTATAAACTGTGTCACATCCAGCGGGTATACTTGCGAGAAACAAAGCACTGCGACATTTTCACCGTGTTCTATTCTGCTCTCTGCCGCTTCACGCACTGCCCCTTCAGAAGACCCCCAGCATATAAGTAATTTATCCGGCTTGCTGTTTCCATAATAACGAGGCGGAATAACGTCCTTACGGATGCTG
The DNA here is from genome assembly GCF_000384815.1 of Halodesulfovibrio aestuarii DSM 17919 = ATCC 29578. NCBI lineage: Bacteria > Pseudomonadati > Thermodesulfobacteriota > Desulfovibrionia > Desulfovibrionales > Desulfovibrionaceae > Halodesulfovibrio > Halodesulfovibrio aestuarii. Next base: position 918,302 of record NZ_ARQF01000021.1, read on the forward strand.
GATTCTTTCAGCAACATTTTTTTAACCATCGAATTACGCAGAGCCTTATCTTCTGTAATATTGCCACGTTCGTTGTGCGCGTGGCTGTCTGCCAGAACAGTTGTTTTACCAATTCCCGGAATTCGCCGTGGAGAAATACCGTCAGGAGTTAACGCGTACCGCTGATACGATGCGGGTTCTGTGTCTGAGTAATCAGGTCTATGTACCTGCCCCAAACTATGTAAGTCGTATGTCTCCAAACTCTGCAACGCATCTGCAAGGAACTGATCCGTTAAGAGAATCACTGGAGTCTGATACCGTTCTGCAAAACTGACAGCGCGGTGCCCCATTTCAAAACATTCTTCAATAGTGCTTGGAGCCAAAACTATACGCGGAAACTCTCCATGCCCGCCGAACATAGAAAATAACAAGTCTCCCTGTTCAGTACGGGTAGGCAGACCCGTTGCAGGCCCGGGACGCTGAGCCAGAACAATCACAACGGGCTGTTCCATAACACCTGCAAGACTTATAGCTTCCGTCATAAGAGCGAACCCGCCGCCCGATGTTGGAACCAGAGAGGCTGCCCCCGCATACGACGCACCGAGTGCCATATTAATTGCGGCGATTTCATCTTCAACCTGTTCAACAACCACACCCATTTCTTCTGAATGATTAATAAGAGTCTGGGCTACGGATGAACCCGGGGTCATTGGATAAAATGCACAAAATTTAACTCCGGCGGCCATTGCACCCAGCGCAATACTGTTATTGCCGTTAACAAGAATGCGTTCCGGATGTGCATACATTTTAGGCAATTGTGAACACTTGTCAGAGTGCGCCACACTCCATTCATATGCACTAGTAAGCACTGCAATGTTCTCTTGAACAATTTCCTCACCTTTTGACGCAAAACGCTCGGACAACAGCTGTTCAGGTAATGCCCGTTCCAACCCAAGCAAAGAACATAATACGCCTAAGGCAACTATATTTTCATATCGAGGGTTAGAAGAAAGTTTGTCGAAAGGAATCCTCACACACTGCTTGTGCACAGCATCCAGCTTATCACTTAAAATAATGGTTCCACCCTCATGCAGCATATCGGAATGCAGGGTGGTGGCATCCTGATCAAATGCAAACAAAATATCATAATTATCTGCAGACGCATAACGGGGCAGATCACTTATGCGAAGCCTGAAGGAATTATGACCGCCACGAATACGGGACATATAATGCTGTGTTGCAAATATTTCATATCCCGCACGGGTTAAAATTTTACTCAGCAACTCGCCAACAGTCACCAGCCCTTGACCAGCTGCCCCAGCGATTATTATCGTTCTATCTAATGTGGGCACAGAACCTCCAATACAGAAACAAACTGAGATTGTAGAGAATGTAAATTACACGATAACAGAGAACTCTATTTGTTAAAAGATACATTTTCTTTAATCACTTAGTTCAGGCATAAAAAAATCCCCGCATATCAGAAGTGATATGCGGGGATCATATATTATTGTTCACTTATTTTGCTACAGGCGGAGTAAACACGCGCTGGCCAAGCTCAGCATCAAGCATAAGCATCCCCTGTCCTTCACCGCCGATCATTTTGAGTTTGCCGAGAACATCATTAACGGTATCTTCTTCTTCAACCTGCTCAGAAACAAACCACTGCAAGAAAATGTTGGTAGCGTGGTCCCGTTCATCGATAGCAAGGTTAACAAGATCGTTAATACGGGATGTAACATGCTGTTCGTGTTTAAGAGTTTCTTCAAACACATTGATGGTATTAGCCCAATCATGTTCCGGGGCTTCAATTGGCTGAAGAACTACACGACCGCCACGTTCGTTGATGTAATCATAAAATTTGGTAGCATGAAAAAGTTCTTCCTGAGCCTGTGCACGCATCCACTGTGCAAAACCACCCATGCCTTTATCTGCAAAGTATGCGGACATGGAGAGGTACAGGTAGCTGGAGAACATTTCCCATTTCACTTGATCATTTAAAGCTTGATTCATTTTTTCAGACAACATCAGAATTCTCCTTATCGTAACTGGAAGTACAGAATATCATGTTTTGATGAATCAGTCTTGTTGTGCAATGCAGATCTGTCATCAAAATTATTAAAAGAACTAGTTGGCATGTTGCGTTACAAAAAGCAACAAACGAAGCATATTGTAGTTACATTCACAATAAGCCACCACATAAGTCAATTGCAGTTGAAAAAATTATGCGTTATCAGCGTGGTTCGCAAACAACAATTAATTATTCAGACTAAGGTACACCTTGAGTCTGATAAGGAGTAAATATGTGGGGTTCTAGCTGGAAGCGAAGTGCAGAGACAACTATTCCATGCAAAAAATGCAAAAAGCCGCTTACCGTAAAACGCAGCTGCCAGCATGTATACATGGAATGCCCCCATTGTGGCGAAAAAAGCGACATTGCAGCCTACCTGCGGGAAATGGATGACGCTTTAGAAGCTTTTATGGAAGGCGTATACTGCGATAGGATCTAAAAATATCCAAGGCTTCGCAACAGTTCCATTTTAGCCTCTTTTTCACCATCCCGTCCGGCACGTTCACCAGCCTGACTGCCAAGCCCGCTACACGGTTTGGTACACGGCACACAACCCAAAGAACGGTAGCCGGAATCGTACAGCGGACAGTACGGCAAATTGTACTGCATGGTGTACGCCCAGATATCCATTTCGCTAAAATCCAAGACTGGATGCATCATAAGGCAGTTGGGCCGTTCTCTTTGCTCCCGCATTGGTCGGTCCCTGTCAGGATGCTCATCTTTACGGATACCCGTCAGCAACACTTCGATGTCCTGTTCTTTCACACCCCGACTTAACGGTTCGACTTTCAGCTCAGCACAACAGCTAATTTTGTCCTGCGCTACCGGATATTGTGAGATATCCACTTCCGGACGTACGATGGTGAGATCAATTCCCCAATGCAGCGCGAGCGTATCGCGCTGGTGCAATACTTCCGGAAACTTACAGCCAGTGTCGATATTCAACGCTGTCACGCGCTCCACACCCATTTCAGCTAAAATGTCCTTCCACATATGCAAGGCAACGGTAGAATCCTTACCGCCAGTCCATGCTACGGAAATATTATCTGCGCCGTATTCAGCAACAATTTGCCTAAGCTCGTTTCGAGCTGCTTCTATTTTTCTCTCGAGCATAATATTCTCTAGTTCAAACTCATAATGATTAAATACCGCGCTACACTGTAACACAAGAGATCATATAATCAATATGAGATGTCTGATTGATAATAAGCCGACTTTACCAAACGGGCTATCTCGCTAGATGCACCAATACAGATAGTGCGGAATGCGTAGTATGCATTTAAGTATGCACCCTATAGTCAGCTGTGTTTTACGCATTGAGAAAATACCCGATTGAAAGGCCGCTGGTCTGGAAAACACAGCAAACGCAAAGCTCCCCTACCCACTTCTGACGCAGTAGGCAATAGACAAAAAACGCAAAAAGAGAACTGCACATACAAAAATAGAATACCCTTTCTTCAACCCTTCAGTTTTTTATCATTATATGTTCCCATTGATGTCACCCACCATTCAGAGAACATTTATTTTTTTTAAATTTCGTCTTGACTGGTTGCACGATGCTGCATATAACCCTCCTCACGTTGTTAGCAACGCACCATTGCGGGGATGTAGCTCAGTTGGATAGAGTAGCTGGCTACGAACCAGTTGGTCGGGAGTTCGAATCTTCCCATCCCCGCCACTTGTTTATAATGCCTGTCAGCTTATTCTGACAGGCGTTTTTCTTCCAAAAAAACAAGTACAGCTAACACCCAGAGGCAGCCATCTTTTTTAATTTTTTTTTAAAAGAGCTTGACCTCGCTGAGGGTTGAACATATACACCCTCTCGCTGTGACGAAAGTCACTTCACAAATTTTAGTTTGAGTCTAATTCAGTCATTAGGTAATGAAGGGATTAGGTATCAACACCTTGCGGGGATGTAGCTCAGTTGGATAGAGTAGCTGGCTACGAACCAGTTGGTCGGGAGTTCGAATCTTCCCATCCCCGCCATTAAGAATATATACGGCTGCCTATGCAGACGTTTTATATCGAGGGTTATCACCCTCACCAAGTGATGAAATTCATCACACATATATATATGATTCTAGTTGGTTCGCGCAGTGCAACGTAGAAAAGATGTCAACTTTGATGTTTTTTGATGTAGCATACGCTAATGACTATGAATCGATGCGGGGATGTAGCTCAGTTGGATAGAGTAGCTGGCTACGAACCAGTTGGTCGGGAGTTCGAATCTTCCCATCCCCGCCATTAAGAATATACGCGACTGTTTATGCAGACGTTTTATATTGAGGGTTATCACCCTCACCAAGTGATGAAATTCATCACACATATATATTAGATTCTTGTTGGTTCGCGCAGTGCAACGTATAAAAGATGTCAGTTTTGATGTTTTTTTTGATGCAGCAATCGCGAAAAACGATGAATCGATGCGGGGATGTAGCTCAGTTGGATAGAGTAGCTGGCTACGAACCAGTTGGTCGGGAGTTCGAATCTTCCCATCCCCGCCATTAAGTATATACGCGACTGCCTATGCAGACGTTTCATATTGAGGGTTATCACCCTCCCCAAGTGATGAAATTCATCACACATATATATTAGATTCTAGTTGGTTCGCGCAATGCAACGTATAAAAGATGTCAGTTTTGATGTTTTTTCATGTAGCAATCGCGAAGAACGACGAATCGATGCGGGGATGTAGCTCAGTTGGATAGAGTAGCTGGCTACGAACCAGTTGGTCGGGAGTTCGAATCTTCCCATCCCCGCCATTGAGAATATAAGCTGCTAACTTTTGGTTAGCAGCTTTTTTTTATACCTGAACGTTTCTAGAGAACAGACGGCCTTCTGCCTCCTCATGATCGCTCACGCTACATATCTTTCAGACTAGCGACGTAAGGTACCCCACTCCAAATGATAAAACTCTCCTTCACAGAAAAACACTACTCTCTCCTGCTCATACAACTTTGCCTCTCTTTATTCTACGCACAACTCAGCATGCTGTGACTTTTAAGAAACCTTATTGCTAACCAACACGGTTTCAAAAATAAGTTCCACTTTTTTGCACTGGTTGCATATCAATTTTAAGCAAATAAAAAAAATAAATAGTCATCTAGCCTGCGTTTAATGACTTTTCTCATTACATACGTTGTTATTAAGCGTAAAATACAAATTGAGATTTTACGCCAAAAATGCTGGCTAATCAGCTCCACCTAACTTCAACGCTCCGACCCAATACAGCATGCCACCATCACTGCCTACTTGCTGATTACAATTTCCCAACGCCCTGAGACCAAAAAAAGCTTCAATGCGCTTTGAACTGCATTCAAATGGCTCCCCCTCCAAAAAACTGAAGGACGCATTGAGAATGCAAAAAAACTAGATATCATTCCCTGCCGCAACAACCAGATGATGCTTGAACCTTCTTAACAAAATTAAAGGATCCTCTACCGGCAAACAGGTAATCATTAAGGAATTACGAGCACCACGGCGTACTTTATGGTGAAGCCGCCTAACATAAAGAAACTGTCTGCTTTTTTCATAAAGAGCTTGACGATTTCAGCTTACAGACATATATATCTTTCCGCGCTGAGGAGATCAGCGCAACACTGCGGGGATGTAGCTCAGTTGGATAGAGTAGCTGGCTACGAACCAGTTGGTCGGGAGTTCGAATCTTCCCATCCCCGCCATTGAGTATACAGGCTGCTAACTTCTCGTTAGCAGCCTTTTTTTTATAGCTTTTCATTTCCTTCATGCCACTTGTCACCACACCAGCGCCCCCGCCCCCACTTTTTCAACGTATCTGCCTGCACACAACAAAGCCTATTATGGAGAATCCATAATAGGCTTTGATCATATACCAAACTTGTTCAGGTAAAGGTAGACGACGTGCGTACCCCCTTGCCCATTTAATTGTGACAGAACCTTGCTCATGCCGACCAGTTGCATCCAGCAGATTATCTCTGGTTCCTCAGCAAAATTTAAATTACACCGAAAGCTTTTTTTGCTCAAAATAACTCATGGCTTGCAAAAGGAATGTTGCCACAACTGAAAGAAAAATGCCGAACAAAATAGTATTGGAAAGCATGCGCCCGTTAACAGCATAGTCAAGCACGGCAACACATGCCGGACTCAAATAAATATACGCAGTAACGTTGTTCGGGGTCAGTGTAACTGAAGCTTTCTGGAAAAGGTACGATGTTACCAACGTAGTACCTATTGCGAGATACAACATACTTGCATAGTCGCCAGTCGTCAGTAAATCCCACTGGAGCGGAATTCCAAATATCAACATCGCGATTGCCATCCAAATGGTTCCTCCCACCAACGTACAACATGTCAGCACTGTTACGCTGTCCTGCCGGTATAAGAGCTTCAAAGCAAGTGTATACCCGCACATGGAAAGGATGCCCAACATAAAGAGCAAGTCACCAGAATTAAAAGAAAGACTTTGGATGGCGTCAATATTTCCTTTGAACACGACCCACAAAGTTCCCACCGCCCCGAGCATATATACCAAAGTACGCTTGACACCGATAGCATGTTTCAACAACACAGCACTCAACAGGGCTGTTATAAACGGGGTAAGAGTATACAACGTGCCAGTGTTAAGCACTGTTGTAGTTAACAACGCTGCAAACAGACAGACAAAATAACCGCAGTAAAAAAAGCTGATTATAAATGACCTCGGAAACACCGAAGGTATTTGCCTGCGGTATTGCTTATTCAAAAGCACAGTAGGCAAAGAACATACGCTGGCTATCACAAAGCGAAGCAAATTTAATGAGACAGGATGTACCTGCCCTGTAACATTCGCAGATGCGATAAATGACCCTGCAATCAAAAAAGTGGCAAGCAGAATCAGACCATGAGCCTTTAAAATCTCCATTATATAGAGTCCTTCAGCGGGAGCGTAGTGTAGGTTGATCAAGATCTAACAGCCAACGGAAGCATTTAAATTCTATCCGCACCGTCAGACACTTCCTCGAATAAGGAATCAATGCATTCCCCCTGCTGATACTTATAAATTGTGCTTAGGTAAACCACAGTTATCAGGGTAAAAAGCACAAAAAAAAGGCTGCCCATTCGAGCAGCCTTTACAAAAAACTACAGAACTATAAGCCTTCTGGACGGAAGCGATCCCAGTTATGGATGCTTTCAAGATAACGGATGGATCCACTATGGCCCTTAATAACCATGGAATGGGTAACAGCACCGTTACCGGTGTACTGGACACCGCGAAGGAACGTCCCACCAGAAATACCGGTTGCAGCAAAGTATACTTCGTCACTACGAACGAGAGAATTTACGGTATGAATTTCGCGAAGGTCGATACCTGCTTCGAGGATCGCTTCTTTTTCTACGTAAGACTGTGGATCGAGGCGAGCAAAAATCTGACCACCTACACCTTTGATTGCGCATGCAGCGATAACGCCTTCAGGAGTACCGCCTGTACCCATCATTACGTCAACTTCGCTGCGCGGATCAACTGCCATAAGTGCGCCTGCAACGTCACCGTCGGTATGTAGCTGAATACGCGCGCCAGCTTCACGGATTTTAGAAATAAGCTGCTCGTGACGTGGCTTATCAAGAACAAACACAACAAGGTCATCGACATCTTTGCCGAGAGCTTTTGCGATTTTAATCAGATTTTCTTTAACAGGAGCATCAATGTCTACAACATCTTTTGCTGCTGGCGGCACAACAAGCTTTTGCATGTAGTAGCTTGGGCCCGGGTTGTACATAGTGCCTGCCGGAGCAGTGCCTACTACAGAAATAGCGTTAGGACGACCATATGCAAGAAGATTAGTGCCTTCAACAGGGTCAACCGCAACATCAACCTGCGGTCCTTTACCCATGCCAAGCTTTTCACCATTGAAGAGCATAGGCGCGTCATCTTTTTCACCTTCACCGATAATTACTTTGCCGGAAAGGTACAGATTATTAAAGGCGTAACGCATTGCATCAACGGCTGCACCGTCGCCCTCGTTCTTCTTCCCCTTGCCGAGCCAGCGGCCGGATGCCAATGCTGCTGCCTCTGTAACGCGAACAAGGTCTAAAGCAAGGTTTTTATGGGCGGCTTCCATCAGGTCTCCTCCAAATATAAGTTGCGGATACACATCATAAATATGTGTGGCGGATTATTAGCTAAGCCTGTGAAACATCACAGAACTCCAAACTGCAAAAAAGTACAAACCAACGCAGCGTGCCTGCAACCAATGGTCTGTCAGCGGTTTCTTTACCCTAGGTAGCACGCTCCATCAAGCTTTTACCGCTGGAACAAAAAAGGGAGACCGCTTTATTGCGATCTCCCAGTCGTATACTATTAACCTACTGTAAATACCAGTACGGTTTTAGCCTAATATTGTTACTTTTTTGCATCCTTTACGTCAGGAGCATCGACGGGTGCAGCTTCTTGCTTTTCTTCCGTCTGCTTTGTAACTTCCTGTTTCATTTCGTCAGCCTGTTCTTGAGGCTTCATTTCATCAGTGCCCGCAGCAGACTCCGGTGCCACCTGTTCATTAGCAGTATTCTTCTCTACAGCTGTTGCAACCGGAGATTCAAATGTAACAGTTTCTTTATTCATAATAGCCACAACAGCAGCGGTTGCATCAGCAGACTTATCGTAGCTTAGAGCCTGTTCAATCGGGATAACCACGGCGACACCGTTTTCTTTGCGGTATTGTTCCAGCACCTTTTGAAACAGATCATTCAGCTTGGTAACAACCATCTGCTGCTCAGCAGATACGCGCGCCTGAATCTTGGACACCTGCGCCTGAATATCTGTTACAGTTTCAGCGTTCTGGCCTTTTTTCTTTGCAGCTTCTTCTTGCAACGCTTTAAACTGCTGCTGCACTTCGACGCTTACTTTTTCCAAATATGCCATACCGTCTTTACCGGGCTGACAATCTTGGAAAACTTTTGCAGGATCTACGACAGCGACTTTAGGGGAAGATCCCGCATTCATGTCCTGATTACATCCCACAAGCGCTAAACAAAAAATAGCAACACACAGCAAAACTAACTTTTTCATTGATATCTCCGAATGTTATTGAAGCCACATTTTTTCGCGAGGAACACACCAAGCACCACCTTCTTCGGCGATGCGGTAAAAATAGTGCAACTTTAATTTTTTCCCAAGGATTAATTTCATTATGGCGGTTAGTTAGCGAAAAAATAATGCGACAACGGTTTTTCGACGTTTTTTACTCTGCAAAAATAAACGTACCAAGTTTCTTTAAATATTCCTCAACGGTATATTTCCGGATATTTTTTAACTGCTCTTCTCCCATATCACACCTAACCAATGACTTTCCAAAGGTCTTACGAAGATATTCGTAGGGAACAGCATCCATTTTTTCTAACTGCCTACCGTCCATTGAGACGGTGTAATGCAGATCGAAATCTGCTGAAATCTTATTGTGCCCGTCTTCCTGTATAATGGTAATTATTGGTATTTCCCGCCAAAAAACTCCATCATCTGTGACACGTAAATCAGAACGCTTTGCCGGTATGTGCTGACGCAGCATCTGTTGAACATATTTCTTATCAAGCGCCGTTACGATTTCTGCATGATACTTTTCCACTCTCTTGAACCGCACACTTCTATTAAAAAAGTATCGGGACTCCCTATCAAAAAGGGACAGCACTTTTTCATCCTGCTCTTTACCGGAAGGAGGCCACAACCACGTATCATGGTGCCGATCAAAAACCTGCTCAGGTTCTTTGGTTGCAGATTCCACAACCATATCGTTTACAATACAGCGCACTTCATACAGGCTTTTTTCGATGTTATGTGTATAGTCTAATGTAAAAAAGTATGTTGTTTTTAGTGAATCTATCACTTTATCATTTTTATATAGCGATTGAATAAGACTTATTGCCGCACTGGTGTCACCAGCCCATGTCACTTTCATCTCTTTAAATATTGAATAGTCTTTATAATGAACAACACCAAGACCATTTTTGTACTTCCATGCCATCATTTCTGCAAAAGCATGTTTAAGATGTTCCTTTGTAACAGGAGATTTATCTTTATATGCATCTACTGACAAAAAAGTTGTAGCGAGAGGATTACTATATAATTTTCTGTAATATGTTAAATCCTTTTGAGTCGGTGCCGCATTAGCGACTGACTGCATAACAAGATTGCAACAAATTGCAAGGAAAAGCAGAATGAGTATATTTTTCTTCATAGTTATTCCCATTTACTATTAATGTAAAAAAGAGCTGCAATCACTACAGAGCGTCTACATATTTTTTTGTCAAAACAAGAATAGTCCATTCTGCAACATGCTCACTACGTTTCACTTCTGTGAGTCCCACTTCTTCCTGCAACGCTATATCCCACATAAAAGTCACACCATCGACTGAGTCGACAATCTGTACAAGCTGTTTGTCCGCAAAAAATACACCGTCTTTATTCACAACAGCACCTTCCCTTTCATCTGCCAGGTATGCGGCAAATTTTTCACGAATAAAGTGCGGATTCCCTGAAACATGTTTATTGTACGAACTGTTAGCAAGGCGTGGATAATAAACACCATTTTTATTTTCATCCACAAAGTCCTGCAATGTTCCTTTAAGCGCAGTTGCAACAGCGACATCGTATTTTCCCCACGGGGCAGGAAAAACGTTAGTCAAGTTACATTTGGAAGGTACGTACTCATCATCCGGCATGTACTGGTAATATTCCGGAGAAGCTGTCTCACAAACAATGCGATTCGGAGTAATGCGTACCTCGTATTTTTTATCTTTCATATCATGATGAAGCTGAACATCAGCAGTGTATGTACGCACCAACCACTGAACTTCCTGTCCATTTTCACGCAGCGATTTTTTCACTTCAATCTGCAGGGTATTATTATCTTTCCAGTGCACACCGGCATGGGTGAACACGTACCAGTCATCCATGTCATCGACTCTGCTCAATGGATTAATTTTAATCGCCAAACTACGGATGATTGCATCGTTAATAAGCTGTTCTGTCACGGGGGTCTTATCACAGAACACATCTGCGAACCGCACCACATATGTTTTAGAAGCTTCTTCAGAAACCCGAGTTGTTTCGAAAAGTGTCGGTGTTGTTGTCTTATGTACTGCGCTACACCCCGTCCCTAAAAACAAGAGTATAACAAAAAATAGAGTAGTAAATTTGCGCATACATTCCTCTATGAATAGATAGTTAACGTTGTATAAATCAGTTTCCCACCACAAAAAGACATGAGCGTCAACATATTTACAATAACTACATGTTATTACATTGCATAACAAAATGAACACAGCACAAAAAAAGGATGAAGTTACACACTTCACCCTTTTTACGATTGCATTACAAGTAGTCTCCAGATGTTGACGCACTCCCCTAATGTCCCCATACGAGATCAAGGATCGGTACCCCTTGTAGGGCACGGGACACAACCCCCGTCGGCGGAGGCAACCTTTATTCAGCTAAAAAACGGGAAACTTCACGGTTCATAGTTTCAAAATCTTTTGGCTTCACCCAAATAATTTCTTTATCTTTTCTGAACCATGTGAGCTGGCGTTTTGCATAAGCACGGGTGTTTTTCAACCACAAGGCCTTGCAATCATCCAGCGACATTGCTCCGGTGATGTACTGGTATAGTTCTGCACAGCCGATGCCGGACCATCCAGTGGAGTTCGGATTATCGTTATGTTTCAACGCCTCGCGGGCTTCTTCAATGGCTCCGGCTTCAATCATGAGATCGATACGTTTGCCAAGCAGCGGAGTCAGCTCATCGAGTGTTACATCAATGCCAAGACGCACACCGCGAAATGGTGTCGGTGTCATTGGCTGGGCATGCCACCATGAGAAGGTCTTACCGGTGGCTCTATACACAGCAAGCGCACGACAGATTCGCTGGCTATCGTTGAAGTGAATCTTAGCAGCGTAATCCGGATCAATTTTAGTCAGGTCTTCATGCATAGGCGCAGAGCCGCGCTCTGCCATTTCTGCTTCTGCCACATCCGTATACGACTGGTCGATACGCGGGATCTGTGCCAAGCCTTCCAGCAAGGCTTTTAAGTAGAAGCCGGTTCCACCAACAAGCAAAGGCAACAAGCCTTCCTCGCGAGTTTGATGGATTGCCGCTGTTGCCATATCCATAAATTTGCCCACATCTATTTTGTCTTCAGTTTTCAAAAAACCATAGAGCTTATGCGGACACACCTGCTGTTCTTCTGCTGTCGGCTGCGCGGTGATTATAGGAAAATCACGAAACACTTGACGGGAGTCCAGATTAATCACACCACCGTTAAAAGTGCGACACAGGTTGAAAGACGCAGCAGTCTTACCCGCTCCGGTAGGGCCGACCAGACAGACAATAGGAATTTTTTTAGACATATATTTTAGTTCAGCGGGTACGGATACCCGTATTTTTCGCGAAGCTTACGGTAGACGTTATCCGGAACAAGCCCTTTGATATCACCACCCAGTTTGCCTGCCGCTTTAATGATGGTCGAACTGATATACAGCCATTGGTAATCCGTCATTAAAAAGACAGTCTGAATATGCTTTTTAAGCTTACGGTTCATCAATGCAAGCTGGAACTCGTATTCAAAGTCAGAGACTGCTCGTAACCCACGCAAAATCACATGCGCACCACGACGTTCCGCATATTCCACAAGTAGACCGGAAAAAGGCTCTACAGTTACCTGCGGGACATCCTTGAAGACTTCTTCTGCCATTGCCACGCGCTCTGTAATTGAAAACAGCGGCGACTTCGGGGTGTCGTTGGCCACCGCAACAATCACACGATCAAAAATTTCGCAGCCGCGTTTAATAAGACTCACATGCCCCATTGTCATAGGGTCAAATGTGCCGGGATAAACGGCTACTCGCTCTCCTCTGTTGTCCATAGCAGAATCCTTGTCTGGCCATACGCTCTGTTGGCAATGAGTTCGAGATCAGAATGGTCAGCTTCAGGCGGTAAGGCGAGTTTAGATTCAACCTCAGCACAAATAATGCCGCCTTCTGCAAGCCAACCATTTTTAAGCACCGCTTTCATGGCAGGGGTTAAAAAGTTTTTTCCATAGGGCGGATCAATAAAAATTACATCAAACGGCTCTGCTGCACGGCGTGAGATAATTTTAAACAAATCTTCTGCCATCACACTGTAACGCTTAGATGAAATACCAATCTTCTGCGCGTTTTCAGTAATCAACTTAGCAGCTGTTTTGTTCATTTCAACCAACCATGCTTCTTCTGCGCCACGGCTCAATGCTTCAAACGCTAAAGAACCGCTGCCGGCAAATAAGTCCAGAATACGACATTCAGGCCAGTACACTCCGCGTGCTTCAAGCATAGAAAATATTGCCTGACGCACTTTTGAAGTTGCTGGACGGTATCCCGGAGCACTTGTGGTTTTGAGTACTCGACCTCGGTACTCACCTGCGATAATGCGCATAACTATATAATATCCTTACAATACCCTAAATTTTAAGCAGAAGGGTATATTTACTTTATCTTTCTTGCCATACTATAAACAACAAATACGAACCGATACAGAACCGGTTGCGCGTATTCACATAGACTACACGTTGCGAAAACAATTTCCAAGTCTGACGAATAGACATTCCCCAGACCTACTACGGAGCTACAATGAGCACAGCAAAACAATATGTAATTGATTCTCTATCTACGCAAGAGTCATGGCGACTTTTTCGCATCATGTCTGAGATTGTGGACGGAATCGAAAACTTAAACGACATACCAGCCAGCGTGTCTATCTTCGGATCTGCACGTACCCCGTCAGATCACCCTATGTATCAGGAAGCCGAAGAAATTGCACGACTCCTTTGCGAAGCGGGTTTCGGTGTCATCACCGGCGGCGGGCCCGGCATTATGGAAGCAGGTAACAAAGGCGCGCAAGAAGCGGGCGGCACTTCCGTCGGTTTATGCATCCACCTGCCAATGGAGCAGGGTTCCAATCCATTTATAGATGTTAAGTGTAATTTCAAGTACTTTTTTGTCCGCAAACTCATGTTTATTAAATATGCCATGGCATACGTTGTAATGCCGGGCGGATTCGGTACTCTGGATGAACTTTCAGAAGCCTTTGTCCTGCGCCAGACAAACAAAATCAAGCCGTTCCCTATTATTCTGTACAAGAGCACATTTTGGAATGGTCTGTTAGACTGGACGCGCGAACAGATGGTCTCCGCAGGATATATTGGCGAGGATGAACTGGACGCCATGGTCGTGTTGGATACCCCTGAAGAGGTCGTTCAGTACATCATGAGTCATTCACCGAACCTATAAGGGAAAATATGACGACCAGACGTGAACTTGAGCATTGTTACAACGCCCTGACCGCCCTGCCCGAAGGCTGGAACAGTTGGGACGATTTAATGCGTATAGCGATGGAGGAAGCACGCAAAGCCGAAGCCATTGAGGAAGTACCTGTTGGAGCACTGCTGGTCGCGCCGGACGGAACCATTGTTGCCAAGGCATACAATCGAACCATCACCAACAATGATCCCACAGCGCACGCGGAAATTCTGGCCCTACGGAAGGCAGGCGAACAATTACAGAATTACCGCACAGAAGATTTAGTACTGGTGGTAACACTTGAGCCCTGCCTCATGTGCAGCGGAGCAATGGTTCATGCGCGCATCAGAGGCGTAGTATACGGCGCACCGGATCATAAAACTGGCGCGATAGATTCTCAGCTGAACAGCTTTGAACTACCATTGCACAACCACGCTATCTGGCACACTTCCGGAGTTCTGCTGGAAGAATGCAGCAGCATGCTTTCTACCTTCTTCAAAAAACGCAGAAATCAAATAAAAGCCGCCAAGGCAGGCCAAAAAGTATAAAGAATATCGCAATATTCGTATTTCTACGGGCAACAACTTGCAATGCTGTATAAAATTGCATAAACAATCCCCAACGGAGAGGTAGCGAAGTCCGGCCGTAACGCACACGACTCGAAATCGTGCTTAGGCTTAACAGTCTAACGAGGGTTCGAATCCCTCCCTCTCCGCCATATAACACCATGAATAAAGGGCTTTATCCGATTGGATGAAGCCCTTGTTTTTTGTACGCCGTTTACGATGTGTGAATTTTGTGCGATTTTTTGAAAAATGTACTTTTTATTTGAAAGCTTTTTTTCTTATGGATCGTCAAAGTCATTTACGATGTCTCTATCCGTTCCAGTTTGTGCAGATATGTTTAGTTCATGCCGAAGCTGCCTAACCCAAAAATCCCCCTATCATAAGGTAGGGGGATTTTCTTTTAATTCTATGGCTATTAATTAACCCGTCATTCCATTCCGGCGAAGAGGATGGAATAACGTAGAGATTCATTACATAACCCACTTGAGATGTTGCCTGACTAGACTGTCATTCTCCGCTCTACCGTGTTGGCGAGTTGAATGAGCTTGTCTGCAATACCAGCCAACGCAAGACTATTTTCTTTTGTCGAAGTGTCTCTACGGATCTTTTGCAGCATTGCAGCTGCGTTACGCAACTCATCCATACTTGGAAGCATTCCGGTTGGAGTAGTTTTTGTCTGTTTCATAAAGCCCCCCTTATTCATTAGACAACGAATCTTTCCAATAAGATAATCGTACGTTGTATTATATCCCTTAGAGCTAACGCTATTTCTTTACAAACATCCACGTTTAACTCGAAGGAAAAAACTTCACGACTAATTCCGTCTAAAAACTATCAACATTCAAGCATTATTACAAATAAAGAATAGTACACTCAAAATAAAAGTTCCCACTAGACAGAAAGTTTATCATTACGCGAAAGATTGAAGCCTGCTTCTATGGCACAGAGTTAAGCCCCCCCTGCTCGGACGGAAAACAGGAATGACTCAAGACGTTGCACATTTGATTTGAAATTCAACCGGAAGGGATTTTTACTAAATAAAAGCTCCCGACCGTGTAAGGTTTTAAGCTGGAGATCAACGGTCGTCACTCTTCCACGAACCGAACTTGGAAAGATCAAAGGATACCCCCATGGATAGAATGTCGCTTAGAGAGCTAGCGGTTCCAATTATCAAGGCTATCGATAGCTTTAACTATTTGCTGAAATCGCATCATAGGCGAACTGCCGTAGCAGCGTACCATATCGCTAACAAAATGGGATTAGGCAATGAGGACATGTTCGAACTTGTTGTTGCGGCCGGGATTCATGACATCGGGGCATTATCTATTCAGGAACGAGATATGCTTGTACAAGTGGATGTAGCCAACCCTGCGCCGCATTGCACCATGGGGCACCGCATGTTGGCGTCCTTCTACCCCTTTAAAAATATAGCACAAATTATTAAACACCATCATATAAGCTATCAAGATTCGCTGCATTTGAACGCTGGAGAAGTGCTGTTCCAAAGTCATATAATCCATCTTGCAGATAGAGTGGATGTGCTTATCAACCCAGATAGTTTTATTCTTAACCAAAAAAAGCAAGTAGTTGAAACAATCAATGCAAAGACGGGAATGACCTTTCATCCCAAAGTTGTCGAAGCTTTTAATGAAGTTTCCAAAGCAGATATTTTTTGGATTGAAATCAACAATCTGGATATTGACCAACTGTTTCGCAGGCTTGACGTTTCCGTAGATTTTGAGCTGACGATAGACAACATTATTGATTTTGCCTTGACCCTATCCAGAATAATTGATTTCAGAAGTCGCTTTACCGCCTCGCACTCTTACACTGTTGCGCATTTATCCAGCCTATTTGGAGAGTATTTTGGATTCTCCGAAGAAAAATGTAAAAAACTGTTAGTTAGTGGCTATCTGCATGATATTGGGAAGATAGGAATTGATCCCGGCTTAATAGAAAAAAAAGAGCCACTTTCTAATGAAGAGTATAACCTTATCAAATTGCATGCATATTACACTGGACAAATTCTCAAAGAGCTTAGCCTGTCTCCTTGGTTTGGTGAAATTGTGGAATGGGCGGAAAAGCATCATGAGAAGATTGATGGAATGGGGTATCCATATGCGTTGAAAGAACTCGACATTGATAATGGCTCAAAGATAATCGCTTTTTCAGATGTTATCTCCGCTTTATTGGAAGAGCGTCCTTATCGAAAGGCTATGCCTATTGATGTGGCATTTAATATAATCCGGGAAAAAATAGCCCCATCAATTTCTTGCTCTATGTTTCAAGTAATCGAGCAGCATAAAAAAGAAATAAATAATCTAGTTAAGCAATGCCACAATCATACTTTTGAAGAATATCGGCTAGATAATGAGCTTGGTACAAACTTGTGGGCTCCTAGCTAAGCCTATGAGTAATGGCTGACTTTCCCCTGCTTTTTTTGAGTATCACAATAAACAACAATACCTTATGGTATAACTTGAACTCTGCGTCGTTGTTGTGACTCCACAAACGCTTCGTTTTCCATTGTGAGATATTTTCTGCAATTTATGTACGCTACATATTCGCATCCCCCTCCACACTTAGTGTTTCTACATTGAGCGCCCTTAGTTTATCCGTCTATTTATATAGAAGGATTTCTTTTTATCTCCCTTACTGGTAACTTTTAGTAATCTACCCATTAATTGCATTTAAACCAGTTAGGAGAAGTCATTATGCCAAGTACCGATTCTGAATCCATTCGACTCTGCATGAAAAATCTTAGTCTGGAATTTAAGCTAGCTTACTATCTGACTCTTTCAGAAGCTAAAGCAGGTACTCCAGCCAGCAACACTGACCCTGATTATATCAGTCTTGCGTTTGAGAAAAATTATGAAAAGATTAAGGAACTTATAAAAAGAGATCGTAAAACAGATTAACAGGTTACTAAAGACAGCCGAACAAACTTCGTCCTCAGAAACACCACACTTTCTGAGGACGTTCGCGATCCTTCGTACCAAAGGGCTGCGGTGAATTGTACATTCTGGCCTGTAGTCAATTGCTATAACACCCTAACTACAAATGTTAAGTTACGTTAAGTTTCTCTAAAAACTTGACGAAATAAGTAAAGACTTATTAAAGACTGCAAGCCCTAATTGGTAGGGTTTATACCCAGAATGAGGGAGAAGGAATTAAGAGACTTTTTCTACGCCGAAAAACTCTTGTTTCCCCTCCCTATTACTCATACTCCACGACCATTTCACGACCTACATAGTATTGTGAAGAGAAACACTGCCCGCCAAGCTACTCCAGAGCAACACAGTACTTACCGCCCCCTTTTGTGCCCATCGCTTTATGCCTGTAAAAAATTATGCTCTCAATCTTGCGAGCCTGTTACTTCAGAATATCTAAAGCACGAGATGACGTGGTCATTTACCATCCCTACGGCTTGCATATATGCATAGCAAATGGTTGGGCCAACAAATTTAAATCCTTTTTTCTTCAAACTCTTACTCATTGCGTCCGACTCGGGTGAACTGGCAGGAATGTCGGATAGTGTTTCCCACTTATTGATGATCGGCTTGCCACCCACAAAAGACCAAATATAATGATCAAAGCTCCCGTATTTTTTTTGAATCTCTAGAAAGCATTTTGCATTTACGACCGTTGCGTTAATTTTGAGCTTATGCCGGACAATTCCCGAATTTGTTAGTAATTGTTCTATTTTTGTATCTGAATATTGTACAATTTTCTCAGCATTAAAATTATCAAATGCTTCCCGATAGGCTTCCCGCTTTTTAAGAATCGTTGTCCAACTTAAACCGGCCTGTGCTCCTTCGAGGATTAGCATTTCAAAAAGAAGGCGGTCGTCATGAACAGGAACGCCCCATTCCTCGTCATGATACTTCATGTCTAACGAACCTATATTCGCCCATTCACATCGATTCATAATATGTGCTCCCTTAATATGACCCCATGCTCCACAATACGTTCCTGCTACCCATTACAAAACAAATAAAATTTGTACATAGCCGATTCTACAACATAGAGAAATGCACAAAAAACTCCCCCAAACCTATCGAAGGATCGGGGGAGTTTTTTTATTCTGCCAAACTAGCAAACAACTTTTTTCTATGCTGACTCACACGCATCAAGAATTTCTTCTATTCTTTCAGCGACTAAAGCTATTACCTCTTCAGGATCAACTTCATACTCATCAGATTCTGCTTCTACAGCAGCCTTAAGAATCGCCTTTGCTACTTCCTCAGGTTTTTTCCCGGCCTCCAATGCTTCGCTTTTTGCTCTATCTTTGGCCAGTTCAACTGCATCTTCCCTTTCAACCTCAATTTCTTCCTCAATAATCGTCTCTTCATAAGCTTGGATTATAAAAGATAAAACAGTTTCAGCAACCCGGCTGGTAGTTACGAGCCAATCATCTATCTTAACTGCATAGGATACATTATTTTCTTCAGGTAAAATGCTGATTGAATGTTCCTCAAACGAACCTTCAAGCGCTCGCCCTGAACGCATAAAACAGTCCATTCTCTCAATCCATTCATTATGACTAGGAGCATAATCAAACATTGCTTTATCCTTTGTAATTAGTTGATGAATGCTCGCCTTCGCTAAGGACGAGAACCACCTACCATGTATAAAAAAGCATAACAACAACGAATAAATAGTTCGACATTTAAACTACAAATAGTTGTATTGAGATAGCTGAGTCAAAAGCAAACAGTGTTTACTATATTTTTAACAGTTTTTTTCAATTCAATATTAATTATCTAGCCACCTTCTCCGATAGTTCTTTATAGAGAGACTAATAACAATGTATCTAAGCTGAGAAGAGTCTCAGCTTAGTCCATACAACAGACAGGAAACATAAGCTTACCCTAACATTATCCTCGGGTACTGTGTAACACATATTCTCCCTTCGCTTTTGATACAGTTTACGTATTTTTTAATTATAAAACCGTATTCCATTACCTGCTTAATCCTAATGGGATAAAAATCTCATGCAACAAAGTGAAATTTTTTTGCACTTCAGATTCCACAACTAGGGGCCTGTATTTAACCATTAAGGAAAGGGGGTACGTAGATGTCTTTTAAATCCATTAAGACAAAAATTGTTATCATGTCAGCATGCTGTATTATAGTGACAGCCGTTGCATTAATCTTTTTGCAAATCAGAGAGCAAAATAAAACACAACACTTCGTAACAGATGAAGTAGATAAACTGATTAAAGATTCAACAACGCAAGGCTTGGCAGGCATAGCAAAAGCTGAGGCCGGAATAATTCGGGTTGAGCTAGAAAGAAATATTGATACTGCACGTACAATTGCCAGTGCTTTTAAGACAATTAGATCGAATAATGAATATTCTGCCACTATAAGGGAGATGTTCAATGGCATACTTCTCACTGTTTTAAAAGATAACGAAGATTTTTTGGGCGCCTATAGTGCATGGGAACCTAATGCCATAGATGGAAATGATGATTTTTATCGCAATAAAACCGATCAGGGATACGACGCAAGTGGCCGGTTTGTTTCCTACTGGAACAGAGACATCAATGGAAAGATAGCACGGCAGGCTCTTGTGGGATACGAAGATGCAAGCCTCCACCCGAATGGCGTTCGAAAAGGTGGCTGGTACCTTTCACCAAAAGAAACAGGGCGAGAAAATATTCTTGATCCATTTCCGTATATTGTTCAAGGCAAACAGGAATGGCTTACGACCATGTCCGTACCGGTTAAGCTTCAAGGACAATTTCTTGGGGTCGCCGGAACAGACTTACGGCTTAAATTTGTTCAAAAACTAAGCGAAAAAGTTTCTGCCGATATTTATGACGGCAAGAGCACTGTTAAAGTTATCAGTAATCTCGGAATAATCGTTGCGGACAGTTCCAATTCTAACAATGTCGGCAAGCCTCTTGACCGGGTAAGCCCCAAAGATTCCAATAAAATCAAGCAGAACGTAAAAGATGGAAAGCCATATATTAATCTAGGCGAACAAGATGGTACCGTTCAGGTTATGGCACCAATAACACTCGCTAAAACAGGAACCCCATGGGCTGTATTGATCGAAGTTGACAGAGCTATTGTTTTTGCCAAGGCCATACAGCTAGAAAACGTCATGGCTGAAAACTCCAACACGAGTTCTTTTGTTGCAATGCTAACAGGAGCTGGTGTTACGGTTCTAGCCTGCATCATACTTTGGTTATTAATCAGTAACATTGTGGCTCCTATAAAAAAATCAGTTGCTTATGCTGAATGTGTTGCCGATGGCGACTTCGATCAAGACTTGGATATTGATCAGGTTGATGAAATCGGTGTCTTAGCAGATGCGTTAAAAAAGATGGTCGAAAATCTTAAAAAGATGATTCAAGAGGCTGAAGAGAAAAGCCAACAAGCTGCGGAAGAAGCCGCTCGAGCAAACATTGCTGTTGAAGAAGCTAATAAGGCTAAAGAACAAGCCTCACGTGCTGAAAGGGAAGGTAAAATCCAAGCAGCGCAAGAGCTTGAAGATATCGTTAATATTGTAACCTCGGCTTCCGAAGAGTTGGCTGCCCAAATCGAACAGTCCCGCCGAGGAGCAGACGATCAGTCAATGCAAGTAACGGAAACCGCAACGGCTATGGAAGAAATGAATCTTACAGTGCTTGAAGTTGCGAAAAATGCCTCAAACTCTTCTGAAACGGCAAGCATGGCTAAAGATAAGGCTCAAGCAGGTTCAGAGATTGTGTCTGAAGTTCTGCGCAGCATGGAAGAGCTTCAGTCCGTCGCATTACAACTTAAAGACAATGTCACAGTACTTGGCTCAAATGCAGAAGGAATCGGGCAGGTGATGGATGTCATATCTGACATTGCTGACCAAACAAACCTTCTCGCACTGAATGCTGCTATTGAAGCAGCTAGAGCCGGTGAAGCCGGCAGAGGGTTTGCTGTTGTAGCTGACGAAGTACGAAAACTGGCTGAAAAAACCATGACTGCGACAATGGAAGTTGGAAAAGCTATCACTGACATTCAGCAAGGCACAAAGATAAATATTGAAAATGTCGACCGAGCCGTTGAAAAAATAAATGATACTACAAAACTCTCCGGAGAATCCGGTGCAGCCCTTGATTCAATAGTTAGTTTTGTCGATGAAACTTCAAATCAGGTTCAAAACATTGCAACTGCAGCAGAACAGCAATCTGCAGCAAGTGAAGAGATTAATCAGTCACTTACCAAAGTTTCAGAGATTTCGAATGAAACCGCCACAGCAATGGGTGAATCAGCCACAGCTATTGAAGAAGTTGCAAGACAAACACAGGTTCTACAGAAACTTATTAACCATATGAAAGCATAGTAATTTTATCATAAACCCAAAAGCAACCGCGGCAGACTGTTACCCAAATGACACCTGCCCGTAAAGAAAAGGCTGGAACGATGAGTAGTTAACCCTATGAACGTTTCAGCCTTTTTGCATGAGACAACGATCATGCCTGCAACGGACCCTACCGCGCAAATTTTAGTGAGTATTCGGGCTTCATATCTATAGTTTAAATCTATAACAAAGCCACCTTTATATTGATAAAGCCTATTTCTCCGCGCGTTATAATTGTGATAATTGTCGGTGCACTTTGTTTTGTTCTCTTAACAGGATGCACTTATGAACACCTCTTCTTTGTCTTCAGCATGTTCCTTCAGCGGAGTTGCTTTGGATAGCTGCGGCACACAGCACGCGCCACACTGCACAGCTCCTCCGGCGCAAAAAGCTGGATCTGCCCAACTCCCTTTTCACCCATGTTTTAATGAAAAAGCACATGGGCGGATCGCCCGCATCCATGTACCAATTGCTCCACGCTGTAACTTGGCCTGTGGATACTGCGAACGTGTAATTTCACCTTCTCCAGATCTGACCGGCCCGGGGTCTGCGTCTGAAGTGCTCTCCCCTGAACAAGGCATTGAAAGAACAATGAAGTTCCTCCAGCAATACGGAGACAAATCTATTGTCGGCATTGCAGGCCCGGGAGACCCGCTGGCGAATCCGGAAACAATGACATTTCTGGAACAAATGCAAGAAGAAGCTCCCCACATTGCAACCTGCCTGTGCACCAACGGGTTAGCACTGCCTCAATACGCAGAAAAACTTATCGAACTGAGAATCAACACGCTAACCGTCACTGTTAACGGCGTTACGCCTTCTGTTATTGCACAAATGCAGCCTCGTGTTCTTGATTCCGGCACTTGGCTCACCGGGGAAGAAGCCGGTCATCTACTTATTTCACGCCAGATGGAAGGGTTACGAAAAGTTGCCGGTCATATGACACTCAAAATCAACATGGTTATCGCTCCTGAAATTAATATGAGCGAGGTAGAAGCTGTCATGCAGCTCGCCGTAGACTCCAAGGTGCAGGTATTTAACCCTATGCCTCTGATTCCACGACATGCTCTGCGATTTACACGCAAGCCAACCCACGATGAGATAAAACACATTTACTCACTCTGCCCCCCTTCGCTTTCACTCTTCACAAAATGCAAACAATGCCGCGCTGATGCGGCAGGAATTCACGGTAAGGAGCACTCCAAATGTCCGACGATCGTTTAGTAGTAAATCGCCGAAAATTTTTAACCGCTGGCGGCACAGCTCTGGCTGCGACTATGGTACCTCGCATCGCAGATGCCGCCGCAACGGTTGCAACCACCTCTCCTTACGAGGGACAGTCTCTTCAAGTATGGTCATGTGGTGGACTGGCAGAAGCCTTTATGCCTGCAAATGCCATGTATGAACAGCAAAGCAAAGCAAGTATCAGCTACACAGGCGCCTTTGCAGGTGCACTTGGTAAATCGCTTCTTGGCAGCGCACAGACAGAAGTATTTGCACCGCGCGTTCTCGGTCTTGCAAAAAAGCTCAAAGCACAAGGCAAAATGCTTGCTTTTCAGCCACTGTGCTTCACTAAGTATGTGCTCATCACACCAAAAGGAAACCCTGCAGGAATTGAATCGATTCAGGATTTGAAGCGGGATGGCATTAAAACGCTCTGCTCGCCGGAATCATCTCCTCCGGGCGGTAAAGCTGCCATGGGCGTTCTCAAAAAAAGCGGTGTACTACAAGAGGCAAAAGAAAAATCCATCTACATGGGTTCCTGTGTACAGCATGATGTTGCCGATATTGCAGCAGGAAAGGCCGATGCGGCAGTTGTGGAACTTCGCATTACTCGTCTTCCACGTTATAAAGATAAATTCGACATCATTGAAATTCCGGAAAAGTACTTCCCTGCACCTCCTATCCCATTCAGCATTGGGGTTATGAAGTGGGCGAAAGATCGAGATTTTGCACATAATTTTGTATCGTTCATCACATCTGAGGCCGGGCAAGCACACTTTGCGGCTGCCGGATTCATCCCTGCTCTTTCTGAAGAAGGCGAAAGACTGGCCGCAAAATATGGAGTAGTCGATGCCTAATTCCAGCTCATCAACACTCAGTCGTTTATGGCCTCGAAGAGTAATACAGGCTGTATCATTCTTCATGCTGGCAGAATTTTCATACTACGGCATTTTTAGATGCCCCTTTGCAGTGCCGTACGTAAGCTGTGCAAACTGTCCTGTTGTGCAATGTCCGGGGAAAAAACTCTGGTATATTGTTCTTGGGGGCATTGCAGTCTCAGCGCTATTTTTTGGTAGAGCTTTTTGCGGGTACGCCTGTCCTGTGGGAACGATTTCCGATCTCTTCAGTTCCGTTGCGCTTATGAAACGGAAAATTTCTCCAGCTATCAAGACCGTTCTCCAAAAGGGAAAATATATTGTTGCTATCGGTGCCGCATACCTTTTCTTTGCTATGCAAAACCCACGCTGGGCTGTCCCGATTCGCACCGGTGAATTCATAAATTCCACCATGCTTACGTTTGAACATGCAAGCTGGCTCTGGCTTTCCAGAACGATAATAGTCGCTGGAGCCATCGCGCTCGGTCTTGTTATCCCTTACTTCTTTTGCCGGTTCATATGCCCGACAGGTGGAGTGCTTGAATTATTCAGCCGCTTCTCATTTTTCAAGTATACCATGACATCATCATGTTTTGATTGCGGAAAATGTGACAAAGCCTGCAAGCAGGATACACGTCCCGCGCAAGCAAACTGTACAAACTGCGGAGCCTGCAAAGACACCTGCCCCGTAGATGCAATTTCAATAACGCATCCGTTCGATAAAAAAGATTAACCCCTGCTTCTAAAAAACTTCAAAGGCTTTTGCGATTCTTCGCAAAAGCCTTTTTTAATAAACAACTATCTATTTCCATTAGATTTGATTTTGATTATAGAAACTCCCAGCTTATATTACAGACTATCAGGAGAACACATGGGATTTTTTGACGCTATATTAGGCAATGCATCAGAAGTTAATGCAGACCAATTGCAAGAGGAATTATCTCCGATTATGTTCGAAGGTGAAATGATCGAGCGCGCATTTAAAGTAATTCGGGACATGTATGTATTTACAAGTGCCCGCCTTATTTTAATTGATAAGCAAGGGGTAACCGGTAAGAAAATTGACTACCTTACCATCCCCTACAAAGCCATCAGCACCTTTTCCGTTGAAACAGCGGGACATTTTGATATGGATTCAGAGCTAACACTTTGGGTTTCCGGACGACATGAGCCGATCAAAAAAGAGCTTAAAAAAGGCAGCGACGTTGTCGGCATTCAAAAGCTTCTTGCAACTAAGCTATTAGCCTAAAAGATAGAAAAACCCCGTTGTTAGCGGGGTTTTTCTATCTTTCATAAATAAACGCTTTAGGCAAAGCCAATAGCTAGAATGTCAATGCACACTTAACCATGGCTCCGCGATACGTGCTGTGTTCAGAAATATTTCCATTCAAATCAAGCATAAACGTCACAGGCCCTTTTTCAACGGCCATTCCGACCTGCAGATTTCCTGTCACAGGATCTGCTATATCTGTTGTAAGTGATATATCATTACTAAAAGACGAATCAACCAGTTTGGCATCTGTTCTAAGGTCGGTTTCACCAAAGGCAAACGTCACACCTGCATCAATATTCGCATTAAACCGCCAGCCGGAATCCGTATCGAACTTTTTGGTCAAGGTCATACCTAACGGGAGTAGGCAAGTAGACATGTCTGCACTGTCGACTTTAAAGAGCTTACCATCTGAATTGCTGGAGCTATAGCTGTCTTGTCTGTAGTAGGCATAGTCTAAGCCCATATACGGGGTAAGAATGACAGATTTGTATTCAATCGGTCGGGAACACTCCAGTCCCACGGAATAGACACTACCGTCAGCATCGCCAGAAAAATCTTGAGAACTGATATCTGACTCCAGATTTACATAGATCAACTCACCTTTAAGCTGAAAATCTTCTGGCAAAATATAGGCTCCATAGACAAGAACGCTGACATAATCATTATTAGTAAAAAAACCTGAGCTGGCTTTACTGCCGTCTGTATCTGCTTTACCAAAATTGACAGCAGCGCCGAGCAAATATTCTTCACTGGCAGTTTCCGCGCCAATGGCAAGACCATAGATGTTTGTTGAAAAACTATTTGAAAAGTGCCCTGTTTTTATGCTTTTCACTCTGGAATATTGGTAAAGCGGGGTAACATAAATATCATTCTGCTGTTCCTTCAAATCTTTTGCCCGATAAAGCAACGATGAACCGGATGCGGGGATGCGTCGGGAAGTAAGACTTCTACTCGTCTTTGTTATGTCATACGCGATGTGGCCAACGCCACCAAATCCGGCAAGGTTGGCAGCTTTTTCTACATTATATGCGGCATCAGAATCAGCACTGGTTAACAAAGAGTCCATAAAACGCTCACTGGCAGAGGTCAGACTCCCCGTCATTCCAGCGATTGTATAGTCGTCAAGGAATTTCGCTGTTGAGCCTTCTGCACCAAACACTGCAGCTGAGCCATATAGTCCTAACGTTACCGTAAAGGAATGCAATAAACTGCTACTTTCTGGATAAAGAAGAACATTGCGCATATAAATATTACTCAAAGACCAACCACTGGTAAGATTTGGAGCAAATTCAGCAACCTTAATGGTACCGGGAGCTGCCCGTAAAATTTGTAAATAAGCACCGGGATCGACTGTAAGTCTGGCTGTAGAGGTGGATGTTATTGCAGCTCCCCCCTCCGGGATTGTTTTTGCATTAATAATAAGTAATGAGTTCGCACCAAAAGTTGCATCTGGATTTGTCGGAGTAGCTGGAGTTGAAGTTAGAGTCCCATCAACATGTAAACTCGACCCGGCTGTAAGAGTATATGGTTTGCCAATATACAATACCGCTGAAGCCCCACTTGCTCCCCACAGTCCCGTATCATTTATTGCTGTAATAGCATCCTGAGAGCTGGAAGTTCCCAAGCTGAGAATGGCATTTTTTCCTGCTACAAGATGTCCATCAATTTGGTTAGAAGTGGCAAAGGAAGCGATATTAACAATATTTGCATCTTCAGGATGTTCTGCAACTGTTGAAGATGGTAAAGGGCTGCGCAACAGAGGACTACTTAAATTCATATTTATTGTAGATCCATGCAAACTCAATTTTCCTATTGCCAGCTGACTGCCACTATCTGTATTTTTGTCATTTCTTACTGTAATAATACTATCATTCTGTGCATTCAGTTCGGAAAGAGTCCACTTGCCATTGCTTACGCGCAAGGTTCCGTTATCCAACTCGACATCGCCAGAAATACTATTTGTAGATGAGCCAGACAAAACAAACTCGCCTCCCGAGTCGACGTTACACGCTGTTGCTCCATTACTGGTAATAATTGAGCCGCTATGCGTGGCAACTCCACCATGAACCCAAATAGCGGTAGAACTTGCACCATCTGCTTTAATTGTTCCAGTATTTGTCAATGTGGAGCCCGAATCTTTGACATAGACCCCGACGGCATTTTTCCCAGTTACTATAATGGTACCGTCATTTGTCACATCACCATTTACCCATGTTCCCAACGTATATGAAAGCGCAGAATTACCTGTATTTGTAAGTGTTGCTCCTTTCTCCAATCGCAACGAGCTAGAGTCCCCCATTAAAACGACTTGCCCTGTTGTCTTAGATCCATTTAAAAGCGTTACATCCCCAACATTTCCAGCAAAAATTGCGTACGCCTTTGAGGATCGTGGAGCTATGGCCTCTATAACGCCACTTGACGTTAACGTTAAATTACCTTTTGTTGGTGTAGCACTTTCGTCGTAAGCATCTATTGCATATACAGTTGTTGTTGAATCTTCAGCAAACACTGTATCGCCAATGGCTCTAACTGTTCCTGACATGTTTAAAATCGTTAAGTCACCTTCCCGGGCGCATATCCCTTTTACAGTAGCAACGGTGCTCGTATTCGATCTGGCACTCGTATTAATTGTTCCATCCAGCTGGTTAATGTTAATATCCCCGTGCCATGTTTCAAGGCCATAAGAAGTAAGATTTCTAAAGGACGTGGAGCCCTCAAGGGAATTCAGAGTATCTGAATATGCTGTTGCTGTGATAGTTGAAGACGCATCCAAGGTCTCAATGCTAATTCCAGTTGCTCCATATATACCAAATGCTGCTATAGCCTCTGATGCAACCCCTGCTGCGTTATGACTTTGTGCAATGGATGTTATATCGCCGAAAATTGTTCCAAAGGTACCTGTAGTTCTACAATCAATTGCAGAAACATTTGCATCTTTATTTTCCGATGTAGCCCGGGCCTCAATATCCCCTACAAGATTGGTTAGCTCTACTATCCCGCTCCTAAGTCCTTTTGCATATGCAGCTTCGTTCCCATTGGATGTTGCGTAAACATTTATATTGAATGAGCTACCAATCAACTTGCTGGTATAATCCCTTCTCTTCCCCCCAAAGCCCTGCACATAAGTTTGATCAGTACCAGCAGTTTTAGTTCCTGTTGCTGTTACAGTTCCAGTTGCAGTACCGTCTACTCGAATGGTCACACCGGCAGTGTTATTAAGAATACCACATGCGTTACCATCTGTATTCGTGGCAGTTATGGTGCCGACATTTTCAAATCGCACCTCTCCTGTCGCAGAATCAACAACAACTGCTACAGGAGAGGTTACACCTTCAAATAAATAACTGTCCTCTTCAGCAGTAATGGATCCTAAGTCATCAAGATGATTACCGGCACCAAGCGTAAAATTTGCAATCGTTCCCGCAGTAACAGTAGCGGTCTCCCCCTCCGCTATATCAATATCTGTACCTGCAACAAGAACAAACGGGCAAAATAAAAGGCTCACACAAAACAAACTGGCACTGGCAAGAAAAAGACCGGCATAGTTTCTCATGGGTTACTTCCCCTAATAAAATACAGCTCCCCCCATAGGACCATGTGAAAACTATGCATAAATTTTTTAACATTTCTTTTATAATCAACACGCATTACGTGCTACTTTTTTAAAAAAAGTATGATATTTTTTTAGTTTATCCAAAATTTGCCACACTACAAGGCAAGTTCCAAAGATACATCAACACTATGGTATAATTGAAAAAAATCACCAGAATACTCAATCTACACCGCAAGTATTCATGCTGACGAATGCCTACCAAAATTCAATAAGATGTTTGTTCAACAGGTATGCTGTAACACCACGCATAAAAAAAGACTGCAACATATAGTCACAGTCCTCTCATCATTCAATTTCCCGAATAACTTCTGGTCACTCATTTTTTATAACTGTATTATTCAACTCTCATCTATAACTACTCCCTGCCTCTGTATCTCGTACCAGATGAAAGGGGCATAGCGTGCAATCTGTGCATTTGTGAGAGCATCTTCGCGGGTTCTGTCTTTGTATCGTGCATAGTACTCCGCACGTTCTGCGTCATAGACTTCTTTATCCAACCCAAGTGCATCCAGAATTTCATAGGCTTTCTCTTCCTGCTCCGGAGTCAGGTCTTCGGAAACGGCAATCATTCCGGTTTCCAGCATTAGCTCAAAAGGATAGAAATCCAAATCGTACGGACACGTCAGCGGTTCCTGTCCTCTGGTAGAGTTTACGCGCCTGTCAGCAAGAAGATAATTCTTCCACTCGTACGCCATCCATGCATCCTGTGCTTTGGGAATAAAATGCTCCACACTGCCTTCACGGTTTCCTGTTCCATCAATATCCGGATCGAGGTACACAGCAAGGTACGCGCAAATGTCATTATAGCTTTTATGAAGCATCGGTAATGCCCTGCTCCAATATCTTCTCCAAGCAAAATTTGCAGGCGGCGGATCCCCCTGTTTCACATGATGACGCTTTAAAAATCTTCTGCCCGGCTGTCGTACTTTTTTATTGAACTTGGAAGGCTCCGGAGCACGAGTCACTGGAATCATAAATTCCAGCCCCGTTTTTCTGCACGGGTACGCCAGAATGACCAGAACGGATCGGCCTGATGCAGCGCAGCGACCAATTTTTTATGAATAACTTGTGCTTCTGCTTCACTCACACGATTACGCACAGCAAGCTTGGCTTCTTTTATCGCCTCTTCACGCTGCTCTGAAGAGTCCGTTTCCAACCCGAATACCGGGCTTGTGAGCCATGCTGCAGAAGACCCGCGCCTTACCCACTCTTCTTTTTTAAGTTCAACGTCAGACGTTTCTTTGTTCAGATCAAATGTGTATAGCACGTCTCGGGTTTCATCAAAAATGGGATCCAACGACGCCAGAACCAACGGAGAATGTGTAGTGCAAATAAGCTGTGTGGAAACATCGTGCCCTGTAAGCAGACTGCCCATTACTGACTCAAGCGATTTCAAAATACTGCGCTGCCACTGAGGATGCAGGTGTGCCTCTACTTCATCAACCATAAGAATAATTTTCGAAGCAGCTCCCATTTTAAATTTATCGCATAACTCAATATGTTCATGCCATGCCCATGTCAGAGCATACAAAAGAGAGAGAATCTTGCGAATGCCTGCAGAAGCGTAAATAAGAGGCGTTTCTTTGCCATACTCTGTTTTAATAGTAGGGAATTTACGGCTGTCGTCTGCCTTAACCCTACGCAATCTGCCTATGGAAAAAGCCTCACCCTTTGGGGATAAATGATGCACTCCCCTTTTCAAACAGGCGTAGGCAAAGCTATCCTCCCGCTGCCAGTCGCCCCAGTCTGAAATAAGACCGTTAAATTCTTGCCGGTGGCGCTTTTGAACACCATCCCACAGCTCAGTCTGAGAATAGATGCGGGTAGTCTGATGTCGCATTGAACTTGTTACATGATCATAGTGATGCGCCCGTTCGTGAATAAATGCGCGTGCAAATTCATCTGCCTGCGCCTTAACAGGATCATACATAGCCACGGTTCCATCACATTTCATGTACAGCACAATAGAATCACTTGGGGAATTGGCTTCAATAATTCTCTCCTCACTCTGAGAATTACAGTTCCATACCTGTCCCAACCGCTGAAAAACATACTGTTGAATTGAATCCATTCTATTTATGGAATCAAGTCGACCTCGGATAACCGAATCCGGCTGTTCCCTGCCTTCATACGCATTTGTAATAAAAGATTCGGGCATGGCCATCTCGCCTGCCCACTCTTTTGTAAGCATCCACCATGCAACATCAAGAACAAAACTCTTTCCAAGGCCGTTGTCACCCGTGAAAACGGTGAGTCTATCCCCGAACTCTATTTCAAGATGTTCAGAGGGCCCCACGTTATTAAGCTCAAGAGTTTTGATCATTATCTTCTCCGGAAGAATATTTACGGCGCAATGCGCTAATAAACTAATTTGATATGACTAATATAGTCCACTTCGCTATTTTGTCTAGTCAACTCACCCCATACCTGCATTACAGATAACGCCTGTATCCTGTCGGTCGTCACAATTTCACACAAAACCACCCCGAGCTCCAACACTTGAGTTTGTTTTCCATTTGTTCATCTTATCGGAAAAACAAAACACACCCTCTAAGGACCCACCAGGGAGCATTATATATTGTTTCTTATCATCTGGCTTATGAAGCTTACCTTTCTACCGTCTCAAGAATTCAATTTAAAGCGTCTGAAAGCGTTCCTTGCACCTATTGTTACAAAAGTTGCGGGAAATAAAAGTATTGCCGCTGTTATCCTCCCCCTTAAATACAGGTTCTCCAAAACAACAAAGCCCCCGAAGAATTTTCTTCAGGGGCTCTCATTCGTTATCTCAACGACATAACAACCGAATTATGCACAACGAGATATTAACCGCCGACCCTTTCGATTTGCCTTGGTAGACCTGCACGGTCGCCACGGTTGCTAATTACAGAAATCGCCTTTTCATAGCGGGCATGATATCCGATATCAAAATGGAACCACGACATACCGCCGAAAGCTTCAATGCGCTGCATATACTCGAACTGCGGTGCTCTAGCGTCCGCGAGCATCTCATCCCATATTTCATCCGGTGTTGTTTTACTGAACTTGCAATCCATGGCGCGAAACAGCTTATGTTCAGACAAAGCCGCTCCCTCACCGCAATCCACTGGTCTCCAACCGGAAAAACGAAACATCTCAGCAGCCCCGTTTTTCCATTCTGTTTCAGAAAACCAATGCCAATTGTTCACTAAACACGGGCCATATCGATCGCGCAGCCTATCCAACGTTAACAGAATACGATAATCGAACAGGCGGAACAATGCAGATTTATCTTTACAATATGCAGCCTTGAACGGCGCAGGAAGCAACACAGGCGGTGGCAACAGCTCTTCAATGCTGAAATGTTGCGGAATATAACTACTACTCATCAACGGCCTCCACTGCGAATTTCTTACCAATACAGCCTGCCGGCACAGCAATCAGGGTCACTTGTTTTTTTTACTCCGCCTAAGGACATTATCTGTGTTTTTTTCGGGTTACCTATCAGCGCACCGTTTCCTCTCATCCCTTGATTTCCACCCGCCCAAAAAATTTTTGATGCTCCAGTACAAAATATCGTTCCCACCATGCCAGATTTTTCCTTTCTAAACCAGTGTTCCATACAGATTTTCTAGAACTTCCGTTGAAGTGTTATTTCTCTGCACTGCGACATATGGGTTACGTACTCCGTATGCTACCAATACATAGCCCAATCGAATGACAGTCTGAAATAACATCCTTTCAAGCAACGAGATATACACTAACGGAAGGTATTAGGTAAGGTGCGCCACACAATGCTGGTACCACTGTATCATCATCTTCTGGCTATCCCCAAAGCTAGGTACACTGTATTAACGTCATCGAACCAACATACCGTTTATGTCTGCCGCGATCAGACATAATATTTAATTCTTTTTAATCTGATATTGAATTTTTGCGCATGAATCATTAAAGTCGCATGCGAGGTGAACATGCTAAATAGATTTTTATTACTGCTCAGCAACTATGTCCTGTCGTTTACTCTTTTTATAACAATGCTATTTTTCTTAAGTTCTTCCCTATATATGCGATAAAAGCACCACAATGCTAACCCTGTATATAAGTTGCATAAGTACCGCTGCCGTCTACTCATAGACATGGAAGTGGTGCTCTTTTCTTATGTTTAATAATAAAAAGCCGCTTCTATCTGGTAGAAGCGGCTTTTTATTACCCATATGCAAGATCTATTAATCGCAGCCAATAAGCATCCCTTAGGAACATACTATAATCTTTGTAAAATTTGCTATGCCGTCCCAACCATAAATGTTGTACACCTGTTGGGAAATGACTTCCCGCTGGAGCTTAGTCATGGAATTTTTCAGCCGGACAACTCACGCGTATGCGCCATCATAAACTGATACAAACAAAAGTAACTAGTTGTAATGCAAGCGCAACCCGCAGACGGTCTCCATCAGTTCATCCAGTGGAATAACCTTATACATCGGCAACTTCAGGTGTGATGCCAACGTCGTAATATCTATCGCCCGTTCTTCCTTACTGCTTCTGTCCAGCCCTTGCAGGTACACATTACCGCTTCCATCCTGAATAACTGATTTCAATGTAAACTTAATATTTTCTGCATTCTCACGCTTGCGTGTGTAGGAAAAATCCATGGGAAATCCTTCATCCGTTGTCCACAATACGTTTACTTCAGAATCCCAGTCCCGGTTATTTGCATATTTTTTACGCTTACGCGCTGCAACATACACGTCCTTAACTGCGCCGGAACGTTTTTCAACAATCTCTGCAATCAATTCTCTATAGTTACGTGCAATACTCCGACGCCACCAGCTATTTACCCCCAACGCAACAACCGCAATAAGCCCAATGAACCAATACATGCAACACTCCTGTATCATACGATAATGCAGTAACGTTTTGCTTAACATTAAATGAATTCAGAAAAATAGGAAACAAGAGTAGTTACCCTCGCGGAAATACTACGTGCCGCACCGGTAATTCACCCCCCGTAAAAAAAAGCGCCGCAGGAATTAGCTCCCGAAGCGCTAAAATTTTAGCTTCCAATTGGCTTAACCCACATACGTGTTTGCAGGTTGTAAATACCATATAACATTATTCCGCTTGAAGAGGTCTGCTTCCCGACTTTCAGCAACCCATCATCGTTAAGCGTAAACAGTGTATATTCACAGGGTAAAATTGTATTTCCTGAAAAATCCAATACTCCGACCCCATTATCATCAGTTACCACATAACCAAACGTATCAACATACAAGCTGCAATACTTAGGTGGTACAACGACAGTTCCGTCAGCCAACAAAACACCGCCCTCCCCGTTATTATTCCAGACAATATAGGCATTTTTAACACCGTAGTTGTTGATGCTGTATGCCTTTATAAATGTATCTGAGGGAGCGCAGTGTTGCGGATTCAATGTTCGAAGCAATGAATAAGCATGCAGAATTTCTTTGATACCACCTGCTCGAACTTGTCCCCGACGACATCTGCTATGGACGGTTACAGATGTACTGCTGGCGGACGCAATCATTGAAGCTGAATCTGGGGGCATATCTGGCTCAGTAGAGAGACCCGAACCGACACTTGTGATTTTCTGAGAGTTCATGCGCCCCGACGAAATGGCCTTGTTACTACCTTTGACAATGCCTTCTTTCCCATGGGGATCTAAAGCACATTTTTTTGTAAAACCTTCTACGTATCCGTCTGAGGTTCGAACAGATGAATTACGCTCCGCGCATGTAATACCGGAAACTATCGATTTCCCCACAAGATGCACACCTGTTATCGCTTTGTACTGATGATACACGGCGACAAGGGTGTTCTCATTAGAATCATAGTATATTACGCCATTCGGCTCACGGAAAAGAACATCTTCGGGAGACCGTACTGAAGTGGTCAAAAAATGCTCCCACTGAACAGCGTCCTGACTGCCGGGAATAACGGCCACTACAGCAGCACCCTGATCTACGTCATAAAACGATACGCCAGCACTTTTGCTTGTGACCTTCAACCCATCAAATTGCAACCCGCAAGGAGTGTGAACAAAAGGAACAATAGTGTCACCCAACGGGAGTTTGATGGTAAATTCTTTATAGGAATGCAACGCGCCCGCAAAACTCTGCAAGCCGAGAGTTGCAATCTTGTTGCGCAGCCGAACAAGGCGTGCCTTGTCGCCTGTGAGTTGTTTTTGTAAAGAGGAAACAAAACCTGTGGAAATATCACATTCACCCTGTAGAGCATCACTCGCACAAGCTCCCTGAGCTACCGCGACCAGTAGAAGCAGGTACAATAAAGTAATTCTCAATACAGTAGGCAACGTTAAAAACACCATTAAACACCTTTTTTTATCATTATAAACGATGCAAAAGTATTCCCCAAATCATTTTGCATAGAGATCCTTAATATATCGTAAAATAACACATAAATAGTGCTGATATCTTTTGTCCCCGCACAAAAAATAACACATACCCACCAACAGAAATATTTACAGCAAGTCAAGCAAAAAATGTATATAGGGGATAAGATTGATTATCAAATATACCAAAATTACATTTTTTTTATAATAGCCGAATACTACAACGTAAAGTG
This sequence comes from Halodesulfovibrio aestuarii DSM 17919 = ATCC 29578, assembly GCF_000384815.1. Classification (NCBI taxonomy): domain Bacteria; kingdom Pseudomonadati; phylum Thermodesulfobacteriota; class Desulfovibrionia; order Desulfovibrionales; family Desulfovibrionaceae; genus Halodesulfovibrio; species Halodesulfovibrio aestuarii. The sequence continues at coordinate 954,107 of NZ_ARQF01000021.1, forward strand.
ACGCAAGCGACATCAATGTTAAGAAGAAAAAAAGAGCTGTGACAAACAGCTCTTTTCAACCTCTACACATATACACATAGCCTAGTTATAACGGGACAATTTGTTACTTATACAGAGCTTCGCCTTGTTCCTTTTGCACTAGAAAGTTAAACCCTTTTCGCATTGACGATAAATATACCTCTATAGATACTTCTTTGTGTCCGCATTGCTTACAAACACGTTGACGCACAATACAATTGTCATCAGACACGTTCGATCGCGGAACATGCGTCTTTGCTCCGCAAACAGGACATAACAACATCCTTAATCTCCTATGGGATAGGCTACCATCTGTGTTCAAAGCACGTCACTATCCGCATCTAGTGCAGCAACCTGACCACAACTCCACGTTTCACAAAAAAAGACGTGGAATTTCCCCTCTTACAGATCGTTTTTTCTCATGAAAGCCTCAGTTCAAACGCGACACAACAACAAAACAAATGCCAAGGCGACATTTACTTTTATTTTATAAATAACAATAGAACTATAAAACTAAATTCAAATACACATTAAAACTGCTATGTAATATATATTCTTTACTTTTATACAACTAATGCATACTTTTTTATGTAAAAGTTATATTTTTAATATTATTATAAAGTAATTACTTATGTTAATTAAAATTTTAAACAAAAAAATACATGAACATGCTTTCACAAAGCATTTTGACACAGCTCTTTGCAGTGTGATATCAATTCTCACTAGCAACTATTAATACAAGTCCGCTAGATAACCGCTCAACTACATTGTCACACACCAATGATGTGTCAGCACAACAAAAAAAGTCAAGCCCTATGCTCAGACAACACAACAAAAATCGCGTACTCCCTACCACCGCAGCCAAACATGACCCAGAAAATGCTCAGGCATGGGCGGTCATTATGACTAAAATTCTTGCCTTACGAGCACAAGGCAAAACTATGCAGCAAATCGGAGACATGTTCGGTGTCGGACGAGACACCGTCTCTCGCTGGATCAGTAAAGAATTTGGCGGAGAAAAAACAACTTTCGGAGATATGCTCCGGTATGCAAAAGCGTTGAATATTCCATTTGAAGAGCTTGTCGAAAAAGACCACCCCGCATACATTTCTAAATACAACCGGATCGTTGGTGAGATTTTACAGGAGTTTACACAAGACAGCGCAATGTCCATCACTGACATTGCGTCTGCATCCAACCTTTCGAAAACCGAAATCTGTGCTGTATTCTCAGGTCAAGCTGCCGCTACCCCTGAACAATTATATAAAATATGTTCCGCCATTGAGGTGAATGCCTCCGTCGTACTCAAACAGGCGGCGAAACATATACACACCGCAATCTAACACTGCGGGAACCAACCATTCCTACAAAAAACAGGGCACCCCACGCCGGAGTGCCCTGACCTCATTTTTTTTCCTTAGCCAGCTTCAAGCTGATCTCAGCAAAACACATGATGCATCAACCCAACACGCATCCCACATGCCTTCTCAGAAGTTAATCGTCACTACAACAAACTTTCACCTGTACAAAAACAACTTACGTTACGTATTATCAAATTTAAGGTCATTCTTTCCGACAGCCTCAATGGAAGCATTCACTATACGGAGAAATAAACATGCTAACGACATTTTCCTGCTCCAACTGTGACGCCATCGTTTCATTTACTGCGAAGGACATTAAACACCATGCCGTGCACAGCGTTACTTGCCCGCACTGTCACGCGGCTAATCGTAATGACGCCATCAACAATCTTGCAAACACAGTAGGCAACAGGTTTCGGCGCAAGTTTACCGGAGATAACGAAAACATGCACATCCTCATCCGCAATGAACCTGTAGAGGATGTAAATCATGCCATGGAAACCAGTTTTGTCTGCTCAACATGTAAAAAAGAGGTGTGCTTCAGTCCCATAAAAATACTGAGTCATGTTGAACACACGATCACTTGTCCCATCTGCTCCACCCGCAACGGCAATGCTTCTGTCGATGCACAGGGAATATCACTATGCAACAGTTTTATTGTCATTAACACAGAAGGAAAGCTGTTACCGAAGACCTAGATCAGCCAGATAGACACAAACAACACCTTACCCAGCTGATCAACAATCATATTCGACCGATAAAAGCACCCTACAGCCACTTTTTCCTACAACATTTGCGAGACAACTCCCTCCCACAGAACATAGAACACTACTGCTGATATTACAGATAGAGCACCAAAAAACAGCTTCTACCACAAAACACATAATAAACTAATATGCTTATATTTTTCTATTCGTTAATTAACAATAATCTAAATTCCATCATTAACGAACGTCAAGCGAGCGTTGTCATGCAGTACTATAACAACCATGCCGTTGAATATGTAAAAAAGACCTTACCCATCAGTATGACTGAGCAGTACGAAAAATTTTTACGCAATATACCGAACAACGGATCTATTCTGGATGCAGGCTGCGGCTCAGGCCGTGACGCCCTTTATTTCCTCAAAAACGGCTATAAAGTTGATGCCTTTGACGCATCAACAGAGCTAGTGAAACTAGCAGAAGAACTGACCGGCCTGAACATTAGCTGCCTACGGTTTCAGGAATTCTCCCCTCACACCATCTATGACGGAATATGGGCCAACGCTTCACTGCTCCATGTTCCACAAAAACAACTACACGACGTGCTCAAAACATTTAAGGCATCGCTTAAGTCAGGTGGAATCTTGTTCTGTTCCTTTAAATACGGAAAGAAAGACGCTATCGACGAACTTGGAAGAAGTTTTACCAATAAGACATGCGAAATGTTGGATAAAGATTTATCCAACGCAGGATTTACATCACGACGTTCCATAGCTCTGCAGCAAAGCACAACACCTGAAGGCTCTCCGCAAGCCTGGGTTACAGGGTTGGCCGTTGCACCATAACTACGCCCCCCCCATAAAACAGATTTACTATTTTTTATACAGCATCATGTAGTATGCATATAAAAAAGCCCCCGCAGCCACTGCAGGGGCTTTTTTTATATTGAAACGCATACCACATATCTTCCCGCTATTATTCAAAATTGTTAATTTCGACAGCGTATTCCATACTCTATAAAAACTGTAGGCTTGTACATGATTTTTGGTATACATCATGTGTTATAATTCAGCGTGTTATATGCATTATTACAATTATAGGCCATAAAAAAGCCCAACACTTCTATACATATTTTTACGTAGAACAGTACGAGTTTATACTTGTTAAACGTGCACAATTTACAACAGATAATAATTCAATAATTAACACGATGTACAATTATTCCGAGTTTTATAAAACACTTTCAACAATGAGACGGCATTTTTAGTTACGCAGTAACTCCTACAGTACTGCACACAATCTGTATAAAATATTTGCTGCTTGCACATACAAGAACGTTTTGCTGCAAAATATATTTCTCAAAACATTCAGATAGAAAAATGCCACCTGTTACTCACTCTCTAAAGAGCATGTTGAGGATAGCCACCTTTACACTTTAGCCTGTGAGTATTTTTTGGGAGTCTCGGTATAAAATTTTGAACGGCTTTTGTTTTTGAGTCTTTAATGAATTCAAGAAGGAATTATCATGAAACGTTTTATTACTCTTGCACTTGCATTGTGCATGGTATTCGGCGCAGCGCTTAACGCTTCTGCAGCTGAAATCAAAGCTTCCGGTAACATGTGGGTTGGTTACGATTACCTCAACGTTGATAACGAAGGTAAAACAACTGACTTTAAACAGCGTTTCCGTACTCAGATCGACATCGTTGCTTCTGAAGCTCTCTCCGGTACTGTATTCTTCGAAATCAACAATACTTGGGGTCAGACTAACGCTACCAACACTGGTAACGGTTCCGGTGGCGCTCTCGGCGCTGATGGTGTAAACATTCAGACCCGTCGTGCTTACCTCGACTTCCTCATCCCAAGCACCCCTGTTAAAGTTCGCGCTGGTATCCAGGGCGTAGCTCTTCCAGGTGCTGTATCCGGTAACGTTGTTCTCAACGACGACCTCGGTGCAATCGTTGCTTCTGCAAGCTACTCTAACGTAGACTTCACCGCTTTCTACGGTCGCCCTTACGATGCAAAAGATAACGGCTACGATGATTCCGAATCTTCTGTTGACGTTTACGGTCTTATCGCTGCTCTCAACTTTGACACCATCACTGTTACTCCATACTTTGTAGCAGCAAACGTTGGTGAAGATGTTAACCTTCCTGCAACATTAGTTGCAGATAAAGGCCTCACCGGCGACACTCAGTGGTACGGTGTAGCTCTCGAAGCAACCCCTATCGAAAACCTCGTACTGTCCTTCGACGGCGTATTCGGTAAAGCATCTGATGATGATGGTGGCTTCCTCGTAGCTGGTAAAGCTGCTTACACTACTCAGTACTGCGTACCTGCATTCATGGCTTGGTACGGTTCTGGTAACGATGACGACAACGAAGGCCGTATGCCTATCCTCGACAACGGTGGCGACTTTGTAGCTACCACCCTCGTAGGTGAAGGCGCAGTTGGTCCTATGTCTGACAGCGTTCTCGGCGATGCTCGCGGTAAATGGGGTGTTGCACTCGAAGCTAGCGAAATCACCTTCATCGACAAAGTATCTCACGTTGCACGTATTGCTTACGTTCGTGGTACTAACGATGATGACGCCGCTGGCCTTGACATTGAAAACTGGAGCGACGACGACAGCGCTGTTGAAATCGACTTCACTACTACATACAACATGTACGACAACCTCGATCTCGTTGCTGACCTCGCTTTTGCAGCAACAGACTTCGACAATGACAACGCTAACGAAAACGTAGACCACGTATTCAAAGCTGCTATCCTCGCCGTATACAGCTTCTAGCACCAAATATACTCAAAAACTAAAAGCCTAGTGAAGGGGGTTGCTGTAAAAGCAACCCCCTTTTTCTATATGCTACCCAAAGCATTTGGAGATACTTATAGGGCACATACTTGGATGTTCATCGAGCACTCACTTTCTTCCTATTTGAATAGATACAAAAAAGCTCCATACCCTTCTTTTTCCATATCGTCTTTAGAGATAAAACGCAGGGCTGCAGAGTTTATACAATAACGGAGACGTGTCGGCAGGGGACCATCCGTAAACCTGTCACCCAAATGAGAATCGGACGTCTTGCTGCGCACTTCGAACACTTCTCCAAAAAAAGAAAATTTCTTACGCAGAGTAATATATTTCATATCAATAGGCTCAGTAAATGCTGGCCAGCCGGAACCGGAGTCATATTGAGTTGTGGTACTGAATAACGGCGCTCCCGACAGCAGATCAACATAGATGCCCTGTTTTGTGTAAAACTTGAAATACGGATTATCAAACGGGCTTTCTGTACCGTCTTTCTGTGTAATTTTATACTGCAACGGAGTAAGAAGCTTTCGAACCTCTACGTCATCCGGCTTTTTATATGAATCCCAAGGTGCACTATCAGCCATACCCGCACCGGCTGCGAAACAACAAACAGTGCATACTAAGAAAATGAACGTTACCATATGCATCATTTTCATTATTCCCCCGAACACCACTCTACTGCATAAGCAATCAACCTCAGCAGTAAGTTCGTTACGTTTAATTGTGGTTACTGCCCTCTATACCGCATTGTAACACCTCGCTCTAGTATTTATCATTACCCCCCTTTCCCATCACCAAGTTGGATATAAAAAATACGACAAGCCATTATTTACTGTCGTAAATATTAGACAGTGTATATCGCCCTGCAAATAAACGTTATTTTCACGGGTATGCAGTTGAAAGTGTGCACTCAATCCAGTATTCCCCATATGTTTCTTAACTTTAAATCGGGGGATATATGAAGCTAAGGCTTTGCTTATTACTAGCAACAGCAACGCTGTTATGTGGTTGTGCAACAATGCAGCAGCAAGACCAAAAGGCACTACTGCAACCGTACTACCTGGGTGACACAACAGCTACATCAACCATTCTTGATACTGACTTTGACCACGCACTGCCTTTTCTGCTCGATGCAGGTATGGTTCGTTTTAATCAGGGAAGGTTTGAAGATGCATACACTCTGCTTAATGAATCTGAAGCAGAGGTAAAAAACGACGAAACGGAAAATGATGCCTACGCCGCATCAAAAGTCGTTGGCGAAGTTCTCTTTAACAGAGAATTCATGAACTACGAACCAAGAACAAGCGACACTGTCCTTATCAACATGTACAAAGGGATGTCCCTGCTTGCGCTCAATAAAACCAGCAAAGCACGTGTAGAATTCAACCGCACACTGGAACGCCAGCGTCGGGCGGTAGAAGAATATAAGGAAGAGATCAAAGACTTACAGAAAGAAGCAAAAGAGCAACGCTCAAAGCAAAAAAAACAAGCTGCGACGCAAAAAAAAGACAACGCGCCAGTACTCGACTTACTTCGTATACAGGATGTTGCAACAAAATCCGTATATGAATCTATGCCTGAAATTAATAAATGGAAAAGCTACGGTGATTTTGTCAACCCATATGCAACGTACCTTTCCGGCTTATTCTTTTGCGTAAACGGCGAGATGAAAAGCGACTACAACAAGTGTAATACTATGTTGAAGCGCGTTAAAGGCATGGTTCCGAACAACTCGTATGTTAAGCAAGACGCAAACATGTCCAAAGATTTTGCACGGGGAAGAAAGACCAGCAAATACCGTAAGCCTTCCGTGTGGGTTGTGTTCGAAAACGGCCTTGCGCCGGAAGTGGACGAATTCCGTCTCGACATCCCGCTCTTTATTGCTGGTAAACGAGCCGGTGTCTCTATGGTTTCCTTTGCTATGCCAAAACTGAAAACTCGCGATGCAGCGATGCCGTTTCTTCAGGTTACAGCAGGATCAAAAAAATACGCTTCCAAAACCCTTTGCAACTTTGACAGAGTTATGCAGGCCGAATACAAGGCGCACCTCACATCAACAATATCAAAGGCTGTTGCGTCCACTGCCACCAAGACTTTTGTACAGTATCTGGCACAGGAAAGCGGGGGGCAACTTGTAGGGCTTGCAACCGGTCTTTTCACTTCTGCAATGACACGGGCAGACACGCGTTCATGGCTTTCACTGCCTAAAAATGTCCAGCTTATACGTGTACCTAAACCTAAAGATAAAAAACTGTGTCTTCAGGCTCCAAATGGTACAACACTGGCAACCGTGACACTTCCAGACAGCAAATACTCCATTGTCCATGTACGTATGCCTCAGGCGAACAGTGTACCATATGTGCAGACTATTGCCCTTGGAAAGTAACTAGTACTGAACCCAATATCTATTCACTCATTTTTTACAACGGAGCCACAAATGAAAAAACTGCTCATACTTACCTTACTCGTACTTATTGCCCTTACAACAGGTTGTAACAAAAAGAACGTGGCAACCATGATTGACCCATACAACGACACCAATGCGCGTATTATGGGCCTCGGTTACAGAGACTTTGAACAGGCAGCATCTACCGCTGTTAACGAAATGCTCTCCTCCGGCGCAGTATCCAAGCCGGGTGGCGGTCGTTACGTTATGGTTGTATCCCGTGTTATTAACGACACAATGCAGAACATCGATACTGACCAGCTCATCAAAAAAATTCGTATTGACCTGCTTCGCAGCGGCAAAGTTGTTACTACCACCGCCATCGGCATCAACGGCGCTGAAGACCCGATGGTTGCAGCAGCACGCAAGCTGAGAAAATCCAAAGAAGTTAACCAGAAAAACGTGGCACGAAAAGGCCAGATTGTCGCTCCGGACTTAAGCTTATCCGGCAAAATCATCCAGCGTAACCACAGTATTGATTCTGATACAGACCAGATTGAATACTTTTTCATGCTTACCCTTACCGATATCAATACCGGCCTTGCCTTCTGGGAAGGTGAAACTCCAATCATCAAACGCGGTGATTCCGGCACAGTTTCCTGGTAGTTTTCTCTTTTTCACGGGGCTGATTCAGCCCCTTTCTTACTTCTTAGGAGATCCCACATGCAGACTCAGTTCTCACGCTCCGCAAAGCGTTATATTGCAGCATTCATAGCCATATTCCTTCTGCCGTCCCTATCTTTTGCACAAGGCTCAACCAATCTTGAAGCACCTGCTCCTGCCACACAGGAACAAGCGGCCGTCATTGAAGAGGCCGTGGCTGAGGCTGCTGTGCCTCAGGTTCTCGATCCAAGGGCAGAGCTTGATGAACTTATCTCTATCTACAACGGAGAAGGCAAGGGTGCCCTCTTCCTCGAGAAACAAGATCAAGGTCAGATTTTCTACACGGTAAGCAGAGCACGCGTAAAAGTTTCCGCAGACCATCCGGACTGGGCAAACTTCCGCACAATGGCATTTGAGGAAGCCTATTTAAAGGCGCAGGCTGAATACATGAAGTTTCTTGGTGTTTCCGTGCGTGCTGCAGCATTGCAGAGCATCAAAGAAGACCCGACAATGCCGGAATTCACCCGCGAAGAACTTGGCAGCACCAATAAATTTGAAGAAATTTTAGAGAAAGCTGTTGCCGTTGTCGGCAGCAAACTGGACAACATGCTGTCAGAAAACGGTATTGATCCTGAAAAATTCAAAGCACTCCCGCGTGAAAAGAAAAAAGAACTGCTCCGCAACACCATTGAAAAACGCACTGTTACTACTGCCAGCGCAGAACTTTCCGGCATGATTCCAGTGCAGACGTTTGAAGCCAACAACTCCGAAGGCAGACATGAAGTTGCTGTCGCTGTTGTGGCATCTCCAAAATTCAAAAGCTGGATTTCTTCCATCATCGCCAACAAAGGCGACCTGCGCCCAAATCCTCGTAAAGTAGGCGGACCGTCTGTTCGCAGCATCGTCGGCAACAAGCCTGCCGCACTTTTCCAACAGTTCGGCATACGCCGCATCTACAATCAGGACGGCTATCCTGTGCTTGTATCCTACGGTCAGGCTGGCAACGCGTATACTGGTACAGATTATGATGAACGCGCTGAAGGCCGCGAAATGGCTATGCGCCATGCAGATGCTCAGGCATACGCTAATTTTGCATTCCTGTTCAAATCCCACGGAATGTTCAGTCAGGATGCAGGCCGAAAAGAGGTTGAAAAAACCGTCGGGACAGTTGAGCAGCAGGCAGACGGCAGCATCTTCAGCAGCAAAGAGCGCTCCAAAGAATTCATCAGCACCCTGAACCAAACCATCAACGCAAAAGGTTGCATCAAAAACCTGCCAGGTGTGCGCAAGCTCACCTCATGGACATATAAACACCCTGAATACAATCAGGAGATTGTAGGCGTTATCTACACATGGTCACCACAGTCCAGCAAGCTTGCAACAGACTTGAAAAAGACTGTGACTGCAAAGAAGACAGCTGCTGCTCCACATGCTAAAAAGCAAGTTTCACCAAACGCAGTTATGGGTCAGGAGATGATGGATGTTGACGACTTCTAAAAAAACACCGTTTCAGCTTGTCCTGCGCATGCTCATCATTATCTGCATGCTGCTCCTCACATTTTCTGTAGAAAGCCATGCTAAGGTTGTGTCCGCTACAACAACAGGCATGGCAGCATCTCGAGATGCTGCTATTGAAGATGCGCTTATTCAGGCAGTTCGTCAGATCAAAGGGGTAAGCCTGCAATCTGCCTCTGTTGCCGTGCGTGCCGGTGCAACTGAAACAACAAATGGTACGCGCAACACTAAGTTCAAAGCAGAAAACGCCTCTGTCACCGGAATGAAGACTTCCGGTGTCATAGCAGGTTATGACATTATAGACGAGACTAACGACAACGGATTGTGGAATGTAACCCTTGAAGCTCAGATCAACGTCTACGAGACTCCTGGTCTGGCACCGAATAACCGCCGCAAACTTGCCATTGTGGGCTTCAAAGCTTCCACTGCAAACCGCAAGCGCGGAGTTCCGCAGGTATTCCAACAAAAACTCACTGACAGCCTTGTACAAAGCAGACGCTTTACCGTGCTCGACCGCGAAGAGGATGCTCTTTACCAACGTGAAAAAGCGAACTGGAAGAGCGATGATTTTGCTATTGCTGAACAGGCAAAACTTGGGATGCGCCTTGGTGCAGACTACATTGTAACGGGGAAAATTCTTTCCTACACCACAAGCTGCACAAAAAAAACAATCGACCTTACTGGTGAAAGTTACTTTATAGAACGTATTGCCGCGCAGGTTTCCTACAAAGTAATCGTTCCGGCCACTATGCAAGTTAAGTGGTCATCCACCGTTACCGTAGACAAAACATACGAAAGGGATACTGCAAGATCCTCCGGCGCCCTCTCTGCAAAACTCTCCAGCATGGTCTCACAGAAGATCAGCACTGAACTGTTGCAAGCAATCTATCCAATTAAGGTTATCAAAGTTGCAGGTAGCAGCGTATATTTGAACATGGGCGGAGTTAACGTCAAAGCCGGACAGCGTTACAACGTGTACCATCTTGGAGAACGGCTTATCGACCCGTACACAAAGGAATCGCTTGGACGGACTGAAACAAAAATCGCAACAGTGCAGGTGCAGGACATAAAAACAAAATTCACTGTAGCGAAAGTTCTTAGCCAATCAGGCAACATTGCTACCGGTGATATCTGCAGACCTGCATCGCATAGTGGCAAAAACAAACACAGACAACCTGCGCCAAAAAAGAAGGCCTCCATCAAATACACAGATGACGGCGGCGTGAAGTTACCGTTTGATTAAATCAAGGTTTATGTCTGCGGTGCTTATCTTTGCATCCGGCAGGTCTCGAGAAGGCATGGGAAAATCCCACATCTTGCACTACGGCAAGACAATGCGCCCCTTTGACTGCGCCTAGCAAAAGAAGCATGCTACCAAATGATATTCACAAAGGAATTCACCTCATAAAAAAAGCAGAGTCATTGGCTCTGCTTTTTTATTTTTCAAAGTTACTTTTCTGCGCAACCGCCTTAATAGCATTACAGAACACTCCTTAAAAAACTCAAACATATTCCAACAAATCACAGCTGCCCTATGGTAATGTAATTCGATCATGCAACCGTTATTTATGGAGCAGCGCCATGGAACTTTCAAAGAAAACGAAAATCGGTGGGTTGATTAAAAAATATCCCTTTCTGTTGGACTACTTCGTGGACAAGTCCCCTAAATTTTCTAAACTAAAAAACCCTCTCATGCGTAAAACCATTGGTAGCATTGCCACACTGGAACAGGCGGCAGGCATGGGAAATATTGACATAGGCGAGCTACTACTAGAAATAACCACCCAAATTTACCATCACACAACTGACAACATAACCATCATAAACTCCAATCAAGCACCGCCAGATGCTCCCCTTGCCCGTGAAGAACGAATAGAACTGCTGAAAAATATTGTTCTACAGTTACATAACGGTGCACCTATAGACGAAGTGCGCAAAGAATTCTTAACCCTGTTTCATAATGTATCCCCTGCGGAAATTGGACAAATGGAGCAAAAGCTCGTCGCAGAGGGCATACCGGAAACAGAAATCAAAAAACTGTGTGAGCTGCATGTTGAGCTATTTGAAAACTCTGTTGCCCAAAGCGAACGCCCTGAACTCCCGAAAGGGCATCCATTGCACTCCTTTCAGGAAGAAAACAAGCTTGCAGACATAAAATGCAGGGAACTGCTCGATGTAATTAAGGGTGCAAACGAACCCTTGGAATTTTTCGCAGCAAAACCCGGTCTTATTGAAAGCGTAGAAGACCTTGCAAAAATCATCAGGCATTATGAGCGTAAGGAGAATCAACTTTTCCCGGTTATGGAACGCCACGGGCTCACGGCACCACCGCAAGTCATGTGGGAACTGCATGACGACATCCGTGCATTGCTCAAAACGGCACGCAAAGCATTTGCAACAGATGATACAAAGGGCACAATCGACGCAGTGCAAAACCTTGTCGTTAGCATCTGCGACATGATTTACAAAGAAGAAAACATTCTCTTTCCTATGGTGTTTGAAACGTTCTCCGAAGATGACTGGGCGCAAGTTTACTCCGGTGAAAAAGAGATAGGTTACGCATGGATCACCCCCGGTACTGAGTGGAAAACAGCAGAATATCCCGCCGCGACACAAGCAACACAGACTGGAAAAATTACACTGGACAAAGGCAAACTGGAACCTCTCGTTATCAACGCCATTCTCAAGTCTCTTCCAGTCGACCTCACATTCGTCAACGCAGACAATAAAGTTGCATACTTTTCACAGACACAAGAACGAATATTCCCGCGCAGTGCCGGAATCATCGGGCGAGACGTTGACAACTGCCACCCGCCGAAAAGTGTCCATGTTGTAGAAAAAATCCTTAAAGCGTTCAAATCCGGTGCCCACGACACCGCCGAGTTCTGGCTAGAACTCAACGGAGTCTTCATCCATATCCGCTACTATGCAGTGCGTGATACCAACGGCTCCTATCTGGGATGTCTGGAAGTTTCTCAGGATGTGACCGGCATTCGTGCCCTCACAGGCGAGCAACGCCTACTCAGTTGGGAATAGATGCACTATTCCTTGAATGCAGCGGAATTAAACATCAACACTGATGCAGTATATGTGCATAACTGATGGACATTCGGTTTTGTGCAAAAAAGTTTACACTTCTCCGCCGTGCTGTGTACAGACCATACCTCAGCAATATATTCACCGCATCAAATTACAAAAAAAGGGTGGAGTTATTACTCCACCCTTTTTTTTTATGAAACACTCAAACGCAGTACTGTCGCTACAAAATCATGTGTCAGACTTAAGAGCTTAACGCTACATCATGTGATATGTTGCGCAAATTATGTACAGTTTAGACATTCAATACTAGCTGCAAACAGTCTGCAACACATTTGAGGCAAAAATATTAGGCTTACTATCTGAAAAAGCAGCAGACTGAGACACAAACGCATTCCACAGTCCCACCACTTTTTATTCTTTATTATTCCATTTAAACATATGCCATCCACCTTGTGAATTAAGCATATGTTTACCTGCGGCAACGAGGGCATTGTTAATTTGTTTCAATAAGTGCGAAGGAGCATATGTCACACCGCTTTGAGCGTCTGTAATAGCAACCCCTTGTTGATTTAATGCAAAGATATGGTTGTCAGCATCCACCCAAAAAATAGCCTGATCGGCCTTTACAAGTACACCATCGCCCACAGATTCCTCAGACCATACATCGAGTTTATCTCTTTGAGTCGGCAATACAATGGAATATACAAGTTTACTATAGGCTCCATCCGGTGCAGAATCCCCACAGCCAGCAAGCAGCATACAACAAAGAAAACTTATTAGTATGTATTGAACACGAAGCATACTCCCTCCATCAATAAAAAGATGCGTAAGCCTATCACATCATACAACATATGCAAAGCTCGATATTAGCTATCGCATTAGATTTTGGAATTACTTCACGCAAAAATGACACAATGCTACTCCTTCCATCAACAATCTTATGTTTACCAGCAATGCAACAGTCACACTCTGCAAGAAAAGTTAACATCTCATCAGATACATCCAGCCGTAGACTCCGCAGTTTTTATGACGTATATAACACCAATGGAACAAGTTCATCAGCAAAAAGCGGCTAAATTGCCGCCGTTTACAAAATACACATATTCTCGTGAAGGCATAGATTGCGTCCTCTTTTTTGACGAAAGAAAAAGATGGCGCATGACCATTAACGACATCACCTCAGATGCCAAATTCAAAAAGCCGGAATCTTGTCTGGAAGAACTGGTAGGCAACGAAATCATGACTGCCTGGGGTGTGGACTCTTCGATTCTCGCTCTAATACCAATTGATCTGGATCTTTGGAAACGCCACAAAGCATAACATTTTCTCTTTAACGCTACTGCTTCGCGCAGTGTTGTTGCAGGCAGACCGGTCCCTGACAAAAAACGTCAGGGACTTTTTTTGGGATAAATAAAAACCCCGCCCAGACTCCAAATGGAGACCGAACGGGGCACTTTTAGTAACTAAACACAATAGAGCACAACATCTGTGCTCCTACGCTGCTTATCTTATGTATTCTTTGTGGTCACACCACATGAAACACCCGTGCATAACGGGGTTTTATTCCACGGCATCAGCATCAACAAACGCGCCATACCACAGCTACCAGTAATCCCTGCAAAGATCATAGCTGCACCGAAGAATCCTACAAGTACGAGAAATGTTTTCGATACAGTAAAAGCAAGCAACAGCGTTACCAGCAATAACGAGCCGACAGCAATAAGAACCTGACGATTCAGCGGAATACGTTTAACGCCCTGCTTTACCGGCCATCCGTTTCTACCCCATTCCACAATCCCGCCATCAAGCACGGCTGAATCGACAGAACCTGCAACCGCTTCAGCGGCCTGCAGAGCCCTACTTCCAGAATGGCAAACAAAGACAACCTTCTTCTCCGCACCAACCGTCTTCTTAACACGTTCCGCGGAAACCAGATCAAACGGCATTAATATAGCATCAGGAATTTCCTGTTCCAGAATCTCCGTAGGAGTTCGTACATCTAACAACACGGCCTTATCTTCATGAAGCAACTTCGCAACCGAGGCTGCATTCATTTTTTCTACTGTACTCATTTCAGCACTCCTTGTTTAAATAACAAGCCTTATTATTAGGAATAATATCTAGTAAGAAAAATTTGTCAACTAAATACAACTCACCCTAACGACTCACGCCAACGGCAAAAAACGTATTGAAAATCATACCTCGCAGGAGAAAGAAATTGTGTTTCAGGCTAAAAAGAATTATAGCCGCGCGGAGCTATAGATTTAGAAATCATTCTGGAGAAAAAAGTTATGGCACTGAGCATCGGTATCGTTGGGCTTCCCAACGTGGGTAAGTCTACCCTTTTTAACGCCCTCACAAAGGCACAGAACGCAGAGTCTGCGAACTATCCTTTCTGTACTATTGAACCCAACAAAGCGACTGTTCCTGTGCCGGACAAGCGCATCGAAACTCTTACAGAGATTGCAAATCCACAGCGCACACTGCACGCGACTGTAGACTTTATTGATATTGCGGGTCTTGTCCGTGGCGCAAGTCAGGGCGAGGGTCTTGGCAACCAATTCCTTGGTAACATCCGTGAAGCAGCTGCAATCTTACAGGTTGTCCGTTGTTTTGATGACGAAAATATTACGCACGTAGACGGTTCTGTTAATCCGATCCGTGACATTGAAACCATTGAAACTGAATTGCTGCTTGCAGATGTACAGTCTGTTGAAAAACGGCATGACAAATTGGTTCGTTCCACTCGTGGTAACAAAGCAATGATCCCTGTTGTGAACGGCATTAAAGAGCTGCTTGACCACCTGAATGAAGGTAATCCGGCGTCTACTTTTGCCAAACGCGACAGTGACGTTTTGGCAGACCAGCTCAAAGAGCTGTCACTGCTTACAGATAAGAAAATTATTTATTGCGCCAACGTTGATGAAGACGGCCTTGCAGAAGACAACGAACATGTGAACAAACTGCGTGAATTCGCAGCAGGTCGCGGTTGTCAGCTGGTAAAAATCTGCGCAAAGGTTGAAGAAGAACTGCAGGGTCTCGAAGATGAAGAGGCACAGGAACTTCTTGAGTCTTACGGTATCAACGAAAGCGGCCTCGTACAGGTCATTCAGACCAGCTACAAAACACTCGGACTTATCTGCTACTTTACAGTAGGCGTTAAAGAAGTTCGTGCATGGACTATCGTTGACGGATACACTGCCCCTCAGGCAGCAGGCGTTATCCATACCGACTTTGAACGTGGATTCATTCGCGCAGAAGTAATCGCGTATGATGCTTTTGTAGAAAATAAAACCGAAGCAGCTTGCCGTTCCATCGGCGCTCTGCGCTCTGAAGGTAAAGAATATATCGTTAAAGATGGGGATGTTGTTCACTTCCTCTTTAATGTATAGTACACAGTTTCCAAGCTGATAAGGTTACCCTGTTATTGCAGGGTAACCTGTTTGGGAGGAACTTGTGAACAAACGCCATGCAGGACTCATCTCTGTTATATTCTGTTTCTTATCCACTATTCTTTTCTACTCTACAGTCCACAGCGTTACACTCGCAGAGATTCGTGCCCGTGGGGAACTGTATCATCTAGGTGTTCCTTACGCACGCTTTGCAAACACCAACGCAGACGGGCTTGATTGCGCCCTTATCCGCCGTTTTGCGCATCGCATTGGTGTCCGATACAAATTCGTCCCCACCAGCTGGGAAAATGCCATCCCTGATCTCACTGGAATACGCCCGGCGCTGCCCGGTTCCAGCCAATCTGTTACCCCGATACGCGGGGACATCCTTGCAAACGGCCTGAGCATAATTCCGGAACGCAAGCGTTACGTATTATTTTCCAAGCCGACATTTACCGCACAAGTCTGGTTACTTGCAAAACCGGACGCCGATATCGACCCAATCCACCCCACCGGTTCTGTTGAAAGAGACATCAAAAGCACACTTGAAAAAACTGCCGGAAAAACGGTCTACGGCATTAAAAATCTTTGTATTGATGTCAGACTGTTCCCCGACTTGCTCCACACTGCCGGTTCTGCGGAAAATGTGCCGCTTGGCACACTTCCGCAACCTATTTCTTTTGTAAAATCTCCGTATTCAATCTTTCTCATGGAATCTCCAAGTGCTTTAATGGCATTAGGGATCTGGCCATACTCTTTTAAGATCATTGGCCCCGTAGCAAAGCAGCAAAATATGGGCGCAGCATTTGCTCCAACGTCTGTGGAACTCAAAGAAGAGTTCGATCGATTTTTAACTGAAGTATGGACAAGTGGTGAATACCAAAAACTTGTCGCCAGCTACTATCCAAACTCATTCTCGTATTTCAAAACGTTTTTCACGAAGAGTTCGCCGTAATGAAGAAGCCGCTAGAGCAACTTTTTGAGAGTAAAAAACCGCTCAATCTAATACTAATACTCTGTGCCATTATCGTATGCGCATTTTTAGCACTGGGTATCCTGTTACACCGCTCTCAATTCTCATTACAACAGATTAAACAGGAACAGTTTAATAACGATTCACAAAAAGTTGCCAGCGCATTCAAAGACTATTTTACTGAACGCAACAGAGATTTGCAGACCCTTACAACTACGCAGGTTTTCTCCAGCTACTATCACAACAAGGCTCTTGGCATATCACTTGATTACGGTATGCGCGCCATCATTTCTGATATAGAACTGGTGCTGCAACGCTTTATTATGGAATGCAAGGTTCAGGGAGAATATATTTTCCCCGAAGTTAATTTTATTGATTACAAATACAATCTTCGTATCCGTGCAACAGCGCCACTCAAAAATGGCTCACCCGTCCATATTGAAACAATTACAGAAAAACATCCCTTTTCCCCCGGCGCCACACTTCAGTTTGAGCAGCACAATCAACAGAAGTTACTACGCATGAACATTCCCTATTTCATTATGGGTAAACACGTTGGTGAAATCACAGCAACACTGTCCTCCGAGGCCATCAAAAGATATTTACTCCTGCTCCAAAATTCTGAAAAATTTAACATCATCCTACTCTACGACAATATTCCTTTCACACGGATCATTACAACGCCCAACCTTACGTATGACGTTGAAAAACTTTCTGCAGGTCCTCCAAACACCTCGTACCAGCTAAACGAGGCCGCATATTTAAACAACATTCCCGTTCCTATGAAAGTACGCCTCGTTCCTGTAATGAATCGTAAAGTCATGGCAATATCGTTCATAGAGGTAGCCAACCTCAAACGCGGACAGTTTTCTAACAACATTCTTCTCATTTTTTACGCAGTGTTTCTTGCAGCTGCGACAAGCATAGCGATTGCTGCCCACGTTATAATAAAAAACATGTCCCTTTCCAGAAGCCTTAAGGAAGTCGCAGCCAGCAAAAAAGTAACAGCAGATAACCTTCTCAAACTGCAATCAGAAATCGTGGTTCGACGCAGGGCAGAAATACGCGCACTAACAGCACGGCAAAAAGCCGAACAGCTAACGCACGTGGTACCAAGCGCCGTTTTCACCGTTACCATGGACAGACGAATTGACAGTTGGAACAAGCGTGCAGAGGAACTCACAGGATATAGAGCGATTGAGATTATAGGCCGTTCGTGCTCAGAGCTCTTTCTGGACACATGCAAAGACGAGTGCGCACTCTATCCCCACACGCAAAGCCCCACCTGCGGAAGGCAACACTCATTAAGACAGAAACACGGCGGGCTGCGGAGCATCATCAAAAATACAGAACCGATGCTTGACGGCTTCGGGCAAATTATCGGTCTGATAGAGTGTTTTGAAGACATCACCGATCAGCAAAAAACCCTTGCGGCACTGGCAAAGACAGAAGCAAACTACCGCGACATTATCCAGAACGCGCAGGATGGCATTTTCCAAAGTACCCTTTCCGGAGAAATTCTAAACGCCAACCCAGCATTTTTGAATATTTTTGAATTCTCTTCTGTAGAGGAAATGCGCAGCTCTTTTCGCGGGTTTGAGAATCATTTTTATGTAAATAAGACCAGACGGGCAGAATTCGTCAACACGATGCTCAAAAAACGGTTTGTGTCCAACTTTGAGTCACAAATACGGACTAACAACGGACGAACACTCTGGATAATGGAAAGTGCCCGACTACGCACATCTCCCGACGGTTCCATACGTTTCGAAGGATTCGTACGCGACATTACTTTGCAAAAAGAAGCCGAACATAACCTTATCGCTGCCAAAGAAGCAGCAGAATCCGCCAACGTAGCAAAAAACAACTTTCTCGCTAACATCAGTCACGAGCTGCGAACACCGATGAACGCAATTATCGGTATTTCCGAACTTAGTCTGCGATCTGAAAAAGATCCCGAACGCAAGCGGAACATGGAAGTTCTCTACAGGGCTTCAAGTTCACTGCTCAACCTGCTGAATGACCTTCTCGACTTCTCCGCCATCGAATCCAACGCCCTTTCACTCAAATTTGCTCCGTTCTCTGTAAGGAATATGCTGCAAAACATTCGAGATCTTATGCGAGGAGAAGCGAGTAAAAAAAATCTCAACTTTCTCGTCACAGCAGACGACTCCATTCCGTCATTACTTACAGGTGACAAAGAACGTATTAAGCAAATACTTGTTAACCTCATCTGGAACGCACTCAAGTTCACCAACCACGGGAACGTAAGCGTTACCTGTGCTGCCCGGCCCATCGATAATACTACCAATGACAAAGATGAAACTGACAAAAGCACACTGCCTCTGAATAATCAGACAGGGCAAAAAAAAGTTATGCTCACCTGCGCTGTCACCGACACCGGCATCGGCATCCCGTCGGAAAGCCTTGAAGAAATTTTTGAGAGCTTCGCACAATTACAAGCCTTCGACGTCGCACCACATGGCGGCGTCGGCCTCGGGCTTGCTATATCGCAACGCCTTGCAGTGCGTATGGGCGGCACCATTACAGTGGAAAGCACTGTTGAAGTTGGGTCTACATTCACAGTTAAAATTCCATGTCTTATTTCTGAAGACAAAGCCGAGTCTGCCCATATCATTTACGAAGAATCACAACATGATGTTGCTCCAATGCAATCACTCAATGTCCTTGTGGCAGAAGATAACGAATTCAGTCAGGAAGTGTTGACCAAAATGCTTAAGGAAGACGGGCACACGGTATTCCTTGCTGAAAACGGCAAGCAAGTACTCGAAATGCTCACCAGCATTACTGTGGACATAATTCTCATGGATGTCCAAATGCCAATACTTGACGGTCTGGAGACTATTAAACGGATCCGCGCGGGTGAAGTGCCGGACCTTGACGTTACTATCCCTATCATAACTATCAGTGCGCACGATTCCATTACATCAAAAGACAACTTCCACGATGGTGAAGTAACAGAATGGCTGCAAAAGCCAATCACGCTCTATGCACTGCAACAGGTGCTGCGTTCCGTTTTCAAAAACAACCAGCCTGCAGAAAGAACAACCTTCACACACAATTCTGCATTGCCAAATACAGAGTATTCTACTACTCCAATGCTCGTAAATATCGAGACTATTTCTACAATGGTGAATGGTAAACAGAATATTATTCAGACAGTATTGAACACGTATCTAACATCACTGCCCGTCTCTCTTGAACTGCTTAAAAATGCGTTTGCAGAAGCGAATGAAGACGAAATATTGCGTCTTACACATAGCCTCAAAGCAACTATGGGCTCCGTAGGCGCATTGCCACTCGCTGAGGCAGCCAAAAAAATGGAACAGCTCACACGTGAAAACGCTCTGCCGGAAGCACAGCAGTTGCTCGACAACTTTATTGCCAATGCAGAAGAGTCTCTTGAAGAAATAAGCATCTACCTTGCACAACAACAGCGTGAAAAACACGTTTCCTAACGTTTTTTCATTTTCGTTTTCTGCTTTTGGCACCCCTAAAAGATATCAAAAGCTCGCCAAAGCGTGCTTCCAAAAGCAACGATAATACGTCAATTATCCTTCAGATTCGGTGTACACCGTGATAAAATTTCGCACTGAACTGGCTAGAATATAAAGAAAACAATACGAGGAAGCACATAATGGCAATCAGTCCAAATGCTGGTAAGAAGGCACTTTCATCCAACCTTATCAATATCCAGAAACTGGTGACAGCATACTACACCGTTCTCCCTGATCCCGACAATCCGCTGCAACGTGTTGCTTTCGGAACATCTGGTCACCGTGGTTCAGCATTTGGCGGCAGCTTTAATGAGCCCCACATTGCAGCGGTTACGCAGGCCATTTGCGAATACCGCAAGAAGGAAGGCTATACCGGCCCGTTATTCATGGGCAAAGATACCCATGCCCTTTCAGAGCCTGCACATCAGACAGCGCTTGAGGTTCTGGCAGCTAACGAAGTAACCGTGCACATCGAGCAAGAAGACGGATATGTTCCGACGCCGGTAATTTCTCATGCAATCCTCACATATAACCGCGATCATGATACTATCGCGGATGGCATTGTCGTAACGCCCTCACACAATCCGCCACAAGATGGCGGCTTCAAGTATAACCCACCGAACGGTGGCCCTGCCGACAAGGACACAACCAAGTGGGTTGAAGACCGCGCTAACGAGCTTATCAGACAGGGCAACAAAGACGTTAAGCGTGTGCCGCTGGCAGAAGCACTGGCAGCACCGACGACGTTGCTCTACGACTACCGAACTCCGTATATAAACGACCTTAAGAACATTATCGACGTGGAAGCCATCAAAAAGGCCGGCATCCGTATCGGCATAGACCCTCTGGGCGGCGCCGGTGAATCCTACTGGGAGCCTATTGCGGAACAGTATGAACTGAATATTGAAGTCGTAAACAAGGAAATTGATCCTACATTCCGATTTATGCCTATGGACAGTGACGGAGTTATCCGTATGGACTGCTCTTCCCCCTGGGCAATGACAGATTTGATTCGTTTACATCCGCATTTTGACATTGCGTGCGGTAATGATCCTGATGCGGACAGACACGGCATTGTATGCAGCAAAGGGCTTATGAACCCTAACCATTATCTTGCTGTTGCTATTGAATATTTGTTTACGCACCGCCCGCAGTGGAAAAATGACGCGGTTGTAGGCAAAACTCTTGTGTCCAGCCAGATGATTGATCTTGTTGTAGAATCACTTGGTAGAAAGGTTGCTGAAGTACCTGTCGGCTTTAAATGGTTTGTGCCGGGTCTTCTTAACGGCAGTTATGGCTTTGGCGGTGAAGAAAGTGCAGGCGCAAGCTTCTTGCGCAAAGACGGCACGGTATGGACTACCGACAAGGACGGCATCATCATGAACCTGCTCGCAGCGGAAATCCTTGCTGTAACCGGCAAAGATCCTCAGCAGCATTATGATGCCATGACAGAGAAGTTCGGCACTCCAATCTACGAGCGTTTGCAGGCGCCTGCCTCACCGGACCAGAAAGCTGCACTGAAAAAACTTTCTCCTGACATGGTGAAATCAGACACCCTTGCTGGCGAACCGATAATTGCAAAGCTGACACAGGCACCAGCCAATGGAGCGTCTATTGAAGGCTTAAAAATTGTCACTAAATCCGGCTGGTTTGCAGCACGGCCTTCCGGAACAGAAGATATTTATAAAATTTATACAGAAAGTTTTAAAGGCAAAAACCATCTCGCGCTCTTACAAAAAGAAGCACAGGCTATGGTTTCTGAAGCATTCAAAGCGGCGAATGTATAGCCATTTCATCCAGTTACCCCCGTATTGTATCCCTTGCCTTATGGCTCCTGAACTGTAACTATGCTGTTTGCCTTAAGTTATAACTTACAGGCGCTTTGCAAAAAGAGGGTGTAATGGTATAGCGATAGTCCTATATGGAGGTTTCCCAAATGAAGTTTCTGATTGTTGATGACGATTTCGACAGCCGCCGGCTCGTACAAAAAATCCTTCATCCATACGGATATTCCGATCTTGCAGCAGACGGAGAAGAAGGCGTGGAAGCCTTTCGGCAGGCGTTGCAGGCTGGAGAGCCGTATGATGTTGTTACACTCGATATTATGATGCCGAACATCGACGGGCAGGACGCTCTGCGCGAAATTCGTGATCTTGAGAAGGAACATGGGATTATGCCTGAACATGGTGCAAAAGTGATCATGATATCCGGACTTGATGACAGTCAGGAAGTACACGACGCATTTTTTCTTGGCAATGCAACGAGTTTCATCGTTAAACCTATCAGAAAACGAGCTCTTCTCGAGGAAATCCAGAACCTCGGCCTCCAACTCGAGTCCTGATAGGGCGAACAATCCATCAAATTTTGATAAAAAAAAGGCCAGATCCTACATTTTGTGCGATCTGGCCATTGTTTTTCCTTCAAATTAGACTTATGACCCAAGTAGCTGTTAGACAAATTTTATTCATGTCATAACGGTAAAAAAAACCATATCTACACAACAACACAAACTTTTTCAGGAGGAATCCAATGGCCTACCCAGAAAATCTTCTTTACAGCAAAAGCCACGAATGGACCAAAATTGAAGGTGAAGAAGCTATCATCGGTATTACCAGCTTTGCACAGGAACAGCTTGGCGACATCACTTTTGTTGAGCTTCCTGAAGTTGGTGACACTCTTGAAGTCGGCGACGAAATGGGCTCCATCGAATCCGTTAAAGCTGCAAGCGAGCTCTACATTCCTGTTAGCGGCGAAGTAATCGCTATAAACGAAGATCTCGAAGACGCACCGGAAAAAGTAAACGAATCTCCTTTTGAAGGCGGCTGGCTTATCAAAGTTAAGCTTTCCGAAGAGCCAAAAGGCCTCCTTTCTGCATCTGAATATGCAGAACTGGTAGCTAACGAAGCACACTAGTAAAAAAAGGAGGCATTATGCCGTATACTCCGCACACAGCTGAAGAAACTCAAGCAATGCTTGACGTTATCGGTGTTAGAACCATTGAGGACCTGTTTGCAGATATCCCTGCGGACATGCGTCCTAAAAGCTTTGACCTGCCACAGGGGTTGAGCGAAATGGAAACCTGTGCCTACTTTGAACAGCTTGCCGGTAAAAACAAAACCGGTCTTGTAAGCTTCCTTGGCGCCGGTTTCTACAACCACTATATTCCTAAAGCCATCGACAATATCGTTGGCCGTGGCGAATTCTACACTGCGTACACACCGTACCAGCCTGAATCCTCTCAAGGCACCCTTCAGGCTATTTTTGAATTCCAGACTGCTGTCTGCAATCTCCTCGAAATGGACGTTGCAAACGCTTCTGTTTATGATGGCGGAACCGCTATCTTCGAAGCAATGATGATGGCAGTACGCGCCGGCCGTAAACGCAAGAAAATCGTTATCGATGAAAGCGTTAACCCGATCTACCGCGTGATGCTCGACACCTACACCGACAATATTGATATTGATATCGTAGTAGTGCCGCATACCGAAGGCTTATCCAATGTTGATGCCCTTAAAGCTGCCATTGATGCTGATTGCGCCGCAGTTGTAGTGCAAAACCCTAACTTCTTCGGAAACGTTCAGGACTTCACTGACCTGTTCGAACACGCACATGCCAACAAAGCACTGGGCATCATCTCCGTATATCCTGTTATGCAGTCTGTCATGAAAACTCCTGGTGAAATGGGAGCAGACATCGCAGTTGCAGAAGCTCAGAGCCTTGGCCAACCTCTCTCTTTCGGTGGCCCGTACCTTGGCGTAATGTCCTGTACAAAAAAAATGATCCGCCAGATCCCTGGTCGTATCGTCGGTCGCACCGAAGACGTTGACGGCAAAACAGGCTACGTACTCACACTACAGGCCCGTGAACAGCATATCCGCCGTGCAAAAGCTACCTCCAACATTTGCTCAAACCAGGCATTGTGTGCGCTGCGCGCCCTTATCCATATGTCCCTGCTTGGGCCAGAAGGCCTTATCCGCACTGCTGAACTAAGCATGGAGCGTGCACATTACCTCGCAGACCGCCTCACCATGATTGATGGTGTTGAGCTGCTTAACGATGCACCATTCGGTAACGAATTTGCTATCCGTCTGCCTATCAATGCTGAAGAAGCTATTGAAGCGCTTATGGACAAAGGTTTTGTTACCGGCTTCCCTGCCGGTCGCTACTACGAAGGCATGGACAACGTTCTTCTCGTTGCCTGTACTGAGCTGCATTCATTCGAACAGATTGGTGTATTCACCGAACTGTTGGGAGGTATTCTCTAATGAAAACCATTTTTTCCCAATCCGTTGCGGGTCGTACTGCTTGCCTGCCGCCAATGCCGGAAGAACGCGCAGAGCGTTTTCTTCCAAAAGAACTTATGCGTGCAAAGCGTCCAGCACTGCCAGAAGTTAGCGAACTCGATGTGGTACGTCATTTCACCAAATTGAGCACTTTCAACTACGGTGTTGATTCCAACTTCTACCCGCTTGGCTCCTGCACAATGAAATATAATCCGAAATATACGGAGTACATTGCTGCACTGCCGGGCTACACGACCCCCCATCCTGCTCTTGCACAGCTTCCTAAAGGTGCCCAGTACACTCAGGGCTCTTTAGAAACCATGTACGAAGCAGAACAGATGCTTTGTGAACTTACCGGCATGGATGCATTCACATCCCAGCCAATGGCAGGTGCTAACGGCGAGCTTACCGGCGCGCTTGTTATCGCTGCGTATCACAAAGACAAGGGTAACAAAAAAACCAAGATCATCTGTCCGGATGCAGCACACGGCACAAACCCAGCTTCTGCTGTGCTCGCAGGTTTTGAAGTTGTTAACATTGAATCCAAAGACGGCATGGTAGACCCAGAAGCTCTTGAAGCCGTTCTTGATGACGATGTAGCAGCAGTTATGATGACCTGTCCGAACACCCTTGGTCTTTTCGAAAATCACCTCCCTGCAATTGTAGAAAAGCTGCGTAAAGTTGATGCCCTCCTCTACTACGATGGTGCTAACTTCAACGCTATTATGGGTAAAATGCGTATCGGCGACGTAGGTTTTGATGTAGTTCACCTGAACGTACACAAAACTCTCGGTACCCCGCACGGCGGCGGTGGCCCTGGTGCCGGCCCTGTTGGTGTATGTTCCCGTCTTGAGCCATACCTGCCGAACCATCGTCCGGCTAAAGCTGACGACGGCACATTCTACCTTGATACAGACAACCCAAAATCCATCGGTCACATGTCACCATTCTACGGCAGCTTTGCGGTAATGCTCAAAGCATTCGCCTACATGGTTCGCCTTGGTGGTGAAGGCCTTACCCGGGCAACAGAACGTGCAGTTCTAAACGCTAACTACATGCGTAAACGTTTAGAGAACCATCTCTACATTCCATACGACCGCATCTGCATGCACGAATTCGTTGCATCAGCCAGCAAACTGCATGACGAATGCGGAGTGCGGGCACTCGACATCGCGAAGGGGCTGTTAGAAAAAGGACACCACGCTCCTACTATCTACTTCCCGCTTATCGTAAAAGAATGCTTGATGTTTGAGCCGACTGAAACTGAAAGCAAAGAAACCCTCGACGGTTTCCTCGACGATCTTATTGAAATCATCGAAGCTGGTAAAAAAGATCCGGAATCCCTTTTCTCTGCACCTCACAACACTCCAGTTCGCCGCCTCGACGAAACTAAGGCTGCGCGTGAAATGGTGTTGACCGATGAAGTATAATTTAGTCGTTGTTGGTTCCGGTCCCGGCGGACTTAAAGCAGCCACACGTGCTGCGTCTTCCGGACTGAAAACCGCTCTTATTGAAAAAGCCGATATTGGTGGAACCTGCCTCAACTGGGGGTGTATTCCTACCAAAATGTACCTTGGTGCAACTGCATCCAGTCCGCTGCTGCATACTCAGGAAAAAGCGAAAACAGCCTCAGGAAGTCTTAGTTTTGATCTGCCGACTCTCATGCAGAAAAAAGACCGCTTCATCAAAGGCACCCGCTCCGCTGCAGAAAAGCAACTGGGTAGCCTCGGTGTAGACATACTCAAAGGCACTGCCTCGTTCAGCAACCCGACCACCCTCACCGTTACCAACGATGAAGGCTCTACCGAAGTTGCATTTGATAAGCTGATCATTGCCACAGGTTCCATGCCAACCGCATTTCCGGGGTTGGAACCAGACGGGGACTGTGTCCTCAACTCTTCCCATGTCCTCACGCTTACAGAGGCTCCTGAGTCTCTCATTATTGTAGGCGCAGGTGCAATCGGGCTTGAAATGGGTGATTTCTTCAGCCGGCTCGGCACAAAGATCACCATTGTAGAAGCACTTCCAAGCCTTGCTCCTACTGAAGATCCAGACGTCGGGGAAACCTTCCGTAAGATCCTCAAGCGTGAAAAATGGGGAATTCGTACAGGTGAAAAAGTGCAGAGCCTTAAAACCGTTAACGGTGAAGCTGTGCTTACTTTCGAATCCGGCGAGACTCTCACTGCAGATAAAGCACTTATGGCCGCTGGTAGAAAACCTGCATCCGAATCACTCAACCCTGCCGCAGCAGGTATTGAATGCATCGGCGCAGGCTGGATTGCCACAGACGACAACCTGCTCGCAGCAGAGAACATATACGCCATTGGTGACATCAATGGTCGTACCCTGCTCGCTCACGCAGCAGATCATCAGGCTTGCTATGCCGTAGACCACGCAGCAGGTAAAATTACCGCAGCGTACGATTCCGGCCCAATGCCTGCATGTATCTACGGGCATACAGAAGTTATGCGCGTCGGCCCTAACACTGCTGATTTGCAGAAGGCAGGCCACACCGTGGAAACTTCTACCTCCATGCTTGTTGCAAACCCTATTGCGCAGTCCTATGGCTCTACGCAAGGTTTCGTAAAAGCTCTGTGGGTAGATAATAAAGTGCACGGCATCGTAGCAGTAGGCCACGGGGTATCGCACCTCGTTGCCGCAGCAACCATCATTGTTAAACAACAATGGACTCAGGATGATGTACATTCCATCATCTGGGCACATCCGACGCTCGACGAAGCGCTGGAAATGGCGCTGCTCGCTCCGCGTAAGCCTGCATAGAAAAACACACGTAAAAAAGACCGTCTCTCTGAGGCGGTCTTTTTTTTTGCCTATACTTTTCAGATTTTTTTTGACCTCCGGAAGCATCCATCTCTATCAGCGGGACACCTCAAGCAGTGGAAAAAGCCTCTAGAAGCAAATAACATACCATCACTATTAAAAAAAAGAGTACACATAGCTGAGGACTTTGTTATACAGGATACAGACTGGAACGTTTCCTACGGCGTATTTGAGTTACCCGGAGTTCCTCTTTTTATGCTGAAAGCGGCATATACAGAAGACATTCTGGCATTCAAACACAGTGGAAATCTGTTCTACCGGCGATACAGAGGACACTATGGATATGAATTCTATGTGATGCAGACGCCCTAAAAAGGCTTGTAGCGCAATGCGCCGCATTCGCGCTCACAAGACTACCTCTGCTACTCTTTATAATAGAGCTGAAAAACTGGAAAAAAAGTTACCGAAATATAACAAGCTCTAACGTAGCAATATTTGTAACCTTATACTGTGTATACAGAAAAAAATCTGCACAGAATCATTGTTTTTTGCAGGGCGTTACTCTCGTTACTCGAATTATTCTTTTGAAAATAAGCACATAGTTTCATAAACATCCTTGTCGCACTCCTCTGGTTGCCATATATTACATCTTGACCACGCATAATTTGACCTAAACCAGAAAAACTATACTAGCCGGAGGGGACCAGTATGACGATTAAGAGAACATTGCTTATCGCGCTTTCTCTTGTGTTGTTTGCTACATCCGTAGTCCAGGCGCAAGAGTTCATCCTTCAACCTAAAGTTGCCAGTTTCAACTTCCTTATTGACGACTCTGGCTCCATGATGATGCACGATGCGCAGACAGGAATGAAAAAGATTGTTCTTGCCAAAAAAGTGGTACAGATGATCAATGAAGCAATGCCGCCATTACCTTACATGGCAGCAGCTCAAACTTTCACTCCTTTCCAACCTATTGTCGGGTACGGACCATTCGACCCTGCAGTAATGGCAAACGCAGTTAACTCCATTACTACAGACAAAGAAATCCGTGCACGTTGGACCAAAATGGGTGAAGCATTTGAAATGCTCACACCTATGGCAACCAAAATGGCACCTAAAGGTGCAGTAGTTATCGCAACTGACGGCGTTAGCAACATGGGCCCAGACCCTGTTGAAGCCCTTATGGGATTCTACAACGCTAACCCACAGATGTGCGTACACTTCATCTCTTTTGCAGACACCGCACAAGGTAGCAAAACTTTGATGGAACTCTTTAACCTTAACACTTGTTCTGTAATGGCAGACGGTAAGAAATTACTTAATGATCCAGTTGCATTTAACGAGTTTATGGTTGACGTATTCTACACTCCAGTCGAAGTTGTTGACGAAGTTATCGTAATTGATAACGTACTCTTCCATTTTGACTCCTCTGCTATCCTTCCTGCAGCACGTCCGATCTTGAATGAAGCAGCACAGCTCATCTTATCAAGTGGCGACAGCACCACTGTTATCGGTCATACCGATTCCGTTGGTACCGCTCAGTACAATATGGGTCTGTCACTTCGCCGTGCAATGTCCGTACGTAACTACCTTATGAAACAAGGTGTACCGGGCGATCTCATCGAAGTAGTTGGTAAAGGTGAATTTGATCCTGAGTTCACAAACGAAACAGCCGAAGGCCGCCGACTCAACCGTCGTGTAACCATCGTGCTTGATTAGTACATACAACCAAGTGCCCGGCAGGAGCTTCCTGCCGGGCCTTCTGATTGCTAAGTTCATATTGTGCCTTATTGCCACGACAAACAACGTATAAAATAAATACGACACACTGACTGACACACTACTTCGTCCATTACCTTCAGCGCCGGAAATTCTCTTTCTACCACCGCAACGGAATTTCATGTGACATTGCCTTCGTATTCCCTCCCGATCCCTCGGGATTTCTGCTCAAGGCTAACGGCACTGCACAACATTATCCTAATGAGAGATATTACAATGGACCAATGACAACACCCTCAAGCAATTAGCCCCTGCAAATTCATTCGCAGCATCGACCGTTGGTATTGTCATCCAATATTCAGGAGATTCTCATGAAAAAGGTTCTGGTTTTGTTCGTCATGGCGTGCGCCACGTGCCTGCTCACGACACCATCCAGCGCTGTTTCCCAACAGGAACTCGAAAACACTCTTCGCCAGCATGCAACACAACATATTGATACAATGTGTAGGCAAATGCCTGATTGCGGCGGGAAAATTGAAACGTGTAAACTGCCTAATGGAAAATGGGTTCGTTCCTATTGCGACTTAAAGAAAGATACTATCAAAGTTGTAGTACATGAAGTTGAAAACACAGGAACATATGTTGGAGTAATCAAGTACATAAAAGTAACTTACGAAGCAATCGGGCGAACGAAACAAGAGGCAATGCAGCAGCCTTTCCGGGTTGTTGAAAAAAACCGCGTTACTAAAATTCGCCAGTACAAAAACGGACATTGGGAATAACAACAAAACACGCATTCAGGCGCAACGACACTGATATGGCCCTCCTCTCACTTGCAACCAGCACCACCGCCTGATGATGCGCTTTGTTAAACCCCAATTACTCATATCGGCAAAAAAAAGGCCTGACACAAACATGTGTCAGGCCTTTTTAAATCAGGACAGTAATTCTAGATAGCGCGACGTAACATCTTGATGTCATTGCCAACGATGGCTTCAAGATTATGAGTAATTTTCTCTTTTGACCACTCCCACCACGCTATATCCTCAAGCTCCTCAATCACAGTTTCATCAAAGCGGAATTTGAGTATTGTGGCTGGATTTCCACCGACTATCGCATATGGTGGAACATCCTTAGTGACAACAGCTTTGCTGGCGATAATTGCACCATTTCCGACAGTCACTCCGGGCATAATAGTTGCTTCGTAACCAATCCACACGTCATTACCGATGACAGTGTCGCCTTTAAACGGCAACTCACCGCTTTCTGGCATCACCTTTTCCCAGCCATTCCCGAAAATCTGAAAAGGATAGGTGGATAAACCGGAAACTTTGTGGTTTGCCCCGTTCATAATAAAGGTAACACCACGGGCAATTGCGCAAAATTTTCCGATGATTAATTTGTCACCTATGAAGGGGAAGTGATAAAGCACATTCTTTTCGAAATTCTCAACACCATCGGGATCATCGTAATAAGTGTAATCCCCGACAATAATATTTTCAGAGGTAATAAAATTTTTAAGATACCCAACTTGCGGAAACCCTTTCATAGGTTCTTTGTCATCCGGATCTGGTCCAAACAAGGGGCTCTCCTTGATAATTTGTTGATATACTGAAGAGGCACAGGGATAAAAAAGTTTATCTCGCTCTCCATCTCCTGTTTTCCTAAAGAAAAGTAATTAGCTTCTCTTGGTCAAACCGTACTTACGCAACTTGTACTGAAGCGTACGTCTGCTGATGCCAAGGGCGTCTGCCGTACGTTCCCTGTGCCCGCCGTTGGCGTTAAGCGCTTCAATAAGCGCCTGCCGCTCTGCATCATCAAGAGTTTTCGGACGCGAAATACTGCGGTTATCGTTCTGCGGAGGCATCGGCTGCTGCCCGTTATACCCTTGCTGGCCACTATAAGCTGCTTGATTATTATAGCCGCTATGGCTGCTGAAGTCGGTTCGGGTAAAATCTGTAGGAGCAAAATCTGGCTGCATACCCCCGTTCTGTCTACCCGTCTGAACTGTTTTCTGATCAGAAAACTCTACACTCGACGGCACGTGAAAATTAGATTGTCCATAGCCTTGCGATGCATCCTGCTGTACAAACTGCGGCTGCATTGCAGGCGTAGGCTTTGGCGGGTTAGTAAATAATGGCGGCAGGGAGTCCACATTAAGAATCTCTGAACGTGAAAGAATAAGCGCACGTTCAAGCACATTTTCAAGTTCGCGCACGTTCCCCGGCCATGAGTGGGTTGTGAGCTTCTGCATGAAATCAGGACTTACGCCGCGCACACTTTTGCGGTTCTTGCGCCCGAGCTTATCAAGAAGACGGCTGACGAGTACTGGAAGGTCATCAAAACGTTCGCGCAATGGCGGCGAAATAAGCTCCAGCACGTTAAGGCGGAAATATAAATCTTCGCGGAACTCGCCTTTCGCAACGGCTTCGCGGAGATTACGGTTTGTTGCCGCAATAATGCGTACATCAACTTCAATTGGCTTAACCGCACCAAGCGGCTCCACCACACGCTCTTGCAGGGCACGAAGGAGCTTTGCTTGCAGCTCAATCGGCATTTCACCGATCTCATCAAGAAAGAGTGTGCCCCCTTTGGCAAGCTGGAACCGACCCGGCTTGTCTTTGACTGCTCCGGTAAAGGCTCCACGTACGTACCCGAACAGTTCACTTTCAAGCAAGTTTCCCGGTAAGGCGGCGCAGTTTACTTTAACCATCGGGAATGCAGAACGGTTGCTGCTTTCGTGTAAAGCTTCTGCGATAAGCTCTTTACCGGTACCGGACTCACCCATGACAAGCACGGTTGCTTCTGTCGGGCCGACCTGACGGATAAGCTCGAGCATATCCAGCATGGCATCACACCCGCCGATGATTTTTTCGGAAGGATCGTTACCGATAAATTTTTTGCGTAGATTGTCGTTTTCTGCGAGTAGCCTGCCATGCGTATAGGCTTTTTCCAGCACGGCTATAAGCTCATCGTTGTCAGCAGGCTTACTGAGGTAATCAAAAGCACCGCGCTTCATAGCTTCAACCGCAGAACCGACAGTGCCGAAAGCGGTGAGCATAATAACAGGCAGATGAGGGTACTTTTCCTGAATAATCGCGAGCGTCTCGCTTCCGTCGATACCTGTCATCCGCATATCCAAAAGAACAACGTTAACGTTATGTGATGCAAGATGCTCAATGCCGGCCTCACCGGAGCTTGCCTCCGCAACGCTCCAGCCTGCATCTTCTACAACAGCCCGCACCATCATACGCAACGCAGGTTCATCATCTATAACTAACAGTCGTTTATTATAAGACATAGTTTCCCTCATCTTCCACGTCGGGGAAAAAGAGTGCAATGGTGCATCCGCGACCGGCACTGGATTCAATCAATACCTTTCCTTCATGCTCCATCATAGTTTTGTTAACTAGCGCAAGTCCAAGGCCAGTGCCTTTTGATTTGGTAGTAAAGAACGGTTCCAGCGCCTGATCTATCTGCTGTTTCTCCATACCGGGGCCGTTATCCCTAACAAAAATCCAGACTCCGTCTTCGCCATATGCTGAGGCAATATGAATCTGCTTTTTGTCAATTCCTGCAGACTCAAGTGCATCCAGACTATTGAGCATCAGGTTGATCAACGTCTGTTTAAGCAAATCAGCATCTGCCTGCACATAGGATGACTCAAGGCTGACATCCAGCTGTACTTCTTTGCCTTCCAGATCAAGCTGCAGCAAGTTGCTGATTCCTTCTGCAAGTTCAACCAGATCCACCTCTTCCTTTTGCACAGCACGCGGGCGGGAAAGGTACAACAAATCTGTAATTACACGGTTAAGTCTGTCAGCTTCGCTAATCATAGTCCGTGCGTAAGTTTCATCTGGTTCCTTGCCTTTGAACTTCTTAGCAAAATATTGAGCAAACCCTCGTAACGCACTAAGCGGGTTACGAATTTCATGTGCCATGCCTGCAGCAATGGCACCGAGTGCTGCCATCTTTTCAGCATCCTGAAGACTTTTTTCAAGTTCGCGGAACCGTGTCCTGTCACGGACTAATACGAGACGCGATCCAGCCTCTTTATGCTCTTTGAGCGGTACGGATAAAATTTCGAGATGCGTCCCTTGAACAGTTACCTGTTCCCAGTCAGCTTTGGAGTCTTCCGGTAACTTTTTGAGGCAGTTTGCCAAATCTTCCGGCAATGCAGAGACGGACAGCCCGGCAAGCCCGCTGCCCTTAGCCTTGAACACTTCATGTGCAGCAGGGTTTGCAGCACGAATAACATTGTCAGGACTTACGATCAGAAGCCCGTCCGGCAGGTTATCCAGCAATCGAGCCTGAAAACGTTCAAGCTGCAACGCCTTGCCCGCAAGTTCACGGCGTTTAAGCAGCCCCATGGCAAGTGCCCATGTAAAAATTGCAGCGATAAGAATATACGCCGCCTGAAACATCGCGTTCTGCTTAAAACCTTTGTACACAGCGAAGTGTTTGGTCATATCAAGACCAACCACCAGAAACGTATCTTTACGCGGAGCATCCGGCTCCAAGGGCGAAGCATCCAGTCCCTGACTATGCTTGGCATACACAAACACGCGGTGCTGACCAAACTGTGCGATACCATCCCATGTGCCAGTCTGCACCATGGTTGGAATAGCCTGTTGTGGAAAAAGAATGGTGCTGGAAGCACCGCCTTCAAGAGAAGAAAGAATTTGCCCGCCCTTTTCATCCAACAGACCCACAAACATAACTTCACCGCTTCGCTGCAATTCACGAAAGAACTTTGCAGTGCTTGGCAACCCCGCCACTTGTCCATTCTGTGTAAGAATACCTGTACGGAGCGAGATATCTACAGACTGAAGTACAGAGCGCGCAGTAAGTTTAAGGTGCTGTAAACGTGCTTCCTCCTGCTGCCGCAGGGTTTGTCCTGTTGAAACAATGAGCGAAAGTCCAATTGTAACAAGGGTAACAATTGCGATAATAATCGTGCTTCGTTCTTTACTTAAATCTGCAATTTCCATGTATATCCTAATCTCATCAAATTGATGAAAAGCAGCGTAATCAATTTATATATTGGCTATTCCACCGATGATATATGAAAAAGTCATGCCAAAGTGAATTTTTCTGCACATCAGCAGTCATTCCTGCAAGTTATTACACATATAGCGTATAAAAAAAGGTCTTCAACCGTAAGGGTTGAAGACCAATGTGCATTTTTTCTCACGCTTGCACAAGTTTTTTGTGCAATTTATTGCACTATTCAAACTGCACTTATCTGAGGGACGGAAGTAAATCCACAGCCCTGAACGGAATGAGCACGGCATCTTTTAAGATAGAGAATACGCCGCCACCAATCTTGCCGAACGTGCGCGGAACTACGCTTAACCCATCCACAGTGACTTTAGGATCATCCCAGCTGCCGACAATGGTTACCGGCACCGTCGGGATGCGGGCGTAGGTTACGTTTACTTTATAATCAATCTTCCTGTCCGGCAGATCAATTTTACCGCCACCGCGCATATCCACGAACGGAGAAGTTACAGCAGTATTATCGCTGCTCATAATTCCCTGCTTAATATCACCGTCACTTATAGCAGAGGCAAAGGTAGTTTTTTCCACCTCGCCTTTTTTGTTCTTACTGAACCCGAAGAAACCGTCTTTAACAGAAATACCCCAAATGCCATCAAGACTGGCAAGGATATCATAGCTGGAAGCAAGCTGGCCGGTTGCCTCTATATACCCTGTTCCAAGCCCGCCAAGGTAATCATCGCCTGCAGCGCCTTTTGACGCCAGCGCCAAATCTACACCGTTGACATTGGCAACAAGACGGCTTTCCAACTTATCCTTTAATACACCCTTAAATTCGCCGGAGAACGTGCCGTTGTACAACTTTGCTTCCAGCGGCCCTACTTGTATTTCTCCACCACCAATGACGATCGGTGTAACCAGTTCCTGTGCATCAACAGGATCCAGCCGCACAGAAGCTATCTTCAGACTGCCTTTAACATCCACTTCCTTCAGCCATTCCAGCTTCCATGGTTTTTTATTAAAAATCTTTGCACGTACATCCACATCTTCCGGCGGGAAGTAGCGCGTAAGCATAATATCACCAAGCTCTGCGTCTGCACGGACAGTTGGAACCGCGCCGTTCAAATTTACCAGAACAGAACCTTTAAGCGCGGAATCATCCACGTACCCTACAACATTGTAAAGAGCATAGCGCCCTTTACGCAGATCAAATTCCCCACGCAGACTTGCACGGCTGAACGCCGTGTTATCGCGAGGCTGCCAGCGCAATAAATTAAGAGAAGTCAGCAACGGGTGCAGATCAAACTCATCCCCCACAAAGCTGCCCTTAATTTCCGGCGCAGAAATGAACTGTTTGCCGTCACCCTGCACTTTAAAACTCTGGCTATCAAACGTAAACAGACCATCGCGAATAGACAGGTCTTCTGTTTCCATATTGTATGTGCATTTGCTCACCAGATGCGCTGTTAGAGGAACAGCCTTGGTGTTCACATTCATTGTGCCTTTCCAAGTCATGTCCAGATCGATATTTTCACCACGCACAGGCAGTACCCGCTTGGCGCTCATAACAATCGGCCCTTTAATCTTGGTCAGATACGAGTCGTCGGAATCCTTTTTATCAAACAGAACAGATAGATCCCAATTGTAAAGCAAGTCATTTCCGGCTTTGTCCGGCTCTTTCATTAAACTTTTGCCGGACAGGTCAATTTTCAGTTCATCAAAAAAGTTCTGACTGGATGCCAAAGTGCCGTCCGGCTGCTTTGTGGCTAACGATTTTACGTACCCGTTTTTAAAGACAGCATTTATTTTGCCGCCAAGCCCTGCAACCAGACCAAATACTGTATGAGCCTTTGCCCGCACATCCGCAGTGCCATTAGCAATGCCGGTAATTACAGAATCACCGGTAAGAATACGGCTGATTTCTGTTGTTTCTACATTGGTAATAGTTGCCTGCAAACGTAAATCGTCCGCAATTGTCATTACAGAATCCACGCTGCCGCCATACGCTTTCCCTATCTTATATGAAGTAAGCGTATCAAGATTCGGTGCAGGCCAGCACCGGAATGCAAGATCATTAATGGCAAAACCATAGGCCGTTGCCCGCTTTGCACCAACGCGGATATCGTATCCTACGGAAAGCTCATCAGTTGCCTCGTCAGTTGCCTCGTCACCAGCTTTAGCCGGAGCTTTTGCTTCCTGTACAGGTTCATCGTCGGTATACCGGAAAATAGGCGGTGCATCGTCCGAAGGTTTCGGAAGCACGTCCGGCGGAGTCATGCTGATTTCCGGAAAAATTCTATTCACATCAATGTCTTCACCAGCGACATCAATAAACACAACCGGATTAGAAAAATCTTTCACACCGCCAACGCCCTCTAACGGCATGCCCAGCACTTCAGCTTTCAAACTGTCAGACCACACATGATCTTTGGTCATTTCAATGGCAATAACACCGTCGATACTATCGAGCGCATGGTTAAGGCTGGTTGGCAGGTTTTCTGTAAATCCAAACCAGTACGGAAGGCTGAAATCCTGCACAATGGCTTGTCCGGCCAGCTTCCAGTCAGAATTGCTGATATCTGTCATCGTTCCGTCAAAAGTCAGTTTGCCCTTGGCAACTTCTGCCTTAACTTCTGAGAAACGTAACTCGCGTTCAGGCCAGTTAAGGGAACACACTACGCTTATTGCAGTCGGAACGTTACGTCCTTCCAGTTCAACATCGCCTTTCCAGTCTACACTGCCGTGCACTTCTTCCGCGGTAAGTTTTTCAGAATTGAAATCACTTTCACCCATCAACTGCAGGTGCCCGTGCGCGGGCACAACAGTACCTTCAATGTCACAGGAAAGATCAAAAAGTGTCTTTTTATCAAAATCTATTTGAAGGTTCACACCTGTCGCCGCAACAAACTTTTTGCCGCTGTCCGTCTCGTGTTCCCATACAATGCGGCCGCGCTGAATATCGATGCCCTGCAAATCAAACCCACCGGCCATCTTGCCCAGAGAAAACTCAATATCAACGTTGGCGACGTCAGGTTTTGTATCTTTTTGTTTCAGAAGTTGGTCAGAAAGCGTTACGTCCAAATCCTGCAACCTAAGGTAATTTATAAAAACTTTTCCACCGAGTAAGGTAGGGATATCGACGCGGGACTGAACTCCACCAACAGTAAGAAAGGCTTTTTCTGTTTCAGGATCAACTACCTGTACGTCCGAGACCTTAATTGCCAACGGCACAATAGAAAGATGCAAGTCACCGTTAATATGCCAATTAAAGCCTGTCGCCTCTGTCAGATTCCGTTCAATCAGTTCAGGGAAATTGGAGGACTGTATATACCATCCCGCATACACAAAAAGACCACCGAGACATACGGCTAACGAAAGAAGAAAATAAAGTACAATACGTATTACTGGACGCACTATTAACCTCAATACAAAAATATGGTTCAATGCTTTTCAATATGACATTTTACTATACACAGACCATAAAGAAAACATGTGCCGGACAAATGGCAAAAGAAATACCTTTTACCGCCTCCCAAGGCTTGCATACAATAAAACGGCTAATCTAACCGCAGTATTAATAAAAATGAACACAGAAATGTATTTCTAAATAATTACAGAGGGCTTGAAAACTACGTTCTCTACCCTTATAAGGGATACTAACATAATGGAGTAACGAACAATGAAAACAGTAATTCTTGACGGTCAAACACTAAATCCCGGTGATAACCCGTGGGCTCCAATAGAAGGTATTCATCCCGTTACGGTTTACGAAAAAACGCAAGATGAAGACATTATTCCGCGCAGTAAAGAAGCAGATATTTTACTTACAAACAAGACTCCGCTTACAAGAGAAACACTCAAACAGCTGCCGAATCTCAAATATATTGGAGTACTCGCCACAGGCTACGACGTAGTCGATATAAAAGCCGCTGCTGAACTCGGTATTCCTGTAACGAACACCCCCGGCTATGCAAACAATGCAGTGCCGGAGCACGTCTTCGCGCTTATCTTCGAGTGTTATCGACAAATAAGCTTACATTCCGAGCAAGTAAAGCAAGGAGAATGGGGGAAAAACGGCCAATTCTGCTTCTGGAACACTCCACAGCGAGAACTCGGCGGTAAAACCCTTGGTATCATTGGCTTCGGAAATACAGGCAACAATGTTGCGCGCATCGCAAATGCGTTCGGCATGAACATCCTTGCCTACGCCCCACGCCCTAAGCCACTGCCAGAATACGACAATTTTTCTTTCGCAGAGCTCAACGAAGTTCTTGAAAAGTCAGACATCATCACCCTGCACTGCCCGCTCACGGCAGATACAAAGCACATTATCAACGAGCAGTCTCTTGCACTCATGAAGCACGACGCAGTGCTCATCAATACTGCCCGCGGCCCGCTTATTGATGAAGCAGCGGTAGCAAAGGCTCTCAACGAAGGCACACTCGGCGGGCTCGCCGTAGATGTCGTAAGTGATGAGCCAATAGCAAAAGATCACCCGTTCCTTTCAACGCCTAACACATTCATAACCCCGCACCTCGCATGGGCTACAATTGAAGCCCGTAAGGCGCTGATGCAAATCGCCGCCGACAACATCACAGCTTTCCTCAACGGAACTCCACAAAACGTTGTGAACGGTGTTACTGGCAAGTAACGCTGCAACGGTTATTCTCTCAGGAGATGATAGCGGCTTACGAACGTTAAGGAATCATTGTTTTTATCCAAACTGAACTACTATATATTTCAGTTTACTTGCTGGAGAACAAAAAAAGACCTGATTCACAATGTGTATCAGGTCTTTTAATTTGCGAGATTAGTTAGAACACTGAGGATCTTCTTCGATCATCTTGTACGCACAGAACTTGCCACACATGGCGCATTCGCGTTTATCTTTATGTTCTTCTCTACGCTTTTCAACCATATCCGGATCGAGAGCGAGGGTTTTCATGCCTTCCCAATCGAGAGCTTTACGCGCACGGGAGATGCCCAGTTCGCGTTCTACAGCTGCCGGTCTGCCCATGCAGGCTTCAGCAGCCTGAGCTGCAATACGGGACGCCATAACACCTGCGTGAACATCTTCGACGCTTGGCAGGGTAAGGTGTTCCGCCGGAGTCAGGTAGCAAAGGAAGTCAACGCCAGCTTTAACAGCGATTGCTCCACCGATGGCACCTGCGATGTGGTCGTAGCCCGGGCTGCTGTCGATAACAAGCGGTCCGAGAACGTACAGCGGTGCGCCATGGGTGAGCTTTTTAATGCTGATAATCTGTGCTTCAACTTCGCTCAAAGGAACGTGTCCCGGTCCTTCGATCATGCACTGAACGCCAGCTTCGAGGCCACGTTTAGCCAGCTGACCAAGTACCATAACTTCTTCCCACTGTGCTGCGTCACCGGCATCAGTGCCAGCACCAGGGCGAAGACCATCGCCGAGAGAAAGAGTTACGTTGTACTTGCGTGCAATCTCAAGAATACGATCGTATCCAGTAAGAAGCGGGTTTTCCTTGCCGTTTTTCAACATCCAACGAGCAAGGATGGAACCGCCACGGGAAACAATGCCCATGGTACGGCTACCGTCAGTAGCAAATTCAGCGCCGCGCATAGTCAAACCGCAGTGAACGGTCATGTAGTCTACGCCCTGCTTTGCCTGCTTTTCAATTTCTTCAAACAGTTCATCCGGCTGAATGTCAGCAGGATCACGGTCACTATCAAGATATTTTTGTGCAACCGCGTACATTGGAACAGTGCCCAATGGAAGTCTGGTAGAAGAAAGCATCTTCTGTCTGATTTCATCAAGGTCACCACCGATGGATAAGTCCATCACGGTATCCGCACCAGCGTTAATGGCAGTTTGCAGCTTCACCATTTCGCACTGGAAATCGTTTTTCAACGGTGAGGTACCGATGTTGGCGTTAACTTTAACAGACGCCGGTTGACCGACCAGCGTCGGAATCACATCAGGGTGTTCAGGGTTACCGAGCAGTACCATTGTACCGTTCTCGAGAGCCTGTTTGATAACATCAGCTTCCAACCGCTCTTTTTTAACTAACTCATCAATATGTGCTTCAAACAACCCGGCAAGCGCCGCGTTCTGTGTCAAAATAGACATGTTGTCACTTCCTAATGGGTACGTAGAAAGAGCTATGGAACAAACAACAACGGTGCGCATTACAAACGAATGTTGTATAATATGCAAGCGGCGCAGACGATTTTTATGTAAAAAAATCATCTACGCCGCATTACATTCTATTTCATATACTACTACTGACCAGTAACGGCACGAAATTCTTCTCGATATTGCTTCATGCTTTCAGCAGGGATACGGTTAAAGAGCACAAGAACCTCAGGCACGCCCATGGAACTGATATTCTTCTTTTTGTACGCTTCCGCCTTAGCAACATCTTCATTATTGATGAGCCCTTTCGTCAGCAGATACTCCACAAATGACATGTACTTATAGCGTTCTCTTTCGAGAATCCGTTCATTCTCTACCTGCCTGGACTCAGCAAGTGCCCGTTCCAGCAGCATATATTCTTTTGTATATTCAGCAATGCGCTCACTCAATAAACCTATTTCAGATTCATACGCACTTTTTCTCATTTCCATACTACTGTTTTCTGTTTCAAGTCTTGCAAGTATGTCACGCAATTCATTGTACTTTTTCAGCAAAGACAATAGAATCAGAATCAAGGTAACACCACACGCAAGAACAATAAAAAACATAGATTCCATACCAAGTGGCTCCATTCAAAAAAAACAACTCTTACACGCTTACCGCACGCCCCTCAAAGAGCCATGGGCTACCGTAGATACATTCCAACTGCGGCACCTGATTCTGTTATGTTTAGGAAAAGACACCTGAAAACAGCCTCACACCCCAGATGATAACCAGTCAACACCAAGCAGCTACTTGCAATTATAACAGTAGTCAAAAGCTGGACACACTCAACCTGAAATTCCTATCGGGTCCTTTTTTGCTATCTTAAGGTCATATATTTTTTTTATTTTTTGTGCAAAAAATGGAACGCGACCCAAAAAGTACTTTTTGCCAGCATGTACACTTTTATGTATGACACAACCACCTCAAACAAATTCACTACACAGGCGACAGCGTCTGTTCTTTAATAGAGAGATACCATGGCTTCTTCAAAAATTCGCCCCAAGCTTCTTGTGGCAGACAAAGACGGTAATATTTACGATCATCCAGAATTACTTATGCTGTGCCGCCGGGGTAACGATCTTGCGCAGCCGCGTCCGGATGAGTTGATGCCGCTTCCTGAAGGCAGTGATATTTTTATGTTGCCGGGTCGCCGTGCGCTTGGACTTGATCCGGAAGACGGCCAAGTTGAGCAAATGGAAGAATTTGCAGTGGCAGCATTTGTTGCACCTGCCCACACCCTCACTGCCCATGCTGCATACCAGAGCGATGATGATGCGCCGACTTTGCCGTTGTTCGCATACGGTGCAGTAGGATTTGCCAACGGTAAATTCTATGTAGCAGCAAAAAAAGTCGATCAGGACGTACGACAGGTTTTCCGCGGGTTCTCCGGTAAAAAAATCAACCGCTTCGCCAACACTCTTTTAGAGAAATACAAAGAAAACCGTCTTATGCAGCACATCATGAACAAATGTGTGCTCAAATATTCCTGTCCAGCAGCGAAAAACCTTGCAATAGGTCGTTACGAGGCTCCACTGCCTACCTCCCGTACCTGCAATGCCCGCTGCATCGGCTGTATTTCTTTTCAGGAAAACTCTTCTCAAATCTGTGCTTCCCCGCAGGATCGTCTGGACTTTACCCCGACAGCGGAAGAAGTATGCG
Organism: Halodesulfovibrio aestuarii DSM 17919 = ATCC 29578; assembly: GCF_000384815.1. NCBI lineage: Bacteria > Pseudomonadati > Thermodesulfobacteriota > Desulfovibrionia > Desulfovibrionales > Desulfovibrionaceae > Halodesulfovibrio > Halodesulfovibrio aestuarii. The sequence continues at coordinate 996,079 of NZ_ARQF01000021.1, forward strand.
GCGTAATGCGCCACCATGCAGCAAACGAAAAAGAAAAGCCGATTTTCTCATTCGGTCAGGGCTGCGAAGGTGAACCGCTGACACAGGCAGATATGATTACCGAAGCAATCACTATGTTTCGTGCGGAAGGCGGACGCGGTACCATTAACATGAATACCAACGCCTCCTTGCCAAACAAAGTGGCACAGCTTGCAGATGCAGGGTTGTCATCTATCCGTGTAAGCCTTAACTCTGCCCGAGAAGAAGTATACAATCGCTACTACCGTCCTAACGGCTACTGTTTTGCTGACGTAAAACAGTCCATTCTGGAAGCAAAAGCACGCAACAAGTGGGTTTCTCTGAACTTACTCTATTTCCCGGGTGTTACAGACTCTGAGCCGGAATTTGAAGCACTGGTGAATCTTGTTACGGACACGAAGCTCGACTTTATCCAGCTGCGTAACTTGAATATTGATCCGGAAATGTACTTGGAACTGCTAAGCGATATAGACTTCGGTGCAAGTATGGGCTTTACCTTCTTCCGAAAAAGGCTCAAAAAAGCATGCCCTTGGATTGATTTCGGGTACTTTAACCCGTTTGTTGACGAAAAGTAGAATCACTACGACTACAAGCAAGTCTGCATCCAAGTTACCGGATGCAGACTTTTTTATTTTGCGGGAGCAAAAAAACATGACCACTACGACAGAATCTTTAAACGAACATGCCTACAGGAATGCTCCTGCAAAAACGTTTGCAAGCATGTCGGTTCCAGTTCTGTTATCACTCATTGCAGAGCCGCTTACCGGTCTTGTTGACACTGCATTTGTTGCAAAACTCGGCACAGAACCACTTGCAGCGCTCGGCATTGGCACCATGGTGCTTACCTCTGCGTTCTGGATTTTCAATTTTCTCGGAATAGGAACACAGACAGAAATTGCACACAGCATCGGTGCTGAAAACAAAACAGAAACAGCAACCATCGCCAGCACATCACTTCTGCTGGCACTTGGCATCGGCCTTGTCTCAGCCCTGCTGCCTCTGTTATTCCTGCCGCAAATTTCACAGTTCATGGGCGCAGAAGGCGTCATGCAGAGTCTGTCCATCGACTACATGACATGCAGACTCGCAGGGGGGCCAGCCGTGCTCTTTACCATGGCAGCCTTCGGTATTTTTCGCGGGTTACAGGACATGCGCACACCGCTCGTCGTCACAACCGTCGTTAACGCGCTCAACGTACTGCTCGACTGGCTGCTCATCTTCGGTCACGGCCCGTTTCCGGAACTCGGCGTAACCGGTGCGGCACTGGCAACAACTATCAGCCAGTACATAGGCATGGCCATCACCCTCTACGCGCTGCACAGAAAGCTCGGTCTGACACCAAAATTTGATATCCCGCGCTGCAAACGTCTGCTCTCCATCGGCTGGGATATGACAGTCCGTACAGGACTTGTCATAGCCTTTCTGCTCTACTGCACACGCACTGCAACTCAGGCAGGCGCCATCGAAGGCGCAGCACATCAGGGTATTCGGCAGTTTGTTGTATTCAACACCATGTTGCTGGATACCTTCGCCATCACAGGCCAAAGCCTTTCCGGCTATTTCAAGGGCAAAAACGACAACCTGATGATCAAGCAAGTCGTCCGCCAAACCTTCGGATACAGCTTCATAACAGGCATCATAATCGGCGTGCTCATGATAGCAGGAGCCGATATTTTTGCCGGGCTTCTTATTCCGCTGGAATCATATGCCGCTTTCATCCCTGCATGGACAGTAGTTGCTATTTTTCAGCCAACGAACTCACTTTCCTACGCAACAGACGGTATCCTCTGGGGCATCGGTGATTTTGCGTTTACCCGAAATGCCATGTGCATTTCCTGCCTCATCGGCATAGGATTCATTGCACTCATAACCATGTTCCAGCCACCACACCCCCTTGTGTGGATCTGGCTCGCAACCGGTGGCATGATGCTTATCCGCTCCGCGCTTGGTTGTTACCGATGCTGGCAGCTTACCAAGGTCTAATTTTTCGACATAGTTCCGGCATTTCGTCTGCGACAACTAGAAAAACTTTCCATAAAAAAGGGCTGTTCTTACGTAAGAACAGCCCTTTTCAATAGTATTTAGAAAATCTGCCTACTCATGGCATCTCTTCGTACGTTGAATGTAGCAGATAGTGCCAACACACTGCGGCTCTCTGTTGTTACTCTGAGCTCACATTGAAAGCATCATGCGCAATGATTTCGCCTTGTGGCGCCTTGTCAGAAAAAGACAAGCCAAGAACAAACTGGTCCGGTACTCCAGCATACGTCAGACCGGCTATGCCTTTAAAACCAAAACGCGTATAGAATTCTGGATCACCAACCAGAACTACACCCTTTGCACCCTTTTTCCGCATCTGCTGCAAAGCCTCACGAACGAGGGAAGAACCGATTCCGGCACCCTGCCGGCTTGGTATAACCCCCACAGGGCCAAGGAGATACCACCCCTGTCTGACTTCGCCAACTGTTGCAGGTGACATGGCAATATGCCCAACCGCTTCCCCGTTTTCTTCTGCCAGAAGCGAAAGACTCAGGGAGTTCGAGGCGCGCAGGCGTTCAACAATTCGATGCTCTGTAGGTTCAGCACCGGGCTTATGCATAGGATGCCCTTTAAAGGCTGCATATTGTATCTGCGAAATACGATCAACATCGTTAGGTAGTTCGTCTTTAAGTAGCATTAGTCCACTCCTTGTGTGCGACAATGTTTGTGTGGTCGGAAGACCAACAAATAAATGTAGTCGACACATGCAGCGTTCGCTGCACATGTAAACCGATAATACGCGCAAATAAGTGGTTGCTAGACGAGAACACAAAAAGCATACCCCACACACTCGGGGGTTGGCTTAAAAATAAGTGTAACTACTCGCTTTCGCGAGATAAGAGTAGAGTTCGCACTATACGAATAACGTCCTAAATAAAAAACACTTACTGGTTGCGACTCTCGCTAACAACCAGCTTCACAAGATCCATTCGTTTTCTAATCAAAAAAACCTCTTTACGTTTAGTTAAGATTCATATTTTTTACATCTTACAACTTTCTATGTCAACAATACCAAATAGATAGCCACCATCCCTTCAAACAGCATATTTCAGATAAGATTAAAAAAGGGCTCTCCTACGTATTAAGGACAGCCCTTTGGAATGAAAAGGTAGTAAACCGCGAGGCTGCCATATAAGACGTGCTGTCCTCGCAGGTAAAAGTCCGCCGCAACCTCTACAGATCGGCAGTCGCAGCTACACGCTCTTCCTGAGACATAGACGCAAGCCGCTCCACGAGTCCGAGATCAAGCTGTAGCCCTTTCGCGACCCGTTCTCCGTAGTCTTTATCAGCCAGATAAAAGATGGCACATTGACGCAGTTTGATGCGTAGCGGCACCTCTGCCATATTCCCAAGAATATTTGTTATGAGGCTGTCACGGTCTGCCATGGTCATAACGTTACGGTAAAGATTACCTGCTTGTACGTAGTCGTCGTTTGGATGTGTAAATTCATAACGGGAGGCAGCGCTATGCAGTGGAATTTCCGGTTCTTCATTTTTTCCCTCAGGCTGAATCGTGCTGAAGCTGTTCGGCCAATAGTTTGGCCTTCCAAGCCCATTTTCGTCTACACGCATGGCACCATCACGCTGATGGTTTAACTGCTGAGAATTTTTAGGTTGATTCACAGGAATAAGATTGTAGTTAGGGCCTAAACGATGCAGATGCGTGTCGTGGTAAGAGAAAAGACGCCCCTGCAACATTTTGTCGGGCGATACGCCGATGCCGGGTACAAGGTTGCTTGGGTTGAATGCTGCCTGTTCCACTTCCGCAAAATAGTTTTCAGGATTGCGATTAAACACAAGCTTGCCAACAGTGATTGGCGGAACTTGGCTATGCGGCCAAACTTTCGTGATATCAAAAATGTCCCACTCAAAGGTTTCGGCCTGCTCAGGGGTAAGAATTTGCATTTCGAGCGTCCACGACGGAAAGTCGCCGTTTGCGATAGAATTGTAAAGATCACGCGTAGCATGGTCAGGGTCTTTCCCGCACATGTCCTTAGCTTCGGCACCGTTAAAGTTTTTAATGCCTTGATCTGTTTTAAAATGATACTGCACCCAGAAATATTCACCTTTGTCATTGTACCACTTGTACGTATGGCTGGAATAACCGTTCATATTACGATACGTGGCAGGCGTGCCCCTGTCTGAAAACAGGATGGTTACCTGATGGATGGACTCCGGTGTAAGTGACCAGAAATCCCAAGCCATGGTTGGGCTTTTCAAGTTTGTTGAAGGATCACGCTTCTGAGTATGGATAAAATCAGGAAATTTGAGTGGATCACGGATAAAAAACACAGGCGTATTGTTGCCTGTCATGTCGTAGTTACCTTCTTCGGTATAAAATTTTAAGGCAAATCCGCGAGGGTCACGTTCCGCATCGGCACTGCCCTTTTCTCCACCAACCGTAGAAAAACGGGCGAATACATCGGTCTTTTTACCTACAGAAGACAAAAAAGCAGCCTTTGTGTACTTGGTGACGTCTGCTGTCACCTCAAAGTATCCATACGCCCCCGCACCCTTGGCATGTACAACGCGCTCGGGAATACGCTCGCGATCAAAATGCCCCAGCTTTTCCAATAAATGAACATCCTGCATAAGCAACGGGCCACGTTCCCCAGCAGTCAATGAATTCAAATCGTTCCCGACAGGACGCCCGAAGGCTGTTTTCATAGTATCTTTTTTAGCCATACAACTATTCCTCTCTATCTATTGTGCGAGTTATGTTAATTTCAACAAAACTATTTTGCGCAGAGTGAGACAAAGTTACTACATCCCCACCGCAACACCATTGATAAACCCACATGAATAGACAAATTAGAATTGATGAGACCGACTTCTTAAGCTTATTCTCTTTCTAGTATCAGAAATCAGACCAGCATGACATGCATACTTATCTACTACACCATTAGAACAAACTATCTTATGCATACCTTTTTTATTTTTTATATAACATGACGTGCAGTCATATATCATACTGAGAAAAATATGTTTAGCATGTATGAAAAACTCCCGGAATGGTTACGCTGGATACTTTTCCTCCCCCTTTTCTTCGGGATAATGTTCGCATTCAGTTTTATTTTTCGGATGGCGAGCAGCAACATTGTGGGCACCTTCTTTTATGGCAGAATCCTTGCTCCTTTCGTCGGTGGTGCTGCACTTGTATACTTTGCAAGCCGACTTATCCCGAGAGCTAAGATCATTACATCCTATCTTATCTGCAGCATCTGGATCCCGCTTGTTTCACTTGGCATACTCTCCTTTATTGCTGTCCCCCCAAATCAGGGTGGATTCACACAAGGAGAACTCATCCAAGCCTCCTGCGCGTTCATCGGCTCACTCTTCTTTACTCTTCAGGCACATAAAAAATATCGTAAACGCTAAAAGCATCTTCAGGTAGTAAGGCAAAAAAAAGCCCTCGCAAAGTGCGAGGGCTTATTTGTCTTCATGTTGCTATAATAACTTATCTGCCTGAGACGGCGGAAGAGATTTTGGTTCGATAACGGTGCCACCTTCGACAGCGTTTTCTGGACTGATATCAATTGGGCCTCTGCCATCAATACTTGAATCAGCAATAAGCATTCTACCGTCGGAGGTAATAGCAGTTTTCTGATCAATGATGGCTATGCCGGTGCGTTCAAGAACTTCGCGTCTAAACGCGTATTCTTCAGCGACTCGACGAGTACGGTACATAAAATACATTTTGCAGACATAACTTACTATCCATGCTGCAACCAGACCAACACTGATCCAGATGGCGAGTTCTGCCGCAACTTCGCCAAGTTTTAGGATAAAACCTATAATAACATCCATATTATACAACAACATACCCACAAACAAGAACCCTGCAAGCAGAATTGTTGTAGGCATACCATTGATAAGATGAATCCAGTTTCGCATTCTTTCAGGAATATGTTCGTTGTCGACTTCAGACATTACAGGATCACCGTTGATAAAGCGGTTGAATCCCATCCCAATGATCTGGATGATGAACATAACTGCAATTGGAGCGAGCAATACAGCGACAAGGTACGCTTTCCAAGGGAACAGGTACTCCATATTCCCATCAGCGGTTGGGTGCAGATTAGTAACACCGTGAAGTATAGCAACAACCGTTACTACACATTCAACAATGATGATACCGAGTGCAATGTATGTAAGAAGAGACTTTTTTTCTTTCTCGTTGAGGACAGCCCCCAAGCTGCCGGGCGCAAAAGAATGAGTGCTCTTTTTCTGGGTATCGTTTTCGGTTTCGCTCATTATCCTATCTTCCTCCTACAGCAACAAGTGCTGATTTCTATACAGTCAAGGACTTGCTACAGGACTGAACTGTTTTTTTCAAGCATGTAAAAAAGAAAAAAAACTTTCTATGCTGTTCAATATCCTGATTATTATAGGTGAAACGCAGGTTTCAGCACTTTATAGAAAACTCTGTATAGGATGTTCCGCTAAATAGTCCTGTACTTCGTTCGGCAACAAATCTTTTTCTATTGGTGCGAACCGCTTAACACGTGTTCCGTCTGCCAACTCTTTTTCCCCGTAAAATTCCGCCGCTGGCCGCGTAAACCATGCGTAATCACTTGCGTAAAGTGTCCGATAGATAACAACCACTTCCTCTGTTGTTGTATCAAACGCTTCTGAGACTGTCTGATAGAACTTCCCCTTAAAATGCCTGTAGTACATGTAGCCTCACTCTATTCGACAATCACCGAAACGCTATTCATCTGCTATAATTACACTTTCAGAGAAACCGTCACAGTTTTGACAAGAAAAAAAAGAATACGGTTGATGTTCAAAGGCAATATATCCCCCTAGCACACCAAACCGTTGACTTAGAATAGCCTCGCAGTCTGCTTCTTGTAAAGTCTGCAAGTAAAACTTACCTGACATTACTCCTCTATCCCTATCCGTTAATATTCTTTGCTTTCAGGCGGGTTACGAAGCAATCCCCCGAAAAGAGGGCGTAAGAAAAGTCAAATCACCACAACATAATATGCTGTGATGATTTGACTTTTCTACATCACCCGATGTCGAGTGATTTCTTTACTCTGTAATGAAGACTATAAGGTCTGTAGGCCCGTGCACTCCAAATTGGAGAATCAATTCAATATCCGCAGTTTTTGAAGGGCCTGAAATAAGTAACGCATTCGTCGGAATATCCTTATTCCATTTCAGTTTTTTAATGGCTTCCTGAAACGATGTGTATATCGTATCTGCCTCAACCACCACTACATGCAACGGCGGAACAATAGACATAAGCCGTGGTTCTTCTACCGTAGGCCACAGGATAACGGCTGCAGATTCCGCGATACCGCCAAGACTTCCTGTTACTGCACCGTCACAGGTAAACAGCTCTTCTTTAAATTGTTCGATAGTTTCTTTCCATGTAATGAGCTTACAAGAACTATCCTTTGCCCAGTTTGCGGCCAGAGCCTTTCCTACAGGAGTGTTCGGTGCATGGAGCAACGTCTTCTGTCCACGCTCCTCCACCAGTTTTTGCAGGGCTGGAACCCATTCTGTTCCCTTGGTACGGAACACTTCCGTCCGCACGGCACTCATACGTTCTGTAAATTCTGCAATATTTTTATCTTTTGACTGACTTTTGATGTTCCAGACCTTTTTCTGCGGAATATAGGCGTCACGTCCATATTGCTGCGCATTGTACAGGCGGCTCAAGATGCGTTCTCTGCTTTCAGCACTGCTACTCATGACGCACCCCCTCTTTCTTTACTAAATCTTTAAGGCTGTTTTTCCCGAATTTTGGTTTACTGCGGACACTCATCCACGATTTCAGAGGCCCGACAGCAGGAAGCCACTTACCAAACAGAGCAAGCCCCTTAAGCATCATTTTGTTCATTGTCGGGCAAGTCTGTGACCGACGCCAGCCGCGCCACACCATGCTTTCCAGACAATTCTTTTTATAACCATGCCCAGCCACACTGGCGCCGTCACTGTTTCCGTAACTTTCATCGCGCATACGGCGGATAATTTCAGGAATAGGGATTCGTACCGGACACGCCTCTGCACAGGCATCACAAAGAGAAGATGCTGTTGCAATAGCACCTTTAGGATTCAGCCCTTCAAGCTGCGGAACAAGGATTTCACCAATCGGCCCCGGATAGGTAGAACCGTAGGCATGACCGCCAATGCGTGTAAATACAGGACAATGATTCAAGCACGTTCCGCAGCGGATGCATTTAAGCACATCGCCAAGCTGCGGGTCGTTCATTATCTGTGAGCGCCCGTTGTCCAACAGCACAAGATGCACTTCTTTAGGGCCGTCACGCTCATCTTTCTTACGAGGGCCTGATATCATATTAAAATAGGTGGTAACGCGCTGCCCCGTGGCAGAACCGCATAGCAGCCGGTAGATTGCCGGAATGTCTTCCACGTTCTCCACAAGCTTTTCGATACCCATTAAAGCAATATGCAGCGGCGGCACGGTAGTGCACATGCGTCCGTTACCTTCGTTTTCGACAAGACACAGGGTTCCGGTCTCAGCAATACCGAAGTTTACGCCCGAAATCCCAGCATCCGCTGTTTTAAAATGCTCACGTAATGTACTGCGGACGTTTGCCAGCATTACATCGACGTCTTCCGTGTACTCCATACCTTCAACATGTTCAGCCAGCACTTCCGCAATCTGTTTTCTGTTTTTATGCACGGCAGGAACAATAATGTGGGACGGTGGCTCATGGCACAGTTGAATAATGAATTCACCAAAATCTGTTTCAATTACTTCCTTTCCATGCTTTTCAAGGTAGGAATTCAGATGAATTTCTTCCGATGCCATGGATTTGCCTTTGACCACCTTCTTCGCAGAGTGATCTTCAAGAATAGAAAGAATAAGTTCGTTGGCATCCTTGGCAGTTTCTGCCCAATGGACAATGATGCCGTTTTTTATACATTGTGCTTCGAACCGTTCCAGCAGATCCGGCAGGTTTGCCAGCACGTCTTTTTTCATGGAACTGCCCACGTCACGCAGAAAGTCAGTCTCCTCCGGCGATGCAAACACGGTACTGCGCCGCTGAATAAGTGTATCCGTAGCGAAACGGAAGTTTGCCCGTAGCTGGCTGTCCGCCAGCGCCTCTGCCACGTTTTGCGCAAAATTAAACTTCTCGTTACTAGCCATTGATACGCTCCCAGATAAACTCCGCTATATGCTGACCCTTCACATTAATATTTTCTTTTTCCATGTGCCCTGTAATATTCATCAGACACCCGCAGTCACCGCTAAGCACCACTGATGCACCGGTTGCTACCACATCAGCAACTTTATCTGACACCATGGCTCCGGATATTTCAGGCTGTTTGATGGAGAATGTGCCGCCAAATCCGCAACATTCACGCTCACGCTCCAGTTCTATCAGCTCGACATTGCTCAACTGCTTCAGCAACGCCTTGGAATCTGCAATACAGTTTGCCTCACGCATAGCATGACACGACGAATGCCATGTGGCCTTAATCGGCGTTCCCTTATCCTGATATACTGCGTGCGCGTGCTGGTGTAAGAATGTGGTCAACTCAATTACTCTTTCACTAAAACGTTTCACTGTGAAAAGATCAGGCGAATCTTTGAAAAGTTTCGGGTAATGCACTTGCATCATGCCCGCGCAGGAACCTGACGGCACAACAATCGGATAATCATGTTTTGCAAAAAGCTGCACTTGTTTCCACGCGACTTCTTTCGCTTCTTCAGGGAATCCGGAGTTATATGCAGGCTGCCCGCAACAGCTTTGCTCCATGGGGTACACAACCTCATACCCTTCCCGCTCTATGAGCCGAATTGCAGCCATTGCAGAATCTGCATACATCATATCCGCAAGACAAGTTCCAAAAAAATATACCGGTGTTTTCGCCGCGCTGACTTTCTTCATGTTCCACCCTTTAATCACAAGCTTAATTGACTGTAAAAACTATCTTTTTACAACTTTAAAAAACGCTTGATTAGTTACACGAACAAGCATACAAGCGTCCTCACGCTTTCGACTAATTATCAATTTTTAACGTACCACCCAGCAATATTATTGTCTTTTATAGCAGGAAAACCATGCCAACAATCATGATGCTTAATTCGTTTACTGAAACCTACGTCAAATTTTTCTTCATACTGACCCCGTTCTTCGTGATCAGTATGTTTTTGGCGCTTACCGTTGACATGCCTAAAGAAAAACAGCGTAAAACAGCAATCCGTACAACATTTGCCGTTATCATTGCAGCATTCACGCTGTTTTATTTTGGCAATACCCTTTTTGCTATCTTCGGAATTACGCTTGATGCATTCCGAATCGGCTCTGGTGCGCTGCTGTTCCTGTCCGCAGTACATCTTATTCAAGGAACTAAAGCGCCTATAAAAAATCCGGGCGATATCGAAGAAGATGCCGATATCAGCGTTGTTCCGCTTGCTATCCCTGTTGTTATCGGCCCTGCGACTATTGGTACCCTGCTCATCATGGGTGCACAGATCACGGATACCCCAACCCGCATTGCAAGCAGCTTCGGACTCCTCGCTGCTATCCTCTCTGTAGGATTCCTGCTCTACGTAGCTCCGCACATCCAGAGGGTCATCGGCACAATCGGTCTCTCCATCATGAGTAAGATCAGCGGCCTTATCCTCTCCGCAATCTCTGCACAGATTGTGTTTACAGGTATTAAAAATTTCCTGTTCTAGTCTAATCCATATCATAAAAAACTCAAAAAGCCAGAACAGTTATTCTGGCTTTTTGAGTTTTTCTCCGGCGACTCTCAGAAGTACAAGAACTACTTATCGTCTCCGGCAGGAGCTGACAGACTCTGTCCCCATTTAATTTTTTTGATGCGCAATAATCCCTCTCTCCAACGAGATATCTTTTTCTTCATCCCAATAATGCTTCCCATTCTAACCTTTTCTTATTATTAGTAGATCATGATACTACTCTGTACCTTGCTACTTTTATTTATACTGGGATGCTACGTATTCGCAGTTGTGACGTACCTGCTCTACTGGTACGAACACCAGTCACGAATTGAGAGCCTGTTTGACTCACGCGAAAATGCGCTCCGCGCTGTGCACCGTGGTGTTTTTTCAGCGTTCAAAGCACAGATTTTTGTTTTCAGCATGTATTTCGGAGGCACGATTGTTCAGCGCTGGAAAAACAGAAATTCACTGCCACTCGCAGCAACTGAATATCCAATAATTATGGTTCATGGTTTATTCCATAACTGTTCTGCCTGGTTTTTATACCGCCGCTGGTTCAAAAAATACGGTCTGACCAACTGTGCAACATTTACCTATTCGAGCCGTAAAGCGTTTGACGTAGTAAGCGCTGAGTTGACCAGCTATCTGGAAACAGTTCTGGAACAAGAGCCGGCAATAAGGCCAGTGCTTATCGGTCATAGTCTCGGTGGGCTGCTGCTGCGCGACTGGCTGGCACGCTCTGAATATGCTGACAGGGTTGCAGGAGTAATCACGCTGGGCGCCCCCATGCAGGGAAGCAAGCTGGCAACATTTGCAGCAACATCACTTGGAAGACAGCTGGATTTCAAGGGGCAGGTAATTCAACAAATAGAAAAACAAGAGCAAGCTCACGCTGCTCATAATGTACCGTGCTACATGTTCTATTCCCCTGTAGACAACATGGTGCTACCTCAGAATAGCGTGGCAACACCTTTAAAAAACTGGAGAGCGATCAAAACAAGACCTGTAAGCCACCTCGCGATGCTCTTCGACAAAACAATTGCGAATCAGGTTGCGGAAACAACAAAAACTATTTTTAAAAAATAATTTTTTCTTTCTGCACAACTTTCATTTCCCGCCTGTTAGTCTTTTTATGTTCGATAGTAAGAGTACAAGAGCTCACGTAATATTAGGATAAAACAAGCGATAGCCCTTACCAAATGGGGGCTTTTTGCTTGTCCATCTCTGCGTGATATTGTATTGAACAAACACACAATGTTTCTAGTCATGATTTTGACACACACCTCTCCTCCACTATCTTCCCTTCCCGTTTCACCTAGAGTTCCAAGATCACAGCTGATTCGGCACACATTTTGCTCAAACAGAGCATACGCCACTATTATCATTTTGATCGGCAAATCTTGCCGCATTTTTTGGAGGATACCGTGATCGGCCAAACTAAGAAGCTCATGTGGGGACTGGGCATCAATGATGAAGATGCAGAAGTCATTCAGCACGCCGCTGGAGATCGATTCGCACTTAGTTGCTTTCCCATCGGTGTTACTCCAACGATTGACCAGCTGGAAACAGAAGAGCCGTGCCTTCTCTGGATCTCAAAACAGGGGTGGGATACTCTCAAGACGCTTCCAGCAAGCAGTATTGCACATCTAGAAGTAATGTCACGCATCCTTATTATGGGTGGTGACTACGATCTTGCAGAGCTTGAATCATTACTTGAATGTGGTTTTACCGAAATCATCAAGCCGCCTATTACAGAATCACGAGCCCGTGAAGTCTTGCTTTCCGCAGTTGAAACACAGAATCTGTATCAGGACATCATGCACATGACGCGCGAGATTTGTCTGGATCGCGAAATTCTGGAACGCAAGAACGACATGCTCAGCTTCATCATATCCTTTCTGGAAAAGGTCACACAGCATCTTGACCCGACAGAAATTTTACGCGCAGCTCAGACAGAGCTTAAAACCCTGCTGCCAGTTTCAGCCATTAATGCTATCTGCTGGTCCCCGCAGGACACAACAAACATCCACGCATCCGTGTATGTTGCCAGCAGCAAAAAAGACAGCATTGCAAATAGATGGACAGAAAAACTTAAAGCGCATGCAGAGGGTTTGCTCGGCGAAGCAGTTGTCAGCACAGACATGAACTACATGGGCACTGTTACCACAGACATTTTGCCTTCTTCCGACTCACTGCTTGCAGTTAACCTTGAGCACAGCGGTGTAACTTTTGGTGTAGTCATGATCCAGTGTCATGAACAGCCACAGCTCGGCAAAGATCAAATACAAATTTTACAGTCTGCACTTTCACATCTCACGCTGGGGCTTAACAATGCCATGCTGTATACGTCCGCACAGCACGATGCAGACATTGACGGTTTGACGCAGCTGTACAACAGACGCCACTTCGAGACGCGCCTTCAGGAAGAAGACTTCAGACACAGAAGGTACGGCCACTCGTTATGTCTGATGATTGCAGACATCGATAACTTCAAACGGATTAATGATTCACACGGTCACCTTGCCGGTGATGCTGTATTAAGAGACTTCAGCAAAATCCTTGAGACTTCGCTCCGCACTTCCGACTATATTGCACGGTTCGGTGGCGAAGAGTTTGCGGTAATACTTCCATGCACTCCTGCCAGCCACGCAGCGTTATTGGCAGAACGAATCCGTATTCAAATTGAACAGCATGATTTTGTTACGGACAAAGGAATACTTAACGCTACTGCCAGCTTTGGCGTAGCCTGTATTGATCTTACCCGTGAGGAGCCTCCTGTGGAGATGATCCGTCGGGCAGACGCCGCGCTCTATTGTGCTAAAGATGAAGGCAAGAATCAGGTAAGCATTCTATATCCGGACAATAGCCTTTTGGTTGCCGGAGGTTATGCAACTTGACCTCATAACGAATAGAGCCTATTTACGTTGCCGAAAAATCGGGCTGTTTTCCCGGTTTTAATCGCTTCAAGGAGTATTCGTCGTGAACGAAGTATTATGGATTAGCTTCGCAATTACAGACCTCTGTATTGCACTGATGCTCTATAGGTTCTTTGGCAGGATCGGCCTGTTTGCCGTTATTGTCTTCAACCTTCTTCTTTGTAACCTTCAGGTTCTTAAAACTGTAGAGTTATTCGGGCTTACTACAACGCTCGGTAATATTCTCTATGCCGGAGTGTTCCTGGCAACGGACATGCTCAGTGAATTCTACGGAAAGCGCGAGGCACAAAAAGGCGTCCTGCTTGGTTTTGTCACCCTCGTCCTTATGACTGTATACATGCAAATTGCTCTGCATTTTGCACCTGCTGCAGACGATTTTGCACAACCGCATCTGGAAGCCATTTTCGGATTCCTTCCACGCATCGCGGTTGCGTCCATGCTCGCCTACCTTACATCACAAATGCACGATGTATGGGCGTTCCATTTCTGGAAAGAAAAAACGAACGGCAGAATGCTGTGGCTGCGCAACAACGCATCAACGCTTGTTTCGCAATTTCTCGATTCCACTATCTTCTGCCTTATCGCCTTCTACGGCGTATTCCCCACAGCAGTTCTTGTGGAGATTCTTATCACTACAATAATCTTTAAAGCTGTTGTGTCTCTTTTGGACACACCGTTTATCTATCTTGCAAGACGGGTGCACGCCGCACTTCCAGAACATGCGCACTAAGTAACACACATTTAGTTAACAAAATTCCCTAGGTCATATTACCTAGGGCGCGCAAGATAACTGTTAAAAACAGCCCAAGTCCTCTCAGGTGCTTGGGCTGTTTTTTTGTTTTTTATCTAAGGTCATATATTGTTAGTATTAGAACTAACATCTCCCCCGCTACATCATAACTATGCCCCCTCATTTGGCGCTAATCTCAGACGAATGAAGAAAGACACGAGAAAAAGCGTTTATTCATCTAAGACAGCCCCGCATACAAAACACCTTAATTTTCGATAAATCCATTAAATAATATCATTTTTTCTCTTACACCCTGTACTGAACTAAGTACTTTTGTTCAAAGTTAGCAACAAGAATAGTTAGTAGTTTTTAATAGTGTTGGAGAACCTTAAGAGAGGGATCCGTATGGAACACGATATTACCATATTGAAGATGAAGGCGAGGACAATAGGGAGCATCTGTTTAGTTATAGCACTCATAATCAGTTGTACCCTTAAGGCAAAAGCTGAAATTATTGATCCGCAACACATCACAACCCCATCCACTCCTCAGGCATATGCAGAACATATTACGACACCGTATATTGAATCATCAACATCCAGTAAAAATTACTGGGGGCTATTCTTTGAAAACCTAGGGGCTGAGTCTCCAGAGTCATACACCATTGCGTCATCCATTGAGTATGACGAGCTATCGCTCGATTGGGATAATATTGCCCTGTATGGCATCCAAAACAATTTTTCCACCATGTCTCTTTATGTCAATAAATACATAGATATTAATGCGTCAGGCGCAGACAACGTCACCACTAGCGGAGTTGTGAGGCTAGTAGGAATCGACTCTCTTGGCAACATTACTACATCTTCAGACGCATCGATAAGCATCATTAGCGAAGGTGCAGGTGCACAGGGCGCTGGAGATATCACAATACCTGATGTCTGGGCTGTTGCGACAGGCGTACAAACAACTGGTAATGGCACTGTGCTCACTATAAATGGTGATGTAACTGTAGAAGCACATGGCGGGTGCACCCAAGCCGAGGCAACTGGACACACCATGGCATCTGCCAACGGAATTCTACACAGCGGTGCCACAGGCGAAATTGAGAACAACGGAACGCTTAAGGTTATTGCTCGTAGTGGAGCCATATCAAATCAAAGTGCAGGGGTAATGGCATATGGGATACAATCTTCCGGTACTACACGCATTACCAACACAGGGAAAATAACCGTTGAAGGATGGGCCGGAGAAACCACCTCTTCTAATCTGTCGTATGCTAAAGCCGGAGTCTCGACGTATGGCATTAAAGGAGCTGGTGAGGTCATCAACTCTGGTGAGATCTCAGTCAATGCGCAATCTGGCACAGGCATGCAATCCGGCATTAATGCATTTGGTATATATGGAGCTGATGTTACGAACGACGGAACCGTCATTGTTGAGAGCGTAGGCGGAGTAAGTTCTAGTTATAACTCATCAGGGAGTACTTACGGACTGTATAGCAAGGGAAATCTTGATAACAGCGGGGATGTAACTGTTACCTCCAAAGGCGGCACGCTTTTAAAAAGCGGCGTAGCGGTGCCCTTAACTGTGTCTGCAACTGGTATTCTGTCCGGTACGGGCAGTGTTAAAAACACAGGAGACATTTACGTTCGTGTTGAAGGTGCCAGCTGTAACACGGAAACCAGCGCCACCAGCAACTATGCACTGGGGTATGGCTTGGACACAAAGGCATCAACAATTTCTAACACAGGCAATATCGATCTCCATGTGGTTGGTGGTGCATATGATACGAATAATGGTGGCGTTCCTACTCCCGTCTATGCCTATGGTCTTGTAGTCAGAAACGATGCAACACTGCATTCATCTGGTCTGATTCATGTCACCGCTGAAATGAATCCATCAATCACAGCATCTCTTGCCCCTGAAGAACGAAACCTGCACACATATCAGGTTATCACAGTAGGAAATTTACGTATTACGGGGTATGCCATGGAACTTGGGCATGAACAGGGTGAATTTAACCGCATGTATCAAGGAGTAATCGGTTCAGTAGACGAAGCAACTGTGACCTTTGATAATACAAAACTGTTCGTGCATCTAACAGATGATTATAAAAATGGCTTATACGACATCCCAAGACTGTGGAAACAGGAAACAGCAGAACAGAAAGCGGCAAACCCTAACCAGTTTGCATCGCTTGAATCAGTTAATGTTCCTCCGGGTGTTAAGATTGAACTATTCCCCGGAAACGTTTCAACACCACAGCGAATTGGACTGAATTATGAGCCTGAGGTTTCAACGCCTCTTAAACAGGCTTTGATAAGCATGAAGCTGGAAAGCCATATTCATGCGATCATACAAAATAACCTTGCTGGGCGCATGATGTTCCGTGTTCTCCCTGACGCAAACCCGCAACAAAGTGATACCCTTGATGGGTACGGTGTTTCAAGCGCCTCCTCCACTATGGTTGCTTCTCTTTCAAATCCAAACATTCTGCCCGTAATGACTGCCAAGCAAACTAATCGACACTCGCTATTTATGCGCCCTGTCTATGTTAACTCCAACGACTCAGCCAGCTCCGGTTACAACAGCAATACCTATGGCTTTGTATTGGGGTACAACTATAATATGAACGAGGAGCTTAATGACTGTTACGTAGGTTTCCATGCAGGATACACACGGGGCGATATCCGATACACCGGAGAGGATTACGGAAAACGAAAAGAGTTTGTGGATACCTATTATGGCGGTGTTCACGGCATTAAACGTTTCAATAGCAACGTACTACTTTCAGGCGAGGCTTCCTTCTTCTACGTTGATAGCGAGATGACAGACGACAATCCAACCAACCGTGAAACCGCCCGCTATGACTCCGTGAGCATCCGTGCCGAAGCTGATCTGGGATACCTTTGGACGGTAAGCGGACATAACATCATTCCTGAAGTGGGATTGCAATACGTATGGCAGCACCGCGATCCGTTCACCACAGACAATAAGGATTCAGCAGACATTACATATGGCACCATGGATAATCATGAACTCTATGGTAATGCGCGCGTGAAGTGGACAAAACAGTTTGTTGCAGTTGAAAATTGGCGTATTACCCCGCTGGTTGGTGTAGGTATCACACAAGTCCTCACAGATGGTGAAATCTCCAACACTATGCGACTTGGCAATGAAACCCAACTTGTGGTCGATCAGGATGAAAATACAACCTTTACACCGGAAGCAAACATCACAGTAGCCAAAGATAACTACTACGCCGCAGCAGGCTACACCGGCGGATTTGGTGGAACAACAAAAAACAACCTGTTCTGGCTCCAGCTTGGCGTAAACTTTTAGGATGTAGCAGGTTAATATGAATAGTTTTATTATTACAGTACAGAAAAACGAACGAGGCGGTGGCTAAGTTCACTCTTGCTTATTGCAATTGCCAAATCAGCTATTGGACATCCGTATACTAAAAGATGCACACAGCACCTCCCCTTCCACGATGATTCAGACCTTAGGAATAGACACGTTCCAAATCTCGCTATATTCTATATTTTTACAACATATATAAAGAGTTAAAGGTTCACGCGGCATGACAGCCTACTTTAAAGACGACGAATACGAAGACAAAGAATTTACAGGACTGGATTTTGCCGAAGAAAGTATCCGCGATATTTCGTTCTTCAGCTGCACCTTTGAAAGATGCTCATTTCAATACGCGGATCTGAGCCTTAGTTCTTTCGACAACTGCGACTTCAGCAACTGCAATCTATCGCTGGCAAAATTAGGGGCAACCCATATCTTTGATGCCAGATTTACAGGTTGCAAGCTTATGGGCATCAACTGGGGAAATGTTAAAGGCCTTTTCAAGGCAGAGTTCACAGATTGCATTCTGGACAATGCGGTGTTCCCTGATCTCAATCTGCAACAATTCTCTTTCGACGATTGTTCTTTTACCGGAGCTTCCTTTGTCGGCACCAACCTTTCCCATGCGACCTTTGAGTCCTGCGATCTGAAAGACTGCCTTTTCGATTCTGCAAACCTGACACAAGCGGATTTTTCCACCGCGTATGGCTACACGATTGATGTTTCCAAGAACATCATCACCCGCGCCAAGTTCTCGCTGCCGGAAGCAGTATCGCTACTGCAAAATTTTGATATTGAGATTGTATAAATTGAGCAACGGTTAGCCGGAACCATACATATTTTTACAGCTCTGGATGACTAACGTATCAAGGCTGTCTGGTCATGGTATATGTATTAGAATCATTTTTTGGATTGTCTTCTGTACGCAAATAATAAAGCGATAAACATAGAAATATGTATGAAATAACCCAAAAAATCCATCCGGGTGAAAAGTCTAAGGTAATCGGTTCTTTGTTATTTATCAGAGAAATAGCTCCAAATACCATTGGATGCATCACTGTGATGTATAATGCGACAATAAATAACACGGCAGGACGTTGAACGGTCTTCCCCATAACCAGACAATTTGCGGTATAGATTATCGAACCTATTGTGTACAAAAAACACGACAACCCAGCAATTATCAGAATTAAAAAAACAAAAAACAAAACTGAAGATTTTTCTACTGCTACAAACGGCACCAGTTCTGCGGCAAGCAAAAAGGGCGCAAGCATGTTGTAACTTCGTAAATCGTAAAGATATTCGTCTGAGGCCATAAAAAGCGCGAGAATAAATGTTATTATACTCAGCACGAAGAGTACGACACGCCAGTCCGTCATCAGGCTTAAAGGCGTCCTATGGTGACAAAACGGACAAAAGATATTGCTGTATTCAAATGGCTCATCGCAGTAATGGCACGATTTAAGCCTGACACCTTGTACTTGCGATGCATGCTGAAGATCTTCATTCATTTTCAAATTCCGGGCATGCCAAACAGGTACCAGTGCAGCAATAGGTATTATAATAGCAGAAACTAGATATCGTACCTCTCCTGATAACAACACTAAAACAAACGTAGCGATGACAGGCAAAAACATAAACGAATAGAAGAAATATACAAACGATACGAAGCGATATCCCTTTTCTTTCGCAATCAGTGACGAGACTGTGGAGGGACCTACAAGCACTATCACATAGAATAACGCTATCAAAATGAGTGTCGTATTGTTGTATATCAATTTCAATTCCATGCTACCGAATTCCTTTTACGGCTTACTCTCGCACATCCTCATTACATAGCAACACCTTGGCAACATAACTCAAGCGTGCAACCTTTTCAGTCCAAATTGCTTCACCAACCAAACTTTTTATCTGAAGTTCTACCGTAACACATTTTCCCCTGATTGAGTTCATTTGGTGTTGTCTTTGCCCCCCCGTTGCAAAGGGGTGTCTTCATTCTTTCAAAGAACAACTATCTCTTGCGACAAAGCATAAATCGAAACCGTTATGGAAAATAGAGCCCGACTTAGTCTTTCCGCAAGACGGCACACATGCATTTAATCAGAATGACGGATAGTTCCCCTGATACACGCGTTATCCGCACCAGAAATCGCACATGAATCTCCCTTCCTCCCGCTAGTCGTTAAAAAAATTACAATTGTAAGCATTTATTTACATTATTCCCTAAGTAAACATACAAATCGGTCGAAGAGATACCTATGTGCATCCTAATTCCCTATTAAATTGAGATGTTGCATTTTTTTTTGGAAAGCTTGTAAAAAACTATAGAGAGGGGGGAGAAGTATTACTTCATATATAAAATCTGACTTTCTTTATTGCTCACTGCAAAAAAGGCATTGAGTAATACGAAAGCTAAACTGTGTCCGTTTTCAGTACACCTTAACTTACAAACGACTTGAGAGAAGGCATGCAGTTTTTAAAAAACTTACGTGTTACTGTAAAAATATGGGGTGGGTTCTCCCTTGTTCTTATTGCAATGACGTTTTTATCTACAGAGTCTATTGTCAACCTTCAGCATAATAAAGACGGTTTCTCTTCATATCGAGAACTTGCACTTGATACAAACCTGGCAGGAAAACTTCAGGCAAATATACTGCTCATGAACATTGCGGCCAATGAATACATAAAAAGCAACACACAGACTGCGTTGGACGAATACAAGATCCGCGAAACAAATATTTTACAATATCTTAATGCTGCTAAAGAGAACATAAAAGATCAAGAACGTTCTGCGCTTATTCTTTCTATAGAAGAAGATGCTAAAAAGATCATTGAAGACTTTATAGCTTATCAGGAACAAAACACCATTGTCATGGAGCAACGGTCGGAAGGAGATAAGATAACCACTCAATTAGACAAGATACTGAAAGATGCCATGGATTTTTCCAGTAGAACAAACCCGCAGTTTGTACAGGCTCTCTCAAGCAGCGGAACGGCATTTACAAAAGCTCGTATGAATATTTTAGCAGCACTGTATGACCCTACAGTCCCCCTTGATAAAGAGCATCTCAACTCATTAATGAAACGAACCAAGCGAGAACTTAGAGTTGCTGATAATTTTACATACACAACAAATGAGAGTAGCTGGTACAGTAATTGTGACGCATTAATCACCCAATATACGGGAATCGTAGAGAAGCTCTACACCAGTGTTACAACATTACAAAAATTAAACGCGGACATCAGCCGTCACGGGCAGCAGGCTGCAACCAAAGCAGAAAAAATCAAACTCTCCGTCATGGAGGGACAAACGACTCTCGGTTCACAGATGCTGGCTCACAATGCATCATCACTCAATAACCTGCTCATTATTTCCGCAATAACTCTGCTCATTACTCTGCTACTCTCTTTCTTCACATCACGTTCCATCACCAAGCCACTGAATCGTATTAATGCCTTTGCAAATTCATTAAGCAAAGGCGACCTCTCCGCCCAGCTTGTTATTACAGAAAAAAATGAAATCGGTGCCATCGCATCTTCTCTCACCCGAATGGGCAACGCTGTTTCCGGTATGGAACATGAACTTGACAAGCTTGTCTCCGCGGTTGCTTCCGGTGATATTACGGAACGAAGTACGATGAGCGAATTTTGCGGCGATTTCCAACGTGTACTGGACAATGCAAACAGTATGGCAGACATGTTCACCCACTTTACGGATGCACTGCCGCTTCCTGTTCTTATGCTCGATTCCTCACTCAGGGTTCTATACGCCAACACCATGGCCCTATCCATTGCGAACTCATCACTACAAGAATGCAAAGGCAAACCATCTTCTGCGCTGTTTACTGCAGAAGACTATCAATCCGATGAATGCGCATGTTCCAACGCTATTAAAACAAAATCAATGCAAAGAGCCTCAACCCTTGTACAGGCTCACGACCAGACTCTCGATGTTGATTACATCGCTGTTCCGATCATGCAGGATGATCAGGCAGTAGGGGTAATGCAGGTTCTACTCGACCAGACAGAAATCCGCAGTGCCCAGCGCAGGATTACGTCCGCCGCACAGGAAATTCAAAAAATCTCTGAACGGCTGCAGGCAAACAGCAACGACCTTGCCGGTCATTTCAAGGAAGTAAGCGACGGAGTCGAAGTTCAAAGCCAGCGCACGACAGAAACCTCCACGGCTATGGAAGAAATGAACGTATCTGTTTCCGAGGTTGCCATGAACGCATCCAAAGCACATACCAATGCACAGGAAGCAAAACAGGAGTCCGAAAACTGCTCCACGGTTGTATTCAACGCTGTTCAGTCCATCACTGAAGTAAGCAATACGACCAGAGAATTACAGCAGAATACATCTGAACTTAGCGAACAAGTCGATGCCATCGGCTCTATTATGAATGTGATTTCAGATATTGCAGACCAGACAAACCTGCTGGCACTGAATGCTGCTATTGAGGCAGCGCGCGCGGGTGATGCGGGCAGAGGATTTGCTGTAGTTGCAGACGAAGTACGCAAGCTTGCGGAAAAAACCATGCAGGCAACGGAACAGGTAACACAAAGCGTGAGCACTATCCAAACCGCTGCACAACGCAACTTTGAAACAGTAAGCAACGCAGCACGAACCGTTGAAGAAGCCAACGCTCTTGCCAATGAGTCCGAAGACTCATTGCGTACAATCATGAATCTTATCGATCAGAACTCAACGCAGGTAGGCGAAATCGCCACAGCTTCAGAAGAACAGTCCGCAGTCTCTGAACAAATTGCCCGCACTGTTGAGGAAGTGGCAACTATTGTTCAGAAGTCTGCTGAAGAAATTACCGTGTCAGCAACTTCCATTCAGGAAATTGCGGCTATGTCTAATGAACTGCATAACCTTGTGGGTGAAATGACAGCGTCCTAATAACCAACAATACTGTAGACATAAAAAATGCCCCGATGAATACATTCATCGGGGCATTTTTATATGTTACTACATTATAAAATAAACATCGTTGCCAGACCGAGGAAGATAAGGAATCCAAAGCCGTCGGTAAGCGTTGTTAAGAATATGCTTGAAGCCTGTGCCGGATCACGCCCGAGCTCTTTAAGAATAAGCGGTATAGACGCACCGGCAAGTGCGCCCAGCAACATATCAAGTGCCAGAGCGCTGGCCATTACTTGGGCTAACAGTACATTCTGCGTAAACAGGAATACCCCGATCATAACCAGCAGACTGACAATGAGTCCTGTCAGTGCACCAACCTTTGCTTCACGCAGTACTGCTTTCCAACTTTTACCACGGTCAAACCGCTCAACTGCAAGTTGACGAATCATAACAGCAAGCGCCTGCTGTCCGGTATTTCCTGCCTGGTTTGCTACAATCGGCATGAGTACAGCAAGGATTGCCATTTGAGCGATGGAACCTTCAAACAAGAAAACCACATACGCAGATATGCTGGAGTTCATCATATTAATAAACAGCCACGGCAGGCGAACCTTTACAGATTCCAGCCACGGGGTGTCGACAGTTTCGTCCTGACCAGCACCTACCATGCCGAGCATATCTTCGGATGCTTCTTCGTGGATAATATCAATAACGTCGTCATAGGTAACGACGCCAAGCAATCGGCCTTCGTAGTCCACAACAGGCATTGCCATAAAATTGTAGCGGGACAATAGATGCGCTACATTTTCTTTATCTTCATCAAAGACTACAGAAATAAGGCTTTGATCAGAAAGCTTTTCTTCGAGAACTGTACCGGGACGGCACAGCAGCAAGTTACGCAGAGAAAGAACACCTACAAGCCGCTCCTCACTATCCACAATATATGCATAGTACGGGATCTCTTTATCTTCCATCTCGCGGCGGATGTGCATAATGGCCTGATCTGCGGTAAGATCCTGACTGAGAATAATAATCTCAGTGTTCATAATACCACCCGCAGTATCCGGATCAAAAGCGAGCAGATTACGAATTTCTTCCGCATCGTCGGCTTCTAACCGTTCAAGCAGGACATCTCTGTGTTCTTCATCCAACTCATCAAGAACGTCTGTCGCATCATCCGGAGACATCTCCGAAAGAATTCGTACAGCAACATCAACATCAAGGTTCTCGATAATATCCGTCTGGGCGCGCTCTTCCATTTCGGCAAGTGCTTCCGCAGCATCTTCACTGGAAAGATGCTCCATCATACAAACCTGCTTTTCAATGGAGAGATTTTCTATATGATCAGCGGCGTCTGCCGGGTGGGCAAACTCGCCGGTATAAATAGAATTAACTTCATCACGGCAGTTATTTTGAGGTGTAACTACCTTATTTTCCTCAGAAGCTTTTCCTACTTTATCTTGTTTGTTATGCTGCTTTTTTGTGTCAGTCATGCTCTACCACCTGAGACCCACGAGCGTGTGAAATTTATCATTTGTCAAGACCGCTTGACGAAACTGTCGCAGCCACCTAAACACCGCCTAAGAGGGTTGGAACGACCCCCACTCTCTTGGCTTTGTGCCTCTACCATTAAGAGGGTCAATAACACAATCCATGCACACAGAAAAATTTGACTCATTTTTTCAAGGTAACGCCAGAATCTACCTGAATAACGCGATTGAACTGGCGTTAGAAGAAGATGGTCCGGATCTTACTTCGGAAGGAATTTTCCCTTCCGGGCACAAGTTATCTGCGAAAATTATCAGCAAAGAAGACACGTTAGTCGTCGGATTACCGCTTATTCCGCTTATCATGGACGCATGTGCTGATACAGAATGGTCATGGAGTGCCCTAGCCAATGAGGGTGATTTTGTTCCAGACCGAACCGTAGTAGCAACTATTGAGGCTGACGCAAGTCATTTGCTAAAAGCAGAACGTGTTATACTTAATTTTATAACACACCTTTCCGGCATTGCGAACCTGACAAAACTATATGTCGACCAGCTGGCGAGTTCCGGCACTGCGTTACTGGATACGCGTAAAACGCTGCCTTGTCTTCGTTATCCTGAAAAATATGCTGTTATTATGGGTGGCGGGCAAAACCACCGTAAAGACTTAACAGAAATTCTCATGTTAAAGGACAATCATATTGACCTTGCAGGCAATATGACAGAAGCCGTTAAGAAGCTCCGCGCCACCTATTTCCCATGTCCGCCAATTGAAGTAGAGTGCCGCAATATGGCAGAAGTGCGCGAAGCTGTTGCTTGTCATGCAGACAGAATCATGCTGGACAATATGGATATCCCTGCTATTCAGGAAGCACTTAAACTTATTCCTGAATCCATTGAAACCGAAGTAAGCGGCGGAGTAACACTTGACACAATTCGCAGTATTGCTCTTGCTTCTGACTCAGGACCGACTTACATATCGGTAGGGAGATTAACTCACTCTGCCCCTATTGCAGATTTCAGCATGCTTGTAAGTGAATAAGCCCTCATTATACAGATTGAGACAGAACCGTACAGTGCAACATGCGAGATAAATTAGTATTTATAAATAGTTAACGCCATGTGTTTTTTTTAAACGCGTGCTGCACTACATTGTCAGCAATCTGAATCTGGAGAATAAATAATGAACCAGTATCAAAAAAGAATTACCGAGCTTCGTGAAAAACTTGGTGATGATCTTGTCATTATGGGTCATCATTACCAGAACGATGCTGTAATACGCCATGTTGATTTAACTGGCGACTCCCTTGAACTTGCTCGTAAAGTGACAACTATTGATGCCAAGCACATTGTTTTTTGCGGTGTGTATTTCATGGGCGAATCAGCAGCGCTGCTCGCAAATGAAGGGCAGA
Source organism: Halodesulfovibrio aestuarii DSM 17919 = ATCC 29578 (assembly GCF_000384815.1). Taxonomy (NCBI): domain Bacteria; kingdom Pseudomonadati; phylum Thermodesulfobacteriota; class Desulfovibrionia; order Desulfovibrionales; family Desulfovibrionaceae; genus Halodesulfovibrio; species Halodesulfovibrio aestuarii. The sequence continues at coordinate 1,021,600 of NZ_ARQF01000021.1, forward strand.
ATGTTTACTTACCGGAAGACGATGCAAACTGTGTTATGTCTCAAATGGCACCTTACACCCTTGTAGACAAAGTACTCACCCGCATCAAAGAATCCGGACGCAATATTGTTCCGCTTACATACGTTAACTCTTCCGTTGCTGTTAAAGCAGTATGCGGAAAGCATGGCGGTTCTGTTTGCACTTCTGCTAACGCAGAAAAAATGGTGCGCTGGGCTATGGAGCGCGGCGACAGTGTTCTCTTCCTGCCTGATAAAAACCTTGCACGTAACACTGCAAAGATTATAGGTATTCCTGAAGAGAAGTGGCACATACTGAATATCAAAGGCAACGGCACCCTGATTGATATGGACGCCGTTAGCAAATCTGAACTCATTATGTGGCCTGGCTGTTGCGCAATCCACGCCCGTTTCAACGAACGTCAGATTGAAGCTGCACGCACTAAATACCCAGATGTGAAGATTGTTATCCATCCGGAAGCTGCTCCAAACGTTATCGACAAAGCAGACGCTGCCGGTTCTACATCCTTTATTATTAAGTATGTTGAAGCTGCACCGGAAGGTTCTAACATCGCCATCGGTACCGAGCTTAACCTCGTTGAGCGCCTTGCCGACCAGTACGAAGGGTCAAAGAACATCTTCCCATTGCTGGAATCCACCTGTTCCCACATGGCACGAGTGACCGAGCCTAAGCTGCTCAACTTACTCGAAGCCATTGAGAATGGTACAGCTAAGCCTGTTACGATTCCGGCGGGTCTTGTAGAGGACGCAAAAATCGCATTAGAACGTATGCTGATCGCCTGCGCTTAGTTATTTTTTCTTAAGCTTAACAGGATGTTGTAATGAGTGATATCCGTCATTACACAACAGTGCTCGTCATCGGTTCCGGCATTGCCGGTTGTACCGCTGCCCTGCGCCTTGCTGACGAAGGTGTACATTGTACACTTATTACAAGTAGTTCTTGTCTGGATCACGGCAACTCTCCCCTTGCTCAAGGTGGAATCGTTTTTAAATCAGATGATAACGACCACAAGCAGCTTGAAAAGGACATCTTAACTGCCGGACATAATTATAACTCTTTAAAAGCCGTTCACAACATTGCAACCTTAGGGCCGCATGCTGTGGAAAACATTCTGGTTAAACGCCTCGGTATTCCTTTTGCCAGACAAAAGGCACCTTCCGAGTGCGAATGGGATTTAACCAGGGAAGGCGGACACGAAACCCCGCGTATTCTGCACTGTGCAGACTACACAGGCCGCGCGATTATGGATGGTTTGATTCGTGAAATCATGATTCATCCAAACATAACCGTCATGAAAAAAAGAACAGCTATCGACCTGCTCACCAGTCACCACCACACTGACAATCCTCAGTTCAAATACGAACTGGAGAACGAATGTCTCGGTGCGTACGTCTATAATGAAGACGAAGAGCGCGTTGAAACCATGTTTGCAGACTACACCATTGTTGCCACCGGCGGCATCGGTCAGATTTACCTGCACACGACTAACCCTCACGGATCCATCGGTTCCGGTGTAGCAATGGGTTTCCGTGCCGGTGCAACCGTGCATAACATGGAGTTTGTTCAATTCCACCCTACAGCTTTCCACCACCATTCCGGGCAAAAATTCCTGATTACGGAAGCAATGCGCGGCGAAGGTGCCAAGCTTATGAACTCCAAGGGTGAGTATTTCATGCCTAAGTACGATAAACGTGCAGATTTAGCACCGCGTGATATTGTTGCGCGCTCTATCGTAGACGAAATGCTCAAAAACGACGATGACTGCGTCTACCTTGATACTTCAGCAATGAAGCACGACCTTGCAAAACGCTTCCCTACCATCTTCAAGCGTTGCCTTGAACTCGGTATCGACATCCTCAAAGATCCTGTACCGGTTGTTCCGGCAGCGCACTACAGCTGTGGTGGTATTCTGGTTAACGAACATGGTAGAACCACTGTTGCGCGTCTCTACGCTGTGGGTGAATGCAGCTGCACAGGTGTGCATGGCGCCAACCGCCTTGCTTCCACCTCTCTGCTCGAGGCTCTTGTATGGGCAGATACTGCAGCTAGCCATATCAAAAAAAGTGCACACGTTCCTGCAAGTCAAGACTTGCGTAACGCCGTTCCAGACTGGAAGCCGCTCGGTCATGACCATAACGACGATCCTGCCCTTATTGCACAGGATTGGAACAGAATCCGCAACACTATGTGGAACTATGTAGGGATCACCCGTACTTCCCAGCGCCTTGCACGCGCTCACGAAGACATGCGGGATCTGTCCAAGCACCTGCATAACTTCTACAAGAGCACGCCGCTCTCAAAAAGGCTTATTGATCTTTTCCACGGCTGCCTTACCGCGTATATCATTACCATGGCAGCGAAAAGAAATACTAACAGCATAGGCTGCCATTACAGGGCAGACTAAGACTAAATAGTATATCGATTTTATTTAGACTGTCTTACATACTAAAAAAGCAACATCTTTTTGATGTTGCTTTTTTTTTTGATCTTTTTATTACGAAACTACGCTTACCAAAGAAATAACGACAAAACCTGAACACCCGTAACTATCTGAAGAAAAACAAGAATACAAAGAAGAACCCCCAACAGGCCGTGGGTTACAGACAGATACACGCGTTTCTTTTTAAAAAGCTCCATCCAGTATCCGGTGAGAAAAGTGCCGAGCACGAACAGAAAAGCAATTACACCCAACGTATAATGTGCCCCTGTGATCCGACAATACTGCCACTCCTCCCGAGTGAAATACACCCCGAAAGCAAGGCCGACAAGCCATAGTGAAGTTGCAATTTTTCCATACAAGACATGCTGCTTCCACGGAAAAACAAGCTTCATCTTACCATGAGCAATTAAGAAACGCTTGAGCCCCCAGAGTAGAGCAAAATACCCAAAAATGGTGCCCAGCAATTGAATGACCGGATGAATATACAGATATAACTTTGCTTCCTGAATCATAGAATAGCCCCCGAAGCGACTAAAGTTGTACGATAACCGCCCCCATCAATAAGCATGCTGAGGCAATATCAAAAAGATAAACGGTGATAAGCCGCGTTAACGGAACCATACTCCCAAGTAAAAAAACACTCCCCAATATTGTTCCAACAAGAGAAGGGACACCAAGCCCCCGGGTACATACAAGAGCAAAGAGCATTACACTGCATACATACGCAAAGTACCAGACACGCATAAGCATTTTTTGATGCGTAATAACGAAGTAACTGACAGGGATAGGACTGAAACGTGATAAGTACTCTTCTTTGTGTTCGTAGATGCGCAGCCAAGCATGCGGGATCTGCACAAGGTACCAGATAATAAAATTGGTAAGGATAAGCGGGTCAAACATACTTCCACCAGCGGCAACCCACCCCATAAGCGGCGGCATTGCGCCAGCCACGCTGCCGATCAGCAGCGCAAACGGAGTTCGACGCTTCATAGCGGTATACAGCCCGTTATAAATTACAAGTACCATGAAAGTGAGAAGCAGTGTCCGGCTGGACAGGGTCATGGCATAAAAACTTACAGCCAGTGCAATCCACAGCACAGCGATCATAAGGGCCGTCCGTGAGCTTATATAGCCTTGTGGAAGAGGCCGCGACATCGTGCGGGAAAAGTACCCGTCTGTGCGTTTTTCCTGCACCTGATTAAGAGCGGAACAACCGGCGCAGAGAAAAAAGCTCCCAAAACCTGCTGCAAACAGAGCGCATGAAAACTCCGGTGAATAAAGAAGATAGCCGAGCATAGATATAGCAGCCACCGCAACTGAAACAGGGATGCGTGCCAACACTTGCAGGTTGGAAATAAATCTGCGCATATCCGTCTTAGCTTCTAAGCGATAGACATTCATCTTCCCTCCCCTGTTTATATTTTTTGCGTCATGGACTCACTGGACTGCTCGGAATCATTATGCATAAGGTTAAAAGTGCATCATCTAACGCGTAAATGATATATAATTTGGTTCAACGGATAAAAAGAGTCATACAAATAACATTGTGTTTCAGTGCGCTGACTCGAGGTCTGCGCTGACTCATTTCCACATACTAAGAGCTACAGCAAGAGCAATGCGCAATACACGCACTACGCCGAGTTGTTGAACTACAGGCGGCCCCACCCGATCTTGTTTGCTACTCAAATGTACTAATATACTCCGCCACTTTCACACGATCTTCTTCTTTCAAACGCTTTGCAATAGACATCATGACACCTTTTTTATTTCCACCAAATGTGCCTGCTGCGTAGCCATTGAGTTTTTCAAGAACCTGATCTGCGGTCTGGCCTTTAAGCGGCTTACTTACCCCAAGAGCCATGGTTTCACCGTTTACGCCATGACAACCAACGCATGTTGCATAAATTTTTTTGCCACCGGTATCCTCTGCCATTCCCAAGGAGACACCAGCCAGAAGAAGGCTGAAGATTGCAAAACAGACTGCCGCTTTTTTCATTGTAACCCTCCATTACGTTCGAAACTACAGATTTAATACATAACATACCATCAAGAATGAAAAAAGATCAATAGCACAACCATTGATAACTCTTTGTCTCTTCCAGAAGCCCAAAAAAAAGACGCCCCCAAAGGGGCGTCTTTATATCAACATAGCGAAAGGAAGTTACACACTACCGTCTGCGTGGTTATGAGATTCCACTACTGGCTCCGGTATTTCGTCCGGGCTGAATGCGTAAAGCACCGGGCTCGCAACGAAGATGGAGGAATAGGTACCTACGGTCACACCGACAAGAAGAGTCAGTGCGAAGTCGTGGATAATTCCGCCGCCGAAGAAGAAAAGAGAAACCAGTACCAGCAACGTAGTACAGGAAGTCAGCAAAGTACGACTTAAAGTCTGGTTAACAGCTTTGTTGATTACTTCACCGTAGGTTGGTGCAGAACGCTGGAAGATATTTTCACGGATACGGTCAAATACAATGATGGTATCGTTCAATGAGTAACCAACGATGGTCAGCAATGCTGCCACGATGGTTAAGTCAAACTCTTTACCGAGAATAGAAAGAACACCGATTGTAATAAGAACGTCGTGAATAAGCGCAACAACCGCACCAAGTGCATAGTTGAGCTTAAGCTTCCAGCAGATGCCGAGAGTAAGCAGCATGGCGATAAGAACCTGCATCTGCTTTGGTGCACCGACCAGATCAAGGACGTACATACCGGTTGCAAGCCCTGCAGCCATGATACCGGCAGTAAACCAGCGCTGCTCGAATCGACCGGAGATGTAGATAGCAATAAGGAGTACTGCAAAGTACAATGCTTCTAACGCTGCGGAACGCAGATCAGCACCAATTTTTGGGCCAACCATATCGAGACGTTCGATAGAAAACACATTGTTTGGCATATTCTGGCCAAACTGCTTCTTCAAAATTTGCGGAAGTCTTGTATCGGCTTTTCCAACAGAAGAAATACGCAAAAGGTAGTCTGTGTCGCCTTCACCAAAACGCTGTACGGAAAGGCCCTGAAGGTTAGCACCTGCGAGGCTGTCCTTAATATCCTGAGGAGCTACAGCCTGCTCAAAGTTAACCTGCGCAAGCACACCACCGGAGAAGTCGATGCCGTACTTTGGACCGCCCTGAAGAATAAGAGAACCGATGCCAAGCAACATAATCACAAGAGACAGCGCAATAGTAAATTTACGCAATCCGATGAAATCAATCTTGCTATCTGGCTTAATAATGCTCAGACCCATAATCTATCTCCTTATATGCTGAGCTTTCTGCCCGGCTTACCGTTGATCCAGAGACCAAAGATGATACGTGCGCAGAAGATAGCTGTGAACATTGAAGCCAAGATACCGAGGCTAAGCGTTACCGCAAAACCACGAATTGGGCCTGTGCCGAACTGGTAAAGAATGATTGCCGCAAGCAATGTAGTCACGTTTGCGTCAAAAATTGTCAGAGTAGCACTGGAGAAACCTTGCTCAACGGCTTTGAACGGAGTAAGTCCGCGGCGAACTTCTTCGCGGATACGTTCAAAGATAATAACGTTAGCATCAACAGCCATACCAAGGGTAAGGATGATGCCGGCGATACCGGGTAATGTAAGGGTCGCACCAAATGCAGCAAGACCAGCAACAATGAATATGATGTTCATAAGGAGAACAACGTTAGCAATAACGCCGCTGAAACCGTAGTAGATCATCATAAAGACCATTACGAGCGCGCCACCTACGAGTGTAGCAGTAATACCCTGATCGATAGATTCCTGACCAAGGGATGGCCCTACGGAACGTTCTTCAAGGATTTTAACCGGTGCAGGCAAGGAGCCAGCCCGAAGAACGATAGCAAGATCGTGTGCTTCTTCAGTAGTAAAACTACCGGAAATGGACGCGCGGCCGCCGCGGATTTTTTCCTGAATTACAGGAGCGGAGTACACTTTATCATCAAGAACAATAGCCATACGTTTTTTAACGTTCTGACCGGTAATTTCTTCAAAACGACGTGCGCCACTGCTGTTGAATGTAATCGCAACATACGGCTTGTTGAACTTATCGTACGCAACACGAGCGTCAGAAATAGTGTCGCCTGTAAGAGCTGCACTTGTGTTCACAACAATAAAAGACTCAGAATAGGTGCCGTCAGGGTTGCGATGCATCTGCTTCATAGCTTCTGTGCCCGGAGGAACAATGCCTTTAGCAGCTTTCGCAGGGTCTACCCCTTCACGAACCATTTTAAATTCAAGGTGCGCGGTTTTACCGATAATCTTAATTGCACGCTCGGTATCACTAAGACCAGGGAGCTGTACCTGAATACGGTAGCCCTGCTGCTTACGGATATCCGGCTCGGCAACGCCGAACTGGTCAACACGGTTACGGATAGTTTTTACAGCCTGATCCAAGGTAAGGTCAGACACGTATTTTTTGTATTCCGATGTGTACGTCAGTGTGTAACGAACTTTATTGTTATCAAGAACGGTAGATTCCGCATTTAAGCGGTTAAAGCTTTTCTCGAGCAACGCATCAAGGGCATCTTTCTGTGAAGACTTGAGAAGTACAAACTCAAGCTTATCGTTCTGCACAAGACGCGGCTGTAAAATAAAAATCTTATCTTCGCGTGCTACGGTACGAATATCCTGCCCCATAAGGGAAAGATTATTGGAAAGAGCCTTATCAACATCTACACCAAGAACAAGGTGGACACCACCCTGCAGGTCAAGGCCAAGGCTGACCTTTTCTTCCGGTAAGAACTTTTTGATTGGGGATGTTCCGATCGCCGGAATGCTAGGCAGTGCATATACAACACCAACCATGAGCACAAAAATCGCGACCAGTAATCTCCATCGCAACCCCTCTCTCATTATAACTCCTTGATACTATTCAAACAGCAAAACCCGACACGAGAATCGTTCGGGGACAACAACAGCGTTGTGCTGAACAAGCAGAAAACCGAATAAATCCAGCTTTCTGCTCCATAAATTATTTCTTTTTGCCGTCTTTTGCTTTTTTTGCAGCACCAGCAGAAGGCTTGAGACCGGAGATGTACTGACGACCAACCTGAACGGTAGTGTCGCCAAGATCAACAGAAATGATGTCTTCTTTAATCGCTACGATAGTACCAATAAGACCACCGGCGGTTACAACAGACTGACCTTTCTGAAGGTTATCAAGCAGAGCTTTGTGCTCTTTAGCTCTTTTTTGCTGAGGACGGATGAGAAGGAAGTAAAAGATAACAAACATCAAAGCGAGGGGTACGAAGGCTGCGATAGGGCTGCCTTCCTGACCTGCCTGACCGCCTACTGCGCCCATTGCCCATGCTGCTTCTGGAAAGAACATAAAAACTCCTTAACGGTTATCAAAAAAACGTAATGTCGCACTAAAATATTCTCTGAGTTTGCCATTAAATCAAATGATTATCGATGCACCCTTAAAAAATAATGCGACCCGTAAACATTAATGCCAATTTGGCCTTTGTTTTTACTCGTACAGAGAAAAAGCTATAAACCTGAATCACGTACCTTTTCGTCAGAAAACATGCAAGATTTTTAACTGATAGTGTTTCTAACAAAAGAAAAGAACACGCATTTACAATGCAAGCCAGCTTTAATTTGTACTGTTACCTACACCACAATTGTTACGGTATAGTTTCAACATACCTGCATGCAGTTACTACCTTGTACGCCATACGTACTTAACAGATACCACGCCGCAACCCAACAGGCTTCACCTCGCGATATCGTACTACCTATTATCACACCCGGAAAAACTATGAACTATGCATGAACGCACCATGCTCATGTCGATGAAAAATGCTGCACAGCCTGAAGGAAACTGAAGCCGCCGCGTTGCAGAGCAGAACAAAAACAGCACACTTGGCTCCAAATCTGCATCTACACCCCCAAGACACTCACAAGAGGAAAAAACTTCCACAGCAACCACACAACACACGTTCTAATTCGACAATTATGAATAGTTACAGAGTATAACAAACTAACATTTTACATAGCACCGCTCGATACAATTCCAAACATAACACCGAAGAGGACTCCCCCTGCGACGAATGGACGTAACGCTATCTGACCATTTTCCAGCCACCACACACATAAACATTGAGTGAGGCTTTACCAGCTTGTTGTCCTCAACCAGCCCATCCAACTTTTTTTACGACCTATATAGAAATATAAATAAAAAACGTATTATCTTTAGTTTTTCTTAACTTTTTATTAGATACACCGAAGAGTAAGTAATCACACACCACTGGAGGAAACTTATGGATATTACCGGACTACTCGACCAGACACAGAAATCCATGCAAGACCAAATGAAAGAGATGCTCAAAAAACAACAAGAGTCACTGCTTAAAGAGCAGCAAGGCTCAATTGCAAAAGCATCCCTTTCCGCAACATCTGCCTCTGAACGTCTGGCGGAAATGAAAAAAGAAGACGCATCGTCTGTTTCTAACTTATTCTCAAAGGACGCGGTAACTATGTCCGATGGCGTTGCCGCAATGATGAAACGCCACCAGAGCCAACAAGAATTACAACTAAGCAAACTTGACGGACTAGCAAGTGTTCTTGCAGTCGATGCTGCTAGAAGCGACATGGAAGCTCAGATTCAGGAACGCAGATCTCTTATCGGTCAAGTCTCTGCTGACGCTGGAGTAAAAAGTGTTGAGGAGATAAAACAAGAAGCTGACAACCAAATGGTCGAACAGCAGCACAACATGAGCCAGAAAGAAAGAGCACAGGCAGCAGCTAATGGCGAAACTATCTCAACTGAAGTTTCTGTCAAAACTGGAGCTGCGGTACCTCACGTAAGTACTCCAAAGGTTAGCGCTCCTGACATAAAAATTAAAGCTGTTAAGGCTCCGCATGTAAACATTAAAATTTAACCCCTTGCTGATATCCATCCTATCTGCAGCCGACCCTCACTACTTTGTACATAAAGAAGCCTCCATGCAAATCATGGAGGCTTCTTTATGTATTCACTGTATATACAAAACTGCTGAAACGACCCGCAACATCTTTTGAAAAATAATCAAGTAAAATTAAAATATTATATACAACAGAGCATTACCCTTACAGACACCAAGCCCTAAAGACATCATAACGTCGTTTATCTGGAGCTGATAATATGAACAAATTACTCTTTGCATTTGCTATAGTACTTGCTCTCTGTTGCAACGCTCATGCCGCAAAAATAACACCTGAAACAATTTATACATCATTTAATATGCGGACGATATCCAGCTCACTGGGGAACAATTTAGGCTACTACTGCGCAGACTATCTCTCAGAAATATTTTCACAGGAAACAGTTTCGTTTAATGAGAACACCCTCGTTATAGACAGTAACAAGCGATATCTACGATTTGTCATTGTTGAAGATGATACACTGATGCTTTATGAAAAAATAAAAGGCGGGTCGTACAACGCGCAATCCATAATCACAGTTTCTTACGACAAACAACACCGCGACTTTCGAGGTGACGAAACCTATATCGACATGCCATCTATCTGCAAACCTTACCCGTTGCAAAAATAGCTATACATCTATCCGTGCATCCCAAAAAACAGAAAAGCCCCCATGCCAATCATGGAGGCTTTCCGAATTACGGTAGTTTATCAGTCAAGCTTAGGAGAAATTTCCTCAGTTTGAAGAAACTATCTGAGCCGTATACGTTCTAAGGTATGCAGATAATTATCTGATAACCTAGTTTGTTCCCACATACATGTTACCGTATGGACGATGGGAAAACGGCGTTATTTTTTTAAACTCACCCTGCATTACTTCTTCCACATCCTTATCGAATGCTTCAGCCCAGTCTACGACATGGGAACGAATGAAGGTAGCGTCTTCTTCATTAATAGCTTCGAGCTGTAAACCAGGCCCAAGCTGGTATTCTGGAACAGTACCACGAATGTAAATAACACCCGCGTGCATTCCGGTACCAAGGCTTCTGCCGGTGATCGGTGCGCTTTCATCCATGGTAGAATCCATACCGAGAAGGATAATTGCTCCGCCCGCCATGTATTCACCAAGGAAGTCACCAGCTTTACCGCCAGCTACGATTACAGGCTTTTTGTCCATGTACGACTTCATGTGGATACCTACACGGTAGCCTACGTCCTGTTTTATAAGGATACGGCCGCCACGCATTGCATAGCCGAGAACATCGCCAGCCATACCGTTGATCTGGATTTCTCCGTCATCCATGGTATTGCCTACGCCGTCCTGTGCATTGCCTTCTACGCGGATAGTTGCACCGCGCATGAACATTGCAAGATCCTGTCCCGGAACACCGTGAATAAGAAAGTGAACAGGGCTTTTGATGGAGTTGCCAATGTATCGCTGACCGCAGATATTTTCTAACTCAATCTCAGTTGCACCGTTGCGCACAGCTTCACGAATTTGCTCGTTCAATTGTCGATAGTACACGCCTTTGGCGTCGATGGTACACTTTTTAGCCATGCCTAGACCTCCAACTTCACAATCACCGGCTCGCCGGCTTTTGGTGCCCATACTCTGTCGAGATCTCGACAAACTTCACGGATGGAGCTCTCTTCACTGGACATAAATACCATATCGTCCTTTTCACCGATAACGAGCGGACGAAGCTTAACGCGGTCGTTAAGTCCCATCATGCCTTCGCTGTCGGTTACGAGGATTGCAAACGGGCCGTTGAGCATCGCCGGGCCGTAGACCATACGCAACGCTTCGTACGCTTCGCGCTGTTCTTCCGGCATACGCTCAATTTCATCCCAGAATGGCGGAGCAAAAACTTTACATGCCATTTCGTGGGAAAGACCGTGCTTACGAATAAGAAGGTCAATCAAGTATGCAACAACTTCAGTATCCGTCATCATGTTACATTCATAATCATGCTGACACAGGTAGCGTCTGTTAATACCGTAGGAGGAAATCTCTCCGTTATGAACAATCGCCCAGTCTAACAGGGTAAACGGATGTGCTCCGCCCCACCAGCCCGGAGTGTTAGTCGGGAAACGGTTATGACCAGTCCACATATAGCCGCTGTATTCATCTAATTTAAAGAAGTCAGCGATGTCTTCCGGATACCCGACACCCTTGAATGCTCCCATGTTTTTGCCACTGGAGAATACAAAAGCACCCTGCACTCTGTTGTTAATGTGCATAACGATGTTTACCACGTAATCATCTTCGCTCAGATCCTGCCACTTTGGACGATCAACCTTAGGAGAAAGGAAGTAGCGCCACATAAGTGGAGATTCTTTAATGGCTAGCACCTTACGGGTAGGAATCGGCTCAGAAATCTTAATATCAAAGTACATTTTGATGATCTCTTCAGCGCGGTCAAGGCCTGCCTGATCATCACACATAAGGTGGAAGGCATACAAATCTGCATGCTCAGGATAAATACCATATGCAGCAAAACCACCACCAAGGCCGTTACCGCGGTCGTGCATAGTGCACATTGCGTCAATCGGCATAGTACCCGGTATCAGTTTTTTCTTTTTATCAAGTACCCCAAAGACACCACAACCTGAGATGTCTTTATCAAAATGCCAAAAATCATTGGGAGCTTTCATACTATATCTCCAAAGCCCTCTACTCAGCAGCAGGGGTCCACTTTGTGTCAAATTCTTCTTCCGGCCAGAGCAATGCAGACGGTTGGCCTGCAATAAGCTCTTCCTTCACGTCCGGAGTTATATCCAGACCGAAGCGAACGAAGCCGGTGTATAACCCTGCAAAATCGACCTCTCCCACAAGCACATAGCCTATCAGCTTTTCATCACGGAAAATCAGTTTACGATATGTTCCGTTTTCTTCGTCAAGTTCGGCAAAAACTTCACAAGGCTCGTCTTCCGCCGGATTTACATGACCAAGAGATGCTGTAGGCAGCCCGTAGAAAGAAATTGCGTTCATCGGTAAGCCACCAGGGTGCGGAGATGCATTCTCACTCGCCATATTAAGGCCAGCATGATAGCCCTGACTGAATGCGTTAGGCCAGATTGGTGTAACTCTGGCTTCCTGTGCAATCATATCCGGTGCTTCAGCAACATCACCTGCGGCATACACACCGTCTGCGCTGGAACACATATTGTCATCAACTTTGATGCCTCTGTTCACAGCAATTCCGGCCTCTTTAGCAAGAGCAAGACTTGGCACAACACCAATGGCAACAACGACAGCTTCACAAGCCAGCTTCTGGCCATTGGCAAGACGTACGCCAATAACATCGCCCTGCTCAGTACGCAGAATTTCTTCCACTGTGGTACCGCAACGGATTGCAATACCCTTTTCTTCGAGCCTTTTTGCTACAAGGTTGCCAGCCACATCGTCGAATGCTGCGGAAAGCACACGGCTTCCAAGTTCGACAATAGCAGTGGAAAGACCGTTGTAACGCAGTGCTTCTGCAGCTTTAAGCCCAATAAGACCACCACCGATAACCACAACTCTGTGAATCTTTTTCGAAAGATCAAGCAGCATATGAGCGTGATTCAACGTAGTAAAGTTGTATACTCCGCTGCCTTCAATGCCTTTAAGTGGAGGCATAAAAGGTACACCGCCTGTTGCCAGTAAGAGCTGAGTATATTCAATCTGCTCTCCGGCTTCAGTGGTAATAATCTTCGCTTCGTTATCAATGGCAGCTACACGGGTGTTGAGCTTAACTTCAACATTGTTCTTTTCGTAGAATTCATCAGGCCGAAGACGTACTCTTTCAAGACCGATTTTTCCTGCAAGAAAATATGAAATCAGCGGACGTCCATATGTTGGAGTATCTTCTTCGCTTACTACGAGAATCGGAGTTGTTGTATCAACCTTACGAATCCCTTCGATAGCGCCGACAGAGGCAACACCGTTTCCAACTATTACATACGACATGGGCGAGCTCCTGCTATCAGCGAGATTCGTAAACAAGTGCGCCGTTAGGACAGGCTTCCACGCATGCTGGCATGTCGCGGCCTTCGCACAGGTCACATTTAATAATCTTACCCTTAGTAACATTGCGGCGAACCGCACCGTAAGGGCACGCCATCAGACATGACCAGCAGCCGACACACTGTTCTTCATTATAACAAGTGCGGCCTGTTTCCTGATCTTTGTATAACGCGCCGGATATACAGGCGGATACACAAGATGGGTTGTCACAATGACGACAACTGAGGGCTACAGAGATCTGCCCTTTGTCATATACGGCCTTGCAAGGCTGTAAGCCTGTTGCCACCTCTTCTTTAGCGGCAATAACAACATCCTTACTGGCAGAATGTACGGTTAGGCAGGCAACTTCACAAATGTGGCAGCCGATACAGACATCTTTATTCGGATAAACTCTACGCATATCTACCGTCCTGCGTGTTTAACGCCGAGAATGTCCAGCTCAGTTTTATTAAGACCAAGTCCACGCAGCTTATCGCGGTTACCACGCAAGCTTTCAATGGAGTTAAGTCCCATACCGCCGAGCATTTCCTGAATCTCGTGTCCCCATGCGCGGATGAGGTTAGCAAGACGCTTAGCAGCAACTTCAGGATTCTGACGTTTTTTAAGACGTGCTTCGTTGGTAGCAATACCCCAAGGACATTTACCTGTGTAGCAACGTCCACAAAGAGTACAGCCAACAGAAACCAAGGCAGCAGTCGCGATGTAAACAGCATCCGCACCAAGTGCAATTGCTTTAATAGCATCCGCAGAACAGCGTACACCACCGGCAACAACCAGAGATGCGTGGTTACGAATCCCCTCGTCACGCAAACGGTCATCAACCGCAGCAAGAGCAAGTTCCATCGGAATGCCTACGTTATCGCGGATCATGGTAGGTGCAGCACCTGTACCACCTCTGAAGCCGTCAATAACAACAATATCTGCACCTGCGCGTACAATACCGGAAGCAATCGCCGGAGCATTATGTACAGCAGCAATCTTTACAGACACTGGGACCTTATATTCTGTTGATTCCTTAATTGCGTAGATAAGCTGAAGCAAATCTTCAATAGAATAAATATCGTGGTGTGGTGCAGGAGAAATTGCATCTGAACCGACCGGACACATACGGGTTTTGGAAACCTCTTCGTCGATCTTTTCACCCGGTAAGTGGCCGCCGATACCCGGCTTAGCACCCTGACCGATCTTAATTTCTACAGCACGACCAGCATTCAAATAATCTGTGTGTACACCAAAGCGGCCTGATGCAACCTGTACGATGGTATTGTCTCCATACTTGTACAGATCAGGGTGCAAACCACCCTCACCGGTATTATAAGCAATACCAAGCTCAGTTGCTGCCATTGCCATTGCCTTATGCAGGTTCAAGTTAATTGAACCGAAGGACATAGCGGAGAACATAAGCGGGTAATTAAGCTTAAGCTGCGGTGCCATTTTGGTAATAAGTTTCGGCCCGTGAGGGGTTTCCTCAAAGCTCACTTTATCAGGCTTAGCGCCCAGGAAAGTGGTCAGTTCCATTGGCTCGCGAAGCGGGTCAATAGACGGGTTGGTTACCTGACTGGCATCAAGTTGAAGGTTGTCCCAGTAGATCGGCTTTTTGGCAGGAGATCCCATGCCGGAAAGCAAAATACCACCAGTATCGCCCTGCTTGTACACGTGCTTCATGTAAGTAGGAGTCCAAAGAGCATTGTCTCTGAAATCTGCCGGATTTTTCTTAATAGTAAGGCAACCGGTAGGACAGAATGCTTCACAACGATGACAGCCTACACATTTAGTGTTGTCATGGCTTACGCACTGACGAGCATCATCCCAGTAATGGGCTTCATACGAACACTGACGCACACAAACTTCGCAATTGATACAGCGATCTTTATCACGATCGATAACAAAGTCGTTAAAATTCTGGCTTATTGGCTTAAACAGCAAAATATCTCTCCTCGTACACAAGGCGCCCGAGCGCGTCATTCGTATTTTTTTCTGAGCAAAATCTCCAACAGGAGCCGGCTACCACTAGCTGGCAGCTGCCGTTGATTATATTTACAAAAAAAGTCTCAAATTTGTCAAGATTGTAATTTTTAGTTTTTATATTTATTATTTTTACGCTATTATCACCAATTAAACTAATATGTTACGGTGCGTTTATACAAAATTGTCATAAAGAATATTACTTCATAATATTACATTTTTGTAGAAACTTGCTCTTTCACAAAACCTCGCACCAGCTCTACCACCCTCTTGGAAGTTTCAATATGTGTCGTAACCACGTGATGTCCTGTAACTTTTTCTTCTATCCGTAACAATTTTACCGTCACTTCCTTCGAAGACACACTTTTTGCGATTAAAAAAATATTTCCTAAAGGAACACTCTTGTCTGTAGGGGCTTGTATCGCTAATATCGGGGCATTAATCGCAGTTATCTCACCACGCACTTTTTTTGCCCCTTTCATAAGCTCATGCAATTGCTGCATACTTACAAATTCGTCATAACCCACCCACGGGGAAATCCGTAAGTGCTCATCATCGCGTCTCCGTAAAGGGAAAACAGGCTTAAAATTCTTCACGATCGGTGTAAAAGGAATACGCCAGTCTTTCATCTGCCACGGAAAAAACGAATACAGGTACAACGGGGCCGCCAGCGAGACCACACCTGCAACAGGATACTTTGAAGCTAAGTGTAACGCCAATGTCCCCCCCATGGAAAGACCTATCACGAAAACTGCATCAACTTTCGCTGCCAGCTCCTGATACTCCTTTTCCGCGGCCCATTCCCAATCTGTCCAGCCCGTCGTCTGGAAATCTTCAAACGACGTTCCATGACCGGGTAACATTATATTACGAACCTCGTACCCCTCTGACTCCAATGGTGCCACCAACGGCTCCATCTCGAACGGACTCCCTGTCCACCCGTGAATCAACAAGCAGCCTACTTTCATACGTTATCCTTTTATTGAATCTCTTTTCTTTCTGTTGTCTCAAACGGAGCTTATCAAAAATCAACCAACCTGCCTGACTTGTTTAACTAGTAACAATACACTACAGTGTCGCACTCACAATATAGGATGCTAATAAGGAGTTTTTGAATGCAGTCTTGTGACACATTACTATTCGCAGAGATTATCGTCACTCAAGACGAGTCCCGTTCCATCATACACAACGGCGGCGTTGCTGTTTCCCAAGGCAGGATTGTGTGTATAGACACGGCAGATGCCGTGCGTTCACAGTACGCTTCCAAGAACGTTATGGAACTAAAAAACTCCTTGCTTATGCCGGGTCTTATCAATAGCCACACACACGCTGCAATGACGTTGCTGCGCGGCGTTGCTGACGATTTGCCGCTTATGGACTGGCTCAACAACCACATTTTCCCTGTAGAGCAAAATTTAACTGCGGAAAAGGTAGAACTGGGTGCATTGCTGGCATGTGCAGAAATGACACGGTACGGCACTACCTCCTTCTGTGATATGTATCTTATTGAAGATGCAACATATAAAGCTGTAGATCAATCGGGATTACGCGTCCTTGGCGGCGAGGGATTGTTTGTATTCCCGTCCCCTGCGTATCCGGACTTTACTACGGGTATAAAACTTGTACGAGACATGGACGCAAAATGGCGCAGCAAGCCGCTTATCCGCCAAGCTGTAATGCCCCATGCAGTGTACACCACTACACCGGAAATTCTTACAACTTGCAGAGAAGTTGCTGAAGAACTTGATCTGCCGATCCATATTCATCTTGCAGAAACTCCTGCCGAAACCAAAGCCTGCATAGACAGCTTTGGCAAACGCCCTGTGGAGTATGTGCACAGCTTAGGATTACTGAGCAACCGCACGACGATAGCCCATGCAGTTGACCTTACAGACGATGAAATTTCCTTGCTTGCAGAAACCGGCACCAGCGTTGCGCACAACCCTGAAAGCAACATGAAGCTGGCCTCCGGCATCGCTTCAATTGAAAAGATGCTCGCTAAGGGCGTCAATGTATCCTTAGGAACAGACGGCGCTGCTTCAAACAACGCCCTGAACATGTTTACTGAAATGGCTTCATGCGCGTTTCTGCAAAAAGTTCAGCTTCTTGATCCTACTGCGGCAACTGCCCAGACAGTGCTGGATATGGCGACCCGCAACGGTGCACGCAGCATGGGACAGACAGATATCGGTTCTCTTGCAGTGGGCAATCAGGCAGATATAATTGCAATTGACCTCACACAGCCTAATCTGCTGCCGATGCATAATCCAGTTTCCCATCTGGTGTATGCTTCAAACGGAGCCGAGGTTCACATGTCTATGGTGGCGGGTGAAGTCCTGTATCAGGACGGCAAATATTTAAAAATTGACTACCCTGCCCTAATTGATGCTGCAAAAGATGTTGCTAAATGGGTACAAAAGAAGATACAGAAGCGCAGCTAACTGATTGAAACAACTCCGCACATTGCGGCCTTATTTCGAAAGAGACAAAGCAGTGCATACCATAACCATGCTTTTACATTGTCTTTTTTGTATATTTTGCGCTTAAAAAACTTGTTTCAATTTTTGCAGAAAATACGTGTGGTACACGTCATAAGTGTAAGGCCTTGTGCGTTATCAACACATATTGACGATTTGTTTTTTAGTTGACTTTTTGTCAAAAAAATATAATTGGACATCGCTTCAAAGATAATATGCGCGCGTAGCCCGCGCGACCTCAGGAGGAAATTAATATGAGTGCTAAAGCTGTAAGCTTCGCCGATGCAAAAATGACTGAAGAAGGCATGCTCTTTAACGGGTTTGTATGCCAGCCAGTGGTCGAACAGTGTCAGGGCTGCGAGCGCACCGATGAGTTCGAAGGCCAGACCTACTGTAAAAGTTACGCACAGCCAGAAGCCAAATGGGCTCTTGGTGCATGCAACTTCGCTACCCACGTTAAAGCAACCGTGGATAAGTCTGGTGAAGTAAAACTTAACCCACTTAAAGCTTCCAAACGTGCCGCTCGCGGTCGTTAATCAGCTATATTTTGGTTAGAGAGGGGGAAGGTTGGCTTACAACCTTCCCTTTTTCTTTTTCAGGAAGAAAGAACTCAGCGCAATGACGCGTTGCTTCTAAAAATTCCAACTCACATGTAGGCAGCTACACCCCGAGCTGAAATTTTTCACGCTTCGCCGTCTCCCCATTTTTCATCAGGTTCAAAGACTTGCTGAAGATACGCCTTTTGCACTCAATTCTTTCTTCCTGAAAATGTATTGTCAGGCAAGTTAACCAACGTATCCACCCCGATTCTCTGACGGAGAACTTCCATGAGCGAACAACTTCTCGAATTTCTTGATGACCAGCATGATCTCGTAATTGAACTACAAAAAGAGATGACCGCGCGGCCTGCACTTTGCCCTTCCAGTGGCGGACAGGGCGAGAAAGACAAGGCTGACTACCTTCTCGACTGGCTTAAGGTAAACAACATTACAGATGTTGAGGAAATGCGCGCTCCGGATTCCCGCGTTGATTGCGGCTACCGCCCGACAATTATCGCACGTATTCCGGGTAAATCCGAAAAAACTCTCTGGATCATCGGCCACACCGACGTTGTACCGACCGGCGACCATGATCTGTGGGAAAGCGACCCTTGGACACTGCGCGTAGACGGCGACTACATTTACGGCCGTGGCGTGGAAGATAACCAGCAGGCTATCGTTTCCGGCCTTCTCGTTGCAAAGGGTCTGGTAGATACCAACATGACGCCGGAATACACCCTCGGCCTCATCCTTACTGCTGACGAAGAGACCGGCAGCAAGTTCGGTCTTGAGTACGTCCTGAAAGAGCGTCCTGAAATCTTCAAAAAAGACGACCTGATCATGGTTCCAGATATCGGCGATGCTGACGGAACCATGATTGAAGTTGCTGAAAAGTCCATCTTTTGGCAAAAAATTTCCGTAATCGGTAAGCAGTGCCACGGTTCTACACCGGCAGAAGGAGTCAACTCCCTCGAGGCTGCATCCGCTTTCATTCTCAAGATTAAGAAATTGCACGAAATCTTCGATCGCGTCGACAACCTCTTCGATCCTCCGATTTCCACTTTCACACCGACCAAAAAAGAAGCAAACGTACCAAACATCAACACCGTACCGGGTCTTGATGTATTCTACGTAGATTGCCGCATCCTTCCGGGGTACGATCTGGATGATGTCCGCAAAGAAATGAAAAAGATCGGCGACGAAGTAATCGCTGAATACGGCGTGCAAATCACCTATGAAGAAGATCAGGCGAACCAGTCCACTGCACAGACTCCTATAGACTGCGAAGTGGTAACTCTGCTCGACCGTGCGATTAAGAAAGTTTACAATGTAACTCCACAGCCGAAAGGTGTTGGCGGCGGCACCGTAGCAGCACACCTGCGCGAAGAAGGGCTTCCGGTAGCATGCTGGAGCAAGCTCGTACCGAACCCGCACGTGCCTAACGAAAAAAGCCGTATCTCATGCAACATCGGTGATGCCAAAGTTATCGCCGCCATGCTGTTTGATACAACTAAATAAGTACGTTTTATTTTGCCTCCGGCGGCTGTAGTCGCCGGAGGCATATGCAGTAGAAATTACGAAGAAAAAATATGATAAAAACACCCCCTCCAGCTATTTTTGATGTCATTGTTGTAGGCGCAGGTCACGCCGGTGCCGAGGCTGCCATGGCAGCCAGCAACCTTGGAATGACCACGTTATTGCTGACGATCAACTTGGATCACATTGGCGCGCTTTCTTGCAATCCGGCTATTGGCGGCCTTGCTAAAGGTCACATGGTTCGTGAGATCGACGCACTTGGCGGCATGATGGGGGTCTGGGCAGACCAGTCCGGCATTCAGTTCCGCACACTGAACACCAGTAAAGGCCCTGCCGTACATGCAACCCGTGCACAGATTGACCGCGAAGAGTACATGCGCGTTGTTAAACGCGACGTGTTTGCACAGGAAAATTTATGGATATGGCAGGATACAGCACATACCCTACTGACTGAAAACGGACGATGCACCGGTGTCCGTACCCAGCTGGGACAAGAGTTTGCTGCTAAGACTGTTATCATTACTACAGGAACATTCATGCGCGGTCTTATCCATGTCGGCCTGAACAACTTTTCCGGAGGGCGTCTTGGAGATCCGGCAAACAGCGGATTGTCAGAATCCCTGAAGGACGTCGGTCTGGAACTTGGCCGTCTGAAAACAGGTACTGTTCCGCGCATTCTGAAAGACAGCATCGATTTTTCTGCGATGGAAGTGCAGCACGGTGACACCCCGCCGCCTCCGTTCAGCTTCCGAACAAAAGAAATTCCTCTGCCGCAGCTGCCTTGTTACCAGACTTGGACGAACGAAAAGACACACGAAATCATCAGAACAGGTTTCGACCGCTCCCCGTTGTTTACGGGTGTAATTGACGGAACCGGCGCGCGCTACTGTCCTTCTATTGAAGATAAGATTGCGCGTTTCCCTGAAAAAATCCGACACCATATTTTTATAGAACCTGAAGGATTACACAGTCCTGAATGCTATCCGAACGGTATTTCTACCAGCTTGCCTCTGGATATTCAAAAAGCAATGCTCAAGACTGTTCCGGGTCTGGAGAACGCTCAGATTATCCGTCCGGGCTACGCTATTGAGTATGACTACGCGAACCCGACCCAGTTACGCCCGACGTTGGAAACCAAAGTACTGCCGGGTCTGTACCTTGCAGGTCAGGTTAACGGCACATCAGGCTACGAAGAAGCTGCGGCACAAGGTCTGTGGGCAGCAATTAACGCATTCTGCGCACTTACAGGACGCGCCCCGTTCATTCTTGGTCGCGATCAGGCATACATCGGCGTTCTTATTGATGACCTTGTCACCAAGGGCACTAACGAGCCGTACCGCATGTTTACCTCCCGCGCGGAACACCGCCTGCTGCTGAGAGAAAGTAACGCTGACATGCGCCTTACCGAAATCGGCCGCGAAATCGGTCTGGTAAAAGATGACCAGTGGGTAATGTTCGACGCAAAACGCACGGCACTGTCTACCCTTCTTGATGAACTGGAAGAACGACGCATTAAACCTGACTCAAAAATTCGTGCTATTTTTGATAGCCTCGGTGAAGCACATCCTGTTAAAAGCCTTACACTCGCGGAAGTACTGCGTCGTCCTGCATTAACTATTGACGACTTGAAACTATTCTGGCCTGAAATTACAGATTTCCAAGAAGATGCGAAGATGGAAGCACAGGTTGTTGTTAAGTATGCGGGGTACCTGAAGCGCCAAAGCGAGCTTGTTCAACGTTTCAGCCGTATGGAAAGCGTTCCTCTTCCTCAAGACCTCGACTACACCGAGGTTGCGGGACTCACCCGCGAGGTAGAGGAAAAACTTGCAGCCGTGCAGCCGCTCAACCTTGGGCAGGCGTCACGTATTTCAGGGGTTACCCCGGCAGCAATTTCCTGTCTGGAAATTCACTTGAAGAAGCTTGGTAAAATTTAGTTTCTCAGTAAAAAAAACAGCTGCCGTCTCCGGTAGCTGTTTTTTTTACTCTTTTTTTGTCCGACACACAAAATACGTAGGACAGGCACTGCACTTCATGGGAGAGCATTCTATTTTGGCGTCATTCTTGCTTAAAAAAATATATTTCCGCCTTTGACATGCAGTGTTTAATCCAGCTGTTGTGCCATTTTTTACATGCACAACAAACCTGTTCACTTTATTATATTTTCAGTATATTTTTTTAAACCTGCATCAACATCATTTTATGTTTAACAGTACAAAAAGCAGAGTATTACGTGCACGACTTCATATTCAGCGCCTCTACCTCAAGTAATAACTTCTTTTCCCAGATCGGAAAGAGCTTTTCTGCATCGTCTTTTCGCACAGAAACAGCTCTTTTTACTGTCTATGCTTTGCTTTTAATCGTTGCCATACTGATTGCTGTCATCATATTTATGTGGTTCAAAAACCGCAAAAACAATAAATATATCCCGCAGGACTGGGTATTACACCCTTCCCATATTGCTAACACATTGCGCATAGCACGCGATGAACACGAAAAATTTGAAGTACAGTTCCATTCTAACGGCGAAAAGCGACGCTCCACATCCTGCCTGCTGACAGATGTATCCAAAGATGTGCTTACTATTGAATGCAGCGGACTTACCAACTTGCAAAGCTCCTGGGTAGGGAAAGACGTGGACTGCTACTTCCAAGTGCACAAAGTAAGCACTGGCAGCACGTTTTTCATGTTCACCACACAAATCCTAGGCGTTCGAGGCTACGCAAACGGCACTGCAATACTCACGTTGCAGACTCCTGTTAAGCTGGAACAACGACAGAAGCGCGCATCATTACGTATTTCGCCGCCGCAACAGTATATTATGGGACTTGCTGCATGGATCGCACCTGATGGAATTTCCACCAAAGGGACATTGGATATCCGCCAATGGGGACGCCCTGTATTAACGTATCTTCCTGAAAAAAGTTCCCAGATTATATTGGATAACATTTCCGCAGGGGGCACCAAAGTCCGTATTCCGCGAGCTGAAATGCGCAAATGCGATTTAGATTTTAAAATCGGCGATAAGCTTTTTCTGCTGATTGACCTATGGGATCCTGACACAGGTCAGCGTGTCCGCTACTGGTTACTATGCAGAGTTCAGAATCCTTTTATCGACTTTGTAACGCATGACGCTGAACTTGGCCTGCAATTCCTTTTCACCGCGCAACCTGACAAAAAAAATACAGCAGAACTGCGCTGGATCGAAGAGCCAATCGGCACAGGACTGGACAGTATAGGTAACTGGGTAATGCGCAGACATCTGGAACTGTACCGCGAAAAAGGTATTTAAGCACCGCAGGCAGACACGCAAAACGAACAAGTGTGTATCCAATGCTTGCACTACACTAAACTCATCGGTACAGTAATATCTTATGTATTGTACCCCATTTTATAATAACCTTAAAAAGGAGACCCACCTTGGACGGAGGTTCTGAGAGTCGATTGTGGAACGTACTTGGAAATCTCTTCAGTAAAACGACAGAAGAGGACGTTGAAAAAGCCATTATCGATGCCCGTGAGGAAGGCGAGCTTGAAGCCGAAGAAGGTTCAATGCTCCTCAATGTACTCTCACTTGACGAAACTCAGGTCCATGAGATTATGGTTCCTCGAACAGACATAGTCTGCACAGAGACAACCACATCCACTGGCGACCTTGTTAAACTCATTGTTGAATCTGGACACTCGCGAATCCCACTATACGAAGAAAACAGGGACAATATTGTCGGTCTTATCTACGCAAAAGACCTGCTTATTCACCTGCACGACCCAACCCTGCGTGATTCTCCGCTTGTAAGCTTTATGCGTAAGCCGTTTTTTGTTCCGGAAACCAAAATAGTAACAGATCTGTTACAGGAATTCCGCACAAGAAAACAGCATATCGCCATTGCTGTAGACGAATACGGTGGCACTTCCGGCCTTATTACCATTGAAGACATTCTCGAAGAGATTGTCGGCGAAATTGAGGACGAATACGACACTCCGAAGCTTGAAGATATTCGCTCCACAGACGATGGGAACTACATCATTACAGGTCGTGCAGCCCTTGAAGATGTCAGTGAAGAACTTTCTATCACGCTGGAATCTGAACAGGTGGAAACACTTGGTGGATACCTAAGTGAACTGGCGGGTCATGTTCCACAATCCGGTGAGACGTTCCACGTTTCCGGCTTTGATTTCACTATTGAGGATGCAGACGCCAAACAAATTCGACTTATAAAGGCTGCGAAACCTGAAGACGCACCCCAAAAACAATAAGTTCTTTATCTAAAAAAACGACATACACCCTGCTTTTGCAGGGTGTTTTCTTTTCTCAGCGGTTAATTTCTCTAAACGTGCAACGCATGTACAACCATTTGAGAATCTTGACCGGAACACAAAAAAAAGTCAGTGTGCAACAATGCTACAATTTGCCCCATTACTTGCTATGAGTACTGCCGGACTAGCACTTGGCTCAGCCAATACTATCTATCAGTTACCTCCCCTTGTCTTGCTCTATCCGGCTTGTCTGTATCTTCTCGGCCTTCAGGCAGAGTCGGGGGTAATAGCGTTCCGAAGAGGCCTGTTGGCAGGTACTGTCGCGTTTAGCGCATGCCTGTATTGGATTGCCGTCCCTTTTGCAGAACAAACCGCCATGCCATGGTACCTTGCTATCAGCGGGCCAGTCGGCGTTTCCTTTTTACTGGGTATCTACAGCGCAGTCTTCTCATGGTGCTGCTATAAACTTCTTCGTAACGCTACCCCGTTATATGTGGGAATAAGCACATTTTTCCTCTGGGGCACGTTGGAACTCGCTCGCGGAACTTTATTCAGCGGTTTTCCATGGGCCTCCCTCGCAGCTGCGTTTTCTGACTGGCCAGCATATGTACAACCGGTAAGTGTTCTTGGAGCAGAAGGCTACTCCGCCCTGCTCGCGGCTCTGGCCTGTTATATTACCGCAGCCTTGATCACCAGTTCTGTCAAACACTCTGTTGCTGCGCTTATGTCTCTCGCACTGCTCTTTACCTCGAGCTATTACTCTTGGATTCAACCGGCAGATGCCGACGCCAATATAAAAATAGCTATGGTTCAGGGTAATATTGATCAGGGCGCAAAATGGAACAAGCGCTATATGCGCGGCACGGTCGACCGCTACATTACCCTTAGCAAACAGGTGCTCGACCACCCTGTTGATCTTGTTATCTGGCCGGAAACATCTATGCCGTTCTATCTTCAGAGCAGCAGAGAGTACCTTCCGCTCATACGAAGTCTTGCCATCGCCAGTAAAGCACCGTATCTCATCGGCACGCCGGGCTATGCCACGGGCACCGGAGGGCGTAAGTTTGATATTTTTAACAGAGCATATTTAATCGACTCCGAAGGGCTTATGCTTTCGTGGTACGATAAGGTGCATCTTGTTCCGTTCGGTGAATATGTTCCATTTTACATACCGTTTGCAGAAGACCTGCTTCAGGGCACCGGCACCTTTGAGCCGGGAACAAAGCATGATCCTATTTCAGTTGGAAATCTTGCAATGGGTGTACTGATTTGCTATGAAGCAACATTCACTGAACTTGTGCAGGATCGTGTTGAGAGGGGGGCGAATTTACTGGTGAATATTAGTAACGACGCATGGTTCGGAAAAACAGCCGCCCCCGAACAGCATCTGGATATGACCATCCTGCGGGCTGTTGAACAAGGCCGATACTTGGCCCGGGCAACAAATACCGGCATCACTGCTATTATTGACCCCAAAGGCAACATTACAACCAAAGGGAAATCATTCCGTGCGGATGTAGTTTTTGGATCAGTAGGAACACGAACCGGCTTTACATTCTACCACCGGTTCTTTTCTTTAATCCGCGCACTTATCATTGCGGGAGCTATAGCGGTACTGGCCTACTCCATTTATACAAATAAAAAGAAAGAAATATAACATGCTTCAATTAGCGGATTTAAGAACTAAAAGTAACGCTTTAACCGAACAGTTCAACTCCTTATGGAGGAGGCTTTGACCTAAAAGGCAGTAAAGACCGCCTTGATGAAATTGAGAAACAACTCTCCAGTCCCGGTGCATGGGACAATCCTGACAAGCTTACCCCTGTGTTGCAGGAAAAAAGCCAGCTTGAAACACAAGTTGACCGTCTGGAAACCCTCATGCAGGTTAAAGATGATTTAGCTGAATGGCTTACACTGGCTGAAGAGGATCAAAGCACAGAGGTACTGGATACGCTCAATGAGCAGACCACACTTCTGGAAGAACTATTAGAGCAGACTGAACTTAATTTACTGCTAAGCGCACCGGAAGATCAAAACAGCGCAATTCTGGAAATTCACCCCGGTGCAGGTGGCACAGAGGCTCAAGACTGGGCACAAATGCTCCTCCGCATGTATGTGCGTTGGGCTGACAGACATAAATTTAAAGTCGAATATCTCGACTTACTTGATGGCGACGAGGCGGGCATTAAAAGTGTCACGCTGCGTATTAAGGGTGAAAACGCTTATGGATTCCTTAAAGGGGAACGAGGTATCCACAGGCTAATACGCATCTCACCATTTGACTCCTCAGGACGAAGGCACACTTCATTTGCGTCGATTGATGTCATTCCGGATGCCGGTAAGGACATTACGGTAGACATTAAAGAGGGTGATCTACGCATTGACGTGTTCCGCTCCAGCGGCCCGGGTGGCCAGAGCGTTAACACAACCAGTTCCGCTGTACGTATTACGCATGTTCCAACAGGCGTAACCGCACAGTGTCAAAACGAGAAATCGCAGCATGCAAACAAAGATACTGCGTTACAAATTCTTAAATCCCGACTGTATGAAATTGAACTGCGCAAAGTGCAGGACGAACGTCAGGCAGAATATGCTGGTAAAATGGATATCAGTTTCGGTAGTCAAATACGGACTTATACGCTTCAGCCATACCGCCTTGTGAAAGATCACAGGACAAACTCGGAGATCGGGGATGTTGATTCAGTTTTAGATGGAAAACTGGACCAGTTCTTGCGTGATTTCCTGCTTTATTTACATGCAGAAAAGACAACATAACTTATGCCCGGAAAGTCTTGAGAACTTGACGGCCGAACTGGACAAGCTGCGCCAGCTTATTTTGACGCATGCTCAATCCGATCCGGTTATTCAAGTTGATCAACAGCTAGCGCTTACTCGACTTATACCCGGTCTGACCATGGAAGATTGGAACAACCTGTCTGAAAAGTACGGGTTTTCCGAATGGTTCGCACTTGATCTGGACAACTCGACCTATTTCAACATTGCGAACCTGCAAAGGGTTATCAACGACCTTACGCACAAGTCAGAACGTGACGCATTAACTGGACTATATAATAAGCAGGCCTTTGAGCATAAGCTCTCTATGGAGCTACAAAGGGTTGAACGCAGTAACGGTCAGTTAAGCTTAGCTATGATTGACCTAGATGATTTTAAAAGCATTAATGACACCTTTGGCCATAGCTGCGGTGATGAAGTCATCAGAACACTCGCTGATATGCTGGACGCATCTACTCGTGGATACGACCATGCGGCACGCGTAGGTGGCGAGGAATTTGCACTCCTATTACCAGGCGCCGGCCCTCTCAGGGCAAAAGCTCTGATGGATCGACTCTGTTCGATGTTCGCTGACACGTTGATAAAATGCAAGGGAGCCACTATCCAGTGCACTTTCTCTGCCGGTGTTGCATCTCTTAAGGGACGTAACAAAGCAAAAGGGCAAGACCTTTTTGATGTGGCAGACAAGGCTCTCTATCGGGCAAAAAATGCCGGTAAGAATCAAGTTCATGTGACCAGACAACTCATTGAATTCGAATATGATCGCTCCACTATGGTGCAAACAATTCCTTTTTTCCGGATCTAAATAAGGCAGTTACCCCGAATGAAAGCCAACAATACTCTCACAATTTCTATTCTTAGCGGCAAGGGCGGCGTGGGGAAAACCAACATCGCTCTTAATCTTGGCTACTGCATGTACAGAGGCGGGTTCCCCGTCATGCTCATGGACTGTGATTTAGGTCTTGCCAACCTTGATGTTCTGCTTGGTGTTACACCAGACACTAATATGCAGAGCCTGTTAGACACTGACACCCCCGCAGCTGAAGTTGCGTTCCCTATTGAACCTGACGGGTTCGATTTTTTACCGGCAGCCTCCGGCGTACCGGAACTCGTAGAAATGGACAGCGACCTGCGAAGCTTACTCTTCCAGCGTCTTAATCCATTGTTTAGTAAGTATGAATACCTGTTAATGGATCTTGGTGCAGGCATTACTCCTACAGTACTCGCCTTTGCTGCAATGACACGTATACGTGTTGTAGTTGTAACACCAGAACCAACATCCCTTACAGACAGCTACGCTCTTATGAAAGTCCTCTCGACACAGCATAACGTAAAAGACTTTTATATCATCGTGAATCAGGCAGAAGATAAATCCGAAGAAACAGGAACTTACAACAGACTCGCAACAGCCTGTGAACGTTTCCTCGGTTTTACTCCTGAGTTCCTCGGCGGTATTCGTCAGGATAAAATGGTTCCCGAATCTGTCCGAAAACAGACTCCATTAATGAAGCACGCGCCCAACAGCCGCGCCGCAAAAGACATCTTTGCTATTGCAGTCAAATTGCAAAAAATTAAAAAGAGCATGTTAGAAGACATTTCAAAGTCAATTTTTAGAGAAAGTACGAGTGATATCAGCAATTAACTCTTGAACAATTAAACAGTTTGCGTCATAATGAAGTATATCACATAGCTAGAAAGCACATACTTACATAAACATAAATCCAGAACATCTACGCTGTATCGTACAGTGGGAGTTGAGAATGAACAAAAGCGAACTGATTAAAACTTTGTCTGAAGAAAATAACATTGCTATCGAAGAAGCAACCATGATGGTTAACGTCTTTGTTGATAGCATGAAAGATGCCCTTGCTGAAGGCAACCGCGTTGAAATTCGTGGCTTTGGCAGCTTTAAAATGAAAGAGTACGAAGGCTACACTGGTCGTAATCCAAAAACCGGTGAAGTTGTAACCGTAAACCCTAAGCATCTTCCGTTCTTCCGCGCAGGTAAAGAGCTTAAAGAGTTTTTAAACAGCTAGACTGTTTTCTATATCTCTGTAAAAGCGCAGGCTACGGCCTGCGCTTTTCTTTTGTCACCTGAACACTGTTCACAAAATATTGCTAGTACGCGTTACCAGCCTATTGTCTTTGACAATAAGCAAAACAAGAGCACCACCAGAACATTCCCCGCATGCCTTCACGGTTCAGTTACGGTTGGCTGGCGCCCGCAGACTCCCCCCACTTGACCGCTTAGAGGGTTAGGATTATATTTTCTGCGTCAGAGTATTTCTTTCTCGCCCTGCCCAGCACACTTGTTCTCATCGAAAACCGACAATATAATTTGTCTGCCTAACACCTGCCCTCTTCTTTTCTAATCAATGGTAGTGGCGCCCACGTGTGAATACAAAGAGCTATCTGCCAACTCTTGATGACCGATTAGAGACTTTGATTAATATGTTATGTGATAAAACATTTTTGATCTCAGGCAGGTAACAGGGTTGACCTTCTCCCTGTTGTACAGCAGAATCATAGGGTGTATGTACACTAAGCTACGTAACACTGCACACTGTTAGGTAGTCTTACACACACGTTATTAATTTGATGATGAAATTTTTCATCCTTTTTTCTGTAGCCGTATTTGCTTTACGGAAACAGAAAAGTACACGTAATGCTTTTATTTTGAGTGACGCGGTAGAAACGGGCACGCTCTACCCGCATCAGGAGTTCACATGAATCCTACCACAAAACACGTAGCCATTTACAAAATGCAGGGCTGCGGCAATGACTTTGTTTTCATTGATAACCGAGAATACAATGTGCCTGTTTCGCATATGAGTGAGTGGGCTCAGAAAATATGCCGCCGCGCCTTCGGTGTCGGTGCTGACGGTCTTGTTTTCTTAGAAGAATCTGACGACACCACTCTTGATTACCGTTGGCATTTTTACAATGCGGATGGTTCCCGAGCAGAAATGTGCGGCAACGCATCGCGTTGTGCCGCCAAGCTTGCAGTCCAGATCGGCCTTGCGGCTCCTGTTCACACATTTGGAACAGATGCAGGCCCGATCCGCGCAGAATTTTGTGACGATGGTGAGATCAAAGTTGAACTCACTCCACCTCAGGGATTGGAATTACAGAAACCAATTACGTTGAAAGACGGTGACGACGAAATTCATTTTGTTAACACCGGCGTTCCGCATGCTGTATACGTTGCAGAAAATGCATCCGCGTTGAACGTAAAAGAGCTTGGCGCTCTTATCCGTTACCACGATATGTTTTCTCCTGCCGGTACCAATGCGAACTTTATGAGCGTTATTGACCGCGAAAACGTACATCTTCGCACGTACGAACGCGGCGTTGAAGATGAAACTTTTGCCTGCGGTACTGGTGCCGTTGCTGGTGTTGTCGTAGCACACGCCCTTGGGTTAACCGGCACTAATGTACGTGTAAAATCTTCCGGTGGAGAAATTCTAAGCATATCTATCGAGGGTGATAGCGTTTTCTTAAAAGGTAAGGCGCTTGTTATTTACTCTGGCAATGCAATGCTTGAATCACTCGGACTGACACTAGATTAACACGACAAACCCGCTGCGGGCAGCACTTTTGCCCACATGAGGAGGCTATATGAATTTTTCCGGAGCCTATACTGCACTGGTAACTCCGTTTCAAGATGGCAAAATTGATGAAGAACGCTTTCGAAAGCATATTGAATGGCAGATCACTGAAGGTATCAACGGCTTAGTACCATGCGGTACAACTGGTGAATCTGCAACACTCACACATGATGAGCACAAAGAAGCCATCCGAATCTGTGTTGAACAGGCAAATAAACGTGTGCCAGTTCTCGCCGGTGCCGGTTCCAACAATACGAAGGAAGCTATCCACCTTACCCAGTTCGCTAAAGATGCGGGTGCGGACGGCGTTCTTCTCATAAGCCCTTACTACAATAAACCAACTCAAGAAGGCATTTACCAGCACTTCAAGCATATTGCTGACACAATCACTATCCCTATGGTGCTCTATAACGTACCGGGTAGAACCGGTAGCAACATTCTGCCTTCAACTGTTGCACGGTTACATAAAGATATTCCTCAGATCACTGGTATCAAAGAAGCGACCGGCAATCTTGTTCAGGTTTCTGACCTTATTGAACAGTGCGGAACATCCCTTAATGTACTCTCCGGTGATGACTTCACCCTGCTGCCACTGCTCTCTCTCGGCGGCGCCGGAGTTATCTCCGTAGTATCCAACCTCCTGCCTAA
Source organism: Halodesulfovibrio aestuarii DSM 17919 = ATCC 29578 (assembly GCF_000384815.1). Classification (NCBI taxonomy): domain Bacteria; kingdom Pseudomonadati; phylum Thermodesulfobacteriota; class Desulfovibrionia; order Desulfovibrionales; family Desulfovibrionaceae; genus Halodesulfovibrio; species Halodesulfovibrio aestuarii. Next base: position 1,052,793 of record NZ_ARQF01000021.1, read on the forward strand.
AAAAATGGCAGCTCTGTGCAGTGCATGGAACGAGGGTGATATTACAACAGCACGTAAACTGCATTTTGAAATGCAGCCACTTAACCGTGCCATGTTTATGGAGTCCAACCCTATCCCTGTCAAAACGGCTCTCGCACTTCAGGGAAAAATGGATACAGACTTCAGACTGCCGATGGTGCCACTTGCTGAAGAAAACTTGAAAAAGCTTAAATCCATCATGGCAGACGCTGGTCTGCTGTAATCGATATCATTCTATAGTTATTAGTAAAGCCCGCAATTGCGGGCTTTACTTTTTCATAAGGCATCCCTTTCGCATCCGGGGGTTGCACTATCGGGGTTCACGGGGTACTACTCTGTATCAAAAATGACGACTGACCTCATATCAACCTTAGCAATATTAATACGATATGAACGAACAGGATTTACCATTCGAACGCCCGTGGCTGGACAACTACGATCCGGATGTACCGGCGAAAATAGCGTACAAGAATATTTCTATTCCTAACATTCTTGACGAAGCGGCAAAAAATACGCCGAAACGCAATGCCGTAGTCTTTAAAAACTACAAACTTACATACAAGCAGCTCCACACGCTTGCAGAACGCTTTGCGGCGAATCTGCGCGAACAAGGTGTTAATCCCGGTGATCGCGTATCAATCATGATGCCGAACTTGCCTCAGACCATGATAGCCTTTTGGGGAACGCTCAAGGCTGGTGGCATAGTTGTGATGACCAATCCTCTCTATATGGAGAAGGAACTGGTTCACCAAATCAATGATTGCGGCGCAAAGCACATGATTACGCTTGATCTTGTGTGGCCGAAACTTGCAAAACTGCGCAAAAAGTTACCTATTGAGAAATACTTTGTCAGCCGTATTTCCGATGCATTGAGTTTTCCGCTGAACACTGTTTTTACGTTAAAAAACAAATGGCAGAAAACACAAATCGATGTCCCGTACGACAACAAATCTGTCTTTCCATGGAAAACGCTTTTCGCATCTAAAGAACAATTAAGCGTCCCTACCAAGGACCCTAAAAACTCTATTGCTCTGTTACAGTATACTGGCGGAACTACAGGCATTTCCAAAGGTGTCATGCTTTCCCATGCCAACCTTACAGCTAACGTCGAGCAGTGCCGCGCCATGCTGGCCGGCATATCTGAAGAACATCACACGTTCCTCGGATTGCTTCCGTATTTCCATGTATTTGGACTTACCGTAAGCATGCTGTTCCCTTGCACTATGGGAGCAACAGTTATTCCTTTCCCTCGATACGTTCCAAAAGACGTTCTCGATGGAATTCAAAAATACAAGCCGACCATCTTCCCGGGTGCGCCGTCTGTATACATTTCACTTATGCAGCAAAAAGGTCTTTCTAAATATGACCTAAGCTGTATCAAGTACTGTATCTCCGGTTCTTCACCGATGCCGGTTGAACAGATGCACCAATTCAAAAAAATTACCGGTGCCCAGCTGCTTGAAGGTTTCGGCCTTACAGAAGCCTCTCCGGTTACACATTTGAATCCGCTTCTTGGCGTTGCCAAAAACGGATCTATAGGTCTGCCGTTTCCGGATACTGATGCACGCATTGTAGATATGGAAGTAGGCAGTATTCCTCTCCCAACCGGAAAAATAGGTGAACTTATACTCCGTGGCCCTCAGGTCATGATGGGTTACTGGAACCGACCGGATGAAACAGCTTCTACGTTGCGTAACGGCTGGTTGTATACAGGCGATATCGCCACGATGGATGAGGAAGGCTACTTCTATATTGTTGACCGCAAGAAGGACATGATCATCGTAGCCGGATACAATGTGTACCCGCGCGAAATTGATGAAGTACTCTACGAACATCCAAAAGTTCAAGAAGCGGTAACTGTGGGTGTTCCGCACAAAACCCGTGGTGAAATTATCAAGGTGTACATTGTGCCTAAGGTGGGCGAAGAATTGACCAAGTCGGAAATTCTTTCTCACTGCCGCGAAAAACTTGCGAACTACAAAGTTCCTAAGCAAGTTGAATTCCGTGACGAACTGCCGAAAACCATTGTCGGTAAAGTTCTGCGTCGTGCTCTTAGAGTTGAAGAAGAAAAAAAACAGGACACCAAAAGAGCTGCAGGCAACAGCCCTGAAAATGCAAGAAAAGCAGCTGCGCCTGTTGCGCCTGTTGCTTCTGATGCATCTGACGAAGCACAGAATACTGTTGTAAAACAGCAGGAAGAGATTACCCCGGCTGAAGGAACAGAAGCTATGACGAAAGTCACCACAGACACTGCAGTTGAAGCAACTGCTGAAACAAAAACAGTCCAGTAACTATGAAGTTATTACTACAACGAGTAAAAAACGGCTCTGTCCACATTGCAGGCCAGCCCGTGGCTTCCATAGATAATGGCCTTGTTGTTCTTGTGGGCTTTGGCGCACAGGATACAGAAGATATGCCATTAAAAACTGTATGGAATACCATGCTGCAAAAGATGATAGGCCTACGCATCTTCTCTGATGAACACGGCAAAATGAACCTGAGCCTGAAAGACACAGGCAACAGCTTACTCCTTGTTCCTCAGTTTACGTTATATGCAGACTGCAAGCGTGGACGCAGACCATCTTTTACATCGGCATGTCCGCCTGCTATCGCTTCAAAGCTGTTTGATACCTTTGCAGAACATTGCAAAGCTGAACTGCCGAACTTAGTCCAGTGCGGCGTTTTCGGTGCAGATATGGATGTATCACTCACAAACTGGGGGCCTGTTACGATTATGCTCTCATCAGATGACTTTATATAACAACACAATAAACGATGTTACGGAAGGCTGAGTACTAATGTACTCAGCCTTTTTATTAACACTCAAATATAGAAACACTTATTATCAAGTACACAACACACAATGTACATAAAACGCTTCAACACTCAAGAGTACATCACTGCATTCAGATAGACTTTACCATTTTTTTTTAAGCAAAGCTTAAATTGCAGTTAGCTTTTTTTTATATTAGAAAAAGCATACGCATCTTTAGGCAATGGGAAAAAGACCGATATGGTTCATAATGGGGATATCACAAGTACTGCTGCTATTATTTGCCACAGCTCCCGTACTGATTCTACTCCGGCATCACAATATCGAGAACAATATGAATCCAGCTAGCACGTCCAGATTAGGCTCTGCATTAATACTCCTGTACAAGAAAGATCTGACACATGAATTATGCCAGCCTCTTAAGGAGCATTTTGAAACGCTTATTGCTGTGCAGGACTATCAACATGTTGTGCTGGATTTATCTGAGTTGGGTGCCGTTGACGAATCGGGGTTGCATCTGCTTGTGTACTTAAACTCACGAGTACGTGGCCACGGGAAGATTTTACATATCCTGTCTCCACCACGGCACTTTCTTGAACTTTTGCAGAAAAAACAGTTGTTACGTTTTTTTAATCTTTTTCGGAATGAAGACGATATGCTCTCCAGTCTTCCTCTCTAGTGGGATGCTTTCGTATGACATATTATTTGCGCCACTACTTCGACCCCTTTTTCAATCACACAAAGCTCTCACCAGCTGCCGTATCGCACGGTCGTGTTGATCACCACTGCCTTGGATACGTGCAAAATATTATTGCCGGCCAAATCCTTGCTGAACTTGTGCCGGCACCGGAAGACACAGAATTCCTTGATCCACAATTTATCTTAGATTCACCCGTACTCCCGGCAGGCCCCAATACGATTGTGAATCCAGAAAACAGTCACCAGCTCCTTGCTACAAAAAACGGATACGTTTTTTACCATGAAGACCTTATCTCGGTAAAAAAACTGTTGAATATTCATGGTGACGTGAACTTCAGCACCGGAAACGTTATTTACGTAAACGACCTATGCGTCCATGGTACGGTTCGCACAGGTTTTGAGCTGCTTGCACGTAATATTCTGGTAAAAGATATTGTGGAAGGTGCAACAATTCGTGCATTGGACGCGTTCACCGCACAAAGCGGGATCAAGGGAGCCAAATCTTGTGTCATAGATGCTGGTAGTAATATTCGTGCCGCTTTTTGCGAAAATTGCGACCTACAGGCTGGCAATGACATCTATATTGAAGGATCCTCCCTTCATACTCAAATGTCACTCAATGGAACACTTATCGTCAAAGAGAGACTACAAGGCGGTAAGATCTATGCCAACAACATGGTATATGTTGGTGAACAGCTTGGTGGAGGTATCAATACCCCCACATCTATCATTATGGGCTATCCCCCTGCTCTAATGAAAAAGCTGGAAGGCATTGAGGATAAAATTACGGCTGTAGACGAAAACATTAAGCAGTTGCTGAAAACCAGTGCAAAAAGTGATCTCCACCGTGCTGAGAACCGGGCTAATCTTGAGTTTGAAGAAAAACGAATGGGATCACTTCGCAGAGAACAACGGCGTATTATGAAATTAATGAAAAAAAACGCAAACTCAGAACTTTGCCGTGTCATTGTACCAGGCACAATCCGTCCGGGTGTAGAAATAAGTATCGGCGGATATTACACAAAAATTAACGATTATCTGGAAAATGTAGCTGTCAGTTTACAAGACGGCGAATTACGCTTCAACTCCCCAGCAATTAAGAAGTAACTACCTCATGGATATAGCAACGCTTATTGGCCTGTTTGGCTCATTAGCACTTATCATCGGTGCTATTGCTGTCGGCGGAAGTCCCGCAGGGTTCATTGATATGCCTTCGATTCTCGTTGTATTCGGTGGCACGATTGCTGTAGCTTTCATTATGTTCCCGCTTGGCACAGTACTGGGCTCAATGAAAGTCGGCATGAAGGCTTTTTTCTCCAAGCCGCCAGACCCACTGGACTCTATCGACATTGTTATCAACCTTGCAGATCGTGCACGCAAGGAAAGCCTTGTTGCGCTTGAAAAAGTCAGTATTGAAAACGAATTTTTAAAACGCGGTGTTCTCCTTGTTGCGGACGGCACAGAGGAATCTCTCATCCGTTCCGTCATGGAAATTGACGTTGAAATAATGAAAAAGCGTCACCGCACCGGTCAGGAAGTATTTAAAGGGATGGGCAACATGGCTCCGGCATTCGGCATGATCGGTACGCTTATCGGTCTGGTACGAATGCTTCAGGCTCTTGATGACCCTTCTGCCATTGGCCCTGCAATGGCGGTTGCACTGCTCACCACCTTCTATGGTGCTATTCTGGCTAACTGCATCTTCCTGCCGCTCGCAAAAAAACTGGAAGAACGTTCTAACGAAGAAGCCACAAACATGGAGCTCATGACCGAAGGCGTACTTTCAATTTTAAACGGCGAACATCCGAATATCGTAAGAGAGAAATTAAACTCATTCCTCCCGCCGTCAAAACGTCAGGAACGATAGTATGGCTGACCCTCGAAAGCGCGGTGGGGATGAACCACCAGTTGAAGAAGGGCTGCCGCTTTGGATGGCAACCTTTGCAGATCTGGTAACACTGCTTCTCTGCTTCTTCGTTCTTCTGCTCTCGTTTGCCCAGCAGGATGCCAACAAGTTTAAAACACTTGCAGGCTCCGTCAAAGATGCATTCGGCATTCAGGTCAAACGTAAAACGGCAAATTTTGCAGCATTTTCACCCTCAAAATTTGAACGCTCCGACGTAAAGCTGAAGGAAGAAGACCAAATGATTCTGGGCATGTTACTCGAAATTAAGAGCTACATGCTTGAAGACCCGTCCTTACAAAAAGTTGCAACTGTGACGGCGGACAATAAGGGACTTATTCTCCGCATTCCGGTAACAAACTTTTTTGCTCCCGGTTCTGCAACACTGAAAACAGGCAGTGAAAAACTGCTGGACGGCGCCATCAATATACTAAAACAGCACACCGTTAACATGGTAGTACGTGGGCATACAGCCAATACAATTGAAAAAACAGAAGCATACCCTACAAACTGGGAACTTTCATCCGCCCGTGCTGCTGCGTTACTGCGTGCAATTATGTCTCGTTCCAAGATTCCGGCATCACGACTTAAAGCTGTCGGCTACGCAGATTCACGTCCGTTATTGCCAAACACGACAGAAGAGAACCGAAAGCTTAATGACAGGATGGAATTTTATATTCATCGTCCTGAAGACAAGAGCTGGTAACAACAATGCGGGCGACCTGATTCGACTTGCGGTACGTTCCGAACTATACATTTGAAAGGGTGACTTCAACATGAAGCCGCCCTTTTTTTATGACTCGATATTCATTCTGCACTAAGAAATTTTGAAAAAGAAAAGCACGCTCTCATGAGCCTGAAGTTGCCTGCGGCATTTTTTTCCCACAACATTACAACTCAACATATCGACTTCATTATATTTTTTTATGGAACGCTTCTTGCTTTCATCTCGACAAGGAGTCTCATTATGCACATTTCGCCTACTGCATACTTAAAAAAACAAGCTAGTAGTATCACGACAAACAGTTCCACTGGAACTGGCTTCAATGCTATCTTTGAATCCATTCAAAAAAATAGCGAGAAAAGTCATGCCGAGTGCAAGCAAGCCACAAAAAAGGCAATGCAGTCGGTTCATAAAAATCTCAGCTCGCTTAAAAAACTTTCCATCAGCTCGGATGATTTTAGCGACATTGAAAAAAAGCTGGAAAAAGCCGGAGTTCAAAAAGAGACGCTTAAGCGTTTACAGGAACAAGCTGAGAACAGCTCCCTAACCTGGGACAACCTCATCGGCATTCTTGAGCAAACAGCTCAGTTTGACGTAACACCTGAGGCGATCTCTCTTTCTCCTGATGAGCAAAACCAAATTTCCTCATTCTTGCAGCAAATCGGAATTGATCCTGCAAAGTCACATGACATTCTTGCAGACCTTCAGTCCGGCGATACTGAGAAAGCTTGGAACAGCATCACTGACCTCTTAAAGAATGCCGATGCAACGACAGAGCTTTCCATTACACAGGAAGAATTACTTGCCCTCGGCAAGGGGCTTCAACTTGACAGCAATACGCTTGCCAAGCTCAAAGCTATGATCACAGATGCTGACAGCACAATGGACAGTACAGATCTTAAACAGCTTGCTGCCCTTCTCGACTCTTCCGTAGAAGCACAAAACACATCGGGCGGGGATTTATTAAAAGAGATTAAGCAGCAGCTTAACCCTCTGATTGCAAAAGCTATTCAGGGCAATGAAGTGTCTTCAGCGGACATGCATGCTTCGACTGAAGAGAACGCCACACAAATTTTACGTACCGATCAGGCAACCGAAAAAGGCCTTGGCTTTATGTCGAGTGTTAACAGTAAAGAAGGTACAACGCAGACTCAGTCTGCAACAAATATTGCTGAAGAACAAAACGGACAGAACACTACAACGGCAGCTGCAGTGGCAAGCACTGACGGAACAGATACAAATGATTCTGATGCAGGTTCCTTACCGAATAATACCCAGAGTGGTTCTGGTAACTCGTGGATGAACTTCTTGAATAATGTTGCAGTAGCGGACACCTCTTCATTAGGACAGTCCACCACCGCAACAATGACGGATTTCCTGAACCAGAATGCTTCGCTGAAACAGACTAGCACAACAATTCTGGATCAGATCCAGAGCGGTGTGTTCAAGTCTCTGCGCAGCGGTATCAGTCAACTGTCTTTAAAACTTGATGCTGCCGATCTTGGCCCTGTAAACGTCTTGGTTTCCACCAAAAGCGGTGAAGTAGCTGCGAGCATCCGTACTGAAAATCCTGAAGCTGCAAAGGCACTACAGGAAAACATGCATGTTCTTCGCGCTTCTCTGGAAGCACAGGGTCTGAAAGTTGAGAAACTGGATGTGCAGACCGGCCCTGATAACCATCTTAATGATCAGGGATGGAATGACGCCGAGCAGCATAACGCACAGCAGGAAGCACAGCAACGCTTCCTGGCAAAACAGCACTTCCGTCAACTTAAAGATACAAAACAAGATCTCATTAACGGAACGGCACTCCCGCAACAATCAGCCAGCTTGCAAAGCGGATTAAATCTTGTTGCATAGCATAGACGAAATTAAAAACGGCAGACTGCAAAGTCTGCCGTTTTTTTTATTTACTATCACAGCGTTAGCCCCCCAGAAACGCATATCCTATAAAGCTCTCCTTTCTGCCCGCCGTCACCTGTTCTATCTGTAGCCACTAACATTCACTATACTCACTCAGAACATCATTCCGGCTACATCAAGCACTGAACAGACAACGTTTGGCAAAGATTGCCTAAAAATAAGCTGACAACTTCTAAACACCTACCACCCTGCAAATCCTGCCCGCCTCATTATAATCTATGCATACCACGCACTCATTATAAGGAAAAAATGACCTGAATTCTTTATCAAGAATGGCTTAATCTTCCTTCACAAAACATTAAAATACTGTTTTCATTAATCTTTCTAAAGTTGGCACCGCCATTGCTTTATACATAGCAGTAAAACATGGAGGTTATACAATATGTCTTTAGTTATTAATCACAATATGATGGCAATGAACGCAACCCGCAACCTGAACGAATCTTACGGTAAACTCGCAACATCTACCCGTAGACTCTCTTCAGGTCTTCGCGTTGGCACCGCAGCTGATGATGCTGCCGGCCTCGCAATGCGTGAACTTATGCGTGCAGATATTAAAACCCTTGGTCAGGGTCTGCGTAACGCAAACGACGGTATTTCAATGATCCAGACTGCAGACGGCGCTCTCGGCGTTATCGATGCTAAGCTCATCCGTATGAAAGAGCTTGCAGAACAGGCATCAACCGATACATACACTGATGTACAGCGTAAGATGATAGATCAGGAATACCAGCTCATGGCTAAAGAAATCACCCGTATCGCAGAAGATACTGATTTCAACAGCAGAAAATTACTCGCCGGCACTGGTCTTCCTATTTATAATCAGGAAAGTCAGGCTGTCGACACAGCCCCTTCTATAATCAACCGCGGTGATGTTGAAGGAAACGTTGAGACTTGGGAAGCATCAAATAACGGTATTACGACTAACAGCGTAGTTTCAACTGCAGCTACAGGTACTACCTATTCTGTATCCGGAGATATCGAATCATACGGTAACGCCGCAGGTTCCGCTGGTGCTGTCACCTTTACTCAAACAAATAGAAGCGGATTAGCGATTGCCAACGCAGTAACATTAGCAACAGACCCTACTGCTGACACAAACGCAATTACGCACAACACTGTTACAGGTGCAATAGCTACAACAGCTGGTGCAGCTACTATTGCATCAAGCATTCCTGCTTTCACCTATGGCTCCGCTACAAACCAAATTACATCATACACGGTGGAATCTCTTACTCCACCTGCCACGACATGGACTGATATAACACCAGCTCCGGCCGGTAATGTGAGCACTGCAGCTGGTGACAGTCTCCGCATTACCGCAACTCTTGCAGATGGCAGCACCGTTCGTGACACCATTACAAATGTTACCGGCGGCGTGCTTAGAGCTACCGATAACAATAACGGTACGGTTACATTAGACTCAACAACTGGTTCCTCAACCCAGTTTAGCGTTCAAAGTGAAATTATTGGCACGAAAACATTCAATTTCACAACAAAAACAGGAACTCAGGTTTCTAACACAGTAACCACCGGTTACGATGACCCTACGACACCTGCTAATGAAAACATTACTTCTTCAACATTCACTCATAACACCAAAAGCGGTGAGATTGAACTTGAAAAAGAAGCTACAATTGAATCTACGGCTTCTGCAACCTTTGGTGATGTTAACAACATTCCTGAATCAATTAAAGTTGAAGTATTTGATGAAGCTACAAAGAGTTGGGTTGAACAGCCTCTTGTTCAGGGTGCCAACTACAAATCATTAGATATTGACCCTAGTGTTAAATCATTCCGTGTTACTACCGACTACGGTGATGGTAAAAAGACCAGAGACACCATCTCTAACAACACTAATGGTACCTTCACCATTAAAGAGCAGACCGACCCTGCCACCAACTTGGCAAACGGTGTAGGCTTTGAACTGGTTCAGACTACCGGCGGTGAGGCATCTTCAACACAGCTTGACGTTAAATCTGATGACCTTGTTGTAGTTAATATTCACTTCGGCTCCGGTAATACTGATGCCGACAGCTACGACACCGCTATCAATCAGGTAACTGCAAAAGCACTTGGTGTTGGTAATGATGCCGGAGATTCCGTAGCCACTAGAGACGAAGCCAAACAAGCTCTTGAGAATCTTACAGAAGCTATCCGCAGAAAAGACGAAGTTCGTGCAGAAATTGGTTCTACCCAGAACCGCCTCTCTGCAACAATCGAAAACGTGTCTATTCAGCAAGAAAACCTGCAGGCTTCTGAGTCCCGTATCTCTGACGTGGACGTAGCTACTGAAATGACTGAATTCAACAAAACTCAGATCATGACTAACGCTGCTGTATCCATGCTTGCACAGGCTAACTCCCTGCCGCAGATGGCTCAGAAACTCATCGACGGACGCTAGAATCAACTGTCCCCCTAGAACACATAAAAGCCGGGGATTTTTCCCCGGCTTTTTTTCCAACACTTTTGCATAGAGCTGTTTTTTAACAGCCCCATCACTGCTGTAGAGAGCTTTGTAGAACACGGAGGTTATACAATATGTCTTTAGCCATTAACCACAATATGCTGGCAATAAATTCCAGATACAGTCTTAATCAGAGCTACGACGCTCTGGGTACATCGACCCGTCGTCTTTCTTCCGGTCTTCGTGTTGGAACAGCAGCAGATGATGCAGCCGGCCTTGCCATTCGCGAGCTTATGCGTGCGGATATAAAAACGCTCGGTCAGGGATTGCGTAACGCAAACGACGGCATCTCCATGATTCAGACAGCAGATGGTGCTCTTAACGTAATTGATACGCAGCTTATCCGCATGAAAGAGCTGGCAGAACAAGCCGCTACCGGAACGTATACAGACGACCAGCGAGTACTGATCAATCAGGAATACCAGAAATTAGCTCTTGAGATTAGCCGCATCGCCGAATCTAGCGAATTTAACACCAGAAAATTGCTTGATGGCTACGAACACAATTTCATTGTATCCAATGAAACTCCTGTTGCTACCGGCGCAGCCACTGTGGATACTGCAAACAACGCACTCTCAACTGTAGCAGCTGGTGACACAGCGACGTTCACCAACCGGAATGAAGATGGATTTACCGTTACCACCACTGCAACCTTCTCATACAAAGGCACTGGTGGCACAGTTCCTACCAATGCCACATACTCTTACAATACAGATGGTACCACAACTATCACTCCTGAGCCACAGGCAACGGCTGGCGATCAGGAACTCATAAGTACTGAAGTCTACACTCTGAGTAAGCAGTATGAGCCAAGCGAAGCCACTAGCGTTCGCTACGAAATTTCTACAGACGGCGGCGAAACTTGGAATGATTTGCCGACCACCGGTACCGTAACAACCAACGCCGGAGAACAGCTTCGCGTTACAGCAAACTATCCTAAAGGTGAAATCACCGAAACGTTTGTTGACCCGAGCAGTACCGACCCTGCACTTGCTGCCGACGATGCAAATATTGCCTTTGAATACGATGCGGCAACCCATACGGTCAGCTACAAAACCGTTCCTGTAAACACCGCACCCCCTGCACTTACCGAGGCACAGATTGATGAAAATGGCGCTCAGGCCAAAGCAGATCTTTCAACGGTACAAAAAAGTATTCAAACAGATTCCGCGACAACTATTAAATTCACCTTTGGTGCCCGTAATGAGGCTCATGATAACTACGGCATTAAGATAGCTAAAGTTAACGCAAAAGCACTCGGTATAGGCAACGGCGCAGGTGATACCCTTTTAACACGGAAAAGTGCACTCAAGGCGCTCGACAACATTTCAAAAGCGATCATTAAAAAAGATAAAATTCGAGCACGCATTGGTGCAACACAAAACCGCCTCGAAGCATCCATTGATAATATTTCAATCCAGCGCGAAAACGCGCAGGCATCCGAGTCTCAAATTTCTGATGTAGATGTTGCGAGCGAAATGGTAGACTTTACCCGCAGACAACTTATGGCCAACACAGCCATGTCTATACTGGTTCAGGCAAACTCGTTGCCGGAAACAGCACGCAGACTCCTTGAAGGCTCTTAGCCGGTCACTGAGCACTTTGGATGTAATCCTGCTTCAGGAAGAGACATACCAATAAAAAAAGCCGGAGAAATTCTCCGGCTTTTTTTATTGGCTCATATACAGTCAGTTATACATCAAGCCGCTCAAGTGCAATGCTGGCAGCATACTGCTCTGCACGTTTTACGCTGGGACCTTCAGCGATAATTATCGCTCCGTCCGGCAGTCTCAGTTCAACCTCAAACACCTTTGCATGTTCAGGGCCTTTACTGTTTTTAAGCGTATAAGATGGACGGTCTTTAAATTTTTTCTGTGTCAGTTCTTGTAAACGGCTCTTGTAGTCTTTTGACTTGGAGTTTTCCGGTTCGTTAGGCCACTTGCCCTCAAACATGTTATCGATGTACTTCAAGGCACTATCATAGCCGCCGTCAAGAAATACTGCACCAAGTACAGCCTCAAACGCGTCACTCAATAAAGAGTGTCTGTCCCGGCCGCCTTGCGCCTCTTCCCCTTTGCCAAGCTTCAAATATTTATCAAGCTGCATTTCTATTGCTAAGGCTGCAAGAGATGGCTTACTCACCAACTTTGCGCGCATACGGGTTAACACACCCTCTCTAGCTTTTGGAAATTTGGCAAATAGCCGTTCAGAAACACAGATTTCAAGAACTGCGTCACCTAAAAATTCTAATCGTTCGTTATGTTCTATCGCCCCGCCATGCTCATTCGCGAATGAACTGTGGGTTAATGCTGTCTCAAGCAAAGAAATCTGAGTAAATGTATAACGAATGTGTTCTTGCAATCTTTCGAGCATACTATCCTTCTCGCACACAACGGTGCTTTTCTGCCGACAAGTGCCTGGGTAAAAAAGGAAATGGCTGCCTTTTGTACACAAGTCTTATCAACAGCATACTGTGATCGTATAAGTTTGCATTGGCGGTTATCTTTTTTTTCACCATATGTAAACACAGATACCATTTATTCTACCAATTACGCCTCAACCGGTTTTATAAACATCACATTTATGCAACATACACGACACATGCATGGCATGCACTCAATTAAATACACAAACCAAAGACATTACAAGCCCCTTAAACTCAAAAACAGTAAATATCTTCCTTGATTTTCTCTGTTATAATACGGCAAAGTGTAAATCGCATTTTAGCTCAAGCTGTTCTGCATGTTTCATTATACTTTTTTAGCCTGTCATCTATTCACGGCTGGCTACTTTTTATGATATTGTTCCAAAGCTGGGTTAGCATGTTCTGCTCAATTGCGCATGTGTAACTCAATATTTTTATATAGTTTTTTGACAGGAGGACGCAATGGCTGCAGGAATCTACATTGGCTCTACGTCCGGATATTCCGGTAAAAACATGGTTGTTATGGGCATTGGTCTGCGTCTTCAAAAAGAAGGGTTTGATGTAGGCTACATGAAACCAGTCGGTGCTGTACCGGAAGAGCGTGACGGTGTGCTCGGTGATCAGGACGCATTTTTTGTTCAAGATATTCTCGGACAGGATGCACCACCGGAGCTCGTCAGTCCGGTGGTCGTAACACAGGACTTCAAAGTACGCGCATTCAGCGGACAGTTTGACGATCTCATGCCGTCAATCAAGCATGGGTATGAACAGCTTGCAAAAGGCAAAGACGCTATGGTCGTTGCCGGTTCAGGCTCCATGTACTCCGGCCGCTACTGCAACATTGACGGAATGCGCGTTGCCAAAGCACTTGGTCTGCAAATCATTGTTATAGACCGGCTCGATAAAGAATTGAATTACGACTACCTTGTCGTACTCAAAGATGTTCTGGGAGACAGCCTTGCCGGCGTTATCTTGAATGACATTCCTTCCAGCTTTATGAATGAAGTGGATGGACTCATTAAGCCTTTCCTCGAACGTAATGATATTAAAGTGCTCGGTGTTATCCCGAAAGATCCGCTCATGGGTGCCATTAAAGTAAGCGACCTTGCAGAACGCCTTGGCGGCAGAGTTATCTCCTGCGCGTCCAAATCTGAGAAAGTTGTAGAAAACTTCCTCATCGGCACCATGCAGGTTGAAAACTTTATGACGCACTTTAGAAAGAATAAAAACTCTGCCGTTATCGTAGGTGGTGACCGTTCCGACGTACAGCTTGTTGCCCTTGAAGGCAGCTGCCCGTGCCTCGTACTTACCGGTAACCTCTACCCTAACGATATTATTCTCACCCGCTCAGAGGTGCTGAATATTCCTATCGTCGTTGTTCGCGACGATACCTACACCGTAGCAAAGAAAATGGAAGCTATTCTTTCCAGACACAAATTGCGCGATGTGATCAAAATTCGTCAGGGCGCTCAGCTTGTGAGCTCCTCCATCGATTTTGACTACATCAAAGAACGCATGGGGCTGAGCAACAGATAACTCGATTTAGTATTTCTGTTGCCTCCGGCGGCTGAGAGGGAACCCCGTTTTTTTTCAAAAAATTAGGTTCCCTCTCAAGCTCTCCCTTCTGAAAAAGACTTCGGCATACTCTCTTCCCTTATTATCCACACAAACTGAGACCCCCACGCCCTATCGGCAACGCCCGTATTTCCTCAACATCACGTACAAGAATAATAAATGCCTAGAACTACTATACAACATAGCGCGCTGCCTTTTCGGTCTGCTTTTCCATATCTTTGCTTTCTTGCGCTCATTTTCTACGTAAACAGTGTAGAACGTGCGCTTTTATCACCACTGCTCGTTTCTATTCAGGAAGAATTTCACTTCTCATACACGCTTACCACCAGCCTGCTTGTTATTCGCTCTCTTGGATTCAGCCTGAGCCTTTTTGCCAACAGCTTTCTTGCCACACACTTTACGCACCGGCGCATTATCACAGCATCCATATTTTTTGTCGGAGCAAGTTTCACCCTGCTTTCCACTACGACAACCTACCTTCAACTACAGTTAGGACTGCTGTTTTTTGGGCTTTCTGCGGGATTGTACTTTCCATCCGGCATGGCAATGCTAGCCTCTCTTGTAAAAAAAGAAGATATAAGCAAAGCATTTTCAATTCACGAACTTGCGCCGAATCTTGGTTTCATCACTGCCCCGTTTATCGTTGAAATAATGCTCTCATTCACAGACTGGCGCGGCACCATGCGTTACATGGGTATAGCAGCTATGTTGCTTGCCATTCTCTTTGCACTTACGAGTAAAGGTGGATACACCCACGGAGCACCACCGCGCTTTTCCACCGTCAAACGAATTCTGACAAAGCGTAACACATGGATTTTCTTTACCCTTGTGGGCATTGCTCTGACACTGGAAACCGCTCCATATTATGTGTTACCGTTGTTTCTGGTTGATCAGCAAAACATGACAAGCGCCGAGGCTAACAACCTGCTTGCCATGTCCAGACTGGCAACGCCGTTGATGGCTCTTTCTGCAGGCTTTATCTCGACCATAACAGGCGTCAAACCGCTGCTTTTCAGCGGATTGCTGTTAAGCGCCGTATCCCTTGCGCTTATGGCGACAGCGCACGGAACGCTGCTCTCGGCAGCAATCATTGCACAACCACTGTTTCCAGCTATTCTATTTCCTGTAATTTTTATGGTTTTTTCAGATTTCTTTCCACCGGAAGAACAATCTCTCGTACTCGCAATCACCATGCCTTTTGTGGGATTTATCGGTTCCGGAATCATGCCGAACTTTTTGGGATACTGTGGAGACATATTCTCTTTTGAAACTGGATTTGGCATACTAAGCGCTCTAACAATCGCAAGCATTGCAGCACTGTTTATTACGCCTGCATCAGATTAGCACACTGAATACTTGACAGTTGCAGAACGAATACCTACCTAAAGCCGGAACTTACTTTAAGGAGCAGAACATGGCTTATGAAATTAAATTAGTTAAATTAGTGAGTGGCGACATGCTCATTGGCAAAGCAAACGTTGAAGAAGGTATGCTTACCGACGTAGCTGTTTTGCAGACTGTCCCAACTCAGCAAGGCGTACAGATGATGCTCCTGCCTTTCGGTTACCCGTTTGAGCAAGATTTCGACGCTAAAATTTCTACCGCACACGTAATCTACGAATACAAAGAGTGTCCGGAAGATCTTAAAACAAAATATCTGGAAGCTACTTCAAACCTTACCGTTTCCACCGGAGGTCTTGGCAACTTGAACCTTCAGGGTGGCGCAGGCGGTAATGTAACTGATATCTCCCAGCTTCTGAAAAAATAATCACTCGCTTTTATTACGTTTTTTAAGAGGCGGCATTAGTGTCGCCTCTTACCTATTTTTGCACGACATAACTTTTTACTCACGCCTCCCTGCCACAAGAGGCATCCGTATAAGGACATTCCATGCGTGAATTGCTGCAACTGGTTCCCAAACCAAGCCGTTACCTCGGCATCGAAGAAGGAACCGTTCATAAACAAGGCAAAGACATTTCCATCCACACCGCACTTGCATTTCCAGATATGTACGAAGTGGGCATGTCATACCTTGGTCAAAAGATTCTTTACGGAATCCTCAACGAGCGTGAAAACTGGTGGGCAGAACGTGTTTTCACCCCGTGCGTAGAAACCGCACAGGTTCTGCGTGACCACAACACACCGCTGGCAACGCTGGAATCCGACACTCCACTTGGCGATCTCGACATGGTCGGCTTTCATGTCACGCACGAGCTTTGCTACACTAACATTCTGTACATGCTCGACCTGAGCGGCATTCCGTACCGCACCGCAGATCGTGGTGACACGCTGGATATCCCGATCATCATGGCTGGTGGCGGCTGCACATTATCTGCCGAACCGCTTGCACCGTTCATGGATCTCATGACCCTTGGTGAAGGCGAATTCATGATGGTTGAATTGCTCGAAACTCTTGAACAGTGCAAAAAAGAAAACACGTCACGACACGAATTTCTTCTTCGGGCAGCAAAAATTCCGGGCGTCTACGTTCCATCCTTCTTTGAAGAAAAAGAAGCAGGAACAATGCTCGTGCCGACCGAAGACATTACCGCGCGTCCAACACGCCGCGTAGTACCGCAAATGGATGATGCAACATTCCCGACCAGCCAGCCGATTCCGTTCGGCGCAGTGCACAGCCGTCTTGCGCTGGAAATCGCACGTGGCTGTACCCGCGGCTGTCGCTTCTGTCAGGCAGGTATGACCTACCGCCCTGCCCGTGAGCGTTCCGTAACAAACGTAGAAAAAATTGTGCAGGAAAGCCTCACAACCACAGGGTACGACGATCTTTCTTTCCTCTCTCTGTCCACCGGTGATTTCTCAGCTCTCAAAGAGTTGTTCATGAACACCGTAGACCGTTGTACACAGGAACAGGTTTCCGTATCATTACCGTCCTTGCGCGTCGGCTCCATTGATGACGACATCATGGAAAAAATGGCTTCCATCCGCCGTACAGGTGCAACCCTTGCTCCGGAAGCAGGCAGCCAGCGTCTACGTGATGTAATCAACAAAGGCATTACGGAAGAAGCCATCATCACCCACGTACGGAAACTCTACCAGCATGGCTGGCAGCAGGTTAAACTGTACTTTATGATCGGCTTGCCAACAGAAACTTACGAAGACCTCGATGAAATTATTGAGCTCTGCCGCAAAGTACGTGGTGCAGCAGGCAAGCGCATTCAGGTAACCGCAGGTATCTCTCCGTTTGTTCCTAAGCCGAACACCCCGTTCCAGTGGGAACCGCAAATTTCTTACGATGAAATCCGCAACCGCATTTTCTACCTGCGCGACAAGTTCAAGCAAGAAAAAAACATGCGTATGCGCTGGCACGAGCCGGAATCCAGCCTTCTTGAAGGTATTTTCTCCCGTGGTGACCGCCGCCTTGCGGACGTTGTGGAAACTGCCTACGCCAAAGGCGCTGTCTTCAGCAGCTGGGTTGAGCATTTCTCCATCGAACCGTACCTTGAAGCGCTCGAAGAGCACGGCCTCACCGTTGATGAATACACCGGAGCACGCGACACCGAAGCTGCGCTTCCGTGGGATCATCTCAATAACGGCGTAACCAAAGAATTTCTCCTTCGCGAACTCAAACGCGCGAAAGAAGAAAAAGTGACTGACGATTGTCGCTACGGCGCATGCCGCGTATGTGGCGCCTGTGATAAAGGTGCAAAAGAGTCTGAACTGGAACGTCTTACCGAAGATACAAAATACCAGAACATTCTCAACAACGAAGCACGGGATCAGGAAGCACACGAGATCGAACTGGACGAAAACGGCCGTATTGTCATCAAGTCCGCAGTATCCAACAAGCCGCCAAAGCTTGCAGAGCACCTTACTGTAAAGGCAGCGCACATGCGCGTCTGGTACAGTAAAGAAGGTGCATCCGTATTCCTTTCGCAGCTGGAACTCCAATCCATTTTCGAACGCATCTTCCGTCGCGTAGATCTGCCGCTCACCTTCTCTCAGGGCTTCCACCCGCTGCCGCTCATTTCATTCGGCCGCGCCCTGCCGATCGGTGTGGCAAGTAAAAAAGAATGGGTGAACATCTTCATTCGCGAACCATTCACACCGGAAGAAGTGTTCAAAAAACTCATCTCTGCGCTGCCGACCGGTATGCATCCGGTAGCAGTAGAAAAGCTCTCCATGTCAAAAAAACAGCCGCAGCCGTACGCAGAGACCTTCAAAGTGGAATACGTGGGCGACAAAACACGCGAAGCCGACTTCATTCAGGCATTCAAAGATATGCTTGAAGAAGATTCCATAATGTGGACACGCTCTACCAAAAAAGGCGACCGCACCATGGACGTACGACCAGTGTTCGCAAAAGTTATCTTCAACGAAGACGACATCACCATTACCCTCGACTGGACAGACATCTACGTGTCACCAGTCAACATCGTCAAAGCAATTACACCGGGCTTCGATGTACTCGACTTTAAAATGACCAAACTCGATCAGCACATGCCTTAGTTGCTGATTCGTTCATAGAACTAAGAAAACAAAAGCCCGTCACAATGTGACGGGCTTTTGTTTTTGTTTTTGTTTTTGTTTTTTTGCCTGCGGCGCTTTTTTGAGTTTGTATGCCTCCGGCGGGCAAGGGCTCTGCCCTGCACCCGCAAGAGGGACGCCCTCTTGACTGCGAATTGCGAGAACAGCCTACTATCTCAAACAATTCCGGCTTATCCCCACTCTTTTTACCATAATACATTGTATTGTATGAGTTGCACCTCTGGCACAGGCAGGTCGTATCCTCGCAGCCTATCCGCCATGACCTTTATCTAACAACAATCTTTCTATAGCTAACCCGAAAAAAAACTTTAAAAGAATAGAAAACATTCCCCTAAAAGGGTCAAGGGGCGCGCCCCTTGCGGGTGCAGGGCAGAGCCCTTGCCCGTCGGAGACCCGCCGGAGGCTCGTCGAAGACCTTCCAAAGACGTAACAAAGAAAAAGCTTATCTTTTCCCGCCCGGATGCGCTTTGTCGTACACTTCGACAAGCTTGGCGATGGTAAGGTGTGTGTACCGTTGCGTTGTTGTGAGTCGAGCGTGCCCGAGCAGCTCTTGCACGCTGCGCATGTCGGCTCCCGCTTCGAGAAGATGTGTTGCGAAGGAATGGCGCAGGCTGTGTGGTGACACTGCTTGCGGCAGCCCTACGCGCTTGCAGAGGTCTTCAATGATCCGTACAGCTTGGCGTCGATTCAGTCTACCGCCACGGGCACCGAGAAACAGTGCCGGCTCCTGCCCTGTTGAATCGAGTTTGTTCCGTACAGAAGTCCATGCGGTTATGGCTTCTTTAGCGGTATCTGAAAGTGGGACAACACGTTCTTTTTCCCCCTTCCCTGTCACGCGTACGATACCGGAATTGGTATTAATGTCGTGAAGATTGAGACGCAATGCTTCGGAAATACGTAGTCCGGAACCGTAAAGAAGTTCCGCCAGAGCAAGGTCGCGTAGCAGTTGCTCTTTACCGTAGGCACGCTTACGGGTGGATTCTGCTTTGAGTTGCTTCCTCTTATTCAGTACTTCAAAAGTTTGGTCTACATTAAGTGCTGTCGGGTGTTTCTGCGGCGCTTTCGGATTCCGCACCCCGTCTGTCGGGATATTTTGAATGAGCTTACGCTTTGCCATGTATTTAAAGAAACCGCGCAAAGCAGATAGCTTACGTCCCATGGACGTTTTTCCAATCTGCACACGATGCAACTCTGCTAAAAAGCCGCGAATATGCTCCCGCTTAACCTTTTCGGGTGTATCCAGCGTATTCTGTGTCCGGTGCAGGTATGTTTCAAACTGATATAGATCACGCGCGTACGCTTCCACCGTGGCGCCGGAGTATCCTTTTTCAATACTCAAGTGCCCAATGTACATTTCCGCCATATCAGGAAGTTCGGGGAGTTCACCGTCAAAGTTATCGTCCGCAAACATGTTCTTCTCCATCTGAACAACGACTATTTTCAAAATTCTTTTTAGGCAAATCAAACACTGTACAGAGCACATAGGACGAAAACGCGTTTTTTAAAAATGCAGAACGGACAGCAAGCTACACTTTTGCATACTTCATCCCCGGCAGCTTTCTTACCTGACCGGAAACCTCAAGCATCAGCAAAGCAGTACTTATCTGCGAGACAGGAACGGAAGTCATTCTGCTGAGCACATCAATGTGTACCGACTCCTCACCTGTAAGCAGCAGCACAATCTGTTCATCAAGCGGAGCATTGGGGTCGATGACTTTTTCTTCTAACGGCAAAATATCGGCGTGCACCCGTAATGTAGGTTTCGGTAGCACCACCCCGTCCTCATCAGCCTTATTTATCGCAAAAGCAGATCCACGCTCGTGATGATCTGACCCCGGTTCACCTGAAACAAGCCCGCTTGCGCTAGAAGCACCGTCAACGGAATTCGTCAACGGGATCTCAATCACCTCAGGAATCGCCTGAAGCTGCTCTTCAATACTCAGTTCGTGTTCTGCGGCTGTTTCTTCCGGTTCTACATCACTTGAATGAACGGCTGAATTGACCAGTTCAACAGTATCGTCTGAAACTCCGTGTTCAGTCGAAAATTCGTCCGGAATGTTTTCCGATTCAGCAAAGGTCGCGCTATCATGACGTGTTGAAGATGCAGAGTTCGTTGGCTGTTCTGTTTCAACAGGGGCATTTACTGAGTCAGTCTCAGCGCCTACAGCAGCTACTCCCGTTGTTGTGACCGATTCTGGAAAATCCGGCATTGGAGCCACCGCCGAAGGCTGCACTGACGACCTTACAGACGCGACATTCCCTGTTCTGGTGAAGTTATCTAGCGAAATTCCGAGCAACGGTGCAATAGATACAAGAATATCGTCGCAGGAGAACACTGCGGTTGCCCCCTGACGGATAAGATCATGACAGCCGGATGAAGCACGCGATTGCATACGCCCCGGTACAGCAAAGACCTCGCGCCCCTGTTCAAGCGCATGACGGGCAGTAATCAGGCTGCCGCTTTTAGGCATTGCCTCAATGACAAGTACTCCCAGCGACAACCCGCTAATAATGCGGTTTCGTAAAGGAAAATTACGTCCTTCAGGCGGCATATTAGGGGGAAATTCAGTAACAAGAATG
This sequence comes from Halodesulfovibrio aestuarii DSM 17919 = ATCC 29578, assembly GCF_000384815.1. Taxonomy (NCBI): domain Bacteria; kingdom Pseudomonadati; phylum Thermodesulfobacteriota; class Desulfovibrionia; order Desulfovibrionales; family Desulfovibrionaceae; genus Halodesulfovibrio; species Halodesulfovibrio aestuarii. The sequence goes on from NZ_ARQF01000021.1 coordinate 1,074,386, forward strand.
CCGCGTTCTGCAATACCGAAAAATAAGTCACTATTTTCCGGCGGGTAGATATGCGAAATACCGGTACCAAGCACCGCAACAGTGCTTCCCCATCCAGAAAGCGCATGAGTATGGGCAACAGCATCAATACCACGCGCAAGACCGGAAATCGTGGTTACGCCGCAAGCAGACAACGTTCTGCTGAGCACTTCTGCGGTACGGATACCGTCCTTTGAGCAGCGTCTGGAGCCTACGACCCCGATGGCCGGATTCTTCAGTAGTGAAAGATCGCCTTTGTAGTACAGAAAAAGTGGAGGGTCAGGAATTTCGCGAAGCAGTTCAGGATACGCAGGGTCAGACCATAGAAGCACCTCGCAGGCAACCTGCGCAGCGTTTTCCCACTCTTTTTTCGCCTGTTCCCGCCAGCGGTTGCTCAATACAGCTTCCACCACTTTGGCAGAAATAGAAGCCCGTGCAGACCAGCCTTTAATATCATTCATAGCGGCATTGGCGGAACCATACTCGACCAATAATCGTTTGGCAGTTCTGAACCCGATACCGGCAGTATAGCGGAGAGCCAGAGAAGCCCAAAAATCTTCGCGTCTGTCTTCCGACAACGTCGCAAGACAGCTTACAGGAGTTGCATTCATATCAATTTTCTAAATACCGGAAAGCATTTTACGGGCAAGACGCGCCTCGTTCGATTTTGGATATTTCTCAACTACTTTTAAAAGATATCGACGCGCTTCAGATAATTCATTCATCCGCTCAAAGGAATACCCAATTTTTAACATTGCTGATTTTGCCTTGCTGCTTTCGGGAAAACGATTCAGCACTTCGCGGAACACATCCACAGCAATGAGATAATCTTTTTGCGAATAGTACGCCTCACCCACCCAATACACAGCATTCGGTGTAAGCGGATCCCGCGGAAATTCTGTTAAAAATTCTTCAAGACGTTCACGTCCTTCTACGTAGCGCCCTTTTTCAAGCAACTCTAGCCCGTGCTTATACATGGAGGTCGAACCTGTTTTCTTTGCAGGAGGCCGCACTGTTTTTTTAGGAACCGGAACATCAGAATGCTGAGCAACAACGCGCGGCGCAGAGCTTGGCTGCGCATCTTTTGCCGTTGGGGAAGGTGTGGAAACCTCTTGCGATGAAGAAGGCACGGATGCTGCCGCTGCCTGAGGAGAAGACGCCTCGGACGGCTGGGCAGAAGAACTTGCCTTTTCGTCTACTTGTGGCTGGGCAGAAGACTTTGTGAAAGGGTGTACAGGGCTGTCCGCATTAGTAGGAGCAGGAGGTGTTGCTGCTTCCGCTACTGAAGGCTTGGCCGATGTTTCATCTTCAAGTTGCTGTTCGTCTGCAACAGCCTGCGAGTCTGCTTCATCCGCATTTTTTGTTGCAGGTTGTGCAGATTCATTTGCAGACGGTTCAGGATCGCCGTCATTGTCAACGCTTGTAGCGGCCGCTGTATTTGCGCCATCTGTTGGCGAAAAGACATGCACCTCCGGTGTAAGTTGAACAGATTCAGCTATCATTTCTTCTTGCGTTGGGACAGGAAGACCAAGTTGCTTTTCTAATTTTGCTATGCGTGTCGAAAGACCGGCTTCGCGTAATGCGGCTCTTTCTCTAAAATCCAAAAAGCGTTGTTCCAGATTTTCCATCCGCCATTTCGTGCTTGCTACTTCCGTATGCATAGAGGCGGTACTACACCCGCAACATACTAAAATAATACTACCTACAAACAACCGCCTTTTCATTGCCGCTCCTCTATACCTGCCTGTTGCTATCAGGCTGTTTTCTCAATTCAGCCCCGTGCAACTGCATTTCAACCAAATTCAGCGTACAGCATACCTGCAATTTGTTTTCAACTGAAGTTATTTTTTCAGGAAAACACAGCTGTTACACCATTTTTAGTGCATAGTAGTAGTGCAGGAAAACTTGCTTTTCGCGTATAAATGGTGCAATAAACCTGTGCTCGGCATAGAAGCCGTGCAAATGCACCCAAAGGAGTTCTTGTAGCATGAATGGGCTACTCAACGATCCTCAGTATTTAGGACTTAGACTTGCAGGCTTCCTAGTCATCATGGCTATCCTTGCCGCACCGTCTCTTCCTCTGATTTCTGCTATCAGCCAAGGCATCGCTAAATCTCAAAAAAAGAGTTTTTACGATAAATTCGGCAAGCAGTTTACCCGTATGTGCCTCATTTACGGAGGCACGGCACTGGCAGTGCTCACCCTTGGATTTGCCCGTTACCTGACAATTGATCCGGTAATGTTGCAAGGCCCGTATCAATTACCACTTATTCTCTCGACGGGTGTTACCATACTCGCCGTAATAGTGTTAACCGTCTATTTCAAGGCTTGGAAGACAATGCGCAAACAAAAAGGTGCGCATATCCTCCTCGGGCTGTTAAGTTCCGTGTTGCTTTTCGCAGCAGTTCTCTGCGTCGCAATGGTAGCAAACGTCTTACAGTCTCTGGAATACTTTCTTCCTTCCATGGGAACGCCGCTTGAAATCCTGACGGCACTAATTTCGGCTGCAAGCTCTAAAGCATTCATCACCTATATGAGTCTTGGTATCATCACAGGCTTTGCCCTGTGCGGTACTTTCGGGCAAATGTACCTGCTCGCACGCAGAGACAAAGACGATTTTGGTCGTGATTACTATAAGTTTGCCATGCCATACGCAGCAAAATGGGCTATTGGCGGTACGATACTTCAGATTGCAGCATCCATCGTAATGCTTGTATCAACCCAGTTGCCTATACTTATTGAACAAATCACTTCGAGTGCGCCGAAAGACCTGTTGCAGAATCCAATTGTAATGACTTGGGGCTTTGCCCTTCTTCTGCCTGTCTTTGCCTGCATTCTCTGGACATTTATTGTATTGAGCGCAACACCGATGCGTAGAAAAGTCAGCGTATACTGTGCTGGAATTATTATGATAGTTACTGATATCAGCCTGCTGTTTGCAGCCTACGTTGGTATCATGATGACTGTCGCACAGCCTGTAGTCAGCTAGCTTTCAACTCACTGCGAGCTTAAAAAAGCCCGACACCATGCAGGTGTCGGGCTTTTTTACTGCATCATAGATAATACATACGTTATATTAGTAATCCTTGAAGCATTTTTGCACTCCCTTATACTTAATCCGTCCTTGGCCCGACATTAAGTCTGCCCCCCAAAAAAAGGGAACCACCTTAAAGAACTTACACTTTTGTACAAAAGTCGTTGACAATATATATCGAACTGTTCAAATATTCTTCAGATTGAGTGAATATTGGTGAACCACCAATTTGAATTATAAACGGTATGCAACCGGACAGAAGAGGATTCTGGAATGGACTTTAAACTTGATTTACTCCCTGAGGAAAAACGAAATTACAACTGCTTGTCAGAGCTTGAAACTCTCTCATTCGGTCAGCTGCGCAGTGATCATATGTTCGTTGCTGAGTACGAAGACGGCGAGTGGAAAAACGCGCGCATAGTTCCTTATCAGAACTTCTCTATTGCCCCTGGCGCAATGGTACTCCATTACGGTCAGGCTCTTTTTGAAGGCGCAAAAGCATTTCAGCGCGATGGTGAACTCTACACATGGCGCTTTGACAAAAATGCAGAACGTTTGAACGAATCTGCACGAATTCTCTGCATGCCTGAAATTCCAGTCGATTTTCAGATTGAAGCACTCAACCGCCTACTCGATATTGAACGCAACTGGTGTCCAAAAGTTGAGGAATCTTCTCTGTACATTCGTCCGTTCATGTTCGCTACACAGGACTCCCTTGGTGTGCATCCTAGCTCTAAGTACATATACTGCATCATGCTTTCCCCAAGTGGCCCTTACTACGCAGGCGGCTTCAGCAATACTGTTACCCTGCTCGTAACCGAAAAATTCCACCGCGCAACCCCGGGTGGTACCGGTGCTGCTAAAGCATGCGGTAACTACGCTGCTTCACTGCGTGCGCAGGAATTTGCAAAATCAAAAAATTGTGCTCAGGTACTCTATCTTGATACCACCAATACCTATCTTGAAGAAGTTGGTGCAATGAACCACTTCCATATCATGAAGGACGGATCTATCATCATTCCAGAATTTACCGACACAATCCTTAAGTCCATCACATCTCAATCCGTGTTGGAACTTTTCCCGAATGCTCGTCAGGAACGCATCAAAATTGCTGACTTCCTCGAGCAGATTGAGAATGGCGAAATCATCGAAGCCGGCGGTTTCGGTACCGCAGCAGTAATTACCCCAGTTGGTAAATACGTAACCGACGACGGCAAAGAATACGTAGTAGGTGACGGCGAAATCGGTAAACACACCCGCGCCATCTACGAAAAATACGTAAGCATGCAGCGCGGCGATATTGAAGCTCCAGAAGGATGGCTCGTTCAAGTTCCTCACTACTAGCAGCTGCACTCCTTGGTCATACAAAGGCGCCCTTTCGAGCGCCTTTTTTTATGCCGGAAGATCACATTTTGTCTCTGTCATGTCCGAGCCGTGTTGCCTCCGGCGGCTGGGGGAAACCCTTTTTCAAAAGGGTTCTCCCCCAGACCCCCTTCCTAAAACTTTTACTTGCGAGACCAGCCCGTTTCATACAATTGCATGCGGCTTATGCGAACTACTTTAAGAGAATAACGCAGTGTTTTTTCTAGCACCGGCTACCCCTCTGTGCAGAGTTGATCAGCGCGGCATCTCGACTCCCTGATTCATTATCAGTGTAAAAGAACACAAAAAAGTCCCTGCCTTGTGGAAGGCAGGGACTTTTACACACCGAAATTTGTTGTAACAGCTAAAAAACGGTTATGAGCGACGCGGCTCGCGTGCTTTAGCTTCGGAAAGAGTTGCTGGACGACCCATCAAGTTTTTACCATTGAGGGTTTCGATTGCAGCATCAGCTTCATCGGCATCCATATCTACAAATGCAAACCCGCGGGAACGACCAGTTTCCTGATCTTTCATAATGCGCACACGGATAACCGTGCCACATTCTGCAAAGAAATTGCGTAAATCATCGTCTTCAGCGGACCATGCAAGGTTACCGACAAAAATACTTTTTACCATCTAGATTCTCCATAAAATTTCACGGTTCTCCCGTGGTTCTGCTGCAATATACCCAATTCAGCCATGGTCGCAACGAAAATATGTGCCTCCCAAAATATCCCGCCGCAACGGTCAGGCCAAAAAAATTTCATTACTACGCCTACAGCACCGGAACGAAACCAGCAGGAATTAATAAAAAATACCACACTATGGTCATACATTTAGGAACTCAATATATCCGATACGTAAGGTAGTGGGACATAAGCCGCGAGGTTCCGCAAAAAAAGTGCTGACCTCGCAAGTAAAAGTTTTAGGAAAGGGGTCTGGGGGAGAACCCTTTTGCAAAAGGGTTTCCCCCAGCCGCCGGAGGCAAAAAAAGGCTGTTATTCAAACGGCACAAAAAAAGGGACAGCAAATGCTGTCCCTTTTAGATTCTATATTGTTCGACTTAGCTGAGCCAGCCGTTCAATTCTGCTATTTGTGCACGCACAGCATCGGGGCCGGTACCGCCCTGAGTTTTGCGTCGGGCAACAGCATTCTTGTAGGAGAGTACTTCGTACACATCGTCTGAGATAAGATCAGAAACAGTATTGAACTCTTCGATACTGAGATCTTCGAGTCCCTTGTTTTTGTCTTCAGCAAGCGCCACCGCAGCGCCTGTGATGTGGTGAGCTTCACGGAACGGAACACCTTTGCCTACAAGGTAGTCAGCGAGTTCTGTTGCGTTAAGGAAGCCCTGCTTGAGCACTTCTTCCATGCGTTTTGTATTAAAACGCAATTCAGAGAGCATACCTGCCATAATAGCGAGGGATGTTGATACTGTTTTATCAGTATCAATAAACGGCTCTTTATCTTCCTGCATGTCACGGTTGTAGGTCATTGGAAGACCTTTAACTGTGGCGAGCAGGTTCATGAGTGCACCGAAGGTACGCCCCACTTTACCGCGCATGATCTCCGAAACATCCGGATTTTTCTTCTGCGGCATGATGCTTGAGCCGGTGGCGTAGGCATCTGGCAGATAGATGTACCCGAAGTTAGGGTTTGCCCAGTATACAAGCTCTTCGTTAAGACGAGAAAGATGCGTCATAACGAGTGAACCGGCGAATAAGGATTCCAGAACAAAATCTCTGTCGGACACCGCATCCATAGAGTTTTTGAAGGTTCCGTACATGCCGAGTTCTTCTGCTACTGAGGCAGGATCAAGCGGATATGTAGTGCCTGCAAGTGCTGCTGCACCAAGCGGACACACACGAGCGCGTTTATCGCAGTCTACAAGGCGATCGAAATCGCGTGTAAGCATCCATGCGTAGGCAAGAAGATGATGTGCAAGGGATACAGGCTGTGCTGGCTGCATGTGAGTGCAACCCGGAAGCAAGGTATCCACGTGCTCTTCAGCCTGTTTTACAAGCTCAGCAACTACGCCTTTAATAAGCTCCTGCCATTCACGGATAGAATCAGAAACATACAGACGGAAATCAAGTGCCACCTGATCGTTTCTGGAACGTCCGGTGTGCAGGCGTTTGCCGGCATCACCAATGAGTTCGGAAAGACGGCTTTCAATGTTCATGTGAACATCTTCGTACTCAGTTTTCCACTGAAACGTACCGTCTTCAATTTCCTTTAGAATAGCATCAAGGCCGGATACAATAGAATCTGCATCTTCCTGAGAAATAACCTGCTGACGGGCAAGCATACGCGCATGGGCTTTAGACCCTGCGATATCCTGCCTGTAGAGGTTTCTGTCGTAGGAAACGGATTCTGTATATTCTTCTACGAGCGCAGCGGTTTTCTGACGAAAACGTCCGCCCCACATCTTTTTTTCTGCCATGATGAGAACCTATTTTTTGTAGCCGAGAAGACGTAAGCCCTGAAGCTTAATAAAACCGGCTGCGTCTGCCTGATCGTAAACATCATCCTCTTCAAAAGTAGCGAGGTCTTCGCGGTAGAGAGAGTAAGGAGACTTACGGCCAACAGGAATAACGTTACCTTTGTACAGTTTAATACGGACAGTACCGGAAACGTTTTTCTGGGTTTCATCAATAAGTTTCTGCATTGCTTCACGCTCAGGAGCGAACCAGAAACCATTATAGATGCATTCTGCATACTTAGGAATCATGGAATCGCGCAGGTGCATGGTATCACGGTCAAGGCAGATGCCTTCGAGATCGCGATGCGCAACATGCAGGATGGTGCCGCCCGGAGTTTCGTACACGCCGCGTGACTTCATGCCAACGAAACGGTTTTCAACCATATCGAGACGACCGACGCCGTGTTTACCACCAACAGTGTTAAGCGCTTTAACCATTTCGGCAGGGCTTAATTTTTCACCGTTAAGAGCAACAGGGTCACCGTTGATAAATTCGAGTTCAATGTATTCAGCTTCGTCCGGAGCTTCTTCTACAGGAACAGCCATGATGTAGGAACCCGGGCCCGGCTCAAGCCAAGGAGATTCAAGCTCGCCACCTTCAAAAGAGCAGTGAAGCATGTTTCTGTCCATGGAGTAAAGCTTACGGGATGCTGCAACAGGAAGCGGAATACCGTGCTGTTCTGCAAAGTTGTTAAGATCTGTACGGGAACGGAAGTTCCATTCGCGCCAAGGTGCAATAACTTTGATGGATGGATCAAGAGCCATTGCAGAAAGTTCGAAACGAACCTGATCGTTACCTTTACCGGTTGCACCGTGTGCTACGGCCTGTGCACCTTCTTCGTGTGCAATTTCGATAAGGCGTTTAGTGATAAGAGGACGCGCAATGGAAGTACCGAGCAGGTAGCGGCCTTCGTAGATTGCGTTAGCGCGCATCATCGGGAAGATGTAGTCGCGTGCGAACTCTTCACGGAGATCTTCAACGTATGCGCGAGTAGCACCGGTTGCCAATGCTTTTTCATCTACGCCGTCGAGATCTTCTTCCTGACCTAAATCAGCAGTAAGGGTAACAACTTCACAATTGTAAGTAAGTGCAATCCATTTAAGGATTACGGAAGTATCGAGCCCGCCGGAGTATGCGAGCACTACTTTTTTAATATCATTAGCCATTTCGTACCTTCCATTCTTTTATTGAAAAGCGGGACACATTACATGCCCCGCATCATATCTAACAACAAATCCCGATCACCCAGCAACCTGATGTAGCTGGCTGCATTGAATACTCATCCGCAGCAACAACACAGCATGGTTTCTGTTTGTCTTAATCTGCTTTGAATACCCATTCGAGAATTGCTTTTTGCATGTGCAGGCGGTTTTCTGCCTGATCCCATACAATAGACGCCGGACCTTCAAAAACTTCTTCGCTCACTTCTTCACCGCGATGCGCAGGCAAACAATGCATGAACTTTGCGTCAGGATGAGCAAGAGCCATCATCTTCTCATCAATCATGTATCCTGCAAATGCTTTTTCGCGACGTTTCTGCTCTTCTTCCTGTCCCATAGATGCCCATACGTCTGTATTTACGTAGTGTGCACCCTCAAGAGCCAGCTTTGGATCATGGGTACAGAAGATTTTAGCTCCAGCCTGCAGCGCAAAAGAAAGCAGTTCTTTATCCGGCTCGTAGCCTTCCGGAAACGCCATAAACAGCTCAAACGGAAAGTACATTGCAGCTTCAATCCATGAATTAGCCATGTTGTTGCCATCGCCAACCCATGCAACCCGTACTGCGTCAAAGTTAGGAGTGCGTTCATGAATAGTCAGGAGGTCACTCATAATCTGACATGGGTGCCCTTGGTCAGTCAGCGCATTAACAACAGGGATATCACCGTAATGTACCAGCTGTTCAATGTTTTCCTGACCGAAGGTTCGAACAATCATACAGTCATTGTATCGGGAGAGCACTCGAGCAGTATCTTTTAGCGGTTCACTTCGACCCAACTGGCTTTCAGCCGGAGTCATAAAAATAGTTTTACCGCCAAGGTGGTATACAGCTGTTTCAAAAGAAACACGTGTACGGGTGGATGCCTTTTCAAAAAGCATAATCGCTGTTTTGCCAGCCATAAGGTCACAACGGTAGTCTGTGTCCTTCATCTCTTTAGCGCGGGCAATAAGGTCATGCGCAGCTTGGCAACCCAAATCTCTGATACGTGTAAAGTGCTTGGTCATCATGACCCCCTGTAAGTGTGTGCTTTCCCAATAATGTCCTTAAAAAATGGTCTCAGAATTTCAGCAGATGAAACAGCGGGAACGCTCTTTCATCAGATTGAACAACCCTTGTGCAGTGCACGATGCTAAAAAAAGCCAAGATCGAAGCATACATAGATGTATGTGGGAATTTGGCTTTTTTGCAGCAACACCAGCTCGCCTTAACGGAGCTTCAACCTCTTGGAAACAAAGCCCCTTAAGATGTGTTGCAATATGCGGGTTTATTTTCAATCTGGAGATCCTTGCCGAAAATAACCTGAAGCCGGCAGTTTAGGCTTATTAGCCAATATTGTAAACCCAATGAGTGCGGATTTCTCATGGAATATCCACGGAAAATGCTGTTTACAGCACAGCCCGACGCTACATTAACCGGAACGCGCACAAACGCTGAACATTGAGCACAGATATATGCTTCAATACGCCTCTATCCTTCATCACTCCTTATGCAACCGTTTCCATTACAGTGTAGAGTTGCAAAATAGTGACTGCACCGGTATAGAATAACAATGAGCACAAAAGCATACAGCAATCCTTTACGACACTATCGGCAACAGTATACTCGGCACGACGATGAGCTGGCCTTTCAGGTTCTTGTCGAAGAGACAGATCTGCATGTAACCGCATGCAAGAACCTGTCTCTGGAGATAGCCGCGTATGTATCTGAACTACGCGGTATACTGAAATCCTACATCACGTTTCACCCCGAGTTTTTAGAAAGTTATTCGCCTGTTGAAGTTCCGGCACACGCAGCACTCATCATTAAGCGCATGGCAGAATCTGCCAGCATTGCTAATGTTGGGCCTATGGCAGCGGTGGCGGGCACTATCTCACAAATGGTGTGCGAAAAATTTGCATACCAAAGTACCGAGCTCATTGTTGAGAACGGGGGCGATGTGTACATGCTTTCTTCCAAACCAAGAATTGCAGGTCTCTTACCAGACCCGAACAGCGATGCCACGATCGGCATTAAACTGGATGATACAGACTTCCCTGTGGGCATCTGTGCCTCATCCGCAACCATCGGTCATTCTGTCAGCTTAGGTTCCGGTGAACTGGTTGCAGTCCGATCCAAAAATGGAAGTCTTGCAGACGCCTGTGCAACATCACTTTGCAATATGCTCAAACTTCCCGGCGATGTTGAGCGTGTGACAGAAGAAGCCGCACGATTGCAGCAGTATGGCATCGAAGGCGTTTTTGCCCAATGCGGTGACAAAGTCAGCGTATGGGGAAAAATGGAGCTAGCCGTTGTTTAATATTGATTAAACACAACCAACCAACGCAATTGCTGAATCTCGCATATCAACAAATCCCCGTCATAATGGAAGTAAAATAGAAGACCTGCTACACTGCTTCCATGAGGTGTTGATATGCGAGAAGCAGCAGTTATCTTTCCCCACCAGCTTTTTTTGAACCATCCTGCAGTGACGCAGAACCGTCCTGTCTTTTTGCTGGAAGAACAACTTATGTTCGGCGACTACCGCTGGCAAAAGAACTTCCACAGACAAAAGCTGATGCTTCATCGAGCCAGCCTGAAAGCCTATGAACACCATCTGCAACAGGCAGGGCATACCACCACATATATCCCCCACTCTCCCTCACCGGATATGCACAACCTGTTTGTGGCACTGGCAGATGCAAACATTACCCGCATATACATAGCCGCCCCTTCCGACTACTTACTGGAAAAACGACTTACACGCGGATGCAGCGCAAACAACATTACGCTGACTATAGAACCTACCCCTGCATTCTTTCTGCAAAAGAAGGAAGCCGAAGAACTTTTGGGAGACAAGCCGCGTCAATCATCATTCTATACAGCCCAACGCAAGGCACTGCAGGTTCTCTTAAAAGAAAACGGCAAGCCCGAAGGCGGAAAGTGGTCAATGGATGCCCAGAACCGCTATGCGTATGACGGAGTTGTTCCTGTTCCTCCACCGCCGCCTGATGTGACGTCCGAGTTTGCCATGGAGGCACAGGCGCATGTTGCAGCTACCTACGCGGAGGCATTCGGAGCAGACGCGCCGCTGCTCTACCCCCATACACACGAACAGGCTCAGCAATGGCTTCATGATTTCATCAAGCACAAGCTGCCCCATTTCGGCATCTATCAGGATGCCATACTGCACGACTACGACTTTCTCTTCCACTCCCTGATCTCTCCAGCACTGAACATAGGACTGCTCAGTCCGCAACAGGTACTCAACGCTGTACTGGACAAATGGAAAGAGGGAGATATTCCCCTGAATTCTATAGAAGGATTTGTGAGGCAGATCATCGGCTGGCGGGAATTTATGCACGCCACCTACTGCAAACTGGGGGTACAACAGCGGAATGCAAATTTTTTCAAACACACACGCCCCATCCCGCAATCATTCTACACAGGAACCACAGGCATCGTCCCGGTAGATACCGTCATCAACAGAGTGTTGAAACACGGGTATTGCCATCATATTGAACGGCTTATGATTCTGGGAAATTTCATGCTGCTCTGCGAATTCGACCCCACGCAGGTGCACTTATGGTTTCTGGAGCTGTTTATAGACGCCTACGACTGGGTGATGGTTCCCAATGTATACGGCATGAGCCAGTATGCAGACGGAGGACTCATAACGACCAAACCCTATATAAGCAGCAGCAATTACGTGCGCAAAATGAGCGATTTTCCTCAAGGGGACTGGTGTACCATATGGGACGGACTGTACTGGCGGTTTATTTATACGCACTATGAGCTGTTTGAAAACAACAATCGCACACGCCCTATGATCTGGGGATTGCAACGCATGGAAGAAGCGACGCTGCAAAAGCACCTTTCCGTGGCTGAAACCTATCTCGCCTCGCTACCGCCCGCTACTGACGGTTCGCGATAAAAATACCGCACACAATCAGGAGGCCGGAAACCCCGTGCACCCATGTGACAGCCTCACCTAAAATAAGCCATGCCTCAAGACCACAGAAAAGCGGTAAACTGTAATACACTATCCCCGCCTTAGACGGGCCTATGCTGGCAATGGCGTAGTTCCAGAACAGATAGGACAGAAGTGATGCACCGACACCGATATACAGGATCGCCCCCATAACGTGTGGTGCGGGCATGACTGGCGGTGCGTATGTCCATTCCCACAATACCCACGGAAGAAGCATAATCCAGCCGAGAATAAAGTTTGCACCAAGATATGCTGTAGGCAACAGCGCCACCGGCTTGCGTCGGACTAGTATTGTGTAGACTGCAAAAATAAGCGTGGCGAACAGCATCAACAGATCGCCTTCATTAAACTGCAATTGCAGTAATAAACCAAGATCACCGCGGGTTGTGAGCAGCACAACACCGCATATAGAAAGCACAACACCACACAGACGGGCGAGCGTAATTCGATCCTTTAAAAAAATATGCGCGAGAATGATAATGAAAACCGGAGAAAAAATGGCAATCAACGACAGGTTCAATGCGGTTGTCTTATGCCCTGCAATATAAATTAATGTGTTAAAGACTGTAACACCAAGAAATGCAGTAGGGACTAAGTGACGCAAACTTGCAAGCAACTCTGCACGCTGGCGGTACAATGCAGTCATTGCAAACGGCAGCAACACAACCGTTGCGGTTGTCCAGCGACAAAAAGCAAGAGTAACAGGAGCGATCTCACTTGATAATCCACGAGCAACAATAAAGTTGCCGGACCAGATAACAGTCGCCATCAACGCAAACAGGCATCCACCATAACGGGCAAGCTGAGAAGGCAAATTCATTCTATTCTCATTTTTAAAGCAGGTTAACAGGTACAAGAATTACTCAGTAAGGTAGTGAGTTACATAAAGCAAGCTCATTCCATAGCGGCTACCCATACGAATTGAATCACCTAATCAGATCATTCGATTTGTTCTCTCTACACAGATACGCTATCAGGGAAAAATCTATCTCAGGAAACTACTGAATGCAGTATTACGTCATCAACGCTGCATTCTGAAAAAAAAGATGACTCCGGACAATGAAGTTCTTTTTTCTGCAAAACGGGTTGCTGAACCAATAAGGCTTTGTTGTATGTTCAGGCTATAAGATTCTCCAAAACAAATTTTCTGACAAAGGTTGGCATATCTGGCGTAGTAATACCGATCCCCGCATCTTACTTACCCCCCCTGTAAGATCGAGGCCAACCACACGCACCTTGTGGTGTCAAACGGCCCCACCGTATCGACCATACTTGACAGCACAAGATGCTTCAGAAGCCAGAATCACACAAGCCGAACCGCAGGTGAAATTCTGGCTTTTGTTATATACCTATGCAAAGGAAATTCTAAACCCAAACGCTGCCCACCTTTTTTCTAAAGAAAAAAGTATTGAATATACAGCTTGTTAAAAAAGCTAACAATCGTTCCCAGATATACATTCAATTCAATTTACCAAAAAATTAAAAACATTAAACTATACTACATTTTAAATTATTCCTATAAGGCCTCACACATTCACTACAAAAGAGGTCGCAATGAACCACCCTAAATCTATTATTCGAGTCGCTGATATTCCTACTCCTACTGCCGGTCTTGCTCTGGGTATTGCCAGCCTTGGTTGGTGTTGGGAAAACGCAGCACCGTTTCACGGATACGCACAGTCAACAGGCGCAGCTATTGCTGCCGTATTGCTCATCGCGCTTCTTGCCCGTTTTGTTTTTTACCCTAAAACGTTGCTTAGCGATCTTTCTCACCATGTTCTTGGTAGCGTTGCACCAACGTTTGCCATGGCAACTATGGTTATTTCCAACACCGTTTCAAAAGTTGCTCCGTTAGCCGGCGAAACCCTTTGGGTTGCTGCTGTCGGAATTCACCTTATATTCCTTGCGATATTTATTTTCCACCAGATCAACGACTTTTCCTTGCATAAAATGGTTCCAAGCTGGTTTGTGCCACCTGTAGGTATTATCGTAGCAAACGTAAGTTTTGCAGGAACTCACTTTTACACCTTTGCAACATTATTGCTGTACTTCGGAATGATTGCATACGCCATCATGCTGCCGGTCATGATCTATCGCTTCATGTTCTGCAACGAAATTGCAGACGCAGCGAAACCGACTATTGCAATTATGGCAGCACCTGCAAGCCTCTCTCTTGCTGGCTACCTGTCTATGACACGCACCCCTTCAGCTCTTATTATTGCGCTGTTGCTCGGCATTGCGGTACTCATGACGTTTGTACTCTATGTCGCATTTACAAAGCTTCTTCGGCTTCCATTCAGTCCGGCCTACGCATCCTTCACATTTCCACTCGTAATCGGGTCAACAGCACTATATAAAGTCAGTGCATGGATGAACACTCAAGGATGGCAGCAGGAAGTAGTAAAACAGGTTTCAACCCTTGCAACGTTTGAACTGTACATCGCAACAATAATTGTTAGCTATGTCGCTATCCGCTTTATGCTCTTTTTCTTTCCGATGGGAGCAATTATGCCCCTCTTCAATAAAGAACATTTCGTTTTCAAAACTGTTTCTACCTTGCAAACACGACGCAGAGTTGCTTAGCAACGCTGCACACAAACACAAAATTGCAACACCAAAAAAGCCAACCCCGATATATGCACTGCATGTTAGGAATTGGCTTTTTTTATAGATTAGAAACAATACAGGCCATGTTAGTGACACTTTAAAAGATAAGTTCTAGTAAAATTTTTCTATATACAACGATTTGTCATAGCAGATTTTATTAAAACGGCTCACTTTGTCTATATCTGCCTACGTCCCCTTTACATTCTCACTTCATATCATTACAAATTTTGCAAACACAACCTCTTAGGAAAAGGTATTTACTTTATGCGTATCCTTAGCAAATGTGAACAGACTATTAAAAATGTATTAAAAGACAGCCCATACTGTGAAAAATACGTATGGGAAGAAGAAACTGCCGTTCCTAGAGAACAAAGTGCGGAATTAAACCGTGCCGACGGTATGGCTATGACTGTATTTATTGCTGAAATTCTGCAGGATAACAACGCCCCGTGCGTTGAAGAAGTCATCGGACTGTTGGAAGATTTTGTTCACGAATGCACCGCAACCGAAAAAAATGCCCTGCTGGTTGAATTAAGCAACGCGCTCAACAACGCCTGCTAACACCACAAAGGCTGTGGGCGGCGCATCGCGGCTGCTCGTCATTACATATGAGTCTGAACAGGATGCAGTGCAAGCCTCGCTGTAGTACCCGTTGACTTGCATTTTTCATCCCCCTATTAGGAACGTTCACGTTTATACAAACAAGCCACAAGGCTCTTACCATAAAGCGAGAATATTCATGAACGGATGCCGTAGATGTAATGATAATAAAATGTTAAACTACTACTGCGAAAAATGTGGCATGCTCGGATTTTCCAAAGGCCCTAACGGAGCATGGGTTGCCAACACTGGCGACGTAGTAAAAGTTGTTCAAGCTGGCGGAATTAAAAACGGCTGCCCTACATGCAGCAGTACAGTAACCGAACGCGAAGAAAACTTCTGCGTATGGTGTAAGCCGGAAGAAACCAACTAGGATTGCTATACAATAAAAGCCCCGCACAGTTCGCTGTACGGGGCTTTTATTATGCTGTTTACTAGGCTTTTTGATGCTTTTTACGCAGAAAGAACAACGCCACAAGAGGGATCATAGCGGAAGCAATACCCATTTCCCCTATGACTAACGGTTTGCTGGCCCAGTCAAAGGAAATAAACTGCATCGCGAGTGCCCCGAGGATGAAGTACGTAAACGTGAGAAGGGACGAAGCGGTTCCCACGTCGGTATCTACGGTTTCCAAGATCATATGGTTACTCACCGGACGACTAACCCCCATGGAAAACGTCATCATGAACATCGTAACAGCAAAGCCCGTAATCGTATTACAGAAAAAGCACAGGGCAATACTCGACAACAGGATGCCGGTAAGGGAACTCCGTAAAATCTCCATAGATGTCATATCGACACACAAACGGGAACAAAGCAACGATCCCAGCATAAAGCCGAAGGCGTTGCCCCCGAACAGCAACGCGTACTGCTGTTCGGTAAGTCCGAATGACACAATATAAATATCTGCGGAACCTGCAAGAAATGCATAGAAGCCTATTCCCATAAAGGAAAAGGTGAAGCAACTTAACGAGAACTGCATATTCGACAACACAGCGGCATAGCGGGAAATTACCTTCCACACAGAACCACGTATTTTCTCAAACTCAGGCTCTTTAAAGGTAAGTGTTCCGTACATTGCCAGCGTTGCAAGCACCGCCTGACATATAAAAATCCAGTTCCATGAAGTATATTTCAAAACGACACTACCAAACAATGGAGCCAGCATCGGGCACAGCGGAATAATAACCCCGATGTATGCCAATACCTTCTGACGTTCAACGCCCGTATAGACATCCTTTGCCAGAGCCATGGCAAGTGCTGAAGCTGACGCCGCTCCTGCTGCCTGAACAATACGGGCAGCCACAAGCAGCCAGATGCTCTGAGCCAAAGCACACAGAATACATCCGACAATATAGAGGGTAATGCCCCCCAGTAAGACTGGCCGTCTACCTACGCGGTCTGACAACGGCCCGTAGACCAACAGGAAAAAACTGAAAAACACAAAGAAAAGTACCAGCGACAAGTTTGCGGTAGCTAACGGGATCCCCATCTGTTCCTGAATAATAGGCAACGCAGGAAGATACATATCCGTAGAAAGCGCTGGAAACGCTGCAAGCAACGTAATAAAAACAAAATTAGACATATCTTTCCATGTACCCAAAGTTCAAATTACTACTAACCCACATGCAGGTCTTATTGCTGACGCTGCAAAAAAAATATGTCCTGCACAATAAGTACAGGACCACTAAACATATCTTACCGCACTCGCCCCCGGAAAAAAGAGGGCTTGCGACTATAAGCCGTTCTTAACACAATACACAAAGATACCAATACCTGCAGCAACGCCGGAAAGCATAATTACCCAGGCAAGCTTAGTGTAAAAAGGATCATTTTCTTTCATTGTGATGTTTATACCTTTTAGTAAAGAGCGCCGCCAATATAAACTGACTTTTTACGTATACTTTCGTACACCATTCTGATGAGGCACTCATACCCGCCACTGTGCATTATGTACACTGCAAAGGCTGCCGCAAACCAAATTATCAGCGTATTATTGTTAGACCACTCCTATCTGACATCAGGCACAATCAAAAAGCCTTCTTCCGCATTCCCCAAAGCTTCATATCTACCGCAAAGATAAAACAGTCCCACTATGGCAGAGGTGATGGCATCCAGCTCATCATGAGTGATCTTTGCACGCTTGCTCTGTTGCAACCTGTAGTGATGAAGGAAGTTCTGCCGTGCTTCCAATTCCTGCGGGGAAGTCAGGCGATCTTCTGACGTCCGATTGCCTGCGTAATTAGCCCAACTCTCTTTTGCGCGTATTTTTTTCGGCCTGCTCACTGTGGAATTGTTTTTTGCCTGCATTTCCTCTGTCTGTCGAGCTGCATCCTGTATAAACCGGCCGGTAATACCGAACTCTTTCAGCCCCTCAATAAGGTCTTGCAATCCTGCCTGCTTACGCGGAATAGAAAGGATATCCTGCGTTCCTCCGGGATATCCTTCAATAACTTCTAGA
Source organism: Halodesulfovibrio aestuarii DSM 17919 = ATCC 29578 (assembly GCF_000384815.1). Lineage (NCBI taxonomy): Bacteria > Pseudomonadati > Thermodesulfobacteriota > Desulfovibrionia > Desulfovibrionales > Desulfovibrionaceae > Halodesulfovibrio > Halodesulfovibrio aestuarii. The sequence continues at coordinate 1,092,138 of NZ_ARQF01000021.1, forward strand.
CCATGTGCCCTGAATTTTTCCGCCAGCCCCATACCCCGCTGCGTCAACTTCTGCATACTGGGAATAAGACACGGGTAACTTGAAACTCCGCGCTGCTTCAACTGCCGTTCGCATTCACGCGTAATACCGCACTGCTCGCGCATCGGGTCGTCATCCCAGAATGATGTTCTGCCATGCGGGATACCGAGCGGCGAATCTATGGAAACAACATCCGCTCCGGCAGAAAGTGCCACTGCAATCATCTCTTCATCCGTTTTAACACGGGATGTTATAGCCGCATTGCCATGCAGAATGCAGAAGCCTGATTCCCGTTTTTCAGAAGCCACAAGGTCAATCCCGACAACGCACACATCATCAAGCGGTCTTTCCGCTTGCAGTGTACCATATGTCACAGCAGACGCCTGTTCACTCTTATACGCAGAGACGGTAATGCCGGAACGGGGTAACGCATCTTTCGTTTTTGCCCATCTGATTACACTTAATGAATCAGCAAAACGGACAGAAGACTGTACAGCATCGGGAATGGAAGCCTTGGCATACATGCGGCGAATACAGGCGTCCAACAACACTTTCTGCGCTTCAACATCCGCATGGTTATAGGTGATCATCCGCCGCAACGCAGAGTTGTTCCCGCGGCGATACCTGTGCCATAGCACTGATGCGGTCTCCGAAGTAGTCAGACGAACCAGCCCCGCAGCCTGTTCGATGGCACTTCTGCCACCGGAAAAACCTGCACGCTTTGCACTGTATCGCAGATCAATATGCACAACGGGTAAAACCAGTTCCGGAAAATGCTTCTGTATAAATTTGCAGTCATGCTGCGTGCCATTAAAGGTCACAAGAACCTTTGCGCGCTGTACAGCCTCCACAAAAGGAGCTGGATCCTCCCCTTCAACATACACGCCGTAGGAACTGCCAAACGACCAGCCAACCATGGTCAGAGAATCATAATACAGGCTGGTTCCTGTTGTTTCGGCACACAGAAACATCACATCATCAGGAAATCCCAAGGCAATTCTATACAATTCCGTCCCCGGCAGAGAACGCGCGAAAAAGTTCACGTTTCCCGTGCGCAGTGCATGGAAAGAATTCTGCAATGCCGGCACACGAGACTTCGGCGCTACGTTTTCATACAGCGCCCAGTCCGTTATCCCCTGTTCCCATAGGGATTGCTCCTGCCGTTTGCTGATTCCTTTAATATGAAGGAAGGTGTGTGTGATCATCGTAGTTGTGTTCGGTACGCCTATATCAGGTTAGGTGACGAAAGTTTTTTCAACGCAATAAAGATTATACAGGAAAAAACGGCCAAAATTGATGCGAGCACCACTGCCCTGTCAAATTCTCCGCTGAACACGGCATTGTAAATTTCAAGGGACAGCGTATTGGTTTTGCCAATAATATTTCCCCCCAGCATAAGGGTAATACCCACTTCACCCAATCCTCTACCGAGGGCAAGAAACCAGCCGGTAGCAATACTGCGCCGGATGTTGGGAAGAAGTACCAGCCAAAAGGTTTCCCAGTCGCTTTTACCCAGCACATGGGCTAGTTCCGCCAAACGGCGAACATCCCCCCGCAATGCTGTTTCAACAGATTTTACCATAAGCGGCAGCCCCGCAACAAATGATGCGATGACCACACCTGTAAAACTGAAGACTATATCCACAGGAAGCGCATGACCGATAAGGCCGGAACGCCCAAGCAGCATCAGCAGCACAAATCCCGTGGCAATAGGTGGAAACACCAGTGGCAGCGTCACAAGAAAATCCACAACAGAGCGCATCATGCTTTTTTTACTGGTAAGATAATAGCCAAGCAAAACGCCGCTTACTAAGTGCAGCAAACCAACAAGCCCCAGAGTCTTAACAGTAAGATACAAAGGAGCCGTGGTTTGCTGCTCTGATAAAATTGCAACAAAGTCCATACAGACTACAGTCCATGTTTACGAACGATAGCCTGTGCTTCCGGCGTGTTGAGGAACTGTAAAAAGTCCTGCTGCTCTTTTTTCTGCGATGCATTGGCAAGCACACCTACAACGATAGAAATCGGGGAATACAGTGAGTCATCCACCAACACATATCCGCCGAGCTTATCAGCAACATTCAACGCGTGAGTAAGGTTCAGGAACCCCATATCAACCTCGTTGGTTGCAATGTAGGAAAATACCTGAGGAACGGTGGAAACTTCCAGCAGTTTAGGCTGAATAGAAGGGAGCCTGCCACTGGACTGCAAAAATTCACGTGCAGCTTTTCCGTAAATAGCCTTTTTTGCATCAGGCAGAGCAATGCGACTTACGTGCGGGTTATCCAGATCTGCAACGGTTGATGCCTTTACAGATTTTGAAAATGCCAGCACAAGTTTTCCGCGACCGAGTTCCTGTGCAGATTGCATCGGAAGATGTGCTCTTTCCAAAAAGCTGCTGTCACCTAGAACCAGACCGACTTTATCTTTCTGTTTCGCCAACGTGGTCACACGGGCCATATTACCGAAAATAAGGTCAACAGTATGCCCAGTCTTCTGCGTATACGCAGAAGTAAGTGCAGTTACCATTTTTTTATATCCGGCACCGGAAGCCAGAACAACAGTATCTGCCCAGCCTGTTGTTACAGATGAAACAAGCAGGAACACGCCCAAGATCGCAATCCGAAGTAAATTCATAGTATTTGTCCTTAGATAGATACAAAAAAAATGACGGTATACTGATCATTTTCTATGTAAGGACAACCATGAAGACAACGGAGTCACGTAAACAATAAAAAACGTGACATTACTCTTACGACGGTTACTACAGGCAAATAGTACGACACAAAAGAATTTCTTCCCTTCTGTTTCTTCCCCCACAAAACTAAATGCCGCCTCCACTATATGAGGAGGCGGCAAAGGGCTGCAGGAGGAAAAAACAAGCAGCCGGTACGGAACAATTAGCCACATAAGTTGCATATGCCTCTTTCTGCCACAAGAGGCTCATGCAGTTACGTGTCCGAGGTAAATTTGTAATCTGCTTCTGTGTCAAAGAGACACGCGGAGCAGGTTCCGCTGTGGTATTTTTTTATAGGTTACTTGAGTAGATAGAACTTCTTTGAACTCACAACAAAAGCCTATAAAAATAGGCTCATAATGTAATCGAGCACGAACCAGCACGCACCTAGCAAGGCAAACAGCAAGACAACTTTACCAATTGCATTCTGCGGTTTTACCAGTTCAATCAGCTGCTTTTCGTCATCAATAGACTGCACGGTGTAATAGCGCGGCTTTTCGGACTTCATTGCAAACACAACAAGCCCACCCTTTACAACCTGAGACTCAGACAGCACCATATGGTCAAATTTCCGCTGCTCATTTGCGTCTACATCCATAAATGTGTAGGCGCTATACTGCATATTCTCCTGAGAAAGAGTATCCAGTTCTTCTACAGTCTCACATTCTTCTGCTGCTACACTTACGCTCATTGGGCCTGCTCCTTTACGATAAGTACGGGACACGCACTGCTATATACAAGTTTATGTACTACCCCGCCCACAAGAAGGTGGGAAAGCTTACTGCGTGAACACGCCCCTATGACAATCAACCCTGCATCACTCTTCTGAGCCTCTTCTACAAGAACCTCGTGCGGAGGATTGCCGTAGCGCACTGCCACATCAAAGTCTCTCACATCAGCAGAAGCAACGATATTTTTTATAGACTCCACGGCCAGTTCTGTTTTCTCGACAGCGGCACTTTCTACAACCGGAGATAGGCTGAACGCCTCCATATCCATTTCGTAAGCGATTCCAGCCGTCAGCCGTGAGCCATACCGTTCTGCCAGAGCACAAGCCTGACGTGCGGCAATGCCAGCTTCTGCACTTCCGTCATACGCTAAGAAAATGTTCTGCACTGACAATTCCTTGTCTCCGGTAATGATCAGCAGATCAATATCCGAATGACGCACAACCGTACCGGCAACTGAGCCGATCACAACAGAATGTAACAGCTGGGAAGAGTGTGTACCAAGGGCAACTATGTCACTGCCAAGAGCTTCTATCTGCTCTGCAAGCACATCCGCAGGGTTGCCCGTTAAAAAATGTCCCCGCACCTGCACACCATCTGCTTTGCACATGGCGACAGCATCATTAAGAGCGTTACGAATGCTGTCGTACATTTCGTACAACACACTTGCATCGCCTTGGATACGCAAATTCCCCTGATATTCCGGACAAACCGTAACAATATCAACTATGGAGTTTTCAGAACGTGCAAAGCGTGCTGCCTGCCGAACTATGTCCATTGAGGATTCTGCGCCGTCGAAGGCCACAAGCATTTTTTTATACATTCGTAACGCCCTTCTATACTTAGATGAGATCAAGCTTTATACGTTGGTACCAGCAGCCATTGCCATCTGACGTTCTTTTCTGCGTCCTACAATCATTGCTTTAAGAATGATGAATGCACCAACACCGAGAGCAAAACACATAAGACCGAAGCTGGTTTTACTCATGCTGGAGATAAGAGTTGCATCCCAGTTAATAGCTTCAAGTTGCTTGAGATATTTAGGAATTGCAAGACCGCGGCTGAAAGCAACGATTAACATAATGGTCGCCATTACGTATTTGATTACATAGTCTTTTACGTACGTAGTACCGATAGCACCAAGCTGTACGCCGAAGAGAGAACCTGCGAGGATGATGAGGGTAAGGCGAATATCTACCATTCCGTAGAATGCCCAGATAAGTGTACCGCCGAGTCCCATAACAAACGCTACAACAAGTTCGGTTGCGGATGCCATAAGGCTGGACATACCGATGATGTAAATCATACCCGGTACACCTGCGAAACCGCCAACAGCGATGGTTGCTGCAAGCAGACCAGCGGCAAGGCCAACCGGTGCGGTAAACCAGAATGAAATGCGGATGTTGCTGCCTTTAAAGTTTACCATCGGCCACAGTTCAATGCTCTGCAATTTCTTAGCAATGTTGGTTACTTTTTCTTCGCCACCATTACGTTTAGTGGTGATAGCATCTTTCATAACAAAGCTGCCCACTGTAACCAGAACAAATACAAACGCTAAGGAAACATACAGGTTTGAACCGGCAGGGCCCCATAGTTCCAGAATAAGCTTCTGGATCTGGATACCAATCTGAACACCGACTTCAGCAGAAACGCCGACAATCAGTCCCAATTTGATATCTACCTGCCCGTATTTGTAGCGTTTTAATGCACCTACAAGAGCTTTAGGAAATTTATGACACATGTTACTTGCTACAGCTACAGGTCCCGGAACACCGAGACTCATCATACCCGGAGTAAGAACAAATGCACCACCGGAGCCGATAAAGCCACTTACCAGTCCGCCAACAAATCCAACGAAGAACAAGAACAGCACACCCACCAGAGACAGGTCTACAAAGCGTGCGCCATCTAATAATAAATCATGCATGGTATATCTCCTGACTACTTGCCACTAAGCATTAACGGTGGCGCGGGTGCGGGTCTCTTTACGAGGGGTTGCTTCTGCAGCCTTAGTCTTTCTGCCTGCACTTGAAGAAGCTTCAATGCCAAGGGCTGTCCAGACGTTGCTGGCAAAGTTGCCATGAACATAGGAGAACAAAAATACGGTAGCAACAGGCAGCAGACAGTATGCGCCACCTTTTGCGTACAATTCTACCATTGGATCTGCATAGTAAAACGCAGCAGAGTATAAAGCGACACTTACTGCGCCAAATAACAAGGCATTAATTTTAGCTTTTTTCTTTCTATCATGAGCGGTATTCATAACTTCTCCTTCAGTACTACCTGCGCTATGGTATTACGCACGCATTTGGGGTCTTTTTCTTGCGTTCTCTGAAGCCTGTTTTTTCGATGTTGCTTTCTTTCTTTTCTGCTCGTTGACGATAAGACTTGCCATCTCACTATCGCCACTCTCAGCAAATACGACTGCTACAAATAATCTTTCTAGCGTCTTAAACAGATTCACAACGCCCTCCTTTTTCTAAAGCGTAGGTCTCTGTATTACTCAGCAGTTCCGTTCTGCTAAGTATTCGTCATAAAAAAATAGGGCACATCTATGTGTAATTGAGCCGGTTTGCATTCCTCGCATCTTAGAATAACAAACTCTACTTCTCTCGTTTCATTGCAAATATTTCGCACTGCCTCGTTAAAGCTCGAAAACACAACAACCTGCCTAGCATGTATGGTTGCTATTGAATTTGGTAATTTCGCGACCTCCTCGCTGAAAATTCGTTTAAAAGAACGGTTCGAAGATTCAAGAAACTGTTTGCCCAGCTGCTCTGCTTTTGCTTTACCCTGCACGCATGCAAACAAAAGTTCGCACTGCAAACGTGCTGCAATTGGCAACGCAGCCTGAATAACCTGCCGTTCGGCTGGCTCTCCGTCATAGGCGACGATAATCTTTTTCTGCTTATCATCGGCCTTCATCATGTCCAAAGCCGTATCCCACTCGCCTGCTTCTGCAAAAGCGGCTGCTGTGGTTATGGACTCCAACATTTTCATTATCTTCATGAATTATCTCACCATTCTCCTCGTGGGTATTGCTCACTAGTTAGCAGCATTCATGCCAACTAATAATATACTGTTTTATTTAACTTTATTCTAAAGGTGCGTTTTTGCAGCATCAAAAACTGTTACAAATTACAGCAAACACAACTCTTCCGCTGTAATTTGCAGCATTTCGTTTGCAACATTGGATGATTTCATAGAATCATTGCTGCAATTTACAGCAACAGAATGCGTAGATTTACAAATATCAACCTGATATACATAGATAAACAAAAGGCGGGAAAGATGAGATTTTTTAGCAAACCAGAGGATGTAGCTCCTGTACCGGAACCGACACTGACCATGCAGGAAGAGCTGCGTATCGCCGTCGAGAAGTCAAAGCTTCCTGAAAACGTACGGCATATAGCACTCGAAGAACTCACCAAGCTGGACAGAACAGATTCTTCCTTTGCTGAATTCGGGCTGGGCGTAACCTATGTAGAATTGCTACTCTCTCTTCCGTGGAATATTTCCTCGCAGGATAATCTGGAACTTGAGCACGCCGTCACAGTTCTCAATCAGGAGCACTTCGGCCTGAATGGCGTTAAGCAGCGCATTCTGGAATATCTGGCTTCCAACATCACATGCCATATCAAAAAAAGCACTGTGCTTGTTGTGGATGATGAACAAATTTCCCGCGACAATATGGCCTATTCCCTCGACAAACTTTCCTGCGAAGTGCTTACGGCATCAAATGGTCTGGAAGCTGTGGACATTCTGGAAGAACGCAATGTGGACTGCATTGTAACCGACCTCAAAATGCAGAAGATGGACGGGCTGGAACTGCTCAACTATGTTCAGGAAAAATGGCCGGACACTAAACTTATTATCGTTACGGGGTACGCAACCGTTGATAACGCCATCGGTGCGCTTAAAAAAGGCGCGTTGCACTACCTTCCTAAACCCATCAATTTAGAAATTCTTCGCAATGCCGTTCAGGAAATTCTTGAACAGCAAAAGCAAGCGTGCTCCGTTTCCGGCCCTATCCTCTGCTTCACAGGCCCTCCGGGAACCGGAAAGACATCCATCGGCAAATCCGTTGCAAATGCTCTCTCCAGAAAATTCATCAGGTTGTCTCTTGCGGGCATGCGTGATGAAGCCGAGCTTCGCGGGCACAGGCGTACGTACGTAGGCGCAATGGCAGGTCGCATCATCAGCGAACTGAACAAATGCGGCGTGAATAACCCGGTATTTATGCTGGATGAAATAGATAAGATAGGTCAGGACTTCAGGGGGGATCCCGCCTCTGTCCTGCTGGAAATTCTTGACCCTGAACAGAACAGACACTTTTTAGACTACTATCTTGATACTCCGTTCGATCTTTCAAAGGTAATGTTTATTACAACGGCAAACATGGTGGACAATCTTCCGGCACCATTGCGCGACAGAATGGAGATTATTCCCTTCTCCTGCTACACACTGAACGAAAAAAAACAGATCGGGCTGGATTATCTTGCCCCGCGTCAACTGCGCACACTCGGATACTCCCAAAACGAAATCGCTTTCACACCGGAGGCCATGTCCACCCTCATTTCCGGCTACACCAGAGATGCGGGACTGCGCAGCGTGAACAGGGAAATAGGTAATGTCTGCCGCAAGATCAATTTACAGATTCTGCAACAGCTCAAAAAGCCGCCAATCACTATTTCAAGCGAAGACATTGTCTCCCTGCTCGGATATGAACGATATACATTTGAGGCCGCTACTGCGCAGCCGCTTATCGGTGTCACAACGGGACTGGTGTGGAGTGAATACGGCGGGCAGCTTATCTACATTGAGACAGCCAAAATGAAAGGCAGCGGTCGATTGATTATGACCGGCTCACTGGGAGAAGTTCTGAAAGAATCCGCCCAGACTGCACTCAGTTTTCTGCGGAGTAATGCCACAAAATTCTCAATAGATGAAAATCTGTTCGAGCAAAGGGATATTCATGTGCACATCCCTGCCGGTGACATCTCGAAAGATGGCGCATCAGCAGGGGTAACAATCGTCATGGCATTATTGTCACTGCTTACCAAACGGCCGGCAAGAAGGGATGTTGCGCTGACAGGGGAATTCACCCTGAGCGGAAGGATATTACCTGTAGGCGGACTGCGTGAGAAAATTCTGGCAGCACAACAGGCCGGTGTACGTGTAATTCTGCTGCCGGAACGCAATAAAAAGGAAGTTCAGGTAATGAATGATGAGGTGCGTAATGCAGCGGAACTGCACTTTGTATCGTCCATCAACGAAATAGTTGAGCACGTGTTGCTGCCATCGGCAGACTAGCTTTCAAGCCCGAGCCGCTTCATTTTTCTCCACAGGGAACCTCTGTTCAGACCCAGCAGTTCTGCTGCACGGCTTTTGTTGCCGTCTGTCTGTTCCAGTACCCAGCTAAGGTAGCGGCGTTCATTGTCCTCCAATGACACTATATCATCAAATTCAACAGGAGCTTTAGGTACTGCTGCCGGAATCAGATGGTCTCCCCACAAATCGGGAGGTAACTGCGCAACGCGAATAACCCTTCCGTTACAGAGCACAACTGCGCGTTCCATCATATTTTCCAGTTCCCGTACGTTACCGGGAAACGCATAGTCACTCAGGATATTGAGCACGTCATCGTCAATATCGGTAATGTTTTTCTTGAACACGGACGCAAACTTGTTCACAAAAAAACTGGCCAGCAGCGGGATATCGTCTTTGCGCTTACGAAGCGGAGGAACCTCCAGCGTTATTACGTTAAGCCTGTAATACAGGTCTCGACGGAACGTCCCATGCTCTACCATGCTCAGCAAATCTCTGTTTGTTGCGGCAATAATGCGCACATCTACCGGCACCTCAATTGTGCCGCCTACCCTGAGCAGTTTTCTGGTTTCCAGAACCCTCAGCAGGTTTGCCTGCATACTCAGCGGCATATCCCCTACTTCATCCAGAAAAAAAGTACCATGATCCGCAGATTCAAGAAGCCCTTTCTTGGCACTGTTCGCGCCTGTAAAGGCTGATTTTTCATGCCCGAACAGTTCATTTGCCAGCAATTCTTCATTAAATGACGCGCAGTTAATGGCAAAAAACAAGTTGTTTCGTCTAGGACTTCCCATATGCAGGGCTTTAGCCACCAGTTCTTTGCCTGTTCCCGTTTCCCCTTGAATAAGCACAGTACATCCAACAGCCGCAACCTGATCAATCTGATGCTTCAGCTGAATAATAGGAGCACTGTTGCCGATTATCCTGTCGGAACCGGATGCCTCAAGCTGAGTCCTCAACATGGCGACTTCTTCTTTCAGTCTCTTTTTTTCCAATGCCTTCTGGGTCAGCAACGTAACTTCATCCAGACGTACAGGCTTTGCCAGATATTGAAATGCCCCACTCCCCATAGCCTGCACGGCGCTATCCACAGTGGCATATCCTGTTAATATAATAACCTCTGTGTCCGGCGATGTTACCTTGATAAACTGAAGCAACTCAAGCCCGCTGATATCGGGCATACGCATATCGGTTAAAACAACATCGAACTGCTCTTTTTCGATAGCCGCCTGAGCCTGTGCCCCGTTCTCGACAGCGGTTACAGTCGCTCCCTGCTGAGTTAACACATGCGCCAAATTTTCCCGAGCAATCAGCTCGTCTTCAGCAATCAATATCTTTGCATCAATCATAACGCCCTACAGTTACTTTTGAGCCGAATGCCACCAAACATAATGACGACTAACAGCCCAGCGTGAATGACTCTTTCAGGCAACACTCTAATCGTGGTGTCTCAATGGTAAATCTATATAAAATCTGGAGCCGGCACCGAGTGTACTTTCAACACGGATTTCGCCGTCAAACTCTTCGATGATGCCATACGCAACAGAAAGTCCAAGCCCTGTACCTTCTCCCACATCCTTGCTGGTAAAGAACGGGTCAAATACTTTAGGCAAATCCTCTTCAGGTATGCCTTCGCCGGAATCGGACACAACAAGTGTGACAAAGTCCTCAACCTGCTCTTTGAGAACAGAAATAGAAATGAAACCTGAAGTCTGTTCTTTCATAGCCTGCGTGGCGTTGATAATAAGATTAATCAGCACCTCGCCCATTCTCTGCGGATCAAGGTGCACAAAAATATTGTCCGGTACGTTGACCTCAAGAGTAACACCCGAGGGTATCTGCGAAGAAACAAGTTGAACCGCGTTATCCACAACGTTCTTTAATGAAACAGTACGCAGCGACAACTCTGTGCATCGTGCAAATTCCAATAAGCCGCGTACAATATCCCGTGCGCGTGCTGTCTCTGTTTCAATATTATCAAGGAGCTTTTTGGCGAAGGGATTAATGGATTCCTTCAGTTCGCCCTGAAGGATTTGTGCTGAAGTGGAAATATTATTGAGCGGGTTGTTTACCTGATGTGCGATTCCCGCACTCAAGGTACCGATAGAGGACATTTTCTGCGCCTGTACTAACTGCGCCTGTCGATGCTCCAGCTCGGAAACCATACGGTTAAAGGCAATCTGTACCTTGGATATTTCATCAGACATATTTTTCACATCTACATGGGCAAAATTCCCTTGCGCAATTTGCGTTGTGGTTTCTTCAATAACCTTCAGCGGCCCCACAATGCGTTTAGTGATAAAATACAGGGTACACAGAAATAAAAATGTCACTGCCAAAATAGAGAACAGCAGCTGCTTACGCAATTGTCTGTTAATTTTAAGAATATTAGCACGTTCCAAGTCCGCAATACTTTGCGCTTTAAAAACAAGCTCCTGCCCTATTTCACGCAGCTTTCCAACTTCGTCATCAAGATTACGTTTCTGCTTGGTTGCAGCTGCATACATGGCAACAATACGGTCTCGATACTCGGAAATAGTTTTTTTCAACTCAATGATGCTGTCCGTCATAGCTTCATCAAAATTCAAATCAGCATGTCCACCCAGCAATTCAAGCGTCTCTTCTATTTCACTCAATGCAAGCTGGTAACTGCTCTTTTCTCCATACAGCAGATAGTTCTTTTCCTGCCGACGAAAATTCAAAATAGAGCTTTCGACATCATCAATAAATTCAACAGAGTATGTTTTATCTTCAACAAGCAGCAACTGTTTGTAGGAAAAGAGTGTCTGCCCCCCTAAACAAATCGAGAGGATGAGAAAACCTGCGATAATCCGCTGTCTAACATTAAGTCTCAACATCCACCCTCCTCTTGAAAGTCATACAAGACATTGAATTTATTATATCAGAATAAAAAAGACTATATTGTGATTTTTAGCACAAAGTCAAGTTTCACAACAACAATTTATGACTGTTTGCAATCAAAAATACAGCTGTCTGCACACCGTATACACAGCCCTTCCTCCAAGTAAGCAAGATTGTACAATACGGTAAAGCACACCGCAGCTACCTTTAAAAAAAACACTAAGGAGAATATCAATGAATGTTTCTACTATTGCAAACAATACTGTATACTTTTCACATGGTTCAAAAGATCTTACTGACGTGGCGTGGGTTGACCATCCCAAGTTCAAAGGGGTTCAACTGAAACTTTTGCTCTCCGGTGCGGACACTGGCAACACCTTCAGCTCTCACCTTATAAAAGTTGACCCCTTATGCGGTCTGGAAACACACTGCCATGAAGACCAGAAAGAGTTGCATGAAATTGTAGACGGGCACGGAGAATGTGTTTTAACCGGAAAAACAATCTGTTATACTTCAGGAGTTATGACGGTTATCGACAAAGGTGAACTCCATCAGGTGAAGGCTGGCTCTGACGGACTTCTCATGCTGGCAAAATTTTTTCCACCGGCTGCTTAATGATGTACGTGGGCAAGGATGGCGAAAGAGAAAAGCGAAATACGCACTATCAACCTTTCTGAAGAGTTAGGGATTGAGGCAATATTCGGCAAGCGGATACGCAACACCTTTCAACGCCACATCCACGCAACATACCTCTTTGGTCTTGTTGAGAAAGGAACGCGTGACATCACATGCGGCGGCTGTACAGAATCCGTTTCTGAACAGGAATCGTTTGTGCTGCAACCTGCACAGGTTCACACATGTACATGCAGTGCCGATCATTGCTACAGCATTCTCAGCATTAAGCCGGAATTTGTGGAAGCACTTGCAGTGCAGCTCTTTGGAATCGGGCATCCACCACCTTTCTTTCCATATGTCTGCTGCAGGGACAAACTGCTTTCTAAACAACTTCAGGCTATCTTTACCCTTATAAAAAAACAGGGCATGAGCGATCATGCCCTTGCTTCAATACAACGCTATATCTCTACCCTGCTACAGCATCAGCCGCCGATACCGCACAAAATCACACAACAGGATGAATCTGTTGTAGACAGCACCTGTGAGTTCCTTCAAAAGAACCATGCACAAAAGCTGCCTCTTTCGTCCCTTGCGGAACACGCCTGCCTAAGTCCGTTCCATCTCCAACGGCTTTTCACAAAACGCATGGGAATAAGCCCTAACGATTACCTGCAAGCCCACCGTGTTGCCGAAGCACGGCAACGATTACGCATGAACATTCCGCTAAGCGAACTTGCACTCTCGTTAGGCTTTTACGATCAAAGCCACTTCACGCGCACATTCCGGAAAGTAATGGGCGTATCCCCGGGAAGTTATCGTAAAACTAATTCCAACTAGTACGTATCCAAGAGAAAAGCTCCCCCGACCGGTACACGGCTGAAGGAGCTTTTTGTTTTTATATCAAAACGGGTAGAAACGACACGTCTACACCTTCACACACAGTGTTTTGAAATAGGTCTTGCCGCCCTTTTTGAACCGTTCAACACCATGTATGTCACTCTCGTAGCCCGGGAACGTGTTTTCAAATGCTTCCCGAGTCCTCAGGTATTCCAGAATCGGCTGTGCGGCGCTGTCCACAGTTTCCCCGCCCATAAGAATCGGGATACCCGGAGGATACGGAACAAGCATAACGGCTGCCACACGGTTATGAAGATCTTTGAGTGCAACATATTCCACATTCTTTTTAACCACTTCCTGATAGGCATCAGACGGCTTCATAACTTGGTGCGGTATAATCTCAAACGCATCATGCATTTTTCCCAGCAGGTCATGTTCTTTGTAATAGGCATGGATTGCGTCACAATGCTCCCGCAATCCCAGATGCTGATACGATTCCGGATACTGCTTTACAAGATCCGGGAAAACATCCTGCATCGGCATGTTCTTATCGTAGCATTCTTTAAACTTCAGTAATGCCGTCAGTAACGTTCCCTGCTTGGCCTTTGTCGTACCTATGGAATTAAGCAGCAGGAACGAATAATAATCTGTCTTTTCACACACAATACCGTGCCTGATTAAATAGTCTGTCACGATCATAGCCGGTATGCCTGACGACTGGTACGACCCGTCTAAATTCAATCCCGGTGTGGTAATTGTCAACTTGATGGGATCGAGCATAACGAAATTGTCTTCAATATCAGTAAATCCATGCCAGTTATTTCCAGCATCAAGCACCCACGGTTCCTGCGTCGTGCTCAGATACGTTGCCGGAACCTTTGTGAACGGAACAAGCGCATGCTCAAACTCTACGTCCTCCGGTTGCCACATGGAAAAGAACCAACTGCCTTTCTCTTTCATTTCCGCCGCAATACCGGCAATTTTCTGCCTCAGCACCACCGCAGCATAAATACAATCAGAAAGAAGAATTGTGCCGCTGTCTTCCATTATCTTTGTGGCAACATCCAATGATGCAATCATACTGTACTGAGGAGATGTAGAGCCATGCATCATATATGATTCGTTCATTTCAGCCTGATCGATCTTCGTATGGCTGCCGTGTTTTACATGCAGCATGGACGACTGGGAAAATGCTGTAAGAAGCTTGTGCGTTGACTGAGAGCAGAAGATCGGCGGGTGTTTTTCATGCGGCGTTTCCGCCATTCCAAAATGATTTGCATATATTGGATGAAACTTTGCGTACGCATACCATGCTTCGTCAAAATGCATGTTTTTAACGTTCTTCTCCAACTGCTCCTTGATAGTCGAAACATTGTAGCAGAGACCATCATACGTCGAGTTTGTAAGGGCAGACATAACAGGCTCGGCACGCTTTTTCGCATCCGGAATAATCGGGCTTTTTTTGATGTTCTGCTGAATTGTCTCTTTGCTGAACTCTTTGAGCCTGCACGGGCCTATTATTCCGAGCTGGTTGCGCCGCGGCTGCATGTAGACAGGATAAATATCTGTGATAACCATGGAGTAATTCAGAGATTTATGACAGTTTCTGTCCACAACGGCTATGTCATCACGCACCGCCTGCGAACGCCATATTATCTGATTTGCATTCGAGGTACCGTTAAGCACATAAAACGTTAAATCTGCCCCGAATACTTTTGCAGACTTTTGTTCTGCATCTCCTACCACTCCGCTATGATCGAGCAGCGACCCAAGCTCCGGTACGGAGATGGAGAGGTCTGCCCTGAAAACATTTTCCCCGAAAAACTTATACATCCCGACTCCGGCCGGACTTTTCAAAAAGCCCTCGCCGCCCATATGCCCCGGAGTATGCCATGCATACTTATATGCCTCGGCGTATTGAACCAGCGTCGAAAAAAAGACAGGGTTAATCTGTTTAATATATTCAAGCAGCAGGGTTTCAATCCTTCCTGCCAGAAAATCAACAGTATCCGCGTGCTTCCATAGCAACTCATCAAGCATTGCCAATAGGTCAGTTGCAATACTGTGCCGCCCTGCACTGTCCGTCAGCAGACAAACCGGAATACTCTTGTTTCGTGCCCGAATCTCTTTCAGCAACGTCTCCGGTCTTCCACACTGAATTTTTGTTTCATTCCCGATTTCCCAGTCGATAACAATCACACCCAGATCCGCACGATTATGCACGATACTGGCAGCATCGTCATAACAATACGCCCGAATCACGCTGCAATTCTGCTCTGTAATAAGAGCATGTTCCAACTCGCGCATTCTGTTACCTGCATCATTATTTGCATCAAACAGGCTGGATACAATAAGCACCGGCCAATCTACTTTTGTAAGTTTCATTCAGCTCTCCTGTCTTTCAACAACGTCTATCGTATCCAAATTATTTTGATTTTGCGGCAAAAACTACAACATACCCCGCAAGGGCGATCATTACACATGCAATTACAAGCCATAATTCTGCAAAATTTGCTGACTCAAATGCAGAGAGGATGAAGATTGAAGAAAGCGTAACTATTGTAATGTCAAAATATGAATGTTTTCCTGTCTCAAACCCTTTTTTAACAAGAGCAATTCCAGACCAGAAATACGGAAACAGCACAAGAAGTACGGAGATAGTCACGGTCAGATTAAACGCCGCAGCAATATTACTGCCTAAAAACATAAGACCAAGCTCAACAGCAGTCATGATGGCTGCGTTGAGTAACAGCCCGCGGCTGCCGACATTATATTTGTTGGTATAGGAATACAGTTTAGGCAAAAAACCGTTATCAGCACTTGTTTTCGCAGCGCTGACCACAGAAAGGTTCCACACAAGGAAACTGGAAAGGCACGCAACAGCCATAACCAATGATGAAATCTGGCCGAGCAGTTTAGATCCGAAAATATGGGAAATAGAGAGTGAGAACGTCGCCGGTTGATTCTGTATAACCTTTGCGGTGAACATTCCCTCAAGTACCGTGGTTGAGACAATGTATAGAATCGCGACGATAACGAATCCCACGATGGTCGCAATGGGCACATTCCGTTTAGGATTATTCACGAGTTCATAGTTGTTGGCGACGGCTTCAACGCCCACATAGGAAAAAAGCAGTACCGCAAAACCGGAAAGGACAGCTTTGCCCGGAGGCAGGCTGGTGACATTCCAGTTCTGTTCAAACAGATGCACATCAAATGAAAACCAGCCAAGTAAGGCTGTCAGAAATACGGATATAAGAAGAAGAGTAACGGAACAGGAGACAACAAGCGTAACAAACTTGGCTCCGCGTAGCGCAAGGAGGGTAAACACCCATATCAGGGAAATAACAACCAGTCCCAATACCATGGGATGATTCAATGAAGGGACAAAGTACGTGAGGTAGCCGAGTCCGGCTATGAGGATAGATACATTAGAGATAAGGTTTGAATACACATAGAACAAACCGCTTTTCGCACCGAGAATCGGGTTCACGTATGCGGAAAGACCGGTCGGGCTGGGGTCATCAAACAGTGCCCCTGCTCTTACGTATACTAAAGTCAGGCATAACGCTCCTCCCGTTACAAGCAGAAACGAAAACAGCGTTATTGAACCAATTGCCGCCAGTTGCTGCGGCAAGGCAATTACGCCGCTGCCTGCAAGGCTTGCAACAATAAAGAATGTTGCCCCGACAAGTCCGAGCTTGTGTTTTGATGCTTCCATGGCCAGCCCTTTGTGGGTTAGAAATCAATCTACAGATTTCTAATCCTACGGCACCATGGGAATTACATCCTTTATTACTGAATCTTACTGGGCTGCTGTTCTCTGAATACCAAAAGCTCTCGCGTCGATTACGCGAAAGAACTCACAGCCCATACATCACGGGCATCCCGTAACTATGCAGGAGAGCCTGCCACCTCAAGCGTTCGTTACTACTAACTCAAGCGCTCAATATCTATGAAGTCAGGAGTGATCGTATGCACCCTGAACTGGTGTCCTTTAATCGTGATTATCGGAGTTCCAAGAGGTACGGATACGGGCTTCCTGCTCATTACACGGGGTCTGCTACCGCCTTTGAGTGTTCTGACTTCAAACAACACGGACATACCTTCCTTCTTCACAAATTTGATTACATAATGTGTTTCGGATTCAGGCACCACTTTACTTCTCGTAATGCGCCTGAAGGATACATCGGCAGGTTTCACTGTCACCGGAATCTTTTTGTATACTCCGGAGCTGACTGTCGGCCTGTAGACTTCTTTTACAAGGTGGCCTTCTTTATCGAGTGCAGCAAACACAGTATCCAGCAGTATTACACCGTCAGAAATTGATGAGGATAACACCTCATATGTGACATTTGAGTACCCGAAGATAGTTACGCCCTTATCAGAAGAGGATGAAGACGGGGTGCTCAGTGTGATGGTAAAATCTTTAGAGGCACTCATTTTAGGTAACTCGAGCACTTCTTCATTATAGCGGAGTATCCGTAAGACATCACCGCCTGCAACGACGGTTTTACGTTCCCCGATCTCCATTGTCTGAGTTCTTGTTTTGCGGATACGGTCTTTTTGCGGCCCTTGCGCCAGATCAACACGCATTGCCACTTCATCCGCAGCAAGAGCTGGAGCCGGAGGAGCAACAGGTGTAATTGTCCTCTTTTGCAGGCCGGCACACCCT
Source organism: Halodesulfovibrio aestuarii DSM 17919 = ATCC 29578 (assembly GCF_000384815.1). Lineage (NCBI taxonomy): Bacteria > Pseudomonadati > Thermodesulfobacteriota > Desulfovibrionia > Desulfovibrionales > Desulfovibrionaceae > Halodesulfovibrio > Halodesulfovibrio aestuarii. The sequence continues at coordinate 1,109,938 of NZ_ARQF01000021.1, forward strand.
GTTACAAAACATGAGCACGCTATAAAAACGCATGCGTACAGCATGTGCCGCCCAAAATTATGAACCAAAATTTTCCATTGCATACTGTACCCGTTGTGTTTCAGATTGCAAATTATGGTGAACCGCCTCGACCTTGTCTAACCTGCTTTGCAAACCTGTCTTGTTCGCAACCTGAATAGCCAGTCCGGGACGGGCGTTCAGTTCCAGAATCAACGGGCCAAGATCTTTATCAAGCACGATATCAACACCAAGATAGCCCAGACCGGTAACTGAATACCCTAACGATGCCTGCCGGAGCAATTCTTCCCATCCGGGAATTTGAACACCGGAAACAGGCTGCAAAGTATCAGGATGCATCTCGTGATTTTCATTTTTCCATACGGCATGGGTGGTCTTTCCGGTGCATATATCAATACCGCACCCCATAGCTCCCTGATGCAGGTTTGCTTTACCGTCTGATTCACGGGTCGGCAGCCGCAACATCGCCATAGTCGGAACACCCTTGTATACGATAATACGTATGTCTGGAACACCCTGATATGCGATACCGTTAAAGACCGGATCGAATTTAACACAATATTCAATCAGGGCCTTGTCCGGCATTCCACCGAGACTGTACATCCCGCTCAGAATATTTGAAATATGAAAATGAATTTCCTCTGTTGAAACAAAGGAGTCATCCGGTTTCAGAAAATGAGAACCGAGCTTTCCTGTAATTACCAGAATCCCGTTGCCACCGGCACCGCGTGCCGGCTTAATCACAAAAGAATCATGCTTTTCAAGCAGGTCAGGCAAGAGTTTTGTTTCGTGTTGTGCGCGGATAACTCCGTACATCTCCGGAACATTCAATCCGGCATCCTGAGTAAGACGCTTGGTAGTCTCTTTGTCGTCCACAAGAGGATACAGCCTGCGAGGGTTATTAGGCAGCACATATGCGGCATTGCGTCCGTTCATTCCCACAACGCCCTGCTCTTTTAATTTAGAAAACCAACCGAACATGGCCTAACCTCGAATAAAGGTGCGGAAACGAACCAGATCTAACAGACGATACCCGGTGTATCGACCCATCATAACGGTAAGCGCCAGCAGCACCAAAAAGAGTTCCGGAAATACAAAGAACAGATGTTCTACGTATGTGTTTGTCATTACAAGATACGCAAGCACTGAAACAGCCATGGTACCCACAGCCTGCTGAATAGCCTTGCCGGCACCAAGTTCGTCCCACATCACGGAAATGCGCTCAATAGTCATACTCATGATGACCATCGGGAACAGGCTGACGGACACACCACGCGGAATGCCCAGCTTGAAGCAGACAACACTGATTCCTGCCATAAGCAAAACAACAGAGATTAAAACACAGGCAAGACGCGGAACAAGCAGCAACTTCAAGTGCTCCAGATACAACCGCACGCCAAGGCCGAGGGCAATCACTATGGAAAATAACCCTACGCCCCAGAGCAACTGAGTTTCCCTGAAAGAAAGAGCGATCAGAACGGGCATAAATGTTCCGAACGTGCTGAATCCGACAACGTTTCTCAGGAATACCAGAAGGATGGCACCGATCGGGATAAGAAGAATGACTCTATACGTTGCCTGTGCCTGAACCGGAAGGCTGAATAAAGAATAGTCAAAAAATGTCGGGTGCGTTGCAGCAATGCGGTCTACAACATTCTTCATCGCATCAATTGCATCAGGCACTACAGAAAGTGAGACTTGCAAGTGTTTACCGCCGGTAAGTTCTGCTAACGGTGCCTCACCACGCCACCATGGCACAAAGTTTACCGGAGTACTGAAAACTCCTTTAGCAACATTAAACATGTGCCAGGAATCGTTCTGGTACAACTCAAGCCAATGGCTGATACGGGCATCACTGGCTGTACCGAGCGTAATACCATGTACAGACTGTGCCGGAATGCCGGAAAGGTGCAGCAACCGTACGGCGACATTAACGACCCCGCGGCTGTTTTTTGCATTGCGCAACAGGAACGCGGCATTGGAATTCTTTTCCGAATGCTGCAATTCCTGCATGAGAAGAGGAACAAAGGACTCCATATCCGCAGATTCTTTACCAATTCTGGAAAGAAGTGCATTAGCGGCAACGGCTTCTGCCTCTGAGAATTGCGGATCACGAAGTTCCGGAATGTTTTGCGGCGGACTCCATTTCGGCATTTCGCCTGCGGATTCAGGACGAAGCACCGCAGAATATATGAGATCCTGTTTGCCGTCAGCCAATCGCTTGGACCAGATAACAACGGAGTTTTGATCATATGCTTCGTTGGTTATCTGCTCGTCGGTAATCCGCTGGCTTACGCGCTGGCGCCCATACCCGGCTCCAATGAAAAATTCATCCGTTACCGCAAATCCTGAGACACGGTTAAGTGTCTGCAGCACTACTTTTACGGGACTGTTTTTTCCATCAAAAGCAACATGAGCTTCCACATTCCATGCAGATGTCTTTTCTGAAGGAACAAGCGGAAATCCTAACACACTAACTTTGTAACTAAATACGCCGAGCCCAATTGCCAGCAATATGCCGACAAGCAGCTTAAACTGTAATTTATTCATTAAATTTGATCCGAAGAAGAATAGTTAGCAAGCAGGCATTAAAAAAACTGCCATGCTAGGGGGATACAGGCTTGCCAAGCCGATAGCGTTGTGAAGGATCGATCAACAAGCCGTTTCGAAGCTCTTTGCGACCGATGAGAAGTTTATATGAGAAATGTGTTCTGTCCGTCAGATTTACTTCTGCTTCAAACACTTGTGAAGCAATGCGGATTTGTGCCGCAATAACAGGTCGTTGAGAAGATCCTGAGGGACGTTTTTTAACCCGCATTATACGCTTATAAGGACAGGTTATACGTTGCATTCCACCGTTACTGTTTACGGTGGTGAAGGTAACTTTTTTATGTTTTTTATCAATAACAATATCAGTAGCATGAAACGAGGTGCTGTCTGCACCTGTATCAAGTTTTGCATCAACTTCAATAGGGAGCGCCTGTCCACAAATACTGATAGAAGATTTTTCCAAGTATCCGGCAATAAGCTTATTTTCTGATGTTTTTTCTATAGCAGCCGGGGCTGCGGCCTGAGAACACTCACTGTAGGAAGTGTCTGAGGATACGTTTTGTCGGGACTGCGCAAAGGTAGCTGTGGTGTTGAATATAAGCAGTATTGCTAACCACCATGTATAATACATAATTATTTCCTGTAGAAGATTATTGCTCTACGCGAAGTGGTGTATATTAACAGTAAAATTTATTGTTTTTTCATAGTATTTAGAAAAAATGCAATACGCATTGTTTGATGCGCATTTTTCGCTAAATACTCGCTGCTTCACTTTTCGTCAAACCTCGCCCCGCAAAACAATTTTGTAAATACCCTCCACGCCCTATCATAGAGACACCCTATCTCTCACAATATTCTAACAACCTATTTATCCTCTACGCTAAAAACATCCATCAATGTCTTCAAAAAAGTCTTTCTGCGGGCCATCTGGCATAGTTCAGCAATCGGCCATTTGCCATTGGCATTTGTTAATTACGATTCGCCCAATACATTTGGCAGATCCTGTTCCAACATCGTCGTAGTCCCTACACCGACACTCCCCAATCATTCAAGTACTCAGTTGACGTATACTTAAACAAATTGAGTCCCACTGAGGGCTACCGCAGGGGGACTCAAATCGTTACGTGTCCAAAATTAGAGCAGACACATTCGAGCACTGCAAAAATATTTTAATAACAGTTAGATACCATGTAGTTTTTTTAAAAAAAACTCACAAGCTCAACACATATGCATTGTAAAACTGCAATACAACACATTCATATATACAGTGGCACGTTGATCGTATTCATAAGACTGTACCATACACAGAATCTTCTACATATTTAGTGTGTTGAATAAACAATAACCATCCTAACTCTAATTTAATACAGGTTATAACACCACATCATGTTCCCAAAGCATAAAAATATGTCTATAAAATAACCATCGACAGGTCTATTCAATGCTTGTTGTAAAACACTTTGTTAACAAGGAGAACACCATGCTTAGTTCCATTAAAGAATTTATAACTGATGAACGTGGTGCAAGTGCTGTTGAATATGGACTTTTGATTGCGCTTATCGCTGTAGCGATCATCGGGGGTGCTACACTCCTGGGCACAAACCTCAACGAAAAATTCAATGAAGTAGCTGACGAGGTAGGCGGAGCAGAAGCTCAACCGTAACGGTCAGAAACATGTTAGTACACCGGTGGCTCGGTATGGAGCCACCGGAAACACCTTAACACTCCGTGAACATACTCCTTTATAGGAAGAGTTGTATCCCTACGTCTGCTGCGATGTGTGGTCACTGATTGATCCTGCATTGAAAATGTAAACACCAAGGGATACCAGAAGGTATCTATCTTATTGCCATATCGAAAGGCAACAGGAGCCGCATATGCTTAGTGCTGTTAAACGATTTATTACTGAAGAACGCGGTGCGAGTGCAGTTGAATATGCACTTTTGATTGCGCTAATCGCTATGGCTATCATTGGTGGTGCGACACTGCTGGGTACAACCCTTGATGAAAAGTACAATGATGTTGCTGGGCAGGTTGAAGAAGCAGGAGCTCAACCCGGAGGCCAGTAACAAACACCGATCAGGTGAACGAAAGACGCCGAAGATATTGTATGGGCACCGTGAACATCCTTCTTACCGGAAGCGTGGTGCACTGTGCCCTTTTATACTGTGTGGTCATACATTGATCAAACAACTGAAACCGCGAGCCAACAAGTTTCTACCTCATGCGGGTCAAAACCTTCAGAACTTGCACCAGTAACTGCCCTGACAACGTCAGGGCTTCAGTTTTCAAAAACCGCTCCTCTCCCCTGCATTATACACGCGACACCTCCAACCATTCCTTTCCATATCCAGTTATCCGGAACCATCCCTTCCTGTTCATCCCTCGAGTTATACGAATGTCATTCGGGCAAATAACAGTCCATCTCAAGCAACATTTATACTCGTTATCAACAATAGAACATATTCACAAAAGTCAAAAACATGTACTATGCAATAACTATTGACAATTTTGCCCTGCGGGCTTGTTGCAAAAAAGCAATATCTGTCAATAAGGAGCCCTCAATGGTTAATGCGATTAAAAAATTTACAATGCAAAAACGCGGTGCAAGCGCAGTTGAATATGGAATTTTAATTGCTCTTGTTGCTGTCGCGTTCATTGGTGGTGCAAATCTCCTAGCCTCGCATCTGGACAGCAAGTTCAGTGCAGTAGCTAACGAACTTAGCACCACCCAATCGGATAACGGCAGCGACGCTGCAACCGCAACAGATAATGCGGCAAATAACAACTCCGGCAACTCAGACAAGAAGAATAAGAAAGGTAAAAAAGATAAATGACCGGCGACAGCCAGCAACAACTAACTGTTTCGGTAGTGCATTATGGAATACCTCAAGGACACCATGGACATACTTCTTATTGGAATCGTTGTAATCTGCGCGTTGTTTGATCTGCGATCGCAAATAATACCAAACGTAATTGTACTTCCTGCGATTCTTATATTTTGGGGAGCACATTATGCTTTTGATGGAATGTCCGGCCTTAACGCCTCCATGACCGGTACGGGGCTGGCATTTTTATTTTTCTTCATTCCCTACAAGCTCGGTGTGCTCGGGGCTGGAGATGTAAAACTGTTTATGGCTGTCGGGGCATGTCTTGGCCCCAAAGGTACTGTCACAACATTCTTATTCACCAGTTTAGCCGGAGGGTTGTATGCGTTAATTGTGCTCATTCGCCATAAAAATGCATTACGCAGGTTCTTTAATAAACTGTTCGGCTGGGCTGTTGTGTCACTGGGCACTCGCAAGCTCAACCTGTTCCCTGAAGACGCGGAGTATCAAATGCCGATGCTTTGCTACGGCGTGGCCATTGCGGCAGGTACACTGACAACTGTTATGCTGTCACACCTTTACCCTAATCTCTTGATCTTAAACATTTTAGAGGGATTATCATGAACACCAGACGGTTAGTGATACAACTTTCCATAGCCATCGCGCTCGCTGTGATTACCGGATACCTTACCATCAACTGGATGCAATCCCTTCCCCGCGGGGATGTTACTAAAGCGCCAACAGGTGAAACGGTTCCTGTAGTTGTTGCAAAAACCACTATCGCCCCCGGAACAGTGATCAATGAAAACATGATCACCGTTAAAAATTTTTTAGAGAACAACAAGCCTAAAAGCGCTTTTGGCTCAGCCGAAGATGTGAGCGGGCGCGTAGCCATCTACACCATCCACACAAGCGAGATCATCACAGATACCCTGCTCGCCTCTCGTGATGTCGACGTCGGCGGTGTAGGTGCGTTGATTCCTCATGGAAAGAGAGCAATGGCAGTACAAGGAAACAAGGTACTTGGCCTTTCAGGACTCATTCGCCCGGGGGACATCGTTGATGTTCTTGTTTCCTTCAGGATGAAAGACAAAAGCATAACCAAAGTAGTGCTTGAAAACCTGAAAGTTCTCGCCACGGGTAAAGAACTTGTTGCAAGCGCGGACGGCAAAAAATCCTCTCCTATTGATGTATACACCCTTGAAGTAACACCGGATGAAAGCGAAATTCTGGCTCTTGCCGCGACCAACGGTACTCTTCATTTTGCACTACGCCACAGATCAGATGGAGAAACCGTATTGACCGAAGGTGCAGATGCGAAAAAAACCCTGTCTTCGTACAGGGGGAGCAAACCCAAAAATAAAGAAGAGGCCGTCACTATCACTTCAGACGAACCCCAGTATAGTATTGAGATTCTCAGGGGTAACATACGCAACACCATTCGTGTGAAGTAACCACAAAACAAAGGAATCCCCCGTGACAAAGCAGACAAATTTTCAAAACATCCTTATAGGTGCAATAATCTGTTTTCTGACACTTGCGCTGGCCACACAAGCATCAGCGCGAAAAGATAAGTTCTTACTGCTGAAAGATATAGGCCGCATTGAAACTACGGCCGGTAAGTCTGTCATTCTGCAGAGTGAACAAAACATTCGCCGAATAAGCATTGCCAATCCGGACATTGCGGATGTGACTCTGCTCTCCCGAAATCAAGTGTACCTGAACGGCAAAAAAATCGGCACTACCACTCTTTCCTTATGGGGAGCTAACGAAGGCTTACTGCACGTCTTCGACGTAGTTGTCACACGTGATGTAACAGGGCTTAAACGCCTTATCAGACAAGTGCTTCCTAACGAATCAGATATCAGAATCAATGCAGCCAGCGGCTCACTTTCACTGTCCGGTGCAGTCAAAGATCCGGAAAGTGTAACCACGTCTATTGCTCTGGCAGAAGCCTACGCTCCCGGAAAAGTCATCAACCTTATGAAGGTGTGCGGCGTACAGCAGGTTATGCTTGAAGTTCGCGTTGCTGAAGTATCTAAGAGCGTTCTGAAACGATTAGGGCTTAACCTTGCCTACATCAAAAGCGGCCAACTGCTGGATGGTGAAGTATTCTACACGTTCCTGAACTCCCTTACCGGTTTTAATGATCAGGGTAATTTCAGTTTAGCTGAGAACATCGACTCCGCATTTACATTTAAGGCCGGGGGCGCAAGCTGGAGTGGCTTTGTAGACGCGCTCAAACAAAACGGTCTGCTTAAAGTTCTCGCTGAGCCGAATGTCGTCTGCCAAAGCGGACAGAGCGGCAGCTTCCTTGCCGGTGGTGAGATTCCGATTCCTGTTCCGCAAGGTCTTGGCACCGTTGGTATTGAATACCGCGAATTCGGCGTAAGCCTCGAGTTTAAGCCAACTGTCCTCGGTAATGGCAGAATCAATGTGAAAGTACGTCCTGAAGTATCTGAACTTGATTACAACAACGGCACAACCATATCCGGCACCAGAGTTCCAGCGCTTACAACCCGCAGGGTTGAAACCACTGTAGAACTGGCAGAAGGTCAAAGCTTCGCCATTGGCGGGCTTATTAAAGACACCATGCGGGAAACATTAGATAAATTCCCACTACTGGGTGATGTGCCTGTTCTTGGCATGCTGTTCCGCAGCTCTGAATTCCAGAAAAACCTGTCCGAACTCGTCGTTATTGTCACGCCTCATCTGGTTGAGCCTCTTGACGGTTCAAAAATAAGCCTGCCGACAGATAAAATTATAGAACCCAATGACGTAGAATTTTATCTGCTGGGCAAAATGCAGGGAAAACAACCTAATACACCAACCACTACTGCAACAGCTGGAACAAACGCACGGAACATTAATATAGGTGAACACAAAGGTTTTGACGGTGAAGTTGGTCACACCATGTCAGCCCAGTAGATCAGGAGCAACGTATGAAAATGTTACAATGTATAATGGCAGCGGTGTTTCTGGTTACCCTTGCGGGCGGCTGCAAACAGATGGAAGCCTGGGACAGACATCACATGGACCCTATGGGTGAATCGGTTCGGCAGGCTTCGAACATGCAGCAAATGGAATATCCACCATGCGCCGGGCCTGAAGTAATGGATGGTCAAAAGCAAGCTAAAATCAACACTAATTATGTAAAAGACAACGCCAAAGGACTTCCTAAAAAGGCGTCTACAACGTCAACAGACGTCTTTACGATGAGCAACACGCAATAGGAGAAGGTAATGCGTAGCAGCCGGGCTCTTTTTCGTCACGAGCAAGGTGCATCAGCCCTTGAAATGGCGCTCATCCTTCCTCTCTTATTAGTACTCCTCTTCGGGATTATTGATATGGGCAGGTATTACTGGGCAGAACACTCGGTGGCGCATGCCGCGAATGAAGCGGCCCGAATGGCTATTCTGGAAGGCGTGACCTCTGATGAAATCAACGAGGTGATCGCGTTCCATCTTAGGGACTGGGACAACACGCCTCCTGCTCTGCAAATAGTCGAGAACCCGGGCGGATCAGGATCTCCTGCATCGGTGACGGTAACGGTATCCATTCCTTTTAGTTTTTTGGTTATCCCGACTTTTGTAACAGGAATATTTGAACCAATAACAATTCGTCACTCTGTGACTATGCACTTAGAGCGGTAAAAAACGATTATCCGCAACTTGGCTGGAGGCTAAGTATGAAGTTGATACATTGCAACAAGGGCGCAGTCGCGGTTGAGTTCGCTCTGGTATTGGCCTTTATCCTACTGCCGCTTTTTCTGGGGCTGGTAGATGCAGGCAGACTGATGAACGCTCAGGTAGTGATCAACCGTGCTGCCCGGGAAGGAGCAGTATCCGTCATGCGTGGAGAACCATATATTAACGCCGTGGAACGAGTTATAACCGATGCCGGTTTTGATGCCGGAGACCTTTCCACTTCTATAGAAGTCTCCACCGACGAAAGCGGGGCTACGACTCGTATCCTGATGCTTTCGTATACTCTTCCCAACTTCCCGATATTCCATCTTCCGGGGCTGTCTTTTCCGGATACTGTGACAGCACAAGCAACGTATCAACTGCCATGAGGTCAATATGAGAGCACTATATAAATTGATTCGAAGCGAACGCGGCGCAGTGGGAGTAATAATGGCTCTCACATTAGTCGTCGTAATAGGATTTGTTGCCTTTGGTGTTGATGTTGGCAACTTGCGAGCAAAACGAGGCTTCCTGCAGAAAGCTGCCGATATTGCAGCACTTGCTGGCGGCCATGGCTTAATTGAGTTTGGCACAGATCTGGATCTTGTAACACAGGAGGCCGTTTCATATGGACGTGCCAATTTAAAAACCGACGACGTGCCCGCTTCGGCCCTGCAGGACACGGATGTCTCCTACTATCTTAACGGTGCTCCGAATACAGAGACGCCGAATCAGGTAGAAGTTGTCATCTCCCGCACCACAGGGCGGGGCAATCCGTTGCCGACCTTTTTTGGTCCGGTTCTCAATGTGGACGACTTTGATGTTACAGCCACATCGCGTGTACAAGTAGGAACAGTATGCTCAACAAAATGCCTCAAACCTTTTGTCGCTCCGGACAAATTTACCTTTACGGATCTTGATGGCGACGGTGTGCTCTCTACCCGCAATCAGGCAGAAATGGATAGCATAGTTGTAATAGGGTACTCAGATACCGACTTTGGTACACAGGTCGCACTAAAAATTGGTAACGCTCAAGACACTATCGTTCCCGGCCAGTTTAACGCCGTTGATCTGCCACCGTTAAATAAAGCGACTCCTGTGCCGGGAGCATCTATCTACAGAGAAAATATTGCAGGTTGCTCAGGAAGCAATGCTGATCTTGCTGTTGAAATTGGTGATGAATTGCAACTTGAACCGGGAAACATGGTCGGTCCGACCAGACAGGGGCTTGCAGACCTTGTCGCACAGGATCCCGGTGCATCCTGGGACACAGCAACAGGACGAATTATCAACAGTGCTTATCCCGACGCCATAAACAGCCCACGAGTAGCGATTATTGCCTTTTATGATCCGACCAGACCTCCACAGTCCGGTAGAAACACCGTGTTTGTTAACTATCTCGCAGCGGTATTTGTTGAAGACGTACAGGGGCAGGATGTCACCGGCCGCTTTATACGTGCAATGGCTGTTGAGCCCGGCTCTGGAGGAACTAGCGGAGACTGTCTGATATACGTTTTAAACTTTGTTAGAGATTCTAGCAGATAAAAACAAAAAAAGGGCATTATGAACACTAAAGAAACAACTATCGGAGTCTCCATTCTTGTAACGGACTCCAAGCTATCGCAGGAGTTACGAAGTGCTGTGAATGCCACCCCCGGCTTCAAACTTATTGACGAGCCGACTGAAGATCAGCATTCCGTTGTTCTTATTGAAGCAAACGGAAGTCAGGAACAAGTCCTGAAAGAAGTTTCTGTTTTAAAAAATAAAGGATACGTGGGTGGAGTATTCATGACAGCCAGCAACTACCAGCAGGATTTGCTGCTGAGCTGCATACAGATGGGTGTGGATGAATTTCTTCCATCGCCACTGGCTCCTGAAAATTTCATCGCCGCTCTGCAACGGTACCAGACCAAGCATCTTTCTACACTCAAGCCGGCCTCCTCCGGAAAAACCATTGCCGTTTTAGGTGCCAGAGGTGGAGTTGGAACAACAACAGTTGCCGCGGGAATGGCCACGCATTTTTGGAATGAAGGCAAAACTGTTGCCTTGCTGGACTTCTCCAGACCGTTTGGAGATATCAGCCTTTTTATGGACTTTGAATATGAATACAGCTGGAAAGACGCCGTAACCAACCTCACACGGCTGGACTCCACCTTCCTCAGAAGTCTGATGTATCCGTACAGTGATACACTGCAAATACTATCCTCTCCGGTGTCCTCTCATGAAAGGAACGATTTACGCTCCAAGGGGATTCAAGATGTCCTGTTCACAGCAGCAGAGTCCTTTGACGTGGTCATAATCGATGCGGGTTCGGTACACGACAATGCCGCATTGACTATTCTCGAACATGTTAATGAGCCGATAATAGTCTCTTTAATGAGTCTGACCAGCCTTTCCAGCGCTAACTACATTTTGGGACTATGCAAACAGGTTTCCCCTGTACTCGCGAATAAAATCAAACTGATAATCAATCGATATTCATCCAAAGCGATCATTGAAAATAGTGAAATTCAACAAATCACACATAAAGAAATTTTCGCAGAAATAGCAGAAGACCACGATAAACCCTTAGCCGCCATCAATCGAGGCCTTCCATTGATGCAAGCGTACCCCAATTGTTCCTCTTCGAAAGATATTCGTGCGCTGGCACGAAGGCTTACAGAAAAGGATCATGCAACGAAAAAAGGGTTTTTCGGCATACTATAATGCCTGATTACGTAACAGAATAGGGGATGCACAATGGCACTTAGTAGCAGGTTCAATAAATTACTTGAGAGAAAGGTACCCGTTGAAGAACGGCCAATAGAAAAAGATGAAATGCCGGTTGCACCGACAAGTAATAACAACTACCACGTCATCAAATTACAATTGCACGACGCTTTGGTCGAAGCTTTTGACTTGAATGTGCTGGAACGGATGTCGCCGGAAGTGCTGACCCAACAGCTCTCTCGTCATATTGAAAAGATTCTCTCTGAACAGTTTGCCCATGCGCCCTTAAACGCCCTTGAGCGAAAGCTCCTGATCAAAGAGGTACAGGATGAAATTTTAGGGCTTGGCCCGTTAGAGCCTTATTTAAAAGATCCAACAGTGAATGATGTTTTGGTAAACTCATTCAAACAACTCTATGTAGAACGTCGCGGCCTGCTCGAACTGACCGATAGCCGCTTTAAAGACGAAGAACACCTGCGCAAAATTATTGATCGAATCGTCGCTCGAGTCGGACGACGAATTGATGAATCTAATCCTATGGTAGATGCCAGATTGGAGGACGGTAGCCGTGTTAATGCTATCATCCCCCCTCTTGCCCTTGACGGAAGTGCCCTATCCATTCGTAAATTTTCAGCAGACCCTCTGGAAATGAGAGACCTTATACACTTCGGTTCCCTACCGGCCGAGGGTATTCCGGATCTGCTCAAAGGCCTTCTTAAGGCACGTCTCAATATACTTATCTCCGGCGGTACAGGTAGTGGTAAAACAACTCTGCTCAACGTGCTGTCACGCTTTATTCCTGAACAGGAACGAATCATTACAATTGAAGATGCCGCCGAGCTTCAGATGAAGCAGATTCATCTGGTGCGTCTGGAAACACGCCCTGCGAACATTGAAGGAACCGGCGAGATTACTCAGCGTGATCTGGTTAAAAACGCGCTGCGTATGCGTCCGGACAGAATCATTGTCGGTGAGGTTCGCGGCGGTGAAGCTCTTGATATGCTGCAAGCCATGAACACCGGACACGATGGTTCCCTGACAACCATCCATGCAAACACTCCTCGGGATGCCCTGATGCGACTTGAGACTATGGTTGCCATGGCAGGCGTTGCAATTGATCCCATGTCCACCAGACGATTCATCAGTTCCGCCATTGATGTTCTTATCCAGATAGCCCGCCTTTCAGACGGAACTCGTAAGATTGTCAGTCTGCAGGAAATTACCGGCATGGAGCAGGAAATTATTACCATGCAGGAAATTTTTAAATTTTCACAGGAAGGCGTGGATAAGGGCGGTAAAATTGTCGGGCACTTCAAGATGATGGGCATAAGACCCATGTTCCTTGAAAAACTGGAATCCCATGGGGTTGATATTGATCCGGCTATCTTCAGCCGCACCTCTTTTGGCGGGAGTGAGCAATGAATATAGACCTTCCTCCAATTGCACTGACGGCGGGGCTGTCCGCATTTTTCCTGGCTCTCAGTATCATGGGCGTTATCGGATTTCTCATGCGAAAGTATGGCAAAATCGGCACCCGTATCCAAAAAGCAAGCACGGGAGAACGTTCCTCTGATGTAAACCTCTTTCGCCAAGAGCAGTTATCTGAAATCGACTGGATGAACTCACTGCTGAAACGTCTGCCCTTTGTTCGTTCTGTTCACAGGCTGCTGTTACAAGCCAGTGTGCCTTTTTCGGTAAATATATTCTTCATACTATGTATTGCCGCTCCCATTTGCAGTTACCTTATTTTAAAAGAACTGATTTCATATCCATGGATTGTGGCCTGCTGCTCCGCCGGTGTAGCTGCTATTCCGTGGATATGGGTAACAATGAGAAAGGACGCCCGAAGGACTAAATTTCTTCAGCAACTACCGGATGCTCTTGATGCATTGGCCCGCGCATTACGCGCAGGTCATGCCCTCAACTCAGGGCTGCGCATTCTTGCCGATGAATACGGCAAGCCATTAGGGGAAGAATTCAAAATTACTCTGCAAGAAATCAACTTAGGCATGAGTATGGAAAGGGCATTAACCAACCTGATGGAACGTGTGGACTTGCCCTCCCTGCGCTTTTTCGCCGTTTCGCTCATTATTCAGCGAGAAGTTGGTGGTAACCTTGCAGAAATAGTTGAGACAATTTCTTATTTGGTCCGCGAGCATTACAAGCTCATTGGCCGAGTCCGCGTACTCTCAGCGGAGGGTAGATTTTCCGCCATAGTTTTTATTCTTCTTCCGATAGCTATCGCCGGAGCTATTTTCTACCTGAACCCGACGTATCTGAATCTGCTCGTCACTCACCCGCAAGGAAATATCGTGCTCAAAGTCGGATTGTTCCTGATGGTTTGTGGGGTTTTTACCATGTACAGAATGATTAAAATCAAGGTGTAGTGTACAATGTATGAAATCCTGGTTCCAGTTCTGATTGGCTTTACAATTTTGGTGGGCTCACTCCTTTTGATGATCCATGCTTCACGCAACAGTCCCAAGGAGCATGTGCACAATCGCATCAAGCGATACTCAGGAGAGTCTGACACTGAATTCGACATTGAAAAGCCATCCAGAAGACTTACTGAGTCCCAGAACGGGAGCACCAGCAGCACACGCTTAAAATTGCTGAAAGCCGGCTGGCGGGCACGCTGGGCTCCGGCAGCCCTTTGGGTTGCCCGTGGGGTAATGGCTCTGCTCGGAGTCTTGAGTATCTTTTTATTCAGCTTGAGTTACCCGGGCTTGTTTTCAACAAGAGCGTTGCAGCTGGCGCAGCTTCTCTTTGCCGGTCTTGGGTTCCTTATTCCGACATTTATTGTGGACTACAGAATCAAAAGCCGGAGACAAGCCATCACATGGGAACTGCCGGAAGTGCTTGACCTGCTTGTTGTCTGTGTCGAGGCCGGAATGGGGCTGGAACAAGGCATCGCACGGGTAACACAGGAAATGTCATTAAGTTGTCCGGTTCTTCATTCTGAGTTTAAACAGATGTCACTTGAGCTACTCGCCGGTAAAGGACGGTCTGAAGCGCTCAAACGACTTGCTGCAAGGATTGATGTTCCGGATCTGGACAGCCTTGTAACTATGCTTATTCAGGCAAACACTCTGGGTACAAGCATTTCGCAAACGCTGCGCGTATTTGCTGATTCACTCAGGTCAAAACGCTTTCTGCGAGCAGAAGAAATGGCCGGAAAACTTCCGGTAAAACTGCTTATCCCTCTCATTTTATTTATTTTCCCAATGCTGCTTATTATTATATTAGGACCGGCTATAATTCGTATTGCCGAAATGTTTCAAAAGTAACGTCAATTCTGGAGAGTATGATGAAAAACTTGTTGAGCATTCTTATCGTTGCACTGTGTTTCGGACTTCTGCTGGGTGGATGTAAAAAGAACATAGAAAATACAAACTTATCCGAATGGGTTGACGAACACGATAAAGATAAAAAGACATTTGAAGGATTAGAACGCGAAGGCGATAAATTCTCCTCACAAAACAATTTAGAGCAGGCATACTTACTGTACAGCAAGGCCCTCCAACTTAAGCCGAAAAACGTTGATCTGCGTGTAAAACGCGGGAATATTCTGTTCCGAAAAAAATTGATGGAAAAAGCATTGGCCGAATATCAGGCAGCCGAGAAAAAAGAACCTGCGCGTCGTGATGTCAATCTGGGCCTTGGCAAAGTCTACTTTGCCGTCAGTGACCGCAATCTGGCATATCAATATCTGCAAAAAGCACAAACCGACGGATGTGGATATTGGGAAGCAGACGCCCTGCTCGGCATCATCCATGACTTGCGGGGAGACCCCTTGAAAGGAGAAGAGCTGTTCAAAAAAGCACGCGAATGCGCGCCTAATAATGGAGACATACTGAACAATTTGGGAACAAGCTATCTGCTGCAAGGACGATATGAAGATGCTGTTGATTCATTCCTTGCCGCCATCAAGGCAGGAAATACCAAGAAAAGAGTGTACAACAATCTTGGTCTCGCTTTGGTAAAAACAAAGCATTATCAGGATGCGTTTGAGGCATTCAAAATGGCATCAGATGAAGCCCGTGCCTTTAACAACATCGGTCACGCATACTACCTGCAGCAGGATTATAAAAAAGCCATTGCCTGTTTTGAAAAAGCCCTGACACTGCATCCAGCCTACTACCCTGAAGCCGGTGAAAACCTGAAACGAGCCAAGGCTGCATTGTTCTCCAAAGGTGCTGATGAAGGAGGCCCAGCTCTCTGGAACGAAAGCACTCAACTCCTTCTTTCTGGAAACTAAACAAAAAAAATGAGTTCAAAAGACGTACAGCACGTCTTTTGAACTCATTTACATTTGAACAACTGAACCGGAACAACAGTATTCGGACAACAAGCGACAAAAAACGCTTTTCACAGGTCTCTTACCAACACGAAAGAAACGTAATCGCTAACCGCCAACCGTTACATGTGCCACATATTTGTCGGCAACATCCTTCATGCTATACACTATCATTTTATCGTGAGGTTCAACTCCGAGCAGCGGATAGGTACGATCCAATTGTTCCCACTTAGGTTCGCCAAGCCTGTGATATGGCAGAATATCAAGGGATTCAACAGCTGAACCAAGTGAAGCTACAAACTTTGCCGTTTCCTCAATATTTTCCGCAGAATCATTACAACCGGGAATCAGCGGCACTCTGATACGCAGAGTCTTGCCCATCGCCGCAGCAGTGGCAATATTTTCCAGAATCTGCTCATTAGGTGCTCCCGTCAGCAACTTGTGCTGCCGGGAATCCATATGCTTAATATCAGTCAGCACAAGATCCGTATGCTCCAATACATTCCGGAACACCTCAGGCGTAGTCATCGCACAAGTTTCAATGGCAGTGTGCAATCCTCTACGATGGGCTTCATGCAGGCATTCAATCAAAAACTCAGACTGCATTGTCGGTTCACCACCGGAAAATGTGACGCCTCCATTTGACGTCTCATAAAAATGCCGGTCGCGCTCCACTTCGTCCATAACTTCATCCACAGTCATGTAACGACCAACAATGGTCATAGAACCAGCGTAACAATGTGCAACACACTCTCCACAGTATGTGCAGTTCTCACGCTTAATGACAAACGTTCCCGAATCATCAACAGACAGGGCTTTTTCAGGACATTTTTCAATACATTTACCGCACCCGATACATAAATGAGGAAGACGCATTAACTCCGGCTTCGGGCTCATTGATTCCGGATTCTGACACCACATGCAATGCAGCGGGCATCCTTTCAGAAAAACCAATGTCCGGATTCCATTACCGTCATGAACAGAAAATCGTTGAATATCAAAAACAGTTCCTGTCAGTGCAGCGTTATCTTTATCCGACAACCGAAAGGAGTGTTGGCGTTCTTTCCACGTCATACGCTAATCCTTTGTAACGCGGAGCCGGATAATCCGGCTCCGCTGCGTTGCTTAGAATGTCTGTTCGGTACGGGCAATGATGTCGTCCTGAAGCGATTTATCCAACGCTGTAAAGAATGCACTGTAGCCGGCAACGCGGACTACCAGTCCTTTATAGTCATCCGGATTTTCCTGAGCTTCTTCCAATGTCTGGCGGCTGATTACGTTGTATTGAACGTGGAAACCGCCATTCTGGAAGTACGTTTCAGTTACCGCTTTCAGGTTCTCCAGTCCGTTCTCACCCTCAAGTGCCGACGGGTGGAACTTCTGGTTAAGCAATGTGCCGTTTGATGCGATTTCGTGGTCAAGCTTAGCAACAGACAGTACAGAAGCTGTAGGGCCGCAACTGTCATAGCCTGAGATAGGGGAGACGCCATCTGCAAGCGGAGTCCACGCCATACGGCCGTCAGGAGTAGCAGTTACTACAGAACCAAGCGGTACGTTTGCGGAAGCTGGATACAAGCCCGGCTGGAATTTACCACCACGCGGGTTTGTGTACCGGTTAACTTCTCTGCAGTAGATACCTGCTGCTTCTTTAGCCACGGCATCAGCAAAGTCATTATCATTACCATATTTAGGAGCGCGGTTTACCAACATAAGGCGTAAATCTTCCTGCCCTTCAAAATTACTATGCAAGGCATCCTGCAATTCTTTGGCAGTAATCAACTTATCTTCAAAGACAAGTTTTTTGATTGCAGCGAGGGAGTCTCCGGCGTTCGCAACTCCTACACCTTGAGGGCCGGTAAAGTTGTAAATAGCGCCTCCTTCCTGAAGAGACATTCCGCGGCCGATGCAGTCTTCTACCAGTCCGGAAAGGAATGGCAGAGGACAATGTTTGCCATGAGTCATATCTACAGCGTTATCCGCCGCAGCCATAAGTTTTACAAAATAACTGGTCTGAGCTTCATACGACTTCATCACCTCGTCAAAGCTTGTAAAGTCTTCCAGTTTACCACTCTTAGGTCCTATCTGTTTACCTGTGCGCTTATCCACACCGTCATTCAGGCAAAGTTCGATGACCTTGGACATGTTGAAGAATGCAGCGTCATGCCAGCCCTCTGTTTTGCCGCCAACCTGTGGTTCTACACAGCCGATAATACCGTAGTCCCGAGCATCTTCCCTGCTCAGACCTCGTGCAAGCAGTGCCGGAATGATCACACGGTCATTGTAGTATGCAGGGTATCCTAAACCTAAACGGCTTACTTCTGCTGCACGTTTGTAGAGAACATCAGGGGTGCCTTCATGAATACGGATAGACAGGGAAGGTGCGTACAGTTTGGTGTTGGCACTGGCCTGCAACACGAGGAAGGACATAGCATTAGTGGCATCAGCGCCGTCACGGGTCTGTCCGCCGACGATAAGGTTCATGAACATCGGGTAGCCGGCAAAAGCCATGGTGGAAGCTTCGTCACGAACCTTGTTCAGTTCAGAGAATTTAATCCACAGCATGTCGAGCAGTTCCTGTGCCCTTTCAACAGAAGTGGAGCCTTCCTGCAGGAACGGATTCATATACTGGTCAAAGCGCATAGGGGAAATTGAATGACCGTTAGACTCAATCTGTACAACCAGATGTACAAACCAGAACGCCTGCAATGCTTCTTGCAACGTTTCAGCAGGATGTGCAGGAACCTTGCGGCAGATACGCGCAATCTCTAACAACTCTTCTTTGCGTCCTTTATCAGCCGTAGCAGCTTTTTCTTCTGCAAGTGCAGCAAAGCGTTCTGCAAAAGCGATAACAGCTTTGTTTGCAGTAACAACAGACTCGAGGAAATGACGTTTGTTCTGAGCCTCTGCATCCGTGAAATCTAACTTTTCGATTGCTTCTTCAGCAGATGCAATAACTGAGAGGAGACCTTCAGTGAGTACTTTATTGTAGTCAGGAGAAATATGACCTACGCCGTTGTAGAAATAGTTACCCACTGTGTAGACAACATCATTGTGGGCTTCCAGAGATTCAGGAGGCATGAATGCCGCAGCGATTTCGTTAGTGGTTCTGCCATCCCAGTATGAAAATGCGCTGCGAAGCTTGTCTTTAGTCTCTTCAGAGATAAGAAATACATCAGCAGTTCTTTTTTCCAGACGATCAAGCTCTTCTTCTACCCATTTACAAGAAAATTCCGGAAAAATAGGGGCAGAACGCGGCATACTGCACTGGTTACCGACAAGAAGTTCTCCGTCCTGAATAAAAATGGACATGTTTGCCAGCACGTTTTCCAATGCTTTTGCACGGCGGTTCGCAATCGGCTGTCCTTCGGTTGCCTTATATGACTCGGTTAAAAGAACAGCACGCTCTGCGCAAATTGCAGGTGCAGTCTTTACAAAACGGTCAAGCGCCTGTGATACGCGGTCAGTTGGTCCATACAGTTTTGGAATCACCAGTTTCGGGGGATTAGTAGTCATTAATTTCTCCTTACATCTTCCCAGTTAACAATACGCACTCAAGCCGGCATTGGCACAAGCGACATCCTGTTCCACACTTCCGCCACTCACGCCAATTCCGCCGATAATCACGCCATCGTGCGCTACAGGGAGCCCACCACCGAAGATCACAAAACGACCCTGTTTATCAGTCTGAATTCCATATAAGCTCTGGCCGGGCTGCGCGAGTTCTCCAAGAACCTCTGTAGAAACCTTCACCGCCACTGCGGTGTAGGCTTTATTCAAGGCAAGATCGATACTGGCCAACAGCGCGTCATCCTGACGAACCTGAGCAATCAGGTTGCCTCCCCTGTCAACCACAGCGATAACCATCGGTACGCCGATCTCATTTGCCTTATCTTCAGCAGCTGCGATCATCCGTAATGCTGTATCTTTTGATATATACATCCGAACTCCCTTTACTTTTGTCCTGAACGTCTCAGCAGCGCGTATACAGAAACACTTTCATCAAACCGGAAAAACGTATCTGTACCAAAGCTCTGCCGGACAAAACATCATAACAACCAAGAGCGTGTCCCTTTGCGTATAGGAAGTTTTATTCCAACTATAAAATATCATTATTTTTCAAAATGTTATCGTAAAAAACTAACTCATTGCTCAATAAAAGCGCTACGTTTTGTAAACCACAGTTGACAGACCTTCCCACTATCTGGTTCTATCCGCGTATAACTTCGCTAACCATCAATGTTGCCATGCTATGTTTGTTTGGTTGACATATGGTTTACACGCTTACGTAGCCGGAGGGATGTATGCCCGCAGATGCCGTACAGAATAATGATGTTCTCCTGTCGTTACATGAGGAAATCTCTTCCCTTCAGGGACGCATTACACTGCTTGAAGCAGAGGAAGCACTGTGGAAAAACCTCGGCCAGTCCTGCGAATTCCCTCCTGACTCGAACACACCACCCGCCGAAGAAATTCATTTTAATTTTGAAAATATTTTTGATCTGGCTGCAATCCAGCAAATTCAGGATGCCTTTGCGGAGGCCACCAATGTGGCTTCAATCATTACAGATCCGGACGGCAGGCCTATCACAAAGCCAAGCGGCTTTTGCAGCCTTTGTAATGACGTGATTCGTAAAACTGAGATGGGATTAAAAAACTGTATGCGTTCAGACGCGGCCTTCGGGACGCTTAACCCGCTTGAACCGGTCATGCGTCCATGCCTGAGCAGCGGGCTTCTCGATGGCGGAACAAGCATTTATGTGGGTAAACGCCATATCGCAAACTGGATTATTGGACAGCGGCGAATATCTTCTGAACCGGATAAAAAGATTATTGCATACGCTAAAGCTATCGGGGCGGATGAAGATGCATACCGGACGGCGTATGAAAATGTGCCCATCATGTCCAAAGAGCAGTTCCACAAAGTCTGCAATGCACTTTGTCTTATCGCCAATCAGCTTTCCACTCTTGCACAGCAAAACTACCGTCAGGCACAGGCCATTGCCAGAAGGCAGCAGGCGGAGCTGGCACTGCGGGAAAGTGAAGAACGCTTCAGACAACTTTCTGATTCTACGTTTGAGGCAATTCTCATCCACAATAGAGGAACCATTCTGGAAGCGAACAAGGCCGCAATCACTCTGTTCGGGTTCACTTGGAAAGAGTTGATCGGTAGAAAAATAAACTCTCTCGCAACTCCTGAATTCAGAGAAGCGATTCACAATTATTCTGAACAAAGTGGTCGCTTATGGTTTCAGGGAGAGTTCCAATGTAATGACGAACGCCGAATTATCTGCGAAGTACAGGATCGAAACATCATGTTTCAAGGCAGGGAAGTACGAGTATGCGCCATCCGCGATATTACTCAGCGCATCCAGTCAGAATACGAAGCAAAAGAAAAAGAACAGCAGCTTATTCAGGCAGACAAAATGGTTTCTCTCGGTGTGCTTGTTTCGGGTGTCGCGCATGAAATCAACAACCCTAACAGCTTTATGACCATGAACCTGCCCTTCATCAATGAAGTCTGGCAAAGCATTACGCCGATTCTGGAAGGCTATTATGAAGAAAACGGGGATTTTCTGGCTGGCGGGCTTGAATACTCATCCTTACGGGAAGAATTACCGAACCTGCTTTCGCGAATGCAGGATGGAGCGTCGCGGATTAAAGGTATTGTTAACAATTTAAAAGACTATTCCCGCGTTGAACCAAGTGAATTAATGTGGAATGTTGACATAAACGACATGATTCGCAGTTCCCTGCCACTGCTGGAAAAACTTATTTCCATGCATACAAACCACTTTACAACCGATCTTTCAAAGGCGCTTCCTCCGGTGCAGGGAAACAGGCAACGTCTCTCTCAGGTTTTTATCAACCTGTTAGTTAACGCCTGCGAGGCTCTCACCAGCAAGGACAACAGTGTCACCGTCACATCCCGATACCTTGCAACCACCCACATGGTAGAAATAACCGTATCCGACACAGGAAGCGGCATTCCCGAAGAGTTAGTATCAAAAATTACCGATCCGTTTTTCACCACCAAACGGGACTCAGGCGGCACCGGACTCGGATTATCCGTCTCGTCAGCAATTGTGCAGGAACACGCTGGCACGTTGCAGTTCCTCCCTCATCCCGAAGGCGGTACTATAGCGCAACTCCATCTACCAGTAGCGCATCATGGAGAAAAACATGCCCAATAATTACCCACGGCAGCCTATTTTACTTGTTGATGATGAAGATTCATGGCTCGTCAGCTTCAAAACAACACTGCGCTCCAAAGGCATTGGCAATGTTGTAACAGAAAACGACAGCAGCAAGCTTCTTGCCCTACTGGATTCACGACAATTCTGTGCTGTTGCGATTGATCTTATGATGCCTAACTTTTCCGGTGAAGAGCTTATCCCGCAAATCGCCGCCCGGCATCCTAATATTCCAATTCTTGTTATTTCAGGCCTGAATCAGGTGAAGAGTGCAGTCAACTGTATGCGTCTTGGTGCTTTCGATTTTATCGTTAAAACAGAAGAACGGGACACACTCATTGCGGCAGTCCGCCACGCCATAGAATTGTTTGAACTACGGCAGGAAAACACCTCTCTTCGGGAACGTTTCTTCAAAAAAGAGTTGGACCATCCTGAGTATTTTGGAAATATCATCACTGAAAACAAAGAAATGCGTTCAATATTCCAATATATTGAAGTCATTGCAGAAACTTCCCGACCTGTGCTCATCACAGGTGAAAGCGGCGTCGGAAAAGAGCTGGTAGCCAGAGCTGTACATAACGCCAGCGGTCGCACTGGAGAATTTGTCGCCCTCAATATTGCGGGACTGGACGATAACGTTGTTGCAGACACACTTTTCGGGCACACGAAAGGTGCCTATACAGGAGCGACCAATGCCCGTGTCGGGCTGGTTGAAAAAGCAAAAAACGGGACGTTATTTCTTGATGAAATCGGCGACCTGAGCTCCACATCACAGACCAAGCTGCTGCGTCTTCTCCAAGAGCACGAGTATCTCCCGCTTGGTTCAGATATGGCAAAACGCTCTTCTGCACGAATTGTGGCCGCTACCCATCAAAATCTCAATGAATTACAAGAATGCGGGCAATTCAGGCGGGATTTGTTCTACAGACTTCGGGGACATTTGCTACACATCCCTCCCCTTCGGGAACGCAGGGAAGACATCGCACCACTTATCACACACTTTCTGCAAGAAGCAGAAATCAGTTTTGAAAAAAAATTCTCAGCAAATGCACCGGAGCTTGCTGACTATCTTTCACAATATCCGTTCCCCGGCAACATACGTGAACTGCAAAACATCATACTGGATTGCGCCGGAACCTGTACGGATGGAATTATGGACACAGCCCGCGTCCAGCGGCTTCTTACCCATTCGTACGATTACCAGCCGGAATCATTCGAGACACCACTACCGGATGCCTCTGTAACATTCGGTGCTACCCTTCCGACGCTGAAAGAAGTTCGTGCAGCTCTTATAGATGAGGCTCTCACACGTACCAACAACAACCAGTCCAGCGCCGCACAGCTTGTGGGCGTAACACGGCAGGCAATAAGCAAGTACGTGCGGGAGAAATGATGTTCTCAGCCTAGCCTTTCATAACAAGCACCGGGGCAAAGTGATCAATGACATCCACGAGAATGCCGTCCTGCCGTGCGATGACTTCATCTATCTTTTTATACGCATCCGGAGCTTCATCGAGCAACGCTCCGCCATTGAGGGACGGATAGACAATACCTTTCATCTGTTCCTTCACATCACTGGAAGAGATAAGCTCTTTCGCTGCTGTACGGCTGAGCTTGCGTCCGGCACCATGCGAAGCGGAGCAAAGAAATTCTTCGTTGCCGAGTCCTCTTGTTATCCATACGCCGTCCCGCATGTTGGCGGGTATTATACCGAGCTGTCCTTTTTGGGCAGGGGTTGCCCCTTTTCGATGGAGAACACCTTTCGAGGTGATTATTGCGTGGTTGTGGGTCTCATTAATGATGTCTTCCTGCAAAGCCGGAGGGAGTCCCAATGCCGCCAGACAGGCTTGCAGCATTTTTAAGCGGTTATCCAAGGCAAACTGAAGACACCACTTCATATCTTTCAGGTAGGCTTTGCCAAGCTTGCTGGAGAGCGGTACGGGGCCTTTTGTAAGGCGCATATAAAAGTCACCCACAAGCCAACCGGAACGGCGGGAACCTGAATGGACAGTGACACCTACTATGTCTTCCTTGTTCACCCCGATCTCAATGAAATGATTGCCGCTACCGAGGGTGCCGAGTTGTTTTACTGCATGGCACATTACGGAGTCGGTCAGCGCTGCAAAGCGGGATGCACTGACAAAAGGTTTTACATCTGTTGCCGGAGTTTTGAGCCCATGAAACCCCACAGGAACAGCATTGGAAAGAGACTGGAAAAGTTCTTGCAAATCAGGAAGTTCTGAACGCTTCATCCCTGTTTTGACATGACACATGCCACAGCCGATATCATACCCCACGGCGCCGGGCCACACATGGTCATCGAGCAGGGCTACGCCACCAATGGGCAGATCATAGCCGCTGTGAACGTCCGGCATGATAGCGAGCAGTTTTAAGCATGGAAGCTTCAACGCTGCTTCGATTTGTTCCAATGCAGCGGGATCAATCTCTTCGATCGGTAATGTCAGTCTCAGCCGTGGATCCATGCCCATCCCCTTTGGTGACTATAAATACAATGCTAATACCCTGCTGCATAGTATAGAGGCAGGGTATTGATTTTTCAGGCTGCCATCCGGCATGTTCAACTACCAGTTTGGAAAATGAGACCTCGCACACATACCGCATGATAGCCCAAAAAAAAGGACAGCTCATAAAAGCTGTCCACTTTTTTTAGTGAGCTATGCAAGTAGCGACTGTAACTCGGCTGGAGCATCCAGCACTATGCTTGCACCGGCGGCTTTAAGCTCTTCAGCGCCTCTAAAGCCCCATGCAGCACCAACCGGAATCATACCGGAGTTACGTGCAGTCTGGATATCTACGTCTGAGTCACCCACAAAGATAATTTGCGCGGGGTCAAGATTCATCATTGCAGCAATAGCTAATGCGCTGTCCGGCACCGGTTTAAGCGGCACATCGGCAAGACCGCCCTGTACAGCAAGAAAGTCTACTCCCGGCAACAGCTTTGCCACGGTATTTTTTGTCAGCTCATCCGGCTTATTGGATAAGATTGCAAGCTGCTTACCTGCAGCAGAAAACGCCGCAAGCATTTCTAACACCCCATCATACGGACGGGCCAGCGTATTCAAAACGCGCTCGAACTCTTCAATAAGAACAGTGTACAAAGCTTCCTGAGTTTCCGGACACTGTTTCTCTTCCGGAAGTGCTCTCCAAGCCAGTTTTTTCGCTCCACCGCCTACAAAACGGCAGTATGCACTGACAGGATGTTCAGGGTATCCCAACCGGGCAAGGGCTCCGTTGGTTGCCGCTGCTATTTCTTCCAGCGTATACAGCAAGGTTCCATCCAAATCGAAAATAGCTGCGGAAAACTCCAAAGAATTACTCATCGATAATGCCTTTATTCGACCACAGGCTGAGCTGCGGCATGTTTGCTTCAGAATACTGCTAATCCCATCGATTCAGGCAGTAAATATACGGCACTATAAAAGTCACCATAGAGAATGACAACACCCAACTACCCCGCTCACTGAATTTTGAGAAAACAAAGCCTCATGCGGCTAGACCTGCGTATGCTTATTTCGTCGTACTTTTTAGCAACCACTTGCATCAGGCATACCTCTATGAGATACAAAATATTGTAATTTTAGAACAAAAGGAGATTGAATATGCAGCGAAGGTTTTCACTTTTCCTTTGCATGTTGGCCCTGTTTGTCATTTGTGGTTGCGCTGCTCATCAGAACCATCAGGGACGTCAGGATAAGCACAATATTCGCGTTCAAACCGCCAGCGTCAACGGTGTGCACCTTGGGTACCGTGTTACCGGCAGCGGCCCTCCGCTCTTGTTGATCATGGGATATGCCGGAACTATGGACGTATGGGATCCATCCATGGTGGCAGAATTGGCAAAAGAAAGAACCGTCATTCTCTTTGACAACCGCGGCATGGGATATTCAAGCATTAACAACGCCCCGCTGAGCATAGAGTTGATGGCCTCGGATGCAGTAGCCTTGTTAAATGCACTCGGAATTAAACGCGCTGATATCATGGGATGGTCCATGGGGTCGGTCATTGCGCAGGAAATAGCGCTTAACCATCCCGATAAGGTGGATAAGCTCGTGCTCTATGCAACGGCTGTGGACTTGGCTCCAGTAAAAGCCGCACTGGACAGGATGGGGGCTCTGAGTCAGAAGCAGTTTATGGCTCAACTGTTTCCCGATACATGGAAAAATCTGCATCCTGACATTTTTTCAAAGCTTCCTGTACCTGCGATTGCACCATCACCTGAAGTTATCCAGCGACAATACAAAGCTGTAACCAACTGGCGTGGAACCAGAGACCAACTTGCTTCTCTGAATACGGATACACTTGTTATTGTCGGGCAGGCTGACCGGATTACGCCTCCTGATCAAGCCTTGGCTGCCGTCAATCTCATCAAAGGGGCATGGCTTGTCCGGTTCAAGGGGGCAGGCCACTGGTTAATGTATCAGGCCGGAGAGGATATGGCTTTGACGATTGAGCGCTTTCTTGATGCACAGGAAAATCTGTTGTCCAATTTCTGATAATTAGCTGTACTTTCAGTTGTATTTTCATCAGACACTCCCCCCGCCAGCCGACGAGGGGAGGCCAGAACTCTAAGGCTCCGAAAAGCCTGCCGGTGTATGCGTCTCATCAATCAATGGAGGACATTTTGGCAATGAAAAGGAAGAGGTTCGCAAACCGTTTATCCATGGAGTCAAAAATTTCTTGAGCATGAGCGCTACCGCATGGCATATATACCATTGTCATATCATAGTTCTCAAACGCATCCTGAATCATATCTGCAAGTATCTTGCTTCGTTCCTTGCGTGAAAGAGCTGGATCGAAAGATTCTGTTCTTTGGCTAGCAAAATCTGGTGAGATGACGGGATAAACAGTATCCAAATGACGCTCATATATCACTCTGGTTTGATTAGGAGCTAAAACAGGCGGGTCTAACAATATTGCACGGGTTACTTCCTGATCAACGTGATCCATGTGAGATTCACCCAAAAAAATAACTACATATGGCTTCTTCTGTTTTTGCAGCATATCAGGGAGTACTTTATTAAGATAAGTAATACTCTTTTCTGCACTGCTTTTCACACTTGCCATATCCAACTGAGAATACGTACCGTTATTAGGCATAATTACCTCGCTATGTTTTTCTAGTCTCATTTTTTAGAACTGGTACTCGGCATCTCCCTTCTACAAATTACTGAAACTTTTTTCCAGTAACTGCAAGGCCACAGAAGTTGCCTTTCCCACTACTGCCAGCAATAGATCCATTATTTTTTGCGAGTAGCTATTCCCATTCACGTTGCAGGAGCTACCTGCACTCTATGAATGTTGCCTACGATTTTAACATGCCTGTTTCCCTACCAATACCCCCAAATTGTCCTTTTTCCTAAAATATTCCTGCAACAGAAGATTGCAAAAAACAACTCAAGCTTCTTTAAAAGACACAAGTCAAAAACACTCCATATAAGGAAGAAGCTCGGCAAGGCATCTTCTCTTATCCTGGAGTATTTTTTATAACAACAAACGGCGACATGTATCGCTGGGATACGTGTCGCCGAATCAGTTTAAATCAAAATATGGGTGCAAACCTCACATGAGGAATCTACTATTTGTATAGTATTTCATAGAATAGACTCATACCTCCTCAAAGGAAGGTAGTAATGAAGATATCAGCCCTTTTGTTTTTTCACGCACCTGTCTTAAATCCTCAGAGTTTGGACGCCCTTCGATGTTACCAAGACGGCCGGAGGTATTGTAATGCCACATTTTTTCAGGAACAAATGCTCCGGGGATACTCCACTCATCCGCGACAGTAATCCCGTGATGAGCAAAGAGCTGCCCCATATATTTAATGGCAGGCACAGCTTCATCCACTCCCGTATGCGGGCCGGCATAGGTACAATATACGCAAGCGAATTTTCCATGAATCATTGGCGAACCCGGAAGAATCAGGTCATTTTGGCGGGCATAACTCATTTGATTCTCTATCCAGCTCAGCATAGCCTTCCCCGGAAGCCATGTATAAACACCGGAACCAATAAATGTTAGATCGTACGCAAGCAGGTCAATTACCGCTCCATTCTTTTTAACGTTAACAGTTGTAACAGCATGACCGCCTTCGGTCACCGCTTTCTCAATTTCAACAGCAACCTTTTCGGTCTGTCCATTCAATGATGCATACAAATTAAGAATATTCATTTTGTAACCTTACTTTTGCTTAGTAAACCGAATCAAATAATTACCTTCGAGATCAATATACAAATCTTCACGAAATCCTAACGGAGCTACGACTGTTTTGATCTCTTCAGGCGAAATACGCGAACGCAACGAAGGACCAAAATCAGCTTCCACTTTTTTGCACTCCAGAACTGCAACCTGTCCCGAAGGTTTCAAAATACGCCGAACTTCCTTAAAAACATCTGCTCCACGCTCTTTCAGATTTATGCAATGCAGGGACATACTTATAAAACAAAAATCCACGCTGTTATCTTCAAAAGGAAGTGTTTCAGTTAGATCACTGTTGATTATTTTAATATTAGTAAAACCGCTGACAGCGCACTCTTCATCAATCTCGTTAAGCATGTGAATATTGCTGTCCAAAGCAAAAACAATTCCGGTAGAACCGACACATCGGGCTGCGTGAAAAGCGTACTCACCGGGACCACATCCCATATCAAGAAATACGTTTCCCTCCTTCAAGGCTAGTCTCTCAAACACCAAATCGGAATCATGCATTCTGTAACTTGTAGGTCCGCGTCTAGGCGCACTATGCCTGCCGTTACAGTCAATTTCTCTTTTACAATGCACACCCATGTAATTCTCCAACACGTAAAAATTGTAGATTCACGAATCAATCTCACGTCTGCCGCTCTCGTTCACTAGTCACATTCGTCTTTACTCCGCACTTTTAGTTAAGAAGCTTAACCATTGAAGTAAAAATAAAGGCGAATAAAGCATATCCGCCGAAAGCTCCCTGCAAGCAAAAACTAACTATTATGTATCATTAAGCTTTTCACCAAACAATTCCGCCATACGCTCATCAACAACTGTCTCAACAACAGCCATAATCGCAGACGCTGTCGCTATCTGAGGATCAGAAAACTCCTCAAGTCTGCTGAGCAGATTATTCATATGCCGCTCATGAAATTCCTGATGAATTTTAAAGGCATCCCAACCGGACTCTGTTAGAAATGCCAGTAGTTCCTTATCATTATCCGGAGCACGATCTTTACGGACAAACCCGCGTTTTTCAAGTTTGCCTACCATCTGGGAAATGGCGCTCTTACTTACCCCTAGGATAGAGGCGATAGACTTAAGGTTAGCACCCTCATTTTGTCCTATGGTCTGCAGGCAATGAATTTCCCGTGCTGTAACTTCAACACCTTCACTTATAGGAATAGGCAGTTCCTCAATACGATAATGCTTGTTTATTATCCTAAGGAGCCGTCCCGTCATATGCTGAATTGTTTCTTCCTTGCTATTCATACATACTTAGTAAAGCAGCTTAACCATCCTCGTCAAGCAATTTTGAAAACTGAAACGCAAAGGAATATAGATAGCGGAATTACCTGCCGTAATCCCCCCTCCCAATATATCATTACATAATCTCAAAACACTAATACGATAAAGGGGCACATAGAGGTTGGCTAAGGCTGTTGTTAAATTTCAACCTTCAACGACATAACAATCTAAAATAAGGAAGAAAAACATGACAACAATAACAAAAGAACGTCCCCCAAGATTAGACCACCCTGATATCGGCAAAGCAATGCCTTTGTCGGATGAAGACACCCTGCTCATTGAACAGACAAGAAAAGAAAACGAAGCACTGTCAGAAGATGAAAGACGAGCACGCTTCGACAACATCATTAGCAAATCAGGAAGATGCGGATTTGCCAGTAGCGGCCAGTATGACTACATTTTGAACACAAACCCACGAAAAACCTACACTGTAACAATTAACACAGATTGGCGTCGTGGAGTTGAACACGGGTTTTATACCGACACATACACAGCACCGGCTGGCGGAAAAGTAATGCTCGGCTGTACCCAAACTAACAATATCCCCGTTACTAAGTACATTCGTAAAGTTGTTGGTGAAGTGTAGAAGGTAATCACCATGAAAACTTACGACAAAAAGCCCCTTACCTTAGTAAGGGGCTTCATATTTAGACGAAAACAAACCAGCATACCATGCTACAATACTAAATAAAAAAGGAAGCTGTTCTAACAGCTTCCTTTTTTGTTAGGCAGTCCCCACCCTCCCCATCTCTTTCACTATTGCTTCAACATTAGTTTTAGCAAAATGTTGTGTGATGATAAGAACGTCCTTCGTCTTATCACTGTCGCTTGTGTGCTCGATTACATAATCTAACATGTTTTCAAGCTGACAAATACAAGTGATCGCTTTTTCAAGGGCAGTTGTTGCTGCTGCTGGGCTTTTCATGCGAACCTCTAAATCCGTATATAAATAACAAATGAAGAGAAGAACTTATCAAATCTGCTTGCAGACTCAACTACTTTTTTCTACAACGCACGCCGAAACGCATAAAATCTAATGCCCTGTGCTCAGTAGATAGAGCGTTAACGAATGTTAACGTCCCTAAACCACAGCTTCACCTTCAACACTGGTCACACCACCACTGGCAGTCATAGTATGAGTTGCTTTGGTAACGCTCCATTCGCCATCAATACCGGTACGGAACTGTTTTAGAATCAGACGGGACTCTGCGACCAGATCGGGCGTAAAAGGTAATGACAAAGAAAGAGTCGCCTTGCCACGTGCAAAAGCTTTCAGCTGTTTCTGCACTGCGGTGGTTGCAGCTGCCATATCATTATACATGCATTTCAAACGATAGACAGGATCTCCAGTTCCTGCGGTTACTTCAATATCAGCAGATGCAGCGGTATCTCTAAAAATTGCCGTTACGCTTTTATATGCCTCACGCTGGGAGAGTTTAACAGAACCGCTCGTTACTTGATTCTTTGTAAGTGTAATAGTTGGCATTTGCTGCCCACGAATATTCTTCCCCTCACCGCGTTCCACAAACAGAAGTTTTCCGCCGTTAGCCTTGGCTATGGCATCATGATCTTTTGCTATGCGGGTAAGCACGTTCATGTCTGATTCATCGAGCTGATCAATATGCGGCAATGCGACTTGCACTAAGCTTGGAGCCACCGCCGCAACCAGACCGTGGTCATTGGCGATGGTGGCTACCAAGTCGCTGATAGTACCAGCGGGAAACGAACGGGACTTTTGCGACTGCAGCGGAGTAAGGCCGAATTTACTTTCATCAAACGGTGCAGCATTGGCAGAAATCGTCAGACTATCTGGTGGAAAGTTTATTGCCACCTCATCTACCACATATTTGCCCATGAGCCGTAAGTTATCCTTGTAGCCCATGTATACTGCCAATTCTGCACCGGCATCCGGCAACGTAAAACCTGCATCACTCAGGGTAATACTCAGCTTGTCAGACTTATATCCGGCCTCATCGGTAATGGTAATTTGGCTATTTTCTCCTTTGAGCAACGCTGAAATATCCTGCCCGTTTGCCTCTACTCGATAATCAAGCGAGTATTCTACCATAGAGTTATACCCTCTTTCGGGCGAGGCTTCGGCAAATCTGGAAGGGCAATGCCAAGTCCTGCCGGAAGCACTGGATCGTACTTAGCTAGCCCTCTGTTTGCTTCCAGTACCTGTTCAAGTGTTCCTTCCTGCCCTTCGTAATACTTGAAAACAACAGCATCCAGCACATCGCCTTGTTTTGTTCTGTACAGTACACTCATATCTTTTCACCAAAAAATTTGAGTTCAAGCGTGAATTCTATTTTCTGCGGAATACCGGCAGGAAGGAAATCACTTCTTTTTTCTTTAATAGACGTAATACACCAATAACCGAGAGCATTTTGATTAACGTCTATTAAGCCACACAAGTCAGTCAACATAAGGGGCGTCCCCTTTTCTGCTTCCCTGCGCATAGCCTCAACCTGCCCAAGTCCTCCCTTGAATGTTGGGAAAATTATTCCCGGAAGGCTTAATGTATCTGCCCCCTTTCCTGTATACTGTAACGCGGGATTTGTCCCTATACGCGCCTGTTCCGTCCAGCCATACGAACTGGAACGGCTGGAGCTTTGATACGCCGCAGTATTGAGAGAAAAGGTATATGCGCCTAGTTTCATCATTGGTTCTGGCATAATGCCTCCGAAAAAGTAGAATTACGCATACGCATGGTCATACAATGCGGCTGAATCATCGTTGAACTTGGCATGCACTACCTCTCCAATCTCATGTGAGTTTTGACCTTCTGCCCCATACACGTTGATAGTCACATTTCGATTATCTGTGATCTGTTTTGATTCAACTGAAGCCGAAGAAGAAAGCGGAACTTTATTCAACGGCACTGGCTGGGTATATACGTTATCAGCAGGACGTACTTTCTGACTTGTTGGGAGACCTTCCGGCAGGGTTCCCTTTGAAACGGCTTGCTGCTGAACTGGCTGTGACTGTGCATAGGCACTACCAACAGAACTCGTTTTTGGACTTTTTGCAGGGATAGAAGGTGCGGTTTTCTTTTCTTTTTCCTCGTCATCCCCACCAACCCCAAAAAATTTTCCTAACGCACCGAGCACACCACCCGACTTGAATGCCTTGCACAACTCATCCCACATAAAAATAAGTCGTCCTACAGCAATCACAGCCAGACCGATAGCTGCGCCAATAGGGTTCGCCATCACGGCAAGTCCCACAGCCCTAATTCCACCAATAAGAGCCGGAAACACACTGGACACAATCGGCGCAATTGCCTGTCCGACAGACCACATGGTTTGCACCATGCTAATACCGGAATACACAAATTTGGCGCCCATAATACCACCAACAATTGCGGCTACATTTCCGAACCCACCAACGGCGTCAGCAACCCATGCAATCATACTGCCTACGTTGCTCAATACGTTAAGCATACCAAAAGCAAACTCGCCTATTTTCGGTAAAGCTTCACCCAAGCCTGCGCCGAAAGCTTTGATATCGTCTCTATGTTCTTCAAACAACGCGGCAATCCTCGGCCCTATCTCCTGAATGTACGGAGCCAACGCGCCACCGATCAGGCCGGAGAACTCGGCAGTCGCATTTGACAAAACACCGCTCACTCTTCCCATAGCCTGCGCGTATACAAGGGATCCTTCACGCCCCTCATCAGACAACACATTAAGCTTATTCTGCTGATCCAAAAGCTCATCTACGCTCTCTTTACGGCTACGAAGGAAGCTGAAAAGCTTGCCAGAATCACCGCCCATAAGGGTATTGGCCGCAGACTGCGCCGCCTGTGCATCGTCCAAATTTTTAATGGCGGAAGCGACGGTTTTAAACTTCTGCTCTGGAGAAAGGTTCTCAAGATCTTTAAACGAAAGTCCAATTGTCTTGAGAGAGTTAGTTACAGCCGAGTTATCCCCGAGTTTTAGAGGTTTTCCGAGGTTGGTGTTCATCTTTTTCATGAGGTCACCAACAGTATTGGCCTTACACCCGGCCTCGTTGGCCAACCCGCCCCATGCCCCGAATGCTTCGCCCGAAACGCCTAACACTTTTGCAAGTCTCACCTGTTCGGCGGTCTGCGCATTAGCCTTGGTTATAACTGAAGCAAAAGCTGATGCCGCGCCCCACACACTCGACGCCATGTGCTTTGCCTGTTGACCGGTTTTGACAAAGGTATCGCCCACGTTCTTCATAGCGGGACTTGACGTTAGCTGCTCCTGCTTTTTTTTAACATCACGAATGGAGTCTCCTATTTTTAAGAAGCCACCCTTTACAATCTGCGTTGCAGACGTAAACGAGGACGCAACAGCGCCCCCGATTTTTATCATTGTACTAACTGCCATCCTGCCTCCTGATCTCATGCACCCACATGGCAAGCTCTTCGCATGTCATATCCATTAGCGCGTTGTATTCCCACCCTGTAAAATGAGAGAGATATAACACGTAATTTCGCGCCACCTCGGGTGTTAGGCTAAAAAACCCTGATATGCCTGTTGCAACTGGTAGTAGTCCGCCACTTCAAGCTCTTCAATTACATCTCTGGACACTTCACAGAGATTAGAAAACAGCACGAGTTCAACATCTGCGTTATCGCTTGCACTCTTTTGCGCGATAATCTGGTCACGCACCTTGGCAGAACGCACGGTTAATTCTTTATATTCATGACCAGCAACGGTAACAGGGTATTTCAATTTAATCTGTTCAGTTCGCATATCTTTTCCTTTCAAAATTTCGTATTAAGAGAAATCGGTGTGATCAGCAGCGCAAGGAAAAGTCAGGGCTAAACGTATCTGCAAATACATGGGCGTCTGACTTTTCCTCGGCACCACCTTTCAACCGTAGGCAACATTAGAGCCGTACGGACACATTGCGACCTACTACTCCGCAATATGCATTATCATTCTGCTACAGTCCGAGGTTAGCGCGGTGCTGAGCAAGCTGATCCACACCGTTAATGATGCGTTTCATGTTCAGCACATCAATTTCGTGCACTTCTTTGCCATTCTGCGTGTATTTGTAGAAACTCAGGTTTACTGTGTACTCGGTTGAAGACTCGCCGCCTTCTGACCACGCACCGGGAGCAATTTTAGTCACTTTGCCTGTCATGTTTACAGTTACGGGAGTAATCGTACCGTCGTAGCTTTCAAGGCTGCCTTTTGCTGTAAGCCGCACGCCACTGTCTTTGTTGACGCCGAACAGATTGAGTGTTTCCACACAATTTTTTGTTGTGGAGAAGGTTACAACAAGCTCTTCCATGCCTTTATCGAGCGAAATCGGTGCATCCATGCCACCGGCACGGAACTGTTCAAGTTTTAAGCTTAATTCAGGCAGTTTTACTTCTTTGAGGTTACCCGCAAAACCATACCCATCAACAAACAGGTTAGCACTTTTCAACACATTTTCTGCTACTGCCATTACTGAAATACCTCCTCAACGTAGCCATTAGTCATACGGCTGCGGAATGTTACACGCTCTGCGGTGTATGCAGGAGTAAAGTCGAAATCAAAGTAGGTATGGCCCTGTTCAATTTCGCTTGCACTGTTAATTTCTGCATCAACCCAGCATTTACCACCAAGAATAGCGCCCTTCTGCTCCATAGTGCGAAGGAACTGGTTTACAGATTCCTGCACCGCTTCAAAATAGATACGCCCTACAGGTCTATCCACTGCCCACATGTGTGCCTGCTGGATAGATTCGTTAATCATATCCGCAATACGACGGGTAGAAAGGAAGGACCAACGAGCATCGCTTGATGTAGTACGGTTACCCCACAGTCTGTAGCCATCTTCACAAATAATGGTGGCAACTTTGTTTTCGTTCAGCACGTTTGCTTCACTTGCAGTATCGCCAAGCTCAAACGGAATAGGTCGCGCAGTGCCGGAAATTCCCAGAATCTCCTGGTTAGAAGGAGACCACCAGAAACCTTTATCCGCGTCAGTTTTGGCAATAAGGCCGGCAACACGCGCGGAAGCAGGTTCATCCTCAAACACGCCATTGCGGTATACAGTTACGAATGGCGCAACAATGTAAACGCGGGCAGAGCCGAACAGTTTGGCATCCTGCATTGCTGCTTCAGAATCTGAACTACAGCCATCTTTAATAGCAATTGCGTTAAGTCTGTCTGCAATAGTTTCCAATTCAGCAGCAACAGGGTTTTTAAGGTAGGTTCCTGCATTGTCAGGATCTTCATAACGCTGATGCGTGAAGCCCGGAGCGAGCAGGAGTTTCGGTTTAACAGCGCACTTGGATTTTGCACCAAGGAATGCATGCACACCCTTCATACCTGTAACGTCAGTACCACCGACAACATTTGTCATAGTGGCTTTTTCGTCTGCACCTTCTGCAACACGTACAACAACCACAAGGCCGTGATGCTGATCAAAAATCGCATCCATTGCATTCGGGAGTGTACCGGCACGATTGCCTGTTGTGTCCAGTTTAGCTGCCTTAAGCGGGCTGCCATAAATCAATACCGGAGTATCAAGCGGAAATTCTGTTTCGTCCGCATCCGGAGCGGTACCGACAATACCGATCACTGAAGAGCGGACTACCTTAACTGGACGGCCACCTTCGTCGATCTCAATAAATTCGACACCATGTAAAAAATCTGTACTCATGTGTTACAATCCTCACTATGTATCTTGGGTTAAACATTCATCTAATTTTATATTGAGCGCTGCGAGTTCTTCCCGCAACGCTTCTGCCTGATCTTCAAGCTCTTCAAGCCGCGCCTCGTCCTCTTCTGTTGCTCTACCTGCAACTTTTGCGCGTAATGGACGCACAGAAGCGAGGTCGTTAGCGGTGAGCAGCTGTTGGATTTCGGTAATACGTTGTTGTGTAAGTTCACATTCTGTTGGCAATGATGGCGGATTTTGCGCATCCCACTCATCAACTTCATAATAACCATCTGGCTTTACTTCCCAAACTTCTGGATTCCCTTCAGGGCTTACATATATAGGCATAATTTTTACCTTAAATATTCTTTGATAACGATAAGTCCATTGCCTCCATGACCAGAGCGAGTTAACGTTGCATGCATATCTCTACCAGCACCGCCACCACCATTGTGACCGTCCAGAATTGTAGGTAATGGCGTCCCCACGGAGTTTACTCCAACACCATTGCCTCCCCAATATGAAGCTCCTCCAGCACCGCCGTAGCCTTCGTTGCTACCAAAATCACCGCCGCCACCATACAAGTTTATATCACCACCACTAGCACCATCCCCCTTACCACCACTGTTAGCCATTACAGGGCGATTACCGCCGTAACCATATTGATATTTAAAACTGCTGTTCCCGCCATTACTCCCTTCTCCAGAAGTCCCAATCCCTCCGGCACCAACTACAATGGTTTCACTACCTCCTAAATCGGAGGCCAAATATGCTTTGATTGATGTACCACCAGCACCGCCACCGCCCGCACCAGTACTAAATAATAGTCCCCCACTTCCTCCACCTCCTGTCACAGTTACTTCGGCTGCGATGAGGTTTGCAGGCTTCGTATATGTTCCGGAGCTAGTAAAAGTTACAATATTTATGGACTGGGTACCGGAAGCAGGTAGCCAACTTTGACCAGCTTCGTTTTTAGTAAGCACCTCTCCAACAGATCCCCCTGTTGGCACGTGCACGGCAGTATCTCCGGTATGTGCCACAATCTTCTTGTACACCGCATTCACAGCTTTCGACGTTGCGATCTTAACTGTACTGGTAGACGTACACGCACTGCTCATTACTGACTTGAGTAATTCCCATACACCTATTGGAGTACAAGCAAGATCACTTGCCGTTTTAGCTGTATGCTCTTCTACTGTTGCAAGACGCACAAAACCTGTTTGTGCTGTGGTTGCAAATCGATGCGCTTCCGGATCTGCATTGTGGTCAAGCACATCCTGCTTGGTTGCCAAAGCTACAGCAGTATCAATGACAAGACTCACATCATCCGCATTCTCAAAATGCAGGGGCAGACGAACCACCAGATCACGCACGGAGCCATTTACGGCAACGGGCTTTTCGGTATCAGGGAAATTGCCGACGCAGAACAGCTTGCCGCTTTCATCCAACAAGCCCACTTCTCGAATAGTGAAGCCGCCTGTATCTGCTGGAATGGCAAATTCAAAAATGAAGGTATTAGGATCGTCAGAATCAACTTTGATTCCAGCAACTTCTCCTCGCCACACTTCGTTAACAAGGGTTGTCATGCCCTTGTTAGGGATAACAGCAAGACCATTCCCATCACCGACAACGGCGTGTGTCAGGGAAAAGCTCTGGCCTTGCGTGGAAGCAAGCCCCAAGGCTTGGAGTCCTGTATCCGTAACTACGGTATAAAAATCAGGCATATTCTCTCCAGATTTATGACAACTCAGCACCACACATCACCACAGTACCAAGCTGTATTTACACTGCTTTTTTCGATAAAATTTCAATCAAACTTAAAACGGGTAGCAACAGTAAGCCCCCACCACACGGAACACTGCCACAAATTTTGTCAACACTGTCAGGGAAAGATAAACGATCATCTGCGACGTCGGTTAGTTCTTCGGCTTTTTCAACCATTGACACTTTTTCAAAAATGACAGCTTTGTGGAGCCCTTCGTTGACGCACTCTGGCCTTCTGGTGATTCCGGCTTGGCAAATCTTGCGCCTTCTGGAATCTGCCCTTCAACTGCCGTTATTTCGTGTTCAGAACCGTCCGGCATGTAGTATTTTGTTCCACGCATATCCTGCACATAATCCCACGCTTCACCGTTCCACTTAGGATAGAACCCTTCGCGTTGTTCCGGAGCTTCACGAGTTGCATTCAACGGTGGAAAATTGTCAGGATTCGCATAGCCGGAATACGAGTAGTACCCGTGTTCATTAAAATAATGATTTTGCATAATCACACTCCAAGTGGCGGAAGATAGATTGCAGGGATGAAGCCATAGTTTTTTGGGCGATTTTCGTGAGAGGTTGGAACGATGCGTGATACGTCCAAGCCCAAACCGCTTCTCAAGATAGTACTAGTGCCAGTTGCACCAGATAAACTTTCTCCTGTCGCAAAAAGTGCTCCATTTTCATAGTCATTTTTTGTTTCGCCATGCTGCATCAGCATTTGACCTGTTATGTTACGTATTGCATCTCCCTGCGTACTACCAACAGACCGACTCCCCCCATCAACAAAGCGTGGAAAATACCCGTCTCCATTTTCATCAAAGACATTCGGCATAAACACATGTGTTTCATTTTCGATTACACGATGCGCTGCCTTGTATGCTGCACTCATAGAGAGCAGCGTCTTACCTGCATCTGAAGTTTTAAGCAGCCCTTCACCGTTCGGTACATAGTGGTGTGGTGGCAGCTCGTCTGGAGGAAAAGGAACCGGATAAATGTGTCCGGCTGGCATAGTCCAACAGGCATCAATGATACGCTGAGTCAATGCATCCATCCCATTCTTCACGTCCTGCTTAGTGGCAATTGCCACAGCGGTATCAATGACAAGACTCACATCATCCGCATTCTCAAAATGCAGGGGCAGACGAACCACCAGATCACGTACAGAGCCATTGACGGCAACAGGCTTACCTGTCTCTGGGAAATTGCCGATGCAGAACAGCTTGCCGCTTTCATCCAGCAAACCGACTTCTCGAATCGTAAAGCCGCCAACATCTGCTGGAATGGCAAATTCAAAAGTGAAGGTGTTAGAATCGTCCGAATCAACTTTGACTCCAGCAACCTCTCCGCGCCATACTTCGTTAACCAGAGCTGTCATGCCTTTGTTTGGAATAACGGCAAGACCGTTCCCGTCACCGACAACGGCATGCGTCAGGGAAAAGCTCTGGCCTTGCGCGGAAGCAAGCCCCAAGGCTTGAAGTCCTGTATCCGTAACTACGGTATAAAAATCAGGCATATTCTCTCCAGATTTATGACAACACAGCATCTTTCTTCATTACAGCACCCTGTTGTCTCACTCTGCTTTTTCAAATTTTACGTTGGCCACACTAAAAACTGTTCGTTATTACACCGCAAAAAACGGTACCAAATGCTATTCATTAACTACGTAACGCTGTCGGGTTAAGAGAAACTATCCTCTGCGGCTTCGGTTAGTTCTTCCCCATGCGCAGCCAATTGCACTTTTTCAAGAACGACTGCTTTGTGGAACTCTGCTCTGGTTGACTCTGGTCTTCAGAAGATTCAGGATTGGTCAATGCTACGAGTTCTGACCGCAACGCTTGTGCCTGTGTTTCAAGCTCAACAAGACGAGCTTTATCCGCGTCTGTTGCTGTACCTGCTGCTTTTGCGCGTAATGGACGTACAGAAGCAGAGTCATTTGCGGTGAGCAGCTGTTGGATTTCGATAATGCGTTGTTGTGTGAGCTCCTGCTCTGTTGGTTCAGGTAGAGCCGGTGGTTCCACGGCAATAGGATGGCCGTTTTCATCTAGCTGAATAACCTTTCCTTGTTCCAATGCTCTTACAAGAGCAGAATGTTCCTCTAATGTAATAGGAACAGCTCGCTGCGGAATCTCTTGATGCACTGTAGAAAGGTAAAAACCACCAGATTCAGGGTCATAATATCTCTTCATTTTATTTACCTATTGCATTCCAATATATGTTACGACCATTAGCTAAATGCGATAGAACATTAAGAATAGCTTCGAAGCCAGTTAACTTGGGTACAGCCACACTAACAATTGCAGTATCATATCGATACATTCCGTTTATGACATCCAAGTCATACGAGTTAACTCCTACACCATAAGTGATTGTTATTGAGCTATAGTCTGTAAAAGCAACTGGAAATACTTGGTCAATATTATGGTATGAAGCATTTACAAGATTGACGGTGCACCAACGTTGTTCAATAAATCCGTCAGGACGCCGCCAAGCTTTCCCCGGAACCAACTCCACCCACTCGGAACGATCAACCTTGTTTCCATTAATTGCCGCCACCTGCTGCGCAAGAGCCTGCATATCAATCTGTCCAGCATTAATGGCCACATCAAATGCTTTGATGCACGGAAGAACATAGGAGGTCTTCGGGCGGTTTTCTTCGGCGGTTGGGACGACACGAGAAGCTCTAAAGTCAACATCACCAATCTGGTTTCCTGAACCAGCGGAAGGAGTTGAACTGACAACAGTACTAACAAATGCACCGTCTGTTGTAGTTAGTACACCTGATATTCGACCGACTGTGCCTGTGATCTCACGAATCGCATCCCCAGCCCAATCACCAGCCGCCTTGTCTCCATGAGCCGCCGCAAAGTATTTGGTATAGCAAGGCAAAATGAAGTAGTCCCCGCCGTCCCAACAGTACTTACCGCAAGAGCCATCTTGTACTGCGGCCTCAGCATCCCACGCGGCTTCATCTGTAAGGTACGTCCCACACTTCTTCATCCATTCGAAAAGCTGCGGAGCTAAACTGCAAAGTATCTTCTGCTTCACGTTGACAGGAATTGTACCGGGCAAGGCTTCTCCAGTTGTAGAGAAGCAAAGTTCACCAACAGGAACACCTGCAACGGCCCCCCATGCTATACTCCCATCTTCCTGCTTTATAAGCACCTGCCCCGCCTCACCTACATCAAGCGGCAATCCGTGGGGAGCCGTGTCGCCCAAGTGTGTTGTGATCTTCTTGTACACCTCGTTCACAGCCATTGACGTTGCAACCTTGACTGTACTGGTAGACGTACACGCACTGCTCATTACAGACTTAAGTAATTCCCATACGCCTATTGGAGTACAAGCAAGATCACTTGCAGTTTTAGCTACATGCTCTTCATCTGTTGCAAGACGCACAAAGCCTGTTTGTGCTGTTGTCGCAAGTCTGTGCGCTAACGGATCTGCATTATGATCAAGCACGTCCTGCTTTGTTGCCAACGCAACTGCTGTATCAATGACTAGATTCACTTCATCCGCATTTTCAAAATGCAGAGGCAGACGAACTACCAGATCACGCACGGAGCCATTGACGGCAACGGGCTTTTCCGTATCCGGAAAATTGCCGATGCAAAACAGATTGCCGCTTTCATCCAACAAACCGACTTCTCGAATCGTAAAGCCGCCTGTATCTGCTGGAATGGCAAATTCAAAAATAAAGGTATTAGGATCGTCAGAATCAACTTTGATTCCTGCAACCTCTCCGCGCCATACTTCGTTAACCAGAGCTGTCATGCCTTTGTTTGGAATAACGGCAAGACCGTTCCCGTCACCGACAACGGCGTGTGTCAGGGAAAAACTCTGGCCTTGCGTGGAAGCAAGCCCCAAGGCTTGAAGTCCTGTATCAGTAACTACGGTGTAAAAATCAGGCATAATAATTCCTAGTTAGCTTTAATGCGCCCTAATTCATAAATGGTCACAAACTCACCGCAGAATACAGCACTGGATACAAGCGGCTTTTGCGTCAACGCTGCTGGTGTGAGCGCAATTTTCCCAAGATGGGAGCGACAGTTCTTCGCCGCATTCACAACTCGTTCAACTTCTTGATAGGTTGCTTCTTCCGCTTTGTATCCCGCGGGAAGCTGTACCTCTAAGTCATAGGTTGCGGGTGCGCCCTTCGGTTCTGTTTCCCACCATTGAATTGCACGCACCGCAATGCCCAGCGCGCCTAAAGCTTCTTCAACGGCTCCGCATGTGCCTTTCTTTTTATGTACACTAATAGAACGGGCTGTTATCTGCCGTTTCTGCTCATCGCTCCACTCCTCGTTCCACTCATCCACAGAGCGCTCGTAGGCCAGCCATGGAAGCGTGGCCATAGGGCTTTGGGATGGATTACGAATCCTGTCGATAAGCACAGGCAGGGAAAACGAACGGGCACACGTTTTTTCAAGAGCGCGTTCATACTTGGTGGCATTCGATGGAAGCAACGACATTAGACCGCCACCAGTTCACTATGCAGTGTAATATTGGTGCAGAATGCGGCCTCATGATTGTCATTCATGATGTCTCCTGCCGGTTGCGTAATTTCCACACGGTGCACACCTGCAATATGCAGAGCTGCATCGATGCCGGATCGGGCTACGCACATGCCGAGAGCGTGGCTCTTAGCAACGTAGGTTTCCAGATTCTTCCGAGCCTCAACAAGAACAGACTCAGCAGACGGCCCGGGCATGAAATACAGAGTGGCATCTATCTGGTATTCTTTCACTGTCGCCGGTTTAATCTGCAAATAATCAGTAAACGGGCGAACATCGCCGTTAAAGACATCCTCCACAGAATCAAGCAATGCCTGATCCGGTACGCCGTTTCCTTTTTTAGAAAGGATGTACAAGTCTACTTCGACCGGAGCGGGAGACGCCGGATACGCATCCTTTACGCCCACAACAGACATCGCATGAAAAATATACGCTCCTTCAGGCCCCGCGGTGCTGAATCCTTCCGGCGCAAGCACAACACGTTTTCTGAAGTCGGCATCAGATTCATATGTTGGTGGCACAGGCGGATATGCCTTAGGATCACCCGCATTCAACATCTTGCGTTTCAACGGAACACCAGCGGCAAGATGGTCTAAATCCTCAGCTTCAGCGTACGCAACAAGCACAGCCTTAACCGCCTCATTAATTCGCTGGCGCAGCAGTAATTCACGATACGCATTTGCCTCAAAAATCTTGTACGCAGGGTCAGATGACAACGGTGCCGTAAAATCAGGATCAAGCTCTGCATGATAAGCAAGCATCTCCTGTAAGATCTGCTCCACGCTCAGATCTTCAATAATTTTAGGCGGTGCAAGGGTCGAAAGATCGATTGCGTTAAATACACTCATTTTACTTCTACCCCCTCAAGCGTAATCTGCTTGCCGTCCGGCAGGTATTCACCCACCAGATCAAGCACAACAACGCCTTCACGAGTTGACGCAATGCGTACACTCGTAAGTTTAAAGCGCGGCTCCCAGCGGTTTAACGCTTCCGCTGTGGCTGCATAAAATTCAAGAGAAGTTTCGGCGTTAACCGGTGCATCAATCAGGGCTGGCAACCGCGAACCATACTCACGGTTTAAAACGCGAGTACCAATTCGGGTTGACA
Organism: Halodesulfovibrio aestuarii DSM 17919 = ATCC 29578; assembly: GCF_000384815.1. Classification (NCBI taxonomy): domain Bacteria; kingdom Pseudomonadati; phylum Thermodesulfobacteriota; class Desulfovibrionia; order Desulfovibrionales; family Desulfovibrionaceae; genus Halodesulfovibrio; species Halodesulfovibrio aestuarii. Next base: position 1,153,734 of record NZ_ARQF01000021.1, read on the forward strand.
GAATGTCGGCAATAGACTGCCGCAAATGTGCTATTCCGGAGAGTCTCGCTCCGGTGTCTTTATTGATACCTTTCATGCGGCCAATCTAGCAGCACGAGGTGGGTGGTTCCAGTGCGGTTTGAAACTATTTTAAAAGGTTAGGCTTCCTGCAATCCGCAACAGGAAGCCTTTTGAAGATGGCGGATACGCTACTAGCCGGGAGACTGAGTTCTCCCCTCCCTGCAACTATGCGTATGGCTATTCAACGACACGTGCGCTTTAACATCGCTATCAGTTGTAATATCGCCTGTAGTATGGAGAGTACCTTTAAAGGAAGCATTACCGCCGTTGCTGCCGCCACCTTGAGATAGAGATCCGTTAATTATAGTTTGACCGTTCAGGGTAATCGTCGGTGCAGTAATAGTTGCACTTGTTCCTGCATCTACAGAGACAGCCGCCCCTGCTTTTGCTGAAATATCCTTTTGGGCCTCTGCCTGAATATTGCCTGTCGCAAGCACGTTCACATCACCTTTAATATCCGCAGTCAGCACATGCGCTGCCCTGTCGTACGAGATTACAGAACCGTCCTTGTAGACGGTTTTCTGGATCTCGGAACTGTGCTCCGGTGCAGGAAATTTTGTTTGATTCAGGACACCGACAATAACACCCAATGCTTGCCCCGGAGGGGTGATGACAAAGACCTGCTCATCAACTTCTAAGGAATCATATGTGCGGTTCCCGGCGGCTCTGGTTGTGAGCCACGGCAGGTAGTCCGTAACCACGGTTCCGAACGCCACGCGCGCGGTGTTGTTCTGATAATTAACAGAATGCACCGTCCCTATCCGCACGAGAGTATTAAACTGACGTTGTAACTCAGCTAGCTGGAAGCTCATGTATCACCTCTTCTACCGATGTATATTTATCGATATATGCCAGCCCGATCTCCGGAGCCATAGACGCATAAGCCTTCTGCGGGGTTTGAAACTCGTCTTTAAAGCATGACTCTCCAAGGCACACAGACTGTTCAAATGTCACAATCCACGCATTCAAACCAGTCAACTCCGGCGCAAGTTGATATTCCTTCGCCGCAACAAACTTTGCGCCCATAATTTTACAACCGAACTGATTGTTATGAATGAAAGTTGAGACACGGGCGGCAAGCTCACGTACGTTCAAATCTGCTTTTTCAACAGATTGACTGCAAACAACACGCAGCTCCCATCGCAGCTTTATGGCAAGCTCTTCAGTCGCTGTAGGTACATCATTTTCAAATGAAGCAAGTGACAACACCAGAGCAGGCAGGTTCAGTTCATTACTACCTGAAGCCTGCTCCTGCATAAGAGCATCATAGTCACACACGGTTACGGTCGGGAAAGCTTCACGTAAGGCGTTCTCTATACCTCCGTGCAAAGCTCCAATTGTTATTTCTTCTACCTGTACAAGATTGTCCACGTTAGTTCCTGCTCCAAGGTCATACATTGTGTTGTAAAATTTCAGCAAAAATATTGTCCTCAAAATACGTCACTGCATTTACAAGGACGTTTCCGGTATGCAGCACAACAGAGGTATTCTAAGAAAACGCACTCCGCATTTTCAGCCGGTGTCTGCGTTTAGTTGTTTCAATCCTGCACTGTAGTAACGCGGTTTCTTTTTCCAATTCCAGTATGATTTGAAACTCTGCCACTGATTCCACAGATACTTTGACAGCACCGTACCGTCTCTTATCGCTGCGCCTTCAACCAACGGTAATAGACTGTCTTCACGGATGACACAGACATATCCATAGCGCGCGCAACGTCCTGATGGGTCATGCCCTGCTCCCGCATCTGGATGATCTGCCTGTTGCGCTCCAGTTTGGTCACGCTTGAACATTTTGGAATGGTCAACGGTTCGCCTGCGTACTCTGTTGCCAAGTCCCGCGCAGATTCTTCACCGATTGTCTGTACCAGCCAGTGCGAAGGCTTCATCCGGTCAGGTGCCGGAACGTACAGACTACGGCACTTGGATTGCCGCTTGCCCCGCACCAATGCCATTGTTTTCTCAAACCCGATAACATCCGCAATGCCTTGCGCTGTTGCCGGCAAATATGCTTTTTCCGGTTGCATCGCCCCACCTCATTACTTTTTGAGTTTGAGATTTTCAGCAAGCTCACATGTCCGTTTAGACAGAATATCCAGCAGCTTACCGCCGTTGTATCCTGCCAACCCTGTCACAGCTGCTTTCTGATCCGGAGTTAAAAACGCCACATCCTGCAAAAACAGCGAGACAACAACGCCAGTAAAGGCCGCTACCAGCATGGCAATCAGCGTGGCTTTAAACGTACAATTTGTCCGCACCGCCCGAACAAGACCGCCCAGAACAGAAATCACAAGCGGGGGCAAAAGCCCCCATAATTGAACTAGAAAATCTTTTTCCGGCATTAAGCATGCGCCTCTGCAGGAAGAGGGGAGGAACCTCCATTACCGGTTGGCAGATCAGGCAAGTTACGGAGCTGTTTTGTGCTCCGCTCAAACTCTTCAAGACCCGGTACTTGGTAGCCGGCAGCGGAAAGCCGCATTGCGGATTCATATGCTTTAAGGCCAAGTTTAAGGCCTGCCGAAATAAGATTTATTGTATCCTGTGCATTCACGTTCATGGCTATTCGCTCCAGTCTGAGTTCATAAGTTCAAGCATCATCACGGCCGCATTCTGAAACGCATCCTCTGCGTCTTCTTTCAACCGGTCATAGTTCTCCGGCTTGTTCTTAAAGGAGGCATAGATAAGCGCTGCATCCCGATACAAAACGATTGCATCCTTGGCGGTATTCATCACCGGAGCCACCTTGCTTCGCATTGTCTGCTTCAAGTCTTCGCTAGTGGTCGGGTTGTTATAGAGCTGCTGATACTCATGATGCAGGGATAAATACTGCAAGCGAAGCTCTTCCCCTGCACCAAGAGCCTGTTGATCTGGTGATAGATTTGAAAAGGCGCATGCAGAAACAAGAAGAGGAGTTACAAGAATGAATACAATCATTAAGTTAGATTTTTTCTTTGAACTAACTTTCTTTATTTTGATTGTAGTATCAGCCTTAACACGTCCATAAATTGCAAATATAGATGCAATAACACCGCCGAGCGCTACAAGTTGGTTAACAAGTTCTCCTTTTACTCCTTCATCAACTTGGATATTAAACTGCATTAGAATCATGCACAGTATAGTAACAATACATCCCCATACAGTTTTAGACTGTAGCAAGCCTTTAACTTGTGATTCCAATTCGCATTGATCTTGCCTCATAAAACTCTCCAGACTAGTTAGTGTAATAAAAAAGGCATGTACCTATGTGAGTACATGCCATGCTATAACACTTTCGCCAGAAACTTCTTGCGTATACACATGTATACGCACAAAAGTGCATATTTTTTTATATTATTTCTGATAATCTCTCTTTTGTGAGATGCTCCAAGCCGTTTTTCATCGACGTGAGATATATTTCTACAGAAAGTTCGCTATGTCCGCATTGCTTACAAACCCGCCGACGGACAATGTACGTATCATCAGATATATTTGAACGCGGAATATGCGTTTTTCCGCCACACACAGGACACAACATTCTACTCCCCTTCTCTGCCTGCTACGGCTTGTTCAGGCATAAAAGCCACTCTCAACAAATTTTGAATGCCAACCATAGTCACCATTGCCCACAGGCGATAATCACACAAAGCCAAAAGACTGCTCTTACTCCTGCGGACTGCCTCCCGCATGGCAAGCTGAACAAAATCAAGCAACAGAACCAATTCTTCAATCATATAACTGGTACGTTTCAACCTACGCCCCCGCAGCATCGTGTTTCGCCGCATCATTTGCCAGCATAGTAATCAGACTCAGCTGTTCTTCCCTCCTGACTGTCAGCGCGTTTTGCGCTTTCCCAGCATTGCCGATTAATGCAACCTGCTCATAATTCGGTGTACAATTCGCTTCATTTGCAATGGCTGCCCGCCCTGCCAATTCGCCAAAATACCGCACATCTTGCCGGGAAAAACTTACGTACAGCTTACAAAAATCTTTACGAAACCACTTTTCGCTATCTGCCCGCATTTCGCTGCACAACTTCACCCATCCGCCAAAACCGTGCTCTATCACTGCAGCGGTAACTGGATTATCGAACACAACGGATTTATATGCCCCGACACGCTTAACAGCCTCAAGTACCTTACTGGCTTCCACCTCGGCCACATCTTCAGGATTCCCCTGAATAAACTCGATGATCTCCGCCGGTCTTGGAAAAAACTTGGAGGCAGTTACAGCCTTGACCATTGCGCGCAACACGTCCTCAATTTCAAATTGTTGCAGTGCAAAAAAATAGAGTTTAGCCATCGCTTCCGTTGCCTGCCGGTTATGCAATTCACACAAGCCAGCAAGCCCCTGAAGGAATCGCTCACGCTGTTGCTTGTTGTTCCAATCCATGCCGCTACTCCTGCATCAAGCTTTCGAACACGTCATTGTTGCGCTGGCTGACGGAAGCACCACCCCGTAGCGACGCGGTTTTGCCCTTCTTCGGCAAATACGTTCCCTCTTCAATCTTCACCATGTTGGCTGTCTTCAATATCCAGTCAAAGCTTGCTGTCCAGCCACGATCATTATCGCCAGCAAGGAACGTACTCCGGCAAACCAGCCTGAAATACCCCTCCCACCACTCGAGGAACTGTTTGCCATTGCCGCTCTTCCACACCGCGCGCACACGGGCCTTGCGCTGCGTTGTCATATCCCGACACTGCGGCAATCTTGTACAGATACGGTTGTACGCTTCTTTAATTTTCTCGTACGGACAATTCGGAATGGCCGGCTCTTCTTGGGAATCCTCCCCTACAGTTTTTGCAGTTTCAATAACTCCAGCAGATTCAGCCAAGCCAGAAGTGACATCCGGAGAATCATCGACACACTTATCTTCTCCTGTTCTCTGTTCTCTGCTTTCTGTTCTCTGATTAGGGAAAGCATGCGCCAATTCTTCAGCAAAGGTTTTACTGAAGGCTTCCCGAAAGCCTTGGGAAAGTCCGTCCACCAAGAATTTTACACCGACAAGAATGTCTGTACGTAGCGCGCTTTCCGGCAATTCCCTGAAACCGTAGTGCCAGCTTTTAACCACATTAGGACTCTCCGGCAGGTTGTACCGTAAGAAATTAGGGAACCAGATAAGGAGCTTTCCATCGTGCGTAATAATCCCTTGCGTTAAGACTTCCTGGAAACCTTTCGTGAAGGCTTCCAACTCCATACCCAGCTCACAAGCAAGACCGGGGACATTCGCCCGTAAGGCACCAAGTTGCGTTAAATCCGGATGCGTCAGCATGAAGAACACAATCAGCTTGGCATCATTAGAAAGGGCCATAAACTTAGCATCGTTCCAAATACACACGGAGATCTTGCGATAACGCCGCTTACTCATGAATTTACTCACTTATTTTGTTGCGTTGCGAATAAAGTTATTGCGTACAGCAAAGCGTTGCGGAATACCGTACCTCCCCGATTACAATTTTACGAATAACGCCCAGTCCTGTTGCGCTGGGCGTTATTCGTGTCCGCCCCCCCCAACCAGTGGGTTCCCCATCATCTTTCCATTCTTATGCAACGACGTTTGCCATACCGGACGAGATACCACGCGGTTACAGAAATGCGCAACTAAAAGTTGACACAAGGTTACAAAGTGACACATAGTACAATTCTTATGGTTAAATACGATCCTGAAAATGCCCAAGCATGGGCAATTATTATGAATAGAATCCGTCAAGAGTATGCCGAGGGCAATACTCAACTTTCAATCGCCCAAAAACTTGGCGTTACAAAAGTTGCAGTAAGCCGATGGCTTAGTGAAGATCGTGGAGGCGAACGGACGACGTTCGGAGATATGCTGCGATATGCAAAAGCGCTGGGTATTCCATACAATGAGCTTATTGATATGCCCTGCCAAGCTAATCAGCTTGAAACAACAAACTTTGACAAAGCATTAGCGACAATTCTTACGCAGGCTGTAGCTGATGCAGACCTGACAGCAGCAGAGCTTGCCCGACAGACAGGTTTACCGGAATCACAACTTACCGACATTTTGACTGGTAATATACCAGCTACCGGCGCAGCTCTTCATAAAATCTGCACAGTTGTCGAGGTAGGCGCATCAATTTTATTAAGGAAAGCTGACAAGCTTATGCAAAAAGGCTTGAAATAACTTTGCTGAAAGAACAGTGTTTCACCCCTGTTTTACAGGCATACCTGCCTGTTGATAAAGAAAAAAGAAACGCGCCACCCAATTGACCAGCTTAATGAACTATTCCAGTTTGCTGATCAATTAAAAGAGCGCGCACTTGCTTACGACGAGTAGCATTTAGTCCTGTCATTCAGCCCCGCTTCGGCGGGGTTTTCTTTTTTCCTTTCTGAAATTGTCGCATTTCTTGCGACATTATTTTTTACAACAAAAGTTACCGTGCGACAACACAATATTGCCCCCAGAAGATAACGCACGTTAACTATCTTGCATCAAGCAAGAAAAACAAGTACAACGCGCACAATACCCTATTTTATCAGTCTATTCTCGCATGAAGGAAAACCCCAGACAATCCCCCTCCTTTAAGTCAGTCCCTTCTACGACGTAGTAACGTTCCATTATGCTTAGCAATAGACACTATATTACGACGCAAATATATAACACTCTATACAACTACAAAATATAACGCCCTAATCGGAGCGGCACCTCTCCCATTCCCTATGTCAGGGCAGCAGTCACGGTTGGAAAAATAAAAAAGTTCTCATCGAGTTGATGAGAACTTTTTTATTGGTATGTTTTGATAATACATTTTCATTGATGCCACTGCATAATAAATCTACTATTAAAAAAACCAGTTCGGGAGGCAGACATGAAAAAATACGTTCAAGTTTCTGACGATATGTGCATTGATAAAACCGATGAAGAATATCCCACAAAGGTCATCTGCGAAGCCTGCTTTGACGTTATTATGAGTAACCCGGAGCAAGAACTCATCGTTGCCGACGCAACAGGTAAACCCGCCCCTGATGCCGAATGTGAATTCAAACTGGCTTACAACTGTGAATCGCTGTAAAAACATTGCCATATAATTAAGTAAAGCAACGAGAATGTATCTCGTTGCTTTTTTTTATGCTCCGTTCACCTGTTTCCCGTATCTTTAAACAAAGGATGCACTCAGGGGGCTACAACGTGACAGTCTTTGTCTTCAAAAAGCAGCTTGGAAGGGGAAAAGTGCAACTATGCAAAGACGTATAGCCTCCGCACGGCTACTACAGGAAACTAAAAAACTTCTTGGAATGTGAACGGCATTGCAGAGGCTAGATCGTGTCGTTATGGCACTTCAAACAACCGGTAAAATCAGGATGAGGAGTCTCCGGCGCTCCAGATTTTACTGCGTTTTGAGGTGCATGACACATGAGGCAGTCTTTGTCTGTCCTAGCGCCTGCGTGGATATCCGGATATGTCTGAATGGATTTACCATGGTAGCCCATATAGGCACAGCCAGAAAGCAGGCAGACCATTACTACAAAAGCTGACATAAACGATCTATTCATAAAAACTCCTGATCAGATTACTTGAGATCTTTCCAACGAGGCCGGAGGAAAAAACTGTTGCCAGTTAGGAAAACTTACATCAAAGCTGCTAGGTAGCTGCGACCAGCTTTCCATCGTGCAACTGAAAAATGTTGTCTGCAATGTTGATAATCTCCATGTCATGTGTGGAGAAAATCGTTGTACATTTCTGCTCATAGCTTAACGAACTGATGAGGTTTACCACCTCTCTGCCAGTTACAGAATCCAGGCTTGCAGTGGGTTCATCTGCAAGAAGAAGCTTCGGTTTATGTGCCAGAGCCCTTGCAATGGAAGCCCGTTGCAGCTCCCCGCCGGAAAGTTCATGAGGCATCGCATTCTTAGCGTCTGATAATCCCACCTGTTCCAGTAATTCATCAATGCGGGATGCGCTTTCTTTTTTCCCGACCCTATTCAATTTAAGGGGAAATGCGATATTTTCCGCTACAGTAAGATAGGCCAACAGATTTCCTTTCTGGAAAACTACTCCCAAGTCTTTCCGCATGAAGCGGGAACGTTCTACAGCACTCATGGCGGTGATTTGATGAGAAAAACATACAACACTCCCTGAATCTGGAGTTTCAATCCCTCCGATACAGTGAAGGAGCGTTGTTTTTCCAGAGCCGGAACATCCTGTAAGAGCTGCAATTTTTCCTGCTTCCAAGCTGAAGGATATCCCGCGGAGAACCTGCTGTACTCCCCGTGATGATGTAAATGTCTTGTGGATGTCTACAATTTCAATTTGCATAGGAACCATACTTATAATTTCCGCAAAATTTCAGCGGGATCTTGTCTGACAACAATAAGAGCAGGCCATAACCCAGCAGCTATGCTGAATGAAATCGCCATGATTGGCGGGTAAATTAGCGAACTAAGTGTAAGCCTTGGATAGATCATTCCAGATGTTAAGAAATACTGGTTATGGGAAGTGAGCTGAGAAAGGTCGATACCGATATCGGCAAAGACAATAACTGCTATTGAGCCGGCCAGAACCCCAAGAGCACATGAAACTACATTGATCATAATAATCTTGATCGAAATAAAGTTAATAAGCTCCCAATGGGTGACTCCCATAGATTTCATAATCCCGAATTCGCGGATGTTTCGTAAAATGAAAATGACGAACGCGCAGGATACACCAATGGAGACAATGGCAAGTACGATAGCGTTAACAAGATCCATGCAGACACTATTGAGTTCAACAAGCTGCTGAAGGTCTGGCATGAGCTCTCCCCAAGTGAGAACTGTTGCTTTATTCGGAACAATTTTTCGTATGGTGTTTGCAATTGGTTCCGCTTGCCGGCCTTGTTGCAGAAAAACTGCCCCCTGATAGTTATCAGGGAGTTGCGATAGGTCTTTTTTGTTGCAGAATGCAAGCGTGTTATCAAACTGGCTGAGTCCAGTCTTAAAAATTCCGATAACGGTGTAGCTTGTTGCGTTACTTTGCGTGTTTGTTCTGAAAGACAACGTGTCTCCTACAGAAACAAGCAGCTTGTCCGCAATACCGGAGCCGATGAAGACTCCTTTTTTCTGACTATCAAACGGCGTACCCGCGATCGTTTTTTTCCACAAAGCCGTATTCTTGAGCTCTTCTTCAGGGGAAACCCCGATGAGTTGCAGCCCGGCGACATTCTTGTTTACTTCAACAAGTCCCGTTACGCTATAGCGTTTTAAAATCGTACGTACACCATCGACCTTGAGCTCATTTGTAGAAACATTCTCAGGAACATCCTGAAGAGCTATTTGACCAAAGTATAGCGAGGTGGAGTTTTCGATCATCGTGTCGCTTACGCCCATCGCAAGCGCGGACAAGAACACAAGGGTCATGATCGCGGTTGTGAGCATGACACCGATAACGAGGGATGAGCGCCAGGAGCGGATCAAAAAGAGTGCTGCGACTCTCACCCAATATAAGAACGTTGTTATCCTTTGCATGATAGTAAACTACATTGAAAAGAATCGTTTTACACCAATGCGTTCCAATAAAAAAATTATGCTGTATTTTTTTATTGAGCTTGGTTCGTCACTAAAAAGAACGTCAACGCCTGCGTTGAGATATTGTAAGCCCAGTTCTGTTATGTGCTTCTGCGCGTCAGGAAATTTTCTCAAAATACTGTCTGTTGTCATATCCTTATCACGCAAACACATGGTTCGAAGTTCGTTACCGCTCTCTTCTCCATATCTATGATTTATGTATGATGCTAAGTAATTATGGTGTCCGTCGCGTATGTCAGGAACAATATCAGACATGTCATCTAATAACTGGCATCCCATTCCCACTGCATAGAGCGCATCTTTAATGCCTTCTACATCACTGGTTAACTCATTTTCAAATCGAGTAGGGATGGCCCACGGTGCTGTAAACAGTATTCCTGTTTTATAATGATGGACTTGGGTAATAATCTCTTCAGGAGAGAGAAATTTACCCACTCCGCCTTCTTCTGAAGCTTCCTGAACTCCACTTGGAGTAAGTGCATTCAGGGAGATAGCGACACCGTCCAGAACAAATTCAGCAGAAACTTCTTCCCGCTTATGTGCCTCGAATAATATATTGAACAGAACTCTATCTGAAACCAGAATGTCCATTACAGACCGAAATTTCACTGCTTTTCTAGGCAGGTTTGTGTCGAGTGTGCACTTGTATTCGTCATCCAGAATATTGTCACATCCGGTAACAATGCCACGTAAAGCCTGATTTATAGCCACATACATTTCACAACGGCTCAGGTCGATTCCGGCTTTGTAATAAGAATATAGAAAAATGAACGAAAAGAAGTTGTCGGTAATGGGGTAACATCCATCTTCATTTCTCTTTAAAACAATACTGTTGCCTTGCAAAAGAGTTTGCGCAGTGTCGTAGTATCGGTTGATACCGGCATTGAGTGTCTTTTGAAGGGCAGAAACGACGCTGCTTGATTCTATGAATTTATTGATAATAAAACGCTTCATGTGACTATTATTGATTTTTTTGTGTTGAAAAAATGGCAATGTAACCGAGGTATGTTTTTACCAGCTCCGGTTCTTTAAAACCTGCTTCTACCATTACGTCCGGCATCAGTCCTTTAATGTTTTCCGCTATCTGTGGTTGAAAGAGTAGCCAGCGGGAGATGTGGGACGTGAGGGCACCGAAGAAAGAGGTAGGCTTATGCATATCAGCGATAACAAGACGGCCTCCGGGTTTCAAAACACGGTAAGCTTCTTTAAGAGACTTCAATTTAAGATCAAGTGGAATGTGGTGGTAGAACATAGTTGAGAATACTGAATCAAAGGAACTGTCTTCATAAGGGAGATCTTCTGCTGCAACAGCTTCAAATCTACAGGTTTCAGTCCCCCGCAGTTTCCGAGCCTCTTCAATCATTTTTCCCGCAGCATCAATACCCAGTACATATCCACTTTCCACAGCGGAAACATTACGAGAAGCTAAATGGGTAATAAATCCGGTTCCGCACCCAATATCCAATATTCGGTGGGAAGGCTCTATCTGCAATAAAGAGATGACGAGGTCATTCATTTCTTTCTGCTTGCCAAGCAACAGCAATGGTTCACAGAAATCATATATGCTTGCGGCACCATCTAAAGTTCTGCCACGAGTTGGAACACTTTTAATACTCACAGTTTCCTCCTGAGTTGATGAAGAAGTATGCAGGAATTACATAGTATGTATACCCAATGGATAAGAAACGCAGAGTCTATACCATAGGATGCTTGAAGGTTAAAAAAAGAAGAAAAAAGTACATGAAACATTCATTATCCGTACTAATAGTTATCACTACTAAAAAAAGCAAGAAAATAAACGAACCTAGCTAGTATACAATCTGAGCCAGATTCGTCGCGCGATGATATGGACGGAGTACTCATTCTTTTCTGTTATGTGGAAAGAAGCAGCCGCATACCGGTCACAGTCGAAAAAGATCCGATAAACGGTTACTGTTAAGTGACTCTACTCTCCAAATGTTACAAAACGGTTAAGACTTTTACAGTAGATTGTTCATCAGACTCATATTTATCAGGGAACAGTGCCCCTGCCCCCCCTAGCTGCTTTTGAAGTGTCGTCATAAACAGTATGATCTTGTGGCGTTACTGCATTTGGGTTGCAGAATAAAAAAGGCTTCATGATGATTTTCATGAAGCCTTTTTATAGCAGGATCACATTACGAGTTAGTCCGTCTGTGGTTTTTACTCACCCACCACAATTTTTGGATCATCCAGACAGCTACATATATCGTTCGCCAGACCAATGCCGATTTCATCATAAATATTGAAAGCCAAGTCGGCGCCGCCTTCCAGCAGGGGTTCTACCTCATCGTCGAATTCTGTTATTGCTACTATCTTGCAGACTACTCCCAGCTGTTTCGCCATAGTTATGGCGTACAATTTTGCATCGAAGCTCGGAATGGTAACTACACATGTTTTTACAAAGTTCAGCGACACGAGCCGACGCCAGAAATCCCGGCCCGATACGTCAGCATATATAACGTTGCGCCCCTCCGCATTGTGTCTCTTTACTTTTTCTTGATCTGCATCCACCCCCAAAACCACATTGCCATAGCGTTCGCGCAACACATCATACGTCTGGGTGCCTACGCGTCCCATCCCGAGGATGATCACTTGCCACATAACCGTGGGTATGATGCGTTCCTCGTCCGGATGTGACTTGGCGGTTTCAAAACGGTTAAGAACATTGCGCCATTTTTCAAATAACTCGTCAGCCACCACATTCAGGGGCGAGGCAACGATAAATGACAGTGAGAGAGAAATGGCCATGACCACAAGCCACCTGTTGTCCAACCAGCCGTTGGACACTCCTATGGCTCCCACAATGAGACCAAACTCACTGTAGTTGGTGAGCGTTACAGAAGTGATAAAGGATGATCTGGAACTCAGGTTGAAGCGAGTGAGTAAAAAGAAAAAAAGAAGGCTTTTTAACGGGATGGCAAGCACGAACAACGCTGAGACTACGAACGAGTCAAAGTCTGGAAATCCTCCCAGTCCAATGCTGAGGAAAAAGCCTAGAAGCATGAAGTCCTTGATACTGAGAAGGGATTCCGACAACTCTGTTGCCCGAGGGTGCGTTGCTAAAAGCATGCCCATGACCAATGCACCAAGGTCAGCCTTAAGACCCACCAACTCAAACACACCTGCACCGGCGGCCAAAGCCAGAGCCATTCCGAAAAGCACTTGCAATTCACCGTGGCCGATATGGTTCAGGATATAAAAAAACATCCAGCGTGCCGCTGGAAGCAGCGCAATTATTAGCAGTGCCCACAGGGAGGGAGTTTTGCCTGTAGAAAATGTGATAAACAGTACGGCCAAGATATCCTGAATAATGAGGATGCCGATGGAGGTTCTGCCGTTAAGAGAGTTGGCTAACCCACTTTCTTCCAGAATTTTAACGGCAAAAACGGTGCTGGAAAAACTTAAGGCAAACCCCAGCAGGAGTGAGGTGGCAACATTAAGCTCTGCGAAAAAATGCAATCCTGCGAACGTAAGCAGCTGAATGCCCAACCCGAAAAAAAGTACCGTAATAAGCATGTGGATTGAGCCAGCAGCCCAAATTTCCGGACGCAGCAACTGTTTGATTTTTAGTTTCAGACCTATGGTGAATAAAAGTAGAGTTACCCCCATATCGCCAACTAACTGAATATTCTCAGACGTGGAGAACCCCAACAAATTCAGTATAAAACCGGCAACAAGAAACCCCACCAATGCTGGCAGCCCTACGCGGTTGGCTAAAAGCCCTAGAACGAAGGTGACAGATAGAATGATTGGATCCATAGGGCCCTCAAGCTGCTGTAACAATCTGGTTGAAAAACGAGTCCTGACAGAACGTCAGAAAAATTCATTCAATAGAAGGTGATGGAAAAGCCTCACCTTCTATCTTATTTTATTATGTTTTTTTTTACTGATTATTTTGACATCAAACTTGAGTTTTGGAAAGAGGAGACAAACTTTTCAGGCAACATCACATGACGCTACATTATCTTCATCTCGGGATAAGACCGTCTTGTCACACATATAACAACACCCGCCTTCAAATGCTGACTCGCCCTCCCTGTTCCAGATGTTCATCACCCCTTGTCAGTTGAGCTTTTCTTACCGCCCGCCCTCATTTGAGGATTTAAGCTGACAGTGGAAAGTGATCCATGAGAAAAAACGCTTGTTGCATAGGCTACAGCAAGTGCAAATAACGCTGCACCGCACCCAATACCGGCAGCATAGTAAGGAGGAGCAGACAGAGCAATACGCATAAACAACGTAGCAATTACATAACCGGAGTTTCTAAATACGGCATGGAAACCCGGCATAAATCGTTGCGTTACAAGCACCAGCAAAATGTCTGCAAAAATAAGAACGGTATAGAGCGTAACAAAAAAGTCATGTTTTCTACCATAAAAAAGAAAATCTACGGCATCATAACTACCTATCCCTACAAAGACAAAAAACAAAACCAGCGCAATAATTTTTTTCGTCAGTACATAACGCATACGTTCTACAGGGTCTTTTAAATACCCCTGATAACGCTGCACACGATAATATATTCCCAGAATTACAAATATAGCCAGTGCAGCTGAACTGGAAGCAGCCACATGTAAAAGAGCCTCAGAGTCTAATGCAACAGTTATCGGCTCATGCATATGTGATAATTCTTTGAAAGAATTCCTGAGTAAAATTAGTGTCAGAATTTCTAACTGCTTACCAAGCGATTTAGAAATGGAGGTAGATAACACAAAGATAAGGCTCAGAACTTCCAGAACCAAAAGCATCGTAAACGCAAGATTAACCGCATAAAAGTGGTTTAACGGTGTTATTGCTGCAATGCGTTCCGGCAACAACCCTTGACGGTTAAGCTCTATTCCCAAAATGCCTAGCAAGAACATCGCAATTAATAACTGGGCAACAAAGCGTTCCGTTTTCGGGTTCTCCCAGAAATGATGCAATAAATCAAACAGGTTCGAAGCAGGTTCTAAACGACTCATAACGACTCCAACTAGTAATAATTACTAATCCTAGATTTCTTTTTTTATTTTTTCAACCATAATATAGACAAAATGCTCTGATTCAGCACCCCCTTATACGTACCTTGAAAAGATGCAGGGGACACTCATAACTTACAGTAGAGGCTCTGAATGACACGGCTGTGTCATTCTTTTTCATTTTCTCCCCTTTCCTCCTCACAGAGCAACGCCGTCATTCCCCGCAAAGCACAGACAGTACCCCGCCAACAGAATTTAGATATGCCATTTCTGCAACCGTATGAGAAAAAAACAAAATATACTGTGCACCTCTGCCCCTCCCTCCTAAAATTACAAGGAGAGAAAGCTCCTTGTTTTTTTGATAAGGGCAGATTCTCCAACAAAGACTCCGAACTGTTACACCTCAAAAAAGCAGCCCAAAAAGAAGCACCAAGAGGCCTGCGACAAGGGAGAACATATGGAACGGCATCTGTTACTAGCGGTTGGAACTCATCCCCACGCCACCTCAGGACAAAACTTTGTAAGCGACTTCCTTACAAAAAAAGATAATATCAAGCTGACATTGTTAACAATTTATACAGCGTATGACGAGTATAGTGCAGTCGCTCTTACGACCCACATTGCTGAAAAAAAAGCACTCGCAGTATTGAACGAAGTCCGGAAAACACTTGAAGCAAAAGGCTTTGACCACAAGAAAATTACACTTCGCCCCATTCTAGTCCAAGGCTCGCGTGCACGTACCCTTATGCATGAAATAAATAAAGAACAATTTGATGCAGTTATTCTCAGCCGCAGAGAACGTATTCTCACCTTAGAGGACTTTTTAGACACCAGCGTATGCACCGAGCTACTGAAAACTGAAAAAAAAGGTCATATCCCTCCCTTCTGGCTATGCCGGCAATTGACAGAGAAGAAAAAGGGAGTGCTGCTTTGCACAGACGGTTCCAATCCCTCCATGAGGATCGCTGAGTATGTGGGGGGGATATTGCAAGAAATTCCGGAACAAGATGTCTGTGTGCTCCATATCACCGACCCTGCAAAGGCAGACAGTTCTGATGCCGAGTCCGTTGTCCAACAGACCGTGGAGAAAATAACGGCTGCAGGACTGGATCAAAGCCGCATATCTTCCAAAATATTAGAAGGCCGTGGAGCTGCGCGGATTATTATTGATCAGGCGACACAAGGAGACTTCGCGGTCGTGGCCATGGGAACGGCAGGAACAGGCCAAAAAACGTTCTCAAAACTGTTTACGGGCTCTGTGGCACGCAATGTATTCAAGGAGCTGACTGAAGCCGTGTTGTGGGCGAGTTTTTAAAAATAGCGCACGGTGAAACCATATGGAACCATATGTCGGAACAATAAACGCCATACGCGGCGGGGTTGTAGATGTGGCGTTTGCAGAGCAACTTCCGCCGATTAACACCGTGCTCAGAACCGGGCCGGAAGGACAGGTGGTCATGGAAACCGTTGACCATCTCAACGCCGGCACAATACGCGCCATCGCCCTGACGCCAACGGCAGGACTTGCCCGTGGATACCCTGTCGTCAGTGATGATACGCAACTGACCGCCCCCGTGGGCAAAACAACGCTCGGCCGCGTTTTTAACGTGCTCGGAAAACCAATAGACGGCAAACCAGACCCCGAAAATGTTTCGTACCGCACAATTCACCAACCCCCTATTCCTCTTGTCGAACGGGTGACAAGCGAGGAGATTTTTCAGACCGGCATCAAAGTCATTGACTTACTCGCCCCTCTTGAAAAAGGCGGAAAAGCCGGATTGTTCGGAGGTGCAGGTGTAGGCAAAACCGTACTTATCACCGAGTTCATCCATAATATGGTCGGGCAGCATGAAGGAATGTCTATCTTCTGCGGCATTGGAGAGCGTTGTCGGGAAGGAGAAGAACTGTACCGCGAAATGGGCGAATCCGGCGTGCTCGACAATACGGTGATGGTCTTCGGACAAATGAATGAGCCGCCCGGTGCACGGTTTCGGGTGGGTCATGCCGCTTTGACCATGGCAGAGTATTTCAGGGACGACCTTGAGCAGAATGTCCTGCTGCTGATTGATAACATTTTCAGGTTCATACAGGCAGGCATGGAGCTTTCCGGCCTGCTGGGACGGCTTCCCTCCCGCATGGGCTACCAGCCCACGCTGGGGCCGGAGCTTGCCGCGCTTGAAGAACGCATTTCCAGCAGCCGCAAAGGAGCTATAACCTCCATTCAGGCTGTATATGTCCCTGCGGACGACCTTACAGATCCTTCTGCAACACATACCTTTGCCCATCTCTCCTCGTCTATCGTACTTTCCAGAAAACGTGCCGGAGAGGGATTTTACCCTGCTGTTGATCCGCTTCAATCCCGATCCATGATGCTGTCTCCCCATGTAGTGGGGCAGCGCCATTACGACGTAGCGCGCGAAGTGCGGCGCACGTTGGCCGTTTACGAAGAACTCAAAGATATTATCGCAATGCTCGGTCTGGAAGAACTTGCCCGCGAAGACCGCAAAACCGTGTACCGGGCACGTCGCCTTGAACGCTTTTTCACACAGCCGTTTTTTACCACCAAGCACTTTACCGGCATTGAAGGCCGCATGGTCTCGCTGGATCAAACTGTGGAAGGTTGTGAGCGCATTCTCAATGACGAATTCGCGGATTATCCGGAAAACAAACTCTACATGATAGGCGGTGTGGAAGAGGCAATGCGATGAGGCTGCGTATTTTCCTCCCTCACACAGAACTGCTTGATACTGAGACAGTAAAAATCAAGGCCGAAAATCCCATGGGCTACTTCACCCTGAAACCACGGCATATTGATATGACATCAACACTGGTACCCGGCATTCTATCCTACACCACCAGCACAGGAAAAACTGAATACCTTGCCGTAGACTACGGGCTTCTGGTGAAACAGGGGAACATGGTGAAGGTAGTTTCAAGGCGGGCATTTTTAGGAGAGTTAGGAAAACTTGAAGCAGAAGTCAGGCGAATGACCGAGATTGAGGACGAGCGGGAACGTTCTGCACGATCCGCAGTGGCGCGGCTTGAGGCAGATTTTGTACGCAGATTTCTGGAGGTCGGCAGGTCATGACTTCAAACAAAAGTTTTCCGCACCGGATCGGAGAAAAAGAACGGCGCAGGCTCAAGGCCGAACAAAAAAAAAATATCGGTGCATGGTATGGCCTCGGGCTTGTCGGGATTGTGGGATGGTCTGTGGTAATCCCCACCCTTCTTGGAATCTTTTTAGGAGTATGGGTGGATATTCACTGGCCAAGTCCACGCTCATGGACGCTGATGCTTATGGTGCTGGGCCTTTTTATAGGATGCCTTTGTGCCGGATTCTGGGTGAACCGGCAACGGCAACAGATAATGAAAGAGAGAACGAATGAAGATCGTTGATATAGTCATAGGGCTGAGTATGGGAGGAGTGTTGTCCTGCATTCATTTTGGAGGACTTTGGCTGGTACTGAAACGAATGCCGACCAGCGAACGCCCCGCGTTTCTTTTCTGGACGACCACCATGGCACGATACGGTATTACCTTGTACGGTATGTATCTGGCCCTCACCATGGGCGGAATCGTGTTAGTGGGCGCATGCGCAGGCTTGTATCTGGCTCGTTTAATGGTGGTACCCCGTCTTGCAGACAGGTTAGAGAAAAACGGAGGCAGTTCCCTGCTCCGTGCCGCAAAAGAGTAACGCTCTCCTCCGGCACCATCCGCACATCGCTATAAGGAAGAATATGCAATTCAGTCCTGACCATATTATCTACTATCAGGGAACATTTGCCTCCCTGAACGCAACGATTATGTTCACATGGGGGATCATACTTTTTCTGGCGCTCTTTTCATGGTCTGTTACCCGCAATCTGACCAGTTCCACTGATTTTAATTTCCGTCAAAATATTCTGGAAATTCTTGTGGACGGGCTACTAAACCAGATTCGTGAAACGACAAGACAGGAACCGGAGCGCTTCCTGCCCCTTCTGGGTACACTGTTTATCTTTATTTTAGTGTCCAATATCCTTGCAGTAGTCCCGGGTTTTGAGCCGCCGACAGGTTCACTATCCACCACTGCTGCGTTGGCTCTGTGCGTTTTTTTTGCCGTGCCATACTACGGAATCCGCGCACACGGCCTGAAAAATTACCTTGTCGGCTACATCCGCCCAAATCCCTTCATGCTTCCCTTCAACGTGGTGGGCGAGCTTTCCCGCACGTTTGCGCTCAGCGTGCGACTCTTCGGTAACATCATGAGCGGCTCAATGATGGGGAGTATTCTGCTGATCCTCGCACCGCTCTTTTTCCCAATACTTATGAATCTGCTGGGGCTGTTAATCGGTGTAGTGCAGGCATACATATTTGTGGTTCTTGCCGCAGTCTTTATCGCTTCAGGCATGGAATCTCATCTGGAAACAACTGACCTAAATAACAAGGAGTAAACTATGGATTCTCTTGCGCTTATCGCCATCGGCTCTGTATGCGCAGCAGGAGTATGCATGGGGCTCGGAGCCATTGGCCCCGCTATCGGTGAAGGTATGGCTTTAGCACGGGCGCTCAGTTCCATTGCTCAACAGCCGGATGAAACCAACACCATCGTCAAATTCCTGTTTGTGGGCATGGCCATGATTGAATCTACGGCAATCTACAGTTTCGTACTGGCCATGATTTTGCTCTTTGCCAATCCTTTCTGGAACTACTTTCTGGAAAAAGCCGGAGGCTAAGGAGGCAGGCACAGCAAAAGGAATGAACAATGGACGAAGTAACGCTACTGGAGCTTTTTCCTCGAAAAAGGAGGCAGCTAATCCATGCTGCTTGACTGGTTTACTGTTGGTGCGCAGGCACTGAACTTTCTTATTCTTATGTATCTGCTCAAGCGCTTTTTATATGGCCCGATCATCAGGACCATGGAAGAACGCAAAGCCAAGGTGCAAGAACATCTTGCCAGTGCCGAAAAGGCACGGCAGGAAGCAGCTGCGTACTCTCAGGAACTGAAAAAGCAACAAAAAGAACTGGAACTGGCAAGAGAATCTATGCTTGCTGAGGCCAGAACCAGCGTTGAAGCATGGCGTGAAACAGCCTTGGACACTGCCCGCAAACACGTTGCGGAGCAACGTACCAGCTGGCTGGATTCGTTAGAAAGAGAACACCGCTTGATTGCAGCCAACATCAGACAAGACGTAGCTGCAGAAGTGGTGGCTTTGGCAAAAAAAGTCCTTACCGACCTTTCCGATACAGAGCTTGAATTGCGGGTGGTGAATCACTTTATCCAAAGGTTGGGACAAGAAATTTCTAAAGACGCAATAGCGGGCGATCTTGTTGTCCAATTGGGCTTTTCAGTGCCTGAAGGTAGTGAGGAGCACATAGTAAAAGCAATACATGCAACGTTTCCAGAGGTGGGCAAGGTGGATCTTACTGTTCAGCCTAGTTTAACGCTGGGTATCACACTGGTGGCAGGAGACCGGAAATGGGACTGGAATCTGGAATCCTATCTGGAAGGGGTTGAAGATTCCATTCTGGCCAGTCTGGCCGAGGAAAGGTAACGCGACAATGACCAAGCCGTCTCTTAAACACACCATCGAACAGGCATTACAGGCTGTCCGGAAGGGAAAAGACGAATTCACTCTGGATACTGAATCCATGGAGGTTGGACGCATCCTTTCCATTGTGCAGGGCGTTGCGTATGCAGAAGGCGTGGGTGCCGTGCGCGCAGAAGAACTCCTGATGCTCGGCCATGATGTTCCGGGAATGGCTCTGGACATCCTGCCTGAAAAAATCGGCATTGTATTAATGGGCAGCGGGAAAAATCTTAAGGCTAACGAAGAAGTTGCACGTACAGGTCGAGTACTTGATGTACCCGTAGGGGAAGGACTGATAGGACGAATCATCACCCCGTTGGGAATGCCACTGGATGGTCGCGGGGCCATTCGGGAAGATGAGCGCTGGCCTGTGGAGCAGGAAGCTCCACCGATTTTACATCGTGCTCCCGTCATTAAGCCGTTACAGACAGGTCTCAAGGTTATAGACACCCTCATTCCCATCGGACGTGGACAACGGGAACTTATTCTCGGGGACAGACAAACCGGCAAAACGGCCATCGCGCTGGATACCATCTGTAATCAAAAAGACACCGGAGTCATCTGCATCTACTGCGCAATCGGACAACGCAGTTCCAGCGTGGCCCGCGTCCTGAACGAAATGGAAAAAAGTGGTGCCATGGCATATTCCTTTGCTGTCGTGGTAGAAGGAGATGACCAGCCGGGAATGCAGTATATTGCCCCCTATGCCGCAACAACCATGGGCGAATATTTTATGAAGCAGGGACGGGATGTTCTGGTGGTGTTCGACGACCTGACCCGACATGCTCAGGCGTATCGCCAGCTGTCCTTGCTGCTGCGACGTCCCCCCGGACGGGAGGCGTTCCCCGGTGATATTTTTTACATCCACTCCCGCCTGCTTGAACGGGCCACCCATCTCAATACAGAACAGGGGGGAGGCACGCTGACAGCCTTGCCTATCATTGAAACGGAAGAGCAAAATATCTCGGCGTACATCCCGACAAATCTTATCTCCATCACGGACGGACAGATTTATCTGAACCCCGACCTGTTCCAGCGAGGAATTCTTCCAGCGGTGGATGCGGGAAAATCTGTTTCCAGAGTTGGCGGACGAGCCCAAATGCCCGGCTATCGCAAAGTTGCAGGGGATTTGCGGCTTACATACTCTCAATTTCAGGAACTGGAGGCCTTCGCACGCTTCGGAACCAGACTGGATGAAGAAACACGCTCAAAACTAGAGCATGGGAAAAGAGTACGCGAGATTCTAAAACAAGAGCGCTTTGCCCCGCTCACCCCCGGAGAACAAGTAGCCGTATTACTAGCGGTAACCAAAGGACACTTCGACAAGCTGCCCCTTGAAGAAATTGACCAAGCGCAACAGCACGTGATTACAGCCCTTACCAGCGCGCTGGACGAAATAGAATTGCTAGGCGAAGCACAGGCAAATGATCCCATCTGGGACACCGCCAGCAAGGCGCTTGACTCGCTGTTTGCGAAAGAGTCCCCCGAGGAGGCGTAGTTCTGTGCAGACACTTGAAAGCTTGAAAAAGCGAATCCACACAGCCTCTGACTTACTTTCGTTGGTAAAGACCATGAAGAGTCTTGCTGCCGTCAACATTCGGCATTTTGAACAAGCAGCACAGTCTCTTGAAGAATACGCTATTGTGGTGGAACAGGCGTGGCGAGTGTTCCTCCTCTCCGAGGGAGAAATTGCACCTTTTGCTAAAACAAAAAAGGCCGTGATATTGGCGATCGGTTCAGATCAGGGAATGTGCGGCCAGTTTAACGAAATCATCCAACAGCACGCCCAGACGGAGAAAGAATCCCTGCAAGCGTCCGGTATAGAAACGGAGTTCTGGGTAGCCGGAGACCGGATTAAATCCGGACTGGGTGATGCGGGGCATCCTCCCACCCTTACTTTTCATATCCCAAGCACGCTGGGGGGGATTCATTCCGTTGTGGCCGAATTCATAGAGCATATAGCTGCATGGCGATACAAGAAGGGAGTGACACGATTTTCTACGGTGTTCAACGCTCCCCTCGGAATGCAGGGGTATGCCCCACAGAGTGTGCATGTTTTACCACTTGATCAAGAGTGGACTGACCAGCGAACAAAGGAAGCGTGGCCTGAAAGATGTCACCCTCAATTTTTCATTCCCGCAAAGCAATTGCTTAGCGGACTGTTTGAGCAACACCTGTTCGTATCTCTCTATGGTGCTCTGGCCCGTTCCCTTGCTGCGGAAAATGCTGCGCGCCTTATGGCCATGCAAGCAGCAGAAAAAAACATTATGGATATGCGGGATACTCAGGAAGCAAAGTTTCGGGAGCTACGCCAAAACGCCATTACAGAAGAATTGCTGGATATTGTTTCCGGCTTTGAAGCTCTCACAAGAGAGCACAATACCTAACTTTCATTTGACAATCCCTACCGACACAGAACATTATTCCAACTCGATTAATTATGCTCCCAGGACTTGCCCAATGAAAGAAAAATACTCACTGCTCCTGATCTTCCTGTTCGTTGTCACGCCGCTGGTCACAATTACACTTCTGCCTGCAAATTTGTGGGTTCTATTCAATATCGTACTGTTCACCATAATTATTGTCATCAGCTACAACATGGAGAACAAAAAGCACGCCCCCGGCCCTCTGGCACAAACCGGTCTTTTAGCAGGGATCCTCTGCTTTGAAACTCTGCTTTGGGGTTGCGCTAATTTCATTTTCCTAAATCCGGCTATTTCCAGCGTAACAATGTGGCAAACAGTAGGTGTACTGGCTGCCAGCAGCCTCACAGCTGTTTTCTCTTTCGCTATTCTTGGAAAACGGCTTGTGCAGATCCAGAAAGAAAACTAGACCGAGCAATCTCCAAAAATGGAGATAACAACTGCTTTTCACAATCCTTACAACACGTCTTTCTCTGTCAACTACCGATAAAATCAAAACAAGAATATAAGGCTCATCAAAACTGAATGGTTTGATGAGCCTTTACCTTTATATATGAAAAGAAGAATTTCAGAGGGAAGAACCAACTCTAGTCCCCTACTAGACTTACAACAGAACTAAACATATTAACATTCTAATTTCATTAAACAATTCACAACAACGTTGGGAGAAAACCATGCAATTAGATATGCACTATTACGGCACGTACGCAATGGCTCGCGCTGCTGGCTTAAGTCAGGAGACAGCTACAACTATTGCAACTGCCGCGCAGTTTGTTGACGACAACGCTGCTCCAAGTTCGGTTGAGTTCAGGGACGGGGGCAAATTCATGACAGAGGCAACGGCACACCATACCTTTGACAAGGCAAACCTTAAAAGAGACGACCAACGCTCTGTCTGGGTTCCATTCCATTTCCTTCCCGGCAACGAAGGTGAAACTTACACAGAAAAACTTATTTGCCGTAAAAACAGCGAAAATGCACAAGCTGTTTTACACTACGCCCTTTCGCGTAGCGATAGAACCTTTGCAGCAGAACTTATCGGGGCAGCAGCACATTTATATGCCGATACTTTTGCCCATTATGATTTTTCAGGAGTGAGTTCCCGATGGAACAACATTGAAAATGACAAGCTTACTATTTTAAATGAGGGATTTTCTACAGACATGCGTTCCTACATCGCTGCAAAACGTAAATCTTTCTTTGAAAAAAACATCGCATCATGCAAATTATTTGACAACATTTGCAGTTTTGGAGCTGAAACATTCTCTAGCGGTCTTGGACATGGTGCAGCTTGTACGTATCCAGATAGGCCATATTTAGTCTGGAGTTTTGTACGTGAAAGAACACAGGAAGAAATTAGACACAATAACCCAGAGTCATTCCTTGACGCATGCAAATCACTCCACAAATTCTTCAGTGACTTTGCTGCCGCAAGACCTGATCTATGTTCAGGAAAGTCAAAGGACTTTGAGGATATTGAAGAAGAAGTAAAGCGCATTCTTGAAACTCCAGCACCAATGGAAGGTCGCATTGAACTTTGGCAAAACGCCTGCCAGCAAGGTATGCTTACAGAGCAAATGGAGCGTATCCCAGAATACAGCAATGATGGCTGGAATGATGAAAGGCATCAACTAAATGAGAACGAACATTGTGAAGAAGCTGTTAGCCACAGCAGCTATCGCTTCTATCAAGCTGTTGCGTATCTCAGAACGTATATCTTACGAGATCTCCTCCCGCAAAATGGACTTGTTGTAGCGTAACACAACAAGCGGCATAGAATCCCATAAATTCAAGCTATTCAAAATCGTACGAGATAAAAAAAGAGCCTTGGACAATTGTTCAAGGCTCTTTTTTTATCTTCAATTGCAGGAAGAATATTATTTCGTTGAATCCAACGCTCCCTGATCGAAAATCACTGCTTCTTGATCATTCATATAGGCTTGTGAATACGGGCCCTCTGGCAGAGTTGAGAATGTAAAATTATTTACGCGCTTTGCTGCATCTACATACTCAGCCATTGCCGAGTTCACTGCAGTAACAATAATGTCTACAAACACATTGCCTGAACCTCCACCGAGATCAACAACAACCGCCCCCTTGTATCTCCACAATATATTATTTGTCCGGGTAGACCGAAGCTCACAATCAATTCCAACAGTCATATTAGAAGCAATCACTAAATATGACATGTCCCATGCTGTAATCTTAGTAAACAGCACACTGTCAGCGCCGAGATTTGTTCTGATCCCCTGCAAATCATCGTTGTACAACAGCTCTGAGTCATACAATCCTTCACTTTGCATAAACTCCATCACAACTGGAGCCGGATAAACGTAATACCCCATACGAGCTAACGGTTCTGACACGGTAGTAATATAACACTCTTTTGCGTCCGCCGCTGTTGTGAGGTTAATCGGCGGCAATACTAGAATCGAACGCGGCTGCTCTTCATACATACCGGGAAAACGCTCTGCTTTTGTTACCTGCTTTGCACAACCAACTGCAAGGAGACAGCAGGCAAGAATGGCTAAACGAAGATACTTCATACTGCCTCCCTATTTTTTAGCAGGCTTCTCTGCGGCCTGTTTTTTTTCTGCAGCAACATCTTTTGCTACGTCACCCCCGGCGTCACCATCAGGAGTCGCCATACGTACAAGCATACTCACAAACTGTTCTGACTCAGGATATGCAGCAACTTCCCTTTCATAATAGGCAACAGCCTGTTTTGTTTTACCTTCCTTTGCGAGCATATATCCATACTCTGCAAATACACCAGGAGGAACAGGCTTATTCTTCGTCTCGGCATTATCAATAATATGCAGCAACTCATCCTGATGTTCTTTAATCAGAACCGGAGTCGGTTCCTTGAGCATGGCATAATACGTTTGAGAATAGTTGCACCATTCAATGCGTTGCTGATGGACACACCCGCTAACAAGACCAACAAGAAGGAGACAACAACAAACTAGTAATTTTCTCATGGCACTCGAATTTCCTTAGTTTGCTGGCCACCGATTAAGACGGTACGCCTTACAACAACCCGATTATTACGCTGCACTTCAATGACATGTTTTCCCGGCGTAGTCTGATACAACTTGCCGCCATTTTCGCTATGAGCAGAAAGCACTGTCGGTATTCCGCCATCAACCACAAATGCAGTACCTTTTGTATTTCCAACAAAAGAAAGCCAGGCAGTCTGATCAGGAGAAGTAATTCCGGTATGTCTGCCACACCCAACAGACAACGCCATGATGCTGCAAACAAACATCAACAGGATAATTTTCTGAACCCTACGCATTATTGTTCCTCTACCAGCAGTTTTTCATACTTTCCTGACGCAATGTATGAAGAAAGATTGCCGCTCACAACACGACAAAATGACACCTCGTTACGCTGAGTTTTTCCGTATGTTTCAATCACCTCTAACTCAGCAACTTCTTTACCCGGCAACGTAATCACACTGTTTGTCTGGCGGTTTTTGACCTTCTTACCTTCCTTGACAACGGTAAAACGATCACCTTGTTTTACCCCCTGACTCTTACCGCCACCGATGATAACCATGCCTTCTTCATAGCCCAAAATGTAACTACGCCATGGTTTGTCCATCAGGTTTTCAATAATATTTGAAGCAACTGTTGTAATAGCTGCATCAATGGCTTTATCATTCAATGTAGAGTCATAACTGCTGCGTCCACCGACGCCAAAAACGGAACCTACTTCCATAAAAGCTTCACCGCTTCCGGATTCTGAGTAGATAATCTCGCCTGTGTACACATCAATAAGACGAATACTCACAGTTGCATATGCAACCTGTTTTCTGGTTCTGCTAAATACACCGACTTCGCTCGTTTCTTTACGCCCGAACTCAGTAATTGAACCAACAATCAAATAATCAGCCATGTTCTTAAGCTGGCCAGCATCACCTAAAGAAAGCTCTGCTTGGATTTTTTCCAAATCTGCTCGCTCAAGAAGAATAAATTTATCAGTCTGTACTAGCTTTTCTGACAGAATATCAACAGCCTGTTTTCCGATTCTGTCATTGTTTTTATTGAGCAAAAAACTACGGCCATATTTCGTTTCATTGGTAAAACGGCCAATTGCAACTTTTCTTT
Source organism: Halodesulfovibrio aestuarii DSM 17919 = ATCC 29578 (assembly GCF_000384815.1). NCBI lineage: Bacteria > Pseudomonadati > Thermodesulfobacteriota > Desulfovibrionia > Desulfovibrionales > Desulfovibrionaceae > Halodesulfovibrio > Halodesulfovibrio aestuarii. Next base: position 1,180,376 of record NZ_ARQF01000021.1, read on the forward strand.
TGAGCCCATGATATGCAGTTTCCGTCTCTTGCTGAAGAGTCGGGCTAACTACTGGCGCAGTATTAGTTGAAGTAACTTTTTCCGGCTTTTTGATCGTTGCGCACCCAACACATGCGATACAAAGCATCCCTATGAGTATTCGCCAAAACAGTTTCTTCATTCTTGCTCCCCGTTTAAAACAATATAAAATAAGTGGTCACGAAATCTTTTTCATAAAGGCAAATAAAACTCAAGTTTTTTTGGATGGTTGAAGCGTTACACAACAAGGTCTGAACACAACATAATTGCAGAACTTGAGAACCGGTGAAGTCCTTCCATATAGTTCCCCCTGCACACACCCTATCCACACTTTTGAATTGATCATTCGACGAGCTAATTTTCTCTGTAACCAACCGGCACAGACTAGGGAACGACGTCAATTTTTGTACATATTGATATAAGAGTTGTCCGAAAATGATGGTGGTTAAAAAATATACACAGGGAACCAAGGACAATATCAATTCAATAGCAAATACTTTTTATTATGTAAGGAAAATGTACGTTCGAGCTTCTACTGTTGTATGGGAATATATTTACGTAATAGTAGGTTATGACCTTCTACAGGCGCTTTTCGAAGTCGGATTTATTGAAAGGACTGTCTATGTGTATAAAAATTACACAGTGGATAGAGGTCTTCTGCTAAGACTGTATATTTTTCATTCAGTTTTTGTGACAAGGTATCATCCTAAATTAGCAGCACTTTTATATCTGACTAAAATAGTAAGGATTGCACATTTTGGTATCTGCTTTGCTTAATAAGAAGTGGATACCTGTTCTTACAACCTATGCAGTAAGCGATGCGCGGGAAAATGGATTAGGTGTCCTACCTGATGGAATATACTTTGTTATGTTGTTCAAAATATAATAATTAAATCTTAATATACTGATTATACTGTTTTTTTGCACTTCTGGCCCGACTGAGAGGATAGTATGAAGTTCAAGACTGTGTTTTTTGCAGTAGCACTCTTGCTTTCTGCCGTAAGCGTCTTACATGCAAAGGAGAGGTTGGAAAACTTTTTGCCAACGTATCTAGAGCTCGCTGCTGAAAATAACGGTGAATTGTATGCAGCATTTGCTCGCTGGAAAGCTGCGATACAAAAGGCCCCTCAAGTTTCCAGTTTGCCGGATCCACAATTGAATTTCGGGGTCTATATTGTACCTGTTGAAACTCGGGTCGGGCCCCAACGTTTAAGTTATGGGCTTTCTCAAAAAATTCCGTGGCCCGGAAAGCTAAGTGCAAAAGAAGAAGTAGCCTTACGCGAGTCGGATATTCTTAGAGCGAAAGCCGACAGCATAAAAGCAAGAATTTTTAAAGAGGTAAAAGTTGCTTACTATGAACTTGCGTATCTCAATCGCGCTATAGAACTTACTTCAGAACGAATTGAACTGCTGGACTATTTAGAATCAGTAATACGTGCACGGTATTCGGCTGGTAATGCTCTTTATGCAGATGTTCTCCGTTCTCAGGTAGAGTTGGACACTTCGCGCAATCGCAAGCGTTCTTTAGAAGATTTACGTTCGCCACTTACAGCAAGGTTGAACGCGCTTATGGGAAGAAAATATGATGAGCCTGTCCGCATTGATAACGTCATTGCCGGATTTGAGCTTAAAGTGAGTGATGATCAGCTACGGACGTGGCTTGAAAGTCAGAACCCTGAGTTGCTCAATTACGAACAGCAGGTTGCAAGCGCAAGTGCACAGATTAAAGTGGCAGAGAAGAATTATTATCCAGATGTAACACTGGGTATTACATCGATTTATACTGATGACGCCCGCACAGGAGACCCCTCACAGAATGGACGAGACCCGGTTATAGCTTCTGTAGGAATCAATCTGCCAATCTGGTTGGACAGTAGAAATGCTGCTGTTGAAGAGGGAAAAGAAAAACGTGTTGCAGCATTGAAAGGCAAAAAAGGGCGAAAAGATATTTTAATGGCAGATCTGGAATTTGTATTGTTCCAATACCGTGATGAATTACGCCAAAAGGCATTATATCAGGACAGCCTACTCCCCAAAGCGGAGCAGTCTGTAAAGGTGACAATGCAAGCGTACCAAAGCGGACAAGTGGATTTGCAAGAGTTCATAAGTGCCGAAACAACATATTTTGATTTGTATCTGGCTTATGCCCGTGTCCTTGCTAATCAAGCACAACGGATAGCTCAGCTGGAACAACTGGTAGGTACGGAACTTCCTGTTGCACAGGTTCATACTCCTGTGTCTTCAGAATTTTCTTTACCGGAAGAAGAGTTGAAAACACAAGTAAACTAGACACACAAATGGGGGAAAGATGAAATCCTTAATTAAAACAGCTGTATTTGCACTGGTAATTACCGCATTCGCATTTGCGTCAACGACTGGAATGGCTGCTGAACCTCAAAAGAATTGTCCTGTAATGGGCGGTGAAATTAACAAAGACCTTCATGCAGACTATAATGGTAAACGCGTATATTTCTGCTGCCCAGCGTGCGGACCACAGTTTAAGAAGTCTCCTGAGAAATTTGTTAAGAAACTCGAAGACCAAGGCGTTAAACTCGAAGTCGTTAACTAGTAAGCCGATAGTGCTCTCGGGCCTTGCCTGAGAGCACTTGCTTTATTGAGGATCAGAGATGAAATTACCATATTTTTGGGGCAAAATAGTTATTGTTCTTAGCATTGCTGCTGTTGTTGGTTGGGTGTGGTTTGCCTTTTTGAGTGATTCAGAATCTCCTCATGATGGCACCAATGCAACGCATGTACATGTTAAAACAATAAAAGATGGTGTGGAGAGCAACTCAAGTGCCGGAAAAGTTATCTGGACGTGTTCTATGCACCCGCAAATCCAACTGCCGCAAGCTGGTAAGTGTCCAATATGTTTTATGGATTTGATAAAGCTTGAGATTGATAACAGCAGTGCTGTTGCTGAAAGCTATCGACAGATTAATTTGGGGAGTGATGCCCGCAAGCTTGCACAAATAGAAGTCACCCCTGTTAAGCGGCAATCAGCCTCAACGTCTCTTCGCATGGTCGGTAAAGTTGATTATGACGAGTCCCTTGTCGGCACTATTAGTGCTTGGACAGCCGGACGTATTGACAAAATGTATATTTCCAAAACTGGCAGCATTGTGCGCAAAGGGCAGCCTATGGCTGCTATCTATAGTCCAGAACTGTACGCTGCGCAGGCTGAATTGATTCAAGCCCAAGGAGCAAAATCTAGACTTACTCCTCAAAGCTCTTCCCTCCTTCGTACTTCCATAGAAGACAACATTTCTGCTGCAAAGGAAAAGCTACGCCTGCTCGGCCTGACTAAAATGCAGGTTAACGCTGTTCTTAAACAGAAAAATCCATCGAAAGAAATCGTTATCCGTGCTCCTCAGGCTGGTATCGTTATCAAGAAGAAAGTCGTTGAAGGTGCCTATGTTAAAACTGGGCAGCCCATATATGCCATTGCAGACCTTTCCAAAGTGTGGGTTGTTCTTGAGGCTTATGAAACGGATCTTCCTTGGATTCATAAAGGTGATGATGTTGAGTTTACCATAGAAGCATTTCCCGGTGATCAATTCAAAGGTCGCGTTGTTTATATAGACACAATGGTTAAACAGAAAACTCGTACTGTTGATGTGCGCCTTGAAGTGCGCAATCCACAAGAAAAGCTGAAGCCGGGAATGTTTGTACAAGCGGTACAGACGATGAAGCTTGCCGGCGCAAATGATCCCCAAAAAACTTTTTTAGTTATTCCAGCCTCTGCTCCGCTTATCACGGGAAAACGTGCTGTTGTGTATGTGGAACTCCCAGAGAAAGAAGGGACGTATGAAGGGCGCGAAATAGTCTTAGGCCCAAGAAGCGGTAATTACTATATAGTTAAGAGTGGATTGAAAGAAAATGAGCGTGTTGTAAGTAAGGGTGCATTTAAGCTCGATAGTGCGCTACAAATTATGGCAAAACCGAGTATGATGAGCGGTTCTTCCAGCACTGCACATTCAACCAATGTTGGAGAGTCGCTTAAGGCGCCCCAACTTTTTATTTCCAAGCTTTCTTTTTTACAGACAGATTTTGATGCGCTTGCTCAGGCCTTGCGCCAGCAAGATAACGCAACAGTTCAGTCTTTATTTAAGAGGATAAGTCAAAAAATTTCTTCCATTGATTACAGCATGCTTGAAGGGGAATCCAAACGGGTTTGGAAAGAGCACGGAATGTTGCTCACAAATGATTGTGTCCTTGGTTCTGAGGCTGAAACGTACAAGCGCCAGCACGAGATATTTGCGTCAGCTAAATTCAATTATGAAGCACTGCGCACTGCGTATGGAATAGAGAAGGTAGCAACTTCCCTGACCCCTGCTATGGATGTTCCATTTACCTTTAAAAAACAGCTTGGGCATGTGCTGACGGCATACATCGAGATCTCAGAAGCGTTGAGCAAGGACGATATGGAAGCCGCACGCAAGGGAGCAAGTCGTGTTATTTCCGCCCTTACAAACGTTTCAAGAAATGGCCTTTCAAAACAGGCAATCTCTTTCTGGGGAAAACAAGAGCAGAAAATATTACAGAATATTACGGCAATGCAGGAAGAGTCTGACATAGCAACCATGCGCGAAAAATTCTTTGCAATATCCAAGGAGTTACTTTCTTTGACAGAAAGGGTGGGAATTGCTCTGCCAGGCGAACTGTATGAAGTTTACTGCCCGATGGCCTTTGGTAACAAGGGAGCCATATGGCTGCAGCAAGATGAAGATATCCGCAACCCGTATTTCGGGAAGTCTATGTTGAAGTGCGGTGAAGTAAAAAGACAACTTCCAGTGGAGTAGCGTGGTTATGCCGGATCAAGAAAAAAACACTGCGCTACCTGCAGAAATGAATCAAGATAATTGTCCCTTGGACAAGACTTCTCCGTGTGAAGTTCAGCCGCGTACCATTACAGAAAAACTTATTTATTTTTGCCTGAAACGAAAGCTTATTGTGGCATTGCTCACCATTCTAGTTATTGGATGGGGGGCGATGGTTGCTCCTTTTGACTGGGATCTAGGCGGTCTGCCCAGAAATCCTGTTCCTGTAGATGCTATTCCGGATATTGGAGAAAACCAGCAAATCGTATTTACGGCGTGGTCCGGGCGTTCCCCGCAGGATATGGAAGATCAGGTAACATATCCGCTTACAGTTTCATTACTCGGCATTCCGGGAGTAAAGACTGTTCGAAGCTATTCTATGTTCGGCTTTTCAACTATCTATGTCATTTTTAATGAAGATGTAGAATTTTACTGGTCTCGTTCCCGTCTTTTAGAAAAATTGAATAGTTTGCCGCCGGGCACACTGCCGTCTGGCGTACAGCCAACCTTAGGGCCAGATGCAACTGCTCTTGGGCAGGTCTTCTGGTACACAATTGAAGGTCGGGACTCTCAAGGTAATCCTACTGGTGGATGGGGGCTTGATGAACTTCGCAGTGTGCAGGACTGGCTTGTTCGCTATGGTTTGCTTTCTGCGGAAGGCGTTTCGGAAGTTGCCTCTGCCGGTGGGTTTGTAAAAGAGTATCAGGTTGATGTGAATCCTGACGCGATGCGGACTAAAGGAGTTACCCTTCAGCAGGTAATTTCCGCAGTTAAGCAGTCAAACCTTGATGTTGGCGCGCGTACAATGGAAATTAACAACGTGGAATATATAATCCGCGGTGTTGGTTTCGTTAAAAAAGTATCCGATCTGGAAAAAGCAGTTATAAAAGTAACGGATAACACCCCTATCACCGTTAAAGATGTTGCAACCGTCACGCTTGGCCCAGCTACGCGACGAGGAGCACTGGATAAAAACGGCGCAGAAGTAGTCGGTGGCGTAGTCGTCGTCCGTTATGGAGAAAACCCTCTTCAAGTAATTAAAAATGTAAAAGAAAAGATTAAAGTTATCAGTGCAGGATTGCCAAGTAAAACACTTGCAGACGGTACTGTTTCAAAACTGACGATTGTACCGTTTTATGATCGGAGCGGTTTGATCAAAGAAACGTTAGGGACACTGGATAGTGCCCTGTTTGAAGAGATTTTGATTACCATCATTGTGGTACTTCTTGCTGTTATGCATTTCAGAAGTTCATTATTGATTTCTTCCCTGCTTCCTTTGGCTATTCTCATATGCTTCATAGCCATGAAAACATTGGGGGTAGATGCCAATATTGTTGCCCTGTCCGGTATTGCCATTGCCATTGGTACAATGGTGGATATGGGGATTATAATATGTGAAAATATTCTGAAAAAGTTGGAAAGTGCTCCGGAAGGAGCGGATACGTTCTCTCTTATCTTTGATGGGGTTTCTGAAGTTGGCAGTGCGGTTATGACGGCTGTTGCCACAACCATTGTCAGTTTTCTGCCTGTTTTTGTTATGGAAGGGGCAGAAGGAAAGTTATTTAAGCCATTAGCGTATACCAAAACGTTTGCTCTTGGTGCCTCTATTTTACTTTCGCTTACAGTTCTTCCGGCACTTGCTCATGTCTTATTTAAGGCAAGAAAATCATCTTATATGGGGCATAAAAAATACATTGCACCCGGATTGCTTGTGATAGCAGGTATTGTGCTTGGGGTAATGATCAAATGGTGGATTGGCATCATAGTCGCTTATATGGGAATCCGCCGGCTGATACGATCCCATTTTTCAACGCAAACCGAGTTGATTCTTGAACGTATTGAAAATTGGGTAGTCATTATTGCAGTCACCATGTTCCTTTCCCAGCACTGGTTGCCTCTTGGCCCTGGAAAAGGATTCACAGTTAACTTTTTCTTTGTTGCTGGAACCATTGGTAGTTTGATGGCATTTTTCTATGTCTTTCAAAAGACATATCCTACGTTGCTTCGTGTTTTTTTAAACTGGAAAGGCACCTTTTTAGTACTTCCCGTAAGCATTGTTTCATTTGGTATGGTTATCTGGCTTGGGTTTGGGACACTAACGTCGTGGCTGCCTGATGTAGTTCGTTCTTCTACCCCACTGATAGCGCTAAACCATGCTTTCCCCGGCTTAGGTAAAGAGTTTATGCCGCCGTTAGATGAAGGGTCATTCCTTTATATGCCTACCACAATGCCGCATGCATCCATTGGCGAGGTTCAGGAGGTGCTTGCAGCGCAGGATAAAGCTATTCAACAGATTCCTGAAGTTGAAAGTGCTGTGGGAAAACTTGGCAGGGCAGAAACTCCTCTTGATCCTGCTCCTGTGTCCATGATTGAGACGGTTATTAATTATAAGCCTGAATTCCTGTTAGATAAAAATGGCAAACGGACGCGCTTTAAATTTGATGCATCTAAAAAAGACTACATGCGCTCTGCTGATGGCAAGCTGCTACCTGCCAATGATGGATATCCGTATCTAGTACGGGGATATTATGAACGTGATGCCGCAGGACGACTTATTCCAGATTCGGGAGGACAACCGTTCAGAGTTTGGCGTATGGCGCTTGATCCTGAAATTAATTCTGGCCGTGAAAAATGGAATGGGGTGCATTCTTCTGATGATATTTGGGATGCTATTGTAAAGGCTGCCAATATCCCCGGGGTAACAAGTGCTCCCAAGCTTCAGCCAATTGCTGCCCGTATTGTAATGCTTCAATCCGGCATGCGTGCTCCAATGGGTATTAAGATCAAAGGGCCTTCGTTACCCGTTATTGAAGAATTTGGATTACAGCTTGAGCATTATTTAAAGCAGGTGCCATCCATAATGCCTGCAGCTGTTACAGCGGATAGAATAGTCGGTAAACCGTATCTTGAGATTGTGATAAATAGGGATGCGATAGCCCGTTATGGAATTACCGTCAGCAGAGTTCAAGATGTGATTGAAAGTGCAATAGGCGGGCGCGTATTAGGTACGACTATTGAAGGACGCGAGCGATACCCCGTACGAGTACGATATCAGCGAGAGTTACGTGATTCTATTGAAGGACTCAGTAATGTCGTTGTTGCTGCTCCTTCAGGAGAACAGATTCCAATACGACAGCTTGCGGACATCAAATATGTTCGTGGCCCTCAAGTTATCAAGAGTGAAGATACATTCCTTATCGGGTACGTCCTGTTTGATAAAAAGTCAGGATTTGGTGAAGTTGATGTAGTTGAACAGACCCGCAGATTCCTTGATCAGAAAGTTGCTACCGGTGAGTTGGTGATCCCGGCAGGCGTGTCATATGAATTTGCAGGCAGTTATGAAAACCAGATTCGGGCACAGAAGAAACTGTCCATAATTCTGCCGCTTGCCCTGCTGGTGATTGTCATAATTCTTTATCTGCAGTTCAGTGCCGTTACCACAACCCTAATGGTTTTTTCAGGCATTCTTGTGGCATGGTCTGGCGGCTTCATTATGATTTGGCTTTACGGGCAGGATTGGTTCTTGAACTTTTCAATGTTCGGTACAGACATGAGAGAGCTTTTCCAAGTACATCCGATAAACCTGTCTGTTGCCATTTGGGTAGGATTTCTTGCTCTGTTTGGTATAGCCTCCGATGATGGTGTTATTATGGCTACGTTTCTTGATGAATCAAAAGGCAAGCATTCACATGAGACAATAGAAGATATTCGTACTTTTGTTGTTGAAGGGGCCAAAAAACGGATTCGCCCGGCCTTAATGACATCGGCAACAACTATTTTAGCGCTGTTACCGATCCTAACATCAACCGGTAAGGGCGCGGACATTATGGTCCCTATGGCGATTCCTTCATTTGGCGGTATGTCTATAGCGTTATTGACAGTCTTTGTTGTACCTGTGCTGTACTGCTGGGTCGAAGAATACCGTTTAAAAGTGAAGAACAGATCAAAAGAAAGGTGATTGAAGCACAGAAATGACTTTGGCTGTTATGGCGTGCTGTTATACTAAAGAGTAATGGCTGTTCGCTATTCTTGGAAAACGGCTTGAGCGTATCCAGAAAGAAAACTAGATCGAACAATCTCCTGCACCAATGGAAGATCGCGCTGTTGCGTATCTCAGAACGTATATCTTACGAGATCTCCTCCCGCAAAATGGACTCGTTGTAGCGTAACACAACCATAATTGCAGAACTTGAGAACCGGTGAAGTCCTTCCATATAGTTCCCCCTGCACACACCCTACCCACACTTTTGGATATAAACAGGGTATAAAAAAAGGTAGTCAGAAGTGTTTTATACTTCTGACTACCTGTATTTATAGAATGTTATAGATAAAACTAAACCACTAACCTACTGGTCTTAGCATTAGTGATACATCCATTTTTCAAGATTGATTACCCGATCACAGCTTTTTTCCAGTAAATTAATATCATGGCTGACCAGCAACATACCGCAGTTATTGTCACGGACGGCGCTTGTTAAATGATGCATAGTTTCTTTTTGCGTTAGTGGGTCGAGCCGTGAGGTCGGTTCGTCGGCGAACAGGAAGACGGGGTTGAGAAGCAAGGCGCGTACAATCGCCAGCCGTTGCAGTTCGCCGCCGGAGATACCTGCGGGTTTTCGCTCCAATAACGAGCGGTCCAGTTTTAGTTTGTCCATCAATTCGTAAAATCGGTCATCGGCAAGTCCATGCAGGGCCACCAGTTCCTCCAGACTGCTTTTTACGGTATGGAAAGGAGAGAACGAAGCTGGCGGATCCTGATATAATTTCAAAAACTGAAAAGAGTTAAATCCGTTGGTGCGCATCACCTTTCCCGTGTCGGGAGAAGCCAGTCCGAGAAGAATGTCGCCAAGGGTACTCTTCCCGCTACCGCTCGGGCCGAGGAGTCCGACGATTTCTCCTTTGGCGATACTCAAATCGACATCCGTGAACAACGTATCGCCGGAGAAAGATTTGGCGATACCTGTACAACTGATGACATCATCCCCTGTAACGGGATGCTTCTCAGTCTTTTCCCAGCGACTTGGGACTGCATTAATCAGTTCCCGTGCATACTCGCTTGTCGGGGAAGCAAACAGAGCTTGAGTGGTGCTCCGCTCCTGTTCGACACCGTTTCGCATTACGATGGTCTGCCCTTTCAGGCTTTCCGCGACCTCCACATCATGGGTAATAACAAGCAGAGTACCTTGCCTGTCCAGTACGCCCTGAAGCTGGTCGATGACCTCCTGCTTGCGGTCGACATCAAGTCCTTTGGTAGGTTCATCTACGATAAGGATATCCGTGCCTCCGGCCATGATGCAGCAAAATACCAACCGTTGCGCCATACCACCTGATATCTGATGCGGATACTTGTCGCGTGATTCGCCTAGATTAAAGCGGGCCAAATCGTCAGTCGTCTGCCGGCATGAAGTCTGAGCATCCTTGCCGAGCACACATCGGTATACTTCCTCAACCTGTGGTGCCGCCCGTTTAGTCGGATCCAGTGAAAGCCAAGGTTCCTGCGGCAACATGCCAAGTTTCCTGCCCCAGAGCCGTTGGCGTTGCCTCGGAGATTGGCCGAGGTATTCCGTACCATCGACGTAGACTTCGCCGCCAACTGCCAAGTCATCCGTAATATTCCCTAAAATAGCTTGAGCAATAAGGCTTTTCCCTGAGCCGGTTTCCCCGACCAGAGAGAGTGCTGTTCCCTTGGGGATATCAAAACTGATAGGGGAAACAATCTCGTTACCGCCGGTAACCGGACGAACAAAAAGGGATTTTACACTCAACGCTATTTCCATGACGTGTCACTCCGTGTAAGCAGGTTCAGCCCCAGAACCAGCGCGACGACGATCAGTATCGGCTGCATAAGAATGAAGGGCGCATCGTAGATGTAAGGGAAGAGTTCCGTCATCATAAGTCCAAGTTCGGAAACAGGGGGTCGTACGCCCACATTGACAAACCCGAGCGCTGCCAGCGCGAGGATGGCATTACCCGCTCCCAAGGCTGCAAGAGGCAGGATGCTGGAAGCCAACCCCGGCCATATGTGCTTACGGAAGCAGTACCACGTTCCGAAGCCGAGCAACCGGGATGATTCAAGATGGGGACTGGCGCTCAGGACACGAGTCTGGGCGCGTACCACACGAAAGTACTCAAGCCACAGCACCAGGGAGATGCCCACGTACAGAACCAGAAACGATCCGGGGCTGATTGTGGCGATAAGCATGATGAGCATCAATCCCGGCAAGGCGGCCACAACATCAGCCGCAAAAGAAATAGCCTTGTCCGTTAATCCACCTTTCCACCCCGCGATGACCCCGAAGATCAAGCCGGGTACAACAGCAGTGAAAACACTGATGAGGGCAAGCGACATGGAGAGGCGAATGGCCGCTCCAATACGGGAGAACATACTTCTGCCCAGATGGTCTGTCCCGAACGGCTCTACCCATGACGGCCCGTGGAGCGCGTTATACAAGTCTGTTTGCTGAGCCGGAACATCATGCACAAGAGGTTGGAGAACTCCCAGCAGAATCACGGCGAGAAGAATGCCCGCTCCGACCTGCTGTGTCCTGTTCAGTTTATTGAAATAGGAAATGACGTCGGTCATGATTTGCGCTCCCTGGGATCGACCCAGCGATAGAGTATGTCGAGCAGTGTGTTAAGCAGTATGAAGCTGAGGGCCAGTGTCATGCACGTCCCCTGAATCATGGGAATGTCCCGGGCAAAGATAGCATGCGCCATCGAGTGACCTATGCCGGGCCATGCGAACAGAGTTTCCACGATAACAAGACCTTCTACCAGATAGACAAGCTGAACGCCGTGGTAGGCAATGACCGGAATGGACATGTTCCGCATCCCGTGACGCAACAGAGACTGACACCAACCCAAGCCTTTGAGGCGTGAGAACTCGAAGTAATCCTGTTCCATGACATCTTTCAATGAAGCGCTGGTAATGCGAACGGATACCGTAATGAGGGGAAGAGCCAGTGTTAATGCCGGTAATACGTAGTTGATAGGCTCGCCGCAGCCTGCAGCGGGCAGAACATCCAGCCAGATGGCAAATACCACAATGAGCACAATGCCGATGACATAGGACGGAATGGATCGGGTAGCCACGGAGAGAGCCACAGATAAACGATCCACCGTTCGGCTTCTGGTAAACGCTACCAAGACACCGAGGGTCGGGCCGACAATGGCGGCAATGGCAATGGCGGCCAGAGCAAGGGTCAACGTGCTGCCGAACTCATGTTTCAAAATGTCAGTGATCGGGGCACCACTTACCATCGACTCCCCGAGGTTCCATTGCAACAAATCCATGAGCCAGTGGAAATAGGCTGAAATCGAGGATTGTCCCAATCCTAATTCCTGACGCACGAGTTCCGCCGCGGCAGTATCGACCATGTCATGACCGTATCTGCCGGCAGCGATGCGATAACCCATGTCACCCGGAAGCGCCTTGGTCAGCACAAAAGTCAATGTGCCGACGACGAACAAAGCCAATGAAGACTGTAACACTAGGTTTCTTACGAGGCGTACCATCTAATGATCCCAGCGCATTTCGGAAATACGGTAGCTGCGTTCCAGCGAATCGAGGGAGAAGCCGACGATATCATTAGCATAGGCTGCCGAATGAACGTAGGAAACGACCGGAATGGTTGGCATTTCGTCATGCAAGATAGTGCAGACGGTCTTCACGTGTTCAGCGTACTTTTCCGGAGTAGTTGTTTTTTGAATAGCAGCAAGGGATTTCTGCATGACCGGACTGTTCCAGTTCATAGCCCCCCAATCGCCACCTTCCGGAGCATAATCCATCAAAATCGAACCGAGAGGATCGGATATCAACCCGTAGTTTCGAGCCATCAAACCCATTTCCAGTGTGCCCTCATTATGCCCCTGAGGAATCGCGCTGGAATTAGAGACAGCAATATTCAGTTTGATGCCCATTTTTCGCATCTGGTCCTGCAGAGCAGTCGCACACACGGGTAATTCAGGACGGTCGGAATAGGTGGTCATGGTGAACTCCAAAAGGGAGCCGTCTTTTTCAAGATAACCTTCACTGTTTTCTTTCCAGCCCTGTTTCATCATCAACGACTTATAGCTGCCAACGGTTGGATCCGGCTGTTCCAGTGAATCCAGATGCCAGATACCGAGAGCCGGTGGGAATAATTGTTGGGCTGCGGACTGCTCCTCACGCATAACGGTGAGGGCAATACCCTTGCGATCGAAGCCCTTACTGAGGGCCTTGCGGAGCTCAGGCGTATTCATCCCCGTATGTGTACAATTCATCTTAATGACAATGGTACGGGGCAACGGGGTCGTTGATACGCGGATTCGGTGGAACCGTTTCAGTCGCTGAAGTGTTACAGGATCAAGAGTAAAGATGATATCTGCGTCACCGCTTTGAGCCATGAGTGCGCGTGTTTCGTTTCTGGCGACGGCAAGATATTCGGCGGTTCGAATTTGTGAAACCGATCCCCAGTAGTCTCTAAATGCCCTGAGCTTGATCTTTTGCGGAAGCTCAAATCGAGTAACCTCGAAGGGACCGGTGGCTATGAGGCGGATCACATCACCGTTATTATCGTACGCGGCTGGCGCGAGGATACAGGCTGTATAGTGGGCTACTCCCGAAGCGAGCATAGCGCATGCTTCCGAGAGTTCGAAGATCACGTTATCGCCTTCCGCCCGTATGGATTTGATGGGCATTTTGCGGAGCATGCCCGGTTTGCCCAAGGATATGTTGAGGGAGTCAGCCACGTTTTGAGGGGTCACTTTCGACTTGTCGTGGTACCTTGCTCCCTTACGTATGGCGAAAGTCCACGTGAGGCCGTCTTCACTCGTGCTCCAACTTTCAGCCAGACATGGAATCAGGTTCCCGTCGTGGTCTACGGACGTCAGTGTTTCAACAATTTCCATACGTTGGAAAATAATGCCTGATTTGGCTGGGTCGATGCCTTTAATTTCCCATGGGGCAACGGCTACGAGGGTGCGTTGGTGGCTTAACGCCGGTTGGGAACCCATCAGTAAGATAAATACCGGAAGTGCTATTACAATGAACAGAGCACTCCATTTGATTTTGAATGAGGTAGAAAAAGTAATTGAAAGACCCTCCTTTGCTCACAGCCGATATATTCGATTGCACGCCTAAATATTACGAAATTCGATTCAGTAACACATTAGATGCACTATTTTAAAAAGAGTAACTATGTCAAGGCACAGATCTTAACTGCCCGTCACATTGCAAGATAACTTCCATCATCGCATAAGCGCGGTTAGCAATAAAAAGGCCCCTCGGAGAACACTCCGAGGGGCCTTTCATTTAATTATGGTTAACAACCACGTAAAAAACTTGCTTTGGGCTAACTACTGCTTACTCCAACAAGTTATTAATCTTACAGGCCGCACAAGCCGCTCCGAATCCGTTATCAATATTGACTACAGAAACACCACTCGCGCAGGAAGTGAGCATCCCGAGCAAGGCAGAAAGTCCGGAAAATGATGCTCCGTACCCGACTGATGTAGGAACCGCGATTATAGGCTGTGAGACAAGTCCCCCAATAACACTGGCTAATGCCCCTTCCATTCCGGCAATTACAATAAGCACACTGGCTTTGCGGAGTTGGGGAAGCTTATCCAGAAGGCGGTGGATACCGGCAACGCCTATATCGGAGATAACGGTGGCACGGCTACCGAACATTTCGCAGGTAACACGGGCCTCCTCCGCAACTGGTAAATCCGAAGTTCCGGCAGTAACAATAACGATCTCTCGTGATTTGAATTTTAGTGAACCGCGAATCAGGGCTAAGGTACGCCCCAATGCATTATAGCTGACGTCAGGACAGACTGATTGCACATGCGTTGCCATTGCCGGCGAAACCCGTGTAGCAAGAATGTTTGTGCTGCCGGACACCCCGAGGAAAATATCCCCGACCTGTTCAGGCGTCTTGCCTTCCGCGTAAATCACTTCAGGAAACCCATTGCGCAACGAACGGTGCAGGTCAAACTTGGTGTGTCCCAGATCTGCATAAGGCAGGTCACGTAACAGCTCTACACCTTCATCAATATCAACTTTGCCTTCCCTTACTGCAGACAAGAGTTCCTTTAATTTATTTTCCATAATTCAAATTATACCGTTTGTTCATTAAGGCTGCCCATACGATAACCAGCCATATCCAATGTGACATGGCGATATCCCAGCCTCTTGAGATGTGCATCAATCTGACGGCGTACATGTGGTGCAACCAAATCAGGAATTACCTCTTCAGTTACTTCAATACGGGCCAGTTCTCCATGACTGCGCAACCGGACAGAAGAAAATCCGATAGATTTAAGGAACAACTCCCCTTCTTCAATGCGCCGCAGTTCTGGTTCGTCTACGTCCGTATCATGAGGAATACGGGTTAACAGACAAGTTCCGTTCGGCTTGTTCCATGTTGGAAGAGCCTCTTCTTTAGACAACGCCCGAATCTCCTGTTTAGTCAGTCCAGCATCCTGCAAGGGACTACGGATTCCTAATTCCAGCAAAGCCTTACGCCCCGGACGGTGATCGTCCAGATCATCCATATTGGTTCCGTCCAGAATATGGTCAATCCCCTCCGCTTCAGCAATACTCTTGAGCTGCAGAAATAGTTCCCGCTTACAAAGGTAGCAGCGTTCTGCCGGATTGTTACGCAATTCCTCAGGGAAAGACACGTTCACCAGTTCATGACGGACATTCATATCCCGCGCCAGAGCAATTGCCTCTTTCACCTCCGCCTGAGGGGTATACGGGGCAGATAACGTCACAGCGAACACCTTACCGGGCAAAGCCTGATTTGCGGCATGAAGCAGGAACACACTGTCCACTCCTCCGGAAAAGGCCACAAGAACACGTTCCATAGACCTAAGATCGGCGAGAAGAGTTTCATATTTATCTCGAGACATAGAGCTCTTCTCACTTCCCATGCTTATGGATTGCGTCATAGACATCACTGATCGGGATACCGTTTCGCCGGGCAATCTCTTTGCAATCCTCAAATTCCGGCTTGGAACGGATTACCACGCCATTAAGATGCGTGTGTTTCAAGGTCACCTCGCCCAACGGGATCTCAATACGCTCAAAACTTCTTTCCAGCGCGGTCTTATCAACTGAAAGACTTTTTATACCTAATGTGGTTGTGTGTCGAAAAATCAAGTCTTTGAAATACTCTTCCTTATCCATACCGCACAAAAGTGAGACGAGGGTGCCCGGCCTGTTTTTCTTCATAAGTATAGGCGTAAAGTACGCATCCATGGCACCATGTTCCATGAATATATCCATGGCTTCCCCAAGCATCTCTCCGGTCATGTCGTCTATGTTGCACTGAAGAAGACGGGCTTCTGATTTACCCGAGCACTCCTGCTCCACTACAGCCAGATACGCTCTAAGAACATTAGGAAGTCGGGTTTCACTGCGATGCCCTATGCCGTACCCTGTCCTTTGTATTTTCATGACAGGAGAATCGATGAATCTATCAGTCAGAGAGGCAATAATAGCCGCACCAGTAGGTGTTGTGGCTTCGTGTGTGGTTCCACCGACAGAGATCGGGATATTATGAAGAATTTCAGATGTGGCCGGAGCAGGAACAGGCATTACACCATGAACGCAATGGACAACACCGCTGCCCAGTTCCACAGAACGGGCCCAGACACCTTCAACGCCCAAGTTATGGTAACAGATAGCCGCGCCGACTATGTCCACAATGGAATCCGTGGCCCCCACCTCATGAAAATGAACCTCATCCACCGGTTTTGCATGCACTTTGGCTTCGGCTTCGGCAACCTTGCGGAAAATATTGAGACTGGTTTCCTTAACCCTCTCGTCCAATCCACTTTTCATGATAATGGATTTGATATCAGTAAAATTACGGTGGGGTTTGTGGGTATGTGCGCAGGAATTTTTTAAGTCTTCCTTCCCATGATGATGGTGAGTGTGCTCATGATGATGGCTGTTTTTGTGCTGCCCATGAGTATGGTCATGCTCGTGAGCATGGCCCTCGCCGCGCAGATGCACTTCGACCCGTGTGCCATGAATACCTCTTCTGCTATCCTTGGTGATTTCGAGTTCGAATTCACTATTCAGGTCTAATTTCCCCAGTTCGGAACGCAAAAACTCAGCATCAACACCAAGGTCGATCATGGCTGCCAGATTCATATCGCCGCTGATTCCGGCAAAACAGTCATAATATAATATTTTCATTTTGTTATCCGATAATCGTAGCCCATGTCCTCTCCGCTTTTATATAGAAAAATCCGGTAACATACCGTCTCGCCGGATTGCAGAAATTATAACGCTGAAAAGGACAAAAAAATTATAGGCTGACGGAGGAAGATACTCTTGCTGTGCCCCCCGTCAGCCCAGTATATTCAACTATTATTTTTACATAACGCTACGCATTTTCAAGTTCAGTGACGACCCTTTTAAGGACCTCTGGAATATTAATCTGCTGCGGACATTTTTCCAAACATTCCCCGCACTCTATACACTGAGACGCAAACCCTGCTTCACGCTGGAGAACTGTACCCGCGGCAAACGATTTATAAAAATGTTTAACGCCTTCCAAGCCTCCGAACATGTGCAACTTATTGAATAAATCAAAGCAGGTAGGAATCTGGACTGCTGCAGGACATGGCATACAGTATCCACACCCCGTGCAACCGACCTGCATAAGTTCCCGATACTTCGTGCTTACCCGGTCAACCAGAGCACACTCTTCTGCCGTAAGGGAATCTGCATGCGCTTCACAGGCAATAGCCATGTTCTGCTTCACATGGGACTCAATGTTCATTCCTGAAAGCACCACTGTGACTTCCGGATGATTCCAAACCCAGCGCAGTGCCCATTCAACAGGAGCACGTTTGGTCTGCGCTTCGTCCCAAATTTCCGCGACAGCCGGAGGCGCAGTAGGAAGACCGAGATTACCACCGCGCAGAGGTTCCATAATAACCACACCCAGATCCTTGGATGCAGCATATTCCAGCCCCTTGGTTCCTGCCTGAAACTCCTGATCGAGGTAGTTGTACTGAATCTGGCAAAACACCCAAGGGTAACTGTCCACAATACCGTTGAAATCCTCTGACAGGCCATGGAAGGAAAAACCGGGATTCACGATGCGTCCGTCACGTTGAGCCTGATCAAGAAATTCCTTCACGCCGAGAGCTTCGATCTTATCCCAGGATGGGCCGCTCAGAGCATGGATCAGATAATAGTCAATATGATCCGTGCCGAGCTTTTCCAACTGAGCATTAAGGAAATTGTCCATATCCTCACGGCTGTTAACCATCCAAGTCGGGAGTTTGGTGGCAATTTTTACTTTTTCACGATAGCCGTCACGCAAAGCTTTGCCAAGCAACGGCTCACTTTCTCCGTTGTGGTACGGCCATGCGGTATCCACATAGTTAACACCATTATCAATAGCTTCGCGGATCTGTGCAATGGCTCGTTTTTCGTCAATTTTTCCATCAACCATCGGCAGGCGCATACAGCCGAATCCCAGTGCGGAAAGTTGATCGCCATTCTTGGGCATTGTTCTGTAAAGCATATTTTATCTCCTAACTAGTAGTAATTGCAGAGTATGATATAGAAATGAGGCGAAAGTACGACATACGCCAATAAGGGACATCTATTATGTATCAAGTAACACCAGATTATAATTCAACCTGCCGACATCCTGCTTACATTTCTGGCTGTAATTATTGCCACACTTTTAATACGGTTGGAACAGACGATCCTCTGTGCTTTTTACCTGATCCTTCAATCCAACAAATAGCCTTAAAAATACCATCAATATTAAAGAAGAAAAAACACAAACAGCCACTATCCCATAAAAGAACAGTAGCTGACAATCGCTGATATTTGTATTTTCTATTTTTGCCCAATACAATAAAAAACGACATGGAGATAAACAGCAACACTATCCATGTCATGTCTTAAATGCACCCTAACAGAACTGAGCCTACAAAAATAGATGCACTAAAGCACTGTTGTATTGAATCAGACAATAACTACAGGCGAAGCTGACTTGCATCAGGTTGTTGAACAACATCATGTACTGAAGTGGCACCTTCTGTGATCGAATTTACCGCTTCAAAACTAAATGCAACCAGATAACAGTTGCCGATCATCGTATCCTCATGAAGTTATCGACTTTAACTCAAGAACGTCTACGAAACTAGGGGCGATTCAAACATCACTTCGTATTGACAATCAAACATTTTGCAACGCTATCTATTCATATCCTTCCACTCCTTATTGTCCCCCCCATGCGGAAAAGTTACCCGCACATAGCTAGTTACCACCTTCAACATCAACCGTATTTAAGCGCTACGCCGCCTCCACACTCTTCAAGCAATGCCAAAGCTACATTCTGCTTCTTCCCAAAAACCAGTGTGCTAGCCGGAAATTTATTAATTTGTTAACAGGTTAAAAAACACAGTTCTTCTTGCATCGCTTACCTGCCTTCTAAATTGGAATACTTCCCGCTCTCCTCAAAAAACTCATCCCAAAAAAGCCATGAGAATAGACATGAAAAAACTAACCCTTGCGTTACTTCTTTTTGTTTTCCCTTTTACTGCACATGCTCAAACAACTTTTACAATATCTCCTAAGGCCATTTACTTTTCGTATCACGAGCAGGTAATGGATGAGACTGGCTACCTTGCCGGAATAAATACTGGACTTACACATACAACCAATCAGGGATATTTCTTTGGTCTTGAAGCAGAAGGATTAGGCGGGGAATTACGTTATGAAGGGAAGTACTCTGATGGCACGGGTCTCAGTTGCGATACCCACGACTTTTTGTTTCAGGGTACGGCTGCTGTAGGAAAAGAATTCACTATTTCATCCTGGCAGTTAACTCCGTATACAGGCCTCAAATACCGCTACTGGCGGGACAACATCATTACTGAGGGAGGCTATCTACGCCAGATTAGCCAGTTCTACCTTCCTGTCGGCTTGACTGCACAATATGACCTTGATGACAGTTGGAACGTAAAAGTAAAAATGGAAGGTTCGTTGTTACTAGCCGGAAGGGTGTATTCAAATTTGAGTGACGCCGGAAGTATGTACTCCGACATAACAAACCACCAAAGCTTTGGCAGTGGTGTCGGAGCGCGCATCTCAACAACATTGCAAAAGAATTTGGGAAGTTACATTCTCGGAATTTCACCGTATTTCGAATGGTATGAAGTTAAAACATCTAAAAAGGCATCAAGCCAGATTGGCGATCAACCAGCAAAATTTATTGAGCCACATAACACAACATGGATGCTCGGCCTATCTTGTAGCCTATCCTTCTAACGCCCCTCTATAAGGGGTAATCCCCTCCGGAAAGGGAACTCGCTGGGACAACGCCGTCGCAGAGTCTTTTTTCACACAGTCAAAAATCAACTGATCCGTCACAGGAAATTTAACACCAAGCATGAAGCCGACTTGGCTCTATTTAATCGAGGCGTACTACAATCGAAGACGGCGAGATTCGAGCATAGGATGGGAGTCTCCAGTTAAATATGGATACCGTAATGAACAGTATGACCTTGAGGCTTAACTTGGTGTCCACATTTTTGTTGTAGGATCAGTCAGTGCCTTATTAAATGCAACTATCGTCATTAAAATTCTCCAGCTCTTTCCTAGTCTTCAATTTGACAAGAAAGCAAACAAAATTAGTCGACACATCTAATTACTCTTCCAAATCATTTTCATATTCAGCTAGCAACCAATCCCATTCCGGAAGTGCCCCAAAATTATTATACATACTTTCTTCAATCTTTTTTTTATCAACCTTGTCCAACAAAATAATATAATTTTCCTTTTCAAACTCTTTAATCAAAAGCTTATGTAACTCTCCATATATAGAATAGTTAAGAACCCCCTCCCAACTTTCAACAATCCCATACTTTTCTTCAATCTCTTCATAAAGGCTCCATAATTTTGGGCTATATCTAGATTCTCCAGCTCCTACACAATCATCAACCACTATTTGATTTGGCCAATAACTGGCTACCTTTTCAAACATTTCAGAAAATTTCATTTCTTCTCCTAAGGGTGTGTTATAACTTTACCATCATGCCCAAGAGTAATTTTATGCGTTTTGCTAGGAGCAACTCCTTTTTTCATACCAACCTTCCATTCACCAACCTTATCTGTATGTGTGGTAGTACTTTTTTGGTAGATATAACCATTAAAGACATAATTATTACCTATCTTAACAAACACTTCTCTTTCTAAAGTCGGAACGGGTAGTACCTCACCAACTTTTGCAGTGGATACGTTTGAGGTCGTAACTTCTGGTCGAAGGGTTATTTTTTTACCCGTTTGGGCATGTCTTACACGGACTCGTCCATCAGAAGATAAGAGTGGCTCCCAAACATCAATCTCACCGCTTTGATCTGGAGTGGTGTGGACGATTGGAGAGCTTGAACCATTATCTGGAGTAACTAATGGGCCAGTGTCAACACCACCTTCTGC